>CP091034.1:2478333-3717500 GCA_039725955.1 Sinorhizobium sp. B11
CGGACAAGCCGTAGGGTCGGACAACCTCCCATTCACTTCCCCTGTCCCAACCGTGGCTCTGTACCTGCAACGAGCCTTTGAATGTTGGCCTGATGCCGAACAACGACGTAAAGCCCGCCAACAACTACGAGCAGTCGATAAGGAGTCGGGTGCTCCAGGCCGAAGACGAGCACGATGGCGGTTAGTGCGGCAAGAATCGAACTGAATGAAACGAGACGGAAGGCCGCGAGCGTCAGAATCCATACAGCCGCTGCGCCAAGCCCCACAGGAACAGAGATCGCCAATAAGACGCCAAGACCAGTTGCAGCAGACTTTCCGCCCCTGAACCCCAACCATATTGAACGGCCATGGCCAAACAGCACCGCTAGGCCAGCAATACAGGTATACCAAGGCACTAAATACTGGGGGGGCAATGTCCGGCGATGATGTGAACGATGGCTGCGCGATCAGCCAGGAATAGTAGCGGGCGGCGAAGAGTATTGCCGCGGCGCCCTTCAGGACATCTACGACAAGCACACAGAAAGCTGGCCCTTTACCCAGGGTGCGCAATACGTTTGTCGCGCCGGTGGATTTCGACCCGTATTCCCTTATGTCAATGCCGCGAAGCATCCTTCCCATGAGGTATCCCGTTGGGATCGATCCGAGAAGATAAGCGATGAGCAATCCGCTACTGAGCGCAATCCAAACCATAAGACTACCCGCTGCCGCTATCTCTAATAAGAGCGTTAGGGCATCCCTTCGGCACCAACGTCAAGTCTGCGATCGGCGTAAGGTTGCTCGAATATGGATGGCAGCTATCGGCCCCAAGCGGACATAGATGGTCGCATCGACCCGGGGCCTCCGTCGCCACATTCAATTTGTCATTGCCTGCGGGAGGTCGAGAATTCCTCCCGATTGACCGCCCCTCGGTTGTCGTGTCTATTGGTCGCCAGCATCCCGGCCCATGGCGTTTTGCTAGCTAGGCCAGTATTTTATTCCCGATCTGTCATGTTCATTTCAAGAATGGCTAACTTCCCGGAGGGGCGGCGCGATCATGGAACTGGCTAGATGTCGAGGACTCGCCGCAGCAATCGTCCTTTTTGTCACGGGCGCGGCGTTTGCCGGCGAAACGCCCACGCAAACTCAGCGCGTACAGAAAGCGCTGGACGCCTGGCTCGCGGAACGCTCACCACTCGAGGGTGTCACCGGCATCGCCGCCTATGTCAGCCTTGGCGCATCAGGTCCGAACATCGAAGCCTTTGCAGGCAAGACCGGAAGAGCCGATGACGATCCGCCGGTAGACCAGAATACCCTCTTCGCCATGGGCAGCACGTCGAAGTCTTTCGCCGCCGCAGTGATCCTGAAACTGGAAGCCCAAGGGCTCCTCTCCATCGATGACACGGTCGGAAAGTGGTTGCCGCAATATCCCGCCTGGGGCAGCGTCAGCATCCGCCGCCTTCTCGATATGACCAGTGGTATCCCGAATTATTCCGAGACCGAATTCATTTCGCGCAGCTGGGTAGAGCAGCCGAAACGCGACTTGACCGCGGAAGAACTGATCGCCGCGGCATATCCCAACGGCAGCAACAACCTGCCGGTCACCGAAGGGTACCACTACTCCAACACCAACTACATTCTCGCCGGCCTGATCGCAGCCAAGGCGACGGGCAAATCCTATCAGGAGCTTGTCCGTGAACTGGTGATCCAGCAGCACGGCCTCCACTCCACTTTCTACTCTCCGGGGGCCTACCCACCGGACGTGATCGCCCGGCTGGCGCACGGCTATTTCGAAAACACCGCTTGCGCCGAATACCAGCCGCCCGACTGCAAGGAGAGTTGGAACAAGCCGATGATCGGTCGCGACGTGCGTGAAGACAGCACCTCCTGGGCTCAGGCCGCCGGCGGCGCAATCTCCAACGCGCGCGATGTTACCCGCTGGATGCGCGCCGTGTTCGAAGGCCGTGTGGTGCCGCCCAAGCAACAGGCCGAATGGATGTCGATGGTTTCGACCAAGACAGGTGAACCGATCACGCAGGTCGGCGAGGAGCATCCTCAGGGCTTTGCCCTCGGCCTCGTGCAGGGCATGATACCGGGCGGCCCGGCCTGGTTCTATCAGGGAATGACCCTGGGCTATCGCACTCTTTATGTGTGGTACGAGAAGGATGGCATTCTGATCACCGTGCAGACCAACAGCCAGCCGAACGACGACGCAAACAAGCTTTCCGAGGCCGTCGAAGCAATCCATTCAGCGATCAAGACACAATAGACAATGGTCTCGATAAGGTTGGACGGCCGAATTGGCCCGAAGGGCAGTCGACGCGTGCATCGCATGCCCTCGGTCACCACGGCAACATGGCAAGGCGCGATGGCGGGTATCTTCGCTCAGCAGTCGATGCTCACTTGAGAACACAGATTCCGTCCCGGAGGCAATCGATCTTGCGACGCTGGGCGCGGTCACGCTGATCAGCCCCACGACATACGCGCCCGCGCCTCGGCTGCTGTTCGTGCCGCCTTCGCGGACCGCCCCGGTATGACCGCTTCTGGCGCAAAGCGGCCAACCCTGAATGTCGGCTGTCGGCCAAAGCGGACGTTTCGCAGCAAAGGCGGTCAGTGACGGTGCCTAAAACGATCCGGCAGATCTCATGCGGGTGCAGAGTTCGACTGAGGGGAGTTTCACAATGGATGAAACGGTCTGCGCAAAACCGTACTTATCGTTCAGCTCGGTCAACTGTGCTTCGGTTGGCTTAGGTTCCAAGTAGACATCTGTGAATTTGGCTGAACCGTCTGGGCTGAAGGTGAGCACCATCGTCAGCGAGGATGAAGAAAGGGCTCGCACAACCAAAACGTCATTCGGGCGCGGAATGAAAGCGAGCTTGTCTAATATCTCTCGGACCGTTCCATTCTCATGGAAAAACAGTCCGCCATCTTCGAACCGCCAATAGGGTCCTCTGCAATTTTCGCCGTAGACATATAGATCCGCTGCCTCAAGTCGCTCCACATTCTCGCGGTCCAGATCATCAGAGCATGATGTGAGAAGGCATGAAAGCAGGACCACCGATAGGAATGAGGAACGGCGACCGTTTTCGATGTTTTGCAACGGGAGTTCAGTTGGCAAGGTCAAGCATCCTCAACGTATGGTAGCTCACCATCGCATCGAGTTGTAAACGGTTGCTCCAGTTTATTTGCTTAAGGACAGATTAACGGCTGCTTCTGGCGCAAAGCGGCCAACCCTGAATATCGGCTGTCGCCCAAAGCCGCCGCAATCCCTTCACGCCACAGTACGGTCAGCCGAGGCCGCGAGGATCAGCTCGCAGACGGCGTTGAGGTCGCTGACAATACCGGTGCAGAGGGATTGGATTTCCGGCGTTGGGTGAAGAAGGTCGGGGACCATGAAGGTCATCATTCCGGCCGCCGAGGCCGAGCGAACGCCATTGTAGGAATCTTCCAGCGCGAGGCACAGGGCGGGATTGACGCCCAGTCTCTTCGCAGCAGTCAGGAACGGATCGGGCATGGGTTTGCTTGCCGCGTAGTCTCCGTATGCAATGACCGCATCGAAACGGCCTTCCAGACCATGAGCCGAAAGATGGCTCCGAACGGTAGAGTGGGCCGACGACGTTGCGATGCCTCGCGGCAGTTCGAGCTGATCGAGGACATCGAGGAGTTCGAGAACGCCGGGCTTCAGCTGGAGTTCGCTCGCCGCCAGCGCCGTGAAATGGGCCATCACCGCTTCCCCATATTGATCAACCGGGAAATCCGGTCCCATCTGCTCCAGGATCAGAAGTCTGTTGCTGGTCCAGGGTACCCCTATCGTGCTCCGGATCAGCGTTATCGGCAGATTGAGCCCCGCGGCGCCTGACGCCGCGAGAAACGCTTGTTGATAGAGAGCTTCCGTATCGAAGATCAGCCCGTCCATGTCGAAGATCACGGCGGCGGGGATGTGAGGCAGCGTCATCGTTTGTCCATGCATGTATTTTCCTGCGTCGCAGTCATAAGCAAAAGCCGTGAAGGTTGGATCATACTTTTTCGATCTGGCGGGAAATAATGCGTCTAGCGCGGTACCCTGGGCACTTTGTCAAACGCCCAATCGGCGGTTCGCCTTCCGAACGACATGGTTGGGCCGCTGTCGGCCCTAAATGGTCATCTCCAGATGGACGTGATTTCCAGCGGCCGGAACAGCCCCGTTTGGCCTCGCTCAGCGACCGGCGCTCTGGCCACCGTCGACATGCAGGATTTCACCGGTGACGAACTCGGCCGAATCCAGGAACACGACGGCGCTTGCGACCTCGCTTGCTTCACCCATGCGGCCCAGGGGGTGGAAAGTGCCCAGCATTTCGTGATGTTCTTCAGGATGCATCGGCGTCTTGGTAACACCCGGCGCGACGGCGTTCACACGGATGCCCTTCTTGGCATACTCGATCGCCAGCACACGCGTGACAGCATTCAGGCCACCCTTGGTAAGCGCCGCCAGCGCCATGTGACCGCCGCTGATACCGTTGTCGATGCTGCCGGTGATATTCAACACATGGCCGTTCGAATGCTTCTCCATTTCGGCGATGGCCAGCTTGGTGATGTGGAAGAAGCCAGCCATGTTCACATTCATGACGGCATTGTAGTCTTCGATGCTGTTTTCGGTGAATGGCTTGCCGATGAAGATCCCGGCGTTGTTCACCAGCGTGTCGACGCGGCCAAATCGTGCGACAGCCTCTGAAATGACGCGCTGGGCGGTTGCGGGATCACCGATATCTCCAGCGACAGTCACGATGTTTGGATCTTCCGACGGCTCGATCGTTCGCGAAATTGCAACAATGCAGTAGTCGAGCTTCCGGAACGCCTTGACGATTTCAGCGCCAATGCCCTGCGAAGCGCCAGTGACGATAACAACTTTGGTCATGATCTTGCCTTTCCGTAAAATATCCTCGGTGCGGTTGCGCATGGAATGCGGTCGGACCGTGTTGAAGCCGACATATTGTTTGTTTCGCCGCCCGTGATAAGGAATCCCGATCCAAAAGCACCTTTCGGGAAACGCGAGAAATGGATACGATCGACGCGTTGCGCCTTTTCGTTGGCATTGCCGAGACGGGCAGCCTGTCCGCAGCGGCTCGTCACGCGTCAGTGGCTACCTCTACGGTCACGGTCGCGCTGCAGCAGCTCGAGGAACGGGCTGGCGTGAGCCTCGTCACCCGCTCCACACGGCGCTTGTCCTTCACCCACGAGGGACGGCAATTCCTTGCGGACTCGCGACGCATCCTGGCCGACTGGGATGCAGCGATCGTAGGTGCACGTGGTGCGCTATTGAGCGGACCGATCAAGATCACCGCCCCGCAGGAATTTAGCCAGCTCGGACTGGCGCTCATGGTCGATCGGTTTCTTCTCGAACATCCGGCTGTAAAGATCACACTGCATTTCGCGGACGACGTCGTCGAGTTGGTCGGCAACGACATCGATGTCGCCCTGCGCTTCGGCCCTTTGAATGACTCGAGCCTGATGGCGCGTTTGCTGCTGCGAGGCAGCAGAGTCGTGTGCGCATCGCCGGCCTATTGGAATGCGCGAGGCGTGCCTCGCAAGCCGGATGATCTCACGGAGCATAACTGCCTTGTGCACGCACGCCCCGACGCTGCCTCCGCCGCCTGGCCTTTCCTGGTGGAAGGCAAGCCGATATCGGTCCGCGTTCAGGGAGATCGCGTTGCCAACGACAGCGGCGCCCTCCGCGATTGGGCACTCGCGGGACGCGGCGTAATCAGGAGGGGAGCCCTGGGTATCCGGAACGAATTGAGTACCGGCCAGCTTGTCACCGCGCTTGATGTATTTTCAGTCGGGGACGCGAACCTGTATGCCGTTACGACAGGACAGTTGCGCAACCAACGGGTCATCGCATTCATCGATTTTCTCGAACAACAGCTTCTTGCTGCCTATCCCGCCGTACGCTGATGACTTGCGTGGATTGATTTCCGCGCGCTCACAGTTCGACTGCAATGGGGCAATCCGTCTCCGAATGCCGGCCGATTCCCGCTTTGACGGCGAACTTGTCACCAACGATCGAGAACCCGAATATATCCGCTTCTGGCGCAAGGCGATCAGGACCGCCGTCGGCCCCTTTGCTGTCATTCGAAGTCGATCCGAGCAACGTGCGGCATGTGCTAGGATGCCGCACGAATCCGAAATGCGACAGACGTGCTGCGAGGGGCAGTGTTATCGTACCGGAATTCGCGCGACCGAGAGCCGACGTTGTGTTCTTCAAAGGGGAAGACGAGGAAGATGCCGACAGCACAGCAACCCAGTCTGATAGTTCGACAGAAATCACCTGAAAACATCGAGTTTCCGTTTGCGTCGCTCTCCGATTGGCTGATCCCAGCCGAACTGTTCTTCGTGCGAAACCATTTCCCGTCGCCGGACCTCGATGCGCGAGACTGGAGATTGCGCATTGACGGGGCGGTGGAGCGGCCGATCGAACTTGACCTCGAAAGCATCAAGGCGATGCGGAGCACGAGTTTGACCGCCGTCGTCGAATGCGCAGGCAACGGGCGCGTCTACTATGAGCCCCCGAGGGAGGGCTTGCAGTGGCAGAACGGAGCCGTCGGCAATGCCGCCTGGACAGGTGTTCTTCTGCGCGAGATCTTGGAGATGGCGGGCGTCAGGCAAACCGCATGTGAGGTTCTGCTCACAGGCGCCGACAGAGGCGTCGTCGACGCGAACAAGAAAACGGCTTCTCCCGGCCCCATCGCGTTTGCGCGCAGTCTGCCGCTTGAGAAGGCCATGGCCGACAGCACGATCCTTGCCTATTCGATGAACGAACGGCCGCTGACGCGCGATCACGGCTATCCGCTGCGCGCGGTCGTGGGCGGCTGGTTCGGCATGGCCTGGGTCAAGTGGATCACGCATATCACGGTTGTGGAGCGACCCTTCCTTGGCTACTGGCAGGCGCGCGACTATTTCCGTTGGGAGCGCGGCCTCGGGGAACCCACGCTGGTCCCGCTTGCGCAGATGGAGGTCAAATCGCAGATCGCGCGTCCCGTACAGGGGGCGCATCTCGTCGCCGGCCAACCGCACCGGATTTTCGGAGCCGCCTGGAGCGGAGAGGCTCCTATCCGGCAGGTTCAGGTCTGCACCGGAGATGGCAAGGGCTGGCGCGAGGCAAGGCTCCTCGAAACAGAACGTCCCTTTGCATGGCGCTTGTGGGAGTACATGTGGACCCCTGAAGACGTGGGGCAATATACACTGCGATCTCGCGCGACCGATGCGGCGGGGTGCGTGCAGCCCGACGTCCAGCGTTCCGACTGCGAGAGCTACGTGGCCAATTGGATCATTCCGGTGAAGGTTACGGTCGTTCCCGAGCCGAAGACCTACGAAGAGGAATTCGTGATCTGATCACCGCCTTGGGGGAATGGCGGCTTTTGGCGCAACTGCGACCCGGTTGTCACTCGAGTTCGCTTTGGACGCCGACGCCCGCCTCAAATTCCCCTCATCCCTGTGCTCGTCACAGGGATCCAGCCTGCCCAAGTCTTTGGGCAGGAAAGACTTTTTTGCTTGAAGCATATTATGAGTCATTCACCGCGCAGACGCGCGGTGGCTGGATCCCTGTGACAAGCACAGGGATGAGGGAGGGTGGGGCAACGCCTCGTCCCTCCTGCAACGTTGGAGATCCGGAAAGCGGCGCGGCAGATTTTGCCTTTTCCGCGGGGCCGAAGGACGGTCGACACCTGCCCCTTACCCCCCAAAAACAGGTTTGGGGGCAGCGCCGTGAGCGGCGGCGCGCCCCCATCCCATGGCGTGTGCAGGAGGCCCCTCGCCTGCACCGCCGGCGGACCTCTCAGTTTGGTTCGCGGATCGCGTCATCCAGCCCGCGCAGGAGCGGGTAGAGGAAATAGGACATCACCGTCCGGTTCCCGACCTTGATTTCCGTCGAGACGGTCATGCCCGGCAGCAGCCGCACCGGCACGTCGGAGACGTTCAGCCTGGTATCGGCAAGCAGGATGCGCGCCTTGAAGAAGGGTGCGGCCGGCGGCTGGGCGGTGGTGGCGTTCGGGTCCTGCTGCTGGCCGGTCACGAACGTGTCCTGGCTGATCGTGCGCACTTCGCCCGAGGCCGTGCCGTATTTCTGGAAGGGATAGGCATCGAGCTTGATGCGGGCTTCCTTGCCGACGGCGATGCGGCCGATGTCGCGGGTGTTGATCGAGACTTCCGCTTCGAGCGGCACGTTGATCGGCACGAGTGTGACGACCGGCTCGGCCTCGCGCACGACGGAGCCGACCGAGCGTTGCGCCAGATCGAGCACGACGGCATCGGCCGGCGCGGTCAGCGCCACCATGTTGCGGCGCAGCTCCATCTTCTTCTGTTCCTCGCCGGCCATGTCGCGCTGGCTGCGCAGGTCGACCAGCTGTTCCATCGCGGCGCGGCGGAAATCCTCGACGAAGGCCTGCCGGTCGGCGCGCAGTTTCGCATAGGCATGGGCCGCTTCGTCGGCCTTGCCGCGCACGGCGGTGATATCGGCCTCGACATCGAGGCGGGCGTCGCGCGAGCCGAGCATGGTGAGCAGCGAGCCGCTTTCCTTGTCATAGAGCTTCTTTCGCGTCGCCTCGATCTGCGCGAGGTTATCGCGCCGGTCGTTCAGCACGGCCTCCTGATTGCGGTTTGCCGCAATCACTGACGATTGTCCGGCGATCTGCTGGTCGAAATTCTGCAGCTGCGCCATGTAGAAGGCCCGCCGCTGTCCGAAGAGCTGCACCTGCAGCTGCTCGTCCGGCGTATTGCCGGCGATCTTTGAATAATCCTCGCTGGTCAGCTCCGCCTCCAGCCGCTTCACCTGGGCGTCGAGGGCGGAAAACTTCGCCTTCAGCTGCCCGACATCGGCCTGGCTGAAGGTGGCGTCGAGCGTTGCCAGCGTCTGGCCGGCATGCACCACCTCGCCGGCCTTCACGTCGATCGTGCGGATGATCGAGGTTTCGAGCGGCTGCACGACGATCGTCGGCTGCGTGGTGACGAGCTTGCCGGGCGCAATCACCACCTCGTCGATGGAGGAGACGGAAGCCCAGGTAATGGCTGCGGCAAGCAGTGCGGTGACGCAATAGAGCGTCATGCGGGCAACGCGCGGCGGCGCGCGTTCTTCCAGTTCGACGGCATCGGACTGGAACTCCGCAATGACAGGCGGCAGCGGCGGCCGGGCGACAAGCGCCCCGCCCTTGCCGGGCCGGCCCTGTTCCGGTGGTCCCTTCTCGGAAGGGACAGGCATGTTTTCGTCGGATTTTCTGACATGGGCGTTCATGCGACCTGCCTCATCTGCTGGGCCCAGAGATGGCGGTAGGTCATGCAGCGCGACACGAGCTGATCGTGCCGGCCGATATCGGCGACCTTGCCGCGATCGATGACGAGAATGGCGTCGGCATCGACAAGCGTCGAAAGCCGGTGCGAGACGATGATGACCGTGCGCCCGGCAGCGATGCGGCTGAGATTGTCACGGATGATCGCCTCGCTGTCCGGGTCGAGCGCGCTTGTCGCCTCATCGAAGATCAGCAGCTTCGGATCGGTGATCAGCGCACGCGCGATTGCCAACCGCTGCTTCTGGCCACCGGAGAGGTTGGCGGCATTTTCCTCCAGCATCGTGTCGAAGCCGCGCGGCAGGCGCTCGATGAACTCTTCCGCACCGGCGATGCGGGCGACCTGCATGATCTCCTCGATACTGGCATCGGGCTTGGCGGCGGCGATATTGTCGCGCACCGAGCCGCGGAACAGGAAATTATCCTGCAGCACGACGCCGATGCTGGTTCTCAGGTGCACGAGGTCGATCTCGCGGCTGTCGTAGCCATCCATGCGCACCAGCCCCTCCTGGCTCTGGTAGAGCCCCTGGATGAGCCTTGTGATCGTCGTCTTGCCCGAGCCGCTCTTGCCGACCACGCCGAAAACGCAGCCTGCCGGAATGGCGAAGGAGACATTGTCGAGCGCAGGCGCTGTATCCGGCGCATAGCGGAAGCTGACGCGGTCGAATTCGATGCGGCCATGCAGATGCGGCCTGACACCTCGGCCGCGACCCGCCTGCTCCGGCCGCTGGTTCATGATCTCGCCAAGCATGCGCACGGAGAGCGCCACTTCCTGATATTCATGCACCATGGTGACGATCTGCACGAGCGGCCCCGAAACGCGGCCGGCGAGCATGTTGAAGGCGACCAGCGCACCGATCGTCATCGTACCCGAGAACACGTCGAGCGCGCCGAGCCCGATGATCGCGACACTCATCAGCTTTTCGAGAAGCCCCGTCAGCGACTGGGCAATGGTGGAGATCTTCTCGACGCGGAAGCGCACGGAGATCGACTGGGCCGAATAATCGTCCCACACCTTGCGCTGGCGCGGCTCCAGCGCCAGCGACTTAACGGTGCGCATGCCATGCACGGTCTCCACCAGCAATGCCTGCCGGTCGCCCTCGGCCTGGTAGAGCGCCTTCAGGCGGCGCTGGAACGGGCCGACGAGCATCATCACCACGAGCCCGACAAGGGCAGCGAAACCGAGCACCACGAGCGTCAGCTTGACGCTGTAGAGAAGCAGGATCGGCACGAAGACGAAGAGCGACACACCGTCCAGAAGCGTCAGGAACAGGCGGCCGGTCAGGAATTCGCGGATGCGCCCCGTCTGCTGCATATGCTTGACGAGAACGCCGGCCGAGGCCTGCTCGAAAAGCGCGATCGGCAGGTTGAGCAGATGGCCGAATGTGCGGGTGGCGACGCGGATGTCGATCCTGTTCGTGGCGTAGAGCAGCAGGTAGCGGCGCAGGAAGCTGAAGGTCGCGTCGAAGATCAGCGCGATGCCGATACCGACGGTCAGGACGGTCAGCGTCGCATAGCTCTGGTGCACCAGCACCTTGTCGATGACGAGCTGGAAGAACATCGGCGTCATCAGCCCGAGCCCGTAGAGCACGAAGGCGGCGAGCGCGACATCGCGGAAGAAGCTGCGCTGCTTGATGATTTCAGGCACGAACCAGCGGAAACCGAAGGGCCGGTCCTCATCCGACATGCGATAGTTGCGCTTGAGCAGGATCACCGAGCCGAGCCAGGCCTTGGCGAACTGCTCTTCGCTGAGCATCATCACCTCGGCGCGTGAGGCCAGCGGGTCGAGAACCCGGATCCGCTCATCCTCGCCCTCCCCGACAGCGCCGGCGATGACCACCCAATTGCCGTTATTGAGTTCGGCAAGCACCGGGAAGGCCTCGCCGAGCTGGAACAGGCTTCGCCAGGTGAGATCGAGATGCCTGGCCCTCAGGCCCGCATCCTTGGCCATGCGCAACAGCTGCCGCACGGCGACGGGATCGTTGCCGACGGCATAATCGTGCTGCAGCCGCTCGGGCGCAAGATCGACGCCGTGATGGCGCGCGACGAGCGCAAGACAATGCAGGTTCGTATGCAGAAATCCACTCATGGCCCACCCGAAACAAAAGAGACCGAGGCTCTACTCGCTGTCAGTTGAAGTTCGGCGAGGCGTTCGAAGCGCCGGCCTGCGTCGCCTGGATATCGGCCGCCGCAGCAGCAGCGGACATGTCGCCGATGCGGCGAACCGCGCCCGCTTCGACGAGGCCGCCAAGCGCCTTCTGCATGAGATCGACCGCATTGGCGAAGGCGTCGACCGGCATGATGATACGCTGGCGGAAGACCGGCTTCGGATTGTTGTTGGCATCGCGGTCGGTCGCCGACAGCGACATCAGGTCGATGCGCACGATCGTGCCGGTGATGGTGATTTCGCCGATGCCGTCTGCATAAAGTTCGTTGCTCATTGTTCTCTCTCCCTCTGGTTGACGTCAAAATTGTTGGCCGGAAGCGGCTTCACACCTTTCGGCCCGATGCATGCATATCGTGCTGCCAGGCCGGAAACGGATCGCAAAGGCCGATGGCGCTCTCCGGGTCGAAACCCGTCTTCTCCCCGGTCAGGCAATCGTCGAGTGCCGCGCGGATCGCCGCCTCGTCGAAGCCGGAGCCGATGAAGACCAGCTCCTGGCGGCGGTCGCCCCAGACCTCGTCCCAATGCCTCTCGATCAGCTGGCGGAATTGCGGATGGCGCGGCCACTGCGCCTGCGGCACCGAGGCCCACCAGAAGCCTCTCGTCCCGATGCGGCATTGCGTGCCGGCAATCGACAAGAGGCCGATCTCGTCCGGCCGCGTCGCCAGCCAGAAATGGCCCTTCGCCCTGATGATGCCGGCAAGCGGCGCTTCGAGCACGCGGGCAAGCCGCGCCGGATCGAAGGGCCTGCGGCTGCGATAGACGAAGCTCGAAATGCCGTATTCCTCGGTCTCCGGCACATGGCTGCCCCAGCCGAAGAGCTCCTTGTGCCAGAGCGGATGGCGGGCAGCCTTGGCCTCGCTGAAAAGGCCGGTATCCATGATCGCGGACAGCGGCAGCTGGCCGAAGACCGCCTCGATGACGCGCGCATCCGGATTGAGCGCCGCGATCACCCGGCGAACCTCCGCAAGCGAGGCGCAGGGCACGTCGCCTGCCTTGTTGATGACGACGACATCGGCAAATTCGATCTGCTCGACCAGGAGTTCGACGAGCTTGCGCTCGTCATCGCCGTCGCGCCGCTCGCCGCGATCGGCAAGGAACTCAGCGCTCTGGTAATCGGCGAGAAGATTTACCGCGTCGACGACGCAGACCATCGTGTCGAGCCGGGCCACGTCGCAAAGGGCCGCCCCGCTCTCGTCACGGAAGGAAAAGGTGGCTGCGACCGGCAGCGGCTCGGCAATGCCCGTGCCCTCGATCAGCAGGTAGTCGAAACGGCCGGCGCTCGCCAGTCGCCGCACCTCGCTCAGGAGATCGTCACGCAGCGTGCAACAGATGCACCCGTTGGTGAGCTCCACAAGCGTCTCGTCCGTGCGCGAAAGGTCTGCACCCCCTTCGCGCACGAGATCCGCATCGATGTTGACCTCGCTCATATCGTTGACGATGACAGCAACGCGACGACCCTCACGATTACTCAGTACATGATTGAGGACAGTCGTCTTGCCGGCGCCGAGAAACCCGGCGAGGACGGTAACCGGCAATCTGTTGTCTGTACGCATCATCGATATTACTCGTTACACAGGCTTGGTCTGACATCCTCGCGACGTCTGGAGCGCGCACCGCGCTCCAATTGTATTCACGCAATTCCAGCAAAACCGCTGCGCGCTTTTGCTGGAATTGCTTTACGCCGCGAGTTGCGGTTTGAATCCCACATCCACATAGTAGTTCGTGCTGTTGTAGCTATTCGTCGGGAACAGCCCGCCCGAGCCATAGGCATAGACGCCGTTATTGCCCGATGGCGCCTTCAGGTCGCCATTGGTCACGTCGCTGCCGAAGTAATTCCCCGTCGCCGAATAGTTGCCATTGGTCGAGTAGGAAACGACGTAGGTCGTATCCGCCTGGATGGCGATCTGCTGGGTGAGCTGCGCGGTCTGCCATCCGCTCGCCGTCTCGTTGTTGAAGGTGACGCTGCCGAGCAGAGTGCCGGACGCCGTCCACAGGTAGCCATTGTGCGAGCCCGTATTGTCCGCACCCTTGTAGAAGCGGATGGAGGTGATCCAGCCAGCGGTATCGGCCTGGAATTTCATGCCGAGATTGACCGGCTGGTTGTCGTTGACGGAGACGACCGCAGGCGTCGCATTGGCGGCAAAGAGGTTCTGCTCCGGTCCTGCGGCCGGGTTGTTGACATTAAGCGCCACCTGCGCCGAGGACGTGCCGCCCTTGCCGTCCGATATCGCGTAATTGAAGCTTGCCGGCCCCGTGTAACCTGCCGTCGGCGTGAAGGTCACCGTCTGGGCCTGGGCATTCCAGCTGACCGAGCCGTTGACCGCACCGCTGACGCCGGTGATCGTGAGCGCATCGCCATCGGCATCGCTGTCGTTTGCAAGCAGCGCCGAGGCCTGGATGGTGACGGGCGTGCCGGTGCTGGTGGTGAAGCCGCTGTCATTGGCGGCAACCGGCACCGTATTCTGCGCACCCTGCTTGTAGAGCACGTCCACCCAGTAGTTGGTGGCATTGTAGGACGAGGTCGGGAACAGGCTGCCGCTGCCATAGGCATAGACGCCGTTGCCGCCGCTGATCGAACTTGCCGGCGCCGTCAGCGCCCCGCTCGTATGATCCGTCGTGAAGTAGTTTGCGGTCGCCGAATAGAAGCCGTTGGAATGGTAGCTCGCCACATAGGTCGTGCCGGCCGTGACATTGATCGGCTGCGAGAAGGAAACCGTCTGCCAGCCGCTCGCCGTCTCGTTGATGAAGCTTGCCTGGGCGAGAAGCTGGCCGCTCGCCGTCCAGAGCGAGGCGACATGCGTGCCGGTATCCTGGGCGCTCTTGTAATAGGTGAGCCCTGTGATCTGGCCATTGGCCGAGGCGATGAACTTGACGCCGAGCTCGACCGAGTTGGGATCGTTGGCGGCGGTTACACCCGACGTATCGGCGCCGGTAAACAGGCTCGTCGTCCCGCTGTCGGGCTGCGAATTGACCGTAAGGTTGACCGTGGCGGAAGACGTGCCGCCATGCCCGTCCGAGATCGAATAGGTGAAGCTTGCGACGCCGGTATAGCCCGAGTTTGGCGTGAAGGTGACGCTGTTCGTCTGGCTGTTGAAGATGACCGTGCCGTTCACCCCGCCGCTGGCGCCGGTGATCGAGAGCGGATCGCCATCGGCGTCGGTATCGTTGGCAAGCAGGCTTGCCGCGGCAATCGACAGCGCGGTGTTGGAATAGGTCGTATAGCCATTGTCGTTGGCGGCGACCGGCGCCGAATTTGATGTCGACTGGTTGAAGACGACATCCACCCAGTAGTTCGAGGACTGGTAGCTCGATGTCGGGAATGTCGTGCCCGATCCGTAGGAATAGACGCCGTTGGCGCCCGCAAGGCCCGTCAGCGCGCCATTCGTATGGGCGGTGCTGAAATAGCCCGATGTCGCCACATAGCTGCCGGTCGTGTGGTAGGAAGCGACATAGGTCGTGCCTGCCGTGATCTGCAGCGGGCTGGAGAAGGTCGCGGTCTGCCAGCCGGAGGCCGATCCATCCCCAAAGGTCACCGTCGCAAGCAGCGTGCCGTTCGCCGACCAGATCGAGCCGGTATGCGGCCCGGTATCGCCGGATGCCTTGTAGAAGCGGATGCCCGTGATCGTGCCGCTTGCCGAGGCCGAGAACTTCATGCCGAGTTCCAGCGCCGAGTTTTCCTGGATGCTGCCGCCGGTCGGCCCCTCATTGGCGGTAAACAGGCTCTGGCCGGCCGGGCCCGGGTCGACCGTGAGACTGACATTGGCCTGGTCCGTGCCGCCGCGCCCGTCCGACAGCGTATAGGTGAAGCTTGCCGGGCCGGCATAATTGGCAGCCGGCGTGAAGGTGATGGTGCCGGCCTGCTTGTTGAGGGTGACCGTGCCGTTGAGTGCATTGCCGACGGCGCTGATCGTCAGCGCATCGCCATTGGCATCGGTATCGTTTGCCAGAAGCGTGGCGATCGAGATCGTCAGCGTGCTGTTGCGCGAAATCGTCAGGCCGCTGTCGTCGCCGGCAACCGGCACGCTGTTCGGCCCGGCATCGAAGACCACGTCCACCCAGTAGTTGGACCCGCCGGGGCTGAGGCCCGGGAACGTGCCGGCATTGTCGCTATAGGCATAGACGCCACCGCCATCGACAACCTTCAGCGAGCCGCTGGCATAGGTGCTGCCGCTGCCGAAATAATTGTCGGTGACGGAGTAGAAGCCGTTGCTGTGATAGGAGGCGACATAGGTCGTGCCCGCCGCGATCTGGACGGGCGAGGAGAACATCACCGTCTGCCAGCC
The DNA here is from genome assembly GCA_039725955.1 of Sinorhizobium sp. B11. Classification (NCBI taxonomy): domain Bacteria; kingdom Pseudomonadati; phylum Pseudomonadota; class Alphaproteobacteria; order Hyphomicrobiales; family Rhizobiaceae; genus Sinorhizobium; species Sinorhizobium sp. B11. The sequence continues at coordinate 2,494,074 of CP091034.1, forward strand.
GGAGAGCGATTCATTCGTCGATACGCCTGTTGCCAGCAGCGTCCCGTCGCTGGACCAGAGGCTGACGACATGATCGCCGATATTGTAGAAGCCCTTGTAGAAGCGGATGCCCTGCACGGAACCGGCGGACGTCGCCTGGAAGCGCAGGCCGAGCTCGACCGGATCGCGGTCGATTGCGACTTCGGTCGCCGGCTTTTCCGAAAGCGTCCAAAGGCCCTGCGTGGTCGGCAGCTTGACCGTGACCTGCTTGCCGGCCGACGGCGCCTCCAGATTGACGCTGTCGTCGACCGCGCGCGACATGATCGTATAGGTGCCGCTTGCCTGGACGACCCAGTTGAAGCTCCAGCTCTCGCGGCCGGTCGCCTTGAACCAGTGCTGGCCGCCATCGGTGGAGACTTCCACGCCGGCAATGATGCCGCCGCCGAAATCCTGCGCCGTGCCTGTGATCGTCACGTGCTGGCCTTCGAGGAAGGAGGCACCGACGATCGGCGACGAGATCGTCGAGGTCGGCTTCAGCGTGTCGGTCGATTGGGTCGCGAGGATCAGGCTCGCATCGAGCGTGGTCGGCTGGATGCCCATGTCGGCAAACATGTTGACCATCGCCTGCTGCACGTTGCGGTCGGTCGAGGTCGCCGGACCCTGGTGATTGTCGCTGAGGCCCCAGGACCAGAAGACGGTGCCGGCGCCGAAGACCAGCGCGCCGCTTGCCGCCCGGTACATGGTGAGGCTGTGGGTGGCGACGGCCGAACCGACCGTTGCACCGTAATCGCGCAGATAGGTTTCCACCGAGATCGACGAGAGCGACAGGTTGATGAGGCCATCCGGCCGGAAGCCGTTCTCGACATCGGAATCCCACTCGTAGCCGAGCAGGTTCTGCACCAGATTGTAGGTATCGCCCTCGTTGATCTGGGAGACATCCGTATTGCGCCAGAAGCGCAGCTTCGAATAGTCGTACGGGATGGAGATCGTATCCTGGCGGTAGCTGTCCACCTGGAACATCGTGCCCGTCAGCGAGTTTTCCGGCTCCTGCCCCGGATCGGCATAGCGCGGATCGCGCCAGGTGCCGGTGCCGACATTGCTTGGATCCGAACTCGTGCCCCAGGTCTCCTTGTAGCAGACCATGGTGCGGTAGGCCTGGCCGCTGCCGTCGATGCTGCTTTCCCAGCGAACCTTCCAGTAGCACTCGTTGCCGCTCCAGAAGGCGAGGTTCACACCCGCATCGCGGGCGGCCTCGACATTGGCGCGCTGTTCGGCAGACCAGTATTCGTCATGGCCGACGGAGAGATAGGCATCGTGGTTCAGCAGCAGCGCGCCGTTGCGCGTCGCATCGACGCCGGAGATATAGGAGACGTCATAGCCGTTCTGCTCCAGCCATGAGATGGCCGAGGATTCGACGCCGAAAATGTAATCGTGGCTGCCGCCGATCGGGCTCGTGTTGGTGATGATCGGGCGGTTGTAGCTGACGGCCGAGGCGCGGCCGATCGCGGTCAGGCCGCAGCTGCAGTTCGGCGGCAGGTAGCCGATCATGTCGGCGGGATCGACTGGCACTTCGCCGTAGTAGAGGCTGGCGCCGCCCCAGGCATTATAGGCCTGCCATGTCGTATCCGAAGTCTGGAAGACGATATTGCTGGTCGAGGCATCGTCGCGCACGACGAAGGGAATGATGCTCGCATCCTCGACGCCGTCCTCGCGCACCAGCTTGGCGAAATAGACGCCAGAGACGAAATCGGAAGGGATCTGCCAGCTGGCCGACACCGACCAGTTGCCGCAATCGATGAGGCCGAGCGACATGTCGACGATCGGATGCGGCTGGATCTGCGCCGTGGTCAGCTGCTGCTCGATCGAGTCGACCTTGCGCGCGCCGGCTCCGCCGTAATAGCCCATGCGGTAGATATCGATGCGGTAATGGGTGGAATCCGTCGCGATCTTGAAATCGACCGTTCCGCCGATATTGGTGCTGATTTCGGTGGCAAAGCCCTGGATGGTGCCGTTGCCGTCACCCTCGATGCCCCATTCGCTGATGGGGTTGCCCTGCTTCATGTTCTCGAGCGCGATCTTGTTGAGCGTCGGGGCAGCGGCAGCTGCAGCCGCCGGCGCTGCGAGCGCCGCCGAGCCTACGGGGGTCTCGGCCGAAACGCTCTCGCTCGGCTGCACCGAGATGGAGGCTATCGAGGTCTGAAGCTGTATCGACCTCGCGCCGGAACCGGCGGCAGGATCGGTCGGAGACGTGGTCGGAGCTGACGCGCCGGCATCGCCGGTAATGCCCGTCAACACGGGCGCCAGCGGCAGCGTCGCGGCCTCCTGGTACGGGTCCGGGCCGAGCACGGTGCGCTCTGTCGTCGTGGTTGTCGTCTGCAGCGCCGGCAGGAGCGACGCGGTCTTGGTCGACGTGTCCTGCGCGCCGCCATCGCCTGAAGGCGCTGATATTGCCGTCGGCGGTATCGAGGCCGTCTGCACGCCGCCCAAGGAGATCGACGCAGAAGGCTGCGTGATACTGCCTGTGAAGGAGGACGGGACGACGGCGCCGCCCGGATCGGTAAAGCTGCCCTGATTGGCAAAACTTAGGGAACCATCGGTACTCGTTGATGATACGACAGTCGCGGTTCCCAGCACTGCGCTCCAGGCTGACGGTACACGACAGATACTCAACGCTCCACCATATATGCTCAGGTACTCAAGACTACTAACCCGAATTCTCCGCATATGCGGCGTCCCCTTTCCCGTCCACCAGCCTCCTGGACCTGCCCCTCAACCGGCCCCACGAAGCAGTATTTCAAGACACCCATTCTGGCAGTTTTCGCGCCGGACCGTACGACAGCAATCAGGGGTATGCGGGTGGTGCCTCCCTACGTCCATATGATGATGCTTGCGCATGCTCGCGGGGCTTGGCGGCGGGTCTGCCTCGCGCTGGACGGGTTCGGAAAAGGTATTGCAGGGGCAACGGGATGGCGGTGGGGATGGCGGTGATGCCAAGGAGACGGCCCCTACATTTTCCGAGGTGCCGTGCAGCCCCCTCATCCGACCCTTCGGGCCACCTTCTCCCCGCCGGGGAGAAGGGACAGCGTCGCCACGCGCCGCTTCCTGTCAAAGCCTCGGTCGTTACATGAGATCCTGCCGCTTGCTCCCTCTTCTCCCCTCGGGGAGAAGGTGGCCCGAAGGGCCGGATGAGGGGGCCACGGCCACCAACGTCTCCGCCCCTAGCCGCCGCTACCGCCCCACCCCTTCCACGGCCGCCACCGGCGCCATCACCGCCCGGCCCTCCCCGGTCGCCCTGCCTGTCAGCGCAAAGCGCCTCAATGACAGCACGGGCTTCTCGACGACGTGCCAGGAAACGGCAGCAACGCAGAGCACGACAGCAATTGTCACCGCCGTCAGCATGACGACGCCGGGGATCGTACCGACGAAGAGAGACGGCGCCAGGAAGATCGAAAGCTGGATGAACGGCACGTGGTAGAGATAGACGCCGTAGGAATAATCGCCGCGCCCGAGAATCTTCGGCAACGGCAGCCGCGACAGGCCGGCATAGATCGTGATGTAGGTGAGAACCGGGATCAGGATCAGGCGGTTTGCCACGCTGTGGGTGGCCCGCGTGTCGAGCACGATCATCGCGGTCAGCGCGACGGCGATGGAGAGAGCAAGGAGCGCCCTGCTCATCGGTATCCGGCCGCGCAGCTGATAGGCAAGGATGCCAGTGAGAAACGCCGTGGTCAGCTGCGCGCCGCGGCTGACGAACAGCACATGCAGCAACTGCTCATCCCGTGGCCCGTCGGATATGAAATGCTCGACCACAAGGCCGGTCGCCACGAAGCCCGCAAGCACCAGGAACGTCGTCGCCGGCTTGCGCACCACGCCTGTGACAATCATGATCGACACGATGATGTAGCAGTGGATTTCCCAGGGAATGGTCCAGAGCGCCCCATTGACCTGCGAGGTCGGATTGGCGGAAAAAACGCCCGGAAGATCGGTATGCACCGCGCCGACGATGTTCAGGAGATAGGCGAGGAAACCCGCATCGGTGAAGTAATCGCCAAGCGGCAGGGCGGTGACCGCCGGCCCGATCACGAAGGCGCAGATCAGGATATCGACCGCGAGAGCCGGAACGATGCGCAGCACGCGATTGAGCAGGAAATTTGCGAGATCGAGCCGCTGGGCGCTCGCCGTGATCAAAAAGCCGCTCAAGGCGAAGAACATCGGCACCAGACTGTATTCGAAGAACCACAGGACAGGGCCGGTGCCGGCATCCCAATAACCGCCGGCGGTGACGGCGTGATAGAAAACGATGGTGCAAGCCAGCGCAAGCCGCAGGAAATCGAAACCAGGAGCGAGGCCCTGATATCCAGCCAAGACCCCGCCAAAGCTCCTCATTGCCCCTCCGGAAAACTGACCCACGCCTTTCAGCCTGCCGAACGAGACACAACCAAGGCGAGGGATTCGAATTTATCGATGCATCTTAGGCATGAATTTTTCAACGAAAAGTTAGCAAGTCGCGCAAGAAAACACAGCTTCTGCGATACATTTTCGGACAGGTGGCAGCATTAAGGACATGTCGATGCGAGCACCGCCTTAGTCAGCCCCAGCCATCAGGCCGGAACATAGGTCAGCCTGATCACGTCCTCGTCCATGCGATCGCTCGCCACGAGGCGCAGCCGTGGCCGCGGCGCGGCGAAGAATGGTGTGCCGTGGCCGAGCACGACGGGATGGAAATAGAGCTGGTATTCATCGATGAGACCAAGATCGGTCAGGCTTCGCGCCAGCTCCGATCCGCCAATGCCGATCTCCCCGGCAAGCCTGTCCTTCAGTCCGCCGATGACCGTTTCGAGCCCCTCGCCGACAAGCGTGGCATTGGGGCCGACCGACTTCAGCGAGCGCGACACGACCCATTTCTGCCGGCCCCGCCACGCCGCCGCGAATTCGCGTGCCGCCGCGTCCCACTCGGGGTGGTCCTCGTCCCAGTAGCGCATGATCTCGTACATGCGGCGGCCGTAGACGATGGCGGCAGCACTCCGCACGCTCTCGATGAAGTGACGGAAGAGCACCGGACCGGGCGCGAACGCCTGATGATCGATGTATCCGTCCAGTGACACGTTCTTTCCGAAAACAAGCTTGGCCATGTCCTCTCCCTCCTCAGGAGCGCCGCGCGAACGCGGATCTGATTGCGCCATGCAATCAGTTGCAGGATAGCTTAACCGGTTTTACATCGCAATCAGTTTCCGGGGTCTCGATGGGCCGTCGACTGCTGGTCGACGCCTCATCGGCAGGAAGATGTGTTCGCGCAGCTGGCGGATAGCTGTGATAGCGGGAGCTGGCGGTCATTTGCCTTGCGTTGCTTCGGTCGTAAATATTAATTCGAGATATAGAAATTCCACCCGAGGTATAATAACGTACAAATCACGACAATAAAGAACACATGATATATTTGTTCGGTTTCGACAAGAAATTCAATGGAATACATTCGATCTTTCATTGCGGACTGGTTTGGAACCTGGCAACATTTCTTCGCCTTGTGGGGATGGTTGCCTGCGATTTTGATTGCCGGTCTGATTTCGGGCCTGCTCGACGCCAAACAAGGCGCCAGGCTCGGACAGTTTGTCGGCATACCCCTTATCATGTGGGCGATCGTCGCCCTGACGCATGTAATTTACGCGCTGATATTGCAGTATATCTGGCCGCCCATAGAGGCCCGCCTCGGACCGCTCGTTCAAACGCAGTATGGAGCGCTCTACGAGATCCTGGGGCCGGCGACCGGATTTTTTCTCCTGTCCTGCCCATTCGTCGTGCTCGTCTTCCTGCCGGGCGGCGACAGCAGGCTTCTCCGGATCCTCAGAGTTGTCTTCGGAACATGGGCTGTGGTTGCGGGCTGCATCGGATTTTATCTCGCCGCCAACGGACTGCGTAACAATCCGGCGACGGCCTTCATCTATGGCGGCGCCATGCTGGGCCTGACGAGCTTCGACATATCGAAGCTGAACACGATGGCGACGCGCTATTCCTCCGAAACCCTGCTGCGCGGCTTCAAGATCCGCCGCATCGAGCGCGCCTGGGTCAAGGACCGGACCGTCGTCGTCCGTTTCGGTCTTTTCCTCGCCATCATCGCCCTCTTCTGGTTCGGGGTCGTTTTGAGCGAGGCGGTGCTCACCACCTTCTATTCCGCCGCGATCAGCGGTCTTCTGACGATCATCGGCTTTGCAGCCCTGGTCTTCACCTTCATCTACGAAGCCATCCCGACCATGCGGCTGAGGCGCGAGGTGGCGGCGGACACGCGCTCCGTGCAGCAGGCGGCAACCATCGCCGTCGTTGCATCGATCTTCGGCCTGATCCTGACGAAAGGCGAGCTGGCCCTGGGCGCTCCGAACCCTGACATGATGGGCTCGATCCGCGCCGGGCTTTTCGTCTGCGCCTTCGGCGGCCTCGTCCTGGCGACAGAGACCGTCATGATGCTGTTCAGGCTGGTTGCGACAGTGCTCGCCGACCTCGGCAATGCCAATGCCCCTGCTACCGTCATCTTTGATGAATCCCGCACCCCTGACGTCAACAGCGCGACATCGGAAACAGCGACCGGACTGTCCGAGTTGCGCAATTGCCTTGAGGACCGTGGCTGCAACGTCATTCCGCTGGCGGATGCTCCGTGGGAGAGCCTGGCCGGCACCCGTCGCCTCATCCTGGTGATCCCGAGAGTGAACCAGATGCTGGGCAACGCTCTTTTCCAGGGCTACGCGCGGGTCATCGAAGACGGCAATATCCTGCTGATGCTGACCGACCCGCAGGACTGGGAACACAAGCGCGCCTTTGCGCAGCATTTCGGCTTTTCAGAACCTCAGCTCGTCCAGGGCGAGAACTGGCTGCCGGTGCGATGCGCCGAGGCGGATGGCTCTGCAGGGCGGTCCATCGGAGCCGTTCCGACGCCGCTGATCTTCCCGCAGGATGCTGGCGAGATTTCCCTCTTTGAATTGGCGTCGGGGGAGCCGGATGCCAACGGCCTGATCACGACCCAGTCCGTTGCCGTGGCGCGGCGGCTCGGAAATGGCTGGGTGGTCATCGCGTCTTCCGTGCCGGCCTTCCAGAATGCCCAGCTGCAGCAGAGCCGCGACTTCCGCCTCGTGCATGCACTGTTCGACCAGTTGATGCAACTCCTCCCCGAGACCCGGCCTTCAACCCTTGCGCCCCGGCGCCTGACGCCGAGGCTGGTGCATTGATGTCAGCGACCCGGCGACCGAATGAACTGCTGCACATTCCTGCGCGACATGCCCTAGGTATCGGCAAGCCTGAGTTCGATCAGTTCACGCGCCAGCTCGTAGGTTCCGTCCTCGTCGTCGCCGGAGGCCTCGTCGATCATGTCGGCGGCGGCGCGGTAGACCTCACGCTCTTCCTCGGGAGAAAGCAGGCCCTTGTTGCCAAGCACGGAGATGAGTGAATTCAGGACGGCGGCGGCCGATAGTGTCATTGCCTCGGACGTGAGACGCGTGGACTCTGCAGACATTTTACCCTCGATCGATAGAAGAACGCCTAAACAATACGTTGGGCCTTCAACAAGTTCCAAGTCGAGGTTACAGATCCGGCCCACCGCGGTATCGGGTTGATCTTATCGCGACAATAATGTCTGCACCACCCCCGAGGATTGCAAGAATTGGGCTAATCCGTCTAGGTAGATTTTATCTTGCGGATCTCATCATTTCGGCGATCCTGCCGGGGAGTTTTACCGCTATGCAACTTGGTTGACCCACACTGGCACAGCAACTGATAGTAGATTTAGAATTCGCTTACGCTGTTCTTGTTCAGAGGCGCTCGCTCTCCCTCTCCGGTGACATGCCTCACACTCCATCCGGACCGCGCAGTCCGCCATCCAGCCCCTTCGCAAATGCCTCGAAGCGCTTGTCATACGCTCCGAACGCCCCCTCCCCATCGAAAATACCCCAGTATTTCCGGAACGACGGCTTTTCGATCTGCCGCCTGAGAAATGTCTCCCAGCCCGGCCAGAAATGCTCTGCTATCTCGGGCGTCTTGTGCCGTTCCAGATAGGCGCGCTCGAAGATCGAGATCATCATTTCGTAGAAAATGTCCCGCCTGACGAGGTCGTCGGGCGAGAGGTCGGCGGGTTCTTCCTGCCAGGGGAAGATGCCGAGATGGGGGTATTCGACGGAGAGTTCGAGCAGCCGGTGATAGGCGTCGCTGATCGTCAGGTAGGAGCTGTTGAACTCCTGCTCCTTCGCCCTCACATGCTCGCGCCGCGCCTTGATGAGCTCGACGACGCCGGCGACGATCGCGACGAAGGTGCCGACGGCCGTCAGCAGCGAGATGAGATCGGCATAGTCGAGCAGCGCATTGTGCATGGAGACAGGCTACAGCTTCAACTTGGCAGGTCAATCGGGACGGGCTGAAGGCCGTGAAGGCCGGGGATTATAGGCGGCCTCGTCATTCGAACTTGCCGCCCGCAATCCACTCATAGATCCTGGCAAGAATGGATCTTTTGTCTGCGGCCGGCGCAATGGTTGCGCTGAGCATCAGCTGCTCTTGCCCATGTCTGGCAATGACGGGATCTGCATCCTTGCTGAGCGCGAAAATCGCCGCCCGCGCTTCGGGCGTGTCGATCGCCCCGAGCGCATAGGCGGCCTTTCGTGCGAGGACGCGGTTATCATCCCATTCCAGATAGCTGGGCACCCATCGGGCGGCCCAGTCCAGATCTTCGACTGCGCGAGGCGCTTTCAATGCCGCAAGCGCAAGAACGATGTCCTCGTGCCTGTAGTGCCAGTCTTGCCGCAGCAGCGTGAGAAGTACATCCACGCTTTCGTCGGCAAAACCGTAGACATGACCGACCAGCAGGGCGGGTTCCACATATTCGGGAACTCTTGAGACTAGCGCCTCGATCATCAACGTATTTGCGAGAATTCGCCCATCGCTTGCCTCGCGAAACCCCTTCAGAAATGCCGCTTTCTTGCTCCGCTGCTCTGCGGGCTCGTCGGGCAGAAGTCGAAAAAACTCCCAAATCTGCTCGCACTCTTCATCCGTCATAACTAACTCATTGTTCAAAATGAGAATTTGAAATTGCAAAGCGGCCCAAGCCGGGAGATCACCCTGATCGTCAGCAGCGCGGTCGCATCCGCGTCATAGGAGGGCAGCGAGCTGTCGGCGAAATAGTGCTGGTCGCCGGGATAGAGAAAAAGCTCGGCGTCATCGGCATCCTCCACGATCTCGCGGGCGGCATCGATATCGCCCTCGCCGACGAAGACCGGGTCCTTGTCCATGCCGTGGATCTGCACCGGAACGCCGTTCGGCCAGGGCCCGAAGGCCCACTCCCCGCTGATCGGCAGGCAGGAGTAGAAAAGCAGAGCTCCGCGAGCGCCCGGCCGCGTCTGCGCGAGCTTCTGCGCCGGCAGCACCCCGAACGAGAACCCGGCATAGACGATCCCCGAAGGCAGTTCGTCGGCAAGGCGGACGCCGCGCTCCCGCATGGAGTCGAACCCGGTTGCACCGATATGGGCAAGCCCCTCGGCGATGCTCGGAAAGGTGCGTCCTTCGAAGAGATCGGGCGTATGCACCTTGTGACCGGCAGCCCTGATGTCATCGGCAAAGGCGCGCACGCCGGCGGTCAGCCCCTGTGCGTGGTGGAACAGCAAGACCTCGGCCATTGTAAAACTCCGGGTGGGGTGATCTGGCGCACGTTCGGCCACTCTACAGGCTCATCACCGCGCCGGGAAGTGCGGACGCGGTACGGAAGGAACCCCGGCGACCCCAATGACGAGGTCTTGTACAGGCTTATTCGCCCGGCAGCCTTTCAGGTTGCAACTGAATTGCCTCAGCTCCTGATTGCAAATCCATCATTCAGGCTTTTAATGGCCTGCAGATAAAGCGGCGGCGAAATGCCGCCTCCAGACTATGGGGAGATCTCATGCATAGCCGCTGGCGACCGTTCCTCTTTGCGATCACCCTCCTCCTTCCCGGCGTAGGCCTCGCCGAGGAGCCGCTGCCATCAGATGCGTTTCTGGACAAGTTTTCGTCGACACGCCACACGATTTACCAGTGTTCGACCACCACCAGGATCGTTGGTAAGAAGCTGATCGTTTGCTGGAGGGCCGCGCTCCTCATCAAGATGGCGGGAAAATATGCCGTTCCGCCGCTGACGATTGATGATGCCACCGCCTCGAGGATCATCGAGGAGACCGCAGGGAAAAAAGGGCCGGCCCGCTTTGCACCGTCCGCGCGCGAAAAGAGCCTGAACGGGATAGCCGGCACGGTCGCGAGCATTCTCGGCGAGCATGATCATCCCGACTTCGATATGATCAATTGCCTCGCGGAACTGGAATTCGAGGGGATCGAGGACAGCCTCAGCTGCAACTATGCCTATGCCAGGGTAAGGCTGATCATGGCAAACGTTGCCGATGCCGAACCCGGCGAATACAAGCTCGACAGGGCCGAATTCCCCTATGTCCTGCAGCAGGGATTGGAACGCGCCTATATGGGGTCGAAGACTTCGCAGCCTTAGCCGGCTGCCGCCGCGCCGACACCCGTTCACTCGATAATCCCCGAGGTGCGCAGCACCGAAGACAGGATCGATCGTGCCCGCTCGCCCGCAGCCGCCAGCCAGGCGTTCAACGCGGCAGGCGCGGGCTTCTGTTCGGTCTCGTCTGCACAGGACCTGATGTCGCCGGCCGGGCGGGACACCGCTGAAGTTGGGCCTGTTCCGTCGCTCCGCGCCTTGTCGGGCGTGCCGCAGGGAACGAGATAGCCCTGCTCGGGATCGACGGCATTCAGCAGATAGAGATAGGCGAGCGCGGAAGACATGCTGCGCTTGGGGAAATAGGAGGCGAAGCGCGCCGTTGCCGTCGAGCGGTGGGAAAAGATCTGGTAGACGCGCCTCTGCACGAATTGCACCAGCTCGGGATCGTCTCTGCTGACAAGCAGCGCATAGGGTTCGTAGGTCAGATATTCGGCGCCAATCAACTGCTCGACCGCGCAGGGCGTATTGCGGGCGTTCCAGCTGTCGAGCTTGCCGAGGATCAGCTCCCGATCGCCCATGAAGACCGGCCTCAGGCCCGGATTCGGGCTACAGAACCACTGGATGAGATCCCCGTAATCCTTCATCGGGCAGAAATGATAATCACGCCAGGATCTCTTCTTCTTGTCAGCATCGCTGAGTTCCTTCTTCTCAAGAGGGTTGCAACGCGGATCGGTGACGGCAGCGGATATCAATTTGAGCGGATCGGGCTTCAGCGCGTCGTCGCACAGGACGATCGATTGCGCGGTCTGATCGCCCGACGTATTCGGGCTCGACCCGCAAATCTTGCCCACGGTGGTGATGAGATTGTTCGCCATCTGCTGCGACGGCAGCGGTAGAAAGGATGTCGTATCAGGCAGGATCGAAAGGGGCGCGAGGTCCTTCGCGCTTTGGAGCGCCTTTTCAAGCGATGTCTTGAAATCAGGTGGCAGCTCTATTTCGGGCGATACGCTGGCATCATCAGGCATCGCCTTTTCAGACGATGCCGGGGCGGAAGCACGCGAACCGGGATTGTCGGGCAGCAGCATCGCAATCCTGCGCCTGACCGCCGCCGCCGCATCGAGGAAACGGCAGCGCTCGTAGAGTGCCTTTCGCTGGGGCGGTGCCAGCCCCTTGAAGAAGTCGACCTGGCAGCTCTTGAAGGCAACGTCTGCGGCCGTCGTTGCCGAGACGTAACCGATCACGACATCGCCGGCATAGGTCGTCGCTTCCCGCGAATACCGGACGAGATAGGAGACGCCGGAGGCAAAGACGATCGGCGAGTAGATGCTGTTCCAGTCCCGTTTGGACCGGCCATCGGCATCGTCGCCTGAATCGCCATTGGCGCTGATCGCCAATCCCGAAAAGCGCATGGTCACTGTATCGCAGAGAACCTCGACGGGCTTCTTGTCGCCGACCGTGTCCCCGTTCACCAGCTTGAAGCGTTCGGCCGTCGTGACCGACACTTCCTCGATCGTATATTCGCCGACCGAAAATATCTCGTGGCAGAGGTCCGCCAGATAGCCGATATGATGCGCCTTGCCGTGCCCATCACCGACGAGATAGGAGAACGGCTCGACATTGTCGCGGAAGCCGACGCGCACGTCGCGAGCGAAAACGGGCGTGCTCAGCACGAAGGTGGCGGCCATGAGGACCGCGCAGACAAACTCCGCCTGCTTTCGGTTAATCCGTCGCCGCGTTCGGCTGAAGCCGGGCTGGCCGAGGTTCCAGCTGGCGAGGAACACCAGGACCGTCAGGATGAGCCGGCTCAGCGTATCCGACCGCCGGCTGCATGCTGCGGTCGCAATTGTCTCCGCCCTGAAACAGTCGCCCGGCCAGCCGGGATCCCAGAACCAGCTATGGGCGATGGAAAGCACCAGTACTGAAGCGGCGCAGAGCACCGCATGGCCACGGACCGGCCTTCCATGCGCCCGCGCATCGGCCGCCGCCAGGCATATCGGCACCATCGGGAGAAGGGTGACGGCAAGGGTCGGATAATAGAGGATGAAGGGGGCCGACCCGCCGAAGAGCAGCGAATTGAAATGGTTCGCATTCTGGGCGATGGCAAAGGCCCGCAGCATCGCAACCCCGGTCAGTCCGAGGACCGAGGCGGCGAGCGCCAGCGCAAGGCAACCCATCATCTGCGACAGGCGCGAGGAATTTCTATAGTCCCAATCCTGCTGGGCGCCGACCCAGTCCTTGGTGTCCCACCGGTATTGACGCAGCGAAAAGGCCGCCAGAAGCGGCAGCCAGGTCAGCGAGGCGATCTTCAGGGTTTCGACCAGTGCCGTCAGCAGCACCCCGGCAAGGTTCGTCGTCTCCACATATTGACTGACGAGTTCCTGTGCGCCCTGCCAGGCGCTGGCGGCAAACAGGATGAAGACGGGGATGAGCGAGAGCAGCAGCCCCGCCTCCGGCCCGCTGCCGACGGCATCCGGCCGGTCGGTTTCGAGCAGCAGATCGGCAAGCGCATCGATCGGGTGTGCCAGGCCGGGCTTCGGCGCCCTGGCCGGCCCGCGAAAATCCGGGTCGCGCTCGAGGAAGATCGCCAGCAGCGTCACCAGTTCGAAACGGACCGCCGTCGCGTCCTTCATGACCTGCGAGATATAGTCGTCGAACCGGCTTTCGCTCGCGTCCAGATCGGGATTGTCAGGATTGGCGGCAGTGGCCGGATTGGTGGCCTTAAGATCGCCGGTTTCCTGCAGCCGGCGCTGAAAGCTGTTCAGCAGGGTATCGGCCTTATCGACGAACTTGGCTTCAGTGTCCCGCACGCGGGCTGAAACCTCGGCGCCCGGCCAGCTGCCGCGCGTCGTCTTCGCCCAGACGATCAGGAGCTCCAGCTGCGACAGTAGCGCGAGCAGCTCCCGGGTTCGCGACGTCCGCTTTCCGAGCAGCCACCTGACGCGTGGATAGCCATCGATCTGGGCCTGCCAGTTCTTGCGAAAGTGCCCCAGCATTTCGGCAAGCGAGCCCCTGCCCCTGTTGCGCAAATGCTCCCGGCGCTCGCCGCTGTGCCCCGGCGGTTCCTCCAGCGTGGCGATGAGGCTGCGGGTGGTCTGTTCGATGCGCACGGGAATGCCGGCCGCCCGGTAGGCGCGGTTGCGCAGCCACTCCTCGGCGATCCGCACCGGCGGCAGCAGATCCGCAAGCCCCGCAAACGCGAAGGCGAGGGTCAGCGGCCATTGCGGACTGTCGAATTTCAATTCGGCAATATCGACGGAAATGCCGGCAACGGGGATCATCTGCGTTGCCTGGAAGATCAGCTTGCCGAAAAAGGTGAGCGACACATAGAGGATCAGCATCGCGCCGGCATAGATGAAATAGGCCCTGTGGAGCGAATTCTGGCCACCGAGGTCCGTCGGGTCGAAATCGCGCAGCGCTTCCGAAGTGGCAGTGATATTCCGCCCCCTCGCCTTGAACCGCGGCCAGGAAAAGAAGGCCACGAAAAAACAGCCGAAAGCGAAAGCGTAAAGGAAAGAGGGCTCGAACCGAACGCCCATCATGGGCAGTTGCGGCATGTCGCTGATGGTCAGGCCCTGGTAGTTCCAGAGCGACCACGGGATATCCGCCGGCCATGGATTATCCATCCGCCTCTCCAGAATTAGTGGCGCTCAAAGGTTCTCACGCGGAACCGGTCAGCGCCGGTGTATCCGGATTTTTCTGGCTAGCAGTTGCCGACATTCGGGTCGCACGGGCCCGCCACCGCAGCGGGCGGAACGACAGCGACGGTCGATATGCAGAGGCCGATAGCGATGAGTAGTACGAAGATACGCATGTTACCCTCCCTAACTCACTTTATAGTAGCATAATTGAAGAAACAGGGAAAGAGTTTCTGCCGAACGCGGCAGTCTGGCCCAAGGAAAGACGCTACGAATTAAGGATTTATCGTTTTGTTAGCCAATATTTTGACTTGAGTGGACTACTATCTATCATTGAGTTAGCGAGTTCGAAACTATAACAGGCCTGCATTTCCCGGCTTGGCTGGAGACCGAACTTGGCGTCTCGCACAGCCCGGAAAGCGCCGCCTCTCGGCTCAGACCCTCAGCTATTCGCCACTAACTCATTGATCCTGAATAAGAATTTCTGAAAATGCAGCAAAAACGGCCAAAATTCCGGCTAAGTCATTGATCCTGAATAAGTGATCCACTTACTCCCAAACTTACGCGTAAAGAAATTCAAATCAGGAGAAAGCCTCCGGCGACGGAAAAAAATATAAAAGTTTTTCCGCTTTCCTGCGTCACTTATTCAGGATCAAGGACTTAGCTGTTTTTTAGCCATGCAGGCAGCATGAGACCGCCATCGGACCTCGCTGCGGCGATCCCGCCTGCCTCAATGATGATGGTCGCGGGAGCGCAGCCAATGGAAGGAAAAGTGCCGGTGGGCGTCCTCGCGGCGGAAGGCGTCGCGGATGTGCTGCGTGTAATACCAGCCCGGCGATGGCGCGGTGACCAGGTTTATGACGACGCCCTGAGGCACGTCGAAATATCGGCGGTGGCCTTTCAGCCGGTGCTCGATCTCGAGGATCCGCGTGACGGGATCATAGGTGATCTCGCTGATCAGATGCGATGCGAGTTTGACCGTCACCGCAACCGGGGGCTCATCGGAGGACTGGGCGGGATCATACGACGGTGTTCCTTGCTCGCCGGTTGCGGCAGCAGGGTTTGCTGCATGCTCGTCTCGTTCGCCCTGTCCGTTATGGTCCCCTTGCCCGTTATGGCCCCCTTGTCCGTTATGGACTGGGCTCATCCCCGCCCCACACTTCCGGATTCCAGCGGGCGGTTCGAAGGCTCGATCTGGGATTCGTAGAAATCCAGCTTGTCCTCGGCGATGCGCAGGCCGACGATATGTCCTTCGATGACATCGAGATGGGTATGCATGCTGCCGTCGGAAAATTCGACGACCAGCCTGGAAGGTTCTTCGCTATAGCCAATCCTGCTGATTTCCCTGTCCCGGTGCATCCTGTCAGATTTACCGATAGCATTCTTAAGTTTTTCAAGCATAAGCGAACTCCTCTATTCTAATAAATCCTTGATTAATTCATTGCATGCGGCAACGATTATCGTTTAATTCAGTTAAATAGGGTGGTTAACGTCCGTATTTACGCGTAAAGGCTGCATTCCTTACTGTTATTCTTGCGCCGCCATCACCCGGGGCGATTTTCCTCCCGCTAGGTCAGGCACGAAAAGCGGCTGAGGCCCCAAACGCGCAGTTCCCCGAAAAGGTTCCCGCCGGCCGTTCACAATTTTTGCTTTTCCCCTCCCCATTCATTGCGCCAACCGTTGCTCTGTTATCTCCCCGGCAAACCGGGATGTGATGGCATGAGCGAACTGACGGCGCGGCAGCAGCGCTTTGTGGAGGAATATCTCGTCGATACTGTCGGCGCGCAGGCGGCGATAAGGGCGGGCTATTCGCCGCGCGGCGCGAAGGAGACTGCCTGCAGGCTGCTGAAGATACCTCATATTGCCGCAGCCATCGGCGAGGCGAAGGCCGAGCGCTCCGAGCGGACGCGCATCGATGCGGACTGGCTGCTGACGCGGCTTGCCGCCGAGGCCGAAGCCGATCTCGGCGATCTCTATGACGAGAAAGGCGATCTCCTGCCGATCCGGGAATGGCCCGAGATCTGGCGGCAGGGGCTGGTGACGGATCTCGAAATCTCCGCGCTCTACGAGGGCACCGGCAAGGAGCGCCGCGAAATCGGCCATGTGAAGAAGGTGAAATTTGCCGAGCGGCTGCGCCGGCTGGAGCTGATCGGCAAGCATATCCGCATCAACGCCTTCAAGGAGATCATCGAGCACAAGGGCCTCTCCGCGCTTGCCGAGCGGCTGGAGCGGGCGCAAAGGCGCAGTGAGACGCAAAACGATGGCGAAGCGCAGTAGCATGACGCGCCGAAAGCCCCTGCCCGCCGCATCCGGCGAAATCAGCGATCCCAATGACGCGATCATCGAGCTTGCCGCCGCCTGCCGCTTAAGCCCGAAGCGCTGGAGCAGGCTCGCCTGGGACTGGGGCATGGGCGAGCTCAAGGGCTATGACGGCCCGCGCCCCTGGCAGGACGAGATCAACGAGCTGATCGGCGCCCATCTTTCTGACCCTGCCACCCGCTACCAGCCGCTGCAGATCGCGGTCGCCTCCGGCCACGGCATCGGCAAATCGGCGGAAATGGGCATGCTCTCCAACTGGGCCATGTCCTGTTTTGCCGATTGCAAGATCGTCACGACGGCCAATACCGAGGGCCAGCTGCGCACCAAGACGGCGCCCGAAATCGGCAAATGGTTCCGGCTTTCGATCACCGCCCACTGGTTCGATGTGCAGGCCATGTCCATCAAGTCGCGCGATCCCGAGCGCAGCGAAAGCTGGCGGCAGGATTTCGTCTCCTGGAGCGAGCACAATACGGAAGCCTTCGCCGGCCTGCACAACAAGGGCCGCATCATCCTCCTGCTCTTCGACGAGGCCTCGAAGATCCACGACAAGGTCTGGGAAGTGGCCGAAGGCGCGCTGACGGACGAGGATACGGTCATCATCTGGATCGTCTTCGGCAACCCGACCAGAAACAGTGGCCGCTTCCGCGAATGCTTCCGCCGCTTCCGCCACCGCTGGACCGGCCGGCAGATCGACAGCCGCACGGTGCCCGGCACCAACAAAGAGTTCCTGCAACATCTCGTGGACGATCACGGCGAGGATAGCGATATCGTCAAGGTGCGCGTGCGCGGCCAGTTCCCGAGCCAGTCCGCCATGCAGTTCATCTCCGCCGACGATGCCGACCGGGCCAGATCAACGCACCTGCGCCCCGAGCAATATGCCTTCGCGCCCGTCATTTTGGGCGTCGACCCCGCCTGGACGGGCGACGACCCGACGGTGATCATGCTGCGCCAGGGCCTCTATTCGAAGCGGCTGGCGACCATTGCCCGCAACGACAACGATATCGAGGTCGCCAATCTCATCGCCCGGCTGGAGGATGAATACGAGGCCGACGCCGTCTTCGTGGATGCCGGCTACGGCACCGGCATCGCCAGCGCCGGTACCGTCATGGGCCGCTCGTGGCAGCTCGTCTGGTTCGGCTCGACGAAGGTGCTCGACCCCGGCTATTACAATATGCGCGCCTATATCTGGGGCCAGATGAAACGCTGGCTGAAGGCCGGCGGCGCCATCGATCCCGGCAATGAGGTTCTCTACCAGGACCTGGTGGGACCGGAGACCGTGGCGCGGCTGGACGGCAAGATCCAGCTCGAAAGCAAGGAAGACATGAAGGATCGCGGACTGCCATCGCCGAATGAAGGCGATGCGCTGGCGCTGACATTCACGCAGCCGGTGGTGAAGAAGATGCGTCACCGGTCGGAGACCGGGGTGAAGGCTGTGGTGGATTATGATGTCTATGGGTAGCGCGGCGTGGCGCAGTGGTTGCGCATTTGCGCGACATGCTCAAGAAATTACTTCAGGGCTTCGTCATAGGAGCGACGATGCTCTTCGACGACGGGCAGATTGTCCCGGACCCACAGGTTGAAGCTCTCAAGAGCGTGCAGCACGCCGGCGCCCATATCGGTTAGTTCATATTCGACGCGTGGCGGTACTTCGGGAAAGTAATGACGCATGACCATGCCGTCGCGCTCCAGGTTGCGCAGCGTCAGCGTCAGCATTCTCTGGGTGATCCCGTCGATCTCTTTCCTGAGCGCTGAAAAGCGCAGCCGTTGCTCATCGGCGACAGACAGCCGCCATAGAACATGCACAGTCCACTTGTCGCCCAGCCGTGTGCAAATCCCGTTTGACGGGATCGGCCTGAATTGTGGCTTGTCCTCTGGTCCCTGAAGGGAACCGGGGCCGATACCATTGTCCAAGCGTATCATCCTTGTGCCTGACGCTGAAAAATGTGCCGTCTTCCAGCGATTTTCTACTCGTATATATGGACGGTCGTTGTTCAACGCGAGGGTTCCCAATGACCAATGACAAACATCCAATTCTCGTTTTCGGCGCCACCGGTCGCCAGGGCGGATCGGTCGCCAGAGCCTTACTGAAAGCGAAGCGACCTGTCCGCGCACTTGTATTGAATACCGGGTCCCCGGCCGCGATCGCCCTGCAGGACGCCGGTGTCGAAATCGTGCCCGGATCATTCGAGGACGAGGATACTGTCCGGGCAGCGATGAAAGACGCATATGGCGTTTTCAGCGTGCTGCCGGCCAAGCTGTCGGCGGAAGAGGAAGAACGCCGGGGGATTTCGATCGCCGACCTGGCCGTCGAAAGCGGCGTCGCGCATCTCGTTTATTCCTCGGGCGCCAGCGTCGGCGACAAGCCGACGGGTGTGGCACGTTTTGACGCCAAGCCTCGCATAGAGGCGCATATCCGCAAACTGCCTGTCACGGCCACCATCGTCAGGCCGATGATCTTCATGGAAATGCTGGTGCGGCCCGGATTCGGCCTGGACAAGGGGCAGTTGCTCTCTCTCATCAGGCCGGAGCATTCGATCCAGCTGACCGCCGTGGACGATATCGGCAAATTCGTTGCGGCCATGTTCGCCGACAAGACCCGGTTCGGCGGCGTCACCTTGAAAATCGCAAGCGACAGGCTGACCGGCTACGAACTCGAGGCCACCCTGAGCGAAATCGCCGGCCGCACGATCGCCTATGCGCGCTTTCCCGACGATGTTCTTGCAGCCAATGCCGACCTCGCGCACATGGCCAGGAGCCTGGAAGATGGTCCACTGGCAGAACGTGTGGATCTGGATCTCATGCGCGAGATCAATCCGGAAATCCTCACTTTCCGCACCTGGCTCGCCGGGATCGGCCGAAAGGCGTTCGACGAAGCCCTGGGGTAGAATGCGGCAGGCAACCCCTTTTGATGTCCGCAACGGGCCGACGGCGGCATTGGTGGCATTTGCTGGCTCACCGCATCAATTCGCGCTTCGCATCCTGCGCCGATGGTAAAACACGCAAGTCACCGAACGGAGACCGGCAGTTAAGGCGGTGGCGGATTATGAGGTGCATGGGTGATGCATGGCCAGGCTTGCGGAATTCAGCAAGTGCCGCTCATGCCTTCGCGTCGCATACTCCTATTAAGGCCTGTTGGCACAATGCGGCTTGGCCGGCTTTCTTCAACACCAGCAGCCAATTGCGGCCATTCGATTTAGCGCGTATTCGTGCAAGCCAGACCCGCCGTTGCGGCGCGGCCGAGAAGGCCCATGCGACGCCGGTTCCCAAACATATGTCCATATCGGCTGACACTAGCCGGCGACGGAAAACAACGAGATGAATGCGCGAGTTCGGCCCGCAGATAGCTGGAACGTCAGACGGATCGCCATCGCCGTTTTGCTTGGCGCGACTTGCGCCGCATACATTCGCGCCTTTGATTTCTGGCAGCTTGATCCAGCCAATGGGCTGCGCGTCATTCTCGATCTGTTGGGAGGTCCGCTTCTTTTCCTGTCGGTCGCGGTGACGCTATTCATCTGGTCTATCGGCCTATTTATCGCATTGTGGCGCCATACTTTCCGGAAGGCGGCCAGCAGCCTTATTGCCATTCTCGTTATTCCCGTCTGGAGTATGACGCTCCTCAGCGCGCCCTTGTTCGATCCCTGGTTTTGGTATGTCGTCTTCAACAAATCGAGTTTCGAAGCCGAGGCAGCCACCAAGGGCTCTTCACAGGACAGCACAAATTTCACCGTGATCGAAGGACGCGACGTCTCGACGGGCATCGCCGGCGCTGATCTCAATCATTTCATCGCTCTGATTTATAGCGAAAGCGATCCGGCCAAACTGGCAGTGCCCGGTTCGTCGCTGACGCATATCTACGGCAAGTTTTACAGGCGAGACGAATACTTCTGATATCAGCAAGGCCGACGGCGGCATTTGCGCTAACCGAAGCCGTGTCTTCACCACTCATCCGGAGTTTTGGGAAGCCGCGTGCGGACTATGTAGAGACGAAGGGGGATCAGAAGCATACATGCCCCGAAGAAGCCGAGCAGCAAGTATGTCAGCCAGCCGCCCCAGTGATAGCCGGCCTTTTCGGCTATCGCATTCAGGATAAAGGCGCCTGACATCCCGACAGCTGCCCATCCGAACGGCAGGTGAGTATGCATGAATTTATCCGCCATCCACCCTGCAACCAGGCCTACGATGATGGCAGTGACCCAGCCGATCTCCCCTTCTGTCATCCTTGCAATCTCCTCGCTTGAATGGGGACAGGAAGCCGATATTCGCTGGAAAGAATAACTGAAAGAACGCGCGCCATCCACTGCGCTGGCGCAGGTCGAAGGCGCTTCAACGCGCTGTTCACGCCGTGCCGGCGGCTCCCATCGGCGCCGGAGCCTCTTCGAAACATTCGATCAGCATATCCGTCAGCACCCGCACCTTCCGCGTCGCATGCTGCCCCGACGGGCGGATGACGTAGATGCCGGCGGGCGGTGGCGGGTAGCGTGTCATGACCGCAACCAGCGCGCCGGAAGCCAGATGGTCGTGGGTTACGCCATCGGGTATCCACGCTATGCCGACGCCGGCCAGGGCGGCGGCGGCGAGAGCGAGCGCGTTATCGGCCTTGAAGCGTCCGCGCGGATGAACCGTGATGATCTCCTCTCCGTCCATGAACTGCCAGACCTCCGTTGCCTGCATCAGGGCCTCATGGCCGGCGAGTTCCTCCGGCGTCTCGGGCGAACCGTGCCTTCTGATATAATCCGGGCTCGCGACCAGCTTTCCGTAGAGCGGACCGATGCGTCTTGCGACCAGGTTCGAGTCCGGCAGGTAGCCGACCCGGATCGCGCAATCGAAACCTTCGGCGATGAGGTCGACGAAGCGGTCGCTGTAATACGCATGGATGTGGAGCTCGGGGTGGCGTTGCGCCATCTGCGCCAGCACGTGGGCGAAGTGGCTGGGGCCGAAGGAAACCGGCACGGCAATGCGTAGCCGGCCGCGTAGCTCGCCGGAAGGCAGGATCGTTTCCATGGCAGCGTCGATCTCGGAACCGACCCTGGCGGCATGATCCCGAAAGGTGATCCCCGCTTCGGTGAGCGCCGCACCGCGGGTCGTTCGCGCCAGAAGCTGGACGCCGAGTTCGGCTTCGAGCCGGATGAGCCGGCGGCTGACCATGGACTTGGAAATGCCGAGCCGCCGCGCGGCGGGCGAAACGCCGCCGGCATCGGCAACTTCCACGAATGTCCTGAGATCTTCGATATCCACGGTTAGCGTTCCCCATCTTGCGACACAGCTTGGCAGGATGGGAGGCTACCGTATCGAAATCCGGAATGACAGTGTCCCTCTCGCAGGCGGCGCCGCTGTCAGCGCATGTCTGTCTCAATGTCGAGAAACATCCAGACCGAACTCATACAAGACGGCAGCAGAGGATCCCTTCATGACCTTTCGTAATGGCCTTGCTTCGCTTCTCCGCCCGGAAGATTCCGTACTCGTCCTGATCGACCACCAGCCCTATCAGCTCGCGAACCTGAACAGCCATGATCCGCAGATGGTGGTCAACAATTCGACGGCGCTGGCAAAGGCCGCCAGGGCTTTCGGCGTGCCGACCATCCTGACCAGCGTGGTCGCCGGGCGCGGCGGCCTCATCTTCCCGCAGATCACCGATGTGTTCCCGGGCCAGGAGGTGATCGACCGGACCTTCATCAACACCTGGGAGGACAGCAAGGTGGTGGATGCGGTCAAGGCAACGGGCCGCAAGCAGCTGATCATCGCGGGTCTCTGGACCGAGATCTGCGTCGCCATGCCCGTCATCCAGGCGCTTGGCGAAGGCTGGGATGTCACAGTCATCACCGACGCCTCGGGCGGCACGTCGCTCGAGGCTCACGAGGTGGCCATCCAGCGCATGATCGCCGCCGGCGCGAACATGATGACCTGGGTGGCGCTGGCCGCAGAATGGCAGCGCGACTGGGCGCGCACCGAACACGCCGACGAGCTGACCGACATCTTCAAGCAGCATGCCGCCGGCAGCGGCATTGCCTATCTCTGGGAGCAGCAGCTGCTCAACACGCCGCTGCCCGGCAAGGCAGGCTGATCTGAGCCGGGGATGACGGGAACCCTGACCGAAGCGGTGAACAAGCCTTCGCCGCTTGCCGGGCTCGTCATCCCACCCGCTGCATGGCCCGTTCGGGCAGAGCTGTCTTTGAACCGCCCAAGGCCTCGGTTGTCAGAGTTCCCGACAACAGGAAGCCGAATTTGCAATGCCATCGACCGGCAGGCATGCGGCGTGGGCAGCTTTGCGTCGATACCGTTGAAACTCGTTGCAACGCTGCATTGGGACGCGCCCTCACCGTGTTCATGTCTTTGGTTAGCTGTGCTACGGAATGAGGAGGAGCGATTTGATCGGACGCCTCTCGGAGATGCAGCATGTGGAAGAACCAACCTGTCGATATGATGGCGCGTCGTTTGGAGTCGAAGAAGTTTGCGTCGGAGACCTATGCGGCCTCGTTGATGTCGAACAGCAAATGGCGGACGCTGTTCGAGGCTATCGAAGAGTCTGCGGTTAAAGTTGAAGGGATGACGGTCAAGTTCATTGATGACGATAAGGAGTGGTCGCCCGTATATCCCGGATTGTATCCTCCTCGTGCCTACATCGATCTCTGGCCCCTTAACGTCTATCCCTTAGTGGAGATCGAGTGGGTCGAGTTTCGACGAATTGTCGAGTGGAAGCGGCCGAACAATGTTCCTGCGAAACTGGTGCCACAAGATATAGATGCGATCCTGGCCGCTATTGAAAGCACAGGTAAGCGCTTTCCCCTTGAGGTCTCCGGAGAGGCAATTCGGGTCATCGGGCACGTGAAGTGAAGAAGCTCGGGGCCTGATATTGCTCCTACCTAGGGCGCTTGATTCAATCACCGCACCGATTGGGCAGCTCCGGTACGCCTCTTTTGGGCTGGCCAAACTCAGGCCACCACATGCCTCATTGCCGCCTGGGAATGTTGAAATCCCGTCTCTTGTAAATTCTCAAGGTCGACTATCTTCGGGTCGGCTGCTTCCGGTCGCAAGAAGGTCCCGGTTTGCTGGAGACCTTGCATCGGATGCGTGAATGAGAGCATGGGACTGGCCTCGGAAGAAGCTGGATATGTCGAGAACGAACCGTCTGTTTGAGCTTATAAGCGTGCTGCGAGCACGCAGGAGGCCCGTCACGGCCCTCGATCTGGCACGTGAGCTGGGCATTTCGCTGCGAAGCATATACCGGGACATTGAAACGCTGCGGTCGTTGGGAGCGCCCGTCGAAGGACAGGCGGGTATTGGCTACTGTTTGGGACCGGGCTTCTTTCTGCCGGAATTCGCTTTTTCGCCGGATGAGCTGGACGCGTTGATCCTTGGCCTCGCCTGGGTGCAGCAGCGCGCCGATCCTGCGCTGGCACAGGGCAGCGAAAGCGCTCTGGCAAAAATAATTTCCGCCCAAAAGAACGGCCCGGCGACGAAGGATGGGCCGCCTGCCCTCGCGGCGGCCTCGGTTTCCCAGCGTGTGGACCCTCCGCAGGCCGCGTCATTGCGCGATGCCATCCATCGGCAGCGCAAAGTGGCGATCAGCTATGAAGACGCTCACGGCTCGCTCTCGGATCGCATCATCTGGCCGATCGCCATCGTCTATTTCGACGACGTGCGTGTCCTGGCGGCCTGGTGCGAACAGAGATCGGCCTTCCGCCACTTCCGCGTCGATCGCCTGCAGGTGAAGGCGATTTCGGACGAGCGCTACCCCGGTCGACGCCAGTCGATCATGAAACAGTGGCAGCAACAGGATCGCGACTGGCGCTCGTTCCTGCCAGTTTCTGGCACGGCGACAGGCTAACAATTGACCGGCGCACCCACACCCACTCCCGGTGCCGTGTCAAAGGAAAGTTAGATGGTTTCATTCTCACCTGCCGTGTTCGACGCCTTCCTGGCCGAGGACGACGATTCTGCCGTCGTCATGCTGAACCTCATCCGGTTCGAGCCCGATGGCGGCAAGCAAAGATATCTGGAATACCTGCGGATGGCGAAGCCGATCCTGGCTCGCTTCGGCGCGAAGATCCTGTTTGGCGGAAATGGCCTGCCTGTGCTGACGACCGGGCAGGAAAAGGGTTGGGATGCTGTCGTGCTGGTCCAGTATCCGCGCCGGTCCGCTTTCAAGGACATGGTTGCGGATCCGGAATACCAGGTTGCCTTCAAGGTCGGAGTATCGGCGATCTCCGATATCGTCCTGCAGCCTCTGAAACCTGACGACGGTATGGTGTGATTGCGGGGAACGACAGTCGCGCAGCCGCCCCCGGCCGCCTTCACGGCGGCAGTATTGACCCGGCAACGACCGCTTCGCAACGGAGCGGTCGTTGGCGGCCACAAGGGCGGCATCATGGAGCGAGTGCCACAAGATTCCGGTGACCTTTGATGTCTTGCCTCCGGAGCTTGGACGATCTGGTAGCGGTCGAGGTTGGCGCGTCGAAACCGACAACTAGCGACGACCGACGCGGTTAACTGGACCACCCTTATTTACAGCAGTTCCGTGCGTCACCGTACCACGCGCTGCACGAGCAACCGGGCGCGGCCTCAGCACCACCCCGGGTCTTACGACGCAGCCCGCCGGATAACTGATATATTGACAATAGACGACAGCATTTGCGGTATCCATGGGCGGCGCCGTAAATCCAATCGTTAGAAAGGCAAGTGACGCAGCAGCAATTCGTTTCATATTCGCCTCCTATGTCTTCGATACTTACCGAGAAGCACTGCGGTTGCTCCCACTCCCACCTGTGGCCTGATCAATGCCATTGAACAGGCCACGGTGCGTAGAAACGCTTTGATAATGCGGAACGTCAGGACCGGTCATGGCCGGCCTCCCACAAGCGGCAACATCATAACATTCGAACCAATTCTTGGCCCGTAACATCACGTAGAATCGGTTCCGTGCTGCGATGCCTGCGGCGGCTGATCGGCGTCGCCGACGGCTTTGGATGTCTCCTTTGGGCCGGAAGCGGGCCTGAACCAATATCCACACCACTTGCTCCATGATGTCACAAAAAAGGGGTACCTTGCGGCACCCCTTTTTCGTCCCCCAAACCGGAATCCCCCTCCCAGATGCAGGATCCCGGCCCCTCACAAATACCCCTCTCCCCCCTCATCTCTGTGTTCCCGGCCCAGCCCGGGTTATCTCACAGAGATCCAGCACTCTCCCCTTTCGGGTGCAGCAACTCCTACGCACTACATCTGAACCATCACTGCACAGAAGAGACGCTGCGATTCCTGTGACATCCTTTGCGCCAGCACGCGGGCACAGGAATGAGAGAGGAAAGGGAATGCGCCAGGCAAATAGTGAAGACACCGTCGCCGGGCCGCATCTCGGATATTTCCATTGAAGAAGGGCTTCGTTGCCTGAAGCCCCTCCTCCGGTTCGCTATGCCGGATCAGTTATGGCCGCCGCTCTTGCCGGGGCCACCGGTGCCGCTGCTGCCAGAGCCACCGTTGTTGCCATTGTTGCCGTTGTTGCCCGAGCCGCCGTTGTTGCCATTGTTGCCTGAGCCACCGTTGCCGCTGTTGCCCGAACCACTGTTGCCCGAACCGCTGTTGCCGCTGCTGCCGGAACCACTGTTGCCCGAGCCGCTGTTGCCGCTGCTGCCGGAGCCACTGTTGCCCGAGCCGCTGTTGCCGCTGCTGCCGGAACCGCTGTTGCCCGAGCCGCTGTTGCCGCTGCTGCCGGAACCACTGTTGCCAGAGCCACCGTTGCCGCTGCTGCCGGAGCCACTGTTGCCCGAGCCGCTGTTGCCGCTGCTGCCGGAACCACTATTGCCCGAGCCGCTGTTGCCGCTGCTGCCGGAACCACTGTTGCCCGAGCCGCTGTTGCCGCTGCTGCCGGAACCACTATTGCCCGAGCCACTGCTACCGCTGCTGCTGGAGCCACTGTTGCCCGAGCCGCTGTTGCCACTGCTGCCGGAACCACCGTTGCCCGAGCCGCTTTTGCCGCTGCTGCCGGAACCGCTGTTGCTCGAGCCGCTGTTGCCGCTCTTATCGTTGCGGTCGTTTCCGCCCTTGTCGCCACGGTCGTTGCCGCCCTTGTCGTTGCGGTCGTTGCCGCCCTTGTCGTTGCGGTCGTTTCCGCCCTTGTCGTTGCGGTCGTTGCCGCCCTTGTCGCCACGGCCGTTGCCGCCCTTGTCGCCACGGTCGTTGCCGCCCTTGTCGCCGCGGTCGTTGCCGCCCTTGTCGTTGCGGTCATTGCCGCCCTTGTCGCCACGGTCGTTGCCGCCCTTGTCGCCACGGTCGTTTCCGCCCTTGTCGCCACGGTCGTTGCCGCCCTTGTCGCCACGGTCGTTTCCGCCCTTGTCGCCACGGTCGTTGCCGCCCTTGTCGCCACGGTCGTTTCCGCCCTTGTCGCCACGGTCGTTGCCACCCTTGTCGCCACGGTCGTTGCCACCCTTGTCGCCGCGGTCGTTGCCGCCCTTGTCGCCACGGTCGTTGCCACCCTTGTCGCCACGGTCGTTGCCACCCTTGTCGCCACGGTCGTTTCCGCCCTTGTCGCCACGGCCATTGCCGCCCTTATCGCCGCGGTCGTTTCCGCCCTTGTCGCCACGGTCGTTGCCGCCCTTATCGCCGCGGTCGTTGCCGCCCTTGTCGTTGCGATCCTTGCCATCGTGGTGGTCGCGATCCCTGCCGTCGTGATGGTCACGGTCCTTGCCATCGTGATGGTCGCGATCCTTGCCATCGTGATGGTCGCGGTCCTTGCCGCCATGATGGTCACGGTCCTTGCCGCCATGATGGTCGCGGTCCCTGCCGCCATGGTGGTCATGGTCCCTGCCGCCATGGTGATCGTGATCCTTGCCACCGTGGTGGTCATGATCCCTGCCGCCGTGGTGGTGATGATCCTTGCCGCCGTGGTGACCGTGATCACCGCCGTTATCGCCGGGGCCGTCACCGGGACCATCGCCGGGGCCATCACCGGGGCCATCGCCGGGGCCGGAGCCGCCTGGATTGCCATTTCCGTCATTGTTGCCGGTGTTCTGATTGCCGGAAGAGCCCTGGCTCGATGCCTGCTTGCCAAGGTTGGAGCGGTTGCCGGAGCGGCCGCCGAAACTGTTGCCGCTGCTGTCGTCATTGACCGTGCGGCTGTCATCGTCCTTGCGGATGGATTTCGTCGGCAGGCACAGTCTGGCCTCAATGGTACCCGGCGCTGCCGTGGCGCAGTTGACGACTGCTGGCGCGGCCATTGTGAGGCTGCTGCTTGCCAAAAGGTAAGCAACGGCGACGCTATACTTCGCTGCTTTACGGATCATCTTCCCTCTCCCAAAGTTAACAAATCGTTAACTGCGGGAATTCTTATATTAGCATGCCGTTAATTCCAAGAATAAACTGTGGATAATGGCACAGGTTCTTAAGCTATAGTTAATTACGCAAGTAATAAATTTTATTAAAGTTTTAGTATAAACTGTGTTACCTTCCGCGCCGACAATAGAGGGGTGATTCATGCGATGGATTTTTTGCCTTGTTTCACTTGTGTTCTTTCCCGCGCAGTTTCAGGCCTTTGCCGGACAGCCTCTGCCGGTCGGCAGGAATATCGGCGCGCCGGTAGGCTTTGCCTCTGCCTGCGCGAGCTATCGCTGGCTTTGCCATGAGACATCCGCCGCGCGGCGCGCCCGCGGGCCGGCCGAGCAGGCGGGCATGCCTCTTCTGCGCAAGGTCACCCGCGCGGTAAACCTGCGCGTCCGCTCGACGGAGGACAGCTCCATCTCAGGAAACGGCGATGCCTGGACCCTGCCCGTCGACGGCCGGGGCGACTGCGAGGATTACGCCCTGCAGAAGATGAAGGATCTCATCGACGCCGGATTTCCGGCAAGCCGCCTGGCGCTCTCGGTGGTGATCGGCCCGCATGACGAAAACCACGTCGTGCTGGTCGCCCGCCTGGACGACGGCGATTACGTGCTCGACAATCTCAACAATGCCGTGAAGCCCTGGCGGGCGACGCCCTATACGTTTCTGGCGACGCAGGATTTTCGCGCACGAACGACCTGGCACGTGACGCTGGCCGGGCCGCGGGCGGGCGAGTTTTCGTGATGAGCGATGATGGGTGCGGTTGGCGCCCGAAGCCCCCTCATCCGCCCTTCGGGCACCTTCTCCCCGCGGGGTAGAAGGGGTGTCGCGGCAAGGCCTTCCTTCCCATCAGACGTTACTTCCTGGACATTGCGGCTGCCCCCTTCTCCCCGGCGGGGATGACGATGGCGGGTGCGGTTGGCGCCCGGAGCCCCCTCATCCGCCCTTCGGGCATCTTCTCCCAACGGGTAGAAGGGATGCCGCGGCAAGGCCTTCCTTCCCATCAGACGTTACTTTTCCGGATATTGCGGCTGCCCCCTTCTCCCCGGCGGGGAGAAGGTGCCCGAAGGGCGGATGAGGGGGATCCGGCTCGACCTTGTCAGTCGTTTGACAAGACCCGGCGCTCCTCCGGATCCGCCGCCACGAATTTCCACCGGCCGGAGATCGACCCAAACACCGAGTCGCCACGCGAGTATTTCTCCATCGCGCACCCTTCCTGACGCGTCTCCGCAACAATGCTAAAGTAAAATCCTCAAGCAATAGTCTGTGACCCAAGTATCCGGAGGGGGATAGGATGAAACTGACAAGAAAACAGTTCGGCATCGGCATGGTTGCCGCAGGTTTCGGGGCGGGAATGACTGCTCAGGCAACCGAAGTGCCGGACCAGGCCGCCAAGCCTCCGGCCGGGAACAAGCCTGCGGAAAACCTGCCGACGACGCCGATGGCGGCGCATCAGGCGAGCTATTTCTTCAAGAATTCCGCCTTCGAATATGTGTTCCTGACCAGCCTCGGGCGCGCCTATCACCAGGGCGGCAATGTCGGCAAGGTTCTCTATCTCACCCGCCAGATCGAGGACGGCAATTTCGAAAGCGCCTACAGCGCGATGATATCAGCCGGCGACGAGGCGCTGACGATTGCGCAGGATTCGCTCTCCGGCGGCCACAAGGAAAGCGCCCGGCAGGCACTGCTCTGGGCGCAGAATTATTATGACAGCGCCACATATTTCGCCGATGGCACCGGCGATCCGACGAAGATCACCGCCGCCTGGCAGAAGATGGACGATTGCTGGCTGAAATCGCTTCCGCTCTTCGATCCGCCGATCGAAGAAGTGAGCATTCCCTATGAGAATACGGCGCTGCGCGGCTTCTATTTCCGCGGCAAGGGCACTGCGCAGAAGCGCCCGCTGCTGATCCTCGTCAATGGCAGCGATGGCTCGGCTCTCGACATGTGGATGATGGGGGCGGCCGGCGGCACCGCGCGCGGCTATGACTGCCTGACCTTCGACGGGCCGGGCCAGGGTTATGCGCTCTGGAAACAGGGCATGCCCTTCCGCCCGGATTTCGAGCATGTGGTAACCCCGGTCGTCGATTTCGCGCTGACGCTGCAGGGTGTCGATCCCGCGCGCATTGCGATCCAGGGCATCAGCCAGGGTGGCTATTGGGTGCCGCGCGCCGTCGCCTTCGAAAAACGCATCGCCGCTGCGATCGCCGATCCCGGCGTGACTGACGTCTCCGCCTCCTGGACCGCCAGCCTGCCGCCGCCGATGCTGGCGCTGCTGAACGCCGGCAGGAAGGACGAGTTCGACGGCTACATGGCCAAGATGCTGGACCCGGCGACGAAGAACGCGCTTGCCTTCCGCATGCGACCCTATGGCACCAGCTCCTATTTCGACGCCTTCAAGGCGACGATGGCTTACCGGCTGGATGATGTGGCTGACAGGATCACCTGCCCGATGCTGATTACCGAGCCCGCCAACGAGGCCTTCTGGCCGGGGCAATCGCAAAAGCTCTACACGATGTTGACGGGGCCGAAGACGATGGCCGCCTTTGCTGTATCCGACGGGGCCGATCTGCATTGCGAGCCGGGCGGATACGGGCTGAGGGATCTGCGGGTATTCAACTGGCTGGACAAGGTTCTGGCGTGAGAACCGGGTTCTTTCGAACGATTGAGCCTCAGAACGACATCACCGCGCGGAACACCTGGCCACCCAGCGGCGTTTCCCCATCTTCACCACCGGAGGAGGGTTTCCCATGAGCATTTTCAACCGCATCAAGCGCGCCATTTTCGGCGAGGCGCAAGCCACCGAGGCCGCAGCGCCCACACAGGCGCCCACCACCCCTGCCAGCGCAGCGCCCACAGCCCCCGCCAGCTCGGCACCCACGGCAAGCGCACCGGCTTCGGCCGCGCCCGCTGCCCCCTCGCCGGCGCCGACCACCAATCCCTCGCCTGCCCCGGCAAGGACACAGCCTGTCGATATCGAGCAGATGCTGAACGCGGCCGTGAAAAAATCCGGCCAGAAGCTCGACTGGCGCCATTCGATCGTCGATCTCATGAAGGCGCTCGGAATGGATGCGAGCATGGCGGAGCGCAAGGAACTGGCCGGCGAACTCGGCTACACCGGCGATACCGGTGACAGCGCGAAGATGAACACGTTCCTCCACAAGGCGCTGATGAAGAAACTGTCGGAAAACGGCGGCAAGGTGCCGGCCGATCTCCTGGACTGAGTGCGAGCCGGACCGAACGGCAGATGGCGTCGAGGCCCGGCACGGCGCCATCAAATTCAAATCCGCGGGCCTGGTACCGGAGTGTTTTGAACCCGGGTTCAATCGTCTCCAAAATCTTGCGGCACAGATATTGGGATCGACTTTCGCGCGCGCAGAGCCTAGATTAGCGTAAGGTATTACCTTTGACTAAGGAGGCTCCTGTGGCATCGCCGACCTCGCTGAAGCTCGATGACGAGCTGAAGAGCCGCGTCCAGCATCTGGCCGAAGTCCGCCGCCGCTCCTCCCACTGGATCATGCGGGAAGCCATCGCGCAATATGTCGAGCGCGAGGAAAAGCGCGAGGCTTTGCGACAGCAGACACTCGACGCCTGGGATGAATTTCAGGCAACCGGGCTTCACGTCACAGGCGACGAGGTCGAGAAATGGCTTTCCAGCTGGGGAACTGACGACGAGCTGCCCGCACCCGAATGCCACAAGTAATCTTCTCGCCGGCAGCCATCCGAGACCTTCAGCGGCTGCGGGATTTCCTGGCATCGAAAAATCCGTTGGCCGCGAAGCGGGCGGGTGAGACGATCATTGCAGGTGTCAGAACACTCGGCCAGCATCCGCATAAGGGCCGCCTCATTGAGGACCTACCCGAGCAATACCGCGAATGGCTCATCGATTTCGGAGACAGCGGATATGTGGTTCGCTACCGCCTTGACGAGAAGACGGTGACGATCCTCGCGGTGCGGCACCAGAAGGAAGCCATGTTCTGATAGGGGTGACCTGGCGTTTGCCGTGACGAGATCAGGTTCCCCTGAAACAAGGTCCGCCCAAAACGGCTACGCCAGCCCGAAGGCCTTACGCGCCGTCGAACAGGCGTCATCGCCGGGAAGGCATGTGCGGCAGACGTCCGGCCTGAGGCCGTAGATCACGCATGATACTTGCGAACCGACGGTGCCCGAGAGCGCAGAGCAACGCTCTCCATCACAGCGCATGCCGGTCTGATCTGCCGAAACGAAATGCGCCGGCAGCAGATCGAGGTCCTCGTCGCTCTCGGTGGTGAACCTCGGCCATTCGCTCGAATAGGAACAGCACGCGCCGCAGGCCTGACAGTCTAGCTCTGTTGATAGGGTCATGGGTGCCTCTTACCACTGTATCGGCCAGGGATGCAAAGGCATCGGTGTTATGCCGGGCCGGCAACCAGGAACACGTTGGTCTTCTGAGAACCCGCGCGTCGTCGCCGGTGGCAGTCACGTCGCCGGCACCGGAAACAATACCGGCAGCCTCACTTCGCTTTCAGCGGCACCGGAAAATCGTTGCTGAGGTCGGCCAGGCACAGTTGAAAATCGATGGCCGTATCCTTCGAACGCACCCGTTCCCCGTTCGACTTGACGTCCGTCACGTCGAGCTCGATCGGAACGGTGATCATCCTGTCCCCGTAAAACTGGTTGAAGGCGATGCTGATGGCGTGAGAAGAGGTGGTCGCTTCCATGAGGATTTTCAGCGCCGGGTCGGTTTCGAGGAGCATCGACGCGCTCCCGGGCACCCTGGTGCCATATGGTTCCGAGCGCTTGTCCGGGTGGCTCTCCGTACCCGCCCCGATAAGATAGGCCTGCGAAGGCGCCGATGGCGTGAAATGGATCTCGCCATCCTCTCCCATCCAGGCCTCATCGACGATAAGGGTCAACGCAATACTCCAGAGGGAAGCTACGCCAGGCGTCTTCACGAAGAAACGGGTTTTGAGCAGATCGAGAGAGCCGGTCACCCGAAGATACTGTCCTGACCGATAGACATGATCCCTCGTGATCGCGACAAACGTATAGCTGCAGCCCCCAGTCCTGCCATCCTCCATCACCTGTGGTTCAGCCGCTGCATTCAACGTAACGTTCATGATATCGAGTAGCTCGCTCGCCTTTGCCGGCGCCACGGCGAGGCAGGCCGAAAGCAATGCCCCGGCCAGCGAAATCCACTTCATGCCAATCCCCCACCCTTGATGACGGCGCACCATAAATGCCCGCCGCCGATAGTCCAGCCCCCTCAAGTGGACCACAAAAGAAATGCGCCCACCCATGCGGGTGATATCCACGTGCTTGTCCGAGGCGTAAAGTTTCTCCGGCCCTGATATCAGGAGCAGCAAGAGGAGGACGCAATGCCGACCATCCTGGCTCATCACGACGTCAAGGACGTCAAACACTGGCTCGCCTCGCCCCGTCGCAAGCAAGTTTTCGAACCGATCGGCTGCACGAACATTCGCACCTTCGTCGATCCGCAATCGTCCAACAAGGTTGGCCTCGTCATGGATGTCGCCGACATGGGCCGGCTGGCGGAATTCATGAAGAGCAGGCAGGCGGCGGAGGCGATGGAATATGACGGCGTATTGCCCGAGACCCTGGTGATCCTCGTTCAGTCCTGACCAGGCAGCCTGGTTCGATCCGTCAGGGATCAATCCGTTCTGTCGGCGCACCGCGTCGGCAATCGATCCCCTCCGCCCATGCATCCTTTTTCCGCCTCGAACGTTTGAACTCCGTCAGCAAGAAGGAGACCGAAATGGCGAGCACGACAGGCAGGGACGCCATCGAAGGCATGGACGAGCTCAGGGACGCGAGCGAGCCGACGCCAACCCCCGAACGTGAAAAGACCTCCGAACAGGAAAAGACCGATCAGCACGCAAACGCCGAGGGTTTTGCGAGCGAGGCCGAATACAAGGCCTATCTGGATGCGGTTGCCGAAGATGCGCCGGTCGAGGAAGTCATCGTCGATATCGAGCGCGCGGCAGCGCGCGAGGAGCTCGAGCGGCAGATCGAGGATGTGCGTTACGAGATCAACAATCTGCGCGCCCGGCTGCATATCGTTCGCCATCAGGCGGGCACCGTGGTCGAGCAAAACCTGCGCTGGGCCGATGCCAGCGCCCATGCACAGCTCGGCGATTACCCTTGGCTGAAACTGTCGGGCGCCATGGCCGCAGCCTTCCTCGTCGGCAAGGCCCTGCAGCAGCTGCCCTTCGGCTCGCTGGTGAGCGCGGCGGCACCGATGCTGATTGCGGCGGCGCGGGAGAGAAGAAGGTAGCGGGCGAGCTGCCCTGACCGCACTGGCCCGACGACGGTGAGGTTGAGCCCGGAGCCCCCTCATCCGCCCTTCGGGCACCTTCTCCCCGCCGGGGAGAAGGGGGTGCTTCCGCGACGCCTCCCATCAAGTCACAACATTGCATCAGAGACAGTGCCGCCGGTTTCCCCTTCTCCCCTTGGGGAGAAGGTGCCCGAAGGGCGGATGAGGGGGCTGCGGGCGCCCCCCCCAAGCCTATCCCAGCACCCTCACCGCCGAAACTTCCGCCGTGCCGCCCGCATCACGCTTTCCGCAAGGATGACAAGACACCCGACCATGAGCAGCACCGCCCCGGCGGCCGGGCCGATGAGCGCCGTTTCCACGGCGAGGCCGACAGCGAGCACCAGGAGCAGGCTGAACAGCGCCAGCGCCCCGTCATCGATGAACATGCCGATGAGTTCCTTGACGGCGATCCTGAGAATGCTCATCGGGCGGGCTCCATATGCGTGTCGTGATATTGGCGCAGCCGCTGCACGGCGATGAAGGAAAAGGTGGCGAGCAGGGCGAAGATGCCGATCAGCGAGAAATCCTCGCCCGGCCATGGGGCACCGATGCCCTCGCCCACCCAGAAGATGCCGAAAGCCGTCAGCAGCAGCCCCACCGTGAATTTCAGCGTGTTCTCCGGCACCGAGGATAGCGGCTTGTGCACGAGGAAGCCGATGACGAGCACGGCGATGCAGGCAATCAGCGCGCCGGCGCTCGCATAGGGCAGCATGCCGGGGCGCGCGCCTGTGGCGATCACGATGAACACCACTTCGATGCCTTCGAGCAGCACGGCCTTGAAGGCGGCCGTGCCGGCGAGGAAATCGGCGCGCCGGTCGGCAGATTGTCGGGCCAGTGCATCGGTCTCGGCGGCAAAGGCCTTTGCCTCGTCATGCAGCGCGATGAAGCCGGAAGCGCGCAGGATCGCCTTTCTCAGCCACCGCATGCCGAACAGGATCAGCAGCGTGCCGATGGCAAATTGCAGGATGTCGATCGGGACAAGGCCGAGCAGCGGGCCGAAGACCAGCACCAGCACCGCCAGCACGAAAAGCGCCAGTCCCGTGCCAATGAAGGCCGGCCGCCAGCTCTGCGTGACGCCGACCGCAAGGATAATGGTGAAGGCTTCCACGACTTCCACGAAGGAGCCGAGGAAGGAGGCTGCCATTGTAGAGGTTATGCTTGTTATCGTCGTCATCGTCTGCTCGGTTTTCCTGGGTCTCGATCCGGACTGGCCGGTTCCACGGCAAGGAGAATGCCAGCAGCAATCCAGCCATGTCTATCGCACTTATGGCTCGGTAGACACCGGCTTTGTCGGGCGGGAAGATTGCCGGGCCGGGAGGACTGGCATGTGGCGGGCGCAGGTCGGGCCAGGGGCTTTAGGTTAGGGACCTGTCCTGCCCTTTTCTGCGATCTTACAAATCCGTAAGCGCCCCCTCGCCCCGCATGCCAGACGCATGACAGGGCGAGGCGGGCACATCGGGCAGCCCTCAACGCAATGGCTCTCCCGGGCTGCCTTCGATCTCGGGTTCGTAGTTGAAGCTCATGTAGATGACGATGAAGATGATGATCGCGAGGAACATCAGGCTCGTATAGATCGTGCCGAGCCCGAGGCCGCCATAGTCCGATGGCTGCGAGAGATAGTCGCCGAGGGAGGCGCCGAGCGGCCGGGTGAAGATATAGGCGAGCCAGAAGGCCAGGATGCCGTCGAGCCTGAATGCGTAATGGGCAAACGCGATGGCGGCGATGATGGCGCCGAAGATCAGGCCCGTGGTGATATAGCCGAAGCCGAAGACTTCGGAGATCAGGTCGCCGACCGCCGTCCCCAGCGCGAAGGTGAAGAGCACCACCAGCCAGTAGAAGGCTTCGCGCCGCGCCGTGAAGATCGAGTGGATCGACAGCGTTCCCTCCCTCGCCTTCCAGAGGATGAAGGTGATCATGAGCGCGATCGAGAAGAAGATGGTCGAACTCAGCAGCGGCACGCCGAAATTGTCGGTCAGATTGTCCGTCACCAGCGTCCCGACAACGCTGATCAGCACCACCGCCAGCCAGTAGACCGAGGGAACATAACGCCGCTGGGCGAACTGCAGCACGATGGCGCCGATGAGGATCGCCGTCATGATGATGGAAGTGACCGTCAGGCCGAGGCCCATATTGACCGCCAGATAATCGGCGGCGGTCTCGCCCATCGTCACCGCCATCAGCTTGATCAGCCAGAAATCGACTGTGACGCGCGGCACGCGGTTGATGTCATCGACAGGCATGTTCGCCAGCCTGTCCGCCAGCCTGTCCGTTCGTCTTTCTGCCATTGGATCTCTCCTTGCGGCTTGCCTTCGGGTCACTTGCCGATCAACGCCATGGCCTCGGTCAGGAACTTGTCCGAGCGGGTGTCGTCATCGGCGTTGCAGCGCTCGACCGCTTTCGCTTCGAGATCGTTGACCTTGGCCATGTCGGCATCGCTGAGCGTGGCCTTCGCCTTGGCCGCCCGCATATCCCTCAGCATGTCCTCGCAGGGCACGGTCGCGGCATGGGCGGGCATGGCGACCGCCATCAGACCGGCGACGGCGATGACGAAGGCATCGAGACGTGTCGTGGGGGGCGTCTTCATGAGATATCTCCTTGAATGCGGCGACCGGCGCCGCCTGCTTGAACAACAGTGGCTTCATGTTTTCCGCCACCGTGTCCGAACTTCTAGCCGACGGCCCATACGCGGCCTTTGCCGGGAAGATACGGTTTCGTAAGAAAGGTCGGCTGCCGGAAAAGCCGGGATCGGGCCGGTCCCGCCTGCTTACGAATCCGTAAGAATTCGATAAGGTGGCGGACACAATTCTGCGCGAATTGTGCGGCGTGAGAGTAATCTTCCGATCGTGAAAGGTTTGGACAGGCCATGCGCATTCTCGTCGTCGAGGACGATCAAAGGACGGCCGATTTTGTCGCTCGCGGCATGATCGAGGCGGGCCACGTCTGCGACGTCATCGACGACGGGCGCGACGCACTTTTCCAGGCGACACGGGAGCCATATGACGTGCTTGTCGTCGACAGGATGGTGCCCGGCCTCGACGGGCTGTCGCTGATCAAGGCGGTACGCGCCGCAAGGATCGGCACGCCGGCGATTTTCCTCACCTCCGTCAGCGGCGTCGACGACCGCGTCGAAGGGCTGGAGGCCGGCGGCGACGATTACCTCACCAAGCCCTTCGCCTTTTCCGAACTGCTCGCCCGCGTCAATGCGCTGGCGCGCCGCCCGCCCGTGCAGGACCAGAAGACGGTGCTGCGCGTGGCCGATCTCGAACTCGACCTGGTGCGCCGGCAGGTGACGCGGCAGGGCCAGACCATCGAGCTGCAGCCGCGCGAATTCACCCTGCTCGAAGTGCTGATGCGCGGCGAAGGCCGGGTGCTGACCCGCACCATGCTGCTCGAACGCGTCTGGGATTTCCATTTCGATCCGAAGACCAGCGTCGTCGAAACCCATGTCAGCCGGCTGCGCGCCAAGATCGACAAGCCTTTCGACATTCCGCTGCTTCATACCGTGCGCAATACCGGCTACAGCCTGCATGCGCCGCGCTAGTCTCCGGGAAATCCGATGCTGAAGGAAAAGAGCATCGGACCGAAAAGTGTGCAGCGGTTTTCGGACAATCCGATGCTGAAACAAAAAGCCGTTTCCGGGAAAAGCTCCAGGCTGCTGCGCAGCACGCCCTTCCGGCTGGCGCTCGCCTTCGGCCTGCTCTTCATCCTGGCCTTTCTGGTGGCCGGCATCATCACCTACCAGCTCCTGAAGCGCGATCTGGCCCAGGCGCTCGACGATTCCGTGCGCGAGACCTATTCGGTCGTCGCCTCCACCTATTCACCGGCCGATATCGAAGACCTCGTCGCCGCTGTCGCAGCCTATGCCCGCCTCAACAATGCCGAGGACAGCATTTTCCTGCTCTCGGGCGACAAGGGTAAGCGGCTTGCCGGCAATGTCTCGCCCTTTGCGGCGCAAGACGGCCTTTCGACCATCGAGTCCGGCGACATCGGCCAGAAGGGCGATGATCGCATCCGCATTCTGGCGGGCACCGTCGGCGGCAACCGGCTGATCGTCGGCGAGAGCTTCGCCGAAACCGAGGATCTGGAACGGATCGCGCTGATGAGTTTCGGCTGGGCGACCGGCGGTATCGTCCTCCTCGCCTGCGGCGGCGGCGCCTTTCTCGCCGCCCGCGCCCAGCGCCGGCTCGACGGTATCGAGCGGGCGATGAGCGATGTTTCTGCCGGCGATCTTGCGCGGCGCATTCCCCTTGAAGGCAATGGCGACGATATCGATGTCGTCGCCGCCCACATGAACCAGGCGCTGGACCGGCTGTCGGCCCTCGTCGAGGGCATGCGGCAGGTGAGCGCCGATATCGCCCATGACCTTAAGACGCCGCTCAACCGCCTGAAGATGACCGTCGAGCAGGCGATCGAACAGGGCGGGCGCGGCGAGGATGTCCGGCCGCTGCTGATCGACGCCCGCCAGGAAAGCGACCGCATCAATGCCACCTTCGAGGCGCTGCTGCGCATCTCGCAGATCGAGGCCGGCGCCCGCAAGGCGCGCTTCCGCCCGGTCGACATCAGCGACATCATGGCTTCCGTTGCGGAAATCTACTGCGGCGTTGCCGAGGATAACGGCCAGTCGCTCGACTTCGCCGCCAGGCCCGCCTCCCCCTGCATGGTCAATGGCGACCGGGAACTGCTGACCCAGCTCTTCGTCAACCTCGTGGAAAACGCCATCAACCATTGCCCGCCGAAGACCAGGATCACCCTTGCCCTGCAGGCCGGCGATGATGGCTTTGCGGCTGATGTTTCCGATGACGGCCCCGGCATTCCCGAAGCCGAGCGCGAGCTCGTCTTCCGCCGCCTCTACCGCCTCGACAAGAGCCGCACGACATCGGGCAGCGGCCTGGGCTTAAGCCTCGTCAAGGCAATCGCCGACCTGCACGCCGCCCGCATCACGCTCGCCGATCGCCATCCCGGCCTCGGCATCACGCTTCGCTTTCCTTCCAACTGACAGCATCTGCCCGAAAATCGGAATCGATTTTCGGAAAGCCTGATGCGTAGATTCAAAGAGGTAGGGCGTCCTTAGTGCG
The DNA here is from genome assembly GCA_039725955.1 of Sinorhizobium sp. B11. Taxonomy (NCBI): domain Bacteria; kingdom Pseudomonadati; phylum Pseudomonadota; class Alphaproteobacteria; order Hyphomicrobiales; family Rhizobiaceae; genus Sinorhizobium; species Sinorhizobium sp. B11. Next base: position 2,533,155 of record CP091034.1, read on the forward strand.
TCCGAATGGACGCACGGCGCTCTAAAGCATGTCGCGCAAAAGTGTGCAGCGGTTTTGCTGCGACGACATGCGAAAACAAGAGCCTAAAGCGTGGCAAGCGAATCTGAAAGGTCGCGACACGCTTTAGAAAACATCCGCCGATTACAAACGCCCAAAGAACAGACGGGTAGCCCTTCCGGGCCACCCGTCGTCTTGACCCGTTCTCGATCAGTTGCCTGGCTTGTTCCTGATCGCCGCGTCTATCTGCTTCTTCACAGCATCCAGGTTGAAGGAGGCCGGATCCTGCATTGGCGGGTAGTCGACCGCCGTGAGGGCGAGTTTGGCGACTTCCTGCTGAACACTCACGAAGCGCCAGAACTCGCGAGCAAAGAAGTCATTCATGTAGCCTCCACCCAGGTCATTGAGGCTTTGTTCGCCAATCGACGGTGTTCTCTCGAAGGGATCCTGACGGATATTGACCATGGTGGGCATATCAGTCGTTACCTTTCCGCCGGGCCAACCCTGCGGCTGTTGAAAGAACTGAAACTTGAAATTGTCGATGCGTACAGCACCCAGAGCAGGGCCGGCGAAGTAGAAGAATTCATGACGTGCGGACGGCGAATTGCCCTCCAGCAGGTCCATCTGGTTGTAGCCGTCGAGGTGGTTCTTGTAGGTCGTATCACCCAGCTTCACGCCCTTCAGCAACTGGTCGGTGATGTTGGGATTGCCAGCCGCCGCCACCAGCGTGGGGAACCAATCCAGGGCGGAGAAAACACCGTTCTCGACCGTGCCCGGCTTGACCCTGCCCGGCCAGCGGATGATCGCGGGTGCGCGGAAGCCACCCTCCATCACAGTACCCTTGGTGCCCTTGAACGGGGTCATGCCGCCGTCAGGCCAGGTAAAGACTTCTGCGCCATTGTCGGTCGTGAAGACGACGATGGTGTTGTCGGTCTCGTCCGCATCTTCAACGCATTTCAGGATGGCACCGACGCTGTCGTCCAGTTGCGCTATGCCGGCTTCTTCGAGACCATAATTCGTCTGGCTGTTCATCAAAGCCTGGTACTTGGGAGACAGGAACGTCCAGACATGCATGCGCGTCGTGTTGTGCCAGACGAAGAACGGTTTTCCTTCGGTCCTGGCCTTGTCCATGAAGTCGCAGGAAGCCTTGACCAGCACTTCGTCAAACGTTCCCATGTCGTACTTGGCCTTGGGCGTTACGTCATGCATGTTCGGCACGTTGGACATATCTGGGTATGGCGCCAGCGGGCCCTCGTCGATGATCTTCTGCTTGCCGATCTTGCCCCAGCGCGGCTGCTGGGTCGCGTCATCAGTGTCCGTAGCAAAGCTGTGCACCAGATTGCGCGGCCCGACTTTGTCACGATACGACTGGTCATCCGGGAACGAATACCAGTAGGGGTCCGACATGGCATCGAGATGGTACAGGTACCCGAAGAACTCATCGAAGCCATGGAGAGTTGGCAGAAACTTGTTCAGATCGCCGAGATGGTTCTTGCCGAACTGGCCCGTGGCGTAGCCCTCGGTTTTGAGGACGGCGGCGATGGTTGCGGCCTTGTCCGGCATGCCCACATCTGCGCCCGCCTGACCCACAGTCGTCAGGCCGGTGCGCAACGGGATTTCACCGGTGATGAAGCTCGCCCGGCCGGCAGTGCAGCTCGCCTCGGCATAATAGTCGGTAAACATCATGCCCTCGGACGCCAGCTTGTCGAGGTTCGGCGTCTTCCCGGACATGATGCCCCGGTGGTAGGCACCGATGTTGAACCAACCAACATCGTCGCCCATGATGACAAGAATGTTGGGTTTTGACTGCTGCTGAGCGACTGCCGGTGCACCCAGCGCGGTTGCGCATGCGGAAGCCAGCAGACCAAAGCAAAGGTTTCTCATGGTACTCATCGTGTATCCTCCGTTGAGTTTGCTCGTCGCTCGGCCCCGTTGGCACTGCTTCCCAGAGCAGAAGGATGCCCATCCTCTCGGCCGAAGACGATCTGATGTCGTGACAGTTCGCGGCATGGCGTTGCAGGAGATCGGGTATGTTGGCTATTTGAATGCCGCGCTGACTGCTCGCCATAGAGTGGCGACAGGCGTACCCGCTATCGAAGGGTCGATGGCCAGCAATGAAATACTTGCCCCGGCGTCTGCCTGGATGTCAGCAGTCGCCTTGGCGGATAATCGCACATCTTCGCCCTCGCCGCCAGATTGAAGGATCTCGTCGCCACACTCCGATGTGATAGGGACCCGGTGTATGGCACCCACCGTAATGCCAAGCCCACATGCTGCGGCCCCCTCACCCTAACCCTCTCCCCGCTGGGTAGAGGGGACTTGCCACACGATGCCTTTGAGATCGCCGAGACGGTGCGGCATCCCCTTCTCCCCGGCGGGGGTACGAAGGACGGGGCTACACGCTCGGACAGAAACCTCGCTCGCCAAGTCAATTCGGCCGGCGCAGTTATTCTGCGCTATGAGCCGGTCAAGGCGTAACCCCCACCGGCTTGGATTATTCCTTCGCCGGCCCGCCCCGCCGCTCCAGCGCCGTCTTGCGGATGGTCTCCGCGATGTCAGGACTACTGCTCGACAACATCTGGAAATCCACGGCGTAGAGCGACAGCAGCGATACCTCGGTTGCTGCGCTGACCGTCGCTGAGCGCGGTTCGCCGCTGATCAACGCCATCTCGCCAAAGAAGTTTCCGGCGCCGAGTTCCACTGGATGGTCGGGTGTCGCCACGGTGACCCGCCCCTCGACAATGAAGAACATCTGATCGCCAACATCGCCCTTGCGGCAGATCGCGGCACCTGCGGGGACAATGCGCGGTCGCAACGCCCGAACGATCTCGATCAGTGCAGCGGTACCAAGCTTCTGGAACAGGGGTACGGCAGCGACCAATTGCCAGTTGCGAACGAAGTCTTGGCGGCGAACCTCTTCGTAGAAGCCGGTGGCGAGGATGCCGGCCCAAAGTGCAAAAATACCAATCCCGCTCATCATCACCAATCCGGCCAGAACTCGACCTGCAAGGCTCTGCGGGATCTCGTCACCGTAGCCGGTCGTCGACAGCGTCACGACCGCCCACCACATCGCCTGCGGAATGCTGCCGAACCTATCGGGCTGGACGTCTCGCTCGATGACATAACCGGCCAACGCAGCGCCAAAAAGAACGATGCCGAACACCGATGTCACGCCAAGCAGATTGCGCGATTCATTCGCGACCACCTTTGCCAGCAGCCTGAAAAAGGTCGAGTCGCGCAACGGCTTGAGAAGCCAAATGGCGCAATAGAGGTTTCGATCACGGGACCCAACGAACAAGAATGCAGCGGCAGGAACCAGAACCGCGAGCAAATCGATCACGAGGGCCGGCATCCCGCCCGACAGGCGGTGGCGCCGTGAAAGCAATGTTCCGCTCAATTGGAGAACATAGGCCAGCCAAATTGCCGCAAGTAGCAGCTCAAAGACAAGCCTCTCCTGTCCAGTAAGGCCCTCAGTCGTCAGCGCGGCAACGACCAAGAGACCGATTGCAGCGAACAGCGTGTTGAGCGGCGTTGAAATCTTTGAGAAAGGCACTGCCGACATTAGATACTCCCAACCTCCCGGCATTCGTCGACAATAGATACCCTCGGCCCACACGCAAGGGAGGTTGGGGTGGCGCCTCGTTCAAAAGCAGCCTACCAGGCCTCCATAAGAACCCTCACGCGCCCCCACCCTGCCCCTCACCATTCGCCCGCACAACGAAACGCTTCGAGACCAGCCAGCAGCCGAGCGCCCAGAGTGCGCCGGCGACCCAGCCGGCCAGCACGTCCGTCGGGTAGTGAACGCCGAGATAGATGCGGCTGAGGCCGATGATGACGGCGAGGAAGATGCCGGCCGCCATGACGAAGATGCGTGTGGCGCGGTAGCGCTGCGTGCGGGCGAGCAGCGCGCCGAGCGTGAGATAGGTGACGGCGGAGACCATCGCATGGCCGCTCGGGAAGCTCATGTCGCTGACATCGACGAGATGCGGAACGATATCGGGCCTGGCGCGGGCGACGATGATCTTGAGCCCCGTGCTGGCGAGCCAGCCCGACAGGACCGAGAGAAACAGGAAGACGGCAATCCCGGTCTTGCGGTCGAGCAGCAGATAGACGGTCGCAAGCGCGGTCAGGATCGTCAGCACGGTCACGCCGCCGAGGCTGGTAATGTCGCCCATCGCGTGGGTGAGCCATGACGGGCCGATCGGCAGGCTGAGATCGCCCGGCTGGCGCAGCCACAAGAGGATCGTCTGGTCGAAGCCCAGCGTTTCGCCCTCCAGCACCTCGCTCGTCAGCCGCTGCAGCAGGAAAAGGCCGCCGGCGATGCATGCGAAGGTGATGAGCGTCATCGGCTCATACTGGTTCAGCCAGGTCTTGATACGCTGCTGCATTCTTCTCCCGTCACACAAGATTACACGCCCGGAAAGTTCCGGCGCAGGAACCCATCAACTGTGTGCAGCGGCTTGATTTTGCAAGGGGTGGCTGCCTCCGGCCGGCCCTCGCCGGCGAGCGGCAGGCCGATCAGAGCCGGATGGCCGTTTCCTCCTTCGCCGTGCGGATGACGATCATGGTGAAATAGCGGGCGACATTGTTTTCGTCGCGGAAAAGCCGTTCGCACAGCGTATCGAATTCCTCCATGTCGCGCAGGCGCAGCATCAGCACGACATCGGTTTCGCCCGTCACGGAATAGGCTTGCGAGACCGCCTCCTCGGCGACCGCGATATCGAGAAAGCGGCGCATATGCGTCTCGCCATGCAGCTTCAGTTCCACCGTCACCAGCGCCTTGATCCCGCGCCCTGCCTTTGCCGGATTGAGGATCGCGACGATGCGGTCGATGACACCCGATTTGCGCAGCCGCTGCAGGCGGCGCAGGCAGCTGGAAGGAGCAAGACCCACCTCGTCGGCCATGTCGATATTCGTGCGCGACGCGTCGCGCTGCATGAGGTTCAGGAGTTTGCGGTCGATGCGATCCATTCCCGGAGCATAGTGGCCGCACCGGCATTTGCAATAAAATTGCAAGGCACTGCAATCTTTGACCGCAAATTCGAAGCGAACGGGTCTAGCAGATTGGGGCACCACAAAAGGGGTCTCCGATGTCGTTCCTATCCTTCGTGAAGCGCAATACCAGCCAGACACTCGCCATCTACTGGGTGCTTGTCCGCATCACCGTTCCGATCGCAATCCTGACCGAGATCCTGTCGCGGATGGGCCTGGTCAAGGCGGCAGCACCCGCCTTCGCGCCGGTCATGAACCTGATCGGGCTTCCGCCGGAACTGGGCCTTGCCTGGCTGACGGGCATGCTGGTCGGGATCTGGGGCGCCGTCCCGCTCGTCTTCACCCTCGTTCCCGCATCCTCGCTCAGCGTCGCGGACGTGACGGTCTTCTCGGCCCTGATCCTCTTTGCGCACGGCCTGCCGATCGAGCAGAAGATCATCCAGAAAGCCGGCCCGGGCATGATCGCGACCACGGTGCTGCGCATCGCGGGCGGCCTTCTCTACGCCTTCATGCTGCACCATGTTCTCTCGGCAACGGGCTGGCTGTCGGCGCCGGTCGATCCCGTCTGGCTGCCGATGGGCGCGACACCCGGCTGGGCCGATTACCTCTGGGGTCTTGCCGAGACCATGATGTGGATGCTCGTCATCCTGCTTGCCCTCTCATGGATGCTCGAGATCCTCAAGGTGACCGGGCTCATGGAATGGATGATGAAGGCGCTTTCGCCCGTGCTTCGCCTTGCCGGCATCCGCGGCGAGGCCGGACAACTGACGGCGATCGGCCTGTTCCTCGGCATTTCCTACGGCGCCGGCCTGCTGATCCGCGAGGCGCAATCGGGGGCGATCTCCCCGCGCCAGATCTTTCTCTCCTGCGTGTTCATGGGTTTTGCCCATAGCGTCATCGAGGACACGATCGTGGTGATGTCGCTCGGCGCCGACCTCAACGGCGTCCTGACCGGCCGGCTCGTCTTTGCGGTTGCGGCCTGCGCGGCCATCGCCGCCCTGCTTCGCCGCCTGCCCGACAAGGCTTTCTTCGCCCGGATGTTCCGGCCGGTGACCATGGAGGCCGAACGGCGATAGGGATCGGCCTCGGCAAGTCCGGCGCGGGCAAGTCCGGCGCGGGCAGGTCCCGCGCCGATCACGTCGGGTTCACCGAACTTTGTACTCACCTCTTCATCTACCGCTTTCTCGACCTTCGTATAGTTACAAATCCCGGCCAACGCGGTGATCTTGATGGGACGGAAGAACAGTCACTCCTGGATAGCGGATGGTTGGCCATGGATCGAGACACGCCCTGTCAGCGCATGAACGGCCACGCGCCCTTGCAGCCGATCCCCCATCCCCGCTCCGCGAAATCCCTGGCATCCCCTCCCTCCCGACCGCGCCATCCTCAAATCCGCATAGAGAAGAACCGCATGCACAAGACAGTGCTGGCCGCCGCCGCAGCGCTTGCCGTTTCCGCCGTGCCCTCGCTTGCCGCCGGCAAGGAACCGCTGAATGATCGAGCCGCCAACCAGATCAGGTCGCAGTTCTCCAGGCTGATGGATCTCGCCAACCGGCACGATTTCAAGGGCCTGCACGCAATGTTCTGGCAATCGCCCTCTGCCCTCCTCGTCGCCAAGAGCGCCATTCCCGCCGAAGGAAACTGGGCAGGTTTCTGGGGCAACGAAGCGATCGACCAGAAACTGCACGACATCGGCACATCCGGCCCGGTCGTGCTCGAGCCGGACTACACGAAACTCAAGGTCGTCGGCCTGACGCCTGATGTGGCCGAATCCTACGCGCCGATGAACATCACCGTCTCCTATGCCGGCCAGGACGGGACGCCCAAGCCCTTCCTGATGATCATCGACTGGATTCATGTCGGAAAGGACTGGAAGGTTGCTTCGGAAATCATTCTGCCGGTGCCGCCGGCACCTGCCGCCAAGGGTTAGCTGCCCGCAAGACTGAAACCCTCCCCAACCCTACACCGCCCGTGCCGCATGCCCCCGTTCAGGCACGGAGCAACAACAGAAAGGACCTCGAAATGTCTGCAATGACCAGAACCCTCTTCGTTTCCCTCGGCCTCGCCCTGATGTCGGCACCGCTCGCAGAGGCAAAGACCATGTCGCCCGCTGCCGTCGCAACGATCGGACAGCACAAGCTGCTGACGGATGCCGATGGCCTGTCGCTTTACACCTTCGACAAGGACCAGCCCGGAAAGTCCGACTGCACCCTGCTCTGCGCTCTCGCCTGGCCTCCGTTCGAAGCACCGGCCGGCGCCAAGGCTTCCGGCCCCTGGAGCGTCATCACGCGGCCGACGGGCGTCACCCAGTGGGCCTATAACGGCGCGCCGCTCTATACCTATCACTTCGATTCCCAGCCGGGAGACGTCCATGGCGACGGCGCCGAAGGCGTCTGGCATGTCGCCCGGCCCTGAGGTCGGCTCTCCGACAACTCGCTGAAGAGATCACATCCATCATGACGTTTGCGGAAGGTGCGCGGGAATTGGTACCGCCAAAAACCGCACCATAGGCAATCTCTTGCCGCCCCGACGCTGGCGCGCTCATCCTATTGGCGTCAATGCGCCGGGACGGTTCTTTGAATCTTTACAAGCCCGAGCATAGCGGTCGCGCGCCGTGCGCCCCGCCCCTCTAGTCTCATCCTCAGTGAAAAACCGGAAATCTCCGACGTAGTCGAAAACGCAGTTTCGATCTGCTGAAGCTGGCATTGGTGCAGTCGGTCGATCAGACCACGCCGACAACACAATGTGACGCATGACCGCCTGTTTTTCGAGCAGGACACTTTCTCCCGCTCGCAAACATTCCCCCAATTTTCGCCGGAACGCGGCATAGCACTTATTTGTGGATCACGTGCAATTTCGCCGCGAAAATGCGGCGCCGATGTTGCCAATATGTTCCAAAGCAGCTCTCATCAACCAAGAGGGGGACGCTGATTCGTATTAAGTTATGGTGGCTGGAACGTGCCCAAAACCGAATATGGAATTTACACTGACGTCCTAAACCGTCACCCCGCCGAAAATATCTGTCATGCTTTTGATTTCGCTGCCTGGCTTGGCTGCCCCCTAAACAACTACCTTGTTATCAATTTCGATAGCGAGAGCGCAGAACAATCGGGCGACATCTTCCGGGCGGTCAGACATAAATACCGCGACTGGCTGAACCGTCGCACCAAGCAACTCCACGGCTTCGCCCTGCCTCCCATGTACGTCTACACTCACGAAAATCCGGACGGCCATGCCCACTGTAACTGGGTCGTACATGTTCCTCCCGCCCTGCAAGCTGATTTCGACAAGAAGCGGCTGAAATGGATCGAGCGAGCGCATCGGAATGTACGTCGTTACGATGTGAAGGTAGAACCCGTTTGTCCAGAGACCGCAAAAACCCTCTGTAAATACATCATCAAAGGTACGGATCCGTTGTATGTGAATTATCTGCACCTTCAGGAGTATGCAGAACCACAGGGCCGTGTGTGGGGACGGCGGGCGGGCACCAGCCCGGCGCTCAGTCGTGGTGCAAGGACCGAGGCTGGTTTCGTTGCGAAGCGGGATCGTGGGAAGCTCCGAGCTGCTAACTATGCCCGTCGCAATGCAGCTTGATGCCGCTTGGCCGGATTTGGTTACCTATTTGCTCGAGTGCCGTGCTACGAACTTGCCCTACCGCGCAATCGTTCCAACTATAGCGAGCTTATGTTCGCGCACAGACGCTTCAGATCAGCGCCTGCGCATCCCCCGAAATCAGAGCCTCCGGAAAAGGGACGCGAATGAAGAAGCTACCCGGCGCCGTTCTTGCACTTGCGATCGCCGCCCATGGCGCCGGGGCACGCGCAGACGATGCGGCACCGCCCTCCTACGCGGATACGACACTGACCGGCGACTGGCACGGCTACCGCAACTGGCTGCGCGACCAGGGCGTCACCTTCACGATGTCCCAGACCAGTGACGTGCTCGGCAATGTCTCCGGCGGCCTGAAACGCGGGACGGCCTATGACGGTGTCTTCCAGCTTCAGGGCGATTTCGACATGGACCGGCTGGTCGGCTGGACCGGCGGCGCCATCCATATTTCCGGCTATGCGATCCAGGGCCAGGGCCTGTCCGGCAAGGATATCGGCAATCTCCTGACGGTCACCTCGGTGGAAGCCGATCCCGGCTTCAGGCTTGGGGAATTCTATCTCTCGCAGAGCCTCATGGACGACAAGGTGACGGTCAAGCTCGGGCAGATCCTTGCGGACCAGAATTTCGCGATCAGCAATACGGCGAGCCTTTTCGTCAACTCCACCTTCGGATGGCCGGGCATCTTTGCCGCCGATCTTCCCGGAGGCGGACCGGCCTATCCCTTCGCCGTTCCCGGCGCGCAGATCATCGTCAAGCCTGACGATGCCTGGACGCTGCAGGCCGCCGTCTTCAATGGCAGCCCGACCGGGTCCGACCCAGACGGCAATGCCAATGGACTGGGATTTCCGCTGGGCGATGGCGTCCTGGCGATCGCCGAGGCAGGTTATGCCTATATGCCCGCAAAGGGCGGGACCGGCCTGCCCGGCACCTACAAGATCGGCGCCTGGTACAATTCCGAAGAGTTCGACAGCCTGACCACGGCATCGAACGGCGTTTCGCTCGCCGATCCGCTCTCGAGCGGCAGCCCGCGCCGGCTCTCGGGCAATTTCGCGGTCTATGCCGTCGTCGACCAGACGCTCTGGCAGGAGCCGGGTAGTTCGGACAACGGGCTCAACGGATTTTTCCGGATTGCCGTGGCGCCGCAGCAGGAGCGCAACAGCATGAACTGGTATTTCGATATGGGCCTTGCCTATAAGGGGCTTCTGCCGGGCCGCGACGACGATACCGCCGGGATCAGCTTTGCCTATGCCAGCATGAGCTCGGGCATGTCCGATCAGGTAAAGGCCGAAAATGCCTTCAACGGGACATCTCAGCCGGTGCCGAGTTCCGAAGCCGTCATCGAAGCTACCTATCAGGCGGCCGTCACGCCATGGATGACGGCGCAGCCATTCTTCCAATATGTCATCCGTCCCGGCGGCAATGCAGCCGATCCCGACAAGCCGAATTCACGGATCCAGAACGCGGCGATTTTCGGCCTCAGGGCCGTCGCGTCTTTCTGAGGACCTGTCTCGAAGAGCGTCTCAGTCGGGTTTGCCCGGCACCAGGTCGATCCGTATGTGCCTGGTAGTGACGAAGCCGGCCACTCCGCAGCTTGAATCCCACTCAATGCGGAAATGCTCGTCCACCTTGGTGATCTCCATTCCGAAGATGATGCCCGGTACCACATCGAAATCAGTACAATTGACCGCGCTTACGCCCTCAAGTGCAAAAGTGACGATCGCGTGTTTGTCGAGGACGAAGTAGCCTTTGGCATCCACTTCGTCGGTCATGTTCCAGGCGTGGATGCGCAGCAGCCCGGCTCCGTTACCGGAGAAGGTGATCTCAAGCAGATTGGCATCGTGGAAGCGAGGTACGCGCCCGAACCACTCGAGCAGCGGCTTGCCTCCGGGAATGTCGTGGAGGATGGACGTAGAGGGCATATTTCTCGCGCGTAAGACTGAATGGTTGGGCTGCTTCAAAGGCCTCGAAGCTTTTGGGGGAGCGGCAATGTGAACTCCGAGAACCTGTCGGCAGTATAGCCGACGAGAGCTGCGTTATGCCACCGGCGCGGAATTGACGCTTCTCAAGGCCTCCGGCCCGAGTATCGGCAGGATGAAGCGGCGCCCGTTCACCGGGCGCCGCCTTTCTTTCATGCGAGCGGCTTTTACACGAGCGGTCCGCGGCCGGTCGCAATCAGGTCCTCTTCCTCATCGCGCTGGTGCCCGCCGAATGCGGCGGCCGCAGCGGCGATGAAGGCGCCGACGAGCAGCGAGAGCGAGCCGATCAGCGCCGAGGTCGCAGCAGCCTTGCGGGCCTTGTCGGCGGCAGCCTGTGCCGCAACCTTGGCATCGTCGATCTGCTTCAGCACGGTATCGACCCTGGCGCGGGCATCGGCCTCGGAAAGCCCTGTCCGGGCCGAGACGATGCCGGCAATATAGGTCTTGTCACCATCAGGCACCGAGCCGTTCGCAGCACCCTGCAGCAGGATGCGGGAAATCTCGGCCGTGGCCGCGCCATTATCCTCGCTGGCGCGATTGGAAATATTCTGCGGCCGCAGCAGCGCGTCCGTGAAATAGGCCGTGGCCATGCCGGGGCCGGCCGTATCCGTATCCGACGCCGAGGCTGCCGCGGCAGACCCGCCTGCCACACCGGCGGCCATTGCAGCCTGGCCGGCCGCACTTGCGCCGGCACCCGCAAGCGAGGTCAGCGACGACGCCAGGAAGCCGGCGACGAAGACGGTCGCGAGCGCCCAGCTGAGGAAGCCATGCGCGGTATCGCGGAAGAAGACCTCATTGGTGTGGATGACCGCCCATTTGGTCCTCAGACGCCCGGTCAGATAGCCGCCGAGCGCCGACGACAGCCACTGGACGACGACAAGCCAGATCGCCGCAGTGATGCCGACTGTCGCGGCCGAGCTGCTTTCGCCCGACCAGGGAGAGACCATCGTCAACCCCACGCCGGAGCCGAGCAGCAGCAGGATGAGCGTAATGCCCGTCGCCGCCACGGCGCCGCCGACGATCGGGCCCCAGGCAATGGCAGGCTTCGAGGATTCGACCGGCATCACACCCGTGCGATTGCCGGCGATGACTCTTTCTTCAGCAAGAGACATGGCAGCCTCCTATCGCATGAAGAGCACGAGCAGGATGACGATCGGCAACGGGATACCCAGAAGCCAGAGAAGAATACCGCGACCCATTTGAAAATCCTCCGTGAATTGAATGTGTTCGCGAGAACCGAACGCCACCGAATACTGTTTGTTCCCGAGGCGGAAGCGACGTGGGTGCGTGGAAGTTTGCCCGTTTGGTTCCTTCGAGACGGAAGCGGGTAAGCGGATGCGCACGCGGCCCGAAGGGCCGGATGACGAGGCTGCGGGCGGCAGGCCGCAACACCGGCCCGCACATTGGCCGACGCAATCCTCAACCTTCATGGAACAGGCGACTCCGCCCCGCGTTCCCATTTCAGTAGAAAGGAATATTTCATGGCCCGTAAGACAAAACCGCTCGTCGAAGTCGCCGCCAGAACAGAGGAAGGCCGCGTGCCGCTCGGCATCATGAACACCAAGCAGGCGCTCGACCTGCCCGAAGAGCTGGATGTGGAGATCTCCCATCCGGACGAAGAGGCCGGCGCGACGGATAACTTCATCGACAGGGACGAACTGCGCAGGGTCCGGAGAAAAGCCCATGGCAAAGCATGAGCATGAACCAAGCGACCGCGAGCAGGTGTGGAGGAAATTCCGCAAGGCGGTGAACATGACGCCGGCCACGCTCGAGAAATGGCTGGCGACCGACGAGAGCAAGGCGAACGGCTGGCAGGAGGAAGGCGGCGACGAAACGATCGGCCATCACTCCGGCCGCCGGATCGGCGAGATCAGGCACAAGAAGAAGGCCGACCTGACCGAGGCCGACTATGCCCACATGCGCAAAGTCGTCGGCTACGTGCATCGCCATCTCGCCCAGGGCGGGCCGCAAAAGGACAAGGAGCATTCCCCCTGGCGCTACTCGCTGATGAACTGGGGCCATGACCCCCTGGTCAAACACTGATGCACCCCGTGCATCAATGTTTGATCCAGCGACCCACTACCCCAAGGTCAAGGCGCAGCCTTGATCCCTAAGTCAGGCGCCGCCTTGATCCCATCGGCATTGTCAGAAAATCTATCTTTATTCCGTTCGAGAAAGTGCCCGGAAAACTCCAGGTGAGATGCGACCAGCGTCGAATTCTTCGGATGACCGTAAGTTCGAAGGCTTCAGTCGACCGAACATGTACCTCAAGCGCCATTTTTCCGCGAAAAGAGCGCCCTCATGATCTTGAAGAAATCCTTGATCAGCCGAATGTAGGTCCAATGGTTTGGATATTCGTCATATGACACCTCCCAAGGCGGCGTGCGCGGATCTCTTTTCTTGCGCCTGACACCCCAAGGGCCGACCTTGTCGCCTCCTGATTTCCGCATCGCTCTCTTGAGTGCATCAATCTCGTCGCGCTCTGTCGCCATTTAAGACCCTAAACACTCCGGAAGTCATGAGACGCTCAACGTCGGGGCCGCAGGCGGAAAATTCCGGAGTTCGGTAGCAACTGCCACCAAACCAAGTTGCGTCATTGGCAGGTTTGCGCCGGAAGCGGTCATTACGGTATCGCTCGATCCAAGTATGATTACTGTGGGTTGATGAGGTCGTCAGGGTCGAAATTGTATCCGCCGCTAAGATTTTGCTGTGCGCACTTTGAATGAGCCCAAAAAGTTTGGATGGGTTGATTTTCTCCCGAAAACCAAAGATTTGAAATTTCAATTGCCACCGCTTTGACGTCGTGTTCGTCGATCGTTTGCTTGCAAAACCAGCAACTGAAATCACTCATTTCCTACTCCGTCCAACGCTATTGAAGTTGCGTAAGTTCGGATATCACTTTTCGGATTTAGGGCAATCGGAAGTCCGCTTCGGACCGACTGCGGCCTTTGGTGGCAACTGCAACCGAAGGCCGGAAAATGCCTTTACGACAGCGCAGTCTCGCTCTCAAAAATAGAAGCCAGTTATTTTACGAAGTGTCAGACAACAGCCAGAGTGAAGGCGCCGCTTGATCCATACTCAAGCTTCCGCGCCCCGCGAAAGCCTCGCCTATTGATACCCGTCATACGCGAGCTATTTCGCCGTCATGGATCATCTTTTCGACGACGACACGCATCACAAGAGCCTGCGCGCGGGATTGCGCCGCATCGAGCGGGGCGACGGCCGCAAGGCCATGCTGCTGCAATTCATCTTTACCGTCATAGACATCGCCATCCTCGCCTTCTTCGTGCTCGGACCCTATTTCCGCGCCGCCCCCACCTATCTCGTCATCGATTACGTCATCGCCGTCTGGATCGCCGCCGAGATCGCGGCGCGCGCCGTTGCGGCCCCCTCGCTGCGCAGCTGGATCCTGCGGCCGATGACCTGGATCGATTTCATCGTTCTGGCGACGCTGCTCTTTCCCGATGCGCTCTTCAACTTCGCCTTCCTGCGCGTCATGCGGCTCTGGGCGATCGGGCGAAGTCCGCTCCTGAAGGAGGCGCTGCGCCGGATGAGCTGTGGCTATGCGCTCGATGTCGTGCGCGCGGTGATCAATTTCCTGGTCTTCCTCTTCCTCGTCACCGGCTTCGTCTACACCTCCTTCTTCTACAACCAGCCGGGCGGCGAAGGCTTCGTCGACGCGCTCTATTTCACCGTCGCGACCGTGACCACGACGGGCTTCGGCGACATCACCCTGCCCGGAACGCTCGGCAAGCTGACCTCCGTCGTGACGATGATCGTCGGCATCTCGCTCTTCGTGCGGCTGGCCCAGGCGGTGGTGCGCCCGCACAAGGTCACCTTCGCCTGCCCGCGCTGCGGCCTGCAGCGCCACGATGCCGATGCCGTCCATTGCAAGGCCTGCGGCGAGATCCTCAACATTCCCGACGAGGGCACGTAAGCTGCTGCCCGCCCAAAAAAACGGCCGCGCCCACGGAACCGCCTGCCTTCCCTATCGTTAGGATCAAAGCCCCCCTGAGATCTGAAGGATAGAAAATGAGCGTTATCAGTGAGTTCCAGTCATTCATTGCGAAGGGCAACGTCATGGACCTGGCCGTCGGCGTCATCATCGGCGGCGCCTTTGGCGGCATCGTCAAGTCTCTGACCGATGACATCATCATGCCCGTCGTCGGCGCGGTCCTCGGCGGCTTCGATTTCTCGAATTATTTTTTCCCGCTCTCTTCCACGGTCAATGCGCCGACCCTTGCGGCCGCCCGCGCCCAGGGCGCCGTCTTCGCCTATGGCAGCTTCATCACCGTCGTCATCAACTTCCTGATCCTCGCCTGGATCATCTTCCTGATGGTCAAGGGCGTAAACTTCCTGCGCGCGCAGGTGGAGCACCAGGAAAAGACCGGAGAGACCCCGCCCGCCCCGCCGCCGGCCGATGTGCAGCTCCTGACGGAGATCCGCGACCTGCTGGCGAAGAAGGCGGCGTGAGACGGCAGGCCGGCAGCCCCGCCCTGCCGGCCGCAGCTCAAATGCAATTCCGCTAAATCAGCGGGTGATATCGGGCAGGATTTGGGTCTATACCGGGGCTGCCCCCGAAATCGCCTCCCGAGTCCGCCATGCCGCTTCCCTATCGCAATTCCCGGCTGCTTCGCCGTTCCCGCGTCATCTGGGGATCCTTCTCGCTCTGGCGGCCACGGCTGGTTTTCTGGTGCGGGGCGCTGGCGATCGGCCTTGTCAGCGTCGGTTTTGCCAGGCTTGCCGATCTCGCGCAAAGGGCCTTTGCCGGCCTGACGGCATCGGGCGAATGGTCGTTCCTGCTGCCGCTCATTGTCAGCCCGCTCGGCTTCATGCTCTCGGCCTTCCTTGCCATCAGACTGTTTCCCAATTCGCAGGGCAGCGGCATTCCCCAGGCGATTGCCGCCCGTCACCTGCGCGAGGAGGAAGACCGCTCGCGGCTGCTTTCGCTGAGGATCGCCGCCGGCAAGATCGCACTTACCGTTCTCGGCCTTTTCTGCGGCGCCTCGATCGGCCGCGAAGGACCGACGGTGCAGGTCGGCGCGTCGATCATGCTGGCGGTGGCGCGTTTCGGCGGCATGGCGCAGGCCCGCGGCCTGATCCTGGCCGGCTCGGCTGCCGGCATCGCCGCCGCCTTCAACACGCCGCTTGCCGGCATCGTCTTCGCCATCGAGGAGATGAGCCGCACCTATGAATCGCGCGCCAATGGCGTCGTTCTGACCGCCGTCATCCTCTCCGGTCTCGCAGCGCTCGGGCTTGCCGGCAGCTACAACTATTTCGGCGAGGCCTCCGTTTCGCCGGCTGGCCTCAGCGACTGGGGCCTCGTGCTCGCCTGCGGCATCGGCGGCGGCGCGCTCGGCGCCGGCTTCAGCGGACTTGCCCTGCATTTCGGCCAGCGCATCCGCCGCTGGGCGCAGCCGCAGCCCCTGCCGCGCATGGTGGCGCTTGCCGGCCTCTGCGGCCTGGCGGTCGCCGGCATCGGCATCGCCTTCGGCGGCACGACCTTCGGCACCGGCTACGAACAGGCGCGAAGCGCCGTCGAAGGCCACCCGCTGCCGCTCCTCTTCTTCGCCGGCAAGCTGGTGGCGAGCTTCCTGTCCATGCTCTCGGGCATTCCGGGCGGCATCTTCGCCCCTTCGCTCGCCGTCGGCGCCGGCTTCGGCAGCACGGTCGGTCTGGCTCTCGGCACCAGCATCGCGCTGGCAGCCATCCTCGGCATGACCGGCTATTTCTCCGGCGTCGTGCAGGCGCCGATGACGGCCTTCGTGATCATCCTGGAAATGACCGGCGACCACCAGGCCGTCATCCCCATCATGTCCGTCGCCATGCTCGGCTACCTCACCTCCCGCCTGCTCTCGCGCGAGCCGCTCTATCACGGCCTCTCCCGCGTCTTCATCGCCGCGGCGGTGCGGGCACGGCGGGCAGTCGAACGGGAAGAGGCCGCGGCCTGAGGGCGCGCGCGGCAATCCATCCTTGAACCAAACCCGGCCCTTGCGAGTTCTCCCTGCACGCGAGGGAGAAACACCATGTCCGCAGGTCTCATCGAAGGCTTCCAGCAGCGTCGCCTCCCGGGCGATGGCCTGGAGATCGACGCGCTTGTCGGCGGAAACGGCCCGCCGCTGCTGCTGCTGCACGGCTGGCCACAGACGCGCATGTGCTGGTCGCGTGTCGCGCCTGCCCTTGCCGCGCATTTCACCGTCGTCATTCCCGACCTGCGCGGCTATGGCCGCAGCGACAAGCCCGAAGGCAGCGCCGATCACGAGACCTATTCCAAGTGCGCCATGGCCCGCGACCAGATCGCCACCATGCGCGCACTCGGCTTCGAGCGCTTTGACGTCGGCGCCCATGATCGTGGCGCCCGCGTCGCCTACCGCCTTGCTTTCGATCATCCCGAAACCGTCACGCGCCTTGCAAGCCTCGACGTCATCCCGACGGCCGACATGTGGGCGCGGATGGGCGCGAAGGAGGCCGTTTCGGCCTGGCACTGGTCTATGCTGGCCCAGCCGGACGGACTGGCGGAAAAACTTGTCGGCGGTGACCCGGAATGGTTCGTGCGCTACATTCTCGCGCATCAATCCGCACCCGGCTTCATCTTTCCGGAAGAAAATCTCGCCGACTATCTCGCCTGCGCCCGCGACCCGCGGAGCGTCCATACCTGGGCCGAGGACTATCGCGCCGGCTGGACGATCGACCGCGAGCTCGACGAGAAGAACCGCGGCTGGAAGCTCGACATGCCGCTCCTGATGCTCTGGGGCGAGCGCGGCACGCTGAAAGGCAGGGATGGGCTCGAGCCCTGGCGGGCCTGGGCCGAACAGGTGGAGGGTGAAGCCCTGCCCTGCGGTCATTTCATTCCCGAGGAAGCACCCGATGCCGTCATCGCGCATTTCACCCGGTTCTTCGGCGCGGCGCGCTGACGGCCACCTTCGTGCGCGCCGCCGCCATGAAAGCGTCCCGGCTTCAGAAAGCCGAGCGGATGGTGCCGCCATCGACGCGCAGCGTGGCGCCGCTGATATAGCCGGCATGATGGCTTGCGAGATAGATGACGGCAGCTGCGATCTCATCGGGACGGCCGAGACGGCCGATATCGTTTGGCACCATGTCCTTGACGCAGCCGCTTTCGATGTCCTCCCAGCGATCGCCCCAGCCATGCGCGGGCGCGATCTTTTCCAGGAGATCCCGCACGGCCGGCACGAGGATCGCGCCGGGCGACACGACATTCGATGTCACGCCCGTATCCTTCAGCCGCCGCGCCAGCGAGACCGCGAGATTGTGGCGCGCGGCAAGCGACGCTTCGTAATCCGGCTGCATCGGGATCGGCTGCGAGGCCAGGCCGCCACCGATCTGGATGACCCGGCCAAAGCTGCGGCCGACCATTGCCGGCACCAATCCCCGGATCATCCTGACGGCCGAGACGACGTTGATCTGATAGGTCTCCACCCAATTGACCGGTGTTGCCGAATGCCAGTCGAGATGGTGGTAATGGCCGGCATTGTTGACGAGAATATCGATATCGCCGCCGGCAAGCGCCTGGCGGATAACCGCTTCGGCCCCTTCGTCATCGGCGAGGTCGCCGATCGCCACATCCGCCCTGCCGCCGGCCGAAACGATGGCCCCGGCCACAGCCTCGGTGCGCGCTCGGTCGCGGCCGTGCACCACGACGGCAGCCCCTTCCGCCGCAAACATCTTCACCATCGCCTCGCCGAGCCCCGAAGACGAGCCGGTCACGAGAGCCCGCTTGCCGGAAAGCTGCATATCCATTGTCTTTCTCCATTTCACGATCTTGGATGAGACAAGAATAGGCGCTAGAGATTATCCCGATTAGCCGTTTAAATCGGGACGAACCGTGCCGATATTCCGCACAGTAGAGGGCGGTGGCTTCACCGAAATCAGGGCGGCGATCGCAGTTGCCGAGCATCTGAGCTTCCGCGCCGCCGCCGATGCGCTGTCGATGTCGCCGACGGCGCTGAGCAGCAATGTGCGCGCGCTGGAGGACCGGCTCGGCATCCGCCTCTTCAACCGCACGACCCGCAGCGTCTCGCTGACCTCCGCCGGCGAGGAGTTCATCGCCAGCGTAGCCCCTTCGCTGGCCGCCATCGAACAGGCCATGCAGGCTGCCGGCAGCCATGGCACGCGTCCCTCCGGCACATTGCGCATCAACAGCTCGGTCACCGGCGCCCATGAAATCCTGACACCGCTGATACAGGCCTACATGGCGCGCCACCCGGCCGTACAGGTGGAGCTGTCGAGCGAAAGCCGGCTGGTAGATGTGATGCTGGAAGGCTGCGACGCCGGCATCAGGCTCGCCGAATCCGTGCCGGCCGAAATGGTGGCCGTGCCCCTGCCCTTCGGTCTCGATTTCTGCGTGGTGGGCGCGCCCGGCTACTTCGCCGATCACCCGGCGCCGCGCACGCCGCTCGATCTTGCCGCACACAGCTGCATCCGCTCGCGGGCATCGGGCGGGGGCATCTACCGCTGGGAATTCGAACAGAATGGCGAAACGCTGGAGATCGATGTGCCGGGCGCGCTGACGCTCGACGACCAGTCGCTGATGCTGAAGGCCGCCATCGCCGGCATCGGGCTTGCGTATATTTCCCGGGCGATCGCCGCCGAGGCGATCGCCACCGGCAGGCTTGTGACGGTGCTGGAAGACTGGGTGACGGGCTCCTCACCCCTTTGCCTCTACTACCCGCGCAACCGCAATACTTCCGCGGCACTTCGGGCGCTGATCGATCTGATCCGCGCAGACAGCGGCAGCCGCGGCTGAACCTGGTCGACACTGTGGGGTCTCTGCGCCACCAGGCTGAGGAGCGGCAAGGCCCAGCGCAGGCCATCCCATTCCGGCGCATCGAGCGGATCGGCGAGCGGGTCTTTCCTCTGCCGGCGGCTATGCCTGTGAAGCTCGTTTGTGAGCATGATCCAGTTGAGAAGCATCATCCTGCCTCCATCTATGACAGATGCAACTGAGCTAAGGCGCGGAGCCCGGCAAAGGTAGACGCGCGGATAAAAGGGGGTTTTCATCCGTGAAAGAGGCAAGCTGGGATGACCTGCAGCTCTTCTTCCATGTCGCGACATCGGGCGGCCTGACGGGTGCGGCCGCGCGCACGGGCCTCAGCGCCCCGACGATCGGGCGGCGCATGCTGGCGCTGGAGCGGGCGACCGGACGCACGCTCTTCCGGCGCGGCCCGACCGGCTATCTGCTGGCCAGCGATGGCGAGATGCTGTTCGAGCGCGTTCTCGTCATGCAGGAAGCGGCCGAGGCGATATCGGACTGGCGCGCCGACGTGCTGACCCTGCCGATCGTTTCGACCGGTGCCGATGCCTGGACGCTGCGCTTCATCGCCGATCATCTATCCGAAGTCTGGAGCCCGAAAGACGAATTCCGCATGTGCTACAAGGCGCTCGACACCGGCCAGGACCTGACCTATCGCGAGGCCCATCTCGCCCTGATGCACGGCAGGCCGGAGCGCGGCAATTTCGCCACGCGCCGCTCCCTCTCCGTCGCCCACGCAGCCTATCAGGCCGCCACCTTCAGCGCCGGCAATCACAACTGGATTTCACTGGGAACCGAGATTGCGACAACACCCGCCGACAAATGGACCTTCGAGCAGCCCGACCACTGGATCACCAGCTGGACGAACACGCCGTTGATGCTGCCCCACCTCATCCGCGGCGGCGCCGGCCGCGGCCTGCTGCCCTGTTTCATGGGCGACGCCGACCCCGGTCTCGTCCGCGCCGGGCCTGTGATCGACAGCCTGACCTATGACATCTGGATCACCGTGCACGAGGATGAGCGCCAGCGGCCCGAAGTGCGAACCGTCATCGACAGGCTGAGTGCGCTGTTTGCCGCGCATGCGGGTCTGTTTGCCGGCCAATGCGGGCGCCCTTGAGCGGCATTACAAGACGGCCGGAGGCGCTCCATGCCGCGGCCATTGCGGCGGCTGCACCGCCGGATGCGTGAGGCCCTCCTCTTCGGCCTCGTCATCGCAGGCCGTCCGCAGCTTCGACGCGCTGCCCTCGATCTGGTCGAGCAGGGTTTGAACCTCGTCGAACCGGCCGAGAAGGCGATGGGTGAGTTTCCTGAATCTGCGTCTGGACATGGTGAACTCCTTTGATCCGGAACGCTGCGGATCAAAGAAAGTTCGGCGGGCTCCGCTCTGCCATGTGGCTTGCCGCCGGCAATCCGCCGTCGCGGCGGAAGGCCCCCGGCGTCGCCCCCGTTTCCCGCTTGAAGACGCGGTTGAAGGCGGCGATCGATTCATAGCCGACGGCGCGGGCGATTTCGGCAAGCGGCAGCTGCTGATCCTGGATGAGGCGGCTTGCGCGATAGATCCGCCATCCCGTGAGATAATCGAGCGGGCTCTGGCCGACCACTGCCTTGAACCGCGCGGCAAAGGCCGAGCGCGACATGCCAGAGAGGCGGGCGAGTGTTTCCACCGTCCAGTCCTTTTCCGGCTCGCCGTGCATGGCGTGGATCGCCCGCTCCAGATTGGCGTCACCGATGGCCGCAAGCCAGCTCCGCGTCGGCCCGCCAGGCATGGCCGAATAGGCGCGCACCGCATGGACGAAGAGCAGCTCGAACAGCCGGGCGATGACGGCATCCGAGCCGAGGCCCGGCGCTTCCGTCTCGGCCGCCAGAAGCTCCAGCACCGACTGGAAGGCCAGGCTGCGGTTCTGGTCGAGCTTCAGGTGCAGAAGCGGCGGCAGGACTTTCGTGAGCGGGCGCGCCTCCAGCCTGTCCATCTGGAACATGCCGCTGACGAAGGTGGTGACGGCCCCGCCGCCGCCGACCTCGATCCGGTTTCCGACCCGGAGCCTCTCCACCTCGACGCAGGGCATCGGCAGGGAATCCTCATGGTCGTACATGCGGTAGGGCTCCTCATCCAGCATGATGAAGACATCGCCGCTGCGCAGTGCGATCGGCTCCGGATGGCTGTCCGTCGTCAGGATGCCGGAGCCGCGCACGACGAGCACGAACTTCACCACCGGCTCTCCCGACGAGGCCCAGGCCCAGGGCGCGCTCGCCTCCAGCCGGGTGAAGGTTGCCTGGCGGATGCTGAAATCCCCCAGAATTTCCGTCAGCGGATCCATTTTCATCCTCCACTTTGGACGAACGAGCAATAATCATGGACGTTTGAAGCTCATACGTCCCGACGTCCGCACCCTATATGGACGGAAACAAGGACGGAGAGCAATGACAAATCCTGTTTCCACTGAACAGACAGATCCGATCGGCGAGGTCAGGCGCGCCAAGGCGCGCTATTGCCGCTTCATCGACACGAAGCAATGGGACGATTTCGCCGCCCTGTTGCTGCCCGATGTCGGCATCCGCATGCTCGACCCCGATGGTGGCCTGATCGCCGCCTTCGACGACAGGGATGCCTTCATGGCGGTGACGACGGCCTTCCTGCAGGGCGCGCGCTCCAGCCATCATATCCACAATGAGGAGATCGACCTGATCTCCGACAGCGAAATATCGGCGATCTGGGCGATGGAAGACATCGTCGTCAACGCCGCCCCCGCCCCCGGCCAGCCGGCGCGCATGCACGGCTACGGTCACTACCACGAGACATGGAAGCGGACGCCGCAGGGCTGGCGCATCGCGCGGCTTGAGCTGAAGCGCACCATCCTCGAATTCAGCACCAACCAGGAAACACAGCCATGAGCAAGACACCGATCCGCGTCGGCATTATCGGCGTTCACCCAGACAAGGGCTGGGCGACCATCGCCCATATTCCGGCACTCGCGCAGCTGCCCGAATTCCGCCTGACCGCAATCAGCCACAACAGGCCTGAGGTCGCCAAGGCCGCCGCCGAGAAATACGGCATTCCCCATGCGCTCGGCTCCGCCGATGAACTGATCGGCCATCCCGAGGTCGATCTCGTCGTCATCAGCGTGAAGGTGACGCATCACCGCGAACTGGTGGAAAAGGCCGTTGCCGCCGGCAAGGCGGTGTTCTCCGAATGGCCGCTCGGCATGAACCTTGCCGATGCCACCGCCATGCGCGATCTCGCCCGCGACAAAGGTGTCGCCACCAGCATCGGCCTGCAGACGCGCGCCGTCCCGGCCTTTGCCTATATCAAGGATCTCATCGCCGAAGGTTATCTCGACGAAGTGCTCTCGGCCACCATGGTCGGCTCCGGCATCACCTTCGGCGAAAGCATGAGCGAGACCTTCGCCTATACGCTCGATCCATCCAAGGGCGTCGGCATGCAGAATGTCGTCTTCGCCCATTCGATCGACGGGCTGACCGATATGCTCGCAAGCCGCTTCGAAACGGTGACCGGCAATCTCGCCACGCGGCGCAAGACCACCCGCATCGAGGAAACCGGCGAGATCCTGCCGATGACCGTTCCCGATCAGCTCGTTGTCAGCGGCACGCTGGAAAACGGTGTCGTCGTCGCCGCGCATTTCCGCGGCGGCCTGTCGCGCGGCACGAATTTCCGCATCGAGATCAACGGCACCAGGGGCGACCTGATCCTGACGAGCCCGGTCGGTTATGTCGGCATCGGCGGCTTCACGCTGATGGGTGCGACCGGCGACGAGACCCTGCACGAGCTGGAGATCCCTGCCCGCTACGGCGCCTACCGCTTCGCCGAAGGACCGTCGCAGAGTGTGGCGACCGCCTATCTCAGGCTCGCCGCCGATATCACCGACGGCACGCATACCAGCCCCGATTTCGACGACGCCGTGGCGCTGCACCGGCTGATCGATGCGATCGAGACCAGCGGCGGCAAGCCGCGCAAGCTTTGAAGGAGAGAGAAGATGAAAGCTGTCATCATGAGCGGCCCCGGCGGGCCTGACGTACTGCAACTGACCGAGCAGCCGGAGCCGGTCGCCGGCCCCGGCCAGGTTCTGGTGGAGATTGCCGCAGCCGGCGTCAATTTCATGGATATCGGTGCGCGCCGCGGCGGCCTCTGGAAGGAGATGCCGAATCCGAAGATCATGGGCGTCGAAGGCGCCGGCCGGGTGCTGGCCCTGGGTGAAGGGGTGACGGAGTTTCGGCCGGGCCAGCGCGTCGCCTGGGTCTATGGGCCGGGAAGCTATGCCGAGCGCATCGCAATTCCCGCGGGCTCGCTGGTGCCGGTGCCCGACGATATCGACGACAGGACGGCCGCCGGCGTGATGATGCAGGGCCTGACCGCCAGCCACTTCGCGACGGATTTCTACCCGGTCCAGTCAGGTGACACAGCCCTCGTCCATGCAGCCGCCGGCGGTCTCGGCCTGCTGCTGACGCAGATTATCAAATCGCGCGGCGGCCGGGTGATCGGCCGTGTCTCCAGCCAGGAAAAGGCTGCCATCGCCAGGCAAGCGGGCGCCGACCATGTCATCGTCGATCCTGCCGGCACCTTCGCCGACGAAGTGCTGAAGCTCACCGGCGGCGAAGGCGTAGACGTCGTCTATGACGGATCGGGACCGGAAACCTTCGCCGGCTCGCTCGCGTCACTGCGCCGCTCCGGCACCTTCTGCTGGTTCGGCCCCGTTCTCGGCGGCCCCGGCCCGCTCGACATCATGAGCCTGCCGAAAAGCATCAAGATCGGCTATGCCGTCTTCGCCGACCATATCCACACGCCCGAACTGCTTCGCCGGCATACGGCACAGCTCTTCGAGTGGATCTCGCGGGGTGAGATGACAGTGCATATCGATGCTGCGTACCCGCTGGCCGAAGCGGCAGGCGCGCATGCCGCGATGGAAAGCCGCGCCACGAAGGGCAAGCTGCTGCTGATACCGTGATGGACCTGTGGCGGGTGGACCGACAAGGACGCGCCCGTCACGCCGTCGCCGAACCGCGCGCCCCGACAGGATTGCGTCGGAAGAGTTCGCCGACCAGCCAGCTGTCGAGATAGGCGCGCACTTCGACGATCGTTTCACCCTGGAAGCGGCAGAGCCAGCAGTAGCGGTTGTCGAAGCGCATGCCGTCGCGGGCCGTCGCCATCGAGCGGAGCTCGACGACCGCCCAGTCGCCGTCGATGAGGATGTTTTGCGTGGAGAGCCGGGTGCCCTCGGGCAGCACCTTGTGCAGCTTCTCGAAAGTGGCGGCGAAGAATGCCTGCTTGGAGCGGTAATGGCCGGCAAGCAGATGCGTGCCCATGACCGTCCAGTCCACATCGTCGGCGACATGGGCGAAGAAGCCCGCGCCATCGCCTTGTTCGAGATGCGAAAAGAGTGCCGCGACATGCTCTTTGTTCATGGCACTTCCCCCTGAGCGGCCGGGATGAACAATGACCTGATGAGAACTGATCGAACCCGATGGAACGGGAACGATGCAGCCATCGATAGCATGAGTTAGGAAGTGCTGAAATAGCGCGCACCTGCCGCCAGGCGGGAACGAACGCCGTTCGGGCAAGTTATCCGGGCAACAATCACCTGATCGGATCGCCCGATGCGAATGCTGATGATGTTAATCCTGGCGCTGATGATCGCATCCGTCGTCGGCATATTGGCGGTGCAGATGTTTGGCGGCGGCAGCGCCAAGGGCGACAAGCCGCCGGCGGTCATCCAGCAGCCGGAGCCGAAATAGCGCCCTCACCTTCCGCCCTTTACTTGGGCTCCAGCCGCGCCATCACCCGCTCCGTCAGCCGGTCGCATTTCCAGCCGGCGAAGGGAAAGGCATCCATTGCCACCGGCCCGATCAAAGCGTCGAGTTGGCGGCGCAGCAGGGCGCGGGCGCGATGCAGGCGGCTGCGCACGGTTTCGGGCTTGAGCGACAGCATCTCGGCGGTTTCCTCGACGCTCATTTCCTCGATCACCCTGAGGATGAAGACGAGCCGGTATTCTTCCGGCAGGCTGTCGGTCGCCTCTTCCACGAGTTTCAGGATCTGTCGCTGCGCCATGGTGATCTCGGGATTGTCGATGGGCGAACCGGTGGGAAAATCGACGACGCGGCTTTGCATCGCCGCCGTATCGACGGAGACTTCCGGCATGCGGCGTTGCCTGCGAAGGCGGCCGAGCGCCTCGTTCATGACGATGCGCGTCAGCCAGGTGGAAAAGGCGCTGGCGCCCTGGAAATCGGCCAGGTGCCGGAATGCCTTGAGATAGGCATCTTGCAACGCGTCTTCCGCCATCGCATCTTCGCGCAGAATGCCGCGGGCAACGCGGAAGAGCCGCCGGTTATAGCGCCGCATGATGGCGCGGAAACCCCTGATATCGTTCGCCAGCGCCAGCGCCACCAGCTCGGGGTCGCTTCTATCCGCCAGCGATATCTCTGCCTGAAACGTCATGGCTCATCCTTTTTCCGCATTGGATGCCGGGGCAAGCCAAAGGTTCCCGGCATCGCGAAAAAATCTTTCGGGAACGCCAGCCCGATACCGGCATCCAATCCTGCGTAGGAAACATCGACCGGCACCTATCAGCCGGATGGAGGACCAGATGCACAAACACCTTATCGCCGCCCTCGCCGCCATGGCGCTCTCCGCGCCCGCAGCCCTTGCCGCCGGGCCAGCCCCCACCGATCCACAAATCGCCCATATCGCCTATACGGCCGGCGTCATCGACATCGAGGCGGCCAAGCAGGCGGTCGAGAAATCGAAAGACAAGGAGGTCGTTGCCTTCGCCAAGGATATGATCCGCGACCACGAGGCCGTCAACAAGCAGGCGCTCGATCTCGTCAAGAAGCTGAAGGTGACGCCTGAAGACAATGATACCAGCAAATCGCTGAGTGCCGATGCGAAAAAGGAGCGGGAGAAACTCTCCAAACTGAAGGGCGCCGCCTTCGACAAGGCCTATGTCGACAATGAGGTCGCCTATCACAAGGCGGTCAACAACGCCCTGAAGACGACGCTGATCCCGGCCGCGCAGAACCCGGACCTGAAGAGCCTGCTCGAAACCGGCCTGAAACTCTTCGAAGGCCATGAGCAGCATGCCGAGCATGTCGCCTCGATGCTGAAATGAAGGTCATGAGTGTCATGACCGCCATGGCGATCCTGCCTGGACTTTGCCTTGCGGCCGGCCTTTCCCTTCTCGGGACGGCCGCAAGCGCTGCCACGATCGAGGTGACCATCGAGAAGCTGGCATTCGAGCCGGCGGTGGTGACAGCCCATCCAGGCGATACGATCCTCTGGCACAACAAGGATGTGATGGATCACACCGCGACCTCGAAAGGCAATTTCGATGTGGTGATCCCGGCTGGCAAGTCGGGGTCCCTAGTGGTGAAGGAGGACGGAGCGTTCGACTATCTCTGCCGGTATCATCCGAACATGAAGGGACGGATCGAGGTCGGGCCGTAGGGGCAGCCTTGGGCCTTGCCAGGAATTTTTGGCCGTCAGCCCGGTCGTTGGCAAGGAAGACCCCTCCCCAACCCCTCCCCACAAGGGGGAGGGACTAACCCGGCTGTAGCCGGACACGAAAAACCGGAATTTTGACACTAGGTTCCGGAATTTTCTTAAGGCGCTTCAAGGCCGTTTAAAAAAAATCGGACAATCAAGTCAAGGCGCCGAGGCAGTAGATCTGGAGGTGTTGTCGATCAACCCTCGCGCCGATTGCCGCGGCGGGTTTTCTAGACCGCGCTACCGCAAGCCGATGACCCATGACCTGACTCATTGTTTGGTTTGATCGGTAACGTATCTATTCAGGACAAGGACTGCCGGCACGATCCACTCCCCGCCAGGCATTTTTTCCAGAGCCGGAAGGTGAGCTACCATCGCGTAGACTATGGCCACCGCGGCGGCAGCTTGAAGAACGCCAAAGACCGATTTGGCGGTCCCTTTAATGAAACTCCGAGCCCCCTTCGCAAGGAGTAGCGCGAGGTTTTGGAGTGAGGTCACTAGGGACCATTTCTGCCGAGCCGATGGCGCCGGCACGTCCACCCAATCTGCTGCCTGTTTGAAAGCTGCAGCGACTCCGGGATCAGCTATTTCCGTAGTTGGACCAAACCGCTCACTCAAGGTATTGCAGAGTTCGACGAGAGACTTCAGATCATCCCCGGAAACGCCTGCGTCGATTATGTTCTCATTGAACCGGCGCCACTCGCTGAACTGAGCCAGGTACCCGCTGATGCCCCGGCTATGGCCAAGCGCGAGACCATAGAGATCGGCAGGAAGTTCGTCGCGCAGCTCTACAATTACGCCACGGAGAGAGTCATTCATCATTCCCAATTGAATGATGTTCTGCTGGTTTTTCAAATGCGCATACAGCGCGTTCAGGGCACTGAGGAGGCGTCTATGGTTCGTGCCTTCCAACTCGCCGCATAGGCTCTCGCATTGTTCAACCAGCACGTCACGGGCAGCCCGTATATTATTTTCGTCCTGCGCGTCGAATACTGCTTCTTGCACCCGGACACGTAGCCGGCCTCCGTCAATCTCGAATTGAAAAGGCGCCGGCACCTGAGCTTCTGGAGGCGGATGTTCAATTGCGGCCTGCTTCGCAGTTTCTTCATCGTAGATGGAGAGTGCTCGCGAGGCGAGTGTATGAGCGTGCCACACCGCCGTCTGCAGTACATCAAGTAACCGTGAAGGCGAACCATCCTCAGCCGATATCATTGCCTCAGCGAGAGCGGCCGCGTTTGGCTCCCCCCGGCGGTCAGTGGAACCAATGAGTCATACATCCCAATCCAGTGCTGAGCTTCCGCCAGCCTCGAATGGAAGTCAGCGTCACGCGCGGCCATTCGGTTCAGATGATATTTGAGTTGGTTTACAAGGCCAGGCTGCACGGTACGCCAGAGGCCGTTCGGATACAGTTCATCAAACGCCTCCTCACCGTTTTCCACCTCGCGTAGAGCATGCTCCAGCGAAGCTCGAAGGGCCTCTCGTTCGTTTTCCAGCATGCGAAGGCTCCGAGTTCGGGATCATCCACCAAAGGGTTGGCACTACTTGCAGACCATAGGTGACGTTGCCTGACGAGCCCGCTGCGAATGACATTACAGCAATGGCTCGTTGTGAAATCGATACTTCTTCCAGGCCGAGTTTAGCGCGCTATACTCGTCCATAACCTGCGCCACCCAGGTATCTTGGTCATCGAAACTCATATTTGCGATATATATATCTTTGTCCTCCTGGGGGATTCCCAATATCAAGTCCAGGAGGCGCGGAGCGTCAACCATCAGCTTCATGGTTGCTGCATTGCGCTCTTCCTGGGAGCTCCACGGTGCATGTTCCAATATGGCGATGACCAACATGTAATGACGGATTTCCGACGGCATGTAGTCTTCGGTTCCGAGACCGGTATGGACGCGCATAACGAGAAAAAGCACTGAAACTGCTAACCCGGTGAAGAGTGGATCGATCCGCGCGACGTTATCGCCGAGCGAGATTCCGCAGAGCCAATCCGCAGGATTAATCGCCACTCGATTCTTGATCCGGTAGCCAGCATTATAGTCGGCTTCAAGTTCCATAGCCCTCGAGTAGGCCGGGTCATAGGCGGCCCAGTCTTTTTTGAAGAGCGCCGAATTTTCAGTCATAAAAAGAAGGTGCCCTTCAGTAATATGAGCGAACTCATGGTACAGAAGAACACTCCAGACTTCATTCAAGAAATCCTCGAAGAGCTGAACTCGAGGACCTTCGAGCTCAATGTCATTCGGGATCTGATTAAGTTTTTGCTCCACGGTCTCTAAGCCAGCGATGAATGGCAGAGGAACGCCACTCGCTTCCGGCTTAGGAAGCTCGATACCTACGACGGAAGGAATGCATCGGGCGAGAGCAAAGAAGGTTGCTGTGATCAGATGTAACAGTCGGTTTGTTATGAGGACTTCAAATCGCCACTGACCGGCCGCAGCCGGGACTATCGACGCAGCCATCCTGAGCGAATCCTCGCCGATGAAACGCAAGTTAAAATCGACGTTCGGAGGCATACTTGCCATTGTGTCGGCTTTCAATAAATCGAAAAGCCCTTTGACGTGCGCCTTCGCGTCGAAGTCACTCAGATACATTGACATTTCCCCCGAGGATTCGACCTGAGGATAGCGTGCGAAACTTGGCGTGCAATTATATCGTTAACACCCCGCCGCAGATTCTCGCTGATGTAACGCAGTCAACTTTCAGCAAGAAGACGGGCTATACTCTCGCAAGTCGCCTAACGCGCCTAGCCCGCGTCTTGAGATTGCTAATCTCAGGACGCGAAAGCAATTCTCGGCTTCTCGAAACCCACAGGGTCTTAAGTCGGTTTAGTAAGCCCAGCGTCATCTACGCTCCTCGGATGATCAGCTCCCTTGCTGGCATACCTTCACCGCCTGCAACCGAGTAAGTCAATTCCGCTTCGTGCTGCTCAAATCCAGCAAAGATCTCACGGATCGCCGGATTGTCATTTATCGACAGGATCAATTTCCCTTTAAGACGCCGTAAACGCTCTGCCATGATCGCAAACTGCTCGCGACCGAACAGGCTCGTAGTCGCCCTCGCTGCCGAAATACGGCGGATCGAGATAGAACAGCGTCCCCGGCCGATCATACCGATCGATAAAATCCGGCCAGTCCAAGTTCTCGATGACGACGCCCGAAAGGCGCTCGTGGACATCCTCTAGAAGCGGTGCCAACCGCGTCAGGTTGAACCGCGCACCACCATCCCCCAAAGAGCCGCGACCCTCATGACGAGATGAAGAGTGGAGGCTTCGGTGCGGCTTGAGCTATCTCTGCAGAATACGGCCGACTTTGTGGCGCAACGCGGACCTTGCTAAACGGCGGCAATGTGGAAATCTTCCCGACGCCGAACGCAGGCCATCGCCTTGATTTATTTGCTAATTAGAGAAGGTGAAAAGATTTCCGCGCACATGTGGAAATTTTTTTTGGCGAAAGGGCAAAATACGCCAAGAGCGCGGTCGCTCATTGCGTCGCGAATAACGTTAGAAGCCTTGTTTTGTGGGCTTGAAGGGTACTTGAAGGGGGTTGGACTTTTTCTCGAAAGCATTTGAGGCAAACATCCAATTCAGGCAGCTTTCGTTGTGAAACTGCCCATTTGCGATTCGAACTGTCAAAGACAACTCACGGGATTTCCGCAGCGTGCCAGCTAAGAGCCTGATTTTAGGTGCCTTTGCGCAAGATCCCGGATAATCCCAGAGATTCCCACATATTCCGGATACCGGTGTCAGACAACACCGGCGGCACTTCCAAAACGCCTGACATGGGGAGAACGGGTGCGGCAGCTTACGCCCCTCCCCCTTGTGGGGAGGGGTTTGGGGCGGGGTCTTCGTCACGAGCTCTAAGCAAACTGTTCCCCCCATGTCACCCCCACAACCATTCATCCCCCACCCTCCCGCCATCAAGCCAAATCGGCCGGATGGTGGATGATCATCCGTTCCGGCCACACCGCCACCAGGATCGGATGACCCCATGTGCATGTTCTCCTCGCCGCCGAAAGCCGAGCCGCCGCAGGCGCCGCCCGAATACGCCCAGCAGAAGACGCCTGATTATGCGGCGGCCCAGTCCGCCGCCGCGCGCCGCGCTTCCGACAAGGTGAAGGGCGCCTCCTCCACCATTCTCACCTCGCCTTCGGGCGCGCCGCCGCTTGCCGATACGCAGTCACCGCTGCTCTCGGGCAACAGCCTCAAGAAGACGCTGCTCGGGCAGTAAGGCGGAGAGATCAATGGAAAATCCTCGTCGCGACAACGAGACACAGATTGCCTATCACCGCCGCCGGCTGAATGAGCTGAAGGAGGTTCGCCAGCCCTGGGAGGCCGAATGGCGGGCGCTCGCCGAGCATATCGAGCCGACGCGCCTCAGGCTGCATTCCGGCCGCGAAGGCCCGCGCTCGCGCGACAAGATCGTCGACAGCACCGGCACCCATGCCTATGAGACGCTGAAATCGGGCATGCATTCGGGCCTGACCTCGCCCGCCCGCCCCTGGTTTCGCCTCACCACCTTCGATCCTGATCTGAAGAAGCTCGACGCCGTCAAAGTCTATCTCGCCGCCGTGCAGGACAAGATGCGCGAGGTCTTTGCCGCCTCCAATCTCTACCGCGCCTTCCATATCGGCTATGGCGATCTCGGCCAGTTCGGCCAGTCGGTGGCGATCCTCGTGGAAGACGAGGAGACCGTCATCCGCGTGCAGCAGCTGGTGCATGGCCGCTTCTGGATCGCCCGCGACCACAAGGGCAAGGCGACCACCCTCTACCGCACCTTCCGCTGGTCGGTGCAGCGCATCATCGAGCGCTTCGGCTACGACAATGTGCCGGAGCGGGTAAAGAGCCTCTATGACAGCTCCAGATATGGCGAATGTTTCGATGTCTACCACGCCATCGAGCCGCGCTACGACCGTGACCCCAGGCTGATCGACAAGCGCAACAAGCCGTACCTGTCCAATTACTGGATCGACGAGATCGGTTCGGAACTGCTGGAGGAAAGCGGCTTCGACAGCAATCCCATCATCGCGCCGGCCTGGGAATTGTCCGAGGACGATCACTATGCGCTCTCGCCCGGCCAGAAGGCGCTCGGCGATATCAGGATGCTGCAGCTGGAGCAGATGCGAAAGCTCGAAGGCATCGACAAGAAGGTGCGCCCGCCGATGAACGCGCCGACCTCGATGCAGAACAGTCCGGCCTCGCTGCTGCCGGGTGCGGTGAACTATGTGGATGACCCCACCGGCAAGGGCTTCCGGCCCGCGATGGAGGTGAACCTCAGCCTGATGGAGCTGCGCGAAGACATTCAGGAAGTGCAGAACCGCATCGAAAAAACCTTCTTTGCCGATCTGTTCTTTGCCATCACCAATATGGAGGGCGTGCAGCCGCGCAACCAGTTCGAGCTGACCCAGCGCAAGGAAGAGCAGCTGCTGCAGCTTGGCCCCGTGCTCGAAAACGTCTTCGGTGATCAGCTGGGACCGACCATCGACCGCACCTTCGATATTCTGGCCGCCCGCGACGAGCTGCCCCCGCCCCCGCCGGAACTGCAGGGCACGGAGCTGAAGGTCGAATATATCTCGACACTCGCGCAGGCGCAGCAGGCGGTCGCGACAGGCGCGATCGAGCGCGGCGTCGCCTTCATGGGCCAGGTCTCGGCAGTCAAACCGGAAGCGCTCGACAAGCTCGATGTCGATGAGGCGATCGATCTCTATTTCGATGCGATCGGCGCGCCGCCCTCGATGATCCTTGCCGATGACAAGGTGGAGGCGATCCGCGCGCAGCGGGCACAGCAGATGCAGGCGGCGCAGACCGCACAGATGGCCTCGCAGGTGGCGCCTGCGCTGAACCAGGGCGCCAAGGCAGCGCAGGTACTGGCAGACGCCAATGACAACCCGAATGGCGCTGCCCTGCTGCGCCAGCTGGGGCTCGCCTGATGGAGCAGTTTAAGGATCAACCATCCATCCCCCAAAACCTGGGACGAGACGAAATCACCGCGGCCTTCCGCGATGTCTTCGCCAGCGCATCCGGCAAGCGTGTGCTCTTCTGGATGCTGGAACAATGCGCGATCTACCAGGAGGCCTATGCCGGCGAACTCGTCAACGCCACGCATTACACGCTTGGCAAGCAGGGCGTCGGTCGCCGGCTGATCGCCGAGCTCGATCGCATCGACCCAACGCTCTATCCGCGCCTGCTTCTGGCGATCGCGGATCTCAAGGCAAACGACAAGGCAGCGGCGGCAAGCCGCGCCGCAAGCGAGGAAGGCGAAGAACATGACGTTGATGCTTAGGATCGGCAGGCCGGAAATGGCGATGAGTGCCGAAGGCCCAAATAGCGGCGGCAATGGCAGCGGCGGTGGCGAAGATGCTGCACCCGAGAACGTTCTCTTCCCCGAGGATGCGCCGTCACCGGGCAGCGACAAGGACGGCGATGGTTCGACCGAAAACCGGAACGACACCACCGATCAGACCGGCGACGACGCTGCCGACCGCGTGCCTGACGATGGCCGCTATGCCCTGACCATGCCCGAGGGCATCGAGGTGGATCAGGAGCTGATCGACGCGCTCGGTCCCGATTTTCACACTCTCGGCCTGACGAACCGGCAGGCACAGCAGCTGGCCGATCGTTTCATCGAAATCCAGGGCCGGCGCGGCAAGGCGGCGGGTGAAGCCTGGGCCGGCCGTGTTCAGGGCTGGGCCGACGAAGCCCGCAAGGACCGCGAGATCGGCGGCGCGAAATGGGCCGGCAACCGTCGGCTCGGCGCAGCGCGCACTCTCCCGCCTCGGTACGCCCGCCCTGCGCGAGTACCTGAATACCAGCGGCGGCGGCAACCACCCCGAGATGATCAGAATTTTCGCAAAGGTCGGATCGATGATCCAGGAGGACAACCCACCGAATGGCGGCGCGGGCGGAAACGGCAGGAAAGCCGAAACCGCGCACCTGATGTTTCCCAAAGACGCACCGAAGGGCTGATAAGACATGGCCACCATTGGCAGCTACTACCCCAACCTCGTTGACGCATTCAAAGGCTCTGCCGAAGGCGCCGTCATCGAGCTACTCTCCCAGCAGAATCCGATCCTCGACGACGCGATGGCCGTCGAATGCAACATGGATGCCGTGCACCGCCATATGGTGCGCACCGGCCTGCCCTCGGTCTCCTGGGGCCGCCTCTACCAGGGCATCAAGCAGTCCAAAGCGACGATGCAGCAGGTGGATGACACGACCGGCTTCGTGCATGCCCGCTCCGAAATCGACATGCGCCTGCTTGATCTGGCACCTGACAAGGCCAAGGCCCGTCTCGTCGACACCATGCCCTTCATCGAGTCCCTGAGCCAGGAAATGGCCTCCGGCCTCTTCTACCATGACACGGCGACGACGCCGGAGAAGTTCAAGGGCCTGTCCGCCCGCTACTCCGCCTATAATCCAAACCTGCCGAATGTCGCCCAGCCGAACATCGCCAACCAGGTGGTCAATGGCGGCGGCACCGGGGCCGACAATACCTCGATCTGGTTCGTCACCTGGGGCGACCATGCCACCCACCTTCTCTACCCCAAGGGCACCAAGGCGGGCGTCAAGATCGACGACAAGGGCGAGCAGCGCGTGCTCGACGCCAATGGCGACCCCTATTATGCCAAGGAAACGCTCTATACCTGGCATATCGGCGCTGCCGTGAAGGACTGGCGCTACAATGCCCGCGTCGCCAATATCGACGTTTCCGACATGATGGCGGGCACGGTCGATCTCTGGTCGCTCCTGCGCAAGGGCTACTACCGCCTGCAGTCGCGCCGCCTGAACGCCAAGGCAAGCCGCATCGCCATCTACATGAACAAGGATGTGCTCGAAGTGCTCGACGTGCAGTCGTCAGACCGAGCGCTGACCTCCGACCGGCAGAACACCGTGCACCTGACCACGCAGTTCGTCGAAGGCCAGGAAGTGAAGTTCTATCGCGGTATCCCGATCCGCGAGACGGACGCCATCCTCAACACCGAAGCGGCCGTTCCGGCGCTCGCCTGATCGTCTCCCTCAGGCCCGCCGTCTTGAGCGGCGGGCATCCTCTCTCGAAAGGGTATCCAACATGATTTTCGACCGGCAGACGCTGCTTTCGGACGCGCAGGTAATCACCGCAACCGGCCCCAGCACCAATGTCATCAATCTCGGCCCGATCAAGGCCGGCCTGACCCGCGATATCGGCAAGGGCGAGCCGATCCCCTTCCTCATGCAGGTGGTGGAAAGCTTCAACAACCTCACCTCGCTCGCCGTCACCATCCAGACCGACGACAACGAGGCCTTCGCGTCACCAAAGGCCGTCATCACAACGACCCTCAACCTCGCCGATCTCAAGGCGGGCAAGATCATCCCGCCGAGCCATATTCCGCGCGGCACGGACGAGCTCTTCCTGCGCCTCCTCTACACCGTGACCGGCACGGCACCGACGACGGGCAAGATCACCGCCGGCTTCACGGCGGGAGTTCCCTCGCATGGTTGATGTCGTCGCCACCGAGCGCGGCTATTTCGGCAGCATCCGGCGCGAACCCGGCGAGCGTTTCAGCTTGCCGGACGCGCTCTGGAAGGACGAAAAACGCCGCCCGACATGGGTGCGGCTCGCCCGATCCGGCGACAAGGCCGGCGGCAAGGCGGAAGCCGAACCAGCGGGCAAAAAGCCGGTCGCCAAGCCCACCACACCTCCCGAGCCTGATGGCAACGGCGTGCAGGAAGCGCTTGGCGGGCCTGCCCCGGACTGGGTGCCGCCGGAAATCCGGAACTCCTCCCAGCCTGGCGACTGACACCCGGTCGACAGGCCACCTCTGGAGCGCCGTGCGTTCACGCTCACGCAGGAAACACGGCTCCAGCTTTCTATTCGACGCATCAGGCTACCGAAAATCGCTTCCGGTTTTCGGGCCGATGCTGCAGCGGCTTCGGCCGCTCTTTTTTCCTGTTCAGTGAGGAAGACGTGCCGATGGCGAAACTCTACAATATGCAGCGCGTCCAGGGCGTCGTCATCGTTGCCGACGGCGCGCAGATGTTCAACAACCGCCCTGTCATCGGCATCCGCGATGTGGGCGATACCATCCTCTTTGCCGACAACACGCTCGTTCTCGGTGTCGAGATCATCAGCGATGGCGCGACCATCTATAACGACCTGCCCGTGCTCGGCGCCGTCATGATATCGGATGGGCGCAGCCTCTACGGCAATGCGCCGGTCATTCCCGTGAAGGGCGCAAATGTCGCCGTACCGCTGCCGGCCCTGCCGCTCGCAGCCGGCGCCAAGGTCATGGGCCTCGGCCACAGCTTCATCGGCCTCGGCGCGGCGCAGACCTATACTGCCGGGCAGACGGCGACGAACGGCCATACCGGCTTCTACGAGAATGGCCGCACTGTCCTCTCCTG
Organism: Sinorhizobium sp. B11; assembly: GCA_039725955.1. Lineage (NCBI taxonomy): Bacteria > Pseudomonadati > Pseudomonadota > Alphaproteobacteria > Hyphomicrobiales > Rhizobiaceae > Sinorhizobium > Sinorhizobium sp. B11. The sequence continues at coordinate 2,569,373 of CP091034.1, forward strand.
GATCAAGGCAGCCGACGGCCGCTTCAACCTCGATATGTTCGCCGAACTCGCCCACCCCTTCTTCGCGCCGAGTTCCTTTGCCGCCTTCTCGGGCGCCATGGGCGGAAAATCGGGCGACTGCCTCTTCCCCGTTCCTGGCCTCGAAGCACAGTTTCCCGGCACGCTGGCGCGCACCGCCTACGCTCTCGGCCAGAAGCCCGACATCGTCTATGTCGACATCGGCTATAACGATATCGTCCGAAACCGGACGCTTGCGCAGATCGTTGCGGACTTGGACACCCAGGTGCAGCGCATCGTCGATGCCGGCATTTACGTGATCCTGCAGACGCTGAGCTGGACCAGCACGCTCGACGATCAGCCCGGCACCGACGATCCCGCCTGGCCCGGCATTCTCGACGGCATCAACGCGTGGATAATAGCGCAGGCGGGCCGCGAAGGCGTCATGCTCTGCAACACGCTTGCGCTCGACGGCCCGGCCTCGGGCATCTCGCCGGCCATGTTCGTCGACGGCCTTCACCCCAAGCCCGACCTGATGGCAAAACGATCGGACATTCTCCTGCCGATCCTGCAGGGCATGGTCTCGGCCGGCGAAACGCGCTCGCTCGACCCACTCGCCGCCTATAACATCTTCCCGCCGAAGGGCACGCCCGGCACCACAGGCGCCAAGACCAACGTCACCGGCGATGTCGCCACCGGCATGCGCCTGGTGCGCGGCACCGGCACCTCGACCTATGTCGGCAGCAAGGAAGTGCTGGCGACAGGAAACGAGAAGCAGGTCATTACGATCACGCCTGTCAATGACGCGGCTGCCGTTCATACCGTGACCTATGGCCTTCCTGCCAATCTTAGCCTCGCCACACTCGGCCTCGTCGCCGGAGATTGGCTGGAGATCCAGATCCCGGTCGAGCTCAACGACTGGGCCGGCTGGGACTACCTCGACAGCTCCATCCGCGGCCCGGTCCAGATCGGCAACACCGTGACCGTCACCGGCGGCGGCTGGACGACGGGCAACTACATCGGCGGGCGTGGACGTTCCCTAATCTGCGGTTCGAAACTCTGGCTGCCGACGGGGCTGACGATGACGAACATCAGGCTCGATAACCTGCTGATCTTGCGACATCTCTGCACGACGGGCGGGACTGGCGTTGCCAAGATCGGGGCGCCGGTCATTCGCAAGATTGGCAATCCGAGGACGGCGTGGGAATTGGCGGCCTGACGTGGCCGCCATTTATCAAATGGCCATACGGTTAGCCGGATCACGAACGCACATCGATCGGCGGCGGTCAGGGCACCGGAGCACGTTTCAGCAGCCTGGATCGCGACCGCCGCGACCTCATGTCTCCGAAACGGGTGTCCTGGAAGCTTTCAGCCTGCCTCTCACGAGCAAGAGCAGTATGCCTGCTGCAGTGAGGGCCTGCAAAGACAAGTACGCGTACAAGATCCACCAGAACATGATCACCTTCCTCTCCCTCGGTAGGTGAACATAGAACAGCAGATACCAAGGAAAACACGGACAAAGGTCTGATGTGCGATGCCATTTTTGATAAAAGCAAAAGAAACGCCTGAGAGCACAAGCGGGTCTTAAGCTGGCGGGCTCCAATAATTCAAGCTCGCGGCTGTCCGTCTACGAAATTCAATCTGTAGTAGCTGTGATCACACAGCAATCATGAAGTGAGTACCCCGAGACCGCCACTCCACCAACGTCAGGCGATCAATCCCGGCACTCCTACCGACATCTGCCGGCCAGAGCCTTCCTGCCGAAGAGCCTTGCGATGGAAGCGACGCCCGCATGCCAGGCAACGGATGCGGCAGAAGCTCGGCGAACGACGGGCTGCGGGCCGGCCTTCGGGCGGGAGCGAGGTGTCAGTTGGCTCTCTTCTTTCATGGACCCAGCCTCGCCTTCCCGCATGTCTGCGCGTCCGGGCGAAATTGCTTCCTTGACGATCCTGCTCTCTGAAAGCTCGCGCTTGGTCACAACAGCGGCCTGTATCAGCTCGTCGATGTCGTGAACTTGCGGCTCTTCTTCAAAAAGCCGCTCGAGCTCTGCTGCTTCCTCAAATAACTGCTCGATGCTCATTCCATCTCACTCCGGAAACTTCAACCGTGAGGCAGCGGTATCAGGCTGCAAATTTCACGTAAATCGCGCAATGCATCGCGCTCGGGAGAAAGTCTGATCAAGGTCAACCGGTAAGGTTAAATACCTGCCGCCCCACGCTCTTTTGCCGGTCTGGGGGTCAATCCCCGCCGCCGGTCGTCGGCGGGCGGCGCCATCCGCACCTCAACGAAGCCCGCCAAGGGGTGTTTGGCGGGCATCTCAGGAGAAGGATTTGAAAAGGGCGCTTCCGGTCAGGGAGAGACACCCTTTTCGTACTGACTCTGGAGGCATCAGTGGAAGAAGAATTAATACGCTGATCGCCATCTTCAATCGGACTAAAGTCCCAAATGCCACCATCATCTTGGGTGAGGATCAGCACCGGCGGTCCGGCAAAAGAAACTCGCCGAAGCGGGCAAGCCTCTGTGAGGAACGGTGGAACCGCACGGCCGAAGCGATTGAAGGGTCAAGGAGACGCGCATCGGCCGCGCGATCCACCCGCTATAGACTGCAAAGGTGCCGGAAAGTTCCCGTTAGCCCTTGCCTCTGGCAGCAAATACCAGCGCTTTCAGCTGATCGAAATTATGGACGCCCTGACGGTACAGTTCGATCGTGATCGCGGCGATGCGCACCGTCTCCTCGTCATCCTTGTCGAGCTGGAATTCCGCCTTCACGGCATCCAGTACGCGCTGGCAAATGGCGAGGTCTTCCGATGTCATCGGTTGATCGCGCCCGCTTACGTGACGTTCAATCATTCGATCCCTCCATTATGGAAATCGGGATTCGAGATAATTTGTGATCGCGGATTTTCAAGCGGGTTTCGCCGGAATATGTAGGGCAGGCAGAGACCCGACCCCTCGTGCTGACCGGGCCTCCCCCATACCACCTCATAAGGCTGAGCATGGCGGCGGGTCCCTACCCCCTTCGCCGCTATCAGTCAATCGCCGGCGCGTTCCCTCCCGTCAGTGAAGAACGGTAAGGGCCGTAACGCCCGCTTCGTCCGCGGCCCGGATGATGGCGCCCCTGAGCTGGTCAGGGTCAGCCCTGCCGGTCATCACGTCCAGGCAGGCCTTTACGGCCGCCAGGAACTCCTCCCCGTCATCGGACGGCCATTCTCTCATCAACGCGTTGGCGGCTTCCCCGACCGTTCGGACAATCAAACGCCTGTTTCCATCCTTGAAGACAAGGATGACAGGATCGAACGATGCAGAAGTGTCCCATTTCATTACGCTTGGTTCCCGACCAACTAACATATCGGTAACCTTGCAAAACTCGTGCCGCTGCACGCGGTGGTTTGGCGACTGCCATTCGCCGCATGGCTGAATGACGAAAAACGGCCGGCGAAAGCCGGCCGTTTCAGATGCGGTAGCTGTTGCGTTCCTCAGACCAGGAGCGAACTGTTGATCAGGATGTCGCTATGGTCGAAGAACGCCTTGTTGACGCCGACGAAGGCGATGTCCTGGGCGGCGTCCTTGCCGGCGCCGTCGTGATCGTAGGAGAGCACGCCGGTGGCGGAATTGTAGGTGAGCACCGCATGATCGCCGCTGACCTTCGGGCCGTTCTTGACGAGCACGAGGAAGGCGTCGTCATCGACTACGCCGTTATTGTCCTTGTCGAGACCGGTGAAGACGGAGCCGAGCGAGATCTTGTCGTCGGCATCGAAATCCCAGATTGAATCCTTGTTGGCAGCACCCATTTCGTTGAAATGGAACGTATCGGCGCCGCCCTTGCCATAGAGGCTGTCATTGCCGGCGCCGCCGGCGATGAGATTGCTGCCGGCATTGCCGGTGATCATGTTGGCGAGGCCATTGCCGATGCCGTTGATGGCAGTGCCGGAAAGCCGGAGGTTTTCGACATAGGCACTGTCGTTCAGATTGACGCTGACCGAGGCCCAGATCGTATCCGTGCCGCCGCCTGCCGCTTCATCGACGACGCGGTCGCCGGCATTGTCGAAGACATAGCCGTCATCGCCAGCCGAACCATGGACCGTGTCCGCACCGGCGCCGGCATCGATCCAGTCCTTGCCCGACGTGCCGTAGAACGTGTCGGCAGCGGCCGAACCGACGATGGTCACGCGCTCCACCGAGGTCAGCGAAACGGTCGAGTGGTAGCCGTTGGCGCCGAGGATATCGTAGATGACCGTACCGGATTCCAACGTCGCGGTAACGTGCTGGGCGAGCGAAAAGTCCAGTCCGGCAGAATCGTTGCCGTCTTCACCGACGAAATATGCGGATTGGCCGTGGAGGAATGCTAGGGGATCCGCTTCCCCTCCCAAGCCCAGCTTGTACACCAGCACATCGTCACCAGTGCCGCCGTAGATGAAGGTGCTGGAGGCATCACTTGTCACCAGGAATGTATCGTTACCTTCCCTGCCCTCAAGCGTGTTACTGCCCGCACGGCCATCGAGGATGTTGTTGCCCTCGCTTCCCGTCAACCAGTTATCGAGTTCGTTGCCATAGCCTGACGCGTTGCCCTGAAGAAGATTAAGTTTTTCGAGGTTGGCCCCAAGAGTGTAAGTCGAAAGCGTCGTATTAACGGTATCGCTCAAACTGAAATTGCCGCCAAGTTCGATGACCTGATCGCCGACATCGTCAACGACGTAGGTGTCCATCTCGTCACCTCCAATCATCGTATCGGCCCCGGCGCCGCCGTTGATGAAGGCGGTCCAGCCACCACCTACCTTGATGTAATCATTGCCGGCACCCGTCACGATGCTTGCAGAGTTTACACTCGCCGCTTCGATGTAATTGTCGCCATTACCACCGTATACGCTTAGGAAGTCGGCGGTAACGTTATGGACGTTCAGCGGCGTATCCGAGAGCTGACCAGCGAAGAAAGCCTCATTCATCAGGTTATCGCCGTCAAAATAGAGCCAATATGGCCCCGTCCCAAGAGTAAGTCCGAGCGATGTATCAAACGAACCTATCGCCAGCGAAGTATCGGCGGACCCGCCCGTAAATGTCGTGCCGTCGATAAATTGACCGAAGTATTCGTCGTCAGTCTGAGTAAGAATGATCGTTCCCATTAAATCCTCACAAGAAAATTGTGCGAAAAGGCGATTTCTTTTACGGTTTGCAACCACATGTCAAAATGCCATGTGGGAAATTCTTAGCGGAGTGACTTGAGACATCTCGGCACTAGGCAGATCGCGGCTGACCGCCTGCCCGTCCCACAGAAACGGCCGGTCAAAACCGGCCGTCTCCAGTGCGCTAATTGCGTTCCTCAGACCAGCAGCGAGCTGTTGATCAGGATGTCGCTATGGTCGAAAAACGCCTTGTTGACGCCGACGAAGGCGATGTCTTGGGCGGCGTCCTTGCCGGCGCCGTCGTGATCGTAGGAGAGCACGCCGGTGGCGGCATTGTAGGTGAGCACCGCATGATCGCCGCTGACCTTCGGACCGTTCTTGACGAGCACGAGGAAGGCGTCGTCGTCGACAACGCCGTTATTGTCCTTGTCGAGGCCGGTGAAGACGGAGCCGAGCGAGATCTTGTCGTCGGCATCGAAGTCCCAGATCGAATCCTTGTTGGCTGCGCCCATTTCGTTGAAATGGAACGTATCGGCGCCGCCCTTGCCATAGAGGCTGTCATTGCCAGCGCCGCCGGCGATGAGATTGCTGCCGGCATTGCCGGTGATCATGTTGGCGAGGCCGTTGCCGATGCCGTTGATGGCGGTGCCGGAAAGGCGGAGGTTTTCGACATAGGCGTTGTCGTTGAGATCGACGCTGACCGAGGCCCAGATCGTATCCGTGCCGCCGCCTGCTGCTTCATCGACGACGCGGTCGCCGGCATTGTCAAAGACATAGCCGTCGTCGCCAGCCGACCCATGGACCGTGTCGGCACCGGCGCCGGCGTCGATCCAGTCATTGCCCGACGTGCCGTAGAACGTGTCGGCAGCGGTCGAACCGATGATGTTCACGCGCTCCACCGAGGTCAGCGTGACGGTCGAATGGTAGCCGTCAGCGCCAAGGATATCGTAGACGACCTTATCCCCATCGACGGTTGCCGTAACACGCTGCGCAAGCGAGAAGTCGAGCGCAGCGTTGTCGGTGCCGTCTTCACCGTCGAAAATGGCTGACTGGCCGTGGTCGATTGCCCAGGGAAGCTCTCCGCCGCCCAAGCCCTGCTTGTAGACCAGCGTATCGTCGCCTGTGCCACCGAAGATTGCGTTGCGCGATTGGTCGCTTGTGACGAGAAACCGGTCGTTACCCCCTCTGCCCTCAAGCACGTTATAGCCTGCGAAGCCGTTGAGGATGTTATTGCCATCGCTTCCGGTGAGGTTGTTGTCGAGTTCGTTGCCATAACCCGATGCGTCCCCCACCAACAGGTCGAGGTCCTCAATGTTCGCCCCGAGAGTATAGGTCAGGAGTGTTGTGCTAACGCTATCGTGAGAACCAAAGTTGCCGCCGAGGTCGATTACCTGATCGCCAACATCATCGACCATATAGGTGTCGTACTCGGATCCTCCGATCATTATGTCGGCGCCGGCGCCGCCATTTATGGAGACGGAACCAAAGGAGCCGACGGTGGAAATGTAGTCGTTGCCTGCGCCCGTTCCAATGGAGGCGAACGCCGAAGTGATTGCCTCAACGTGATCATCACCATTACCTCCGTACACGAAGAGCGTCTGAGCGGCCACATTGGCATTTAGCGGTGAGTCAGAAACGTTGTCGTAAGCATACGCGCTGTACATCGCGCTATCGCCGGAGAAATATGGAGATGACGAGGATTCTGAGCCGAGAACAACGCCTAGAGACGTGTCAAAAGCTCCGATCGACATGTATGTTAGATCGGTTGATCCGCCAGTAAACGTCGTGCCATCAATAAACTGGCCGAGATACGAGTTATTGGTATTGCTATAAGTAAGGACAAGCGTTCCCATAAAAACCCCACAAAAAATCTGCGCACGCGGGATTTCTTCCACAACCACAACCAGAAGTCAAAGTATTGGTTAACAAATACCCAATACTGTTGCGTCGCAGCAATATTTTAGATCATATAAATATATCGATACTATAGGCCGTCCTCGCCCATCAAAATTGAGGGGCGCCCAGCTTCCTGCAGCGCAGAAATACAGCAAAGTTGCGTCTGGAAGACGCAAATTCCTTTTATCACCACCGCAGTTTCAGCTTAAGCCCTTGGCAGGTCCTGCCGCCCTGCCTATCGCAGCCCAGCCTCCTCAAGCGAAGACCTCAAGACAGTGTACCCATCCGGCGAAAGATGCAGTTTATCAACGGCATAATTCGCGCAGCCCTGCTTGGCGAAGCCGCATGTCAGCTCATCCTCGTCGATCTTGACGAGCGTCACGCCGGTCTTTCCAGCAAGGTCCCGTTCGATATCCGCATTCACCTCCAGACGATCCTTGGCGCGGAAGGTGAAGCCCGATCCGCGCGGAAGGATGGGCACGACATAGATCGGGCTGTCGCTCCAGCGGCTTCTCAGCGCATCGACAACCGCCACGACACCCTGAGAAACTCCGCAGGGGGCAAAGGAGCCATCCCACAGGTTGTTGGTTCCGATGATGAGCACGATATTCTTGGGCTGGATGGCCGGCGGCATTTCCTTCAGGCGCCAGAGGAGCTCCTGGATGTGGTCGCCGAAGATACCGAAGTTTCCGACGCTTGCGGCCCCGAAATCCCGTTTGAGATTGGGACCCCAGTTCTCCGCCAGCGAATCCCCGAAGAGCGCCACGTCGAGCGCGCCGGAGATTTTCTGCTGCTGGCGTGCCTTCATGACCCGGGCGGGAGACTGTTCGATGACAGGGGTTTGCGCGACGAGAGCCTGAACGGGATCGCAGGCAGGAGCGGCAATCGCCTGGGATGCTGCGCAGAGCATTAGTCCGGCGATCGCCCAAGGGAGCCACCGCGTCAAGAAATCCGTCATTTCGGGCCTCGCTGCCGAAGCGTGTCGCGCTCAGTCACTGGGCCGCCACGCTTCAGGTTTCTGCTTTCCGCACGCCGTGACCGTAAACTGGCGGCACACGTCTGCGCGCCGCACTTTAACGTGCGGATCTTGCCGCGATTATGATGTGGCCGATAAATTAAAGCGCGGTCGCGATCTCCGTGATCCGCTTGCCGCGCTTTGGGTCCTTGTTACACACGCTTCTGCGCGACATGCTTCAGAAAAGAAACCACAGGAACACGGCCAGCAGCAGTGCGGCGGCGGCGAACTTCAGGATCGTGGCTGGAGCGAGCGGAGGCTTCCTGCGGGCGACGACATATGGCTCGATGATATTCTGGAAGAAAATGTCCCGGTCTTCGGGTCGAGCGGCCATCAGCTGTACGTAGCGGGATTTCGTGATACCGCTTGCCTGGCCGCTGCCGCCATCGGCGTACAGGATCTCGAGGCTCCGGTCGCTCTCATTGTACTTCACCTTCCGTACCTTGTGACATTCAAAGGAAGTCCAGGTCATTGTGGCGTCCAAATAGAATTGCTCCCGATGCGAAGGATTATTGCTCACCTGCGCCATGCGATAGCCAGGTGATCCCCATAGTTACTGATGATGCTGAGCTTGACAAATTGCCCATAATAGTTACTTGCCACCGCCTCTTTAGCTGCAATGCTAGGCCAACACCCCGTTTATAGCCGGGATGTGACGGTTGTTATATCTTTCGACGGAGAGCCGGGGTAGGAGATGGGCGGAACGATCCGGGTTCGTCTCCTGCTGGATTTGCAGCATCGGCAGCGGGCAAGCGAGAGTGGGCAGCAGGAAAGCCCACTGGAGTTTGCGCACCGCAACCGACAGAGGAAAGCGGTGCCCAGGTGAAGACCTCACCTGCTACGATACTCGATGAAGCCAGTGCACTATCTCTTGATCATCTTCATTGCGCCGCCGCTCATTGCGCTTGCGCTCGGGATTGTCGTGATCGTCTCGTCATTCCGTGGCGAGCAGGCTGACCCGCGCCCGACAGGAACGATCGGCGTCCGAAAGGGCGGCAGGATCGGCAATCCCGGCTATGTGCTTCCGCCGCCGTCGGACGGTGACTTTCAATAGAACTGTAGCCACCCCTCGCCCGCCACTGCCAGCGCGGCCTCGCCTTGTGCCGGCTCTCAGGATCTGCGCACCAGCGGCGGCAGCGTTACGAAGGGATTGTCGGGATCGTAGCTCGCCTTCGGCTTGCCCTTGCCGGGCTTGAGCAGCCCTGGTGCCAGGTGCCCCTTCGGGCCGAAGAGATAGGCGCTTCCCGCGCAGAGATGGGCAAGCGCACGGTAATCGAAATAGCGGAAAGTACTGTCGGCGAGGAAGGCCGCCTCGTTATAGGCCGTGCCCTTGATCTCGGCAAAGCGTGTCTCGGTCATATAGGCGTAGAGCGCCTTCTTGTTGAGCGATGCGCCGCTGCAGAGCGTGGCGAGCGAATTGGCGAGCTTCACCACCCTCAATGTCTGGGCATCCGGATTGTCGAGCGGCTTCATCGCCTCGGCGACATAGTGGTTCGTCGCCGGATCGTTCGTCATGGATTTCTTCCAGAAGGCCGGCACGTCCTCGGCTGCAGCGGAGCCCGGAGAAACAAGGCCCGCGGAAGCGATCGCAAGAAGCGCGGTAAGAACACAAAGTCTGAAATGATAGGTCACGCCATCCCCCGTTCGGCATATCGGCCCGGTGCCATCGCAAGCCCTGCGGAAATGCCCGTCAGCGCTGCTTCAGTTCGAGCCGGATCCTGTAGAAATTCGCGGCATCCGCCATCGCCTTCACGTCGCATTGCTTTGTGCCGACGGCGACGGTGGCGATGTCGCGGACATCGGTGGTCAGCCAGATCGGCGCCTCGCGCGTATAGGAGCGGCCGGGCAGCGCCCGCCAGTTGGCGAAGAAGATGCCGATCTCCTCGCCGGCCGCATTGAGGAAGGTCGCGACGACGCAGACCTGGTCGTCATCGTCAGGATCTTCGTTCTTCAGCGTGATTCGCGACATGACGGAATTCGTCTTCGGGTCGGCGCGGAAAGAGAAGCTGTAATATTGCGGCCGCTTCCAATCCCACTTGTCCTCGACGAGCTTGCAATATCCATCCTCGGAGGAAAGGCATTCCTGTGCTGCCTGGACGCGCCAGACATAGTTCTTCCATCCGTCCTCATCGGGAATGGGGGCGTGGTCGCTGGTCAGGAGGCCAAGGGCGATGGAGAGTTGTTTGAGGGTCGGCATAACGGGATGCTCGCCGGATTCGCCGCACCGCGCAAGCCCCTGACACCAGGGGCCTTCGGGCCGGACCAGACGATCCGGCCTTCTATCCTGTCAATGTGTTGCGGGCGCGCTCACGACAGTTGACCGCGCTTGCCGGTGACCATGCGAAACATCTGTTTTGCGCGTCCGTCGGCACCTTCGGCCGAGCGCGCATAGGCATCGCGGATATGGCGCGTGTAATACCAGCCGGGCGACGTGGCCGTGATCAGGTTTTCATAGACGACCGGCGGCACGTTGAAATAGCGGCGGTGGCCCTTGAGGCGAATCTCGATGTCGAGGACCCCTGTCGACGGGTCGTAGGCAACGGATTTCACGAGTTTTGACGAAAGTTCCATCGTTGCTCCATATGCTGCGTCGCACAATGGAACCATGGTTAAGATAATAGTCAAGCCTTTGTAATGTTTCAGGACACATTACCTCACAAACCTTGCCTAACGTGAAGCCCGCTCTAAAAGGCCGGTCCGCAGGCAGTTGCCGCCCTGCAGCATTTCGCCTCACCCGCTGCTTGCGCCAAAATCCGTTTTCCGTTGTGCCCACCCTAGTTCTCCCGCTATATAGGAGGAAATGCAAAATCTCGGAGACAAGCATGCGGCAGGAAGATATCGAGGAAACCGTCGCCGAGAGTGGCTACCGGCAGATTCGCGCCGACATCATCTTCGGCCGGCTTGCGCCGGGACAGAAGCTGAAGCTTGAAAATCTCAAGAGCGCCTATGGCACCAGCGTCAGCACGCTGCGCGAAATCCTGAACCGGCTGACCTCGGAAGGGCTCGTTGTTGCCGAAGGGCAGCGCGGCTTCGAGGTGGCGGGCGTTTCCGTCGCCGATCTCAGGGAGATCGCCGCACTCCGGCTGCTGCTCGAGGAACATGCGCTGGAACAATCCTTCGAACAGGGGGATGTGGAATGGGAGGCGCAGCTGGTGTCAGCCCATTACAAGCTGGCGTGCATGGAAAAGGTCATGGCGACGGGCGATACCAGCCAGGCCGAGGACTGGAAGCGCTATGACTGGGAGTTTCACCAGGCGCTGATTGCCGCCTGCGGCTCGCGCCTGCTGATGGAAACGCATTCGGCCGTCTTCGACAAATACCTGCGCTATCAGATGGTGGCGCTTTCCTATCGCGGCAACGTGGCGGAAGAGGAGCACCGGCAGCTGCTGGAGACGGCCCTCAAGCGCGACAGCAAGACCGCCAAGGAGATCCTGCAGCGCCATATCCAGGCCGGCGTCGAACATGCGCTCGGCCGGGGGCTGCTGTCGGCCCTGCCCGCGCAGGCCAGGGGATGACGGCCTGATGCGCAGCGAAAAACCCGTGCCGAAAATGGCAAGCGAAGCCTCCGAGACGATCAGCGATGTCGTCTTCCGGCAGGTCCGGCAGGATATCATCTCCGGCGCGCTGGCGCCGGGCACCAGGATCAAGCTCGAGCAGGCGCGCGAACATTATTCGATCAGCGTCTCGTCGCTGCGCGAAATCCTGAGCCGCCTTGCGATGGAAAACCTCGTGCTTGCCGAGGGTCAGCGCGGATTCGAGGTGAGCCCGGCCTCGATCAAGGAGCTGGAGGAGCTTGCCGATCTCAGGACAGTGCTCGAAACCCACGCGATCGGCCTTTCCTTTGCCGCCGGCAACCTCGAATGGGAAGGCCGCATCGTCGCCGCCCATCACAAGCTTGCGGCCGCCGAGCGGAAGCTGCTGGCGGGGGATGCCTCGAGGACCGTCGACTGGGTGCGTTATGACTGGGAGTTTCATCAGGCGATCGTTTCCGCCTGCAATTCGGCGACGCTGATGGCGACGCTGTCTTCGGTCTTCGACAGGTTTCTGAGATATCACATGCTGGCGCAGAGTTTTCGCGGACAGGCCGTGGTGGATGATCACAAGCTGCTGTTCGAGCTGGCGCTGAAGCGGGATGTCGAGGGTGCCAGGGCGGTTATTCGGCGGCATGTGCAGAGTGGTGTGGCGCATGTGCTGAAGAGTGGGCGGATTGGGTGAGCGGCTCGCGGTTGCGGGATTGTCGGTGCTAATGGCGGCCAGCTCAGCGGCCGGAGCCCCCTCACCCTAACCCTCTCCCCGCTGGGGCGAGGGAACGTGCCATGCGATGCCTCGAAGAACCCGCGACGTCACGGCTTCCCCCTTCGCCCCATCGGGGAGAAGGTGCCCGAAGGGCGGATGAGGGGGCCATTGACGCAAATGGCCAGAATAAAGAAATCGCTCCACAAAAGGCGGTGCCAATCTGCGACGACCTCACCTCATTACTTACCGCGACGCACCCTCACCCCGCATCCCTCGGAACCCCCTCCGGCCGCATCTGCTTCTTCAGCGCTGCAATCCTGAAAATCGCGTTCGGCGCCCCATAGCCGCGATAGCTCCGCCGCTCCACCACCTCGAAGAAGAATCCCTCCCCGTAAGTCCCGCTATAGAGCTGGAAATACTCGCCCTCCCCATCCCGGTCATAGAGAATGTTCTCCGCCTTCAGCCGCTCGGTCAGCTCCGGCTCGAGCCCGAAGCGGGCTTCCACATCGTCGTAATAATTGGGCGAGATCGGCAGCGGCTTGAAGCCTTTCGCGCGCAGGCGCTCGGCAGTGGCGAAGATATCGTCCGTGGAAAAGGCCAGATGCTGGATGCCGGAGCCGAATTTCTCGGCGATGAAATGGCCGGCGAGCGTGCGGCGGTTTTCGGCGCCGTTCATGGTGATGCGAAGCGTGCCCGCCTCATTCTCGATCACCTGGCTGCGCACCACCCCTGATGGGTCGATGATGTCGACGACAGGAGTTTTGCGGGTTTCGAAGATCGACGTGTAGAAGAGCAGCCAGGTCAGCATCTCGTCATAGGAGACGGTCTGAGCGATATGATCGACCTGCCTGAGGCCGGCATCGTCCTGCCCGCCCTCACCCGCCACCGGCTCGAAATCGATCTCCGAGAAGCGTCCGAGCGGGCTTTTCTCGTCGATGAGATAGATCAGCCCGCCGCCGACACCGCGGATCGCAGGAAGCTGCAATTCGCCTTCCACGACGGCCTGGGTGAAAGGCTCGGCATCGAGCGCCAGCGCCCGCGCATAGGCTTGCGCCGCATCCTCGACGACGAGCGCCACCGCATAGGCGAATGTGCCGTGCACGGCATAGGCGGCATTGGCAAAACCCTCGGGATCGACATTGATGAGGATGCGGATATTGCCCTGCTGGAAGAGCGTCACCTTCTTGGAGCGATGCACCGCCGCCTTGCGGAAGCCGAGCGCTTCGAGAATGCCGACAAGCTCCACCGCCTCCTCGTCATCGGTGGCGAATTCGATGAAGCCGACGCCCTTGACGGTGGCGCGCGCGGGCATGTCGATGCCGACTGATGTCTCTACCTTGCGGCGGATCTGATCGGCCAGATAGATCAGCGAGCGGTGGCCATCGGCGGCGATCGCCCGTGTCGAGCCGCCGCGGAACTGGTCGTTGAAGATCTCCAGCGAGAAGAAACCGTCATAGCCTGTCGAGGCCACGGCCTCGGTAAACTCGGTGACGGGAAGATCGCCCTCGCCCGGCATGTTGCGGAAGTGCCGCGACCAGTAGAGCAGGTCCATGTCGATCAGCGGCGCATCGGCAAGCTGGACGATGAAGATCTTCTCTTTCGGGATCGAGCGGATGGAATTGATGTCGATCTTGCGCGACAGCGAGTGGAAACTGTCGAGGATCAGCCCGACATTCTCATGATCGGCGCGGCGCACGATCTCCCAGGCATCGCGATGGTCGTTGACGAAGCGGCCCCAGGCAAGCGCCTCGTATCCCACTTTCAGCCCGCGCTTTGCCGCCCGCTCCCCGAGTTCTCGAAAATCGGCCGCCGCCCGGTCGATGCCGCCAAGCGCCGCCTGCGAGACATTGGAGCAGACGAGCACCATGTCCGTGCCGAGCTCCTGCATGATGTCGAACTTGCGCTCGGCCCGGTCGAAGGTGCGGCTGCGCAAACTCTCCGGCATGCCCTCGAAATCGCGGAAGGGCTGGAAAAGCGTGATCGTGAGGCCGAGATCGCGCGCCATGCGGCCGACATCGGCAGGGCTGCCGTCGAAGGCCAGGAAGTCGTTTTCGAAAATCTCCACGCCGTCGAAGCCGGCGCGCGCGATCGCTTCGAGTTTTTCCGGCAATTCGCCTGACAGCGTCACCGTCGCAATCGAGGTCTTCATACCAAGCATCCTCCTCGTTCGGGCCACGATGGACAAAGCCATCGACCCTCCTGAGGGCATTATGGCGAATGTCGTGAGGATTTCAATTCAATTGATCAAATCAAAAGTCTCATATGATTTTCAAAAACTATGTTGATTTATGAGCGCGCCTCTGGCAAACATGATGCGAACAGTCGGGAGAGGATGACTGTGAGGCCGCCCATGACATCGTCTGGCGGCCGCCAAAAAGGAGGAGGATTCCAATGCTGAAGTCGTTGTTGACGCGGCGTGGCGCCATGCTGGGTGCCGCCGCTCTCGTGGCCGCCATAGGTCTTGCAAACCCGGCCGCTGCCGTCACCCCCGATGAAATCAAGGCCCGCGGCAAGCTGATCGTCGGCATCCAGGGCGACAACCCGCCATGGGGTTTCGTCACCAGCGCCGGCAAGCAGGATGGCTTTGATGCCGATATGGCTGCAGCCTATGCCAAGGAACTCGGCGTCGAAGTCGAGTTCGTGCCGCTCGAAGTCAACAACCGCATTCCGGCGCTGACATCGGGCCGCGTCGACGTGCTCTTCGCCACCATGGCCATGCTGCCGGATCGCGCCAAGGCGGTGCAGTTCAGCCAGCCTTACAATGCCAATGCCATCGTCCTCATCGGCCCCAAGAACAAGTCGATCAAGACCAATGACGATATGGCGAACCTGACCATTTCCGTCGCCAAGGGTGCCGCACAGGACACGCAGGTCACCAAGAATGCGCCGCCGACCGCCACCATCCGCCGCTTCGACGGCGATGCGGCGAGCGTCCAGGCGCTTGTTTCCGGCCAGGTCGATGCGCTCGGCGGCAACATCTTCTACATGGACCGCGTGGAAAAGGCCCGCCCCGGCGAATTCGAAAACAAGCTGGAATTCCAGAAGCTCTATAACGGCGCCTGCACCCGTCTGGGCGAAAAGGAACTCAACGCCTCGATCAATGCCTTCATCGACAAGATCAAGGCCAATGGCGAGCTGAAGGTGATCTACGACAAGTGGATGAAGGTGCCGGTTCCGGAATTCCCGAAGAGCCTCGAAGGCATTTCGTTCACGGCCGGCTGAGCCACAGCTTCCTGCAATCCGAACACCAGGGCGGGCATTTCGATGCCCGTCCACGCCACCCCTATGCCCAAGACCAAGCAACCAGCTTTGCCCCGTTCGAGGTGCGCGACATGACCAGAACCATCTTCGTCCTCAACGGACCGAACCTCAACCTGCTCGGCGAGCGCGAGCCAGCCATCTACGGCTCCACCACCCTTGCCGATATCAGGGAGAAATGCCTGGCGAAGGCGAAAAGCCTCGGTTTCGAGATCGATTTCCGCCAGACCAATTTCGAGGGTGAGCTGGTGGAAAGCGTGCATCAGGCCCGCAAGGAGGCCTGCGGCATCATCATCAATCCCGCCGCCTATACCTTCACCTCGGTGGCACTTCTCGATGCGCTCAAAACCTTCGATGCGCCGAAGATCGAGCTGCATATTTCCAATGTCCATGCCCGCGAGGAGATCTACCATAAATCCCTGATCTCGCGTGTCGCCACCGCCATCATGATCGGCTTCGGCGCCCGCGGCTATGAGCTCGCCATCGAGGCGATGGCCGGAATGGTGGGAGCGGCGAAAGCAGCATGAACTATCAACTGGATTTCACGCCCGTCATCGATGGCCTGCCGAGCCTGCTTCTCGGCTGTCTCGGCACGTTCCTGCTGGCGCTCTGCGGCATGGTGCTTGCCGTCATCATCGGCATCGGCGGCGTGGCGCTGCGGGATTCGCACATCAAGGCGCTGCGCTGGCTGGTGATCGGCTTTGTCGAGCTCATCCGCAACACGCCCTTCCTGGTGCAGATCTTCTTTCTCTTCTTCGCCCTGCCGCTGATCGGCATCAGGCTCGCCCCGACGCCGACGGCAATCATCGCGCTCGGCATCAATGGCGGCGCCTATGCGATCGAGATCATCAGGGGCGGCGTGCAATCCATTCCCAAGGGGCAGATGGAGGCGGGCCTGGCGCTCGGCCTGCACAAGGTGCAGGTGTTCCGGCTGATCATCCTGAAGCCGGCGCTGAGGGCGATCTACCCGTCGCTGACCAGCCAGTTCGTGCTGCTCACCCTGTCCACCAGCATCTGCTCGGCGATCTCCGCCTACGAGCTGACCTCGGTGGCGCAGCGCATCGAATCCGACAGTTTCCGCAGCTTCGAGGTCTATTTCACCATCACCGTGTTCTACCTCGTGATTTCCTGGCTGATGATGCGCCTCTTCGCGCTCTTCTCGGCCCGTTATTTCACCTATCCGGTCAAGTGAGGGCACCATGGGCAGCGAAGAATTCATCTTCCTTCTGATCGGCCTGAAATGGACCGTTCTTCTCTCCGCCGTCGGCTTCGTCTGCGGCTGCCTCGCCGGCCTTGCCGTGGCGCTCGCCCGCACCTCGGGCATGCCGTGGCTCGAGCGGCTGACTTCGGCCTATATCGCCGTCTTCCAGGGCACGCCGCTGTTGATGCAGCTCTTCGTCACCTATTACGGGCTCGCCCTCATCGGCTTCAAGCTCGATGCCTGGGAGGCGGTGGCGATCGGCCTCACGCTCCATGCCAGCGCCTATCTCGGCGAGATCTGGCGCGGCGCGATCGAGGCCGTGCCGCGCGGCCAGACGGAGGCGGCCAAGGCGCTGAGCCTCAAATATGTCTCGCGCATGAAGGATATCATCCTGCCGCAGGCGCTGCGCATTTCGCTTCCGGCCACGATCGGCTTCCTGGTGCAGCTCATCAAGGGCACGTCGCTTGCCTCGATCGTCGGCTTCACGGAGCTGACGCGGGCCGGCAACATCATCTCCAACCAGATCTTCGAGCCGCTCACCGTCTTCGGCATCGTCGGCATCCTCTATTTCCTGATGTGCTGCCCGCTGACCATCCTCGGCGCCCGCCTGGAGCGGCGCTTCAACGCGGCCCACGCGCGCTGATGCTGCGCCCTCACGAATTGGACCAGAGACCATGACATCAGCTCCCGCTCCATCTCCCAATCAGGTCACGATTGGCGAAACCATGATCACCATGAGCCATGTGGAGAAATGGTACGGCGCCTTCCAGGCCCTGCACGATATCAATATCGATGTGCACAAGGGCGAGCGCATCGTGCTCTGCGGCCCCTCGGGAAGCGGAAAATCGACGCTGATCCGCTGCATCAACCATCTCGAGACCTACGAGAAGGGCGAGATCCGCGTCGGCGGCATCCTGCTCGGCAACCAGGCCAAGGCGATCGACGCGATCAGGCGCGAGGTCGGCATGGTCTTCCAGCAGTTCAACCTCTTCCCGCACCTGACCGTGCTGCAGAACTGCATGCTGGCGCCGATGCGCGCACTCGGCGTCGCCAGGGCCGAAGCCGAAGAGCGGGCGCGGACCCTGCTTGCCCGCGTCAAAATCTCCGAACAGGCGGAGAAATATCCGGTGCAGCTGTCGGGCGGCCAGCAGCAGCGCGTGGCGATCGCGCGCGCGCTCTGCATGCGCCCCAAGGTGATGCTCTTCGACGAGCCGACCTCAGCACTCGACCCCGAGATGGTCAAGGAAGTGCTGGATACGATGATCAGCCTTGCCGAGGAAGGCATGACGATGATCTGCGTGACCCATGAAATGGGCTTTGCCCGCCAGGTCGCCAACCGGGTGATCTTCATGGCAAGCGGCGCGATCGTGGAAGAGGCGCCTCCGGCCGAATTCTTCACCAATCCGCGCCACGAGCGCACCCGCAAATTCCTCGGCGAAATCCTGCGCAACTAGCTCTGCGCGAAGACCGGGAGAAGCTCCATGTCAAAACGCCCCCTTGCTATCGCCGTCATGGGCGCCGGGCTGATCGGCAAGCGCCATATCGAAGGCGTGCTGGCCGAGCCGCGCACCACCCTTGCCGCCATCATCGACCCCTCGCCCGCCGCGCGTGACGAAGCCCGCGCAAACGGCCTGCCCTGGTTTGCAAGCCTTGCCGAGGCGCTCGCTGAAAACCGCCCCGATGGCGTCATTGTCGCAACCCCCAACCAGCTGCATGTGGCAAATGCCGACGATGTGGTGGCAGCCGGCATCCCCGTCCTCATCGAAAAGCCTGTTGCCGACGATGCGGCGGCTGCAGCCGGCCTTGTCGGCCGCGCGGAAGAAGCCGGCGTGCCAATCCTCGTCGGCCACCACCGCCGCCACAACCCGATCATCCGGGAAGCCAAGCGCCTGATGGAAAGCGGCCGGCTCGGCCGCATCCGCTCCATCAACGGCAGCTTCTGGGTCGCCAAGCCCGATGACTATTTCGAGGTCAAATGGCGCCGCGAACCCGGCGCCGGCCCGATCTTCATCAACCTCATCCACGATGTCGATCTCTTCCGCCATCTCATCGGCGAAGTCGAAAGCGTGCATGCGATGGAAAGCAATGCCGCGCGCGGCCATGCGGTCGAGGATACCGCAACCGTGCTCCTGCGTTTTACAAACGGCGCGCTCGCCACACTGAGCGCCACCGACGCCGTGCCCTCGCCCTGGAGCTGGGAGCGGAGCTCGGGCGAAAACCCCGGCTTCCCCAGGGAAAACCAGTCCTGCTACCAGATCGGCGGCACTGAGGGCGCGCTCACGATCCCCGATCTCACCCTCTGGAGCAATGAAGGCCGCCCCGACTGGCGCGAGAAGCTGACGCAAGAGCGCCTGCCCGTCACCCCGGCCGACCCGCTCACCCTGCAGCTCCGGCATTTCTGCGATGTCATCGAAGGTACGGCCACCCCCCTCGTCAGCGGCCGGGAAGGCCTCGCCACGCTCGAGGTCATCGAGGCGATCAAGGCCTCCGCCAACACCGGAAGGACTATATTCCTAAAAGGCAAATCCCATGATTAGCGGCACCACACGGCTGATCGCCCATCTCGGCTATCCGACGGAAAGCTTCAAGGCGCCGCTGATCTACAATCCCTATTTCGAGGAACAGGGCATCGACGCCGTCGTCGTGCCCATGGGCTGCCGGCCGGAAGACTACCCCGCCTTCCTGAAACTCGTCTTCCGCCTCTCCAACATCCACGGCGCCCTCATCACCATGCCGCACAAGATCCCGACCATGGATCTGCTCGACGAAATCTCCACCAACGCCCGCGTCGCCGGCTCCTGCAACGCCATCAAGCTCGGCCCCGACGGAAAACTGATCGGCGACATGTTCGACGGCGAAGGTTTCGTGCGGGGCCTCAAGCGCAAGGGCCAGACGATATCAGGCGCCAAAGCCCTCCTCATCGGCGCCGGCGGCGTCGGCTCGGCCATCGCCGCCTCCCTCGCCTCCGCCCAAATCGGCCACCTCGCCCTCCACGACGACAACAAGGCGGCGCTGGAAGGCTTGAAGACCCGCCTCAACACCTGGTATCCCGCAACAAGGGTCACGACAGGCTCCAGCGACCCCCAAGGATTCGACATCGTCATCAACGCCACACCGCTCGGCATGCGCAAGGATGATCCGCTGCCGCTGGATGTGAGCAGGCTCTCGGCCGGGACTTTCGTGGGTGAAGTGGTGATGAAGGAGGAGATTACGCCGTTTCTGGCGGCGGCGCGGGAGCGAGGATGCCGGTATCAGGTGGGGACGGATATGCTGTTTGAGCAGATACCGGCCTATCTGGAGTTTTTTGGGTTTGCGACGACGACCGCGGAGCATTTGCGGCGGGTGGCGCGGTTGTGAGGGGAGACGCGCAGCAAATCTGTCGCGCGTTAGACGGGTACAGACTTGCAAGCCGCTTGGAGGTCTTGATGCCTCCAACATCTGCGAATCGGTGCACGTTGCTTCAACAGATCGTTCCGCGTTCAAATCACAGAGGTGAGCCTAGTGAGGTGCGGACTCACCCCAATTGGGTAGCAGACGGGATATCGCATATCTGACATCGTTAAAGTTGCAGAGGACGAAAGATAACGTCTTTGCACGATGTGAGAGGGCGCAACGATGGAAACGGAAAATTTAGAGATACTTTCATCAAAAGTTGATGATCTATCGAAACGACTAGATAATCTAGATCAATCTCTGCAGAAAAACGAACAAACTTGGTATAAACACGTACCGACCTTTATTTCGATTGCGGCATTATTGTTTTCATTCGGAACAACTTATGTTTCATACAAACACACAACAGAGCAAGATATTCAGAATCTAAGGACAGAGTTAAGAGGAATGCTCCAGCGCCTTGTGGCATTACCTAAGGAAAATCTGGAGGCCTTTAAGAAATACAAGGACGATCCACTGGCTTTTGGACTAGTGTCTGGCTTCATTGCTCAGGAAAACAATCTGCTATCAAAGCAGGCTGAAGATACAATAAGCAGATTGCCCGCATATCGCATTTCGCCTACCGACTATTTTGCGGTAGCAACAGCTTTAACAAATTCTCGTTATTACGACCTTGCGATGAAATTGCTTGCGAAGGCGTTGGAAGCCGCAAACGGCTTGGATGACGAAGTCGGTTCGTTGCGAAATCTGGCTAATTTGATGTTCCTGACTGGAAGAGTCGGCGACGGAAGGGCCACGTATCAAAAAGCTCTCGACATTTTCGCCAAGTACAAAGGCTTCGATAACTTCACCGAAGCATCGACTAATGCGCTGACTGAGATCAATTGGGCCATGTCAGAAGCGAGCACAAACTCCTTTGATATAGCCCGTCAACACCTCGAACGTGCGGATCAAATCGCGTTGACCCTTCCACTTGGTGCCGGTTCTGAATTGCTAAAATCTCAGGTTTCGCAAGCGAGGAATCAAATCTTTTCAGGAGCGAGTTTACCGACAGTGGTAACAGTGCCCGCGATGGCACTTACACCTACTCAAGGTTCCAAACCGTAGCCCGTCAACAGATTAACGAAGACGCTTGTAGCGGAGCTTTTGACGCAGCACGTGGTCACGTCCGTAAATTCGCTCCATACTCTCCACCTAGCACGCATACGTCGCCTTATGTCTATCTTTGCAGAGCGGCAAGGGCACCATCTGCATCGCTTTCGGTCGCTTGGGATAGGAAATGCAGAATGCTTGGCGAGGAGCAGATCTTCCGCACTCGCCACAGTGCCGTCGTCGGTAAATGTGATGGGGTGGTGACACGCTCTAGGTGAAAATTAGCAAAGAAAAACCCCGCCGAAGCGGGGTTTCTGTCATTGTGCGGCGTAAGCCTCTGTCGAGGCGGCCTTTCGACGATTATTTCGAAGCGACTGCTCCGTTCGGCTTTTTGTCTCCGCCGGACGCAGCACGTTCAGCTTCGACTGCTGCTTCAAGATCGAGTCCATCGACTGCTGATCCTGCTTCTTGCTGCTGTTCTTCTGCTGTTTCGTCATCGGTGTCACCTTCGTTGGTTGCGGCGCCAATAGTCTCAAGCTTCCGAAGAGTCAAATTCCTTTGCGGGTGCCTCGCTAAATCGCCAAGCTCCTTCACAAGATTCATCTCAGCATCTTCGGCCATTCTTACCCTATTGAATAGCGATTGAGCCTCTAACGAATCGATAACAAAGGCGTGACTTGAATACGTTTGCGAGAGCAGATCCAACGCGTCCGGCCTCATGTTGTTCCACTTGAGGTTCAGCCGTTTTCCGTAGTCTTCCCCGATACGCATCGCTCTTGATCGCGAGCCGACTTCTTCGGGATCGATCCGAGCAAAAACTGGACCATACAAAGCGCCCACGATTTCCGTTGCGGCATGCGAGGCAGTCTGGAATGAAACAACACCGCCGCTTGAGCTGATTATCTCAAGCGTAGAACTGATAAAAGTATCGCGAGCGCGGGTTTCAAGGGCGGAGAACGCCTCACTGATGTTCAGGCCGGATTCCATTCCTGCCAACTGGTCTGTTTTGGTCAATTGTATGTCCAGCGGACCAAGCTCGCCGTACGGCGCGAAAATCACGTCGTGCGCTCCAATCGCAAACAACGTACCAGCACTCTTACAAAGACCAGAGATCAAAACTGAAAATCGGTCATACCTATGCTGTAGATAGCGAGCCATTTTATATGCGGCGTCTGGGTCGCCCCCGCCTGTCACCATCACCACCATACATTCGTCGGACTTCTTTGTTTCCGCGACCATGTTGATGAACCGCAAATCGGCGCGGCGGCTGATTTCGCCGTTGTACAGAAAAACGTCCATTGCCCCCTCAGAAGCGCATTATGCGCTTTGACCTTAGCTTGCCCGATAAAAGTTGGAATCTCAAGCTTGCCTCACGCTGACGTCCGATTTCGGCCTCACCTGAACCATCACCCATTATCAACGGATGGGTGTCAGACCCTCTCCTCACCCTCGCCTACAACTTGCACCCCTTCGAAAGCGCCGCACTCTCCATCGCCGAAACCTTGCCCTTCGACACCGCGACCTCGCCTTCCTTGTCCCCGCCGGCCACACTCCCGATCGGCACACCCACCAGAAACACCCCGAAAGCATCGCCATTGGCCGCCGAGATCTGCTGCTTCGACAGGTCGTCGAGCTTCTTCTTTTCCGTCGTGTGGAGCTGGGCGATCTGCGGGCAGCCGAGATTGGTATAGGCCTGCATCGGGATGTCGGCCTGGACGATGGCGTCAGGTCTTTTCGCGCAAGCGGCGAGTGTCGCGGCAAGAGCCACGGCGAGAATGAGTTTTTTCATTAGATAACCCCAGTTAGCGGCCGATTTCTAGCATTGCCGCCCGCCTGGCGCGAGTAACTGACAGGAACAACCACAGGAGAATTATCGGGTGCCGCCGGCGGCTTTTCGGCCGCCGGCCCTGCCGTTCAGGTGCACCCGCCCCTCGGAGAGGCCCTCAAAGTGGATTGATGTAATTCATGATCGCCACCTGCCGCAGCACCACGCGGCGGATGATGTGGGTCGCCTTCACATGGTCGGTGAAGATTGCCGCCGTGCCGGTGGCGCCGGCCGGCAGGCTGGCGGCGAAGGCCTGGTCGTCGAGGCGCACGCGCACGACGAGCGGCGCGGTCAGGATCGCCGATGGGGCGATGGCGCTGCCGGATGTCTGGGTCTGGCCGCTGGCGACGGCCTGGATGACCGTTTCCACCTTGCCGGTGAAGATGCGGCCGGGCGCGAACTTGAAGGTGATTTCCACGGCCTGGCCCGGCTCGATATAGCGCGCGTTGATCTGGGCGATCTCCACCCCGATAAGCGTATCCGACGTATCGATGAAGGCCATGACGGGCGCAAGCGGCAGGCTGGAGACGCGCGCTCCCGAGCGCAGCGCCAGATTGGTGACATAGCCATCGGCCGGCGCGCGCACCACCGTCTTGTCGAGATCCCATTGGGCGCCGGCGATTTCGGCGGTCAGCTGCTCCACCTCCGCCTGCCGCTGCTCGACATCATAGGCGCGCCCCGCGCCCGTCGTCTGCAGCCGCGTGGTTTCTTCCAGCCGCTGCCGGTTGAGGCCGAGCTGCGCCTTCAGTGCATCGAGCTTGGCCTGATAGGGCTGCGGATCGATCCTGAACAGGGTGTCGCCGGCCTTCAGGGCCACGTTCGCCTTGACCGGCACATCGGTCACCTCACCCGCGACATTGGGCACGATCGCCACCGAATTGCGCACCACGAGCGCATTGCCCTGCGGCGCGCCCCAGCCCATGGGAATGAACAGGCCGACGAGCAGAAACAGGAAGACGAGGATGGGCGAGATCTTCCAGAACAGGTTGAAGCTGATGATATTCAGCTTCACCAGCAGGAAGAGGATCACGAGATAGGTGTTGAGCAGGACGACGATCATGGCGCCCGCTCCGGCGCCGCCTTGCGGGGAATATCGACATAGGCCCAGATGAGAACGAGCGGCCAGAGCGCAAAGCCGAGAAAGAGCGTCACCCAGCCGCCGACGGTGACCGCCTCCTTCCAGGGATGGTCGCGGCGCCTGGCGATCATGCCGGGAAGCATCGCCAGAAAGACGACGACGAAGACCGTGCTGGCGATCAGCACGATCAGCACGATCCAGGCGAAGATATCGATGCCACTCATCCCTCACTCCGTTGACGATACCAGACGGCATTTTTACCAGGACAAACCGGCTTCCCGGACAGCGTCCTCGAAAGCGATCCTCGCCAGGTAGCTGGGCGACCAGCTTTTCAAGACATCGCCGCAAGTGGCGACGGCATGGCGATAGGCCGCTTCGCGCACCGGCCACCTGTCTGCCAGGCGGGCCAGCGCCTGCCTTGCCGAACTCACGAACTCGAAGCCGTCGTGCTCGGCACTGCGAACGAGCACGCATACGTTCCACGGACCGGGACTGAGATCATCGCCTCCACCATCCTTGGCCATGGCGCTCACCAGTCGTTCGGCGGGCGCGGCTTGCGCAGGCGCACGCGCATCCACCGCACCGGCGCCAGCAGCAGGCACGCCCCGACGAAACCGAGCGCCAGGAATTCCACCCAGCCGCCATAATGAAAGCCGAGCCCCTCGAACATCGCATTGAGCAGGACGGCGCCGGCAACGCCCGCCACGACATCGACAATCAGATGGGCATGCGCATGCATGAACTTGTTTGCCATCCACCCGGCCATGCCGCCGATCAGGATAGCGCTACCCCAGTCGACCGGTCCTTCGTTCATCGGTCTTCTCCATCGGCGTTCGCCCGGACGATAGCGCGGTCGCATGCCGTGGGAAGTACGTAACGGTAAATGCGGGGCCTCATTTACGTTGCGATCGAGCATTGCGGACATCCGGCGGGCGCCGGCGGCACGGTCGTTACGGGCCGTAATCGGCGGGCAGAAGGCGCCGGCTCGCAGCCAGAAGAGCCGCTTCATCTACCCCCTGCAACGGAATGATGAGGGGCGGCCGGCGGGCATGCGCGGGCCAGTTTCGGCCTAACCCTTTTGGATGAATTGCGAATCGTCCGAACCTCGACGAAAGTAGCTAGGCGGCGGTAGTAGGATTACTTGGACCGAAACCGATGCGGGGGGCTTGCCGAGTATCGAGTGGAAGCCCTTCAATTGTTGATGCCTGCGCCGTGCAGAGCGCGGGCGAATGATCAATGGCCGCTTCCGCCTGAAGCGGCCATTATCGTATCGGCAGGCCTTGAGCCATGCTCCGGCCCGTCCGCCGCCTGTATCGCGCAGCCATCCAGCATCGCAAGTGAGGGTCATGATCGGAGGCGCGCGGCCGCCGGGCGGGACCGTGGTATCGCGAGAAAATGAGACAGGGAAAGGCTGAAATCTGCTGTGAATTTGAAGCCAGTTATAGGGCCCGCCACGCCATACGTTCGCGAGCCTCTATACCTGCTCAGTCCGCCAAAAACGCGTTTAGCGCGCGAAACAACCATGAATAAAGGCCGAAGTCGCGTGAAAAGTGTGTGACACGGCCGACCGGGCAATATCCCATTCGGCACGCGCCATTTTTCGCTGATCCCCGCGCGCCGTCATCCGATCGCCGCCCTGCGCCCGCCGCGCGATACCGCCTGCAGCGCCTCCCCGTGACGGCTGTTCTTCTCCGCATCCTGTACCGCCGCGACCGCGAAGGACCGGAAGAGGAAGCCCTCGGGCGCGCCGGGTAACTGAGGTCGCGCGCGCCCTTCTTGCTCTTGCTGGACGATCGCCGGAGGGATCGCCTGATGGCATGAAGGCGAGGCGTCAGCGCCAGCCCGCACCCCGATCGGGTGCAACCAAGAGGAGTACTCCTATCGGTGCCTTGTGTAACCCGTCAAAAAGCGGTTAGCTGCGGCAGTTGGGTACGCTCATTCCGCATGGTCGAGTGCGCCCGCATGTCGAGGCCCGGCATGTGGCGGCCCCGCATTTCGAGTCCTCGCATTTTGAGGCCCGCATTTTGAGGGAAGTTCCGTGGGCTGGTCCAAACCCTTAAGGCTGCATCTCGGCGTCCTGGTCGTCGCATCGCTGCTCTGCACGTCGATGCCGATCATCTGGCTGGCCTTCAGCCGCGGAAGCGAGGCCGCCGTCAGCGCCGGCGTGCAGCAGATGCGCGGCATGAGCCTGCGGCTGATCGAGGGATACCGCAATACGCTGGAGGGCGGCATGGAAGCGGCGGCGCTCGCCTCCACCCTGCCCCAGCTCGCCTCCCCGCCGCCTCAGGATATCAAGGCAAAGCAGGACTTCTTTCTGGAGGTTCTGCGCAACGTCCCCAATGCGACCAGCGTCTATACCGGCTATCCTGACGGCTCCTACCTGCAGGTCATCAATACCGAAAGGCAGGATACCCGCCGCACGCTTGCAGCCCCCGACGGGACGGCTTTCGCGATCCGCACCATCGCCGGGCGGCAAAGCGCCGACGTCGTCTCGACGCTGCAGTTTCTCGATGGCGAGACAAGGCCTATCGGCGAGCGGAAGGTGGACTACGCCTCCTTCGATCCGCGCCAGCGCCCCTGGTATCAATCCGTCGTCCAGGATGGCATGCCGGTCTCCGTCGGGCCCTATGTTGCGGGAACACTGGGTGTCCCGACGCTGACGATCGCAGCGCCCATGCGCGGCGATGCCAAGGTGGTGGTCGGCATCAACATCCACCTGGAGACCATCAGCCGGCTGCTGGACGCGCGCGGGATCTCGCCGCGCGCGCGCGCGCCTATATCATCGATGCCGGCGATGATCTCATCGCCCATTCCAACCCCGATATCATGAGCAGGATCATCGCCATCTGGTCGCGAACGGCAGGCACGCTCGACGCCACGGCCAACGGCTTCGAGACGAGCATCGAGACCGTGGCGAGGCTGAGGCGCGATCCGGCCTTTGCCAATGGCGGCCTGGCACGCATCGAGCTCGACGGCGAAAGCCATCTCGTGCAGATCGCCCCCGTCAGCGTCTCCGGCCTGTTCAAGGGCAGCACGGCGGTGATCATCGTGCCGATGGAGGATCTGGTGGCCGAGGCCAACCGGCTGCTCCTGCACAATCTGCTGATCGCCGCGGGCTTGGTGCTTGCTGGTGTCGCAGCTTCGGTGCTGTTGTCGCGCATGGTCAGCCGCTCCCTCTATCGGCTGGCCGACGAGGCCCGCAGGATCGGTGATCTCGATGTCGGCGAGAAAGCCGTCTCGCACTCCTTGATTACCGAGATCAACACGCTGGCGACAGCCCTTGCCGCCAGCCGCCACGCCATCAGCCAGTTTGCCCTCTATGTGCCGCGCGAGGTGGTCCGGCGCATCGTAAGCCCCGGCGGCCGGGCCGTCGTCAAGGCCACGCGCCAGGATGTGACCGTGCTCTTCACCGATATCAGGGATTTCACCGCCATATCGGAGCAGCACTCGCCCGAAGACGTGGTCGATACGCTGTCGGCCTATTTCGAGCTTCTGAACACCATCGCCGAGCGCCATGGCGGCACGGTGGTGCAATATCTCGGCGACTCCATCTTCGTCATGTGGAATGCGCCTGTCGAAGATCCCGCGCATGCCGAACACGGCTGCCGCTGCGCGCTCGCCATGCGGGCGGCGATCGATGGCCTGAACGACGAGAACGCCAGAAACGGCCGCCCCGAACTCATCACCCGCTTCGGCCTCCACACCGGCCCCGCCGTCGTCGGCAGCTTCGGCGCCGCCTCGCGCCAGCAATACACGGCCATGGGCGACACGATCAACGTCGCCTCGCGCCTGGAAGGCCTGAACAAGGAATTCGGCACCTCGATCCTGGTGAGCGCAGCGATCCACGACGCGGTCGGAAGCCGGTTCGGCTTTCGCCCGCTGGGGCTGGTGCAGGTGAAGGGCCGCGCTGAGAAGGTGGATCTGTGGGAGCTTGTTGGGGAGAGCGGCGGCTAGTGCTGTATTGTGGGCGAGCAATTGGCTGAGACAACCGTAGCTCCGACACGCACTGGGCGCTCGGCATCGTCGATCTCTGGCGCGGAGCGGGCCTTTAAGCCGCCACATCGAAGACGCCGACGGCCGATCCTCACGACAGCGCGAATATCCTCACCTCGCGCGCGATGCCCTGCAGCTCCTCCATGCGGGAGGCAGAGGTGATGCCGCTGTCGCGCAGCATTTCCGAGACCTGCTCGTTGCCGACCACCGCCTCCGTCGTCAGGATCACCTGCGGTTCGGCAAGGCCCTGCACGCGCGAGGCGATGTTGACGGTCTGGCCGAAATAGTCCTGCCGGTCGTTCATGCTGACGGCAAGGCATGGTCCCTCGTGGATGCCGATCTTCAGGAGCAGGTCCTCGCTGCCGCGCTCGGCATTCAGCCGCATCATTGCCTCGCGCATCCTGAGCGCTGCCGCCACCGCGCGGTCCGGGCTCGGGAATGTCGCCATCACGGCATCGCCGATGGTCTTGACCACCGCCCCGGCTTCCGTGGCGACGATCTCGTGCAGGACCCGGAAATGCGTGCGCACCAGGTCGAAAGCGGCGAGATCGCCGACGCGCTCGTAAAGCGCCGTCGAGCCACGCAAGTCGGTGAAAAGGAAGGTCAGGCTGGTGATCTTCAGGCGCTGGTCCACATCGAGCGTGTCGGTGCGATAGATGTCGCGAAAACTCTGGTTGGTCAGCAGGCGCTTGGCCGTCAGGAAGGGCCGCCTGCGGCCGAGAATGTCGTGCATCTCGTCTGCCGCGATGCAGACATTCGGCAGCACGCGGCGATCGGTGTGATTTTCCAGCGTCAGGCGCAGCACGCCGGGATGCATGACGAGCGTATCCTGCTGTGCATGGCCGTGGCTGAGGACCATCGAGAGGTTCTGGCGTTCGCTGGTCGGCTCGCCCTTCACATCGATGAACTGCGCCGAATGCGTCACCGCATCGAAGATGATGATGAATTCCGCCGGCAGCTGCAGCGAGACGAAGGCCTTCTCGCCGGGATCGAGCTCGATCATTTCAAGCAAGATGCGTGCAAACCTTTCCTCGAGATCGTCAGGCAGGTCGACGCCGGAGGAGAAGAAGATCTGCCGGTAATATTCGAAGGGCGGCAACCGGTCCGGGTCGTGGCCGGCAATCCGGCGCACGCGCGGGCTGACGGTGAAGGTGACCTCGACCATCTCGTCGAGCGTCGGCTCGTATCCGGCCGCACACAGCGCGCAATGATAGGCCTCCCGGTCGACGGCTTTCAGGGTGGCGCCGGTATCGAGCACGCCGCCGCATCCCGGGCAGAGTACATTCCAGGTCATCTCGAAGGCGCCGATGCGGGCTGCGTGCAGAAAGGCCGCGATCGACCTCTCTTCATCGAGATCGTGTGCCTTGGCGAAGGCCAGCGCATTCATGCGGTTGAGGTCGCGATCGGCGCCGTGCCGGACGATATTCTCGATGCACTCGACCGCCTGCGGATCGGCCGCCTGTCTCAGGGCCGAAAAGAGAACGTCCACTTCGCTCATCGCACAGGTCTCCGTGCACGCAACGCCACGGCTGATGATGCCGTATCAGGCTGAAATTATATCACGGAACGTGCTGATAGAAATCGGTATGGCAGGATGCCGCGCAACACCCGATCGAATGCCGGATTTTTTCGAAACCATGTGCCGTCCGGCTCTGGAAATCCGCGACATCAGGCTGTCGCCCGTCACAATCTCCCGCTAGAAGGTCAGGCCCGGATCGGGCAAGGGAGACAAGAAAGTTGCAGCAGCGAAAGTCACTGAAGATTGCACCCGCCCTGACGGCCGTCGCATCCCTGTGGTGCACATCCCCTCTGCAGGCGCAGGACTCGGCTGGCGGCCTGGCGTGGTCCAGTGATCCGGCCAGCCATTGCGAATTCGTCTCCCCCGTGTCCCTGACTGCAGGTCCGACATACTGGACCGGCGCATGCCCTGATAACAAGGCTTCAGGACCCGGGATGCTGCGCCGCCGCGATGGCGATCGCGCCGGGCCTGCCTTTTATGGGGATATGCAGGCCGGCCTGCCCGTCATCGGCGTGATCGACGACGAAGGCTACCGCGTCGGCAAGTTTAGGGGTGGCGATATCGGGGGCGATGCGGAACTGGACCCTCAGGTCAGGCTCGACGCGTTCCGCGCAGCCGCAAAGGCCGCCCGTGACGTTGCCGGCCTCTACGCCAGACAGGGCAACGCCGCCTCGTCCCGCCACTATGAAAGCGTGGCGAAACAGCTGGACGAGCAGATCGAATGAAGGCCCGGCGGCTCGGCTCTGCGGATTGAGATCCGCCTCGTCACATATCCTCGGTAAACGTCTCGACCGTGATCTCGAAGACGACGATCTGCGGCCACCCGCTGCGGCTGGACACCATGGTTTCCTCCGAAACCATGGAGATCAGGAAGTCGCGGCCGATTGAATCACGATACTGGCTGGCGGGAGAATCCCACAGGCAGCAGGAGCGCTTGAGCCGGTTCAAACCCACGGCCTTGATGAGATAGGCCTCGGTTGCAGCCGCAAACCGGCCGGAGACGCGGTATGTCGCCTCAAGCGGTTTGCCCTGCCGATCCGGGGCATAGTTGCAGCCAGCGAATTCGACATGAGCAGGCTTCCTCCTGATCTGCGCCAGGAAATCGCCGCAACCCTGCGCCGTCACCGGCGCGGGTGCGGACGCTGCCATCAGCGGTGGCGCAGCCATATTGCCGAGCGACCATATGGCAAGAAGACAAGCGGCAAACTTCATGACCAGCCCCGTCCGGACACCCGATGCCGGCATCGAGCCTTATAGCGGATAATCGGCTCGGGGACAGATATGCCGGTCAGGATGCGTAGCGGCTGAACACGAAGTCGCGGTCCTTGACGACCGAGTGACAGGTAAAACATGCTTCGGGCATTGCTTTTGCGGAGGGCTTGCCGTCGTCAAACTCGACATATCCCCAGCCGCCTGTCGAAGCATATTTCTTCGCGTCCTTGACCATGAACTGAACGCCGTTCTTGGGCAACCCGGCAACGAATGACTGGGCGGCGCCAAAGGCTGCCTCGCTCTCTTCCAGCGGGTGATAATCCCAAGCCAGGCGCCCGATGATGGTGCCGTCGGGATAGGTGGTGGCCCCCTCCCGGAAGGCTTTGATCGCGATATCATTGCCGAGGATGGCCCTGATATCGTTGAGCTTGCCTTCCTCATGCGCCACGGTGATCAGCGGCCAGTCGCGGTAGCCGGCAGGCAGCTCCGACAGGGCCGGCGCACGTCCCTCATCGGCCCCGGATGCGGCGGCATTGTAACCGACGAGGCCGGTAACCAGACCAACGGCCAGTGACACCACGATAATCTGCTTCATTGAATGCTCTCCTGCGATCAAATGCGGAGCAACATTCGCAGATATTGCCGCCGGCGAAATCATACCTTGATATGGTAGAACAGTCCCGCTGCAAGTCTAAGGGCCCGCGGACAGGCGTGAGTGCCGCGCCAGTTCCGCCGGTGAAGCGGCGCGTTTCCTCAGCCGCCCAGGGCGACCGCGATTGCAACCAGGAACAATCCGAGGCAGGTCATGGTGATGCCAGCATAAAACGGACGGCCGCCCGAAAACCGTGCCCACGCATAGCCGGTCACGAACAGCAGTGCGATCAGAAGGAAGTTGCTCGCTCTCAGGGCGCGGTTGGCATCGTCGATCAGAAAGAACGGGACGACCGCAGGAAGGGCGGTGGCCGAGACCAGGATAAAGATCGCAATTGCGGCCGACAGATCGTCTCTCGTCAGCGGCACCTTCACCGGATCGGCACGGGTTGTGAGCGCCAGCAGCGACCGATAGAGCGCTTCCGCGTCGGCAGGCTTTGCGGAGAGCGGCGTGCCTTCGATCGGAAACTCCTTCGCGAGTACCGCGAGTGCGGCGCCTTCGTCCCTCGCCGTCTTGACCTGCCGGAACAGGCGCAGACGTCTGCTTCTGAAAAACGTCGTTCCGAGCGTGAACAGGATGGCGTCTATAATTCCCCAGGCGAGATTGCATCCGATCGTCGCAACGACGAGGTCGCGCACGACCAGTCCTTCCTCACGCAGGACGAGCCTCGAACCGATCGTCCAGGTCAGCGCCATGATCAGCCCGAAAAGCACCTCGCCGAGCGCATCGCCGGGATCGAGATTTTCGAAGATGGAAAAGATCCCCGTCGGCTTCATGGAATGGCTCCGGGCAGGTCGCAGCCCGGGAACTATGATCGAAGTGGCGGATCTCTTCATTGCGTTGAATCAAGACCGACACAACGAGCGCCTGGCAAGTGGAGGTTCGGCATTGCGTCGGGAGCCGGCGACCGCGCGTCCTGCGCGCGTGTCCTACAGTAATATACGTAGCTGTTGAGCCGGTTCGTGCATAATTGCAGGGTCGATCTCGCCGGCTATATCCGGCGACGGCCGGGCACTGAGGGGGCCGAACATGGGCTGGAACCGGCTGTATAGCCTGAAGAGCTACATCAAGTCGTCGCTGTGGCTGGTGCCGTTCATCGCCCTGCTCCTCTATATCCTGGCAATTCGCAGCGCCTCCCTGCTGGAGCCGTGGCTCGTCTCGATCGAAGCATGGCCATGGGGCATGGAAGGCACCCAGAGGCTGCTCGAAACGATCGTCACGATGACGCTCACCTTCGTGGTCTTCACCTTCGGCTCGCTGCTGGTGGCGATCCAGATCGCAGGCGGCCAACTGACGCCGAGGATCATCGCGACGACCCTGCTGAGCGATAACGCCATCCGCTTCACCGTCGGGCTTTTCACATTCACCCTGCTCTTTGCGACCGGCGCGCTGGTGCGGCTGGAAGCAGCCGTCCCGCAGGCCATCGTCCAGATCGCCGGCCTTCTCGGTTTTCTGTCCATCGCCGCCTTCCTCTATCTGATCGACTATGCAGCACGGCTGCTGCGGCCGGTGAGCATTATCCTGCGCGTGAGCGAGCAAGGCCGCGCGGTGATCGAGGATGTCTACCCTGCCATGGCGAAGGCCGCGGCCGACACCACCCCCACTTACCTGCGCCCCGGCATCGAGCCGGACAAAATCATCCTCTACCGGGGGCGGCCCGCCATCATCGTCGCCATCAACAAGAAAGCCCTGCTGGCACAGGCCGAGAAAACACGCTCCGTCATCGAGCTGGTTCCGCGCATCGGCGATTTCGTCGCCTCCGGCGAGCCCCTCTTCCGGCTCTATGGCATCCTGTCGCCGGACGAAGACAAGCTGAAATCGTTGATTGCCTTCGGGCCGGAGCGGACCCTCGAACAGGACGCGACATTCGCCTTCCGCATCGTCGTCGACATCGCGATCAAGGCGCTTTCGAAAGCGATCAACGATCCGACGACGGCCGTGCTCGCGATCGATCAGCTGCAACGCCTGCTCTGCTTCGCCGGCAAACGCGACCTCGGCAAGGAGGAGATCTTCAACCCGGCCGGCGAATTGCGGGTCATCTGCAGGACCCCGGACTGGGAGGATTTCGTGAAGCTCACCTTCAGCGAGATCAGGCTTTACGGCGCCGAGAACTTTCAGATCGCCCGCCGCCTGCGTGCCGTGCTGGAATATGGGCTGCAGGTCCTGCCCGAATTCCGCCGGCCTGCTCTCGAAACGGAGATGGCTCTGCTCGATCGGCGGCTCGCCCAGATCTACGACTTTCCGGAGGATCTGGAACTTGCCAAAATGCCGGACACGCAGGGCCTCGGCGGTTCGAAATCCCTTCCCCCGAAAGCGCAGCCCGCAACCGGCTCCGTCACCCCTTTTCGTCAATAGCGATCGACGCTGTTGCGACTGTGCCGATCCGGACGGCGGGTTCGGGATTTCCGCCGGTCCGGCCTTCCCTCGGGTTTTCGCGCTTACTGCTGGATATCGGGCTCGACCAGGCGTGCGAGATTGCGCAACGATTCCTGCCAGCCGAGATAGCAGGCTTCCGGCGGGATGAGGTCCGGAATGCCGGCCTGCACCACGTTGAGTTCGGTACCGACTGAAACCTTCGTCAGGGTCACGGTCACGTCCATTTCACCGGGCAGGTTGGCATCGTCGAACTTGTCGGTGTAGCGGATCCGCTGGCCGGGAACGAGCTCCAGATATTCGCCGCCGAAGGAATGGCTGTGGCCGGTCGTGAAGTTGCGGAAGGACATCCTGTGCGTTCCGCCGACGACGGGCTCCAGATGGTGAACAGTGCAGGTGAAACCGTTTGGCGGAAGCCATTTGGCCACGGCATCGGCTTCCAGGAAGGCGCGATAGACCTTGTCTGGCGTGGTCGCAAGGACGCGGTGAAGTTTGATTGTGCTCGGCATGATGATCCTCCTTTGGATTGAACTTTGGCAATGCCTCTAGGACGGGCCTGGTCTTCCCGATCCGACATTGCGACTGTTTTTTTGTTTCCGCCCCTTCGCTGATCATAGGGCAACCGTTCAAAAACTCGACGGCAAAAAGCTGTTTTGATTTTTGCAAATCGATTTGCAAATCGATTTTTTGTGTGTTTTGATGCATTCATGAGCACGATAGGCAAGGTCGCAGAACGGGCAGGAGTATCGCGGACGACAGTCTCGCATGTGCTCAATCATGCCGATCGCGTCTCCCAGGCGCTCAGGGAAAAAGTGCTCGCGGCGGTCGAAGAGCTCGGCTACGTGCCGAACCCGCAGGCCCAGAGCCTGCGCACCGGCAAGACCAATCTGGTCGCCATGCTGATCCCCGATATCCGCAACCCCTTCTATCCCGAGCTCGTCAAGACGGCGCAGTCGGAGATGGAGGCGGCCGGCCTCGACATGCTGATCTTCAATACCGACGTGCCGGGCGGCCATTCGCAGGAGCACGGGCGGGAATATCTGCGCCAGATCCGCAACCGCCGCATCGACGGCCTGATCGTCGGCGATTTCGCCCTGCACGGCATGCACGACGCCCTCTTGGGCATCGACCTGCCGACGGTCTTCATCGGCGACCTGCCGAACCAGGCCGTCGACAGCCTGAAGATCGACGATTTCGGCGGCGGCCGGCTGATGGGACACTATCTGGCGTCCAAGGGCCACAGGCGCATCGCCCATGTCACCGGCCCCTCCTTCTTTGCCGAAGCGATGGCGCGGGCGGCAGGCTTCGAACAGGGCCTGCGCGATGGCGGCGTCGAGCCCGATCCCGCCCTGCGCTTCGAGGGCAGCTATCTCGGTCCCTCGGGCCAGGCCTCGGTCGAGTGGCTGCTTGAACACCACAGGGGCGCCCTGCCCTCGGTCGTCTTCTTCGCCAACTTCCTGATGGCCTCGGGCGCGCTTGCCGAATTCTACGATCGAGGCATCAAGATACCGCAGGACATGGCCGTTGCCGTCTTCGGCGACCAGACGCAGCTCGAATATGTGCGCCCGCGCCTGACCCGCGTCGGCCGCCCGCCGGCAGCGCTCGCCGAGCGCGCCACCGCCATGCTGCTCGAGCGCATGTCAGGACGCTATGACGGGCCGCCGCGCTCGGAAATCATCGCCTGCAGCCTTCAGCCTTTCGATACCGCATGAACAAAAACCGCCTGCTTGCCGGAAGAGGAGCCGGCCTGCAGGTCCATCAACGGGAGGAAGACATGACCGATATCAAGACGCCTGCAAAGAGCATTTCCCGCCGGCAGCTGATCCGCAAGGGTGCGCTGTTCACCGGCGCCGGGCTTGCCGCCGGCCTGACCGGCTTTCCCTATATCAACCGGATGGCGGTGCGCGCTCAATCCGCATCCCTGAAATTCTGGCAGTTCTATGCGCCGGGCGGCCAGGTCGCCAGCCAGGTGGACTGGTTCACCCAGATGATCACCGCCTGGAACGACAGCCACGAGCAGAAGGTGGAGCTCGAATACGTTCCGAACGCCGAATATATCAACGGCCCCAAGCTTGCCACCTCCTTCGCCTCCAATGAAGGCCCCGATATCTTCCTGATCTCGCCCGGCGATTTCCTGCGCTATTACAATGGCGGCGTGCTGCAGGACCTGACACCGCATATCGACGACGCCACCAAGGCGGATTTCCCCGAAAGCGTCATCGCCAACCGCATGGTGGACGGCAAGATCTACGGCGTGCCGATGGAAGTCGAGCCGATGGCCATGTATTACTCGGTCAAGGCATTCGAAGAGGCCGGTCTTAACGAAAACGATGTGCCCAAGACCTGGGACGAGCTGCTCGAAATCGCCAAGAAGCTGACGACGCCGAACCGCTACGGCGTGCTCTTCGAGACCACGCCCGGCTATTACCAGAATTTCACCTGGTACCCGTTCCTCTGGCAGGGCGGCGGCGAATTCCAGACGAAGGATGGCAAGAGCGCCTTCGATTCACCGGCAACCGTACAGGCACTGAAATTCTGGCAGGATGCCGTCAATAGCGGTGCCGCCCCTCGCCAGGTGCTCGGCAACGGCGCCAACGACACGGTGGCCAATCTCGCCGCCGGCTATTGCGCCATCCAGAATGTCGGCATCTGGGGCATTTCGCAGCTCGCCGGCAATGCCAAGGATTTCCCCTACGGCGTCTTCAGGCTGCCGACGCCGGCCAACGGCAAATATGTGACCGTCGGCGGCGGCTGGGCCTTCGTTGCCAATGCCAAGGGCAAGAGCCCGGATGCGGCGGCCGAATTCTGCGCCTGGGCGCTCGCCTCCATGGACAAGGGCTCCGTGCAGCGCGTCGCCGACTGGTGCACCAAGGCGAAATCCGACATGCCGCCGCGCAACAGCGCGCTGAAGGCCGGAGGCGATGCCTTCACTGCCGGCAATATCGGCACCTTTGCGAAGGATATTCACCCCGGGACAAGGGCTGAACCGCGGGTGCCGCCGGAGGTCTACAAGATCATCTCCGACGCCATCCAGCAGACCCAGCTTGGCGGCGCCGATCCGCAACAGACGGCGACCGCAGCTTCCCAGCAGCTCGACGCGTTCCTCGCCTCCTATAGCGGCGCGCCGATCCTCTAGCTGAGAAGCGGGCCGCACGCGAACCCTCGCGTGCGGTCTTTCGGGAGATGCAGATGGATACGGGTATGAGGCCACACCAGAACAAGCCGGATCAAAGCCAGGCCGATCCGGGCACGCCCCTTCGCCGCAAGGGCCTGTCGGCCAAACATCGCGAATGGGTGGCGGGTTATCTCTTCGTGCTGCCGGATGCGATCGGCCTTCTGATTTTCCTCGGCCTGCCGATGGCTCTTTCGCTGGTGCTGGCACTCTTCGAGGTCAACGGCTTCGGCGGCTATCGCTTTGTCGGTTTTGCCAATTTCCTGCGCATGGGCAAGGACCCGCTCTTCTGGCAGGCGGCCCGCGTCACCGCGCTCTATGCCGTCCTGCTCGTGCCGCTTCTCTATGTCTGCGGCCTCGGCCTTGCCCTGCTCGTGCAGAAGACCAACCGTTTCAACGCGGTCATGCGGGCCATGTTCTTCGCGCCGCACATGGTCAGCCTCGTCGTCGTCGCCGTCGTCTGGCAGTTCATGGTGGTCGACAAGATCGGCGTGATCAACAAGCTGACGCCGCTTCTCGGCATATCGGGCATTTCCTTCCTCGGCGATCCGCAATTTGCCCTCGTCACCGTCGTCTTCGTCAGCCTCTGGTTCCTGATGGGCTTCTACATGCTGATCTTCCTCGGCGGGCTGCAGGATATTCCCAAAGAATATTACGAGGCGGCGAAGATCGATGGCGCAAGCCCCTTCCACTGTTTCTGGCACATCACCCTGCCGCTCCTGAAACCCACGAGCTTCTTCGTGCTGATGGTCTCGATGGTGGCGGCCGTCGCCGGCGCCCAGGCCTTCGACATCATCTACGTGATGACCAAGGGCGGGCCGGCCAATTCCACCTCGGTGCTGATCGTCTACATCTACCAGCAGGCCTTTTCCTTCGGCGCCTTCGGTTATGCCGCCGCCATGTCCTCGGTGCTGGTCGTCGTGCTGATGCTGGTCACCGCCATTTTCTTCGTCATGACCAAGGGAGGCCGCTTCAACTATGACTGAGGCCCGCGCTTCATCCTATCCGTCCAACTCGCAGGTGACGATCGTGCGCGTCCTCTGGATGCTCGTGACCGCGATCCTGGCGCTGATGATCCTCTTTCCGCTTCTGTGGATGGTGTCGATCGCCTTCAAGACGCCGGCCGAATCCTTCTCCGCCAACCTGATCCCCGAACATCCCACCCTCGACAATTTCAAATACGTGCTGACCGGCGTTCCCTTCCTGCGCTACATGGCCAACAGCTTCTTCGTGTCGGCGAGCGTCACTGTTATCGCGCTGTTCTTCCACACGATGGCGGGTTATGCGCTGGCGCGCCTGCGCTTTCCAGGCCGCGAGGTGATCTTCCTCGCGATCTTTTCCACCTTCCTCGTGTCGCTGCCCGTCATCATCGTGCCGCTCTTCGTCATCGTGCGCGCCATGGGCATGCTGAACACCTATGCCGGGCTGATCGTACCGGCGATCTTCAACGCCTTCGGCATTTTCCTTCTCAGGCAATATTACCTGTCGCTGCCGCGCGAGATCGAGGAAGCGGCGATTGTCGATGGCGCCGGCTACTGGCGCATCTACTGGAGCATCATCCTGCCGCTTAGCCGGCCGATCATGGCAGCGCTCGCCATCCTGTTTTTCCTGGCCAACTGGAACGCCTTCCTCTGGCCGCTGACGGTCGCCTCCAAGGCCGACCTCTGGGTGGTCCAGGTCGGCATCGCCAACTTCAAGAGCCAGTATTCCGCCTCGTGGAATTACATGATGGCGGCCTCCACGATCGTCGCCATCCCGACCCTCGTGCTCTTCATCATCTTCCAGCGCCAGATCATGGATTCGCTGAAAACCAGCGGACTGAAATAACATCGAGAGGAGATTTGAATGACCCAGGCTGGCATTTCGCCGCTGCGCGGGCTTGCGACACTGAGAAAGGCGAAGACGCGCCGCTTCTCCAGCTACGACCGCACCGGCGGCAATGACGACAGGCTGCATATCGAGCCCGGCAAGACGGTCGTCATCGCCGAACATGCGGGCGCCGGCATCGTCACCCACATCTGGGCGACGCTCGCCTGCGAGAGCGAGAGCTTCCTGCGCAAGATCGTGCTGCGCGCCTATTGGGATGGCGAAGACAGCCCCAGCATCGAAGCGCCGATCGGTGATTTCTTCGGCATGGGCCATGCTCAAACAGGCAATTATGCCAGCCTGCCGATGCAGGCGAGCCCCGAGGACGGCAAGGCCTTCAACTGCTATTTCCCGATGCCCTTTGGCAGCTACATGCGCTTCACCATCACCAATGAAGCCGAGCACGACCTGCTCTTCTACTACTATGTCGATCTCGAGCTGCATGACCGGCTGGAAGAT
Organism: Sinorhizobium sp. B11; assembly: GCA_039725955.1. Taxonomy (NCBI): domain Bacteria; kingdom Pseudomonadati; phylum Pseudomonadota; class Alphaproteobacteria; order Hyphomicrobiales; family Rhizobiaceae; genus Sinorhizobium; species Sinorhizobium sp. B11. Next base: position 2,608,730 of record CP091034.1, read on the forward strand.
GGGCTCGGCCGCTTCCACGCGCAGTATCGACAGGCGCGCCCCGAGGGCGAAAGCGAGGCGGGTCTCACCAACGAACAGTTCCTCTTCGGCGGCGAGACGACCGACGGCAAGGAGAACTATACGATCCTGGAGGCCGAGGGCCATGGCCACTATGTCGGCGTGCTCTTTTCCGTCTATTCGCGCCGCCGCTCCGATGTCTGGGACTGGTACGGCGAAGGCGACGACATGATCTTCATCGATGGCGAGCCGGGCCTTTCCGTGCCGGATACGGTGCGCAAGCCCGATCCGCGCATCGGCCCGAAAGCAGCCCTCATCGAGCCGCGCGGCGAAAGCAGCCTAGGGGCCAACGACGCCTGGCCGCCTACCCTGCACGGCACCGGCACGGAAGACTATTTCAACACCGCCTGGTGCCCGACGCAGGACTATAGCGGCCCCTATCACGGCATCATCTCCGCCGGCGGCCCGAACTGGACCGAGCCGGTCACCCTCTACCGCTGGCACCTCGAAGACCCCGCGATCTTCCAGAAGCGCATTCGCGTGACGATCGAACACGGCCACGCCAACCGGCGCTCCGACGACATTTCCTCCGTCGCCTTCTGGTACCAGGCCGAACCGCACAAGCCGTTCGATCCGCTGCCGGCGATGGAAGAGCGCGTTCCGACCTTCCGGCGGCCCTATCAGAACTGGAATGCCGCCGCAGCGGCAGCGAAGAAGGGTGGCATGTAGAGCGAGGAGAAAGACCCCTCCCCACAGGTGGGAGGGGCTAAACCGGGGCGCCGCCTCGTTCCTCTCGAAACGTCGAGGATTCGTCTTCGGAACGGCCAGCGTCCGAGGATCTCGCTATGGTAATGACGGCCGAGCCAGAACGAGAAACCGTCGCCGATGATCGCGCCCGCAACGGCTGACAACCCCATATGCAATTTGAAGATAGGCACCCACAAAGGCAGAAATCGCCTCGACCCAGCGCATGATGGCAAGCCCGTTTGTGGGTTCAGAGAATGCCAGTGATAAAGCGGTCCACGCGCGTTTCCGGCTTGTAGAAGGTTTTGACGATGAGGGCCGCGAGGATGCCCGTCAAGGCTCCACCCAGCACATCGCTGAAGTAGTGGATCCCAATGTAGAGGCGCGAGAAGGACACAAGAATTGCCGCCAGAAAGAAGAGAAGCGCGCGCTTTGGCAGATTGTGCAGAAGGAAGGCCGCGGCAATCGCAAACGTCGCCGTCGCATGATCGGAAGGAAATGACGGGTCGCCGCTGCGCTCGATCAGAAGTCGCGTAATTCCCGCATCATACGGCCGGATGCGGTCGTCGAAGAGCAATATGATCTGGTTGATGCCAAGGCCGATCAAGAAGGTCAGGCCGGCGGCGACTAAGGCATGTCGGGTCTTCAACCGTTCCGAGCCGATCCACCACTGAGCGGCGACGGCAACGACGAGCATTGGTACACCATAGGCGGAGACAATGATCATGATTTGATCCAGGGCGCTACTCCCGGACAGTCCGTTGATCCATCCGGTGATTGTCGCGTCGAGTTCATACATGTGATGCCTTCCCTGCTTTCTCTGTGAGACATTCCTACCAATCCCGAAATATCTCTCAGCCGGAGCACATAGCTCTATTGTCTGACATGCACCTGAAATCTCCATCGAACCGCTGCGCTGGCCGTCTCACAATGTGGAAATCTCGCTGTCACCTCTCCGAGACCAGCAAAAGAAGGAGGCCATTGCGGCGCCTGGACGCGGGACGTTCCCACGACCGGGGCCATTGGCGGCGGACGGCCTGAACCCGTCACGAGCCGATGCCCGGTTGCCCGCCGGTCCGGCTTGCCGTTAATCTTGCCACATGCCGCGAAAGAGAAACCAAGACGTCACCTCCTGGTATGAGGCGCCAGCGCCGGATATCTGCCCGCTCTGCGGCCGGGTCGTTCCGGCCGAGCAGCGCGACGAACACCATCTCGTGCCCAAGAGCCGCGGCGGACGGGAAACGCAGGTCCTGCACCGCATCTGCCATCGCCAGATCCACGCACAGTTTTCCGAAGCGGAACTGGAGCGTTCCTATGCAACCGTCGAGGCCCTGCTCGCCCATCCCGCCATCCAGACCTTCGTCGCCTGGGTGAAGAACAAGCCGCCCGGCTTTTACGACGGCACACGGCGGAGCAACCGGCGACGGGAGTAAGGCGGCGGTTGCTCCGCGCGCTTTCATCGCCGCGCCGGCATCTCGTCGGTCCTGCCTGTCGCTAGCCTCTGCGGATGCCGAGCAGCTTGTAGTGCTCGCTGCCGAGATCGCCGTTCTTGGGATAGTTCTGGTAGCAGACCCTGTTCCCCTGATTGCCGCCGAGGATCTTCAGCTTTGCGCCGAGGTCCTCGACGAAGAACCCCACATGGCCGTTCGTTCCGCCTGCCGGACCGCGGGCGAAGACGGCGATGTCGCCTTCCCTGGGGTCGTCGCTCGCATCCTCTCCCCAGTCCTTCCAGCTTCTCGCATCCTGCCGGTCGGTGCCGATCATGCCGGCCTGTTCGACGCAGTAGTTCACGAAGGAGGAACACCAGGCGACGCTGTCGTCGGTTCCGGACCAGTGATTGGTGGTCTTGTGATACATGACGATGCGCGGGTTGTTGGCGCTGCCGGGAACTTCGGCGACACCCTCCGCCAGTTCTTCCCTGGCTTTATCATAGGGCGTGGCACCGACCGTCGATGCAAGCGGGAACCCGCCCGACAGCACCTTGAGGAAGGTTGCGTGCGTGTAGCCGTCGGCAGCGCCGTCGCCGTTCAGATCGACCTTGGCCCAGTCGCCGTTGCGCTCCAGGATGGTCAGCGGCGTGCCGAGCGCAAGCACCTTTTCCACTGCGAAACTCTCGCCCGGCCCACGGCGCAGGTTGAGCCCGCCGGTGGCGCTGACTTCGGCCAGTTCGGAATGGATCTCGACCGCAGCCGCAAGCAGCGGCGAAGCGCCGAGCATCGGGGCCTCGGAAACCGCGCTGGCGCGGAACTGCCCGAAATCCTTCCATTTTCCGCCGACGATATTGCCGTCGTAACCGACCCCCTTGTAGGCCAGCGGCGGATGCACCTGGTAGAGCGCCCATTGGTCGGTCTTCAACATGTCCTTCGTGCCCGACCAGCCGGTTGCCGCTGCCAGCCAGACGAAGTCCGCAAAGCCCGCCTGGCGAACGGCGGCACCGACTGCACCCGAACCATAGACCCCGACACGATGACGGCCGAGCAGCGCCTGCGACACAGCCTGGAAATAGGCCCTGATCGACGCCAGGTCCGGCGCCTTGTAATAATCGTGATCGACTGAGAAATAGATCGCCGAATTCCGCGGCTGCCCGTAGCTCTCGGCAAGATCGAGGGCACGGGCTGCGTCCCTCGCACCGGACTCGGCATCGAGATCGCCAATATTGCCGCCCGCACCGCCGCGCTGCTGAAAGACGATGGCCAGCGACAGGCCCGCATCGAGAATGTTGTCGTATTCGGCCTTTTCGATCCGCTTCTGCGGCAGCTTGTTCGAATTGGTATGGTTATAGTAGCGAATGATGGTTTCGACGCCTTCGGCTTTCAGTTCGTTGGCGTATTGGCCCAATTCCCATGGGCTATCGATGACCTTGTGCATGTCGATTCCCCCCAAACGATTTTGAAAAACTGGCTGAAGCCAAATAGAATTACCAGATACACTTATAAGGTGCAATATATATTGCAGAATATCTTTTCACTTCTTTGCCAGAACCTAAATGAAATCTTGGAATTATACTGGCGCAACAGGACAGGATACGCAGCACTACCTGCCCTTGCCCTTCCGGGCGCGCTTGCCCGCCACCTCGACCAGCCGCCGGAAAGTCGGGCATTCCATATGGGAGGGTGCGGAGCATTCGGCGACGTGGCGCAGCGTATCGCTGAGCGCGGTCAGCTCCCGGATCTGGCGGTCGATCTCGTCGGCCTTCTGGTGCAGCGCGGCGCGCGGCAGGTCCGGCGCGCCGGTCTTGCCGACCATGTCCGATATTTCCTCGAGCGAGAATCCGGCCGTCTTGCCCATGGCGATCAGCTTCAACTGCAACAGCACATCTGGCGCGAACTGGCGGCGCAGCCCGTGGCGGAAGACAGAGGTGATGAGCCCGACCTCCTCATAGTAGCGCAGCGCCGAAGGCTTGATTCCGCTGCGTGCGCAGACTTCTCCGATATCCAGAAATTTCATGCTTGACCTCAAGTCGGCTTGAATTCGTAGCCTGCTCCTGAACGACATTTCAAGCAAGAGGACATCGATATGGATCAGGCGGAAATGAATGGATCGGAGCGAAGGGAAAGACGCGGCGCCACACTGGCGCTCTCGCTTTCCATGCTGCTCGCCTCGCTCGGCACCAGCATCGCCAACATCGCCCTACCCGATCTGGCAAAGGCCTTTTCGGCACCCTTTGCGGAGGTGCAGGGCGTCGTCGTCAGCTATCTCGCAGCCTTGACGATTTCGGTCGTCGTCGCCGGCCGGCTCGGCGATCTCTATGGGCTGAAGCGCATGCAGCTTGCGGGCCTTACTCTCTTTGCCGTGGCTTCGCTGCTTTCGGCAATGGCACCCGATCTGCCGCTGCTGATGGCGGCCCGCGCGGTTCAAGGCGTCGGTGCGGCCTTCCTGATGACGATCTCGATGGCGCTGACGCGCGAGACCGCAAGCGAGGCGCGCATCGGCCGCGCCATGGGCCTGCTCGGCACCGTTTCCGCCCTTGGCACGGCGCTCGGGCCCTCGCTCGGCGGCGCGCTGATCCCCCTTGCCGGCTGGCGCGGCATCTTCTGGGTCCAGGTTCCGCTGGCGGCACTTGCGCTGACCCTGGCGATCGCGGCGCTGCCGGCTGACAGGGCCAGGGGCAAGGCACGCCCGGCGAATATGTTTGCCGTGATGGAAAGGCGCCTCCTCCCCAATCTCGTCGTCAATATCGTGGTGGCGGCCGTGATGATGGCGACGCTGGTGGTCGGCCCCTTCTATCTCGGCCTGGCACTCGGTCTGAAAGCCGCTTCGGTCGGCCTCGTCATGTCGGTCGGCCCCGTCATTTCCATCGTCAGTGGTGTTCCCTCCGGCCGGCTGGTCGATGCCTGGGGCGCGCGCGCCGTGCTTTCGATCGGCCTCGCCCTGCTCGCCGCCGGCGCCTTCCTGCTGGCGATCCTCCCGCAGATCCTGGATGTCGCGGGCTATATTGCCGCCATCATCGTGCTGACGCCCGGCTATCAGCTTTTCCAGGCCGCCAACAATACCGCCGCCCTCGCCGATGTGCCGAAGGTGCGGCGCGGCATGGCCTCCGGCCTGCTCGGACTGTCACGCAATATCGGCCTGATGGCGGGCGCATCCCTCATGGGCGCGGTCTTTGCCTATGGCGCCGGCACCGGGGATTTCATTCATGCGGCACCGGCCGCGATTTCGGCCGGCATGCAGCTGACCTTCCTGCTCGCCGGCGGGCTGATGATTGGCGCCATCGCAGTCGTCTTCGCTGGCGCCTTTGAGCGGAGATCGGCCAGAGCATGACAATTGCCGACCTGTCTCGGGCGGAGCGCCGCACCGTCCGGGTTGCCATTACCAAAGCAGCCGCACCGACATGCCGCCATCGACGATTGTCGAGCTGTCTGTCATGAAGTCCGAGAGGTCCAACCCTTCCAAAAACCTCTTGCAGGTGCAACCATATGACGCTGACGACAAGGACGCATTGAAGCGCGATACAGCCTTCGGAGGAATTGATGCACTACACACTTCATGCGGCGCCCGGCTCCTGTGCTTTTGCGCCTCACATCCTGTTGGAGGAAATAGGGAAGCCCTATTCGCTGGCGTTAATGTCTCCAGGCCATCCAGAAACCAAGACTGAGGAATTCCGTCGATTGAACCCGAAAGGGCGAATCCCTGTTCTTGCTGCCGAGAATTTCATCCTCACGGAAGCGCCGGCAATCCTGTTGCACCTCGGTCTGGAAAATCCCGATTCCGGGCTCCTGGGAACGGATCCGATCGACATCGTCCGTTCCGTCGAATGGTTTAACTGGCTGTCGAGCGCGGTTCACGCCGTCGCCGTCCGCATGATCTGGCGTGCCGACTTTTTCTTACCGGATGAATCGATGCACCCGCCCCTGGTAGACAAGGGAAAAGAGCATTTAACCTCCGCTTTTGCACTTGTAGAAACCAGATTGAAGGACCGGGTTTGGGCAGTCGGAGAGCATTACTCGATTGTTGATCCCTATCTGCTCGTATTCTTCAGATGGGGAAATCGCATGGCCATAGATATGCAGAATGCCTACCCTGCCTGGACCTCCCATGCTCGCCGCCTGGAGGGCCGCGCGGCAGTACAGCGAGCCATATCGCAGGAAGGAATATCCCTCTGGAAGTAGAATTTCAATTGCATCATGCGAAGATTGGCAAGGCAGCTCAGGTAAATACGGCAATGCAGACGGCGGTCCAGAGCAACCCCGTCCCCAGTACCATCGCTCGCCTGGCGACGGCGACCTTGTCTGGCTCGTCCTCCGCCACAGGCGTGGTCACGATCCAGGGCACGCAACCAAGTGCGGCAAATCCGAGGACGGCGACGATCAGCACGAGATAATCGACGGCACGCCAGCTCCCCTGTTCATAGACACCCCAGTAACCCAGAAAGGCCATTCCGACCGCAAACATGGTGGCGGATGCGGAGCAGAGCCCCGTGACCGACCCGGTAGGCGCACGCAAATTGCTTTTTTCACGTGTCTGCGAATTCATGAGGCAATATCCACACCGGTTGGCTGTCCCGCGGCGAATATGTCAGGAATCGAGCGCGGCGTGAAGCGCTGGCGACCTACTGGAATGGCCGCGAACTTTCCCGCCTCGGGCGGCGCGACCACCGCCCGAGACCAATGCGGCTAGAGCAGCCGGACCGACATGCCGCCATCGACGATCATCGGGCTGCCGGTCATGAAGCTCGACTGGTCCGACAGCAGGAAGAGCGCTGCCTGTGCGATCTCCTTCGCTGCGGCCATCCGCTTCATCGGATGCAGGCCCGAGATATAATCGAGGAATTCGGGGTTGTTCTCTCCACCTGCCGGCGTGATCGTTCCGCCGGGAAGCAGGCTGTTGATCCTGATTCCGTCGGCCGCGTAATCGGCGGCGACCGATTGCACGAGGCCAATCAGGCCTGCCTTGGAGGCTGCGTAAGCCCCCATGCCGGGCAGGCCGCCATTGCTGTATCCGACGAAGGACGAGGTGAAGACGATCGAGCCGCTGCGCTGTGCCTTCATCACCGGCAGCTGCGCCTTCAGCGCGAAGAAGGCGCTCGTCAGGTTGGTGGACATCACCGCCTCCCAATTGGCAGCGCTCATCTCCGAAAACGCCCCCATCTCGCCGACGATGCCGGCATTGTTGAAGGCGCCGTCGAGCCGGCCATAGGCATCGAGCGCCCGGTCGACGAGCGCCTGCGCATAGGCTTCATCACGCACGTCACCGGCCAGAGACGTTGCCATGCCGCCCATTTCGATGATCTCGGAAACGAGCTCCGAGAGGGTCTGCGCCCGCCGCGCACCAAGCACGAGCTGTGCGCCCTTCGCCGCAAACAGCCGGGCGGCAGCCGCCCCGATGCCGCTGCTTGCACCTGAAATGATGATGACCTTGTCTTCGAGTTCCATATCCGAGCCTCCTGTTTTCATGGCAACGGAGGCGTAGGAAATATGAGAAGCGGCAGCCACCCGATTCCGGATCGGCGACCCGCCACCCGACGAGGAACCCGTTAACCATCTCCCGCTCTCTAGGACTATGGTCCGACGAATGACGGACCTCGGTCCGATGCACGCTCCGCGTTTCGCGCCTAACATCGTTCTCATCCTGATGGCCGCTTTCCAGAATCGGCCATCTCACGATTTTCGATGAATTATCCTGCGAGGGAGACCCGGATGCGTATCGCAACTCTTGCGTCCATAGCCGCGCTTTCGATTGCCATGGCTTCCAGCCCGCTGACGATCACCGGCACCGATGTTGCCGCGATGGCAAAGGGCGGTGGAAACGGTGGCGGCAACGGCGGCGGCAATGGTGGAGGTAATGGCGGCGGCAACGGTGGCGGTAACGGCAGCAGCAACAGTGGCGGCAATGGCGGCGGACAAAGCGGCAGCCACGAGAACCGCGGCCACCAGTCCGGCAATTCGAAGACGGGCAACTCATCGCACGACAATTCGAAATCCGAAAACGAGGCCAGGGGCAAATCCGGCGAAGCGAAGACAAAATCGCTGGCAGCGAAAAACGCGCCTGCCGAGATCAGGCACAAGAACCTCGCCTCCGAGTTCAAGGGCCTCAACTCTCTCAACCGCAGCTACAAGGCCTATCTGCACACGTCCGATCCGAAGATGACCGCGATTGCTGCCTACGCGGTTGCCTATGCCCAGTTCGAACTCGACAACGGCATTGAACCCTCGGTCGACGATCCCGTCCTCGGCGATGACGCCTTGGAGGATGCGCTCGCTTCCGCCACGCGTCATGGCGAAGTGAGCCCGGCGGTCCTCGCCGAGGCCAAGGCCATTCTGGGCGTCGGTGATGCCGACGGCAAGATTGACCAGATCCGTGAATCCCTGTCCGACTCCGCCCCGACCTCGGCAGGGAATTAACGGCCGCTCGATCCGCCGGGCGGCATACCCGGCGGATCGATTGCACCTGTCATGGGTTTTCCCACGGTCAGGATAATTTCTTCCCCCTCGCAATTCCCATTCGCCGCGCCGACGCGCGCCAGAGCGCCACGACTCGAATCTCTTTCGACTAGCTTTGCAAAGATCGGCGCCGGCGCAGATGCCGCTTCAGGAAATCTGCTTTGCAAGGAGCGGAACGGCCCTGTCCGCATCGACGAGCAGCCAACCAAGCTTTTCGTAGAAGGCCACCGCATCCGGTGCGGCGTGAACTTCCAGCTGCGTGATGCCTCTGTCGGTGGCGAGCCGTTCAAGAGCCTCCATCATGGCTCTGCCAATTCCCTGCCGCTGATATTGCGGAATGATTGCGACGAGGCGCACGGTTGCAGGGTCGCCACCCACGAGCCCGATATCCAGCCGGACAGTGCCAACCGGGACATCGTCGTAGATGAACAGCAGCGGAAGATGATTTTCCCGATGCTCGTCCGGATGATCCTCATCATAGCCCGCCTGGCCACGCAGTTCGAAGAGAACGTGACGTCTGATCGCGTGATATGCCTGCCACTGGTTTCTGTCCTGCACCTGCAGCAACTGCATTTTCATCGCCTGCTTGCCTCAGTCATTTTGATCGCAACCGTCATCTACGCGTGGATTTGCCGTACCGTACTGATCCCACCCTGTCCTGCAATAGACGCCTCTGGCCAACATCGGGCAGAGACCATGAACCGATATTTTCTCGTCACGACCACCTGAGCCTTGCCCGGTATCGAGCCGAAACCGGAAAACCCGCAAAAAATCTCTTGAGCCGGACCCAGCGTCATAGCTTAGAAACGGTTCCGACAGATCGCGGGAGGCCTGATGGACGCCAAGGGACGGGACGAAAACTGGCTGACGGCGGCGCAATGCGCCGAGCGGATCGGCATCACGGTGCGCGCGCTGAGGCTCTATGAAGAAACCGGGCTCATCCGGCCGCCGCGTACGGGAAAGAACTGGCGGCTTTACGGAACAAGGGAAATTGCACGGCTCACCGAGATCCTGGCGCTGAAGCGGCTGGGGCTCAGCCTGCAGGACATCGCCCGGCTGCTCGCCGGCCACGCGACCGATCTCGACCGCATGCTCGCCATGCAGAACCACGCCCTGCAGGAGCAACTGACCCGCACGCAGCACAGCCTCGCCGTGACAGACGCGCTGCGGGCGAAGATGGCTGCAGGCGACATTCTCTCGATCGATGAACTGCTGAAGCTCGCAAAGGACACGAACATGACCGATACCTCAGCCGATGCCATAGCCTGGCGTCGTTATGAGCAGGCGCGACCGCGCACCGAACAGAAGATCGACCCTGCGCTCTATGCCGATTATGCCGGACACTATCATCTGGATACGTCGGCCTATGTGGTAAGCCTGCGCGACGGGCGGCTCTTCACGCGCTTGACCGGTCAGCCGGAGCTGGAAATCTTCGCCGAGGATGCCGACCGCTTCTTCTACAAGGCGGTTCAGGCACAGATCACCTTTACCCGCAACGAAAGCGGCGCTGTCACCGGCCTCGTGCTGCACCAGCACGGCTATGAACAGGCAGCATCCCGCATCGACGAACGCGCCGCGACCGATCTGGAAGAGGCGATTGCCACGCGCATCCGCGACAAGCAGCCGGTGGAAAACAGCAAGGCGCTGCTGGAACAGGTCATCGAACAGCACCAGCGCGGCGAACCCGACTATGAGCGGATGAGCCCGCCGCTCGCCGCCCTCGCACGCGAACAAGCTGCCATGATCAAGGCCGATCTCGATCGCATGGGGCCGCTCAGGGACATATCCTTCAAGGGCGTGACCGCAGAAGGCTGGGATGTCTACGACGTGACCTTCGACAACGGCCATCTCGAATGGGGTTTCGCGCTGGCGGCAGACGGAAGATTCGGAGGCATCTTCATTCGCCCCTCGCTGTGATCAGTCACGGGGCAGACGTCCCTGCCCCGCCTCAAGCCTGCTCCTCGATCGCCGCCTGCGCCACTTGAGCCGCCCCGCCATTGATCCGTGTGGCGATCAGATGTCCGACCGCCACCGCCCCGATGCAGAGCACGACGGAGGCCGCGACATTGATGCAGGCCCGCACCGTGGCGCCCGAGCGCAGCAGGTCGAGCGTCTGCAGGCTGAAGGAGGAGAAGGTGGTGTAGCCGCCGCAGAGGCCGATCATCACGAAGAGGCGCATATTGTCGGAGACCGGAAAACGGCCATTGGCGAGCGTCAGCGTGCTGAACAGGCCGATGATCAGCGAGCCCGTGACATTGATGATAACGGTGCCCCAGGGCAGATCGCGGCTGACGGGCATGGCGAGGACGGATACGGCGTAACGCGCAAAGGTGCCGAGGGCACCGCCGGCCATGACGATAAGGCAGGTATAGAAGGACATGCTCGCTCCAAAATATCAGGGCGGGCAATAAAAAACCCGCCTTGCGGCGGGCTCCGGACAGATTCCCACCGCGGTTAAACACGGTAGGAGTCATCAGCCTTGTGGGCGGTTTCGGGGGCACTCCATCCCCATCGGTGCGATCTATAACGCGAGCTGCCATGAAGTGGCAAGGGGTGGACTGCGTGACAGTGCAGGCTCGAACCCTCCCCATTCCTGTTTCCTCATGCGGGCACGAGAGCTGTCAAAGAGATCGGGCAGCGGCGCACCAGCGCGGCGAGAGACTCATCTACCATGGGAGTGGAAAAAAATCTTTCCTGGCCAAGGACTTGGGCAGGCTGGTCGCTTTGAGATCTCTCGTGCCAGCACGAGGAAACAGGGTGGCGGTGTCGAATGCAGCTCCTTCTGTTGCACTTTCATCCCCCCATTCCCTCCCCGGTCTTGCCCGAGGAGGGAACGAGGTAAGCGCCGGCCGCCGCCCCTCGCGTTGCAGCCGGCGGGGTAACTCATGCGCGCATGGTCTGCCGGGCCGTCTGGGGACCGAACTCCGAGGCGATCTCGCTCACGAGATCGGCCGGGAAGCCGCCTTCGCGGGCGTGGCGGTAGACGGTTTCAGCGCTATCGGCCTCATGCACGCAGTAGATCTTGTCGCCGGCGACATAGCTGGTGATCCAGGTATAGGGCCGGTCGAGGCCCTCGACGACCTGGTTCGACTTGGCGGAAATGTTGCACAGGTCTTCCGAGGTGAGCTTGCTTGCGCCGGGAATATTGCGTTCGATAAGATATCTGGGCATGGCGACCTCCTGTTCGCATCCATGTTGACGAGACGGACGCTAGGCCTATGCCGGGGTCGGCGCATCGGGATATCTCCCCATTTTCTGGCGCTCGCCGCCCTATTTTGACACGCTCCCCTATTCCCAGCCGCCGACGATGCTGGCAATAATCCGCCATGCGGCTAATCGAGCGCGCCCCCAATCTCGATCATCTTCAGTCGTTGTTGCGCGAAGCCGCCGACGGCAGTGGCAGGGTCGTGCTTCTGGAAGGGGAAGCGGGTGCGGGAAAATCCTCCCTCGCCGCAGCCTTCGCCGGCGCCGTGCCCGAGGATACCCGCGTTCTCTCCGGCGCCTGCGAGAATTTCGGCACGGCCGAGCCGCTCGGCCCCTGGCGCGATATTGCCCGGCAAGCCCGCTGGTCGCTGACAAGGGTCACCGGCGGCAACTGGATCGCCCTTTTCTCCGAAGTGCTCGATCTCCTGACAGATGGTGGCCGGCCGACATTGCTCGTCATCGAGGATATTCACTGGGCCGATGACGCCACGCTGAACCTCATCCGCTATATCGGCCGGCGCATCCGCCACACCTGCCTGCTGCTGGTCGCAACAGCGCGGAATGACGATACGCCGGGCCAGACGCGACTCAGGCGGCTGCTGGCCGATATTCCGCCCGCCCACTGGCTGCGCATCACCGTCCCGCCGCTATCGAAGGCGGCCGTGCTGGAGCTTGCCGACAGCAAGGGCCTCGATGGCGAAGCGATCTTCAGCGCCACCGGCGGCAATGCCTATTTCGTCAGCGAGCTCGTGGACTGCGCCGGCAGCGACAGCCTGCCTCCATTCAACCGCGACCAGCTGCCGGCAACCATCCGCGATGCCGTGCTGGCGCGGGCCGATATCCTTGACGAGCATGACAGGGAAGCGCTCTGGGCCGCCTCAACCTCGCCCGATGCCTTTGCGCCCGAACTGATCGAGGCGATCTGCGGCAGCACCGCCCGCGCCTCGCTCGAGGCCTGCACCGCCTGCGGGCTTCTGGTGCCAGCCGGTGGCAAGGGCAGCAACCTCCTCATGTTCCGCCATGAGATCGCCAGGCAGGCCATCGAGCAATCGCTGCCGCCGCTGCGCCGCCGGGCGCTGCATGAAAAGGCGCTCGCCTATTTCCGCGACCGGCCGGAGGCCTCGGTCGCGCGCATGGTCCACCATGCCAACGAGGCGCAGGACATGAGCGCGATCTCGGAACTTGCCCCGAAGGCTGCGGCCGATGCCGGCAGGCTCGGCGCCCACCGGCAGGCGATGCGCCATTACGAGCTGGCGCTCGCCCATGCCGGCGACCTGAGCGATGCCACCCGCGCCTGCCTCTACGAGGGCTATGCCTTCGAATGCCACCTGACCGGCCAGATGGAACGGGCCATTGCCGCCCAAACCAGCGCGCTTGCGCTCTACCGCGCGCTCAGCGACATCAGGCATGTCGGCGACAACCTGCGCTGGCTGTCGCGGCTGAGCTATCTTGCCGGAGACCGCAAGGGCGCCGATGCCTTCGGCCGCGAGGCGGTTGACGTGCTGGAGCAGGCCGCAAGCCCCGCCGAACTCGCCATGGGCTATTCCAACCTGTCGCAGCTCGGCATGCTGGCCGGTGACGCCGAAACCGCCACACTCTACGGCGAGCGCGCCATCGCGCTGGTGACATCGGACGATATCGCCAGGCCCGAGGTCCTCTGCCATGCGCTGAACAATGTCGGCACCGCCATCTGCTGGCGCGAGCCGGACCGCGCCCGCCAAACGCTCGATCAGGCGCTGGCGATCGCTCTCGACCACGGCTTCCAGGAGCATGCTGCCCGTGCCTTCACCAACCGCGCCTGGGTGGAAATCCGGCTCCACGCATTTGATGCCGCCGAGGATGTGCTGACGCGGGGCATCGCCTATTGCATCGAGCATGACCTCGATACATGGCGCGACTACATGCGCGGCGAGCTTGCGGAACTGCTGACCGTCCTCGGCCGCTGGGACGAAGCGACGGCCGCGGCGCAAGCCGTGGTCGACAACCAGAACGCCCCGGCGCTATGCCGCTACCCCTCGCTCGTGGCGCTGGCGACGCTGAAAACGCGGCGCGGCGAACCAGCGGACGAGCTCCTGCAGGAAATGGCGAAATTCCTCGAAAACACCTTCGAGTTCCAGCGCCTGTCCGCCCATGCCGCGCTGGTGGCCGAGCGCGCCTGGCTCGGCCTCTGCGACCGGGAGGAGGCGCTCGCCGGTCTGCGGCAGGCCGCTTCCCTCTGCAGCGACGATGCCGCCGGCTCGATGATCGGCTTCTGGGCGCATATTCTCGAAGAAACCGGCCTTGCGCCTGACGGCGACGATGGCGACGCAGCCGTGATCGCCATGCTGAGAGGCCGATGGCAGGAGGCTGCCGATATCTGGACGGACCGCCGCGCGCCCTATCTCACCGCCCTCGCCTTGCTCGACGGCGACAATGACGCGCTCTACCGGGCCCTGGCGACGCTGGAGGCCCTCGGCGCCACTCCCGTCGTCACCCACGTGAAGGAACTGATCCGCAAGCGCGGCGGCCGGCTTGCGACGCGCGGCCCCCGCGCCAGCACCCAGGCCAACGCCGCCGGCCTCACCACGCGGGAAATGGACGTGCTGCGGCTGATCGACGAGGGCCGCTCCAATGCCGAGATCGGCGCGCGCCTGTTCGTTTCGGCCAAAACCGTCGATCACCACATCTCCTCGATCCTCGCCAAGCTGAATGCGAAATCGAGGGGCCAAGCGGCGGCCGAGGGGCGCAGGCTGCGGCTATTGCAGTAGAAAGGACGCCCCTGCCCGGACCGCGCCGTCCATCAGGATCACTCCGCAATGCGGCCAGCAACGGCCATTGCCGATGCAGCGCCTTGCGCAATGCCGATAAGATTTTCTAATCCGGACATATTGCAAACAAGCTCGAATGGAGGATTTTTATTTGCGCCTGCCGAGCTATTCACAAATCTATAGATTGACCTAAAGTTTTCCGACCGCACAGCTATAGTATAGCAAGATTAATTATTAAAAATTATCTTGACGCGCACCTTCCGCGATAGTTTAATTACAAAATGCCACCCCACCGAGAGGGTGGACATTGAAACGGGGGCTTGTCGCATGAGCAATAAGAGCCGCGTGATCCTCTTGGCCGCATTTTCATCCTTCCTTGGCCCATTGGCGGCCAATGCGGCGAACCATCCATATCAAGGCATTTGCGAGGCCTCGGCCGCAGCCATGGTCGACAAGTCGCATATGGCGGTCGCGAGCGATGATTTCTCCGCGATCATGATCTATGAGCGGGAGAAGCCTGAGCCGGTGGCGAAATTCCCGGTCGACGATGTGACTGACATCGAAGGCGCCGCGCGTATCGGCGACACCATATTCTGGCTGACGTCCCATTCGCTGAACAGCAGCGGCGAAGACAAGAAAAAGCGCAAGGAACTGTTTGCAACGACCGTATCGGCCGACGGGACATTGTCCGGTTCCGGCGAGGTCTATCGCAATCTTCGTGCGGACATGGCCGCAGCGCTCAAGCTCAGCGAGGATGATTTAAAGACCCACGTCAACATCGAGGGCCTGGCGGCGACACCGGAAGGGCATCTCCTGATCGGCCTGCGCGGACCCGTGCCCGATAATCGCGCCATCGTGCTCGAGCTCGCCAATCCGATGCCGCTGGTCAAGCTGGGTCCCGGCGACGTGGGCTCTCCCATAATTACCCAGGTCGTCACGATGGACCTTTCCGACGGCCCGGCAACGACAGGCCGCGGCGTGCGTGACATTGAGCGTGTCGGCAACCGCTATCTCGTGCTTGCCGGCTCCGAACCCGATGGCGGCAATCCTCCGCCCAAGCTTTTCTGGTGGGACGGAAATGCCGATGGCCGCGTGACACCGGGTCCCGATGCGGATTTCTCCGGAATGACGCCGGAAGCGATCATGGTCTGGAACGATCACGAGGGCGAAATCCTCAGTGACAGCGGCGGCGCGATGATCAAGGGAGTGGCCTGCGCCGACAAGGATCCACCCAAGGACGCGTTCTTTCCGGCCATCGACGTGAAATTCTGAGTTTCGCCAGTGTTTGATCCGGCAAGGCAAGTGCCATCGGGAGGGGAAAGGCATGGCTTACATTTTGTCCGTCGGCGCGTTCGGTAACGACGTCCGCCGTCTTCAGGAATATCTCAATCAGGAGCTATCGGCGTCCTTGGGCACGGACGGCTCCTACGGCGGGAAAACCAAGGAAGAGGTTATCCGCTTCCGGAGGAAGTTCGGGCTTCCGGAAAGTCCGACATTTGACGACCAATGTTTCGCGATTTCCGAAGCGCACGCCGATATCAAACCCGATTTCGATCCGGATCCGGCAAAAAAGGGTATCGACTGGCCAAAGAAGAAGCCGGGCCTGTCATCGCCAAGCGCCGCGGACATGCAGTCAAAATGCGGTGTCATAAAGTTCAATCATAGCCCGGTTTCCGGCAATCCGGAGCACATCACGATCACCAACGGTTTCGAGGCGAGCAATATAACGACCGTGAACATTCCGGAGCTGAAAGATTGCGTCATTCCCTTGGATTCGGGCGTCACGAAAACCGACGGACGCATCCGTTTCCACAAGAACCACACGACGCGGCTCGCCAAGCTTTTCTCTGAATGGGCCGCGGCCGGGCTGGCAAACCGGATCCAGACCTTCGACGGCAGTTTCAATGCCCGCCTGAAGCGGGGCAAGACGAAAGCTGCTCCGGAGAATTTATCCAATCACGCATGGGGAACCGCCTTCGACATCAACGCGACGTGGAACGCGCGGGGAACCATACCCGCTTTGATGGGAGACCGCGGCTGCGTGCGCGAGATGGTCGCGATTGCCAATGCCAATGGATTTTACTGGGGCGGCTATTTCACCACGAAAGACGGCATGCATTTCGAAGTCGCCGCCGAAAGCCTCTGAGCTTTTCTTTCAGATGTCCTCGGCCGGCGGCGTCAGCCGGCCTTGTTCTCGGTGCTGCCCGTGTGGCCCGCCACCTCGAACAACTGCGGCACGGCCGGGTTCCTGGCGGCGCGCGGCGCGCAGAGCACGACATCGAATTCCGGGGCGTCGTCGAGCGTCCTCGACACCACGCCCTCGGCCAGATCATCGCACAGCGATTGCGGGATCAGCGCCACGCCCAGCCCCTCCTGTACCAGCCGGATGATCGTGTGCTGCAGGCGCGGCTCGAAGGCAAAGTTCGGCACGACGCCGCCAGCCGCGCAATAATGGACGATTGCCGTGCGCAGCGTCGGCGCGACGGTCGCGGGTGCTGCGATCAGCCTTTCGCCCGCAAGCGACTGCGGTCCGATGGTTTCGGCCCCGGCCAGCCGATGGCCCCGGGGCACGATCAGGCACAGCCGATCGCGGGCAAGCAGCAGCGTGCGCAGATGCGGCGCGGGACCCCCGCCGAAAGTGACGGCGGCATCAAGCGTTCCCTCTGCCAGCATCTCCTCGATATCGGTCGGAATGCGCTCTTCCAGGATGAGGCGCACATCCGGCCGCGCCTGCGAATAGAGCCGCACGAGAGCTGGAATGACGCTATGAGCGGCATGCATCATGAAGCCGAGCTTCAGCTCGCCCTTCATGCCGCTGGCAACCAGCTGCACATCGCGGCAGGCGGCATCGAAGCCTTCGAGAACGGCGCGGCAATCGGCGAGGAAATGCTGGCCGGCTGGTGTGAGCGCGACATTGCGCGAATTGCGCTCGAAGAGCTGCACGCCAAGCGTCTTTTCGATGGCCGATATCTGCCGGCTGAAGGGCGGCTGGCTCATGTTCATGCGCTGGGCCGCATTGCCGAAATGCAGGGTTTCGGCGAGCGCCACGAAATAGCGCATATGACGCGTGTCCATTCGATACCTCAAAAGTATCAATCAATGCTCAAGATGACATTGGATTATCTTGATCCCGCACGCTAGGCAAGGATCGCCCTCAAGCGACCTGCCCCGAGTTACACCTGATGCTGACGAACCTTTCGATTGTCCTGCCGATCTTTGCCCTCATCCTCGCCGGCTGGATCGCCCGCAAGACCGGGGCGCTCAGTGAAAATGCCACGCGCGAGGTCAACCGGCTGGTCGTCTATCTCGCCTTGCCCGCGCTGCTCTTCGATATCATGGCCAATGCCAAACCCGCCGAGATCTGGCAGCCGGGCTTCATGACGGCATTTACCGCAGGCTGCGCCGTCATCTTCTGCGCCACGCTCTTCTGGCGCATCGCCAAAGGCCGGCATCTCGCCGATGCGGCGATCGACGGGCTGAATGCCAGCTATGCCAATACCGGTTTCATCGGCTTTCCGCTCGTCCTGTCACTGATCGGCGACACCGGCATGGCGCCGGTGCTGATCTCCACCATCCTCACCGTCTGCGTGCTCTTTGCCGTCGCCATCATCCTCATCGAAGGCGGGCTGCAATCGGAGACCCGGCGGCGCGACATCGCCATCAAGACGGCCCGCTCGCTTGCGAAAAACCCGCTGCTTGTCGCACCCGCCCTCGGCGCGCTGGTAATGTTTTCGGGTGTGACGCTCCCCGCTCCCGTTCATGCCTTTCTGAAGCTGCTCGGCGGCGCCGCCTCGCCCTGCGCGCTGATCGCCCTCGGCCTGTTTCTGGCCGGCACCAGGGCCGGTGAAACCAGCGCCCGCGCAACGACGACAAGCATAATCGTCGGCCTGAAGCTGATTGCCCAGCCCGCCGTCACCTGGGTCATCGCCGCGCCCCTCCTCAACCTGCCGCCGACCGCCACCCATACCGCCGTGCTGCTCGCGGCCCTGCCGACCGGTACCGGCCCCTTCATGCTGGCGGAATTCTACGGCCGCGAGGCAAGCCTGACAGGCCGCGTCGTGCTCGCCTCGACCGTGCTTTCGGTGCTGACGATTTCAGCCTATCTGGCGCTGGCGGGACGGGTGTAACGCGATTTTGATCTGCGACCTGCCTTGGGCAGGCGGCCGACCTCCGCTCCCGTCATCCCCGTGTGCTTGTTACAGGAATAGTCGAAGGTGCACGCAGTGCCCGTGCCCCCCTCATTCGGGCGCCAACCCAACCTTCCTCATTCCGACGGCAAGATCGCTGCCCTACTTCCCCAGCAGATCCTTCACCCGCCGCCCGAACGCGTCGCTCAGGAACGGCTTCGTCATCACCTGCATGCCATGGTCCAGATGGCCGTGGTTCAGCACAGCATTCTCCGCATAGCCCGTGATGAACAGCACGCGCAGATCCGGGCGGCTGAAGCGCACGGCATCGGCCAGCTGGCGGCCGTTCATGCCGCCGGGCAAACCGACATCCGTAATCAGGAGATCGATCGGCTGGCCGGTATTGATGATACGCATCGCCGAAGATCCATCTCCGGCTTCCAGCACCCGGTAGCCGAGTTCCTGGAGGATTTCGACAGCCACCATGCGCACGAGCGGATCGTCATCGACGACGAGAATGGATTCGGAACCGGCGGAAAGCGGCTCCGTCACGGTGTCGGCCACCTCATCCTCGTGCCTGTCCTCGCCGAGATGGCGGGGCAGATAGATGCAGATCATCGTGCCCTTGCCGAGTTCGGAATAGATGCGCGCCGTGCCGCCAGACTGGCCCGCAAAGCCATGCACCATGGAAAGGCCGAGACCCGTCCCCTGCCCGATCGGCTTGGTGGTGAAAAACGGATCGAAGGCGCGCTCGATGATATCGGGCGCCATTCCGGAGCCGGTATCGCTGACGCAGAGCGAGACATACTGGCCGGGAGCGAGCCCCCGCTGGCGCGCTGCCCGCTCGTCGAACCAGCGATTGGCCGTTTCGACGGTGAGCTTGCCGCCTTCCGGCATGGCGTCGCGGGCGTTGAGGCAGAGATTGAGGAGCGCGTTTTCCAGCTGCCCGGTATCGACGAAAGTGGCCCAGAGGCCACCGGCAAGGGCTGTCTCGACCGCGATCGTCGGACCGACGCTACGGGCGATCAGATCCTGCATGCCAGAAACCAGCCGATTGATAACAGCCGGTTTCGGATCGAGTGTCTGGCGGCGCGAGAAGGCAAGCAGGCGCTGCGTCAGGCCCGCCGCCCGCTTGGCTGCACCCTGCGCGGCGGTCAGATAACGGTCGAGATCGCCGATGCGACCCTGCGCCAGTCGCGTCTGCATCAGCTCCAGCGAGCCGGATATGCCGGCCAAGAGATTGTTGAAATCATGTGCGAGCCCGCCGGTCAGCTGGCCGACCGCCTCCATCTTCTGCGAGTGGCGCAGCTGTTCTTCGGCGCGCATCAGCTCGGCCGTGCGCTCGGCCACACGCTGTTCCAGCGTATCGTTCAGGCCGCGAAGCGCGGCAGCGGCCCGGTCGCGCTCGGCTTCGACGGCGCGGCGTTCCTCGATATCGAGCAGCACGCCCGGAAAGCTCAGCGGCGTTCCATCGGCAGCAAGCTCGACGCGGCCGTTGGCTTCCAGCCAGTAGTAATGGCCATCGGCGCGGCGCGTGCGATACTGGTGGGCATAGGCTCCGCCGCGACCAAGCGCCTCGTTCATCGCGGTTACAAGCCCGGCCTTGTCATCAGGGTGAACCGTGTCGATCACCTGTTCCAGGCTGAGGCCGTGGCTGCCGAGAGCCGGATCGAGGCCGAAGGCCAGAGCGAAAGCCTCATCCACCGTGAACCGGTTTGTCTGAACGTCCCAGAGCCATGTGCCGATAATCGCCCCGGCCGCGAGTGCCAGGTTTACGCGCTGCACATTCTCGCGCGAAATCTCTTCGCTGGCGCGCAGCGCCGCCTCGGCGAGCTTGCGCGCAGTGACGTCGCGAAACAGGACCGAGACCTGGCGCAGGCCGGCAGGCTCGACGCGGGAGGATGAAACCTCGATATAGCGGCCCGCCGCCACAAAATGCTGCTCGAAGCGGATCGACCGCCCGCTGGCCAGCACTCCGCCGTAGAGCTTCAGCCATTGCTCGGCATTATGGGGCTCGATCTCACGCAGCCGCTTGCCGACGACATCGGAAATGCCGGTATGACGCTCATAGCCGGAATTTGCCTCGATATGCACATAGTCGCTGAGCGGCCCCTCGGGGCCGTCGATGAATTCGATGATACAGAAACCGTCGTCGATCGCTTCGAACAGGGCGCGATAGCGCGCTTCGCTTCGCATCTGCGCGTCATCGCCGGCGTCCCGAAGCGCACCATCGGCTTCATTCGCCCCTGCAGGCACCTGCGCTTTCAGGCGCTGCGCTTCCTCTCCCAGTCCCTCCCCGGAGGGCGATGAAATATCCTGATTCAAGAATAGACCTTTGTGACCGGTATGATCCGCCTAGGCGACGACAGGCGGGGAAACTAGTTCAGGGCCGCATGACTGCAATGGGTCGACGGGCGAAGATTTATGATTTCGGCATGCAGCACGGCTCTCGCGCATTTTACCACCACTCCGGGCCTTGAAGGCGCGCTGCGCTGCAGCATGTTTATGACTAATCCTTTTTCGTTAGTCGCCATTTGCCATGGCATCGGTATCTTGGACCCTAGGAGGACTCAGCAATGGAACGCGTAGAGCCAACCCATGTCGATGCCGATGCCCTTACCAAAGTCTGGTCAGTGACCGAATTCTGCAGCCGGCACCGGCTGGATAGCCAGGAGGAAAAGCGGCTGCTGCAACTCTTCGGCTGCTTCGCGACCGCCAGCGAACTCCTGCACAACGCCCGCCGCGAGCCGAAGTTCCGCTAGCCGACAGCCGCGCCCTCTGCGAAAAAAAGATCGCCAATACAACGTGATTACACTGAAAGATCCGCTCCGACAGGACGGGGGCTGAAGCTTTGCGGCCTTTGCCTCCTTGGTCACCGGATCACCAGCGACTGGGCGCCTGCCGGCCTGTCAGGGATCTAGAACAATCCGATCAGTCGGGCGGAGCTGATCGCAAGGCCGGCGATCGCCACCAGAATGACGACGCTCGCGATGACGAGAAAAATGGGGCTCTTCACAATATCTCCTTCAAGGCCGGCGATGGCCGTGCGCGTGGGGTAGCAGTTGCGATTGAGAGCGGCAACCGTGCGGTCGCGGTCGAGGCCAGATATGGCACCAGATATGGCAATTGTCTGCTACGCCGCAAAGTTGCAGAATAGGCCGCCGCATTCATGCCATGCGACGCTGAGGGGAGCAGGGGCCGATCATGCCATCCATCACCACGGGCAATGCCGAGCAATATAGCGACAGCAAGAAACTTGCCGCGCGCGGGCGCCTGAACCGGGAATATACAATTGCCGAAACCGGCTGGTTTCCCTGGGTGGCGCAGCAGCTTCCCCTTAAAGCCGGCGATCGCCTGCTGGATATCGGCTGCGGCCCCGGCTGGTTCTGGGCTTCGGTCGCCGCCGACCTGCCCGACAATCTCGACCTCACGCTCGCCGATCTCTCCCCCGGCATGCTGCAGGAAGCGCTCGAACGCTGCCACCCGCTCTCCTTTGTCCGCGTGACCGGCCAGCAGGCCGACGTCGCCGCCCTACCCTTCGAAGACGGTTCTTTCGACACCATCATCGCCATGCACATGCTCTACCACGTGGCCGATCAGGCCAAGGCGCTTGCCGAAATGCACCGCGTGCTGAAACCGGGCGGTCACCTTGCGGTGACGACCAATGGTGCGAACAACATGCGCGGCATGTACGAACTGACGACGGCCTTCGGCAGCCCGCCCTGCGACCCCGCCGGTGCAGCTTTCGGCTATGAGACGGCCGAACGACTGATGCAGGCGCAGTTCGGCAACGTGACGATGGCGGAACACCCGGCCCATATGCGGATAACGGAGCCGGAAGACGTGTTCCTGGCGCTGACCTCCTATCCGCCCGGCGACAGGGCGAGCGAAGCCGAGCTTGCGGCGTTTCGGGCAGCGATATCGGAGGCGTTCCGGGCCGGCGGCGGCGTGCTGGAGGTGGGCAAGGAGACGGGATTGTTTCTCAGCCGCAAGGCGGGCTAACCGCAACTCTTCTCCCAAGATTCCGAGAGAAATTTCGTGTTGAAAATTCGCTCCCGCCGTGCAACCTGCATCTGGGGTTTGGGGTAAATATAAATGCTTTCATTTCTTTTCAGTTTACAGGGCATGTCGGTTGCAATGCTTTTCTCGACTGCCGCTCTTCTTCCTACGTCAAGAATTGCCGTGGACAAATGGGCGGAAAAGCTCTTCCCCGATCCTGTTGATTGTGCCTTTGGCGAAGGCGGGCTTTCCTATAACGCCGACAACAAGGAAATGCTGATCAACAACCTCGCCCTGCCCGTCGAGACGACGCAAAGCCTGAAGGCCATGGAAAGCAGGATTTCGGCAACCTGCACCTCGAAGGAAGGACCACCCGTGGTGGTCAATACGGTTGGAGAATATTTCGGAAGCCGCTTCAGCCAGTTCACTCTGCCGATCTACGCTCTCAACGCCGGTGGTGGCTGCATGTCGGATTTCTATTACAGTTTCACTTTCCCGGAAAAAGCAAAGACGGTGCACGACAATATCCTGCAGCGCACCGGCAAGGATCTGAAGGTCATCACCGAAGCCGGGCGCAAGCCGGAATTCGAGGACGATGGCTGGATCACGGACTATGGCACTTACAGCAAATATACCTGCAGCATGATTGGTTACGGCTGATAGGCTGCACGCGCCCCCGCTTTTCGTCATTCCTGAACCATCCCTCGTGCCTGCACTACGAGGGAATGCGGGAGGTTCGGCGGTCGTCCCGCCTCACCTCTCCCAATCCCACGGTTCAAAACTGCGCCACACCACCATCCACGAACAGCTCGATCCCAGTGATATAGCTGCTGTCCTCGGACGCGAGGAAAACCGCAGCCTTTGCAAGATCATCTGAAGTACCCATACGCCCCAGCGGCACATTGGCCTTCATCATGTCGCGCACATTCTGGTCGGCGAGTGTCGAGAGGCCGGGCGTTTCCGTATGGCCGGGGCTTAGCACATTGATGCGGATGTCGCGGCCCTTGAGATCGATGATCCATCCGCGCGCGAACGAGCGGATCGCCGCCTTCGTCGCATCATAGACCGAGAAGGCCGGGAAGCCCTTGATCGAGGCGATCGAGCCGGTGAGGATGACAGACGATCCCCTGGACAGAAGCGGCAGCGCCTTCTGCACGGCAAAGAGCACGCCGCGCGCATTGGTATTGAAGGTCTTGTCGAAATGCTCCTCGGTGATTTCGCCGAGCGGGCCGAATTCATAAATGCCGGCATTGGCAAAGAGTACGTCGATGCGGCCGGCCTTCTGCCCGACGATCTCGTAGACACGGTCGATATCCGCAAGCCTTGCGGCATCGGCCCGGATGGCGGTGACATCGCCGCCGATCTCGGCCACGGCCTTGTCGAGTTCGCTCTGTCGCCGGCCGGTGATGAATACCTTGGCACCCTCTTCGACGAAGCGTTTTGCCGCGCCGAGACCGATGCCCGCGCTGCCGCCGGTGATGACGGCGACCTTGTTTTCCAGCTTCCTGCTCATGTTCTCATTCCTTCTGCACAGCGCCGGCTCTTGCCGTCGCCCGTTGAACACGAGGCAGAAATTATGGGCTTTGGTGCGGGCGAAGTAGAAAGCCGGCGCGACTAGGACTTATTCCCGTCAGGAATGGAAGGAACGTTTCAGGCCGCGCTGAGCTTTTCCTCGACAAAGGCCAGGAAGGCGCGCGCCTTGGCGCTCACACCACGGCCTGCCGGAAACGCGGCCCAGAGATCGAGCGGCGCAAGGCTCCAGTCCGTCAGCAGCAGCTTGACGCGGCCATCGGCGAGTTCGGGCGCAAACATCCATTCCGAGGCGACAGCAAGGCCAATGCCCGACAGTACCGCCGAACGCACGCCCTCTGCGGCCGAGACGCGCAGGCGTCCCCGTATGGTGACAGGCACTTCCGCTCCATCCTGGCGGAAGAGCCAGGCATCGCGGCCAAAACCCTTGGCATAGACCACGCTCTGGTGCTGGCCGAGTTCGGCGGGATGGCTTGGTTCGCCATGCCCGTCGATATAGGCGGGTGCTGCCACGACGATGCGCGGCGACTGGCCGATCTTGCGCACGGTGAGCGCAGAATCCGGCAGATCGCCCATTCTGAGGGCTATGTCGATGCCCTCCTCGATCAGGTCGATGCGCTCGTCATCAAGCACGACTTCCATGTCGAGGCCGGGATGCATGCCCAGGAATTCACCGAGATGCGGGATGATGTGCAGGCTGGCGAAGGCCGGCGCTGCACTGACGCGCAGCCGGCCGGAAAGGCTGGCACCGGCGCCGCGCGCTGCATGCTCGGCCTCATCAGCCTCCTCGATGGTACGCTTGGCCCGCTCGTAATAGCTCTCTCCGGCTTCGGTGGGTGTAAGGCCGCGCGTGGAGCGCAGCAGCAGCTGGATGCCGAGCCGTTGCTCCAGTTGCGCGATGGTCTTGGAGATGGCGGGCTGCCCCACATGCATCTGCCGCGCTGCCTCCGAGAAGGAGCCGGTTTCGACCACGCGAACGAAGGTTTCCATGGCTGCGAGTCTGTCCAATGCGGCGCTCCGTGCGCAGATGGGTGTGGGTGGGTTTTAGCATGTCAGGGCGGGTGTGGGTATTCTCTGAGGGAATGGAAATGGTGGCTTTCATTTGGATAGAAAGGAATGCTGTACACCGGAGCCCCCTCACCCTAACCCTCTCCCCGCTGGGTAGAGGGGACGTGGCATACGACGCCTCGCAATATGCGGAGACAGAGCTGCTCATCACCTTCTCCCCACTGGGGAGAAGGTGGTCCGAAGGGTTGGATGAGGGGGCTCCGGACTCGAACAAATACCTCCCTCGACTCTGTGGCCCCCGGGGCTCGCACGAGGGCATAGAGATCAGGAAAGAGGCGTTTCACCCCCACAACCATCCCCACCCTACCCATGAGCTCAAACCCAGGAGGTTGGTTCATGGCTACCGTCGTCTCTATCTGCAATCTCGCCCTTTCCAATATCGGCAAGGAGAATATCAACGACCTCACCGAAAAGAGCGCGGAGGCGCGCGCCTGCAATCAGTTCTATGCGCAGACGCGCGACGTGCTGCTGCAATCCTTCCCCTGGGCCATGGCTGGCAAGACGGTGGCGCTCGGCGCTCTCGATAATGACAAGCCGGGCGTCTGGCGTCATTCCTATGCGCGCCCGGCCGATTGCCTGCAGATCCGCTGGATCAGGTCGGGCTATCCGGCCGATGCGTCCGCGCCGATCGAGACGCCGACGCCCGATCTCGATGAGGCCGGGCGCGAGATGCAGTATCCCTACGCCCTCGAAGGCGACCGTCTCTATTGCGATCTTTCGCCGGCGCTCTTGCGCTATACCAGCCGCCTTACCGACCCGACGAAATATTCGCCGCTCTTCCTCGAGACGCTCTCCTGGCACCTTGCCGTGCGCCTTGCCATGCCGCTGACGCGCGATCCGAAGATCCGCGCCGATGCAATGGCGTTGGCCCAAAGCACGCAGGCCGCCGCCGAGCAGGCCGAGGCCAATCAGATCAGGCATACGAGCGCGGATTTTGTCAGCGAACTGATCGCGGTGCGCGCCCATGGCTGATTTTCGCGCCTACCAGCCTTCTTTTACCGGCGGCGAGCTTTCACCCGCCCTCGGCGCCCGCGTCGATCTCGCCAAATACCAGAGCGGCCTGCGCACAGCGCTGAATGTCTTCGTGCATCCGCATGGCGGCGTCTCCAACAGGGCCGGACTGCAATTCGTCAGCGAGGTGAAGGACAGCGCCAAGCGGGCGCGGCTGATCCGCTTCCAGTTCAATACCGAGCAGACCTATATTCTCGAATTCGGCGATCTCTATATCCGCATCTTCCGCGATGGCGGGCTGGTGCTCTCAGGGGCGGCCCCTTACGAGGTGGCCAGCGCCTATACGGCCGCTCAGGTGCAGAACCTCGTCTTCGTGCAGGAAGCCGATGTGCTTTATCTCTGCCATGTCGATCATCCCGTGCGCAAGCTGGGGCGGCTGGCCGACAATAACTGGACGCTTACGACAGTCCTGTTCAAGCCGCTGATCAATCCACCGGCGGGAACGCCTGTCGTCACCAAGCCCGGCGATACATCAGGCAAGACCGGCTATGTGGCGACGACCTATCGCTACCGCGTCTCTGCCGTTGCCGATAGCGGCGAGGAAAGTCTACCCTCCAACGCCGGCTCCGTGGTCAACGATCTCGCCATCCAGGGCGGCATCAACCGCGTAACCTGGACTGCCGTCACGGGTGCGGCGCGCTACATCGTCTACCGCGACGATAACGGCATTTTCGGCTATGTCGGGGGCACGACGGGCCTCACCTTCGATGATGAGAATATCACTCCCGATCTCTCCGACACGCCGCAGGCCGGCCGCAACCCTTTCAATGCCGCGGGTAATTATCCGCGCTGCGTGACCTTCATCGAGCAGCGGCTGGCCTTTGCCTCCACACAGAACGATCCGCAGGCCGTGTGGCTCAGCCAATCCGCCAATTACGAGAATTTCGGCGTCTCCTCGCCCGCCAAGGCAAGCGACGCCGTAACCTTCCGTATCCGCGCCCGGCAGGTGAACGAGATCCGCTCGATGATCTCCGTGCGTGGCCTTCTGCTCCTGACGTCAGGTTCAGAATGGATCGTCACCGGCGGCTCGACCTCGGATGCGATTTCGCCCTCCGCCATCAAGCTCGATAACCAGGGCTATCGCGGTGCGGCCAAGGTGCAGCCGATCGTCGTCGGCAATACCGTGCTTTTTGCCCAGCGCCTTGGCGGCGTCGTGCGCGACTTCTCCTATGACTATACGCAGGACAGCTATGTCGGGAAGGACCTGACCATCCTTGCCCGCCATCTCTTCAAGGGCCGCGAGATATCGGCCTGGGATTATGCCCAGGCGCCGGATTCCGTGGTCTGGGTGGTGCTTGATGACGGGGCGCTCGTCTCGCTCACCTACATGAAGGAGCAGGATGTCTGGGCCTGGACCCGCCATGAGAGCGGCCCCGGCAATGATGCCTTCTTCGAGGATGTCACCGTGATCGAGGAAGATGGCGAGGACGTGCCCTATTTCATCGTGCGCCGTACCGTCAACGGCACGCGCAAGCGCTACATCGAGCGGCTGCACAGCCGCGCCTTCGAGGATGTGCAGGATGCCTTCTTCGTCGATTGCGGGCTGACCTATTCCGGACCGCCGGCCACGACCATTTCCGGCCTTGGCCATCTCGAGGGACAAACACTCGTGGCGCTCGCCGACGGCAATGTCGTACGCAATCTTGTCGTCACCGGCGGCGCGGTGCGGCTGCAGAATGCGGCATCGAAAATCCATATCGGCCTGCCGGTGACGGCGGCGATTGAGACGCTCGATCTCGATGTCGGCCAGGTGCAGGGCCTCGGCACCGTGCAGGGGCGCTCGAAATCCGTCTCCGAAGTGACCTTCCGGGTGGAGAATACGCGCGGCATCTTCACGGGGCCGGAGGATGGCGAGCGGGATGGCGGCACGCTGGTGGAATACAAGCAGCGCCGCAACGAAAACTGGAACGAGGCGATCAGCCTCTATACCGGCGATCTGACCGTCACGCCCTATTGGGACTGGAGCACCAGCGGCAGCATGTGGGTGAAACAGTTCGATCCGCTGCCGATGACCATCCTTTCCATCATGCCGGATGTCACCCTTGGCCGCTGAAATCTGCATTGTCACGGCGCGGCCGGGGCACATCCGGGAGATTGCCGAACGGATGCGCGCGGCCGACCGCGCGGAGATATTCGCCGCCTCCGGGCGCTCGCCACTCTCGGCACTCTCCTTCTCCTACCGCCACTCTTCTCACGTCTGGACCGCTCTCTTCGATGGGCGTCCGGAAGTGATGTGGGGTGTCGGCGATCTCAACATCCTTACCGGCATCGGCGCGCCCTGGCTGCTCGGCACCGATGCGGTGGACAAGAACGTCCACGGCTTCCTGCGGATTTCGAGACATTGGCCGTCTCAACTGTTTGGCCGCTATCGCTTGCTCAGAAACCTCGTGGATGCGCGCAACACGATCTCCATCCGCTGGCTCGAATGGCTGGGCTTCCGGCTGTCAGACCCTGTCGAGATCAACGGCCATCCATTCCACCTGTTCGAAATGGGAGACACGGATGTGTGATCTTGGTCTGGCGCTGACTTTGGGCTCGACGCTGCTGGGTGCTGCCGGCCAGGTGCAGCAGGCGAAGGCGACGGCGGAGGCAAACAAATACAACGCCCAGGTCGCCGAAATGAATGCCGAGATTGCCGACAAGCAGGCGAAAGACGCGATCGAGCGCGGAAAGCAGGAAGAGCAGCAGAAGCGCCTGCAGACGGCGCAGCTGGAAGGACGCCAGAAAGCCGCGATCGCCGCAAACGGTATCGACCTCTCCTTCGGCTCGCCGCTGGATACGATCGTCGATACCGCCAAGATGGGCGAAATCGATGCGCTCAATGTGCGCACCAATACCTATCGCGAAGCCTATGGCTACAAGGTGCAGGGCACCAACCAGCTGGCAAGCGCCAAGCTGGACCGCATGCGCGCTGATGCCGCTGTGAAAGGCGGTTATCTCGACGCCGTCGGCACGATCCTCGGCGGCACAGGCAAGGTTTATACGCAGGGCAAGGCCCTCGGTTACTTCAAGTGAGGGTTTGATGCCGACTGTTCCGACTTATCAGGATACGCAACAGCACGTAGCACTGCGCCCGGAATATACCGAGGGCTTCACGGTAAAGGCCGATGCCGAGGCATTCGGCTCCGCCATCGGCAAGGGCATGCAGGGCCTTGCAACCGGCATGGGCACGCTCGGCGAGGCCGTGGTGGAGGTGGAAAAGCTCGACAATGACAATGCCGCCAAGGATGCGCAGACGAAGCTCAACGACTGGGATCGTGACGCGCTTTACGGCAAGAGCGGCTTCCTGACGCTGACCGGCCGCGCCGCCGTGGAAGGCCGCGCCGCCTTCGAAAAGCAGGCCGAGCAGAAGCGCGCCGAATTCGGCAAGGGCCTGACGCCGGGTGCTGCCCGTACCTACGAAGAGACCAGCCGCGCCAGCATGAAGACCCTGCTGGACACCACGATCCGCCACACATTCGACCAGCGCAAGGCATGGTTTTCCGAGACCTCTCAGAAGAGCATCAAATCCTCGGGCGAGAATGCGGTGGCCGTCTACAGCGATCCTGCTAAAGTCGATGCCGAGATCAACAAGGGCGTTGTCGAGATCGAGCATCAGGGCCGCATGCACGGCTGGAGCGAGGAAAAGCTCGACCGGGAACGCACCCGATACGTCTCCGACACGATGAAGAACGTTGCGCTGCGCATAGCCGACGACAGTGCCATCAAGGCCGAGCAATATATCAAAGCCGCCGGCGACAGGATGCTGCCGGCCGACAGCACCGCCATCCTTAAATCGCTGCGAACCGCCGTGACCGACGAGAAGGCGCGGCAGAACACCACCGACATCATCGCCGGCCTGCCGCCGACCTATACCGGCGCGCCGGATGCCAATGGCGCCGCCTCGCCAGTAGCGTCGGCTGGAAACGCCGATGTGGGTGCAGGCCCGCAGCAGACCGTGAAGACCGGCCAGACGACCGTAGCGGGCGCAAGAGGCAATGGCCTCGAAATGGATGGCGCCGGAAGCAGAACCGGGGCACCACGCACGCTTGGCGCACAGCCTTCGGCGGGCAAGGCCGCAGCCCTGCAACCCGCCGGCAATCGAAGCGCAGTCCCCCAAACCGCCGGCCCGCAGGTGTCGGCCGCCCCTCGCACTCCACCCCGCCAGCCGAGTGGCCCCGAGGATTTCCGCACCGTTGCCGCCACGATCGCCTTCCCTGGCAAGGCGAAGGACGATCCGGCACTGGCAGGCTTCGTTAAAAATGCTGCCGGCAGCACGGTCGATCCTTCACTTAGGGAGTGGCTGAGCGATGTCACAGGCGCCCTCCTCGGTATCGCCGGGGCGCCTGCCAATCTCGTTGGAAGCGCTGCCGTCGATGCCACAAGATTCCGCCATTTCGGCCTGCCGACGCAGACACCTCGCCCCGGCGACATCGTCGTCCTCGGCCCGCAGCAGAAGAAAGGCGCCGGAAGCAACAGCAGCAACGACAAGGGCCGCATCGGCTTCTTCCGCGGTTACGATGCGGACGGCAATATCCTCGTGCTCGGCCCCGATCCGAGACGTGCCGGCGATACCGCGCTCACCGCCCACCCAGCAAAAGAGGTCGTCAGCTTCCGCACATCCGGCACCGTCGATGAGAAGACCACGACCCTGCCGAACTACAATCCCGAGAGCTTGCGCCGGATCGAAGAGAGCCTGAACAACATCGCCGACCCGGCGCTGCGCGCCGCCACCGAAGCGCAACTCAGCGGCTACATGGTCTCCCAGAAAAAGGCACTCGACGCTCGACGCATCCAGGTGCAGGAATGGGCCAATAACCAGGTCATCGCCGACCCGACCTTCGACCCGACGAAACTGCCCCTCGACATCCAGCAGGCGATCGGCCCCTCCGGCTTGCTCACGCTGCGCGACTACAAGGAAAAGGTCCGCGCCTACGGCCAGCCGCTGACGGATACGCAGACGCTCTACGACCTGCAGACCGAATTCGCCAGGGATCCTGCCGCCTTCTCGCAGATCGATCTCCTCGAATACCGCTCCAAGCTCTCAGACAAGGATTGGGAAAAAGTCACCGGCTGGCAGCAAATGGCCGCGACCGACCAGCGCAAGGCCCGGCTCGAGAGCCTCGATATCAACACAGCTTTCGAACTCGCCAAACCCCAACTCGAAGCGCTGGGCCTCCTCACCCAGGACGGCGGCTACGCAACCTCCTATAGTGTCCCGCGCCGCGTCGCCCAGTTCCGGTCAGCACTCCTCGATCAGATGGATGAGTTCAAGGACAAGAACGACGGCCAGAACCCGACCCAGAGCGACATCCAGAAAATGATCAACCGCCTGCTGTTCCCGATCGTCATCAGCACGCCGAGCTCTTTCGTCAGCATGGGGACTCCCGCAAAGACCCACGGCTACCTCTATCAGGCCAACTCACTCACCGACGATCAGAGCTACGATATCGACGTGCAATATGAGGATATTCCACGCGATCTCAGGCTGGCAATCGAGGCCGATCTGACAAAGAAAAACAGCAAGAAGCCGTCGCAGGATGAAATCGCGAATGAATACGAACTCTTCATGCTCAATCGCTGACAAAGCGCGTTAGGAAAAACCAGGCGGCCCGGCATCGCGGGAACGCTTGGCCGACACCTCACTTCCCTGTCGAACTTTTCTCGAACCGAGCCTTCAGGCGCTCCACCTCTCCAGCCGGCCACCCCGACGGGTCCGTCACCGCAAGCCACGCATCGATATAGTGTTGCGGCGCATAGACATGGCCGTAGCCCATCGGCGAGGTCGTGGCGATCATCGCGTCGAAGCCGAGCTGCAAGGCAGTGACGACGGGATACCAGCGGAAGGCCGGCGAGACATCGGGGCCTCTTTGCCCTTTCATCCAGTCCGGCTCGCGGTAGAGGGCGCGCCAGTCGAAGAAGGTGACGGGGTCGCTGGCATATTGCAGGAAGACAATACGGACGGCGCTCCAGGGCTTGTCCAGCTGATCGGCAGATGTCTGCTGGTTGGCAAAGCGGATCATGCTGCCATCGCGGAATTGCGGCAGCCAGGCCGGCGATCCGGGATTACGGTTTGCGGTCACGTGGGCCCATGTGGCGCTGGCAAAGGGCGGCCCGCTCCACAGCGCCCCCTGGAAGGGATCGGCGAAGACATCGTAGAGATTGAAGGAGAGCTGCGAATTCAGCGCCCCGAGACTGAGCCCATGCAGATAGAGCTTCGGGCGATGATCGCGCGGCAGCGTGCGCCAATAGGCATAGATTTCCCTGAACAAGGCGCGCGCAGTATCGGCCCCGTATTCCGGCTCGACCATCAGCGACAGCCAGCTGCTGAGATAGGAATATTGCACCGCGACTTCGGCCACATCGCCATGCAGCAGGTATTCGAGTGTATCCATCGCTTCCGGATCGATCCAGCCGGTGCCCGTCGGCACGATGACGACGAGGTTGGAGCGCTCGAAGGCGCCCTGACGCTTGAGTTCGGCAAGCGCCAGGCTGGCGCGTGCCTCGGCGTCATCGGCACTGTTCAGGCCGACATAGACCCGGATCGGCGACGGTGCGGACGACTGCAGGAAAGCGCCGATCTCTTCCGCCGTCGGGCCTGACGTGACGAAATGGCGGCCTTGCCGGCCAAGCTCATCCCAGTTGACCAGCGATGCGGCGCTTCCCGTTCTGGCCGGGTCGGTGGGAACAGGCGTGTCGTCATCGATCAACGCATCGGCCTCACGGAACGAGGAGTCGACCATACGCAGCGCCAGATGGAACAGCAGTCCATTGGCGACAGCCGAAAAGACCAGGATCGCCAGCAAGATTCCGGCAACGGCTGCGAGCCGGCGCGGAATGAACCGGCTGCTTTTGTTATAAAAGGCAAGCGCCATCAGCCTGAACAGCCGACCGAGGGCAATAAACAGGATGAAGACGATTGCGGCCATCAGCACCAGCAGCAATGGTTCTGCCGTGGTCACCGGGGCAAGCTGCATCAGCGCGCGGACAGAATTCTGCCACGAGGACGATTGCCAGACGAATACCGTGGCGACCGCGGCGCCGCCCAACAGTGCCACGGACCGGACGATGCGTCCGGCAGCGGGCAGCAGACGGGGGATTTCAAGATACGTCCAAAGCCATTGCAGGAAGGCGCCGCAGCCATAGCCGGCAGCCGCACAGGTGCCCGAAAGCGCGCCCTGCACGAACCAGGCGCGCGGCATGAGGCTCGGCGTCAGCGATAGGCAAAAGCCGAGCAGCGCGAAAAACAGCGCCGGCCAGGAAAGAGGCCTGACGAAACTTGTCATGGAATGCCGCATAAACATCCTCCCAGCTCGCAAACGCTGCACCCCCTGTCTTATGACAGGTCCTGCATACAATCCAGAAGCGTTATGCCATTGACGTCACGGGCCGCCGCATAGGGGAAAGTGCGGCTGATTGCGGCGATCTCCCAGCCCTGTCACGCCGACAACCTTCCCACGCCTATGGTCGGCAAAACCAGAGGCGTGATCCATGACCATTTCAAGCGAGATAAACCGGTCCGGCCCCTATAGCGGGGACGGCGCCACTACGGCTTTCGACTATAAATTCAAGATCCTCGAACCCCGGCATCTGCAGGTGATCCGCACGGACGCGTCCGGCACGGATACGATCCTGGTGCTGGATGCAGACTACACCGTGACCGGGGTCGGCAATGATGGCGGCGGCAGCGCGGTCATCACCCCTGCCCCGGCAGCCGGCAGCAGGGTCACCCTGCTGCTCGATGTGCCCTTCACCCAGGAAACCGACCTGGAAAACCAGGGTGCCTATTATGCCGAGACGGTGGAGCAGGCTCTCGACCTCGTCGTGATGAGGCTCCAGCAGCTTAAGGAAAGAGCGGCCCGCGCCGTCACCATTCCGCCGTCATTCGATTCGGCAACGATAGACAAGCTCATCGCAGACGTCCTGACCCTCAGTGACAAAGGCGATGCGCTGGAGGCCGTTGCCGCCGTCTCGCAATATCTGGAAACTGTGGCTGATATAGCCGGTGACATTCCCGATGTTGCCGGCCTCACTGAGACCACCCAGCAAAAGGCAGCGGAAGCCGCCCAATCGGCGACAGCCGCAAATGCCAGCGCTGGGCTCGCAGCCGCCTATGCAGCAAATCCGGAAGATGTGTCGGTTCCCGGTTCAGGCGGGCTGTTTTCCGCCTTTCACTGGTACCGAAAGACGCTGGCGATATACAACGACATCGCCAATACCCTGGCCGGCTGGTTGCACGGCGCAGCCGCAAAGACCGACATCGTCGATAGCGACGAATTCGCCATCGCCGACAGCGCGGCAGGCTGGGGACTGAAGAAGGTTCTCGCGGGTAGTATCGTCAAATATGTGGTGTCAGCGGTCAAGCTGGACTTCATGGTCGGCTTCGTGCCTGTCTATTCCACTGCTACAACCTTTACCGTAGGAGGCGGCTTTGGGCTTTTCGGAGGCAAGAAGCATACCACGGCTGGGGACGTCACATGTAGTCTCGCTACTATCTTCGGCACTGGGCAAGGTTGTCTCGATACCGGCTCGATGCAGGCCGGCAGGACCTACTTCGTGTACGCCGTAAAAAGTCTCACAGAGGGGACGACCAAGTTCGTCGCCTCGTTGTCGGCCATCGAAAGCGGGGTCGCGGTGCCCTTGGGCTGGGAACTACTCTCTGGCAGCCGGCTAGGCATTATCTTGACGAACAGTTTCGGGAACATCGTCACGTTCCAGCAGTCTGGCAACCGGGTACTTGTCGGGAATAACTTGCTCTATTCCAACACAGCGGGCAATGCGACATGGACACTCCTCAATCTTTCCAGTTGTCCGATGGGCATCTCGGTAGATGCCTTGGTATTTATCGATGTAAGCACAGGAACAAACGGTGACGCAATCTCGGCTATAGGCCCAATATCCCCTCTCTTTACCGGCTTAATGATCGCTCGCAGCCGCGCCACAGGCAACGCGGGAGGTGGCGGAACCGAACTCGGCGCCTTAACTCCGGTTAGAACGAATGCGTCGGCTCAGGTAATGCGCGAGGTGGACATAACCGGCACAGCAAGTGTGGCAGCATATTTGGCAGGTTGGGATGACTGGCAATGTAAGAGGCTTTGGGCATGACAACAGTTTATGTACGACGGGATAATGACGGAAAAATCCTCGAAATTCTGGGGGCCTCTCAGCCGGGAATGCCTGATCTGATTCCCCACGACGACCAGGAGCCCCCGATCGCCAAATACCTCCGGGACCCACTCGGCCTTGAAGAGCGCTTCCCGCCCCTCAAGAAATGGCAACTCTGGATCGCCGCACTCGAACTCGAACCGCCGATTGCCAAGGCCGATATTCTGGCGACCATCAACGACATGCCCGACATGTCGTTCAAAGACAAGGAAACGGTGCGCATCATGGTCGAGGACGCCCAGCAATATTCGCGAGAAGATCCCCGCATCGATCTGCTCGCGGTGGCCATGGGCATTCCGCCGAACCAGATGGACGATCTCTGGAGATGGGCGGCTTGCATCGAGCCTTTATGATCTGAGCTGTCGAAAAACAGTCGGCGGGGACCGGCCAATCCGGCTTGCCCCGCTCGCCAATCACTTCACAACCACCTCATTGCGGCAGCGGCTTGCCGGTCTGTTCGGCCATCATGTATTCCGCATACCAGTCCGGCCAGTTCTCGTCATGTTTGCCGCCATTGCGCTTCTCATGCTCGCCATGGGCTTCGGCCGCCCGGCGCAGCCCCGCGGCGAGGTCTTTCGCGGTACCGAAAGCGGCAAGGTCGGAGGTAATTCGCCCCGGCAGCCGGGCGGTGATTTCCTGGAAGAGCCAGCCATTGCCGTCAGGGTCGTTGAAGGCCGCGAAGGAGCGGTAGCTGCTGCGGTCGGGATCGGGGCCATTGACCCGGCGCCGGCCGAAGAGATAGGGCACGTCAGGCCCGCCATAGACCTCTCCCTCGGGATGAAAGGCCTCGCTGACCTCTACCCCGCGCTCCCGCAGCTCCTTTCTGGTCGCCTCGATATCGGAGACGATGAGATAGAGCCCCTGTGCGGAGCCAGGTGCCGCCGGCGTAACGTTCTTCCCGAAGATGACGGATGCGTTCGAGCCCGGCGGGGTGAACTGGATCACCCTGTAGTCTTCACCTGAGGAATAGTCTGCATCGAGGCGCCAGCCGAGCCCGCCATAGAAGGCCTTGGCGCGATCGACATCCGAAACGGGCACGACAATGATCTCCAGCTTCATCTCGCTCGTGCCGTTGCCGGCCCTGTTGCTTGCATCGCTCATGATCTTCCCCCTCCCATCGTCACGACGATGGTGTTGATGATGACGGCGATGCGGCAGATGCATCGCCCGCTCCACTCTACCACGTTGCGGGTCGATGATCTCTCTTCACGGCTCCCGCGGCATCGCCTTGATGAAATCGATGAAGGCGCGCAGCGGCGCCGGCACCAGGCGCCGGCCGGGATAATAGAGAAAGGGACCGGAGAAACTCTGCCACCAGGGCTCCAGCACAGGCTCCAGCACGCCACCTTCAAAATAGGGCTTCAGCCAATCCTCGAAAGTGAAGACGATACCGGTGCCGGCAATCGCCGCGTCAACGGCGAGATCCGTGCCGCCACCATTCTGGACGATCAGCGGGCTCGGCGGATCAACCCTGACGATCTCGCCGTCGCGCTCGAACTCCCAGACCGGGATGGCGCGGCCGGCAAAGCGGCCGCGAATGCAGGCATGGTGAAGCAGGTCGCGCGGATGCTGCGGCCGGCCGTGCTCTTCCAGGTAGGCGGCTGAAGCCGCACCGGCATAACGCTGGAGACGCGGGCCGATCGGCACGGCGATCATGTCCTGTTCCAGCCGCTCGTCATAGCGGATGCCGGCATCGCAGCCGGCGGCGATGATATCGACGAAATTCTCCTCGGTAACGACTTCGAGGCGAATATCCGGATAAGCTCTCAGAAA
Source organism: Sinorhizobium sp. B11 (assembly GCA_039725955.1). Taxonomy (NCBI): domain Bacteria; kingdom Pseudomonadati; phylum Pseudomonadota; class Alphaproteobacteria; order Hyphomicrobiales; family Rhizobiaceae; genus Sinorhizobium; species Sinorhizobium sp. B11. The sequence continues at coordinate 2,645,954 of CP091034.1, forward strand.
TGCCGGCACGATGCGTGGCAGCACCAGCCGCGCTGCGCTCACGGGCACATTGAGCTTTAGCGAACCCGCCGGCCGGTCGCGAAAATCCTTCACGAAGTCGAGCGCGGCATCGATCTCGCCGAAGGCCGGGCCGAGCCGCTCCATCAGGCCGCGACCGGCCTCCGTCGGCACCACGCTGCGTGTCGTGCGGTTGAAGAGCCGCACCCCAAGCTCCGCCTCCAGCCGGCGCACCGCATCGCTGAGCGCCGAGGAGCTCATATGGCTCACCCGCGCTGCCTCGCGAAAACCGCCGGCCCTTGCGACGACGAGAAAGGCGCTGACATCGCTGATCTCAGGCACACCCTGTTTCATAGTCTGAGTTCCCATTGATTGTCCTGCAAGCTGGACAGCCCGTCCGGATTATAGCCGATTGTCCGGGAAGTGATACAGGCCTATCTGCTTTCCTGCCTTCAATCGGAGATGAGATTTCATGTCTACTGTCGAAAATTCCGGAAGCTTCAAGCTCGGCGATCGCGTGGTAAAGCGCCTCGGCTATGGGGCCATGCAGCTCGCCGGCAAGGGCGTCTTCGGCCCGCCACGGGATCGCGATGAAGCCATCGCCGTGCTGCGCGAAGCCGTCGAAAGCGGCGTCAACCACATCGATACCAGCGATTTCTACGGCCCCTACGTCACCAATGAGATTATCAGGGAAGCGCTGCATCCCTATGGAGATGATCTCGTCATCGTCACCAAGGTCGGCGCGCTGCGCGGATCCGACGCCTCCTGGAACCCGGCCTTTTCGAAGGAAGAGCTGACCGCGGCGATCCACAGCAACCTGAAAAACCTCGGCCTCGACGTGATCGAGGTGGTCAACCTGCGCGCCATGTTCGATGTGCACGGCCCGGCCGAAGGCTCGCTCGAGGCGCCGCTGACGGTTCTGGCCGAGCTGCAGCAGCAGGGCCTGATCAAACATATCGGCCTGTCGAATGCCACGGCAAAACAGGTGGATGACGGCCGCAGGATCACCGAGATCGTCTGCGTTCAGAACCAGTACAACCTCGCCAACCGCGGCGATGACGCGCTGATCGACAAGCTCGTCTCGGAAGGCACCGCCTACGTGCCCTTCTTCCCGCTCGGCGGCTTCTCGCCCTTGCAGTCCTCGACGCTCTCCGAGGTCGCCACCCGCCTCAATGCCACGCCGCTGCAGGTGGCACTCGCCTGGCTCCTGAAACGCGCGCCGAACATCCTGCTGATCCCCGGCACGTCTTCGCGCGGCCATCTCAGGGAAAATCTCGCGGTGGCCGATATCGAACTGTCGCCCGAGGTCATGACGCAACTCGACGGCATTGCCGCAGCGAAAGGCGCCTGACTCAACGGAAGGTACGGAACGCGGCGGATCACCTGCCGCGTTTCGAAGCCCACATTACGGCCCCTCCCCAGATTGACGAATCGCGCCGGCAACGACATCTTTCGCTCAGGCGTGGCCTGCGCCCAACCTCCAGCGATCCTCCCCGGCAGGGTCTTCAAAACGGAGGCAAAGGGACTTCCGTCTCGGGTTCGAAAACCTAGGTCCGATCGCTCGGGCGTGGTTGCCGGGGAACATGCGTCCGTGACGGAAAGGCCAGACAATGACCCAGAACGGAAATCTCAAACGCAGGGTTCGCGCCCGCGCTGCAAAAACCGGCGAATCCTACACCTCAGCCCTCGCCAGTCTCCGCAAACCAAATCCGGATGAGCCCGCCGGGAAATCCCTGCGGCTAGCCGTGGCCCAGACTTCTGTTTGCTTCGATCCATGCGATGCCTCGGCATTCCGCGCCAACGGCCGCCGAGATGCGTCGCCTCATGGGTGAAGCGAGCAAGGCCGGCGTCCGCCTGATCCACTTCCCGGAGGGAACGCTCTGCTTTCCGAGCAAGCGCCTCCTTTCCGAAATCGGCCCAAGGGAGATCGGCGCTGCCGACTGGAGCCGTTACCAATGGGAGGTCCTGCGCGAGGAGCTGGAGGAGACGAGAAATCACGCAAGGGAATTGAAGCTCTGGACGGTCTTCGGCGCGCCGCACAGGCTGACCCCGCCGCACCGGCCGCATAACAGCCTCTATGTCATTTCAGACCGGGGCGAGCTGGTGACGCGTTATGACGAGCGCCTGCTTTCCCACACCAAGATTTCCTTCATGTATTCGCCGGGCAGAATCCCCGTCACCTTCGAGGTGGACGGCATGCGCTTCGGCTGCGCTGCCGGCATAGAGTCGCATTATCACGAGATCTTCACCGAATATGAGCGGCTCGACGTCGATTGCGTGCTCTTCTCCACTTCGGGCGAAGTCCCCTCCGCCGCTCCTCCCTTCGCTGCTGAAGTCCTGGGAGTTGCGGCCAGCAACACATTCTGGGTGAGCTACGCTGCCCATGCGCCGCAAAGCGTCATCGCCCCCTGCGGCATCGCCGGCCCCAAGGGCCAGTGGGCAGCTCGTTGCCCTGATGATGGCAAACCCGGCATCGCAATCGCCGAAATCACCACCGACCCGGCCAATCTCGCCCGCCCCTGGCGGCGCACCGCCCGCGGCGATCTCTACCGGCCGCACCAGATCGAGGGAGATCCGAGGAGCGACAGCCGCGAGGCTTTCTGAAGCGGCAGGGGCAATTCCGGCAGAACCGTGCAGCGATTGTGCTGGAATTGCATGCTGATCACTTCAGGAAAAGACCGGTCACGGCAAGCCCCGCGCCAACCCCGTAGATCAGCACCATAGCTGCATACACGCAAGCGGTTGGAAATGCATATTCCCAGCCGGATGGTAGTTCCACAAATCCTGAGACTATGCATCCCACGAGACCGGTTACCAAAAAATGCCACTTGTCGATTGGTTTCTCATCCACGCCATCAGAAGGCCTGATCTCTTCAGGAGGGTGGAATTTTAGCCGAAACCGGTTTGTCGAAACGATGACCACCATCATGATGAGACCGGACCACCCAAGCCCCCGCCCCAGATAATCGGTCCGTTCATCGCTTATTGAGTGAGAAGCCAGATCCACCTGCCAGAGGCATATGATGCACGTTACATAGACAAGGATCGCGCCGGTCAGCACGCAGAAAAAGGCCAGCAGCGAATAGAGCTGCCCCTTCGGCAATAGCCGCGCCCAATATCTCGCCCCAAACCAAGCCGCCATGAAGGTGGGCACGAGGGTGGAGGCAAAGCCCAGATTGGAAGTCATGCGCGCTCGGCCCCCTAGCGCTGGTCGGGCGGCGACCAGCTCTTGCAGCCGTCACGGCAATATTGCGGGAAGGCCGCGCTCGCGCTTGCCAGTGTGGGGTAGATCATGACGGTGGTGACATTCCCCGCCCTGCTGACTGAGACAAGAAACATTCCGGCCGGCAGGCTGTTGAGGTAGGCATCGCCATTGGGGAAGGCAGCACCAGGCCGCGGCAGCTTCGTCGCTCGGGAAGCAACGAAGCTGATTGCCTGCAGGCTCTGATTGTCCTTGGCCAGATAACCGGAAAACCGCCTCTTGGCCTCCTCCTCGCCCAGATCATGGACAGCTTTGATGATGTCGATCGTAACATTCCTGGTCACAAGATGGACAGGCACATCCTCGTTTTGATGGGAAAAGCCTGATGAACCGACGATCTCCCAGAAGCTGTCGGCGCGATTGGGCGTGAACTCTCCGTAAAGTGCGCGGCCATCCAGCATGCCGATCCGGAACGTGCCGATCTGATCGCCGACCTCAACTTCATCGAAACACACGCTTTTCCGCTCTCCGACATCGCAGGCATACCAGCCCTGCTGCAACAGGATGCTCTCATAGGCATCCCCTATCCGCACGCCGAATATGAACTCCGCAGGCCCGCCATTTTCAGGCTCCGCCGCAGGGGAAGCCGATGGCAGGAAAAACAGAAACAGGCCAACGCCCGCAGCCCCCAGCCGACGAGCGAAGCTCCTCAAAAACATGCCCCTCACAGACCACCCCTGGCGCCCGCAGACGCTTCCGTCACCTCGGCCTCGCGCGTTATCCATCTCTCCCCTTCAAGCCGTCTTGCCGCCATGACGCATCATGTCTCTACCGAAAATCGTTCAGATGATTGAGGTCACCGAGATAGCCGAGGCCCGAAAGCACGAGCACGGCGATCAGGCCGGACAGCACGCCGGCAAAGCGATCGCCGCTTTTGCGCCTGACGAAGCGAACGATGAAGAGAACGATCAGGCCGACGACAAACGACGGCAGCGAGCCGCCGATGATCTCGCCGATAAGTCGCGGCCCTGCCGACGCCGGATAGGCCGTCGCCGCAACGATACGGCGCACCACAATGCAGACCAGCGCGGCCGCCGCCAGGATCGCAATTCCCGATCCCATACCACCTTTGCCACCAGCCGAAGCCCCACGCATATCAGTCCCATTCACCACCGGCACTCCTCCCCCGATTTATAAAATAACCCTTCCGCATCTACCCCTGTCTCTCGGCCGAACGGGGGACAGTCATGGACAGTGTGCAGAACAATAACGCCTTGTCGCGGAAGCAAGCTCGGCAGGCCGCCGCCACTGCAAGCAGCATTATTCAATCATCGGATGAAAATCCAGATCAAGTTGCAGAAGATAGGGATCTCGCGGTCACGTATGTGCGCGTTACCGGAAACCCACCCCCACCTCGCCAGATGATGCCGGGGAATCGCGAGTTTCTTCAGGGAATTATTGAGGCCGAACGCAACAGACTTATTCTGTCTTTGTCACCGCGGACGGCAACCTGGCTCAGCGAAAACCCCACCGCAGCGGTGTTGGCGAAGGATGATATCCACAACCTAGGCTCACTCGAACACGCAGCGCAAAGGTTCGGAGAGACGCCGAAGGCCATCCCTCAAACGAGTACTCCGGCCGCAGAACCCGTCGCTCAAGCCAGCCGAACTGCCGCGCCATCTGCAAGCCCCGTTGCCCAATCTCGGGGGCGCGTCGCCCCAATAGCGCAATCCGTCACTCCAGCCGGCGGTACCGCGATGATGGAGACCGTAGTCAGCGACGTACCAGCGACCGCGCCAACCACGGGCACTGCGACCTCAGTAGCCAATGAGGCACTCAGCGATGACGAGCAAAAAAAAGAGGAACTCATTGCCGAGATCCGCAATGCGGGGGGCTTGTCTACTGAAGAATATGAAGCACTCAAGGAAAGAGTCCGGACACAGTCGTGGTTCGATGCAACTACCGCCAATCTCTATTTAGAGGCCGTCTATGAAGGAAGGGCTACGGCGGATGACATCAATGACATTTATGCGCAGCTGCAATCTCGGCACAGCAAGGTAACAACCGAGAGCGGTGTCCAGAATTTCAAGGAGCTGGGGAAGGGCACTGCCACAGGTGTCGTTGTCGGCGCCGGTCGCATAATGGAAGGCCCCGGTCAACTTATCAATAGCAGCCAGTCGGAAGCGCAAAAGGCACTCATGGTCAAGATCGCCAGAGCCGCGTCGCTATCACCTCATGAGGTCGATCTATTACGTTTGAAAATCGATCAGCAAAACATCCTTCCGCGGGATCTTGCGCAGAGGGTTATGTCTGAGGTGTTGGCGGGGGACACGGTACCTGAGGATGTCGAGCAGCGGTTTGCCCCTTTGCTGCAAGGGGTGTCTGAAGCCTTGCAATCCGGAGGACAACACCTCGCCGACTACGGCAAGACCATGCTGCCAGCGGCACCGGGGTATGAAAACAGCGTCGGCCGAGTGAGCGGGGAAACCCTGGGTCAGGCGCTGCTCGGAGCCGGGGCGACCGTTGTTTTCGGTCCAGCAGCCGGCCTTGTTGTAGAATCGGCGCGAGCAGCAGGAGACGGAGCTGCTGCTGCGAGAGAAGCGAACCGGCCAGAGGACCAGCAAACCATGGCGGCAATGTCCTACGCGCCGACCGCGCTCGTTGATCGCATCCCATTCGGAGAAGCTGCCTCGTTTGTACTGAAGCACCTTCCCTTGAACACAGTCGTGCGACATTTGGCCAAGACAATCTTCAAGGAAGGCGCAGCACAGGCAAGTCAACTTCTCGCCCAGAACACCATCAAGCACTACCTGATCGACCCCAAGCAGGAGATATTCGAAAAGTTCAAGGAGACGTTCATCGCAGGCGGCCTTGCCGGCGTGGGAAAAGAAATTTTAGTGGACCTCGGCGAAATAGGTATCAAGGCCCTCACGCGCGGTCGCGGTTCTGCGCATATTTCTGCCTCCCGCCCCGAAGCGGCGATTCAGGACCGCCAGCAATTTGAAGAACTGGCGACGACAGCAGAGTCGTCTCAATTTCGCCAGCGCGACCCTGAAGGGCATCGAGAGCACACCGCCGAAGTGCTGAAAGACACCAAAGTCGAGCACTTCTACACGTCGCCCGAGAGTGTGGACAACTATGGAAAGGCGACAGGCGCGGATCCGTTCGGTCTGAACGACACTCCCGCCATGCAGGTGGCAAAAGATACCGGCAGCGATCTGAAGATCCCAACTACCGACTACCTGGCCAAATCCACTCCTTCCAAAGCGGACGCGGACTTCAGGGACAGTATGCGATTCGGCGCCGACGCCCTCAACCATTCCGAAGCCCTTGCTTCGCATATCGGCGTGCCTGCGCCCGGTCTCAATCCGAGAGTTAAGCAGAACGGCCCCTACATCGCCACTGGATACGTGGGCAACCAAAAGGTCGATGATTACGCGGTTTCGCATTCTCCCAATGCCGATCCCACCGCGAAGAAGATGGGGCGCGTCGGAAATTCAGGAAACACGAAGCGCAACCCCAGCGGGCTGAGCATCACCAGCACCCGCCCACAGCCCTGAACGCCTGCCGAGTTCCCGAGAGGATTCCCGTTTTGAACAATCTGACCAACAATTCCGCCGGTAGCGAAGTACTGTCCGCCAAGACTTTGCCCGAGAGCCAAACGGCAGGAGCACATATTCCCCGGGTAGCCAACTTCGTCTCTAGCGATCAAGACCGCAATTTCGATGTCGCGCCCCACGTTCTGAACAGCACCGACGGCTTGGCGACCCTAGATATCTTCCGCAAGCCTGATCTCTCCACCCTACTGTCCGGAGCAGGCGCTTATTTCCTTCAAACCATGCGGGACATGGCGGCACACGATATCCCCATCGTGACCGAAGATTTCGCCCATGTCGAAAACTGGTGGCGCGCAAACGCCCGCGCCGTGGCCGCCGATGCCGCTCGCGCGGCATCCGGCATCAAAGTCACCACAAAAGACATACTCGCCGCCCTCGACCACGGCACTACCGGCAGTCTTCATAAAGACGCCGCCATCGACGCCGGCATGCAGTCCCATTTCGCCCGCGCCGCCGAAACCTATCTGATCGAAGCCCAGGCGCCGTCACCCGAGATACGCGGCGTCTTCGAACAATTCCGCGACTGGTTGCTGTCGATCTATCGCCGCCTCGTCGCCCTCGATATCTCCCTCGCCCCCGACATCGCCGCCATCTTCTTTCGGATGCTCGCCAGCGACACCGCAATCGAGATGGCGGAACAGAATGTCGGCGGCGATGAACCCGTCTTTGCCAATGCGCACGATGCCGGCCTGACACAGCCGCACTACGATCGGCTGCTAAAACTGCGCGCGCTGGCCTCACAGGAAGCAAAAGCCCGCCTTCTGCGGCAGATGATGGAGCCAGTCCGGCGCGAAGAACAGCAGGCCTACAAGGCGGAAAAAGCTGCCGTACAGCGCGAGGTCGAAAAAGAGAGCGACGCCACCGGCCTCTACCGCGCCATTGAATGGATGGCGAACCGCCGATGGCTGGATGCTCAAACGCTGCCACCATCAGGTGACATCCGTTTCGACAAGGCCACTCTCGTGGCGCGCTATGGCGCCGCCATCCTCGAAGCTCTGCCGCAGGGCAAGCACCCGCTCTATACCGATGACGGCGGGCTCGATCCGGATATCGTCGCCGATCTCTTCGACCTCGGCTCCGGCGATGAGCTGGTGGCGGCCATGACGCTGGCCCCGCCTCGCGCGGATGCGATCGCTTTCGAGGTCGACCGCGTGATGCTGCAACGTCACGGCGACATGCTGATCGATGGTTCCGCCGAGGAGCGGGCAATCGCGGCCGTGCACAATGACAGGCGGGCCGAATGGCTGGCGGCCGAGCTTGCGGCCCTCATCGAGGTTGCAGGCTCGGGCGATGGGCTGACGGCGAGTGAAGCCAGGGCCTATGCGCTCTCGGCAACCGCGGGCATGGAGGTGGCCGATGCCATGGACGGCGCGCGCTTTCTCGCGGCCGGCCGGCGCACCGCGATCGAGGCTATCAGGCTGGGTGACGAACTGGCGCAGGATGAGGCCTGGCGCGAGAGGGCAAGCCGCAAAGCTGCCGGCGATGCAGACGCCGCCCCTCACGGACAGGACGATCGTATCGCTAGGCTGATCACCGCCAAACGCCGCCAGCTTCTCAATCACGCGATCTATGCAGAAAGCCTCGACATTATCGGCGAGGTGGAAAAATTCGAGGCCGAAGCGCAAAGCCTCGTAAGCGGCCCCGCGCGCGAAAGGCTCGCCGCGGCCGTCTTTCGAGACAACGGCCGTATCGATTATGTCGGCGCGATCGACGCCCTGCTCGACCGCTACGGTCTCGGAGGACGGGCGGATCGTCAGACCGGAGGTCAACCGGGTGGACAGGGTGATCCGCGCATCGCCCTCAGAGATTATATTCTCGCCATGAAGGCGGCAGGCCGGGAAAACGAGCTTGCCATTCCCGATAGTGTGCTGATCGGCTCCGGCCGCCAGTCCTACAAGGAGATCACGCTGGAGTGGTTCCGCGCCGTCGCCGCGGCGCTGAAGAATCTGGAACATGCGGCGCGACGCGCCGGCAGGCTGGTCGATGCCGGTCACGAAGCCGATCTCGAGCAGACCGTTGCGAGCCTTGCCGGCGCCCTGAAAAGGCCGCGACCAGCAGGCCTGGACAAGCGCGAGCCTTCTCCCCTCGATCCGGCCCGCACGGCGGATGCCCTGTTGCTTGAGCTCGACGCCACCCCTGCCGGCCCGGCCCATCAGGCCATCAAGGCGCCGCTCGAAGCCGCCGCAGGCCGCCTTGCACAGCGCAAACAGCAGGCTGCTGCCGATCTCAAAGCGCTCTACGATGTCTATTCCGGCGAGGAGCGACGCCAGATGGCAAGCCCCCGCTATCTCCCGGCCCTCGGCCAGTCCCTGTCGAAATGGGAGGTCATCGCCATTGCGCTGAATACCGGCAACGAGGCCAGCCGCCGGCGCTTGACGGATAGCCGCATCGAAGGCGCCCTGGACGAAGCCGGGCTGGCCGCCGTGCTCGCCTCGCTCGATCCGCGCGATGCCGGCTTCGTGCAATCCGTCTGGGATTATCTCGCTGAATTTGAGCCCGATATCACTGCCCGCGAGAAACGCGTGACCGGCATCGAGCCTCAATGGGTGCAGCCCATCTCCGTCACCATCGCCGGCAAGGCGCTGAAAGGCGGCTATTATCCGCTGGCTTATGATGGCGTTGATACCGCCCCGGATCTGGCGCAATCCCTGCTATCGGGCCGCTTCGCCAGGTCGCAAACCGAGGCCGGTCATGGCCGGTCCCGCGTCGACCTCACCGCCCGGCCGCTCGATCTCGACATCGCTGTCCTGCACCGGCACGTCAATCGCCTGCTCCACGACCTTGAATTCAGCGAGCCGCTCTCGAATGCAAAGCGTCTGCTTGACGATGTCAGTCTTAAGACTGCCTTCGAGGAAGGCGGTCGTTCGCTCGACCTGGAGGCCCTGCAGGCCTGGCTCAGCGAAACTGGCACCGGCGAGCTGCGCGCCGCAGACAGCATCGGCCGCATGGCCCGCCTGATGAGAAAGAACGCCACCGCGACAAGCCTTGCGAATGATTTCGCGACCTCGCTTTCGCGACGCTACCGGCTGGACGACATCATCGGCGCGACAGGCAGGGACGATTTCGCAGCCGCGCTTCAAAATGCCTTCGGTCCCGATATCATCGCCGAGGTCACCAGCCGCTCGCACATCATGCTCGGCCGTAGCTCTTTTTCGGAAGGCAAAACAGCATGGGAAACGATGGCCGGCTGGCTTGCGGAAACACTGCGATTCCATCTCATCGAGAGACCGGCCTGGCTTGCCCATTATCACAAGGGTCTCAAGCAATTCGGCAGCGATGAAGCAAAGGCCATCGCCCATGCCGACGCCTGCATGCAGCAGGCGATATTGGACCCGTTCCCGGCCCATCCCGACGGTGGCGAAACCCTGCGGCTCTTCAAGACTCTCGGCGCCCATCTCGGCGCAAAGTTCAAAGCCGGCGCCGAAGCCGCCGATCAGGATGCGGCAGCCGCCGCCCGGCGGGGCATCGCACTCGCCATGGATCTGACCGCGCTCGCCATGACGGATATGGTCTTCACCACCGCCCTCGGCGGGCATGATCATGACCCTGCATGGCAGGCCTTCCTGGCCCAGCACACCGGCTATTCCGTCATGGCCGCCCTGCCCTTGATCCGCGATGCGCAAAACCCGCCGGCCGGCAATGAGAGCGACGCGAGGGCACTTTCAAATGCCATCCATCCGCCATTCGGCAACTTCGGCATCGACCGCCAGCATGTGACCGAGATCCTCGAGGCCACCGGCCTTGTGGCGGGGTCACCAACCGATGAAATTGCCCGCAAGGTCTATGCCGGCCTCAAGCAGATCGGTCGGTCGTGATTTTCGATCTCAACCGTTCGCCCCCTATCCATGATGCCAAACAAGGAATGGCATCATGGATGAGACCACCCGCAACGAGCTTGAAAAGCTGCATGGCAGGATCAACGATCTGAAGGAGCGCGTCGTCTCGCTGGAAGCGCAGCAACCACATATCAATGCCGCCCTGCTGCGCATCGAGGGCAGCGTCGAAAAGCTCGCAAACCGCATCGGCAAAGCGCTCTGGGCAGTCGTCGCGATCGTGCTGACACCGCTCGCAGGCCTACTGATCAAAGCAATTGCGTCCGGCACGCTCGCCCGCTTTCTCTAGAGCAATTCCAGTAAAAGTGCTTGAGCGGTTCTGCGTCCGGAATTGCATCAAAACAAAGAGATAGAGCACTTACCTGATTCAATCCCTGAGTTCAGTCTGACAACCCTTTCCACCCCATCCTGCCGCCCTCTTCAACCGGGCAGCACATATGACCCTCGTCTTCATCCGCATTCTCCTGCGTTACCTCGCCGCTATCCTCGTCACTCGTGGCCTCCTTGCACCCGATCTCGGCGAGATGATCTCGCGCGATCCCGATGTCGCCATGGCCCTTCAGGTCGCCTCGGGCGCGCTCATAGCCGCCGTGGCGGAGGGCTGGTATTTCCTCGCTCACAAGTTTGGATGGGCGAAATGAAGTGGCTGACCGACCTGCTCTTCGGCGGCATCATCGAGAAATTCACCGGCCCGCTGCTCGCTGCCTATCAGGCCAAACTCGCGGCCGAAACCGACCAGCAGCGGCTTGCCGCAGCGGAAGTGATCAAGGGCATCGAGTCCGCCCGCGATATTGCGGTCACCGAGGCCGCCGACCGCTGGAGCGCCACCCGCATCGGCCGCCTGCTCATCGTCATCCCCTTCGGGCTCTGGTGGGCGGCGATCTACATGGTGCAGATCCTCAATCCCTGGTTCGGCCTTTCCCTGGTCGTCATCGACGTGCCGCCGCGCATCAATGACATGGCGCTGGTGCTGATCCCTGCGATCGTCATCGGCGACGCCAGCGCGCTGCTGGCACGGCGGCTGAACAGATAGGCGGGACAGCGCCTCAACCATTGCCTGCCATTATCATCCCATCAAGAGAGCGTTGGGTTGGGGGCCGAATTCCTCCGGTGACCTTGCGAAACGCCTTCGGCCGGAGCCAGGCGCTCTCTTGATGCCTCCCCCTTCCGAGAAGCGTCCTTGCTCGCGTATAGGATCTCCACGCCGCAATTCGGCGTCACGCGAGATCGAAGACGTTGAACATGTCCGCAACTCCAGAAGAAGCCCATGGCCAGGTCACCCTGGTCTCCGCCGAAGAGCGGCCGGACCTGATCCCGGCTTTCGACGAGCTCGGTTCCGCCGTCTGGCCGAAATTCATCGGTGGCGACGCAGCCGTCGTCAAATACTGGGGCAGCCTCTTTTCAGAAGCCCTCCGCCGCCATCAGTTTCTCGCCCTCGGCATTGACAGTCACGGACACGAACAGGTTCTGGCGACATCGAACAGCATTCCCTTCCGCTGGCCCAATCCCGATGACGACGCCTCCCTTCCCGACGCGGGATGGGACGCCGTCCTTGCTGATGGCGTCGAAGCCATCAGGTCCGGGCAGAAACCCAATGCCCTCTCCGCACTCGCCATCGTCGTCTCGCCCGCCATGCGCGGCTCGGATCTCGCCGAACGCCTGATCGCCAACATGAAGACAAGCGCCCGGAAAAACGGCCTCGATGCGCTCGTCGCCCCCGTTCGCCCGACGAAGAAGCCGGCCTATCCGCTGACGTCCTTCGCCGATTACATGGGCTGGACGACCGCCGACGGCGCCCCGTTCGACCCTTGGGTGCGCAAACACTGGCAGCTCGGCGCGCGGATCGCGAAAATCGCCCCGCGCTCCATGCGCGTCGCAGCGCCATTATCGCAATGGACGGAGTGGAGCGGCCTGCGCTTTCCCGTCTCGGGGCCGTATCATGTGGAGGGCGGTCTCGCGCCGCTGATCGCCGATTGCGAAAGCGGCACCGGCCTCTATGACGAACCAAATATCTGGATGCGGCATAGGCTGGAGGATTCCTGGCGCTGATGCCGGACTGACCGTCAGGCATATCTCCGAACCGACTCCTCCCCACACCACCACATCGCGTTCCCAGCCTCCCCCAAAAACTTTCCACGATCATCCTGCATAGCAGAAAGCTATTTCGCTAAAGCGCCATCGAAGCGAAAGTATTCGGGTTTAAACTTCATCAAATTTATAGATTATATCTTTTTTGAATCAATCAGGAGGATATCCATGCCGAAGACTGCATCCAATCCCATCGAGCTCGGCACCCGCGCCGCGGACTTCATTCTTCCGGATGCGAGGGGCGTGCTCCACAAGCTCTCGGATTTCGATGGCACGCCGGCGCTGCTCGTCGCCTTCATTTCCAATCGCTGCCCCTTCGTGCAGCTGATCCGCAGTGATCTCGCAGCCTTCGCCCGGGACTATGAGGCCAGGGGCCTGCGGGTCATCGCCATCAACAGCAACGATACCGAGGCGCATCCGGAAGAAAGCCTCGCCGCCGTCGGCCGTGAGGCCGAAGCGATCGGCTACACCTTCCCCTATTTGAAGGACGAGGCGCAGGCGGTTGCCAAGGCTTATGGCGCAGCCTGCACGCCGGATCTTTTCCTCTTCGATGGCGCCCGCAAGCTTGCCTATCACGGCCAGTACGACGATGCCCGCCCGGGCAATGGCAAGCCCGTCACCGGCAAGGATCTGCGCGCTGCGGCAGACGCCGTTCTCGCCGGCGCACGGCCCGCGCAGGAACAGACAGCGTCGATCGGCTGCAACATCAAATGGACTGCGGGCAACGAACCCTCCTGGTTCTCCAACGCTGCCTGATAGGTCCAACGCGGCAGCTCTGTGGCTGCCGCGCTCTTTTATCATCACCTAGAGATTTTCTGATGTCGCTGAAGCGTAACGACTTGGCGGGCAGCGGCCCGTTGCATCTGCAGACGGACGTGCTCGTCATCGGCGGCGGGCCGGCCGGTGCCTGGGCTGCCCTTTCGGCGGCGCAGAACGGCGCCCGCGTCATCCTCGCCGACAAGGGTTACCTCGGCACCAGCGGCGCGACGGCCCCGTCGAATACCGGCACATGGCTGGTGCCGCCCGGCGAAAACCGCGCCCAGATCATCGAGCGCCGCTGGCAGCGCACCGCCAATCTCGCCGACCAGCGCTGGATGCTGCGCACCGTCGACCAGGCCTATGAAAACCTGCTGAAGCTTGCCGAATGGGGCTACCCCTTCCCCGATGATGAGGATGGCAAACTCTATATCGCCAATCTGCGCGGGCCTGACTACATGGCGTTCATGCGCCGCCGCGTACTCAAGGCCGGCATCACCGTTCTCGATCACCACCCTGCCCTTGAGCTCTATTTCGATGGCGAAGCCGTCACGGGTGCCGCGGGCATCGACCGCCAGAGCGACCGCGACTGGCGGGTGGATGCCGGCGCCGTCGTGCTGGCGACCGGCGGCTGCGCCTTCCATGAGCGCATCCTCGGTGCCGCAGCGTTGACCGGCGACGGCCACCTGATGGCGGCGGAAGCCGGCGCCAGCCTCTCGGGCATGGAATTCACCGGCAAATATACGCTCGCCCCCTACGGCTCCTCGCTCAACAAGGGCCTGCCCTTCCGCTGGGCCTCCTTTTACCGCGAGGATGGCACGCCGATCCTCGATAGCGACGGCAATCACCTGCAGAACGGCATCGGCGAGCGCGAGAAGGAAATCGCGCGGGCCATGATCGAAGCCCCCGTCTATGCCGTGCTCGATCAGGCCGAACCCGCCCTGCAGGACTGGCTGCGCCGTGGCCAGCCAAACTGTTTCGTGCCCTATGACCGCACCCCGGTCGATCCATTCAGCCAGATGTTCCGCGTCACCTTCCGCGCCGAAGGGACCGTGCGCGGCACCGGCGGCATCCGCATCGCGACATCCGATTGCGGCACCGATGTGCAGGGCCTCTATGTCGCCGGCGATGCCGCAAGCCGCGAAGCGCTCGCGGGCGCCATGTCTGGCGGCGGCGGCCCCAATTCCTCCTGGGCCATCGCCAGCGGCTGGTGGTCCGGCCAGGGTGCGGCCGGCCATGCCAAACGCCGCGGTGACAAGGCCTTCCGCGCCAGTTCCAGCCCGCTCGGCCAGGCGGGCCTGCGCCCCGGCGGCACGGTGAAGGACACGCTGACGGCAAAGGATGTCATCGACAGCGTGCGCGCCGAAGTCACGCCTCTGGAGAAGAATTATTTCCGCGAGGGCAGCCGCCTGCAGGCGAGCCAGGACAAGCTCGACACGCTCTGGTCGGATGTCAGAAACCATCTCTCCGGCACCGGCCTCGACAGGCTGAAGGCGCGCGAGGCTGCCGCCATCGCTGCCCACGGCCGCTGGTCGCTCGCCTCGGCCCTTGCCCGCAAGGAAAGCCGCGGCATGCACCGCCGCTCGGATTTTAGGGGTAACGACCCGGCCTTCGCCCACTCCATCACCGTGCGCGGCGTCGATGACATTGTGGTCAGCGCACAGGCAGAAAGCCGCCGGGAGATCGCATCATGATCGAAGTCGTCTCCGAAAGCCGCTGCGTGGAATGCGATATCTGCGTGAAGGTCTGCCCCGCCAATGTCTTTGACGCCACCGATGGCGTGCCCGTCATCGCCCGCCAGGATGACTGCCAGACCTGCTTCCTCTGCGAAATCTACTGTCCGACCGACGCGCTCTATGTCGCCGAGCGCGCCGACGGTCCGTTGTCGATCACTGAAGAAGAGGTCGAGGAACGCAACCTCTTCGGCAGCTATTCCCGCGCGCTTGGCTGGAAGCGCGGCAAACCGGGCGGATCGCAACTCGACCCCACCCACCGCATCCGCGTCGCGCAAGTCTGAATTGGAGAAGCCCATGGACCGCATCACCGTCACCGATGTCCGCAAGACCTTCCAGCTAAAGCCCGGCCAGACGGTACAGATCGACGGCCGCCCCTCCGACCGCGTCACGGTCTTGAACGGCATCGATCTCACCATCCGCAAGGGGGAGTTCATCACCCTCGTCGGCCCGAGCGGCAGCGGAAAATCCGTGCTTCTCGACATTATCGGCGGCCTGACCGAAGCCTCCGACGGCGTTGTTCGGATCGATGGCAAGCACATCGTCAAGCCGGACCCGAAGACCGGCTATGTCTTCCAGCAATATGCGCTCTTTCCCTGGCGCACGGCCCTTGCCAATATCGAATATGCGCTTGAGGTCCACGGCGTTCCCAAGCGCGAGCGCACCGAAAAGGCCCGCTATTTCCTCTCGCTCTTCGGGCTCTCCGGATTCGAGGATCGTTTCCCCAACCAGCTCTCCGGCGGCATGCAGCAGCGCGTGGCGATTGCCCGCGCGCTCGCGACCGATCCGGAAGTGCTGCTGATGGACGAGCCCTTTGCAGCACTCGACGCCCAGACCCGCGAGATCCTGCAGACCGAGCTTCTGCGCATCTGGGAGAAGATCAACACGACCGTCGTCTTCGTCACCCACTCGATCGACGAGGCGATCTACCTCGCCGACCGCATCGTCGTCATGACGGCGCGCCCCGGCACGGTGAAGGAAATCATCGATATCGACCTGCCGCGCCCGCGCGATGGCGACATCAGAGCAAGTGCGGAGTTCAACGCCCATCGCGGTCGCGTCTGGGAAGCCCTTAGGGACGAAGTGAACAAGGCGCAGAAAGATTGGGCGCTTTCACCGGCTTACGCCCACTGAAACCGGGAGAACTGATATGGCCTATGTTACCGACAAGACCGTCCTCGGCGCCGAGCCTTTTCCCGCCCGGCAAAAGCGTGCCGCCCCGCGCGCCAAACGCCGCATCGAATTCGGCGCCGCCACCTATGGCCTGCCGCTGATGATCGTCTTCTTCGGCCTTTGGGAGATCGCGCCGCGTCTCGGCTGGCTGAACCGCATCTTCTTCCCGCCGCTCAGCGAAGTGCTGGAAGCCTGGTATGCGATGCTGCTCGACGGCACGCTCTCGGCCAATATCGGCATCAGCCTTGAGCGCGCCGCCATCGGCTTTCTGCTTGCCGTTGTAGTCGCCGTGCCGCTCGGCTTCCTCATGGGGCGTTACACGCTCTTCGAAAAGGTCTCCGACCTGCTCGTCCAGACGCTGCGCAACACCTCGCAATTCGCCCTTCTGCCTGTTTTCATCCTGCTGCTCGGGATCGGCGAGGCATCGAAGATCGCCATCTGCTTCTATTCGTCGGTCTTTTTCCTGCTGATCAACACGATCTCGGGCGTCAAGTCAGTCGACCCGCTGCTCCTGAAAGCCGCCCGCTCCATGGGCACGTCCGATCTCGACATGTTCCGCAAGGTCATCCTGCCGGCCAGCATTCCCTCGATCGTTTCGGGCATGCGCCTTGCCGTCAAATCCTCGATCTTCGCCGTCATCGGCGCGGAAATGCTCGCCGCCAAATCCGGCCTCGGATTCCTGATCCAGCAGTCGCAGCTGATGATGGAAACAGCCGACATGTATGCCGGCATCATCACCATGACCGCGATCGGCCTGCTCGTGAACTACCTGCTCGTCTGGTTCGAGCGCTGGGCGACTGCCTGGAAGGGCAGCTACGAAATCTCTCACAACTGAATGAATACCGTTTCTGAAGGGGACATCACATGACAAACTTCAACCCATCGATCCTGCGCCGCACGCTGCTATCAGGCCTCGCGGCCCTCGCCCTCGGCAGCGCCGCCCTCACCGGCCCGGCTCTCGCCGAAGACAAGCCCGAAATCATCCGCATCGGCAGCACGGCCCCCGGCCACCTGAAATTCATCCTCGAACGCCATAGCGGCTCGCTCGCCAAGGAGTTCGAAAAGGACGGCATCAAGGTCGAGTTCATCGCCTTCACCAATGGCGGCTCGGAAGCCACGACCGCGCTTGCCACCGGCGCCGTCGAATTCATCTACACCGGCAATAACCCGGCGCTGCGCGTCGCCGCTGCCGGCGCGGACGTGAAGGCCATCGGCCTTTCGAGCTATGTAAAAGCCAACGGCTCGGCGATCATCGTCAAGGCGGATTCGCCGATCAAGTCGCTCGCCGATCTCAAGGGCAAGAAGGTCGCCTATCTCGCCGGCACCGTGCGCCACTCCACTTTCGCCAAGGCGCTGAAGTCCGTTGGCCTGTCTCTCACCGATGTGGAATCCCTCAACCTCGCCTTCGATGCCTCGGGCCCGGCGCTGGTACGCGGCGATGTCGATGCCGTCGTCGAAAGCGGCGATGTCGCCGCCAAGCTCGTCGAAACCGGCCAGGCCCGCGTCATCCTCGACGCTTCCTCGCATCCGGAATGGTCCGCCCCCTTCGTCATCTCCGCCAACGGCGAATTCGCTAGAAAATACCCCGATCTCGTCAAACGCCTCCTGAAGGTCGACATTGAAACCGCCCGCTGGGCCGATGCCCACCCGGAAGACACGATCAGGATCTTCGTCGATGAAACCAAGTCCTCGGAAAAGTCCGTCCGCGAAACCTACAAGGACAACGTCTTCTACCAGGATCCGAAGATCACCCCGGAAGCGCTCGCCTCGCTGAAGAGCGAGGAACAGTTCATGGCCGATGCCAAACTGCTCAAGGGCTCCGTCGACTACGACAAGTGGATCGATACCAGCTTCCTCGACGCAGCCTACAAGGAAGTCGACGCCAAGAAGTCGAACTGACCAACGGGGCAGCGCCGCCAACCTCTCCGCCGTCATGCTCGGCCTGTCCCTGATATCTGCTGCCGTTCGATATCAGGCGCAAGGCCGAGGATGACATTGAGTTGGCGGCAAAGGCCTTGCCGACAGATTGAACCCGCGCCAAAGCCGGCGCTCTGCTCTTCCGGCAGTCGGCAACAAGGAAGCCTACCCCGCCAGCTTCACGATCACCTGCCGATAGGTGACCGCAAACGTCTGATGAAGCTCGGGGTTCGCCCCTGCACGGACGATTTTTGATGCCGCGACGAGATCGTCGGCGTCGAGTGCCGCCGTCAGCCGCGATGTCGCTGTGAATATCGGAGAATTGGCGCCTTTCGCAATATCTCTGGCGTCGTGCGCAACTGATCTGGCATGATGCGCCTGTTACCTTGCGTTCCATGCAAGAGCAAAAGGTGCATTCATGAACAGCAAATCCCAACCCACGGCCCTCGTCACCGGCGCGTCATCCGGCATGGGAAAAACCATCGCCGGACGCCTGATCGCTGACGGCTATCTAGTCTATGTCGCCGCCCGCAGCGTCGAGAAGATGGCCGACCTGGCAGCGCTTGGCGCAATCCCGCTGCGGATGGATATTTCCAAGGAAGACGACATCGTGGCCGCGGTGCGCACCATCACCGAGAAATCTGGTGGTGTCGATGTCCTGGTCAACAATGCCGGCTTCGGTCTCTACGGCCCTGTCGAGGAGATCCCGCTCGATGAGGCGCGCTACCAGTTCGAGGTCAATGTCTTCGGCCCCGCGCGCCTGACCCAGCTTCTGCTCCCGGCGATGCGGGCGCGCGGCGCAGGCACCATCGTCAACATCACCTCGATGGGCGGCAAGATCTATACGGTGCTGGGCGCCTGGTATCACGCCACCAAACATGCGCTGGAGGGCTGGTCGGACAGTCTGCGGCTGGAGCTCGAACCCTTCGGCATCCGCGTCATCGTGATCGAGCCGGGGCTTATCGAGACGGGCTTTGGCGATGCAGCGTCCAGAGGCATCCTCGAACGGTCCGGCACCGGTCCCTACGGCAAGCTCGCGCAGCGCGTGGCAGCCTCCATCGACAGGAGCTATGGCCGCGGCCAAGGCACCGACCCGAAGGTCATCGCCGATGTCGTCAGCAAAGCCCTCCTGTCGGCCCGGCCCAAAACCCGCTACGCAGCGGGCAAATACGCAAGGATGATGATCTGGGTGCGCAAGTGGCTGGGCGACCGCGTCTTCGACCGGCTGATCAAGAGCCAGATGTGACGGCCAGGCGGAGGATGCAGCGATGACCAGGGACACGGGCGACAGGTGCCGGCTGCCGCAGGCCTTCTGGCGGGCGGCAGAGCGCATGGGCCTGCCCGCCCCGGTCCTGCTGCGGCAGGCCAGGCTGCCGGCGACACTGCACATTGCGCCCGAGACGTGGCTGTCCACCGCACAGTATTTTGCGCTGTGGCGTGCGGTCGAAACGCTCTCGCAAGATCCCGCGATCGGCCTCAGGATGACCGCCGAGACCGATACCTCGCTGCACCCGCCCTCCACGATGTCGGCCTTCTTCGCGCGCGATTACCGGGATGGGCTGCACCGGCTGGCGCGGTTCAAGCGGCTCTGCACCCCGGAGGAACTGACCGCAGCCGAGAGCGGGAGCGAATGCCGGGTCGCGGTGCGCTGGCTTCATACCGATGAGGCCGAACCGGATGCGGCAGCCGACGTCACCTTTGCGGCAATCCTCGAGCTCGGACGGCGGGGAACGGGGCGGCACCTCACGCCGATCCGGGTCGAGATGACCAGAACCGAGCCCGTGACCGAGGTGCACCGATCCTATTTCGATGCCCCTGTTCGTACTGGCTGCGCGCAGAATGCGCTGGTGCTGGATCGCGCCGACCTCGACCTGCCTTTCGCAGGATATAACCCCGAACTGCTTGCGATCCTCGACCCGTCCCTTGCCGCATCGCTTGGCGAGATCGAAGCGCAATCCTCGCTGACCGATCAGGTGAAGATCCTGATCAAGCGCCGCATCGCCAGCGGCAAGCCCGATATTGCCGATGTGGCCCGCGAAATGGGCATGAGCGAGCGCACCCTGCAGCGCCGCATCACCGAACAGGGCACGAGCTATCGCGGCCTGCTGGACGAGGCGCGGCGCGAACTCGGCCGCCAGCTGCTGTCCGACGGACAGAGCGGCATCGACGAGATCGCCTTTCTGCTCGGCTTTCAGGATACGAGCTCGTTCTATCGGGCCTTCCGTGCATGGGAAGGACTTACGCCGGCAGCGTGGCGAGACCTTCACTGAAAGGTTGATCGGGCGCCACCCCTCGGTCGGTTTCGGCACGACAGAAATCCCGGTTCTCGGCTGCCCGACGCCGATAGCTCCCGTCTCCGCTTGCCTGCCCGCGCAGACGCCGCCCGGCGCCCCCGAATTTACGCCGATAGTACCGTTACGTACTTTCGCGCCGCGCACAAAGGGCTTAAAATTGAGACAAGACTAAAATGCCGTCCGAGGGGGATATTGGCATGGGGCTTCAAGGCAATACCACAAGGCGGTGCAGCAGCCGCAGGACCGCCGTTGGCACGGCGGCCATAACGGCGCTTCTGGCCGCTCAAAATGCAGCGGCCGAGGATGCGGCAGCACCGCAACCCTATCATGACGCTCTCACCAACCATGTGCCCGGTTTCATCACCGCGCCTGGGCAGACCGACATTCTCTTCATTATCGTCATCGTGTTTCTGCTGGCGGTCGTTCTCGTCATCGGCAACCTGTATTTCCAGCTCCATGCCGTTCCCGAGCGCATCGCGCACAAGACGAACAAGGTGCAGATGGAGATCGTCGCGGTACTGGCGCTGATATCGCTCTTCACGCACAACCACATCTACTGGATCATCGGCCTGCTGCTTGCGTTCATCCGCATTCCGGATTTCTCGACGCCGATCTATTCGATCGCGCGGTCGATGGCGCGGCTCGCCAACCGCGATCCCGCTGAGATCGACAGCGCGGCGGCGCCAGTCGCCCATTCGCCGACGGCCCACGAGCCGCCCGCCCCCGCACCAGTCAACCCTGCACCAGTCCACTCCGCGCCAGTCAACCCTGCACCGGCCACCGCAGCCCCGATCGCTGCAGCCCCAAGCGCCAAAACCCCGACCGCGGGCGCCCCGATTGCCCCAGTGCCGGTTGCTTCCCATCCGCAGCCATCCGGCCAGACGAACGCACAGCAACCTGCCGAAAATGCGATAAGGACCGGCCCGCACGAAAGGGGTATCTGACCATGCTCGAACTGATGCTTTGCTCGATGCTGACCATCCTCCCCGACTATCTCTTCCGCCGTTATGTCCAGGACAAGCGCATCGGCCGCGAGATCACCCTCTACAGCATGTGGTACGAGCTGCGCTGGGGCATTACCGCCTGCCTGCTGCTCACCATATCGCTGATCACCATGATCTTCTATTTCCACCCGGCGACGAAGAGCGTCACCGCCGTCTTCCGTACCGTAACCATCCTGCCGGAAACCATTGGCCGGGTCGACGAAGTCTATGTTGGCCTCAACCAGAAGGTGGAGGCCGGCGCGCCGCTCTTCCGGCTCGACGATTCCGCCCAGAAGGCCGCACTCGATGTGGCGCACAAGCAGATCGCCGAGGTCGAGGCTGAGACAAAGGTCGCCGAGAGCGAGCTTGCCAGTGCCGACGGCGTGATCCGGCAGGCGGAAGGCGCCCTGCAGGTATCGATCGACGAGCTGCAGATGAAGACCCAGCTCCTGAAGAACGATGCCGTTGCCCGCCGCGAAGTAGACCGGCTCACCAATACCGTGGAAAGCCAGCGCGGCATGGTCAGCGCCGCCTATGCCAACAAGGAGACGCTGCAGACCAAGCTCAAGGTGCTCCTGCCGGCACAGAAGGCGAGCGCCGATGCAGCGCTCAACCAGGCTCAGGTGGAGCTCGACAAGACGGTCGTCAAGGCCGGTGTCGCCGGCACCGTCCAGCAGTTCACGCTGCGCAAGGGTGATGTGCTGAACACCATGTTGCGCCCGGCCGGCATCCTTGTGCCTGAAACGGCCGGCCGAGGCACGCTGGTTGCCGGCTTCGGCCAGATCGAGGCGCAGGTCATGAAGCCCGGCATGGTGGCCGAAGCCACCTGCGTCGGCAAACCCTTCACCATCATCCCGCTCGTCGTCACCGAGGTGCAGGACGTGATCGCCGCCGGCCAGCTGCGCCCGACCGACCAGCTCCTCGACGTTGCGCAACTGACACAGCCCGGCACGCTGACCGTCTTCCTGCAGCCGCTCTTCCCCGGCGGCCTCGACGGCGTGCCGCCCGGCGGCAGCTGCATCGCCAATGCCTATACCAACAACCACGATGCGCTGGCCGACCCCAATATCGGCACCCTCAAATCGATCGGCCTGCATGTCATCGATACGGTCGGCGTCGTGCATGCCATGATCCTGCGCATGCAGGCCATGCTGCTGCCGGTACAGACCCTGGTGCTGACGGGGCATTGAGGTAGCTTCACACTTGCAGCCCGTAAGTCCTCCCTCATGCTCGGGCCTGTCCCGAGCATCTGCGGTGGGCGATATCAAGCATAAAGCCGGACGCTCCGGCCTTGCTAACCGCCGCCAGCTCCGCCACCTATGGAGAAAACCCCGCTCCGGACAAGCCACTGTGTATCCAGCAGACGACAGCTTCACCCACGCCCTTGCCCTCATCCCCGAAGGCTATAGCGAAGGTGCCTTCGACAACCGCCGCTGGGGCGCCACCGTGAAGCGCTCGCCCGACGGCAAACGCATCTGGCTCTATGCCGAGGATCTCGCTGGAACCGATATCGTCAGCTTCAATTTCTATCTCCTGGCGGAGAGCGGCAGCACGCTGAAGCCCTGTGAAATGTCCTCCGCGAAGGTCATCGCCTTCGTGCTCGGCTATCGGCCGGACAGGCAGGATCAACCGATACTGCCGGCAAAGCGTTCGGCAAGCCTCTGACGCTGAAAACCTTCGGTGACAAAATCGACGAAGGCCCGCGTCTTCAGCGGCAGCAGCGTCCGGCTGGCGTAATAGATCGAGATCGGTCCAGCATCCACATACCAGGAAGGCAAGAGGCGGATCAGCTCGCCGCTGTCGAGATAAGGCAGCGCATCGGGCTTGGCGATGACAGTCACCCCAAGCCCGAGAAGGGCGGCGGCACACATCGCCGTCGGATCGTTGACGACGATCCTGGCCGGCAGATCGGCGGACTGCTCCTCGCCGGCGGCATTGCGCATCTGCCGTTGCGTCAGGCGCCCGGTGCTCAATGATTTCATGACGATACCGTCAAATGCTGAGAGCCCGGCCGGATCGACCGGCGGCCGGCGGCCGGCCATATAGGCCGGTGACGCCACCGCCACGAGATGGGCCGGCGCCAGCGTGCGTGCCACCACGCCCGAAGCGAGCTCGAAGCCGCCGCCGACGGCCGCATCGTAACCTTCGGCGATGAGATCGACCGGCCGGTTCTCGAACATCCATTCCGGCTGCACCAGCGGATAACGTTTCATGAAACCGGGGAGCATCGGCAGGATATAGCCCGTGCCGAAACCCGGCGGCAGGCTGACCTTCAGCACGCCCGCCGGCTCCGCATGCTCGTTGGATATCCCGGCAATCGCCCCCTGCAACCCCTCCAGATGATCGCGTACGGAAAGGAGAAAGCGCTCGCCCGCCTCCGTCAGCGTCAGGCTGCGCGTGCTGCGATGGAAGAGCCGGAGTTTCAGATTGGCCTCGAGCGCCGCCACATTGCGGCTGACGGCGGCCGGCGTGAGGCCGAGACGACGTGCGGCCGCCGAAAAGCCGCCAAGTTCGGCGCTGCGCACGAAGGATTCCAGATTTGCCAAACTCTCCATCCCGCAAGCCCCTCATCACCTTCAAGGAAAACTTGAAACTGATACCACCCACTCCCCTCTAATCAAACAGGAATGAGATCGCGATATTGCCTTCATCGAAACGAACACGACACGCAGAAAGGAAACTTGCCATGTCCATCGGCATCATCGGCGCCGGCAATATCGGTGCAGCCTTCGCCCGCGCCCTCGCCCGCAGTGGCATCTCCGCCACCATCGCCAATAGCCGCGGCCCTGAAACGCTCGGGGACCTCACCGCCGAGCTCGCTCCGCATATCACAGCGGGCACGATCGAGGAGGCAGCCAAGGCCGATATCGTCCTCATCGCCGTGCCCTGGTCGAAGCTGCCGGCAGCGCTGTCCGGCCTGCCGGATTGGGCCGGCCGCATCGTCATCGATGCCAATAACCCGATCGAAGCGCCTCTCTTCAAGCCGGCCGAGCTCGGCGGCCGGCTGTCGAGCGAGATCGTCGCCGGCCTCGTGCCCGGCGCCCGTCTCGTCAAAGCCTTCAACCACCTCTTCGCCAATCTCGTCTCGGCCGACCCGCACGCCGAAGGCGGCAGCCGCGTGCTCTTCTACTCGGGCGATGATATCAAGGCGAAGGCGGAAGTCGCCGAAATCATCACGCGCCTCGGCTTTGCCGGCGTCGACCTCGGCCCGCTCAAGATCGGCGCCAGCCTGACGCAATTCCCCGGCGGCCCACTGCCGGCCCTCAACCTCGTCAAGTTCGGCTGAAGGAAGTTGATATGACACCGATGGAGGTCGCAAGGATCTTTCGGCAACTGGCTGCGATCAAGCGGTAGCCGCCTTCAATCATCCGCCCCTGTGGCGGCGTACGTAGAGCTCGTTCGCCGCCCGAATCAGAGCAGGAAGATTTCGGACATATTGGGCGGCGCCCCGAAAAATGTTCCGGAACCCGTCTCTGCCGGAGAGCCTACGGAAACTCTGGTTTCGGATGGCAAAGGGGCTTCCGTGTGCCGCCGCGGCATCGAGAGCCGCGTTCGCATCCGAAATCGCACCCAGCCTCTTGAGGGCCATGTAAAGAGGGTAGTAGCAATCCGTCTCGCCACTCTTGGCCGCCCGATCATACAGAGGAGCCGCATCGGCGAAATTGCCTTCTTCCGCCAGTAACCCGGCAAGCCCATACATGCCGAAGGCATCGCCTTCCTCCACCGCAAGCCCATAATAGTGTTTGGCTTTTTGCACGTCTCGCGGCTGCATGTTGTCGTAGGCATAGGCAATGTGCGAGGAGCACGGACCATATCCTTCAGCCAGCAGCTCAAGATAGATCGCCAGGGACTGCTCATAATTCCCCGCCTCAAGCAGCTTATATGCTTCCTCGCCGTTTTTGCTGGCAGTCAGGCTGTCCATGGTGCCCCCGTTCGCACCCTCGCGCCGAATCCCCCGATACGGGCTCCCCAGTCACGATACCAGTGGTTGTGCCCTCCGCCAATATGAACGAGCATCAGTCCGTTTACTGCTGTTGGAACGCCAGCCGCACGCCGAGCGCCATGTAGATCGAGCCGATCACCTTGCCCTGCCAGCGGCCGATCGTCCGGTTCCTGTTGAGCCAGCCGCGTACCGAACCGGCACTGATCGCGAGCGCTGAAGTCACGCAGATGCTGAGCACCACGAAGATGATGCCGAGCAGCGCGAATTGCCCGATCACCGATCCGCTTTCGGGATGGATAAATTGCGGCAGGAAGGCGAGGAAGAAGAGCGCCGTCTTCGGGTTCAGGATCTCCGTGAAGATCCCCTGACGGAAAGCCTTGCCGGGGCTGATCTCAGGCGCCGCCGCCATATCGAGATTGCCCGACTTTTCGATGAAGGCCCGGTATCCGAGATAGATGAGATAGGCCACGCCGATATATTTCACCACCTCGAAGGCGAGTGCCGAAGTCGCAAACAAGGCCGAAAGGCCGAAAGTCGCCATGGTGGAATGGATGAGATCGCCGACCCCGATGCCGAGCCCCGTTGCAATGCCGGCCCGCCTGCCGCCGCTCACCGACCGGGCGAGAACCAGCAGCGTCGCAGGCCCCGGAATCACCATCAGCCCGAGCACGACGAGAACATAGGTCGTCAAAACAGCGATACTCATCTTCGATTTCCATATCTGAAATAGCGACCGTCAGACTAACGACTTCGGCTGTCGGTGCAATATTCGAAAAGTTTACGCTGCGGCAGGTGCCATAGCCCTCGTCTCGCGAGAACGCCCTTGCGTAAAGCACGGAATAGGCGCAGCATTCGAACGCTGGCAGCCACTTCAAGGGCCCTGCCGGTTCGGGGTGCAAGCCCTGGCCCCAACGAAAGGGGGACGTCATGTCTTCCGACTTTTATCCATCAAGCCTGTCGCGCAATCTCATCCGAACCGGCGCATTCGCCTATCGTGAGAACGTGGCGCTCGGGATTCTCGATCGCGCCACGGACACCGCCAGGAACCCGGGTAATCGTTCGGAAGCGATCGGAAGTTTCGCGGCCTTTCCCGATTTCAGCGGCGAAGCGCAGACCCGCCTGGAAACACATAGGCGGCGCGTTTACGCCGCAGGACAATTGCCTCTTTCCACACTGGCGGCCTTTCTCGACGAACGTTCCGGCCCCGGCCCCCGGCCCCTTTGATACTGCGGTGACCGCGCTGCCGGCGGGCAGCGGCCTGCAATATCTGAACTGCCCCGCATCACCACACCAGGAGGAAACCATGGCCAAGGGCCAAGTGCGCAGCAACAAGGAAACCCGCAAGCCGAAGAAAGACCGATCTGCCTCAGCCTCCCCTGCCGCCGCACCCGGCACGCAGGTCAAGATGGCGAGCAGCAACGCGGGCGGCGACAAGAAGAAATAACGCCCGCCCGCTCCGGCGCGGCGGCCCTTCGGTCGCCCCGCCCATCGTCCCCAAAGGATATCAAGATGACCACCGACAAGCGCGCAGCGGAACATCTCTTCCGCCCGCCGCAGCCAGACAAGGCTTCCGATGCCGAAAAGCTTCAGGATGTCCGCAGGCGACTGCGCCTGAGACAACGCGAAACCAGGCAGGACGAGCGCCGTCAGCGCCAGAAGACGCGAGCGGGCCTGCCCGCCGCTTCATCCTGAAACCGCGGCCTCCGAAAATCTGAAAAGCTGGAAGACCCTGGAATGGCTTGTCCATGCCAGGAACGAGCAAGGACCATCCACGTGGCAGAATTCGACTATACGATGCAAGCCGGCCTCTACAGCGGCAAGACCCTGCGCGGCACGCGTGCCCCGCGCTACAAACGCTTCGAAACCGCCGCCGAAGCGGTGCGTTTTGCCATGGAAGACATGCCCGGCTCGCAATTGCGCGGCTGCGTGCTGGAAGTGAACGAAGCCCGCTTCGATGAAAGGCAGATCCGCATGCTCTACGAAGCGCCCGCCTATCCGCTCTTGCGCAGAGAGAAGTAACGGGCACAGCGGTTATGTCGCCGCGATCATTCGCGTGCCGCCTCGTATAATCAGGGAGGCAGGATGACGATCTTCTCCGTCCGCCACATCACATCCTACCATTACAAAAAGCCGGTGCATTTCGGCCAGCACCGGCTGATGTTTCGCCCGCGCGACAGCTTCGACCAGACGCTTTTGGGCTGCAGCCTCGATGTCTCTCCGCGGCCTGCTTCCGTGCGCTGGATCCACGATGTCTTCGGCAATTGCATCGCACTCGTCGATATCGCGTCGGCCGCCGCCGAGCTGCGCTTCGAAACCGTCATCCGCCTCGACCATACGGCGCAGGTTCCGCTCGATCTGGAGATCGATCGCAAGGCGCTGCGCTTTCCCTTCGCCTATGACGAGGACGAGGCGATCGATCTCGAACGGACCATCGCCAGGCACTATCCCGATGCCGGAGACGAGGTCGGTAAATGGGCGCGCCAATTCGTGCCGCTTGTTCATCAGCCGCGCACCGGCCACATCCTGATGACGCTCTGTTATGCAATCCATGAGAGCTTCAGCTATGTCAGGCGCTTCGAGCACGGCACCCAGACGCCCGGCGAGACATTGCTCCTGCGCAGCGGCACCTGCCGCGATTTCGCGTTGCTGATGATGGAGGCGACCCGCTCCCTCGGCTTCGCCGCCCGTTTCGTCACCGGCTATGTCTATGTGCCCGATCGCGATGGCTCCATCACGCTCGGCGGCGGCGCGACCCATGCCTGGTGCCAGGTCTATCTGCCGGGTGCCGGCTGGGTGGAGTTCGACCCCACCAACGGCATTGTCGGAAACCGCGACCTGATCCGCGTCGGTGTGGCCCGCGACCCGCGCCAGGCGGTGCCGCTTTCAGGCAGCTATGACGGCGGATCGCAGGATTTCGACAGCATGCGCGTACAGGTCAACGTCACGACGGAACAGGAATTCGATGCGGCAAGCGGCAGGTGACGGAACGCCTTCCCCGCTCGTGCATTCGCCTGCAGGACATTTCATCCGACCGAAGGGACCACGCCCCCATGAAGATCCGCGCAGGCTTTCATATCGGCTATCACTGCAAACACGAAACGCCCATGCTGCTGGTCCTCAACATCCACCCTTCCCGCCGTGTGGATCTCATGACGGAACAGGCCCTGATCTTCGACCGGCCGATCGAGGCCTGGTCCTATGTGGATGGCTTCGGCAATTCCTGCAGCCGCATCACGGCGCCGCCGGGCCTGACGACCATCTCCACCGAATTCGAAATCTATGACAACGGTCTGCCCGATCCCGTGCCCGAAGACGCCCTTCAGCACGCGATCGACGATCTGCCTGACGATGTGCTCGTCTACCTGCTCGGCAGCCGCTACTGCGACACGGATCGCCTCGCCGATTTCGCCTGGAAGACCTTTTTCAAGACAGCACCCGGCTGGCCGCGCATCCGGGCGATCCTCGATTTCACCCACAAGCGCATTGCCTTCGACTACCGGAAGGCCGATCCGCTGCGCACCGCCTTCGGCGGCTATACCGACCGCACAGGTGTCTGCCGCGACTTCGCCCATCTCGCCATCACGCTCTGCCGCTGCATGAACATCCCGGCGCGCTACTGCACCGGCTATCTCGGCGATATCGGCGTGCCCAGGGATCCGAACCCTATGGATTTCAGCGCCTGGTTCGAAGTCTATCTCAGCGGCCGCTGGTACACGGCCGACGCCCGCCACAACACGCCCCGCATCGGCCGCATCCTGATGGCGACAGGCCGCGACGCCACCGACGTCGCCATGTCGACGGCCTTCGGCCCCGCGGTGCTCAAGCGCTTCGAGGTGATCACGGAGGAGATGCCAGGTTGATGTGGTTGAGGCTTGGTCACACATCCGCAGCCATGAAAGGGCTGCTTCAGAACGCTTTTGGAAGACCTGCCTGTTTCAGCGTCTCATTGGCTGTATGGCGGGATTTGACCCCATGATCGACGGTGAAATGGTGATTTGAAATCGGACTGAACCAGATTTCATGATCGCCCTTTCCTGGCCGAACATATGTGCAGCCGGCTTTCGACAATAACTCTTTGAGTTCCTTGAGATAGCCGGCCATGCAGTCAATAGCTGGGATTGGGGATGCGAACGAGCTGCTCTGCCATGATATGAACAGGGATTTCCGGCAGGTCAGACGTAAATCCGTTCAGCTCGAAAAGATCCGTTATGGCAGCGATGACCTTGGGCTCGAGAGCTTCCAGAGTATCAGCCTCAACAGCCAGTCCATCGATGTCGCTGCTGCTGGCGACCCAAACGGAAGCCTCTTCATCCCACTCCGCCCGCACAACGATCGATACGTGCTTCATACGATGACTTCTCCAAATCGGACATAGTTTGTCCAACACGTTCACGCACCAACAGTATGGCTCGCTACGGTGTCATAGTGCACATATATAGCGGAAAGAAAGTGAATTTTTTAGTAGAGCGCGATCTAGCGGTTTCGTGCTTCGTTCGGAACGCTCGAAGCGCCACCCTCACACCTCCCCCTCATCCGGCAAGGTAAACACGAACCGCGTTCCGTGCGGCTCGTTGCCTTCCGCCCACAGCTGCCCGCCATGCGCCTCGACGATCGAGCGGCAGATCGCAAGTCCCATGCCCATGCCCTGCTCTTTCGTGGAAAAGAACGGCTCGAATATCTTGTCGGGAAATTCGATGCCCGCGCCCCGGTCGCTGACCTCGATGCGCATCATCCCGTCCGCCTTGCGCAGGCGCACATCGAGTACCCTGTCACCGGCAACGGCCTCCATCGCATCCATGCCGTTGCGCATGAGGTTGATGACGACCTGCTGGATCTGCACCCGGTCGAAGGCCGCACCGAGCACGGTATCCGCGCCTTCGATATCGATGCGAACGCCGCGCCGCATCGCCTCCTCGGCGAGAAGATCGCCGACCTCGGTGATGACACGGCCGAGTGTCACGCAATCCCGCTTGTCCTCGGCGGGCTTGAACAGGGCGCGCACGCGCGTGACGACGTCGCTTGCCGAATGCGCGCTGACGATGATGCGCTCCAGCGTTTTCTGCGCCCGCTCGATATTCGGCGGATCCATCATCAGCCAGCGCCGGCAGGCATCGGAAGAACTCATCACCGCCGAGAGCGGCTGGTTGACCTCATGGGCGATAGAGGCCGACAGCTCCGCAAGGCTGGCGGCCTGGCTGGCCCGCGCCAGGCTCTCCTGCGCCGAAAGCAGCTTCTCCTGCGCCCGCACCTCGCCGTCTATATCGAGGCAGACGACATTCCACTGCACGATCGCCCCCTCGGCATCACGCATGGGTGCTGCGCGCGTCTCCACCCAGCGATATTCGCCATCGAAACGTCTGAGGCGATGCCTGCGGGCATAGGGTTCGCCCGTTGCCAGCGAATGGGCATATTTCTCCTTCACGGCGGCGAGTTCGTCAGGATGCACGCCGGCGTCCAGCGTGCCGGCCAGCCGGGATTTGCCCGTCCCGTCGAGCACATCGAGATCGTATCCGAGGAAATCCCGCAGTCTCTGGCTACGGAAGATCGGTTCGCCGTCGGGCGTGGCGCAATCGATCATCGCCGGCAGGGTTTCCACCAGCTGGCGCAGGAAGCGCTCCTGCTCGCGAAGGGCCTCCTGGGTGACAAGCAGATCATGGATATCGGTGCTGACGCCATACCATTGCAGGATGGCGCCGGAGGCGTCGCGCAGCGGTTCCGCCCGCGTCTCGGTCCAACGGTAGCTGCCGTCGGCGCGGGCCTGGCGGTATCGCTGGACATAGGGTTCACCGGTGGCGAAGGAGTGGCGTACCGCCTGACGCGCCGCCTCCCGGTCATCGGGATGGATGACGCTGAGCGACGGCGATCCATCCTGCGCAGTGATGTCTTCAAGCGTGGCGCCCGTCACCTCGGTAAAGGGCTTGTTGACATAGGTCGGCAGTCCTTCGGCCGAAGTGGTCCACATCAGCGCCGGCACGGTATCGACAAGCAATTGCAGCTGCCGCTCGCGTTCGCGCAGTGCTGCCTCCGTGCGCTTGTAGGCGTCGATATCGACAGTCACGCCATACCATCCGGTAATGCGCCCCTGCCCGTCCCGTGTTGGCCGCGCCGCCGCCCGGTGCCACACATAGGCGCCATTGGCGCGCAGAACCCGGTATTCGAAATTCCAGTGCTCGCCGGTCCTCAGCGCATGGCGCAGCGTCTCGCCCGCCTCCTCGCTGTCATCGGGATGCACGCCGCGCTGCCAGCCCTGCCGTCCACCCTCGATGAAAGGCTTGCCGTCCAGAAGCAGGTTCAGGTCTTCGAGCGCCATGGCGATCGAGGTCTGCGCGGTCGGCGTCGCATAGGTGAACTGGCCTGAAGCATCCATCGCCCAGGCGCCGCCATAGAGGTTTTCGATGGCGAGTGCGGCGCGCACCGCCTCGCCGGTCTCGCCGAGAGAGCTCGCCGTCGTCCAGCGCTCGTCCTGCCGTGCGACCGCCGGATCGACCTCGACGCTGGTGCCGTATTTCGGCTCCACCCGGAATTCCACCCACTGGTAGCTGCCGTCGGCCTGAAGCGTCCGGTAGCTGCTGACCTGGGGAATGCCGTGGAAGAAAGCCCGCGCCCGCGCCTGCTCCACCGTTGCCCGGTCATGCGGATGAACGTCGGCCATCGGCGGAAACGCAGTCATATCGTCGGGAGAACCATCGGGCGCATCGGCCGCAATGCCGCCGGCAAGGGGCGCGCTCTCGGCATCGATGACGGTGCCGTACCATCCGGTGATGACACCATTGCCGTCGCGCATCGGCTGACCCGTGCTGCGTGTCCAGCCATAGCCGCCGGTCGGCCGCAGCATGCGGTTGTCGACGCTGTAATGCTCGCCCGTCTGCAGGCAGCGCCGCCACAGCGCTGCAGAAACCTCGTAATCATCAGGGTGGATGGCCCGCCTCCACCCAAAACCCTTGCCGTCATCATTGGCATTGAAATCGTCGAGCCCGAGACCGAGAAAGGCAAGCACGCTCGGCGTCACATAGAGGAAAATACCGTCGGCATCGGTGGCCCAGGCAACGCCGGTAAGCCGCTCGACCGATTTGGCCGCCCGCACCGCATCGGCATCGGGTTTTGCAGGCGTGTTTTCCGAAACGACCGGGCCGAGAGACAGCGATAGCGCAAGGAAAGCCGCCCATGTGAAAGCCGGTTCGCGCAGCTCCGCATCGAACAGTGCTGCCAGCAGCGCGCCGAGAACGGCCACGGCCAGAACCGCATAGAGGAACTTCGCAGCACCGCCCCGCACACAGAGAAAAAACGGCAGCGACGGGACCGATCAGCCCGAGCGGCGACGATGTCGCCCAGGATACGGCAACGCCGACAAGGCAGGCGATGACGGCAAAGCCCAGTCGCCGGCGAGAAACATCCGGCATCAGCATGCGCTCACCCCGCTATCGGGCACAGGCTGAAAGCGATTGGCACCGGTTTTCGCCCTTGGCGTCCGGTCGCATGGAGGCATGGCTCGATCTGTTCCCATCATGTCCGATTGCAATATCCAGTCCTTGCCGAGGATAGCGCCACCCGAAGCAATTGGAAGGGCTCCGGCAGTCGCAGGAAGCGCCTGTGATCAGGCCCGTTTCAGCGCCGCGAGATCGCCGCTTTCCAGCGCCGGCAGATTGGCCTCGATCTTGTCGATCGGCCAGTCCCACCAGGCAAGTTGGAGGATCTCGCTGATGATCTCGACGGGATAGCGCATGCGGATGATGCTCGCCGGATTTCCGCCGACGACCGCATAGGGCGGTACATCGCGGGTGACGACCGAGGAAGCCGCGACGATCGCCCCGGCGCCGATCCTGACACCCGGCATGATGACGGCGTCATGGCCGATCCAGACATCGTGCTCGACCACGGTATCCTTCACCGGCAGGTCCTTGTAGCCGAAGGTCTCCGGCTTGAAGATGCGGAACGGATAGGTGGTGATGCCGCCCATCGGGTGATTGGCCGAACTGGTGATGAAATAGCTGCCGCGGGCAATCTGCACGAACTTGCCGATCACCAGCCGCTCCCGACAGCCCGGCCCCAGATAGGGTGCCAGGATCTCGGCCGTCTCCTCCAGCTTCCCGTAATGCGTGAAGTAGCTGTAATCGCCGACCTCGATGCGCGGATGATCGATCACATTCTTCAGATACATCGTCGTCTTCGAAACCCTGCCATCGGGATGGGTGACGGGAAAGGCTGAATTCGCATCGAGAAGCGGCATGAAAAGACCTTTGCGCGAGGGTTTTACGGCAGCGGGCGCCGCCGCCGGCCAGAATCCGGAAGCAGGATTCCTATAGCCGATCCATCGGCAGGAACCAAAATCTCTGAAACGACCTGTCGAATTCCATGCCGCGCATTCGTCTGTAAGATGAAAGCAGCACGCCGCCCGGCTGTCACCACCACAGGAGAAACAAGATGCCGCAATATCTGGTCGCCATCCACCTCCCCGACGATTACGCCCCCTGCGCGGAAGACGATTCGCTGCGCCGCGATATCGACGTGCTGAACGAGGAGATGGTGGCCGCCGGCATCAGGACCTTCGTCGGCGGCCTGCAAGCGGTCAGCAAGGCAATGTCGGTGCGCACCGCGCCCGACGGCAAGCTGCTCGTCACCGACGGTCCCTATCTCGAAACCAAGGAGCATATCGGCGGCTTCTGGGTGCTGGAATGCGCGGACATGGAACAGGCCCTCGCCTGGGGCCGCAAGGCCGCCATCGCCTGCCGCGCGCCGGTCGAGGTGCGCGCGTTTAATTGACGCCCACAGGCGATCCCCTTCATCGCCGTCTCACATGCGAGTGCTAGCGAAAGCAAATGGCGGCCGCCTTCTGGACAGAGCGCCGCCGACGCCTATCTGCCGCATGTGTAAATTCAACAGGAGGGAAAGCCATGTCAGAACTCGTGGTGCTTGGTTTCGATACCGCCGACAAGGCGGATGCCGTGCTCAACAGGCTCGTCCAGCTTGAGAAGGAATATCTCGTCGATCTCGAAGACGCCGTCGTCGCCGTTCGCGATCCCGCCGGCAAGGTGCGCCTCAAGCAGAGCGTCAATCTTACCGCCACGGGTGCTGCACGCGGCGGCCTCTCCGGCGCGCTTTGGGGCTCGCTCGTCGGCCTGCTCTTCCTCAATCCACTCGCCGGCATGGTCCTCGGCGGCGCCTTCGGCGCAGGCTCCGGCGCGCTTGCGGGCTCGATGACCGATTACGGCATCGACGACGACCTCATCAAGAAACTCGCCGACACCATCCCCGTCAACAGCTCCGCCCTCTTCCTGCTTTTGCGGAAGGTGCAGCCCGAAAAGGTGCTGGCCGAATTCAAGGGCGAACACGCCACCATCCTGCGCTCCTCGCTCTCGCCGGAGCAGGAAGAGCAGCTGCGCAAGGCGATGGCGACGGAGCCTGCTGTCGCAACGCCTGCCGCCTGAACATCAGACAAGCGGTGCGCCGGGCGGATGTCTGACCCCGGCTTCTGCTATCGCGAAATGTGGGCCTCAGCCTGGGTACCCTACCGCAGCGCTGAGCCAAGGCCTGTACGACCTCTGAGAATGACAGGCCGGGTGCAAACTGTCCCGGCCTGTAAACTCCTGCATCAATGCAACGAGGCGCTGGCTGCCGCCCGCTCATCCTTGTCATGCAGCGCGAAACGATCGACCATGTCGGCGCTCGCCTTGTTGAAGCCAAGCACCTGCACATCGGCACCCGCCTTGCGGAACTTGAGGACCACCTTGTCGAGCGCACCGACGGCGGTGATGTCCCAGAGATGCGCACCGCTGACATCGATGACGACCTTGCTGCCGGCATCGCCAAAGTCGAAAGCGCCGATGAAGCTTTCCGCCGAGGCGAAGAAGACCTGCCCTTCGACGCTATAGGTCACGATACCGGTCTGACTGTCCTCCCGCCTCGCAACGCTGAAGAGCCGTGCCACCTTGCTGGCAAAGAAGATGCCGGACAAGAGCACGCCCACCACCACGCCCTTGGAAAGATCCTGCGTCGCAAGCACGGTCGCGACCGTCGCCAGCATGACGATGGAGGATGTGCCGGGATGCCGTTTCAGATCGACGATCGATTTCCACGAGAAGGTGCCGATCGACACCATGATCATGACGGCAACGAGAGCCGCGACCGGCACGATACGAAGTATATCGTCGAGCACCAAAAGCAGCACCAGCAGGAAGGCGCCGGCCACGAAGGTAGAGAGACGCCCGCGACCGCCCGAGGTCACGTTGATGACCGACTGGC
Organism: Sinorhizobium sp. B11; assembly: GCA_039725955.1. NCBI lineage: Bacteria > Pseudomonadati > Pseudomonadota > Alphaproteobacteria > Hyphomicrobiales > Rhizobiaceae > Sinorhizobium > Sinorhizobium sp. B11. The sequence goes on from CP091034.1 coordinate 2,681,729, forward strand.
CGATCATCGCGCAGCCACCCATGCCGCCGAAGAGCGCCGAGACGATATTGCCCGCACCCTGCCCCATGCATTCCTGGCTCTTGTTGCTCGGCGTATCCGTGAGATCGTCGACGATCTGCGCCGTCAAAAGCGACTCCAGCAGACCGACGGCAGCAAGCGCCACCGAATAGGGAAAGATGATCCGAAACGTTTCCCATGTCAGCGGCACGGCGGGCAAGGCAAACGGCGGCAACGCCGTCGGCATCTCGCCGAGATCGGCCACCGTATGCACATGAATACCGAAGCCGAGCGCGATGCAGGTCACGACGACGATCGCCACCAGCGGCGAAGGAATGGCCTTGGTCACGTAAGGAAAGAGATAGATCACGCCAAGCGCAATGGCGATCAACAGATAGGTCACCTCAGGCACGCCGATCAGCTGCGGCAGCTGCGCCACGAAGATCAGGATTGCCAGCGAATTGACGAAGCCGGTCATGACGGAGCGCGACACGAATCGCATCAGCCGCCCGAGCTTCAGCATGCCGGCAATGATCTGCAAGACGCCCATCAGAATGGTCGCCGCAAACAGATACTGGATGCCATGCTCGCGCACCAGCGGCCCCATAAGCACCGCAGTAGAAGCTGTCGCCGCCGAAATCATCGCAGGTCGCCCGCCGCAAATCGCCGTCACACAGGCAATGGCGACGGAGGCAAACAGCCCGACTTTGGGATCGACCCCGGCAATGACAGAAAAACCGACGGCCTCCGGTATCAGCGCAAGCGCCACGACAATACCTGAGAGAATATCGGCACGAATGTTGGAGAACCACTCCAGCCGGTAGTTTGAAAGAGATCGCATCTGAGAATTTTTCACAGTTGAAGGCAACGACCGGAGGGACCGGTCCTGGGAGGTAAGGTTGCGTTCACGTGTTGTCTGGCGGATCGGCGGCCAGAAGAGCCACCCGGAGTTTCACCGGGTCCTTGTGGATGGGGCGTTGGTAGCGGAGATTGGGTGGGGACGCAATGGTTGATGGAGTAGTATTGTCGTTGGGCGGACCTTGCAACTCGCGGCGGAAAAGGCGCCTATGTCGCGGTATTCAAACTCTGTCCGATTTAGCCTGTTCAACCTGGTTGATAAACGTTTCGACTAGAAAGGTTGCCATTGCTCCCGCCGTATTTACAGCCAAGCAGCATGACGGGGAGAAGGACGGACTAGGAGCTTTCCACCTCTCCCGTGAGCATGTGTCATGACAACTTCGCACTGAATCCTCCCGACGTCTCCCTCACCCCCTAACCTTGATCACCTCTCCCAACGGCGCCTCCAGCCGAAACTCAAACCCCGCCGCCGCATAACTCAGCTCCGCCTTCCCCTGAAACGAAGCCGGCAGCAAGCGTCCGATCATCCGCGTCCCGAACCCGTCCCGCGCCGGCGCGCTGATCTCAGGCCCGCCGCTCTCTCGCCATTCCAGCGTGAACTGCCCTTCACCCGCCTCATCCCTCCTGACGCCCCACACGAGATCCACCACCCCCGCCTCACTGCTCAGCGACCCATATTTCAAACTGTTCGTCGCAAGCTCGTGCAGTGTCAGCGTCAGCATCAGCGCCTGCTGCGGCGCAAGGTCGAGATCGGGGCCGGAGATGCGGATGCGCTCGCTGAAATCGCCGACCGAGATCAGGGATGCCTGGACGAGGCTGCGCAGGCTCGCATCCGCCCAAGCCGTCTCCGTCAGGATATCGGTCGCGCGCCCGAGCGAGACGAGCCGCGCGCTGTAGGTCTCGGCCGCCTCAGTGAGATTGTCGGCCTGGCGAAAAGTCTGGTTGGCGATTGATTGCACGAGGCTCAGCACGTTCTTCAGCCGGTGGCCGAGCTCGTGGTTCAGCATCTGCTGGCGCTGGCGGGCGTTCACCCGCTCGGTCACGTCGGCGGCCATGCCGAACCATTCGGCGATCTCGCCCTTGTCGTCGAAGATCGGGATGGCGCGCGAGAAGGTCCAGCCCTCCTCGCCATCGGCACGGCGCACGCGATGTTCAAGCTCGAAGGGCCGCCTTTCGCGGATGGCATGGGCAACCGCTAAGCGGAGCCGCGACCGGTCCTCGGGAAAGAGATAGTCTTCGATCCAGCGCACCGTCGGCCCCTCGACATCGGAGCCGCGGCCGTCGAGCTGGCGCATTTCCTGCCAGTCCGGGCTCATGCGGTAGACGGCATCGGAGGTAGCATTGATCAGCGCGCGGGTGCGCTCCTCGCTGCGGCGCATCGCTTCCTCCGCCCGCCGCCGCTGGGTGATGTCCTGCATCACGGTCAAGAGCCGCGGCGGTTTCTGGCTGAGGCGCGAGACGAACATTTCCAGCACCATCTCCTGCGGCTCGGACTCCCGCTCGAAGCGGATGGGCTCGCCCGTCTCTAGCACCCGGTCGTAATCGTCGTACCAGTCCTCCACCTCGTCGGGGAAGAATTCGCGGATCGTGCGGCCGCTGAGATCGGCGATGCCGAACATTGTCTGCATCGCCTTGTTCATGACGATATAGCGATAATCGCGCAGACCATCGGCGCCGACAGGCAGCCGCTCGATGATGCAGGCGCCCTCGTCGATGGAATCAAACAGCGCCCGGTATTGCACCTCGCTTTCGCGCAATGCTTCTTCCGCCTGCTTCTTCTCCTTGATGTCACGGAAGATGATGGCGACCTGCCGCTCTTCGGCAGCACCGATGCGGAAGGCATAGACCTCGAACCAGCGCCCGCCGAGCGCATCGGCCTGATGCTCGAAGCGGACGGGCTCGCCCGTCAGCGCAACCTTGCCGTAAACATCGAACCAAAATTCCTCGTGGTCGGGCGCAAGCTCCCGCATCGTCCGCCCGGCCGCGCCCGTCAGCCCCGTCTGCCGCTCGAAGGCCGGGTTGATGAGCAGGAAGCGATAGTCCCGCGCCCGCCCCTCTTCGTCGAACAACAGCTTGATTGTGCAGAAACCATCATCGATGGAATCGAAGAGAACCCGGTAGTGATGTTCGCTTTCGTTCTCTGCCATTCCCGCCCGACCGGAGCCATTTGACCCGGTACCTATCCAACCCGCCTTCGAGGCCGCTCCTGTCTGCACCCGCCACAGGCACATGGCTGGATGCAGATGCATCGACAGCTGATCGCCCGGGCTGATGAACGGCCATTCCTCAAGCAGGAATTAGCGCTGGGCGGATTATTTCCAAGGGAGGTTTTTGGGGCGTGTCGCGCCACGCGAAAGATCCGTGTCGCTTTTTAGCCCGTCGAACGGCGTGCCGTGGGATACCCCCTCTGTCCTGCCGGACATCTCCCCCACAAGGGTGGAGATTGACTGGGCGCACCGGTTTCCCCAAACAATCGGCGTTAACAACTGCACAACGTCAGAGATGCGTGAAGGTCAGGCCGCTTGTCGATCTCCCCCTTGTGGGGGAGATGTCCGGCAGGACAGAGGGGGGTGCGTCGCGGTGTACCCGTGCTTTTCTCTTTCCACACATCTATGCCTCCGCCACCGCCCCCTAGGGCACCACCGCCAGCACCGGCGTCGCCGTCGTGAGCACCGCCTCCCCGATCCCGCCATCAGGAAAAACCACCCTCGCCTCGCCGGTCTTGCGGGCGCGGTCGAGCCTGGCGAGGATCTGCCTGCCGCCGGCAAGGCCGCAGATCGAAAGCGCGCCGATCGCGCCGGGCTCGATGCCGTCGGCCGGCGCAAAGAGCAGCACCGCATCGTCCCAGATCGACAGCGGACCGGAGGAGGCCCGCACCTCAGCGGCGATGATCCGCCGGTTGCGGCTGGCGCCGATCGAAAGCTGCGCCTTGTCGAGCACGGCCTGCGGCAAGGGCTGCGGCTCGGCGAGCGAACGGACTTCGCCATCCTCGCCGATCACGGCCGAGAGCAGGATCTTCGGCCCCAGCCCCTCGCCTTCGCGTGTAATTCCTGCGTGGTGCATGACCTCGGTCACGGCTACGCCAAGGAAGCCGGCGATCTCGGCCGCCTCCTCCATCGTCATGCGGCGCTTGCCCGAGAAAGTGCGGGAAACGGCAGACGCATCCTTGCCGAGATGGCGGGCGAGCGAGCGCAGCGATTGCCCCCTGTCATCAAGCTGGCTGTGAAACCAGCTGCCATCGATCTCAGCCATTCAGCGTCCCCATGCAATATGCAGCGTTGCTCATTTGTTGCAAAAAACGCAACAAGGCGCAAGCAACCGCACCGGGCTTTTTAGCGTCAACCTTTGACATGGTTGATCTGTTCAAGTTGCAGGATCGCCCGCAATTTCGGTGAGAAACGGCGTTACAGGCGTCAAAAAATAAAAGATAGGTATTTTTTCCTATTTCGGATTGACGTTGCGATTTCGACAACATAATCTCAACCACAACAACAAGAGCCGCACGGCAGGAGGAAGATCAGCATGGCAAAGGCCCGGACGCCCTGGCAGAAGGTTGCCGCCAAACTGGCGCTGACGCCGAGCGGGCTTGCAGCCGAGCTCAAGCGCCATCGCTCCAAGATTTCGCGGGCGCTGAGGGATGAGCGCGGCCTCATCAATGGTCGCGACCAGCTGATGCTTCTGCAGGCGGCAAGGCGCCTTGGCGTTTCGCTCACCCTCGCCGACCTCATGCCGGAGGAAGAGGATGCGTAAGGAACCGCTCTCCATGCTGGCGCAGTCGGAGCTGATCGATGCGCTCGTCGGGCGCTGCGTCATGCGCGGCGGGGCGGTCGCCGCAGAAACGCTGCTTTCCATCGATCGCAAAGATGTCGACGACCTCGTGCATCTCGCCAGCCGGCTGCGCCGCCTTGCCCTCTTCGAAGACCGTATCCGGGCGATGGTGATGGCCTCTTCCTAGGCGCTGCCGCACCGGCACCAATTCGCATTGTCACAAGAATTCCAGATCCAGTGAGGCTCCATATGCAGACGATCACCACACGCCCGACCCCATCGGCAACCCCCGCCCCACTCACCATCGTCAGGCCCCTGCTCTGCCCCTGTTGCAAGCAGCCGGTCACCGCGCCGCAGCCGGAGATCGTCATCGATCACTTCGGCCTGACGCCGATGGAAGGCCGCATCTTCCATGCGGTCTGGAAGGGCAAGGGCATGCCCGTCATCACCGAGCGCATCTTCACCGCCATGTATATCGACGATCCCGATGGCGGCCCTTCGCCGGACAAGATGTATCTCGCCTTCAAGGTCGCCCTTTGCCACCTGCGCCAGAAGCTGGAAGGCTCCGGCATCGGCATTGCCAATGTCGGCTATCGCCGCGGCTACCGGCTGGTGCTGGAAGGCAAGTTTCCCAATTCCTCCTCGCGATAAGCCGCCCACTCGACAATCCCCGAAAGCGCGAAATGACCATGGCCGCCGCCCGCACTGCGCCGGCCATGTTGCGATAACGACAACATTCCTTGCAAGAGCCGCAACATGCCTGCAGATCTCGAACGGCTTCGCCGCGATGTGTCGCTGTCTGAGACGGCGGCGCGCTATGGCTGCAGGCTGCAGAGGAACGGGCATGAGCATATCGCCTGCTGCCCCTTCCATGCCGAGGAAACGCCCTCCTTCACCATCTTCAGGGGGCAGGACGGCATCGAGCGCTTCCATTGTTTCGGTTGCGGCGCCGGCGGCGACGTGCTCGATTTCGTGCGGCAGATCAAGGGCGTCGATCTGGCGGAAGCCATCCGCCTTCTCGACGGCGGCAGCCGCTCCGATGGCGCCGGGCATATCAGGCCGAACATAACCCCGCGCGCGCAGCAGGTGCGCGATCCCTATGAAGGCATCACGCCGCTTCCGCCTCCCTCCGAGCCGGTCATACCCGGCGTCCGCATCCGCCTCTACAACCCCAAGCGCAAGGGCGACCGCTCCTAATGGGGCGCTTTCGCTCCCTCCATGGTCTTTCCCTATCGGCAGGCCGATGGCGCCCTGATCGGCTATGTGCTGCGCCATGACCTGCCCGACGAGGGCAAGGAAACGCCGATGGTCATGTTCGTCCGCCTGCCGGACGGCAAGGAGACCTGGTGCCGTTACCCTTTTCCCAGGCCGCGCCCGCTCTACGGCCTCGAAACGCTCGGCAAGACAAAGCAGGTGATCGTCGTCGAGGGCGAGAAATGCCGCGACCGGCTGGCGAAGAAATCCGGCCGCATCGTTCTTTCCTGGGCCGGCGGCACGCAGGGCGTCAAACATACGGACTGGTCGCCGTTATCGGGCCGCGACGTGGTGATCTGGCCGGATTTCGATGCGCCCGGCCTTTCGACGGCAGACGAGATCGCCGCCATCCTCTTGAGCCTCGGCGCGCGCGTCCGGCTGACGGGTCTTACCGATGCCGGAGCAGCCTCCGATCTCGGCCATTTCAGCTATGCCGACTGGCAGGCCGGCCGTCTTCCCTGCCGCGGCTGGGACAGCGCCGATGCCGTCGATGCCGGCTGGACGCGCCTCGATCTCGATGCCTTCATGCGCGCCACGATCCGCCGCCACCTGGCCGCGCCGGTCGAGCCGCCGCCGGCGACAGAAGAACCGGAGCAGAGCGCACCGAATGCCCCGCCCGCGGGCGCCGATGGCATAGACAGCATGCCGGAATGGTTTCCGAGCCAGCCTTTCGGCTCCGAAGTCTGGCTGGCGCGCATCTTCAACGAACATCTGGCGAAAGCCTGCGGCGGGCGGATCGTGCGCGCCGACGGCAGGTTCTGGGCCTATGGCCCCTCCGCCTGGCGCTCGATCTCCGAACAGAAGATCCGCCTTGCCATGCATGCCTTCGATGCCATCGGTATCGGCCCGAAGGAAAAGCCGCTGAAGCTCGGCCGGCACATGATCGACGGCATCGTCAACGAATTCGGCACGCGCACCACCGAGGCCGGCTTCTTCGGCAATTCGGCCATCGGCGTCAATGCGCTGAACTGCACCATCACTCTCGATGAGGCTGGCAAGGTGACCTGCCGCGCGCACGACCCTGATGACCGCTTCCGCTTCACGATCGCAGCGGATTACAACCTGCATACCGAAAGCCATCCGCCCGAGGGCTCGCTCCTGCACAAGCTGCTCCACGGCGCCTTTCAGGGCGATCCCGATGCCGCCGGCAAGATCGACCTCGTGGCCGAAATGCTGGGAGCGGCCGCCTTCGGCCTTGCCACCCGCATCCGCCAGCCGAAAGCCTTCATCCTGCTCGGCGAAACCGCCAGCAATGGCAAATCCACCATCGCCTCGCTCTTTCGCGCGCTGCTGCCGGAAGGAGCCGTCTCCTCCATTTCGCCCGCCTTCTTCAATGATGAAAAGCGCATCATCAATCTCGCCGGCAAGGCGGCGAACGTCGCAGACGAGCTGAGTGCTGCGGCCATCGCGGGCGAAGAGTTCAAGGCAGCCGTCACCGGCAACCCGATTGAGGGCCGCAGCCTCTACAAGGATGTCGAGAGTTTCATCCCCCGGGCGCTGCATTGCTTCACGACCAATACCCTGCCCCGCTTCAATGGCGGCATAGATCGAGGCCTGCGCCGCCGCCTCGTCGTCATCCAGTTCAATCGCAGCATTCCCGAGCATGAGGTCATTCCCGATATTGCCGAGCGCATCGCAAGCGAAGAGCTGGAACTGCTGCTCGGCCTTGCCGTATCGGGCGCCCAGCGGCTGAAGCGCAACGGCCACTACACCATTCCCGCAAGCTCGAAGGAGGCGCTGAACGCCTGGCTGCTGCTCGACCCGCTCAATGAATGGTTCGATATCCGCATCGAGCCCGCGGAAACTGAGCCATCGGGCGGCTGGCTGCGCACGGCCAAACTCTTCGAGGATTTCCGCAAATGGGCGATCGACCAGGGCTACCGCGAAAACTTCCTGCCGCCCGTCAACACCTTCTCCCAGCGCCTGAAATCCATGCCCGACGTGCGCCTGGTACGGTTTGCAAACGGCATGGTGGCCCAAGGGGTGATCCTGAAGGAAGCCGCACTTGCCGCTGCCAACAATTATGCCGACGTGTTCTGAGCCCTGCCGTGTGGTGTGAAACTCCCGCCTTCCGCTCTGCCGCAGAAGGCGAACGCCTCCCTAGCCCAATATGATTAGGAACGATCCGCCCGGAATTCGGGTTGTTTTGTCGGCCCCTCAGTGGCCGGCCGCCGCGCCCCACTCCGCCTTCCTGTAGCGGAGGCGGCGGCCACTCTTTTCCCTTCAGCCACATCGCAGGCGCGCCGCGATCCTCGCGTCCCGAACGGCCATCGAAGATGCCGGCCAGGCCCTGCATCCGGCCCCGCTTCCTCACATCGGCAAGAGCCGCCGCATTGCCGCTTCAACACCTGATTTGCCGGCCGCTCCGCCTGCGGTCACCATGCCACGGCTGCAACTGTTGCCGTCGGAAGGTTGTCGCGATCCGACCGACAAAGGAACGTGACATGACCGCGGCAAATTTTCCCGAATGCCTCTCCATCACACTTGCATCCGAAGGCGGCCTCTCCACCGAGCGTACCGACCCCGGCAACTGGACCGGCGGCAGGATCGGCAAGGGCACGCTGAAAGGCACCAAATACGGTATCTCGGCCGCCGCCTTCCCAAATCTCGACATCCGCAACCTCACCCTCGACGACGTCAGACCCATCTACAAGGCGAAATACTGGGACGAAGTCGGCGGCGACACCCTGCCCCCCGGCTTCGACCTCGCCACCTTCGACTACGCCGTCAATTCCGGCCCCGCCCGGGCCCTCCGCGACGCCCAGACCGTGATCGGCGCCCCCGCCGACGGCAAAACCGGCCCCATCACCCGCCTGCACGCAGCCACTGCCGGCGTGAAGGAAATCAAGTCGCTCTGCGCGAGAAGGCTGGGCTTCATGCAGAGCCTGGCCATCTGGAAAACCTACGGCAAGGGCTGGAGCGCACGCGTGGCGAAGATCGAGGCGAAAGCCGTGGCGATGTATCTCCGTGGACAGCCGGGTGTGGATGCCAAGGCCGTGCTGGCGGACGAGGCGGACAAGGCGGAGAAGTCGGCGGGTACGCTGCAGAAGGCGGGCGCCGCAATCGCCGTGTCGGCATCGGGCGGCGCTGGCACGGGCGCGGCGCTGCCAGCCGAGCCGAATTTGCTCGTGCTTGGCGTGGTGATGGTTCTTGGACTGGTCGTGGCGGGTATGCTGGTCGTGAAGGCCGCAAGAGAAAAGCAACGCGCAGAGGCATACCGGGCGGCCGGGCGGTAGCGACGGAAGCTGGTCCCCTCGGATGTGAACGTCACCGGCTCGCTGAGCGGCGCATACATCCCTTATCCCCCAAGGTGCTTCCGAGAAAGGGGCTGTCGCTCGCGACTACACACACGTCGTCCACTCATGATGTTTTCAACCATATCTAGAAGAAAAAAGAAATCTCGAAGAACATAATTCCCGCAGCACGAGAATCAAAATAAAGATACCCCGCCAATCACAGCACAAGAGGCTGTGCGCAGCATAATTGAGGGATAATCATGCGCGCCTATATTGCATTGACATTGATCGCCACCGGATTGCTCACCGGCTGTGTGCCGACCGAGAAACAATATGATGCAGCTGTCAGAGTGGCGCGGGGCAGCGAGAGTCAGAGAAACGGGCTTTTGAACGATTGCATCAGGCAGCTCGGCTTATCCGACACGAAGTCCCGCCATAACGCCGCACTCTTCCTGAACGTGGCAGAAAAGGACGCTCCGAAGATTGCCTGTGGCCGATACACAAATGCGATCGTTTCCGGCGACATAACCTACCAGGATATGCTCGACATCAAAAATCACCGCTACACCCCGAAGCTGATCAAGATCTTCCGGGGCGGTTGAGGCAGACGCTTCGAGATGCCTCGCCAATCACAGCAAAAAACACTGTCCGCAGCATAATTGAGGAATAATCATGCGTGCCACTATTGCAATAACATTGATTGCCGGACTGCTCGCAGGCTGCGCGCCGACGCAGCAGGAATATCAAGCCACTGTCACGGCGCTGCAAGGCAGTCCTCGGTTGAGGACGGAGGCGCTTAACAATTGCGTCCAGCGTCTGAGCAGGCTCGACAAGAGCACACTTCACGACGGCGCCGTTCTCATGAACGTCTCGGATAAGGATGCGCCTCGGGTCGGCTGCGCGCGCATGCAAAAAGCTCTGGTCTCCGGCCGGGCAACCTATCAGGATGCGGTCGACATCACGAACAACCGCATGACGCCGAGAGTCATCAAGATCTTCCAGGACCGCTAAGGCGGAAAGCGTCAAATGTCGCAATGCGCCCGCCCTTGCGAACGGAAGGGCGGGCGCAGGGCGGCAAGACTCAGCCGCTCCACGACATGGCAGTCCTCGCCCAGTTGCCGCGCTGCGCCTCCGGAACGGGATCGATCCTGTTGAGCCTCATCGTTATCGAGCAAACCTCTTCGTCGCTGAGTTCGGCGAGTTTCGCCAGCTTGTTCAATTCGTCCGTGGTCACGCCCAGGCGCTGCGTGATCATCTGCACGATCTCCTCAGCGGTCAGCGTAACGGCCGCAGGCTCCCGCATCTTTCCGTCCTCATAGGCCAGGCGCTTGGCTTCCATAACTTGCCAATAGCTCTCCTTGATCTGGGGAACAGCCTGTGCGGACTGAGACACCCGCAGACTCATGAGATCCTTGCAGCCCTGCGGATAATATCGCGCGAGAGCCTCGTTGAGCGCAGCTGTCTTCTTCAAGACATCGATAGCAATGGCATCGCTTGCCCGCGACAGCGCAGGATTGCCGTATTTCGCCACCATGGCAGCTACTTGCGCTCGCGGATCGATCTTGCCCCCCGAGGCTTCGACCTTGGCAAACAGCTGCCGCGTTTCAGCTTCGTGATCCATGAAGACCGCGTGAACGAAAGGATTGATACCGGCGAGGACCTTCATCTCCTTTTCGAAGGAGCCAGCCTTCTTTTCCTGCGCAGCCGAGTCGGATGCGGGCTTCGCATCTGCGGCAGGCTTTTGCTTCTCCGGGGACGGACCGAGCGAGAGCAACGCCCTGCCCCAATCGCCCTGCAGCTCTTTCGGCAAAGCGCGTACGTTATAGAGTTTCTTTGCGATTGAGCACATGTCTTGGTCGCTGACCCCGGCAGGAGCTTTCAGCGCCTTGTCTATCTCGCTCCCGGTCATTCCCAGGTACCGCGTCATGATCCAGTACTGCTCCTCGCCGGACATCAAGGCAACCGGAGCGCGGAATTTCCCATCCTCATAAGCATAGGTTTTCGCTCGCCGATCATCCATCCGACCGTTTCTGACTTCCACAACGGAATACCAGTCAGGCATATTGCCGGTGAAGAAATACTCGCAGCCTTCGGGATATTTGGCGGCCACGATATCGGTAAGCGCGGCCGTCTTGTCCATGACTGCAATCACGGCACTGTCGCCTGCGCGCGAGAGGGCCGGAGTGCCATACCTGTCGATGACCGTCGCAAGGGTTTTCTTTTGTTCAACCCATAGCTGACGGCTCAGCTCAGCGTAGACTTCCAGTACGATATCCCTGTGATCCCGATAAATGGCCTGTAGATAAGGATCTGTCCGTCCGGTCAATCGGATCACCATATCCACAGGATCTTCCTTGGCACCTTGCGCGATTGCGCCCGAACCAAGCAACGCCATCGCAGCCACCAGCGACAATAATCTCTTCATGAAACCCCACCCCAAATAGTTGCAATTCTTTTATGTGTGAAATTCCAGGCCGTCCACGGCCCACTCGGAAAATGGTAAAAATATCAGGGGAATGCGCGCGATGCCTCGGCGGCGGCGGCTTGCACATCCCGCAGCGTCAGCCCCCACAGATGATATCGAACGGCAGATTCCGGCCGCCCGTTCGGGCACTCACAAGGATAGTCCACCTCAGCTATTCAGCTTCAGCGCCAGCTGCTGCCCGCCAAACACCTTCAGCACATGTTTGTTGATCGGCCGCATCGCCTCGATGCGGCGTTGCTCTTCCCGCCTGCGCGCTTCGTGACGCTCGCGGTCTGCGCGCAGCTGCGCGGCAAAGGCCATGGCCTTGTCTGCTGCTCCTGAATAACTCGGGCTTGCTGCCATCGAACTCTCCATCAGAACATAGATGAGAACGTTTATTTGTTCTCATTTTGTTCTCATTTTCAGAGAAGTCAAGACGATCGTTTCAGGGCAATACAAAAGGTAGGGTTCCGGCGCGGGAAGAGCGGTGCCGGCAAATAGATGGGAACGCGCCAAGTCTTTGACGCGAAAAACTATTCTTTGGTCTGCAGCCACACCATGGCGAAAGACATCAGGCCGCAAAGCGTGGCGATCAGAAGCAGGTTGTCCATCGAAATCCTCCTATTTGTGGCAGAAACGCGGCAGGAGGATTTTGGTTCAATTGCCCTCCATTTAAGGTGATTTGCCGCCATGACCGGGGCGCTGCCTGCCTATGCCGGCCTGATCACGGTCATGATGACGATGTTGCCGGCTTCGTCCCGGGCGCTGTCTGTCGTCGCGATCACCTTGCCGGCAAATTCCGCCTCGGCCTCGGCAAACGCCTCCTTCACCAGCCGGAGCGTTTCCAGATAGGCGCTGTTGTCTCGCCTCGGCATCGCCAGCAATGCCTTGATCCCTGCGCTATCGTCGGTCATGACGCTGAATTTACTCCTTTGCGTGATCCCTATATCGGGAATATCGGGACCTTCCTTCGCTGCCTTCCGGGAAAACGGCACCTGCGTCAAGGGCGGAAGCCCCTGCGGGCAAATGACGGCAGACACCCTCGAATGCGCGATCTCGCTTTATCTCCATCTCTCATGTATAAGCCCTCGTCCCGTTGCCAAGCCCGGTTCCGGCCCATCACCGGCAAGGGCTTGCAGGATAAGGCCTCCGCTACGAGATAAGGCCACGGGGCCCGCGACCTGACGAAAGAAGACTTGAGATCATGACCACGGCAAAGACGGCTGCATCCGAAGGCATCCAGCGCTATTTCAAGGCGCCGGTTTTCGCGGTTGCGCCCATGATCGACTGGACGGATCGCCACTGCCGCTATTTCCACCGCCAGATCAGCCGCAATGCCCTGCTCTATACGGAAATGGTCGTCGCCGACGCCATCATCCATGGCCCGCGGGAGCGCCTGCTCTCCTTCGATGCGGCCGAACATCCCGCAGCCCTGCAGCTCGGCGGCTCCGATCCGGCCAAGCTTGCAGAAGCCGTGCGCATTGCCGAGCCCTATGGTTATGACGAGATCAACCTCAATGTCGGCTGCCCCTCGGATCGCGTCCAGTCCGGCACGTTCGGCGCCTGCCTGATGCTGACGCCGGAAACGGTTGCCGAATGCGTCGCCGCCATGAAGAAGGTCGCAAACGTCCCGGTCACCGTCAAATGCCGCATCGGCGTCGATGAGCAGGAGCCGGAAGCGGCCCTGCCCGCGCTGATGACCCGCGTGCTCGATGCCGGCGCCGATGCCATCTGGATCCATGCCCGCAAGGCCTGGCTGAAGGGCCTGAGCCCCAAGGAAAACCGCGAGATCCCGCCGCTCGATTACGATATCGTCTATCGCATGAAGCAGCGCTTCCCCGATGTCTTCATCGGCATCAACGGCGGCATCCACACGCTGGATGAGGCAGAAGCTCACCTCGCCCATGTCGATGGCGTCATGCTCGGCCGCGCCGCCTATCAGAATGCCGCTATTCTCGCCGATGTCGACCAGCGCTTCTACGGCGCCCCGGCATCCGAGCCCGACTGGAATGCGCTGCGCGACCGCATGATGGCCTATGCTGCCGGCCATATCGCCTCGGGCGGCCGCCTGCAGCATGTCGCCCGCCACATGGTCGGCCTCTTTACCGGCCTGCCCGGCGCCCGCCGCTACCGCCAGATCCTCTCGACAGATGCGGCAAAGCCGAACGCCGGCCCGGAAGTGATCGCCGCAGCCTTCGCCGCTGTCGATTTCTCGGGTGCGACGGAAGCCGTCAGCGCCTGAGGCTGGTCAGGACCATGCTGCGGCCATAGGCAATCATGCGCGGACAGACCGGTCCGTTTCCCTTCCATGTTTGAACGAAGTTCGGCTGAACGCGTTTATAACGATCCCCCACGAAGGAAGGTGAAAGGAACCGCTCATGAAAACCCTCATGATAACAGTCGCCGCCGCTTCCCTCGGCTTTGTCCCCGTGGCTGAGGCCGCGAGCCAGCATAAGCAGCCGAAACATGCCGCCCAGCAGGTCGCAAATGAGCCGCAGCAACGTCTCGGCACCCTCTCCTGCGTCGTTGCCGGCGGGGCCGGCATGATCATCGGCTCCAGCAAGGCGATCGATTGCAGCTTCAAGCAGAACACCGGCAAGGTCGAGCACTATTCCGGCACGATCGGCAAGCTCGGTCTCGATGTCGGGGTCACCGGCAAATCCTATCTCAGCTGGATCGTCGTCAACACCGCCCCCACCCGCGTCGGCGACGGCGCTCTTGCCGGCACCTATGTCGGCGCCTCTGCCGGCGCTTCCGTCGGCGTCGGTCTCGGAGCAAACGCGCTTGTGGGCGGCAGTTCGAAGAATTTCGCATTGCAGCCGCTCAGCGGCGAAACCGGAACCGGCGTCAACGTGGCCGCAGGCGTCTCTCGCCTCCAGCTGAAGGCAACGCGCTAAGTCCTGCCGGCGGCGGCCACCGGTCGCCGCCGGTATTTTCCGCGACTACCCGACCGGACAATGCCAGCCGCGCGTTTCATCCGGCGCAAGCCGTCCTGCCCAATGCCATTGGCGTTTCCCGGGAATTGTCGTAATCCGGTGCCCGATCTCAGGCAGGAACGGACATGCGGACCAGACAGGCAACTCGGGACGATTTCGACATCTTGCGATCGATAGAGTTGGCCTCTTTCGAAACGCTGCGCGCCACAGGCGCCGTCGGCGGAGAGCCGGAAGCAAGCAGCGACGCCGAACTGCAGCACTATCTCGACCACGCCCTCCTCTATGCCGCATGCGATCAGGATGACATCCCCGTCGGCTATGCCGGCGCCTATGTCGCGGAGGGATGCCTGCATATCGGCGAAATGGACGTTCATCCGGATTTCCAGAGAAAAGGCCTCGGCCGCAGGCTCATGGAAACGCTTCTTGCAGAAGGCCGTTTGCGAAAGCTTGCCGCGGCAACGCTGACGACAGACCGCCTCGCCCCCTTCAACGCGCCTTTCTATGCATCGCTTGGCTTTCGGCTCCTCGAAAAGCAAGAATGCCCCCCGCGCCTTCGGGCCATCCTCGATGCTGAAGCCGAAAAGGGCCTCGATCCGCTCCGCCGCATTGGCATGGTTCTGCCATTCTGATACTCGACATATGGGAGGCCAGCCAGCATGAGAGATGTCGTCGCGTTGATAACAGGCGCAAGCCGCGGTGTCGGCCGCGGGATTGCGCTTGCCTTGCTCGCCGAGGGCGCCACGGTCCACGTGACCGGCAGGACACGTTCGGAGGCGGAGGCAAGCGCTGGCAAACGCGCAGGCTCGCTGGAGGGCCTCGCGGTCGAGGCCGAGAACCTGCCCGGACGCCTGATCCTTCATCATTGCGACCACGGCAATGACGCCGAGACCGAGCGCGTGGCCGAAGAAATCAAAGCCGGCAGCAGGCTGGACATTCTCGTGAACAATGCGTGGCCCGGCTATGAAAACATGGTCGAGGACGGCGATTTTACCTGGCCCCGCGCCTTCTGGGAGCAGCCCCTCTGGCGGTGGGACGCGATGATGGGCACCGCATTGCGGGCGGCCTTCCTGATGTCGCGTGCTCTGGCACCCGTCATGATCCAGGCGCAGCGCGGCCTGATCGTCAATATTTCCTTCTGGGCAGCGCAATTCTACGATGGCAACGCGATCTACGGCATGGCCAAGGCCGCTGCCGACAAGATGGCCGCAGACTTCGCCCATGATCTGCGCCCGCACAATGTCGCCGCTGTCGCCCTCTATCCCGGGCTGGTCCGCACCGAAGCAGTCATGCAGAACGCCGAATATTTCGACCTGTCCAATTCCGAGTCACCGCAATTCATCGGCCACGTCATATCTGGCCTTTGGCGAGACCAGGCGCTGATGTCGAAATCCGGTCATGTCCTGGTCGCGGCCGAACTCGGCCAGGAATATGATATAGCCGACGTCAACGGCTATAGACCTGTTCCCCTCACAGCAGCCGACTTTGCCAAAAGCTGAAGTCATTGCCGGGAGCGACGGCAAGCCGGAGCGTGGCTTCAGGCTGCCACCAAGAGCAGCACATAGGCCACGACCGTCACCATCAGGCCGCGAAACGCGATCGTTACGAAGCGGTATTTGCTGCGCGCGATATGCGAGAGAATATCGGCATTTTCCACATACTGATCGAAGAGATAGCGCTCGTCGCGCCGGTTCGCCGCGTCGTAGAAGGCGTCGCGATGCCTGGGCCACGCGCCCCAGAACATCGAGGTGGACTTGTCGAGCCGCCGCGGCAGCACGACGAGGATCGCCGCCAGAATCGAAAAGACCGAGGCCGCAGCCAGGAGCCCGGAGAAGAGAATGGCCTGCGGCGTGCCCTGCGCATAGCGCGCCCAGGTGAAGACCGCCCTCACTTCGACGGAGCTCACAAGAAAGGCGAGCATGAAAGTAAAGATATACGCAGCCTTCTGGTCCGATATCTTGATCTGATCGTAGAATATATCGTTGATTTTCTTGATATGGTCGAAATATTCCGAGTCGACATCGTCCGTAGACGGAGAGCTGGAAGGCAGCTCCGCAAAATTTTCAAACTCGCTCAAAGGAAACCCCACCCCGCAATAGTGTTTCCCTAATAATACACTTGACCGCGAAAGCAAGAACACGTGTGCACCCGACTTGACTTTTACACCGCACTTGGCCAAACGGGGAAAAGATGCGGGGGTATCTGAAATGTCGGGGCTGAGGTCTGTTCTGTGCGCAAGTACGTCTCTTGCGCTCATGTCAACGTTACTTTCATTTCCGGTTGCGGCCGAACCGGTTCAGCGCTCGACGCCGGTTGCAGGCTCCGTCATCGCCCGCAAGACCGGCGAGGAAGTGCGTTTCGTCGATGTCACCAATTGGCGCGTCGTCGATCTCAACCAGGACCTGCTCGATGGCGACGTACTGCGCACCAACGCCACCGGCCAGCTCGCCATCCTCTTTTCCGACCACACGCAGATCCGCCTTGGCCGTAATTCCGCGCTGCAGGTCAAGAAGATGTCGGCGACCGGCGACACGATCCTCAACCTGCAATCCGGCACCATCTGGGCCCGCGCCCAGCGTGGCGGCCAGGGCCTGACGGTCGAAACCCCGGCCGCCGCCGCCGCTATCCGCGGCACAGACTGGACGATGACCGTCGAAGGCGCCAGGACCTCGATGATCGTGCTCGAAGGCCGCGTCTCGCTGACCAACCCGCAGGGCAGCGTCGACGTCAACGAGGGCGAAGGGGCTGTGGCCACCATCGGCCAGGCGCCGCACAAGCTCATCAGCGTCAATCCTGACGACCGCGAGCAGATGCTCTTCTATCTCGACCTGCGCGACGGGTTCGGCCTGATGCCCACTTCACCGCTGCGCGCCGACCGCATGGCGACGGAACGGCGCCGCCTGCTTGCCCTGCCGCCAGGGCGCCGCACAACGGAAGACTGGCTGGAGCTTGCCGAGGTGCAGAGCGCCTTCGACGGGCGTCAAGCCGCAGCTGCAACATTGCAGAACATCCGCGGCCGCAAACTGTCGGTGGCCCAGCAGGCGCGCGTCGACCTGCTCGATGCCACCATCGCCGGTTCCGAAAAGCGCTATGGCGACGCCGCAAAGCTTTTCGCCAGGGCGCTGCCGCATCTCGACCCGACACGCCGCAACATGGCGCAATATGGCGGCTATTTCGCCCGCTCGCTGGCCGACCCCTCTCATTTCGAACCGCCGCCGGCAAACACGACCGGTCCCTATGGCGCCATCATGCAGGCCTATACGACAGGCTTCCTGGAAAACCCGCGCGCCGCGATCGAGATCATCCGGAAAGCGGAACAGCGCTATCCCGACGATCCGACCCTGCCGGCAATCCGCGCCCAGCTGGCGCAACTCATCGACGACCGCGCCCAGATGAAGGAAGCAGCCGACCGCTCGCTGTCGCTCGATCCCGATCATCCGATGGCCCTTGCCGCCCGTGCCGGTTACAGGGCGGCCTATGAGAGCGATATCAACGGCGCGCTCGCGGACCTGAACCGCGCGATCGAACTTGCGCCCGGCGCCTCGGGCACGCTCAATTCGCTCGGCCTGCTGCAGAGTTCGCGTGATGCCAACGGCGAGGCGGAGGAAGCCTTCAAGAAGGCGATCGAGCTCGACCCGCAGGACCCGCTGCTGCATGCAAACCTTGCGATCCTCTATCTCGACCAGGCCCGCATGAAGGAGGCCAAGCGCGAGATCGACACCGCAATCGCCCTCGATCCGTCCTTCGATATCGCTCTACTCGCCCGCGGCCGCTACTATCTGCAGACCGGCGAGCGCGACAAGGCGTTGGAAGATCTGCTCGCTGCCAGCACCGCCAATCCCGGTCACTCGCAATCGCAGCTGATGCTTGCCGCCGCCCATTACGAAAAGGGCGATCGCCTCCCCTCCGAACAGGCGCTCGACAATGCCAACCGTCTGGATGACAACGATCCTGTCATCTCCGCCTTCCGCACCGCCGTCGATATCGACGATTACAATGCCGATGGTGCGATCGCCAACGCGCAGGAATTCCTGCGCCGCTCGCGCGCCCGCGGCGGCGATTTCAGCGGCCTCGGCGCCAATGCCAGCGCCGGCTCGACGCTGAACAACGCCTTCCGCCTGCAGGGTCTGGATGCCTGGGGCCGCTACTACGGCGATGCCGTCTTCGATCCCTTCAAGGGCAGCAGCTATATCGACCAGTCGATCAAGGGCAGCATCTTCCCCTTCGTCAACGCGACGAGCTTCAGCGATGACAATATCATCCAGAACCGCGGCAATGCATCGAGCTACTCGTCCTTCATCCAGGGGCTGCTGCTCTCTCCCCACGTGCTGTCCGGCCGTTCACGCGCAGCAACGCTGTTCGACGTGCCCTTCATCGAAGGCTCGGTCGGCGGCGGCATCAACAGCGTCGATGGCCATACGCGCCGTACCGGCGAAGCCGATATCCAGGGCTATTCGAACAGCACGATTCCGATCAGCTTCTACGGCAACCTGACCTGGGAGGAGCTCGCGCTCGACGGCACCTATTCCAGCTTCGGTGGCTATGCGACCGAGAACAAGCTGCTCGGTGGCAACGGCTATATAACGGCGACCGTGACGCCCGACGATCGTGTGGTGGCTTATGTCAACCATGCCAAGAACGACGGAACGCTGAATGCGCTGTCACAGGGCACGGCGCTGACGGATTTCCTCAATCTTTTTGGCGCCGGCCTTCCGGATATCGTGACCTCGCAATATTCCACTCGGCTCGTGGATGCCGAGATAACCAATGCCGGTATCGGCTGGAGCCATACGTTCGGCTACGAAAACATCCTGAACGGCGCCATCCTCTATTCGGAAACCAAGTCGAAGACAGAAAACTTCCTGAGCGTGGATGATGCACCGCTCTTCGGCCTGCCCGATCCGGACGTCATCCCCTTCCTGGACGGCACGGAGGAAACATCCTCGAAGACCTATATCGGAGCCCTGAGCCATTCCATCGGCAACGGTCCCCTGACGTGGCGATACGGCATTGAAGGCGGCTGGATCGATGGCAGTACGACCACGTCCTCTCGTCTGCATGAACTCTTTCCCAGATTTCCGGTTCTCCCGGCAACCACCGACGGCCCGAACACCGTCAGCAACACCGTCAATATCGGTCGCGCCTATATCGACGTTCTGCACGACATTACCCCCGATCTCAAAGGCGAATACGCTCTCTTTGGAACCCGCATGGAAGGCGACGGCGTCGATATAAGCCGGCTGGAACCGCGCTTCGGCCTTGCCTGGGCACCGGTCCAGAACCATTGGCTGCGCGCCGCCTTCATGCGCCAGAGCCTCGATCTCGGCGTTCCCACCCTTGCCCCGATCGGCATTCTTGGTCTGCAGGCAAATCAGTTTTCGGTCAGTGCCGAAGGTTATGCGGACACGGCAGCCTTCCAGTGGGACGCAGAGTGGACCGACAAATTCTTTACCTCGGTCGAATACCAGCACCAGGAGCTGCATGATTTCTCGATCGACCTGCCGTTGATCGCCCTTCCGGCGATCGAGAGCCTGCCGCTCTCGCGCGGCTCGATCGATCGCGCCGCCGTCACCGCCAACGTTGCGCTCGGCGCAGGTTTTGGCCTCTCGGCCACCTACGCCTACATGGATTCCGAAAACAAGGATCCGGGAACGCTGAATTTCGGTGGCAACCTGCCATATATCCCGCAAAACTCCGGCCAGATCGCGCTAACCTGGGTCAATGAAGCCAAGGTCAAGGCCACCGTCGCCGCCAACTATATCGGCGAGCGACACGGCGACGATATCGGCACCAAGCTCGACGACTACTGGAGCCTCGACGCCCATCTGATCTGGGAGCCCTTCGACAAGCGCATCGCGCTCGAAGCCGCGGCCTACAATCTTCTCGACGAGGACTTCGAGATCACTCCCGGTGTACCCGGCTGGGGCCGCGCCTTCAAGGGCAGCCTGAAGATCCGATTCTGATGATGGCGCGCTCGACCGCCCTACAACGGCTTCAGGCAGAGCGCGCCATCGACACAGGCCGGCAGCAGCGCCCGCCCGGCTGGCCCTTCTCCAGCCGCGGCATCCGCCTTCTCGTGCTGGCCCTGGTCACGCTGGTCACGATTTCGCTGATCTCCCGCCTGCCCGCCTGGGCGCTGACGGAATTGCGCACCTTCGACTATCTCTCCACGATCGACGATCCCTCGCCGCCGGCCGGCGGCCCGATCATCGTGGCGATCGACGAGCCGGCGCTTGCCGATATCAACGCCCAGTGGCCCTGGCCGCGCAGCCTGCATGCCGAGCTCGTCAAGCAGTTGCGCGCCGCCGGCGCAAAGGCCATCGCGCTCGATATCATCATGGCCGAGCCTTCGACGGCTGAAAACGATCAGGCGATAACCTCCGCCGTTGGCCCGGACATCGTGCTTGCCGGCGACGAAACGTTGATCGAGGCGCCGCAGGCCGATCAGCTGGTACGCACCACGCCGCTGCCGCAGATGACGGAAGCCGGCGCGCGCACCGGCATCGCCTCGATCGCGCTGAGTGGCGATGGCATCTTCCGCAACATTCCATCCTATGAGGATGGCTTTGCCATGGAGCTTGCAAAGGCCGCGGGCATGAAGGCGCCGCATCTGCCGGCAGGCGCGCTCGTCCAGTCCCTCGGCCCGGCCCGCTCCTATCCCACCGTTTCCTATTATCAGGCGCTCGACCCGAAGAATTTCCTGCCGCCCGATATCTTCAAGGATCGCGTCGTGCTGGTCGGCCTCAGCCTGCAGAATGCGCCCGAGATCGACCAGGGCGGCGTCGATGCCTATGCCACGCCCTACACCGTCCACACCGGCAAGCTGATCTCCGGCGTCGAGGTGCAGGCCACCATCTACGACAATATCGTCCATGGCCTCGCCATCAATGAAGCCGGCCTGCCGGTCGTTGCGATCTGCATCCTCGTTGCCGTCGTGCTCGCCGCCGCAACGGTCTGGAAGGCCACGAGCTGGCGCACGCTAGTCGCGACCGCCGCCGCCGTCCTTGCCTTCGCCGCGGCAAGCTATGCCGGCATCCGCTTCACCCATGTCTTCGTCTCGCCGCTCGGGCCGACCGTCGCCTTCATCGCCGTCGCCTTCGGCCAGGCAGCCTTCGACTATGCGCAGGAGCGCCACCAGAAGCGCCAGATCACGCTCGCCTTTGCCCAATATATCTCGCCCGATCTCGTCAGGCGCCTCTCCAACGATCCCTCGCAGCTGAAGCTCGGCGGCGAGCGGCGAACCCTGACCGTCCTGTTTTCCGACGTACGCGGCTTCACCACCATTGCCGAAACCATGAAGGACGATCCCGAGCAGCTGACGACGCTGATCAACCGCCTGCTGACGCCGCTCTCGGATGTCGTCATGGACCATGGCGGCACGATCGACAAATATATGGGCGATTGCATCATGGCCTTCTGGAATGCGCCGCTCGACGACCCCGACCATGCCCTGCATGCGGTCAAGGCCTCGATCGCCATGCAGGATGCGATCGGCACGCTGAACCGCGAGCTGGAGCGGGAAGTGGCCGCCACCGGCCGGCCGCTGCATATCCTGAAAATGGGCGTCGGCATCAATACCGGCGAATGCATCGTCGGCAATATGGGCTCGACCCGGCGCTTCGACTATTCCTGCCTCGGCGACAGCGTCAATCTCGCCTCACGCCTGGAAGGCGCCTCGAAGAATTATGGCGTCGCCCTGCTGCTCGGCGAGGAAACCGCCCGCCTCGTGGCCGAACATTACGCTGTGGTCGAGCTCGACCGCATCATCGTCAAGGGCCGCACCGTGCCCTCGCCCGTCTTCACCGTGCTCTACGGCTCGCACCGCGCGGCGCTCCCGGAGCATAACGCCTTCCTCGATGCAAAATACGCGGGCACGCTCAGCATCTCCGACCCCGCCTTCGACAGCCTGCCGAAGGCCATTCCTGAGCTTTCGGCCTATTACGCATTGGTGCGCGGCAGCCTCGCACAGGACATCGCGGCCCCCTAGAGCGATTAAAGCCAAAGAGCGCAGCGGTTTCCGGTCAGAACAAAGGTGGTTCCTTCCGCGCCTTTTGCACTTGGAAGCGCGTTGCGATCTTTCATATCCGCCTGCCGCGCTCTAGTTCTTCGTCTTGCGCATGTCGTTATCGCAAAACCGCCGCGCAGTTTTGCGCGACATGCTTTACGATATCTTCAGACTCGCCCAGATCAATCAGCCAAGAAGTCCCATCATGTCCCTTCCCGCCACCGTCATTCCACTCCCGCAGCCTGTTCTCCTGCCCGTCGAAGGCAGCGCCGAGGCCTTTCCGGTCCGCCGCGTCTATTGCGTCGGCCGCAACTATGCCGATCACGCCATTGAAATGGGCCATGACCCCAACCGCGAACCGCCCTTCTTCTTCCAGAAGAACGCTGACAACCTCTTCTCCGGCAAGGATTTCCCCTATCCGCCGCTGTCGAATGACGTGCATTTCGAGGTCGAATGCGTGCTGGCGCTGAAGGCCGGCGGCGCCGATATACCCTCGGAAAAAGCGCTCGACTGTATCTATGGCTACGGCGTCGGGATCGATTTCACCCGCCGCGACCTGCAGGCCGAAGCCAAGAAACTCGGCCGCCCGTGGGAGCTTGCCAAGGCCTTCGAACATTCTGCCCCGGTCTCGCCACTCGTCCCCGCGAGCCGCCTCGGACATCCCGTAAATGGCCGCGTCTGGCTTGATGTCAACGGCGACCGCAAACAGGATGGCGACTTAAACCAGATGATCTGGAAAGTCCCGGAAATCATTGCAGAGCTTTCGAAACTCTTCGTTCTGGCGCCCGGCGATATCATCATGACCGGCACCCCCGCCGGTGTTGCCGCCATCAACAAGGGCGACAGCATTTCCTGCGGCGTCGACAGTATCGCGACGCTCTCGCTGAACGTGGTCTGAGGAGGAAGACATGGCAATCTATGCGCTCGGAGGCCAGCACCCGAAACTGCCGCCGCACGGCACCTTCTGGATCGCCCCCGAAGCGCATGTGATCGGCCATGTGGAACTCGCCGAAGAAGTCGGCATCTGGTTCGGTGCCGTCCTGCGCGGTGACAACGAACCCATCGTCATCGGCAAGGCCACCAACCTGCAGGAAGGCGTCATGGTCCACACCGACCCCGGCTTCCCCACCACGATCGGCGATCACTGCACCATCGGCCACCACGCCATCATCCACGGCTGCACGATCGGCAACAACACCCTCATCGGCATGGGCGCCACCATCCTGAACGGCGCCAGGATCGGAAACAACTGCCTCGTCGGCGCAAATGCGCTCATCACCGAAGGCAAGGAATTCCCCGACAATTCCCTCATCGTCGGCTCACCCGCCAAGGCGATCCGCACGCTGGACGACGACGCGATCGCCAGGATCACCCAGTCGGCAAAGAAATATGTCGGCAACTGGCAGCGCTTTGCGCGGGATCTCGAGCGGATCGATTAGCGTCTACGATTGGTTCAGCTCAATTATTGCCGCTCTTGACGTTTTTTGAACTCTCTTTCCTAAGAAATGCGGTCATGGCCGGAGTCACGCCAGTGGCATTTTAATGCGCACAGGCAAGCCAGCCGCCACCGGCTCGTCGTCATTCATCCTAATCATACCTGTGGGCTCCACCACGAAATTCGCGACGAAGAGAGCATTTGAATAAAAGATGGTCGCCGCCACCAGATAATTTCCGCTCTCGGTCATCCCGTCATAAGTTGCGGGACGCGCTGAACCCGCAATTATATGACGTGTTTTGTCGTCCATCTCCTCTGGCAAAAATGGGTCGTCGCCCGCTTCTAAGACGCAAAACGGCCCCTCTTCCCCATGCACCATCGAGCAGAAAAAACGAACGTAATCCAATATGTTATCTTCACTGAGGTGAATCGGCGCCTTAGCGTTCACCTTATGAATTGGCGGGCTAGTTCCATTAAGACGAAATACGTCTCCTTCATCCTGAAGATAGTAGATTATAAGGTCTCTATTTCCCCAGCTCTCGTCGGTAAATGCGAACATCTTCGTATTTTCGTAAAACGGCAGTCCTCGCTGAAAGCCTCGGGTCGTCTCTAGGCTCATACGGTATTTGCCATCCACTGGCGCAACTCGGGCGATCCAATCCTCCAAAGTTTTCGCTGATATCTCGGACCAGTTTTTACCGCTCCCGCCCAACAGTCGGCGGTCTAACTCGGCGCCCCCCACCCAGACGATTTCGTCTAGTAGAGCACCTTCCAACAATGTGCCTTCGAGCGCGGTCCGGCTCAACCGCGCGCCCCTCATATCACTGCCGCGAAGGTCCGCGTCCCGGAAGCTGAACGCTGTCAAATCCTCTCCAGCGACTTTCAACTCTCGCAAATCCGCGCCTTCGAAATCCACATCGGGCGCAAGCCCTGCCAACTCAGCCAGCCGCACAAGACTGTCCGTGTCCGAACAATTCTCATATAGCCTCTCTACCGCCGCCTCTAATCTTGGCATGTCAGTTTCCTCCCGATTGCAGCGGCAGCCTTTGCAGCATCACCGTGCCTGCGAGGATCTTGCCAAGCGCCAAGCGCCCGACGATGTCGCGTTTTTCTCGCCCATCGACCAATCGCTTTCCATGCTGATGTATAGGGCTAAGTTCATTGAACTCGATTTCGGTCCAGTGGAAATCGCGTGCACGAACTTCCAACCGCATCTCGATACAGCCATCGGGCTCAATCATCAAAATCCGAGCCAAGCCCGCGCCTTCGCTTGCAGACCGCATTCGCTCGCCGATAAGCACAAAAACATTGCCGCTGGAGGTCTCATATGGGGTCAGAGGATCTGGCTCAATGAGCCAATCAACCTGCCCCACCTTACCGTCCGAGCGCTTCTTCAAGAATGCGGAAATAAGGCTTCTCTTACCTTCCGTTTCCTGGGTTAGCTCATGCACCTCGTGTTTGCCGAACGCCTGCCGCAACTTACCATCGGTCCTTCCCTCAGCCGAGAACCCCTTCCATAAACCGACTTCGGCCTGCGCCGCGACTTGCGCCTCCCCACCCTTCTCGCTATCGACTGTTTTCGTTACCTTGACCTTCAAATCCTGTGTTTCATCCGAGCGAACGACATATGCAATGCTCTCGGGTTCACATACGCAACCCAGTCCGTGCGCGCTAATGCGCCCGCGAGTAAGGGCAAACTCGGCGCGACCTTCATCGAAATCTATTGAGCCTGGATTGAAGTGCACGGTCCCGACAAGGATAAACCCCTCTGCAGTACGCTGAGCAGCCGAAAAATCGGGAAATACAACATCGGTCTCTGCCAGAGCTTCTCTGCTGATCTCTCCATATTCCGTCTTCTTCCAGAACATTTCCCGCCCTCGCGCTTCCGCAGCTATCCGTAATTTACTATTTTTTCTCGGATCGAGCGAGGTATGTTGTATTAAATATCGAAAACCGCTCCATCTGAGTCGTCTCCTCCCCATATTTTCTGTACGCCTGAAACTACATTTAGATTTCTGTATAAAATTCCACACTTTAGTCGCGCATATATAAATACAGAACTTCGTCATACACTTGGAGAAACCAGATAGACCATCGACACTATTTGGATTTTCTCTCAAAACGTTCTGTGGTCAGCAAAGATTTTGTGTCTATCAGGCGATCTGCACCTTGGATAACGAGGCGATCGCCAGGATCACCCAGTCCGCGAAGAAGTATGTCGGCAACTGGCAGCGCTTTGCGCGGGATCTCGAGCGGATCGATTGATAGTCGACCGCGGGAAGATCTGACAGCGCGGCCGTTTTCAGTCGGTCGTTGCCGCGAGAATCCTGCCGCCCCTCGGCTCCTGGACGATGACGGCGCTCTTGAGGTCGCCGGCCGTAGCCGGGATCGGCAGCTTCAGCATCTTGCCGTCCCAGGTGCCGAGACGCGTCAACTCGTGCACGACATGAGCGTGCGGCAATGTCTCGCCGGCATTCTCGCCTCTGGCGACCGGAACCTGCACGGTGCCCGGAGCGTAGCGGACGAGCCAGACGTTGGCCGCGGCAGCGCGGCCCTTCGCAGCGTCGATGACAGCCACGTTCGGGGCCAGCGCGATCCCGGGGCCTGACAGTGCGGGCTCGGACGCGATCACGCGCCGGATCTGGTTGAGATCATAGCCGACGGTCGACTGGTGGCCGTTGACCACCATCTGCGGCGTGAAAGGGCCGGATTGGCCGAGTGCGGGCTCGTAGGTCACCTGCCGGTCGGTGAATTCCTTCTTCCCGAAAATGTCCTTCCATCCGAGATAGTCCCAATAAGTCACCGAGAAGCTCAGGGCGAGCACATCAGGATCGTTGCTGAGCCTGACGAGATTGGCATTGGCCGGAGGGCATGAGGAACAGCCCTGGCTGGTGAACAATTCCACGACCGCAGGCGATTGCCCGGCGGAGGCCTGAGAG
Organism: Sinorhizobium sp. B11; assembly: GCA_039725955.1. Classification (NCBI taxonomy): domain Bacteria; kingdom Pseudomonadati; phylum Pseudomonadota; class Alphaproteobacteria; order Hyphomicrobiales; family Rhizobiaceae; genus Sinorhizobium; species Sinorhizobium sp. B11. The sequence continues at coordinate 2,708,618 of CP091034.1, forward strand.
GTGGAACCAAGGCCGAAGATTGCGGCGATGATCGCAAGATTGAACGGGGCTGAATATGTCATGGCGGTGCTCCCTGATGATCTGCATCTCGTTCTCCTTCGCGGGCGGAACGCCATTCGTTACAGCCTCACGCACTTGTGACGGTGTCCGGAAAGCCGCGCCGCCAGCCTTTCCCGGCCAAAGGCCTCCGGCGGCAGCGAAAAAACTTCGGGACGCCTGTAACAAATCCCGCTTCGCCTACGTACATGCAGTAGGGGCGTGACGGTATCGGACATCGAAAACGATCATGGCAACACTCGACGATCACAGCCAGGCCACTCCAGCAGGCCCGACGATAACAGTCATCCGCCGGCACTCGCTGGCAACCCGCATTACACACTGGATCAACGTTCTCTGTCTCAGCCTGCTTTTGATGAGCGGGCTGCAGATTTTCAATGCCCACCCGGCGCTTTACTGGGGCCAGTACGGTGCGGATGCAGACCCCTCCTGGCTGTCGATCGGCGCCGTCGATGGCGGCACGCGCGGCGTGCTTCGCATCGGCAATCTGCAGATCACCACGACAGGCGTTCTCGGCGTTTCGGGAACGGGCGATGATGCGACCGAGCGTGGCTTCCCTTCCTGGATCACCATTCCGAGCTACCAGGATCTAGCAACCGGCCGCCGCTGGCATCTGTTCTTTGCCTGGCTCTTCGTCATCAACGGATCGATCTATGCGCTCATCGGTTTCCTGTCGGGCCATTTCCGCCGCGATCTGGCGCCGAGCGGCGAAGAGATCTCGCCGCACCATCTGGGCCAGGAGATCGCCGACCACGCGCGCCTGCGCTTCCCGAAGGGTGAAAAAGCAAGGCGTTACAATGTGCTGCAGAAACTCGCCTACCTGATCGTCATCTTCATCCTGCTGCCGCTGATGTTTGCAACGGGCTTGACCATGTCACCCGCCATGGATGCCGGCTATCCCTTCCTGCTCGAGCTGTTCGGCGGCAGACAAACGGCCCGGTCGATCCACTTCATCTGCGCCTGGTCGATCGTCCTCTTCGTTTTCGTGCATATCGCCATGGTGATCCTGTCCGGCCTCTGGAACAACATGCGCTCGATGATAACGGGCCGCTACGTGATCGAAACCGAAAGGGACGATCGATGACCTTCTCCATTACACGCCGCGGCCTGCTGATCGGATCGGCTGCCGGACTCGGTGCATTCGGCCTGACCGGCTGCGACGATGTCGTCCAGAACCCCAACGTCCAGTCCGTTCTCGACATGGCCGAGACGCTGACGATGAAAAGCCAGCGGCTGCTCGTTCCCAAGGACAAGCTGGCGCCCGAATATACCGAAGCCGATATCTCGCCGACATTCCGGCCGAACGGCACCAGCCAGCCAGACAGCGAAGCCTATGCGCAGATGATGGCAACCGGCTTCGCCAACTGGCGACTGAAGATTGACGGGTTGGTAGAGCGTCCCGTCGAGCTTTCGCTCGCAGATCTGAAGAAGCTGCCCTCGCGCACCCAGATCACCCGCCACGACTGCGTCGAGGGCTGGAGCGCGATCGGCAAGTGGACGGGCGCGCAGCTCGGACCGCTCCTGCAGAGCGTGGGGCTGAAACCGCAAGCCCGCTATGCCGTCTTCTACTGCGCAGACCAGCTCGAGCAGACGCTGGACGGTAGCGGAACCTATTACGAAAGCATCGATCTCATCGACGCCTTCCACCCGCAGACCATCCTCGCCTACCAGATGAACGGCAAGGATCTGGAGGTCGCCCACGGCGCCCCGCTTCGCCTGCGCGTCGAGCGCCAGCTTGGCTACAAGCATGCCAAATACCTGATGCGGATCGAGATGAAGGACAGCTTCGCCGGCCTGTGGGGCGGCAAGGGCGGCTTCTGGGAAGACCGGGGCTACGAATGGTACGCCGGAATCTAGGCACTCGTGCCCCCGAACAGTCTTACTGCGGGACAGTCTTGCCCCGGGACAGACTTGCCGCGCGACAGACTTGCAAAGGGCAATGGCGCCCGCAAGGAGGAGGAGAAGATCATGTTGAAATGTACAGCAGCAGCAATCGTCCTGACAGCAGCTTTCGCCCTGCCTGCCTTTGCACAGGACGCGATGATGTCGGCGAAATGCGACGAGGCTTCGATGATGAAAATGCAGGCCGACATGGATGCCATGACGGATCCTGCCATGAAGGAAAAGAAGGAAATGGCGTCCAAGGAAATGATGATGGCCAAGGATTCCATGAAGGCCAACAAGATGGAAGAATGCAAGACGCACATGGAAAAAGCCATGAAAAGCATGAGCAACATGTGAAGCCTGCCGGACAGATGCGGGCGGCCCTGGGGGCTGCCCGCGGCATGAACGCCGCTGCGCGATCGGCGGCAACCGCCCCACCGGCGCCAATGTGTTCGCCGCTGAACTAACGGAATTCCCAGACAACGGCCTGATCGCCGGCTCACCCGGCCATGCCATCCCTTACGCTGGAGGAGTCGGCGCAATCCGTCGGGCGCGCAACGCTCGTGCTGCCCGAGCGCCGGGCAAGCGCATTGCTATGCGCGGAACATCTGGCATCCGCACACCGACGCTGGCATAAATGAGCTTCATCGAGGGAGGCATCATGATGCAGAAGAACGCGCCGGACTTCAGCCTTGCGGGCAAGGTGACTTTGGTGACGGGAGCGAGCCGTGGCATCGGCCGGGCTTGCGCACTTGCCTGTGCCGCAGCAGGCTCCGATATTGTCCTGGGGGTCCGTGATGTCGCCGCCTCAGCGGGCCTGGTTGCCGAACTCGAGGGCACGGGCCGAAAAATTCTCCCGGTTGAACTGGATATTCCCAACAAGGCCCATATCGCACAGGCCGTCGCCGCGGCGCTGGCCACGTTCGGTCGGATCGACATCCTCGTCAACAATGTCGGCGTAGCTCCGGGCAATCTCGCGGAACTCGTCGAGGAGAAGGACCTTGACGAGATCCTCGACGTCAATATCAAGGGCACCTTTCTGATGACCCAGGCGGTTGGCCGTCACATGATCAAGCGCAATGGGGGCCGGATCATCAATATCAGCTCGCAGGCCGGTACCGTGGCCCTGCGTGGCGAGGCCGTCTATTGCATGAGCAAGGCGGCAATCAATCACCTCACGCGCTGCCTCGCGGCCGAATGGGCACGCTACGATATCACCGTGAATACCGTATCGCCGACTTTCATTCATACCGACGGTACAGCACCTTTTCTATCCGATGCCGACAATCACAAAGCGACCCTCGGTCATATTCCGCTCGGCCGGATCGGTGAAACCGATGATGTGGTGGGTGCCGTAGTCTTCCTTGCATCGCCGGCTGCAAGCCTGATCACCGGCGCGAACCTGCTGGTGGACGGCGGATGGTCCGTCGCCTGAGACCGAGCGGGGCCTCGCAGCACAAGTCTTAGGCAAGCGGAAGCGACGTTCGGTGACAATGACCGCCTGACGTCATCTGCAAAGGCGATGGCGATCTGGCATTTCGACCATCGCACTGGCAATTTTTCAGTCCGTCACGCGGCCCCTCACCCGGCCACCTTTACCTTCCTCGCAAACGGCACCCACAGCAGCGCACAGGCCGTCAGCACCGCAACCACCATCCATGCCTCGTTGATCGCCTGAACACTCGCCGCCGTCTGCACCAGCGGATCGAGCATCGCCGTCGTTTCCGCGTCGAACTCGCCGTGGTGGCCCGCGACCGCCTGCAGCGGTGCGCCGACAAAGGCGGCAATGCCCGTGTCCCCCGCCTTCAGCCGCTCCCAGAGGCTGTCGCCGAGCGGTCCCGAGCGCGTATAGACGATAGTGTCGATCAGTGCGATGCCGATTGCCCCACCAAGGTTGCGCATCAGGTTGAACAGGCCGCTGGCGTCTGGAATGCGCTCCGGCGGCAGCGTGCCGAGCGCGAGGCGCGTCGGCGGCAGCAGGCAGAACATGATGGCGGTGCCGCGGATGACCTGCGGCCAGAACATCGCGTCGAAATCGGTCTGCGGGTCCTGAAAGGCGCTCATGCCGATGCCGATGGCAAAAAGCGTGAAACCGGCCGCAGACAGCAACCGCGCATCCATCCGCTTTTCGAGCGCCACCGCGATCGGCGCGGTGATGAGCTGGGCGATGCCCGTCACCAGCATCGTCATGCCGATTTCGAGCGCGTTGTGCCCGCGCACGAAGGCGAGAAAGACCGGCATGAGATAGACCGAGCCGAAGAGGCCGATGCCGAGAATGAAGCTCATGGCCGAACCCGCCAGAAAATTCCTGTCCCCGAAATTCCCGAGTTCGACCACGGGTAAGGCGCGATGCAGCGACCGCCACGCGAAGACAGCTCCCGCAACCACCGACAGGCAGATGAGGCCGGCGACGTAAAGCGAGGTCCAGCCGCTCGTCGGCGCTTCCTTCAGGCCGAGTTCCAGTGCCGCAAGGCTCGCCGCCATCAGGAGCAGCGAGACGATATCGAGATGCCACAGCTCGGAGAGATTGACGCCGTCGCGCGGAAGCGCGCGCATGGCAACGAGTGCCGCGACAATGCCGGGGATGATATTGATCAGGAACAGCCAGTGCCAGGAATAGGTCTCGGTCAGCCAGCCGCCGACGATCGGCCCGATGGTCGGCGCAAGCACTGCCAGAACGCCGGCGATCGTCGTCGCCAGCGCCTGCCGTTCGTCCGGAAACAGGATGAAGACGGCCGAAAACACCGAGGGAATGAGCGTGCCGCCGGAAAATCCCTGGATGACCCGCCACGCGACGAGCCCGCCAAAACTGTCGCTCGCCGCACAGCCCGCCGAGGCGATCACGAAGAGCGACAGCGACACGACGAAGAGCCAGCGCATCGTCAACAGGCGCGTGAGAAAACCCGTCAGCGGTATCGCCACCACTTCGGCGATGAGATAGGCAGTCTGCACCCAGCTCATCTGATCCGGATGGATACCGAGTGCCGACTGGATGGTCGGCAGCGAGGTCGCGACGACCTGAACGTCGAGGATGGCCATGAACATGCCGAGGCACATCGCCATGAAGCCGATCCACCGGAGGCTGTGGGGAACTGCTGATAAAACGGTTTGAGACCGGTCGGGCATGCAATGATCCTGCAAAAGCGTCGTTCTCAGGCGCGGCCTGGATGGCCGGAATCAACGCATGGCAGGCGACAATAGCAGGGCATGGCGCGGCATGCCAAAACACAATGGCAGGAGCCGCTTCGCCGCGCCGATGACGCGCTGCGGAACCCCATTATCAGCCGCGTCACGACGGGCGCATGGGTCTTGAGCAGGCCGTGCCCGGCCATCGAAAAACGGCGCTTCCGTTCGCGGCAGCCATGCATGGGTGACAAGCCGCACCATGTGCGTTTTGCGAACATCATGTGTTCGATCATATCGGTTTTCACATTGCCGCAAAGCATGTTTCATGCCCCCCGCACAAACGATCTGATCCATTCGGGAACAACAGCGCTGCCGTGAACGGCTCCGGCACGACCACGCCCGCACGACCGCAAGAGGAAATGCCATGAAGGATGAACTGCGCGCGCTGGCTTCGCTTGCCGGCCCCTTCCCGCCATTCGATGCCGATGCCGTGCCCGACGACCCGCGCGTTCTCTTCTCCGACTGGCTGCGCGATGCGATAGCGGCAGGCATCCGCGAACCGCATGCCATGGTGCTCTCGACGGTGGACGGGAACGGCGCGCCCGATGCCCGCCTTCTCATCCTTAAAAACCTCGACGCCAGGGGCTGGCATTTCGCAACGTCAGGCAACGGCCCCAAGGGCCGCCAGATCGCCCTCAACCCTTACGTTGCGTTGACCTTCTACTGGCCGGCGCTCGGCCGCCAGGTGCGGCTGCGCGGCACGGCTTTCGAAGCCGGCGAGCCGGAGCGCATGGCCGATTTCCGCAGCCGCTCGGCAAGTGCACGGGCCGCAGCCCTTGCCGGCCGGCAGAGCGAGCCGCTGTCCTCCCGCAGCGAACTCCACGCCGCCATCGACGAACAGGTCCGGCGCATCCACGCCGAGCCGGATCTCGTGGCGCCGAACTGGCAGCTCTTCATCGCCATGCCGCATGAGGTGGAGTTCTGGCAGGGTGCAGAGGACCGGCTGCATCACCGCCTGCTCTATCGGCGGGAAAAGGCCGGCTGGCGGCGCGAAAGCCTCTGGCCCTAGGCCTTTCCTGGTCAGGCAGGCGATTACCGCGGCCTTTACCAGCGTCGGCGGCCCGAGGCGCACCTTACCGCAAGTACCGGGGCAAACGGCTGCCGGACCGATGAGAGCAACGCCAGGACAAAATAATCAAGATTTCCGGAACCTGCCTCTTGCAATCGGTCGTGACGAGCATCATATCCCGGCTTCACCTGAAAACGAACTTGCGCTTGGTATCGACGTCGGTCGAGCCGCGTTCGAGCTTCACAGGACAAGGGCGCTCCCCGCAAGGGTCGAGCGCCCTTTTGATTCCGGCTCGTGGCCTCCGCCTCAGGCGTAAGGCGTACCCTCGAGCGACGCCTTCACGCCAAGACTGCCCTGGTCGGTGAGTTCCAGAAACAGGGCCTTCGCCTTCCCCGTATCGCCGTGCTGCCGGAAGCTTCGGTGCGCCTCGATGAAGGCGACGCTCCAGGTGGCAAGCAGCATTGCGCTCGCAAGCCTTGCCGCGGGATCGTCAGCCGGTCGCCCCGCAGTTTCGGCAAGTGCCACTGCCAGTTCCCCCGCAATCTCGTCCCGGATTGCCCGCGCCCTCGCCTTCAGCGTTTCGCTGTTTTCCACCGTCTCGATGAAAGTCTGGCTCGCCGCCGAAAACAGCAGATAAGGCGTCTGCTGTCGCACAAGCTGATGCGCCAGCAGCCGCAATGCCTCGATCGGCGGCACCCCGCCATCGCGCTGCCGCAAGGCCTCGCGAAGTGTCTCGCGCGCCTCCTCGTCGCGATCGAAAAACATGTCTTCCTTGCGCGGGAAATGGTTGAAGACTGTCATTCGCCCGACATCGGCGGCCGCCGCAATCTCATCGACCGTTACATTCTCGAAGCCTCGCTCGAAAAACAGCCGGTCGGCGGCAAGCGAGATGGCGCGCCGGGTCGCAAGGCGCTTGCGGGATCTGCGATCCGAGGGTGCTTCGTCTGATGGCGTCGTCATGCGGCTTCCATAACAGGATTCATGTACTGAGTACACCTATGTTGACAGGCAGTGTTTCGCAGCCTATTACTGTACTCAGTACAAATTAATATGCGGTACATCGATAGCAGATGGACGTGGATCCGTGCCCGGGACCGCGATCGGTCGAGCCTTGTCTGCATCCGCCGAAAGGAGAATCCCCAATGAAAGCCATTCAGTTCAGCCGCTATGGCGGCGCCGAAGTCCTCGATATCGTCGAGATCGATCCACCGCATCCCGGCCCCGGAGAGCTGCGCATCAGGGTGCGTGCAGCCGGCGTCAATCCCTCGGACTGGAAGCGGCGCGAGGGACAATATCGCGCTTTCGAGGACGTCCGTTTTCCCTCCCGCGTCGGCGTCGAGGCCTCCGGCATCGTCGATGAAGTCGGCGCCGGCGTCGCGAGCACTTTGGTCGGCGATGCCGTCTTCGGCTATGGCCGGGCCACGATGGCCGAATATGCCATCCTCACCCACTGGGTTCACAAGCCCGACGACCTGCCCTTCGAGATCGCCGGCGGCCTGCCCGTGATATCGGAGACCGCCTGGCGCGGCCTCGATGAGCTTGGCATCGAAGCCGGTGAGACGCTGCTCGTCAGCGGCGCCGCCGGCGGCATCGGCTCGGCCGTAATCCAGTTGGCGCGCATCCGGGGCATTACCGTAATCGGCACGGCAAGCCCGCAGAAACACGATTACCTGAAGAGCCTTGGCGCCATCCCGACGACCTACGGGCCGGGCCTCGCCGATCGCGTGCGCCAGCTCGCGCCCGAGGGGATCGATGCGGCGCTCGATATCGCCGGCTCCGGCATCATCCCCGAGCTGATCGCACTGACCGGCGATCCCGCCCGTGTGCTGTCCGTCGCCGATTTCTCGGCGGAGGAATATGGCGCGAAATTCTCGCACGGCCCGCCGAAGGAGCCCGAACGAGTGCTCGCCGATGTGGCACGGCTCTATTCCAGGGGCCAGTTCCGGCTGCACATCGAGCGAAGCTTTCCGCTCGAACTGACGGCCGCTGCCCAGACCGTCAGCGCCGCCGGCCGCGTCACCGGCAAACTCATCATTTCCCCATGAGTCAGACCATGAACAGACCCCTCATCGTCATCTTCACCGCCATCTGCCTCGATGCCGTCGGCATTGGCCTGATCTTCCCGATCCTCCCCCGCCTGCTTCAGGAGGTGACGCATTCAGCCGATATCGCCTTCTATATCGGCATCATGACCGCGCTCTATGCCGCCATGCAATTCGTCTTCGCCCCCGTGCTCGGCGCACTCAGCGACAGTATCGGCCGCCGTCCGGTGCTCCTGATTTCGCTTGCGGGCGCTGCCGTCAATTACGTCATCATGGCCTTTGCGCCCTCGCTCTCCCTGCTCTTTGCCGGCCGCGCCATCGCTGGCCTCACCAGCGCCAACATGTCGGTCGCATCCGCCTATATCACCGACATTTCGCCCGCCGATCAGCGCGCCCGTCGCTTCGGCCTGTTCAATGCCATGTTCGGCGCCGGTTTCATCATTGGACCGGTCCTCGGCGGCCTGCTCGGCGATTACTGGCTGCGCCTGCCCTTCATCGCCGCCGCCGTGCTCAACGCCGCAAACCTGCTGCTTGCCCTCTTCGTCCTTCCGGAATCCCGGGCGCCCTCCCGCCGGACGATAAATATCGCAGCCCTCAATCCGCTTGCGCCCTTCAAACGGCTCGTCTCGATGAAGGCACTGCTGCCGATCGTGCTGGTCTATTTCGTCTTCAGCGCGGCCGGCGAATCCTACGGCACCTGCTGGGCGCTCTGGGGTTTCGATGCCTTCGGCTGGAACGGCGTCTCGATCGGCCTGTCGCTCGGCGCCTTCGGCATCTGCCAGACCGTCTGCCAGGCCTTCCTCCCCGGCCCCGCCACCCGCCTGCTCGGCGAGCGCTGGTCGGTGCTCACAGGCATCGCCGCTGCCTGCCTCGCCCTTGTTGTCATGGCCTTCGCGAACCAGGGCTGGATGATCTTCGCCATCATGCCTGTCTTCACCCTCGTCGGCATCGGCAACCCCGCCTTCCAGGCGCTTGCCACAAGCAAGGTCGCTCCCGACCGGCAGGGCGAGCTGCAGGGCCTGCTCGCCTCCACGATCAGCCTCGCCTCGATCATCGCGCCGCTCGGTTTCTCAGCCCTCTATTTTCTCACGCGGGAGAAATGGCCGGGCGGCATCTGGCTCTCGGTGATCGCGCTTTATGCAGTCGCAGTGCCGTTGGTGCTGATGAGCACGAGAACCCGTGCCATTGGAGAGGCCGTAAATGCTTGAGGACTTTGCGTGACCCAAAGCCGCTGGCAGCTTTCGGGCAGTCCTGCCTGCCGCGAGACGCCATTCTTGTCCGCATCACATGAAGTATGCATATCATAGTCAAATGAAGATACGGTCGATTTGCGCAGACTTGTTTAGCTTCGATGGAAATGTTGATCGGGCAAATCCCGTCGCCATCCGCGTCGAGCTTTCCAATAATTCTGCAATCAGAATACGCGGTTCCAGTGATGGAGAGAGCATAACCGTGGATGATCAACCTCTCGAAGGTCCTGCCGATATGGCAGAGCTTGGGAAGATTGAAGTTCAGCAGCTTACAGACCACTTCGACGATGCGATCTTAGGCTGCGAGATCGTGACGGTGAACGAGGTTCTGGACGGCAACAATATTGCGGTCGGACTAGCTTTCAATAGTAGTGAAACCATAGTGCTTTGCATTTGGAACTACGGCGACGAACTACACTACGGCAACTTTGCCACCATGGCTCAGCAGGATTGGGGAGCGACACTCCATGTCTCCTCAAAATGCTACGAATTGAGATAGGTCACGTCGATAAGCAATAGGTGGTCGTGGCTAGCGCCCGGGCTCGCCTTGCATGTCCAAAGCCGCTGTTAGCGCTCGGGCAGCCCCGCCTCCCGCAAGCCCTCGGCCGTCCGGTCTGCCCATTGCGGCACGCCCCGAAACACGGGCCTCGACAGATATCGCTCGATTGTAAAGTGAGGCTCGATCTGCAGCAGCTTACCAGCGGCCCACCTGGCCGTCGTCAGGTCGCCGCTCATCGCCGCCCAGGCCGCCATCATCCGGTAACACCAGGTGACATCAGGATGTTTGTTGACGACCTCGCGGGCGATGGCGACTGCCTCGGAAAGGGAACCTGCCATGGCGAGCGAAAGGGCCATGCCCATCCGCATGTTGAATGTCAGCGGGTCTGCCGGGCTCAGCGTCAGAGCCCGTTCGAACCGTCCCGCAGCACCGGGCTCGCCCTTGTAGCTTGCAACCCAGCCATAACGCGCCCATGCCCAGGCATTGTTCGGATCGAGCGCAAGGGCCCTTTCGAGATAGGCGGCCGCACGCTCCTGATCGCCGCAATGGCTGAGAGCCCCGCCGACCGCCGTCAGCGCCGTCGGATCATCATCGATGGAGCCCACTGCGGCCTCGACCGCCTTCAAGGAGCGTTCGAGGTCCCGCGCGGGTTCGTCGGTCCAGATGTAGCCGAGATGCTGTGCGTAGCACCATGACAGAAAGGCGTGAGCGCGGCCGTAAGCGGGGTCGATCGCGATCGCATCCTGCAGCAATGGTATCGCTCGCTCGTTCGTCGCCTTGCTCTGCCCCCAAAGGTAGGGATAGGCGCGCATAACGAGATCGTAGGCCCGCAGGCTGTTTGGCGGCTTGCGCTTCGAAAGCTCGGTTTCAGCGCTGCGGATGGCCGGATGGATGGCGCCGGCGACCTGCGCGGCGATCCTGTCCTGAAGCTCGAAAATATCCTCGGTCGCCCCCTCGTAACGTTCGGACCAGAACTGCGTGCGCGTCTCGGTGTCGACCAGTTGCACCGAGATCCGCAGGCGGTCTCCGCCGCGCCGCACGGTGCCCTGGACCACGTAATTGACGCCGAGTTCGCTCTCAAGGTCATGCACGTCGACGAAGCGGCCCTTGTAGGTGAAGGCGGATTGGCGCGCGATGACGAAGAACTCGCGAACGCGCGAAAGCGCCGCGGTGATTTCCTCCACGACGCCATCGACGAAATACTCATCGCCCTGGCCGCTGAGATTGTCGAAGGGCATGACGACGATCGACGGCTGGTCCCTGCCGAAGCGCTGAGCAGGTGATGGCGTTGCTGGCCCTGTCCCCTGCGCTGGCCCCGCCCCGCGCGCTGGTCCGGCATCCCCGCCTTCAGGCGCCTCCAGCAGCCAGTCGACCCGAAAGACGGATATCGGCCGGGGTATGTTCTTCATGGCGCGTTCGCCGAGGCTCGTCAGCACGAACGGAACCTTGCCATAGAGATGCTCGCGCACGGACCCGGAAATGCAGATGCCCGACGGCGGCGCCATCTCCTGCAGGCGCGCGGCAATATTGACGCCGTCGCCGAGCAGATCGTCGCCCGACACGATGACATCGCCCAGATTGACGCCGATGCGGAATTCAAGACGGCGTTCCGCGGGCATGTCCTGCGGATTGCCGGCAAGGCGCCGCTGGATTTCGACCGCGCACCTGACAGCCTGAACAGCGCTTGCGAATTCGGCGACAAACCCGTCACCTGCTGTGCCGAAGATGCGGCCCTCATGCTCGCGCACGATCTCGGCTATCAGGCTGAGGCACAGGTTGAGGGCATGAATCGTGCCCTCCTCATCCAGCGCCGTAAGGCGGCTGAAACCGGCAACATCGGCGGAAAGGATGGCTGCGAGCTTTCGATCCACGGTGGTGGTTGCTCCTGCGGAGTATCGTACCCTGGGATGAATATGCGCGGATTTCACCAAATTCATAGGGTTTTACACGAATGGATGAGTGACCGCCTTCGGCATGGTTGTCGTCGCAGCGGCACACACGACTTGGTCAGCGGGATTTGCACCGCTACAAGTTATGGATATTTTCGATATTCAATTTTACCGATAGTTTTTGGCGCCTGTTAAGAGCCGGCTGGTAATCGGTCGTTATCGCAAATGCCTGTGCCAAAATCCCTCTACTAAGTCATTGTGAAATCGGAATTTTGAAATGCGCCTTTTGAAAGAGTTTATGGTCATCACCGCCTTGCCGATGCTGCTTTGCGGCTGCGGCGCGGCCAAGTCTCTTCAGGCTGGGGCTGCCAAGCTTACAGATGACCTCGGGACCGCCCTGACCGCCCCCTATACCAAGGTCGACAGCCAGTGGCGTGGCAAACCGATCGCGACATTCGAAAGCAAGTTCGGGGAGCCGACGGACCGCAGCGCTGCAGGCGGAACGCCTGTGCTGACCTGGCAGCGATCGCGCGTGGTGCGGATACCCGCAAGAACCTATGACCGGACGGAGTATGTCGGCAACATGGTCCTGACCAAGCGGATCTTCTCACCGGAACATGATCAGGAAGTATCCTGCACCGTTGCCGTCACCGCAAAATCGGGAATGATCACGCGGGTGAAACCGCTAAGCGACAGGGTCGTTCCGGTTGGCGAAGACGGGTTCTTTCCGTCGAATACTTCGACCTGCCAGATCATTTTCGGACTGTGAGAGAATTGCCCGAAGACAATTGGCCACGGTCACGTCTTCTGCGCAGAGAACTTCGACACTATCGCCGGATGGGCAGCCGCGGCGCATTGAACACATGCCCTGATCACCAGACGTTGCCGCGTCACATATCCTTCATCGTCCCCGGCTAGGCAGGCCGAAATCCGGAGACTGACCATGGACACGACCACCCAGCCAAACCGCCCGAAGATCGCCGAAACCGTCATCCACCCGACGGCAAGCCTCAGGGATTCCAGCATCGGCAAATGCTGCGAGATCCTGGAGCAGACCTCCCTGCACACGGTCGACCTCGGCGATTATTCCTATCTCGGCCAGCGCTGCATCGTCGGCGATGCCTCGATCGGGAAATTCTGCGCCATCGCCGCAGAGGTCAGGATCGGCGCGCCCAACCACCCCATGGACCGCCCGTCCATGCACCGTTTCACCTATTGCCCGGAATATTACTCCGCCGATGCCGTGCGCGATCATTCTTTCTTCGCCGACAGAAAGGCGGACCGCGCCATCATCGGCAATGACGTCTGGATCGGCCACGGCGTCATCGTGCTTCCGGGCGTGACGGTCGGAGACGGCGCCGTGCTTGCGGCGGGCGCCGTCGTCACCAAGGACGTCGCGCCCTATACGGTCGTCGGCGGCGTTCCCGCCAAATTCATCCGCGAGCGCTTCTCGCGAACGACAGCCGAAAAACTTGCCGTCATCGCCTGGTGGGACTGGCCGTTCGAGACCATCATGGAGCGTCTCGCCGAATTTCAATCCAGTAATATCGAGGCTTTCTGCGAGCGCTGGTCCGAGCCTGCCCATCTTGCGCAAGAGAGTGAGGATCGCCGTTCATGAGCGATGAAAGACATCAGCATAGTGCGGCCTGCCATTGCGGCCGCGTGAAATTCCGGGTCCGGCTGGCGGATAAGTTCAACACGATCCGCCGCTGCACGTGCTCCTACTGCCGCATGCGCGGCGCCATCGCCGTCTCTGCCGATCTCAAGGATATCGAGTTCGTGGAGGGCGAAGATAACCTGACGCTCTATCAATTCAACACCCGGACGGCGAAGCATTATTTCTGCAGGACCTGCGGCATCTACACCCATCACCAGCGCCGCTCCAATCCAAACCAGTTCGGCATCAATGTCGCCTGCATCGAAGGCTTCAGCCCCTTCGATTTTCCGGAGGTACAGGTCATGGACGGTGTCTCCCATCCCTCGGATTCCGGCTCCGCCGCAAGGGTCGCCGGGATTATCCGCTTCGAACAGGCAAAGTGAGCGTCGCCACGCCGGCTTTTGCACTGCTGGCGTGAGACGAGGCCCGGGCATTCGCCGGGCCTCGCTGATTGCGGATACGTGGCCGTGCCCGTCAGTAGTCCCAGAAGATCGGCACCCAGCGAAAGGCGTCGCCGTCGACAGCCACATGGCCGATGGACGGGAACGGCAGGTGGGTCGCCACCAGCAGTTCGCCGGTCGCTGCCAGCTCGCGCAGAAGCCGGACGCGGACGCGGACCGCCTCCTCGGGGTCGTGCTCGAAACCGTTGAACCAGTCGGGATGTTCGAACCCGACCGCGAACACGGCATCGCCGGCAAACATCAGCTTGTCGCCGCCGGAGGCCACCCGGACGACGCTATGGCCGGGCGTATGACCGCCGGTGCGGGAGACGACCACGCCCGGCGCCACCTCGTATTCCTCGTCGAACAGCCGCAGCTGGCTCTGGTATTCCGTGCTGAAGCGCTTGGCAGCCGCCCGAAGCGCATCCGGAAAGCCCGGCGGCATGGAAACGTGCGAGAAATCCGGCGCTTCCCAGAATTTGACCTCTGCGGCAGCGACATGGATCCGCAGGTCCTTGCGCAGCCTTTCCTTGACCCCTTTGACCAGCAGCCCGCCGACATGGTCCATATGCATATGGGTCAGCACGACGTCGGTCACCGATCCAAGATCGATGCCAGCAGCCTCCAATCGCTTGATCAGCTGCCCTGCCCGCGGCAGGTTCAGGTCCGGGTCGATCCCAAGGCCGGCATCGACGAGGATGGTCTGGTCGCCGCTGCGCACCACGACCACGTTCAGCGACCAGTCGAAAGCATCCGGCGGCAGGAACATGCCGCCCAGCCAGCCGGCCCGCACGGCCGGGTCGGCATTGTGGCCGAGCATCTTGGTCGGCAGCGGCAGCACCCCGTCGCTGACCACCATCACCTCGATCTCGCCGATATTAAGCGCATAGCGCGACGGAACCAGTTCGCCGATCTTCGCTCCAACGGAGGGCGAAGCGTTTTGCGAGGACATATGTGTCTGCTGCGGCCCGGCGCTCCGGGCTTTTGTTTCTAACTGCGACATCACGCACTCCTGTGTTGTGTGGACATCAGCCCGTCACTCTCCATTCGCCGATACGCAGACGTGGCATATCGGCATGGATCCGGCACTCGAATCTCACGTTCCAGACGCTTCCTTTTTCGAGCGCTTCTTCTGTGGCTGCCCCCAACAAGTACAGCCGCCCTCGGGCGCCCGTAATCCAAACTTACGTTTAAGAAGCAACGGCCGACGGGATGCGGCCTTTGGATCGCGGTTTCAAAGGCATCGGCATCCGGTTCAAACAGGAAACGAAATCAGGCCCTTGCCATCAAAGCCAGGCTCGTGTGCATTCCCACTATCAAGGAGCTATCGAGCAGAGTTGGGCGCCAGATGCGTAGGGCTCGCTCCCGTCTGTCGTCTGAACATGGCGATGCCCCGCCCACGAACGGCGGTCAGCATTCGCCTAGCGAGAGCCCGCCGCCAAAACCGGCTCGAGAGCATCGAGCAGAGCGCCGGGTGATACCGGCGGGCCATCAGCATCCCATGCGTTCTGGAACTCGGCGATTTCTATCCCGACGAAGTCCTGTTCGGCGATAACCTCGCAGCAGGCCCGCACATCCTCCAGCGACAGGCCGCCTTCGCATTGATAGTCTGTCGGCACGATGCCCGGCTCCAGAACATCGCAGTCAAAATGCACGTAGACGGGACGGCCGGCGATCGCGGTCCTGAGGTCGGTCGCAAGATCGGCCCCGGGTTTGATATGCGGTATGCCGTGTTTCGCAATCAGATCCAGCTCATAGGGATCGAGGTCACGTTGACCGACGAGAACGACCTGGTCCAGGCCGAGACCTGCACCGAGACCGGACGTCCAGAGGCCAAGCGGCCCGGCAAGCGCCAGCCCGCCGAGATAACCGGTGGGGCTGGCCTCCGGCGGGTTCAGGTCGCCATGCGCATCGAACCACACGATGCAGGCCCCGGGACGATGTTTCGCAACAGCCGGAAGGGTCGCCAGCGAGACCGCACACCGGCTGGTGGCGGCAATCGATACCGCGCCTGCGGCCAGCACATCCTCAAATCGGGACTGCAACTTCTTGAGCGAAGGCAGGGCCGCGTCGAGCTCTTCGCGCCACCCGCCATTCGTGGCGGGTTCGGGAGTGCCGATGACTGTCGGAGAAATGCCGGTCCGGCGTTGCAATTCCTCGCCGATCGCCTTGGCACCCGGCATCGCGAGATCGTTGTGATCTCCTGCGCGCCCCTGGAACACGGTGTATTCAGCTTTTCCAGCCACCGCCTGCAACCTTGCAATGTGTTGTTCCCTCCCGTTTAGCCGGTTTCCGGGCGGAAAGCGAGACGGTCTGCAGGTGCTGCCCTAGCCCGGGAAAGGCTCCAGCGTCCCGAACCAGGCAACGAGCGCGACAACACAGACGGCGATCATGATCTCCCCTACGGTCCCTGCCGCCAGCGCTTTTCCGGCCGAATGCGACCGGCCCATCAGCGGCACCAGCCCGTAGCGGTTGAAGACGGCGATCAGCATCATCAGCATGGCAAGCGCGATCTTCAGGGAGAGCAGCCGCTGATAGGCGACGCTCCAGTCGAGCGGCAGCCCGCCGATGATCAGCAGGCTGTTTGCCACGCCCGATAAAATGACCAGCGCCACGGCCACATGCCCCGCCCTCGAGAAGCGGATCAGCGCTATCAGGGCATCCGCTCCCGCCATCCCGTCTCCACGCCGGCAAAGCACGAGCGCCACGGGGATCAGCGCGCCCACCCAGGCGCCGCCCGCGAGCACATGCACCATGTCGTTCGCCCGGTGCAGCACCCGCAGCCATCCGTCGTTCATCGCCGCATGACCCGTCAGGGACAGGCCGCAGAGCAGCAGGCCCGAGACGATCGCCGTCGCGGCAACCTTCCGCCGCAACGGCAGCAATGTCACCAGAAGGAGAAGAGCGGCAAATGCCGCCTGCCAGGCCCAGGCCGTACCGATGGACGTTGCCGTCATCACCGATATCATCACATCGCCGTCCAGCCCGTCTGCCCAGCCATTGCCGATCATGGCACAGCGCACCGGCAGCAGCACCAGCGTCGCAAGCACGATCAGCACCACCGCCGCAATCCGCCAGGCCGCAAGCCGGGCCCAGATGCTGCCGCTCAGGCGCTGCGGCACGAGCAGCCACAGATAGGCAGCGCTGCCCCAGAGAAACAGGGCAGCTCCGTCAAAGACGAAACGGCAGGCGATGTTGGCGATATCCGGTGTCATCAGGGCTTTACGGTGAAGGTGAAGTTGCCCTCTGTCTTGTGCCCGTCGGTCGAAAGCACATGCCAGTCGACCGTATAGCTGCCGGGCGCGAGCCTGTCGGACACCGGCACCATCAGCACCTTGTCGCCGTCCATGAGCATGACATCGCCGAGCTTGACCGCGCCCTTATCGGGGCCGGTGACGGTGACGCCGCTGAACTTGAGGTTCAGTTCCTCGGTGAAGGTGAGATCGAGTTCGCTGGGGGATGCAACGGCTGCCTTGTCGGCCGGCACGGAGCTTTTCAGATGCGCATGGGCGAATGCCTGGCCGGCAAGGGCAATGCTTGCGACGGTGGCAACGGAGAGAATGCGGGTCAGTCGTGACATCGGATTATGCCTTTCGGTTCATGGGGACAGGCGATGGCGCGTCTGGCCCTCGCTGAGTTAGACAGTCGGAGAGCGGATTTATTCCGCTCGATGCCGGAGTTTGTTGCTGAGAACCGCTTTTCACTCGGTGTGATCCCCTTGCTCGTCGCCATGCTCGGGCCATCTCACGCGCCTCCTCCGCCCAGCAACGCATCACGGATCTTCGCCAGCGCCTCGTCACGATCCGTTCCATACGGAATCAACCCTTTCAGCCGCCCGTCGGCACCGATCATCAGCAGCGAAACCGTATGGCTCATGTGATAATTGCCGTCCTCGGACGGCAGTTTCGCCGCATGGATGAACCAGCCGTCCGAAACCTTCCTCATCTCTTCCGGCGTGCCGGTAATGCCCATGATCCGGCTCGAGAAGGCGGTGACATAATCATGCATCACCTCCTGCGTGTCGCGCTCCGGATCGATGGAGAAGAAATAGGCCTTCAGCGCCCTGCCCTGATCACCGAGTGTGCCCAGCCAGTCGGCAACCTCGTAAAGCGTCGTCGGGCAGGCCTCCGGGCAATGGGTATAGCCGAAATAGACGAGTGCCGGATGGCCCCGGAAGATCGACTGGTCGACCACGTTGCCCCTGTCGTCGACCAGCGAAAACTGCCGGTCGAAAGGCCCCGTCCGCGGCTCCGAAAGATAGAGCGAAACCATCAGCGCGACGAGCGCGCTGACGAAGACCGCACTTGCGGCAAGGCCCGTGATGGCAAGGCTCTTCTGTCTCATTGCCCATGGCCCTCATGGCCGCCCTGACCGGCGTCGCCTGCCTCGCCCGCCATCATGACGGTGCCCTCGAAGCTCGCAAACGTCGCCAGCACCTTGGGGTCGAGCCTGGCCTCAGCATCGGCGAGATCCGCCGCCAGCGCCCTGGCATCGTCAGCCGAAAGCCCGGCCTTCTCCAGCGCTGCGGCCTCCCGGATGCCGTCACCGCTGCAGAGAAAGACGCTCCAGCCATGATGACCTTTCTTCAGCAGTGCGCGGCCGCCGCGCCCATCCTGCTGCCAGCCGGCGATCGCCCAGTCGTTCCTGACGACCACGGGCAGGATTGTCAGCGGCTTGTCCGGACGTTCGAACATGGTTTTCAGCGTCTCGGGGATCGCCTCTTCAGGCGGCGGCCCCGACATCTCCATGCCTTCCATGCCAGGCATATTCATCGCCCCATGGTCCATGCTGCCATGGTCCATGCCCCCGGCACCGCCGACATCGTCGAGCGGCCCGGCGATCTTGCCGACGGCGAAATCGACGGTGATGTCACCGGCCTTCTGGAAACGCAGCACCGCGCGGATCGTCTCGCCCTGCCTGAAGGGCTTGGCCACGTCCTGGAACATCAGGTGGTAGTTTGGCGCGAGCGTGATTGTCTGCCCGGCCGGAATGGCGAGCCCGCCTTTCAGCTCGCGCATCGTCATGATGCCGTTCGCCATGGTCATCTGGTGCAGCTGCACCGTCCTTGCCCGATCCGAGCTTGCGGCAACAAGCCGATCCGGCTCACCGCCGCTATTGGTGATAACGAGATAGCCGTCGCCGACCTTGGCGCCCGGCACCATGGAATGCGAGGCCGCATGATCGATGCGGATAGTGTCCTGCGCTGCCGCAGCGGTCGCAATCAGCAGGCCAAGAACGAGAGAAACTAACGTCTTCATCATCCCCTCCTCAGGCAAAGGCGCGCTTCAGCGGCGGCACGAAGCGGATCACCGTCTGGTCGAGGGCGATCATCAGCAGGATCGTGAGGCCACTCATCGGAAAGGCGATTGCGAAGGCGAGCACGATGGTCCACAGACCGAAATAGACCGAGCGCCGTGGCGGCATGGGTGGCACGCCGAGCCGGCCGGCCGGCCGCCGCTTCCACCACATGACGATGCCGGTCACGCAGGAGAGAATGATGGCGAGGCAGGTCGCCAGCATCAGCACCTGGTTGAGGAGCCCGAATTCCTGCCCCTGATGCACGTTCACGCCCCATTCGATCGCCCGACCGAGGAAAGGATACTGCCCGAAGGAGAGATCGATGAGCGGCTTGCCGGAATACTGGTCGATGTGAAGCGTGCGCTCGTTGGCCAGGTCGTCAGGATAGATCGCCGCCGTATAGACGCCGCTCTCGCTGCCGGGAATGGCGAGATCGAAGCCCGGCGCCATGCCGAGACCCCGGGCAATCTCCACCGCCCGATCGAGCCCGATCGGCTTCTTCGACTGCGCGGCCGCAATCTCCGACAGCGGCACCGGCGCCTTCTCGACGATCCAGCCAGCCTTGGGCAGGATATCCTCGGTCACCTTCTGCGATTTCGGCACGGCATCCCAGAGCTGCACGGGATAGCCGAGATCGTGGCTCGTCAGCCAGGCATTGACATTGGCTCCCCAATAGCCGGACCAGGGCATGCCCGTCATCGCCATGAAGAAAATCAGGATACCGGCAAATGCGCCCGTCACCGCATGCAGATCCCGCCAGAAGACCCGCCGCGAAGGCGTGCCGCGCATGGTGACCACCCCGCCCGCCTGCCGTCGCGGCCACCAGAGATAGATGCCGGTCACGACCAGTACCATGGCAAAGCCGCCGGTGATCTCGATCAGCTTGTTGGGCATGCCCCCGAAGAGCGCGAGGCTATGGATGCGCTTGACGACATAATTGAATTCCTCGGTCGTTCCGACGGTATCCAGCACCTTGCCGTCATAGGGATTGACGAAGACCAGCGTCGAGCCGGCCTCCGAAGACACCGTGACGATCGCCGACCGGTCGGGCCCTGCCGGATCCTTGTAGGAACTCGCAACCGAGCCCGGTACGGCTGCCGCCGCCAGATCGGCGATCCTTTGCGGCGCAAGCGGCTCGCCTGCAGGCTGCACGACGTAACGATAGGCAAAGACCGAATTGTTGATCTCGTCCTTGAAGAGATAGAGCGAGCCGGTAATGGCAAGATTCAGCAGGAAGGGAATGACGAGCAGGCCGGCGAAAAAATGCCAGCGCCAGATCGCGCGATAGAGCGAAACGCCCGAGACGGCGTTTTCTGCCTCAGTGGCAGTGATGATAGACATGGAAATAGATCCGGATCCTCGGCCGGCGGCATCAATACGGCCCGGCCATGATTGCAGGACGCATCACGGCCCGTGCCGCAATGCGGGTTCAGGCAAGGATCGGATTGGCAGGCGGGGCACGCGGCCCCGTATTCGGCGGGAAAAGCTCGCGATGGAAGGCTTCGACGCGGCGCGGCAGTTCGACGGCGACCGTGAAGCCAATCCGCGCACCGGTGATATCGGCAGGCTGCGGCAGCACGACGGAGGCACTGATACGGCAGGCTTCGCACGGATTGAGATGCGCGATCTTGCCGTGTTCCTTGCCACTGTCGTCGGTGACGGTGACGCAAAGCGTGGGCAGCGTACCGTCGGGCAGCACATATTGGGCAAGCGCCGCAGGGCTCAGGTCATTTTCGGCAGCGGCGGGAATCTGATGTGCAAGACCGACGAAGACGAGCGCGATGGTGCACAGAATGCGCACCAGCCATTGCTCGATCCCGTTCAGACGGTGTTGCATCGTTCCCCTGCGCCGAAAGGCCCCTACCTCAGCATCGAATCCGTGATAGCGGCATCGGAGGGAAAGCTCAATGCGACATTCGTTCGCCGCAGCGAGAACGGTTCACATGCGATGCGAAAGCTCGTCCCGATGCCGCTCGTAGGCGTGCCTGGCATCGGCCAGCGCTTCGTCGATATTGTGCGACCGGCCGGCCAGCGGCAGATCGCCCAGCGTCCCATCGGCAATCAGCAGGCGCCACCCCCAGGGTTTTGCCATCGACAGGCTCTCGCTGCTGCCGGCGATGGTTCCGACATATTGGCCTTCGACAGTCAGGTGGAAGATATTCGGCTCGCCTGACGGCACAAGCGCGAAATTCGCGCCTTGCGGATGTCCGGTCATGACAATGCTCCCACTGATGATGATCGAGCCGAACCGCCCCGCCGTAGCTTTGTTCCAGAAAACCCCTCAGCCGGCGGCGATGAATGCGCCGACGGTAATGACGACAGCCACCGACACGATCAGGCCGATATAGATCGACATATGCTTGACCTGATATTTTGCTGCCGGCGTCATGGCGCTGCCTCCACGGGTATCCCGCCCTCGCCGGGATCGGGCGACGGTTCGTCATTGTCAGGCTTGTCCGGCGCGGGCTCCTTGACGGGCGGAGCGGGTTTTCCGGGTGGCGGAACGGGGACCGACGGAGGTTCCGGCGCCAGGATCCTGATGGCTGTGACAGGACTTGTCATGGTCTCATCCTCCGACTCGCGTGACAGGCTTTCATGACGAACGCAACGGGGCTGGAGCTGCAATGTTCCAGAGAGGGAATCTCTTCCAGGCCGGCGGGAACCTCGGCCGCCTCATCAGTTTCAAAAGCCATTTCGAAGGGAAAGCCTGCTTCCTGCGGATTTACAGGACCAGCTTGCTGCTGCAGAAAAAGATCCGCCGCCGCAGCTCTACAGAGCGCTGGCAGCGCGGTCTGTCCCGCGCTGCCCCTGGGCCTGTCGTAGCCTGCCCTTCAACTCACATTTCCTGCTCCCACCAGCCGCGAGTGTTCACGTTGGCGGCGTCAGCGAGCGCTTCCAGTTCCGCAATATCGTTGCTGGAGAGCGTCATGGTGCGGGCTCGGGCCAGACCATCGACATAGTCGGGCCTGGTGACGCCGATGATCGGCGTCGCGCCCTTGGCGATCGCCCAGGCTGTCGCGACATCGGAAGCTGCCGCACCTCGGCTCTGGCCGATCGAGACGAGCTTGCCCGTCAGCGCCTTTAGCTGGGGCAGCATGCCATTATAGGCCTTCGACCGGTTGCTGCCTTCCGGCAGCGGGTTCTCAGGGCTGTATTTGCCGCTGAGGGCTCCCTGTTCGAGCACCATATAGGCGAAGAACGGAATACCCTGGTTGCGGCAGTAGTCCAGGATGCCGGCGTTCTCGGAGCCGCGGTAAAGGAGGCTGTAGTGGTTCTGGATGGCCTCGACCCGGAACCCGGCCTCTCCGAGGATCCGGTTGGCGAACTCGATTTCGCCGAGGTTGTGGTTCGAGACGCCGACATGTCTGACCTTACCGCTCTTGAGCAACGGGATCAGGTAGGGAGTCCACCGCGCCACATCTGCCGGATTGTGAATCCAGTAAAGGTCGATGTAGTCGGTGCCGAGGCGCACCAGGCTCTGCTCCAGCATGTCTGCCACGGGATCATCGCCGGTCCCCGCAGCCTGCGGGGTGAACTTCGTCGAGAGCTGGTAGTCGCTGCGGGCGTAGCGTTTCAGGACCTCCCCGAGCACGGTCTCCGAACGGCCCATGCCGTATACCATGGCGGTGTCCCACAGGGTGAAGCCGGCCGCATGCGCCTTGTCGGCAATGTCTTCCAGGCCGTGCCGGGTCAAAGGGCTGCCGAAGTAGCCGTCGCCGGTCGCGCCGCTGTCGCCCCAGGCCCAGGTCCCCAGTGCGACCGGGGGGATCTCCAGATTATCTGATGTCATGTTCGCTCCTGCTTGTTCTGCCGCCAGGTTTGCTGTGACCCGGGCAGTGCTGACATCATGATGCGCAGCGAAACCGCACCGTTAGCCTGATGCACCGGGATTACTGCCCAATCCTCCAGAAGCCGCTGCTCGCATTGCCGCCCTTCCGCGCATATGCAATGGTCGCCATATGGACATACTGACCGAAATCTCCGCGTTGATTGCCCGGCACGTCTCGAAGGATGGCTTCCACGCCACCCCGATCGAACGTGTGACGCTTGCTCGATCCTCCACGGTGACGATGCCGATGCCGAATGTTTACCGGCCGCAACTGTGTCTCGTCGCTCAGGGGCAAAAGGAGGTCACGCTGGGCAGCCACGTGTTCAGATACGCACCGGGCCGCTACGGGATCGTGACCTACGACTTGCCGGTGACGGGCCAGGTTGTCGAGGCGACGCCTGACAAGCCCTATCTCTGCCTGTTCATCGATTTCGATCCGGTCATGCTGGGGGAGTTGGCCTTGCGCGTGCCACCACCGCCGGGAACGCCCTTCCAGCCCATCGGCAAGACCGTGTCCGACGCCGGCGCCGGCCTGCTCGACGCGGCGCTGCGCCTGTTGCGCCTGCTCGACGATCCGGCGGCGCTGCCCGTGCTCGGGCCGCTTGCCGAGCAGGAAATTCTCTATCGCCTGCTTGCCGGCCCTGATGGCGCCAGGATGCGCTACATCACCTCCAGCCAGGGTCGTGTGGCCCAGGTCGGCCGCGCCATCGCCTGGATCGGGCAGAATTTCCGGGAACGCTTCAGCATCGAGCGGCTTGCCGCGGAAGTCGGCATGAGTCCATCAAGCCTGCACGAGCACTTCCGCGCTGTAACGGCGATGACGCCGCTGCAATTCCAGAAGCAGCTCCGTCTGCAGGACGCGCGCAGCCTGATGCTGGTCCAGGACATGGACATCGCGACTGCGGCCTTCCTCGTCGGTTACGAGAGCCCTTCGCAGTTCAGTCGCGAATATCGCCGCCACTTTGGCGAGCCACCGGCGCGCGACATAGCCCGCCTCCGCGCTTCGCCCGGCCTGGCCGTGGTCGCTTGAGTTCGGCTCCAGCGGCCAGCGCCGCT
This sequence comes from Sinorhizobium sp. B11, assembly GCA_039725955.1. Lineage (NCBI taxonomy): Bacteria > Pseudomonadati > Pseudomonadota > Alphaproteobacteria > Hyphomicrobiales > Rhizobiaceae > Sinorhizobium > Sinorhizobium sp. B11. Next base: position 2,732,714 of record CP091034.1, read on the forward strand.
CGAGCGACCGGGCTTGTTGGGCACGACCGCGGCAAACTTCCCGGCGGCTTTACCTCGCCGGAAGCGATGCTTGGCCCGATTGACCGCAGGCCCTAGGCCGTCGGCTCGAAAACCGCGCGGTTTTGGGTGACAAAGGCCTCGATCGTCATCGGCGAGGCTGGCTTCGACGAGGCCGTCAATGCCTATATCGAAGGCACCCGCGCCGGCGGCAAGGCCGTACCCTCCTGCCCCATCTCCTCCCTCGGCAGCGAACTCGCCCGCTCCGGCCCCTCCGGCACCAGGGCCATCCGCCGCAAGGGAATAGCCGCCTTCGCCACGCTCGTCGGCGCGCTGACCTTGGCGCGCATCGCGACCAGCGAAGAGATGGCAGAGGAAATTCTGGATGTCGCAAGACAGAAGCTGCACCGCGCTGAGTGAGCCTGTCCATGCGGCCCTCTTGCGAATCGCATAAGTGTGTGCTTATGTGTTGTCATGATGGAACATGATATCTTTCGCGCGCTCGCCGACCCTACCCGCCGCACGATCTTCGAAAAGCTGGCGAACGGCAGCATGAATGCCAGCGCCCTTCGCCAGGGCATGGATATCAGCCAGCCGGCCATGTCCCAGCATCTCGCGGTGCTGCGGTCGGCACGGCTGGTGCGCGAACAGAAGGAGGGCCGTTTCGTGAATTACGAGGTCGATCCCGAGGGGCTTGCCCTCATCGCCCAATGGCTGGCGAAATACCGCGCCTACTGGCCAGCCCGTATCGATGCTCTGAAGCTCTTGCTGAAGGATATGGACCAATGAATGAGATGAAGGCCGAGATACAGGCCAGGGCGCCGCAAACCGGGTTCGAACAGAAATACGAGCTGGATGCGCCGCCGGAAAAGGTCTGGCGGGCGATCAGCATTGCGGAATTCCGCGAGAAATGGCTGCCGAAGGAAGCGCTTGCCGAGCCCCAATCCGTCTCGGAGACGCCGGGCAAGGAAATCCGCTACCGATTGCGCGACGATGCCCCGCCCTACCTCGAAAGCACAGTCACCTTCACGATCGCGCCGAATGCAGCCGGCGGAACCAGTCTGCGGATCGTCCACGAGCTGACCGGCGCCACTGTCGAGCAGCTGAGGAAATCGGTCGCCAACGGCAACAGCCGGACCATGATGCTCGCCGCCTGACGCGGCAGGCCTCTCCCCATCAATCACCGGAAAATTGGAGTTCGCCGATGCGCGAAGCGATGCAACTCGTCCCTATGGTCGTAGAACAATCCTCCCGAGGGGAGCGATCCTTCGACATTTACTCCCGCCTCCTGCGCGAGCGGATCATCTTCCTGAACGGCGAGATCAACGACACGGTCTCCGCCCTCGTCTGCGCCCAGCTTCTGTTCCTCGAAGCGGAAAACCCGAAGAAGCCGATCAATCTCTATATCAACTCGCCGGGCGGCGTCGTCACCAGCGGCTTTGCCATGTATGACACGATGCGCTTCATCCGCGCGCCGGTGCACACGCTCTGCATGGGAACGGCGCGCTCGATGGGCTCCTTCCTGCTGATGGCCGGCCAGCCGGGCGAGAGGGCGGCACTGCCCAATGCCAGCATCCTCATCCACCAGCCCCTCGGCGGCTTCCAGGGACAGGCTTCCGATATCTTCATCCATGCCGAGGAAATCCGGAAGATCAAGCTGCGCATGACCGGCCTCTACGCCGAGCATTGCGGGCGATCCTATGATGAGTTCGAGAACGCCATGGATCGCGACCGCTTCATGACGGCAGAGGAAGCCCTGGAATGGGGCCTGATCGACCGCATCCTGCAGCAACGCGACGAGACCGCGGAGACCATGCCGCTATGACCGCCGAAGGCAGGGCGAGCGGAAGGCTTGCCCGCGCCGGGCTTGCCTGCTAGCGATGGCGCGTTCAACATAACGGCATCAGAGCCGGTTTCCAAAATGAAACCTGATCTTTCTCTGCTTGAGACAGAGGAACTTCTTCGCCTCCGAAACGATGAAAGCCTCGCCTACGATATCTTTCAATGCCTTCTGAAGAGGTGGAGCAATGGTATCGACGTCAAACATCTCGTCGATCTCCTGAAATCCAATCATTCGCCAACGCAGGCCTACGGGATATCCTGCCTTTTCGATGTCGATTATCCCGACGATACCGATCTGAATGCGGCGGTCGAAGAACTGGGAGGCGACCCGCTCGGCTGGGCACGACGGGCCTTCATCAGCTTCGTAAGAAACACACTCATCTACAATGATGGAATTGCGCACAGCCTTGCAGCGTGCATGTCCGATTACGATCTCCTCGTGCGAAACATGGCACTCGGGTGGGCGGTTACGACCGCCGATGAAAGGTTCGATCACGTCACTCGCCTTGTCGAGGCTGGAACGACGGCGACGACTTTCAAGAGATGGCAATCGTCGGAGCTGAAACGAGGGCTTCGCACCCTGTCTATCGCTCAACTCTTGCGTGACGGAGAGCCAGCTCTGAAAATTCGCGAAACCGTGCCGCAGGAAGACGATTTCATCCTCGACCGACTGGAGTCGTTTGAGACGCAGCGACAGCGCTATTGTAAAAGACGCATGACGTTGAACTAGGGGCGTAAGGCAGAGGTGCAGCGACGGACGGCAATCCGGGGCACCCCCCTCTGCCCTGCCGGGCATCTCCCCCACAAGGGGGGAGATTGGCTGGGAGTTCGAATTTCCCCAAACAACAAGCATTGCAATCGGCGCAACGTCAGAGATGTGCGAAGGTCACGCCGCTTGTCGATCTCCCCCCTTGTGGGGGAGATGTCCGGCAGGACAGAGGGGGGTGCCACACGGGACAAAGCCGACAATCATCCCGCGCAAACGCGCACACCGGCCTATCTGGACAGCCTCAAGTCCCAGCCTTCAGCGCCGTATTGCAAAGGCTCCAATACCCGCCGCCCTTCTGGATCCACTTCAGATCGTTGAGCGTGCCGGCATCCTTGTTGGCATGGTAGCTGTCGACGCAGGTATGCAGCCGGCCCTTGGCAGGCGTTTCGCTTGCATATTTCTTGTCGATCGCCTTCGGCATGGTCACGCCCTTGGGCGCCTTCATCGTCGCCTTTGCGGGCTCTTTGTCCGTGGTTGCGGCGACTGCCTTGTCATCGGCGGCATCTTCAGCGGCCGCATCCGCGCCGCAGAATTTCGCCCGGAAATCGTTCCACTTCATGTCCTTGGCCGAGCCATCGGCCTTGGCCGTCTGATATTTGGCGCTGCATTCCTTCATGGTCAGCGCGGAGGCCGGGGAGACGAAGAAGGCGGCGGCAATCAACGCTCCGGCGGAAGCGGGCACAAGCAATCTCGCAATCATGGGATATCCTCGGTTGGGGGCAGTCAAGGCACGCACGTCATCGGGGCCGCGCATCACCGTGGCCCCGCATCTTCCAGGCTTACGAAACGGTACCATTGGGCGTTGCCGCATCGACCGCTTGCGGCAGATGCTCGGCAAGTAGCTTGGAGACCTCGTCGGTGTTGACGCCGAACTTGGCGGCAAGGTCGCGCAGCTGATCGGAGGACAAGGCCGCCTCGATCTGTTCTGCCGATACCGGGAGATTGTGGCCGGTGCCGATCCAGGATGAAACCTGCTGGCCGAGACCCGCCGAATTGAGTTGGGAGACAATGCCCTGCAGGCCGCCGGCATTGTCGAATATTCTGGTTGCAACTGCGACGTAATCGACTTGCCTGCCGGCAAGCACATCAGAGAGAACGCCGCCTAAGCCATCGAAAATACTCATGGTTGCTCCTCCGACCATCAGTAGATTCTACATTAGCACGAAGTCAAATTACTGTCATTGCGGATTTGCAGGACCAAGGGTCGCACCGGCGCCGATCTTGCAGGCACCCTCGCCCCTGCCCTAAATATGTGAGGCAGCCGCCGCATTCCCTTTCACTCCTGAAGACAGATCAGCAATGAAGCGTCACGATTTCGATGATCTCGCCGCCTTCCTCATCGTTGCCGAGGAGCGCAGCTTCACCAGGGCCGCCGCCCGGCTCGGCATCTCCTCCTCCGGTCTCAGCCACATGATGCGCCAGCTGGAGGAGCGGCTCGGCATGCGCCTTCTTGCCCGCACCACCCGTAGCGTGGCCACGACAGAGGCTGGCGAGCGCCTGCTCCTGACCCTCCAGCCCGCTTTTGCCGAGATCAATCGCGGCCTGCAGGAACTCGGCGATCTCAGGGAAAAGCCCTCCGGCACCGTGCGCATCACCGCGGGCAAACATGCCGCGACATCGCTCGTCATGCCGATCCTGCCGGCGTTTCACCGCACCTATCCGGATATCCGCGTGGAGCTCATCATCGGCGACCGGTTCGAGGATATCGTCGCCTCGCGCTTCGATGCCGGCATTCGCTTCGGCGAACGCATCGACAAGGATATGGTGGGCCTGCGCATCGGGCCGGATATCCGCGCGGCGATCGTCGGCTCGCCCGATTATTTCGCCCGCCACCCGATACCGAAAACCCCGCGCGACCTCGCCGACCACGATTGCGTGACCTATTACATGACCTCTGTAGGGGGCGCCTATGCCTGGGAATTCACCGAGGACGGCCGCGATATCGAAGTGAAGGTCTCCGGCAGCTTCATGGTCAACGATTCGGACATGATGATCGAAGCGGCGCTGTCAGGCTCCGGCCTCGTCTATGTCTTCGAGGATTTTACCGCCGAGCATATCAAAAGCGGCCGGCTGATCCGTGTGCTGGAAGACTATTGCCCGCCATTCACCGGCTATTCCATCTATTATCCGAGCCGGCGACAGATGCCACCGGCCCTTTCTGTCTTCGTGGAAGCGCTGCGCGCCATTCCGAAACGGTGAGCGACGTCAGGCCGCCTGCGCCGCCGGCATCGTTGCCATGTCGACAACGAAACGGTAGCGCACATCGCCGCGCTCCAGCCGCTCGAAGGCTTTGGCGATATCGCCCATGGCAATCATCTCGCATTCGGGCAGGATGTTCTTGCGGCCGCAGAAATCCAGCATTTCCTGCGTCTGCCTGATCCCGCCGCTCGGCGTGCCGGCAATGCGCCGACGCCCGCTGATCAGCGGCAGATTGCTGAATTTCGGCGTATCAACCAGCGAGCCGGCAATGACCAGCGTGCCGTCGGAATCGAGTGTGTCGAGATAGGGGCCGAGATCATGCTCGTAAGGCACGGTATCGATGATCACGTCGAAGGCGAAGGCGGCAGCTTCCATCGCCTTGGCATCGGTCGACAGCAGCACCTTGTCGGCACCGAGTTCGCGCGCCGTCGCGGCCTTGTCAGCCGAGCGCGTCAGAACAGTCACCTCGGCACCCAGCGCCGAAGCGAACTTGACGGCGAGATGCCCGAGCCCGCCAAGCCCGATCACGCCCACCCGGCTGCCAGGGCCGACATTCCACGTGCGCAGTGGCGAATAGGTGGTAATCCCGGCACAGAGCAGCGGCCCGACCCGCGAAAGGTCCAGCCCGTCGGGCACGCTGAGAACGAATTCCTCGCGCACGACGATATGGTCTGAATAGCCGCCATAGGTGGTCTCGCCCGTCACCCGGTCCTGGCCGTTATAGGTGACGGTCACGCCCTTGTAGCACATCTGCTCTTCGTTGCGCCGGCAGTTGGGGCACTCCATGCAGCTGTCGACGATCGTGCCGACGGCAACATTGTCGCCCGCCTTGAAGCGTGAAACCGCACTCCCGACGGCAGACACCCGCCCGACAATCTCATGGCCCGGCACGACCGGATAGGCCGAAAAGCCCCAATCGTTGCGGGCCATGTGCAGGTCCGTATGGCAGACGCCGCAATAGAGAATATCGATCGCCACGTCCTCGGGACGCAGGTCCCGGCGATCGAAGGAGAAAGGTTGCAACGGCGTATTCGCATCGGTTGCGGCAAATGCTGATGTTCTCAATGGTTTATCCCCTGCAAGGCTATTGAATGCTGACGGGCACCGGAAGCTGTGCCGGATGGGATATAGCGTCGATGGATTATCCGGATTAGACGAGGAATGCGGGAAAGGCTTGTGAGCCGGGCTCAGCAATCGCTTATCGATGGCCTGCGTCATACACCGCTATCCGGTCATGATGAAAAGCCGGCCAGACATCGAACAAGGCCGGCGCCCCCAATTTCTCAAAAATCCGATAATCGCGACTGGACAAGGCAAATGTAACTTTATAACAACGGTGATGTAATGTTATTACATTAAAGGAGATTTCATGTCCCGGCACCGTTTCGCTATCTTCGCAGTCGCCACTGCGCTCACATCCGCCACCTTGCCATCGGCTTCCCGCGCCGAGGAGGAACAGCATGAGAGTTGGCGGCTTTTCGTGGCTGATCACAGCCTGCCGGTCGTCCACGCCATCGATCTTGCGAGCGGGAGACAGATCGGTCGCTTCGATCTCAAGGGTTATGCCGCCCTGTCGCTGAGCGAGACCGGGCGCACGGTCTTTGCCGTCCAGGGCGAAGAGAATGTCGTTCACGTCATCGATACCGGCATTGCCCTTTCCGATCATGGAGAGCATCGCGATCTCGAGGTGGCGCCACCCAAGCTGATCGGCACGACAATAAAGGGCGAGAAGCCGGGCCATGTGGTGACGAATGGCGATGACGTGGCGATCTTCTATGATCGCACCGACCGCTTCGATCTCCTGAAGGAAAGCAGCCTGCTGCAGGAAAAGCCGGAGCCGAAGGCTGTCAACACCATCGCGGCCCATCATGGCGTCGCGGTGCCGATGGGCAATCACCTGCTGGTCTCGGCGCCGAACATGCAGGCGCCGGTCAAGGAGGGCGAACTGCCGCCGCGCCTTGGCCTGCGGGTGCTCGACCGGGATGGCCGGCAGATCGGCGATGTCGCGCCCTGCACCGGCCTGCATGGCGAGGCGACCTCCGCCCGCCTCGTCGCCTTCGGTTGCGAGGAAGGCGTGCTCATCGCCCGCCCCGGCGGCGCGAAAGGCCCGAGCGTGGAAATGCTCGCCTATGGCGCATCGCTGCCGCGGGGCAAGGTCTCGACGCTGCTCGGCGGCCGCTCGATGCAGTTCTTCCTCGGCAATTACGGGGAGGATAAGGTGGTACTGATCGATCCTGACAGCACCGAGGCGCCCTACCGCCTCATCGACCTTCCGACACGGCGCGTCGATTTTGCGCTCGATCCGGAAAAGTTCCAGAATGCCTATATCCTCACCGAAGACGGCAGGCTGCATCTGCTCGATACGGTCAAGGGCGAGATCGTCAGATCGCAAACCGTGACCGAGCCCTACAGCAAGGATGGCCATTGGCGCGATGCCCGCCCGCGGCTGGCCGTTGCCGGCGATGATATCGCCATCACCGATCCTCGCCACAGCTTGATTCGCCTCGTCAGCACGCAGACGCTGAAGGAGGTGCGTACGATCCCCGTCGAGGGCCAGCCCTTCGCGCTTGTCGCCGCCGGCGGCTCGGGCGCCAGTCACTAAGGCGGCCTTGGACCCGACACACTTCGCATTCCGGCGCTTGACGTCGCCCATGGCGGCGTCATAGATCGAGGCGACGGTTCCCCGAAGAGAACTCCGAGGGGAATAATAGGGAACACGGTGAGGACGACCCAAGAGGGACCGAGACCGTGGCTGCCCCCGCAACTGTAAGCGGATTGTCGATCTCGGGGTTGATCGCTTCAGCGATCACGCCCTCGGCCTCAGGGCCGTGCCACTGCGATTTCGCGGGAAGGCAGATGACCGGCACATATTCGCGAGCCAGGAGACCTGCCGTCGATCACGATCCAATCAAGCCGGGCGGGGATGCCCGGACAAGGAGCAGACATGATTGACAAGATCCCTCCCCACCTGCCGCCATCCATCCGTCTCGATTGGACGATCCGCCGCTAGCCTCCAGCTCGCTGGCCATCGTTCGCGCGCCGGCATCCGCTAGCCCTTTTCCTTTGATCGAGAGTTTTCCATGCGACAGCTTCTGAAGAGCTTTTCCCTCGCGCTCGGGCTGGCCGGCTTTGCTGCGCCCGCACTTGCCGCCACCCAATATCCCCTCACCCTCACCAATTGCGGCCAGCAGGTCACCTTCGAAAAGGCGCCAGCCAGGATCGTCTCGATCGGCCAGGGCATGACCGAAGTGCTGTTCTCGCTCGGCCTTGCCGACAAGATCGCCGGCACGGCCGTTTGGGTCGGCCCGGTCCTGCCGCAATATGCCGATGTTAACAGCAGGATCAAACGGCTGGCCGACAATGACCCGAGCTTCGAATCCGTCGTCGGCGCGGAGCCCGATCTGGTGGCTGCCGAATTCGAATGGCATGTCGGCACGCAAGGCTCCGTCGGCAAGCGCGAGCAGTTTGGGGATCTCGGCATCAACACCTATGTCGCGCCGGCCGATTGCGTCGCCAAGATCAATACCGATGGCGGCGATGGCGTGCGCAAGGAACTGTTCACGATGCACCTGATCTATCAGGAAATCGCCGAACTCTCCGAGATCTTCGACGTGAAAGACCGCGGCGACGCTGTCATCGCCGATCTGAAAAAGCGCGAGGCCGATGCCGTGGCCTCCGTTGCCGGTGCAGCAGCCAAGAACCTGCCGGTCGTCTTCTGGTTCTCCAGCAAGGAAGTGAAAGGCGATGCCTTCATCGCCGGCAAGAACAGCGCGCCAGCCTATATCCTGAAGACGCTCGGGGCGAAGAACGTCGTCACGACGGAAGAGGAATGGCCCCTCGTCGGCTGGGAAACGATTGCGCAGGCCAATCCCGCCGTCATCGTCATCGCCACCATGGACCGCCGCCGCTATGCCGCCGATGATCCCAAGGTGAAGGTGGATTTCCTGGAAAACGATCCGGTTACGAAAGAGCTCGATGCCGTCAGGAACAAACGCTTCATCATGATGGACGCGCAGTCGATGAACCCGACGATCAGAACCATCGACGGCATCGAGACGCTGGCAAAGGGCATCAAGTCCTTCGGTTTGGCCCAGTGAGCCAGGCGCTTTCGCCACAGAGGACATGGTGGGCGCTTGCCACGCTCACCATCGCCGCCCTCCTCCTGCTCGGTATCATGATCAGTCTCGCCGTATCGATCGGCGAGATATCAATCCCGCTCGCCACCACGGCAGAAGCCGTCTCCAACCGCCTGTTCGGCACGGCATTCGAGCTCAGCCGCATCCATCAGGGCATCGTCTGGGATTACCGCCTCAGCCGCGCGCTGGTGGCGGCCAGTGCCGGCGCATCGCTGGCACTGTGCGGCACGGTGCTGCAGGCGCTGCTGCGCAATCCGCTCGCCGAGCCCTATGTGCTCGGCATTTCGGCCGGCGCCTCCACCGGGGCCGTCTGCGTCATGATCCTTGGCTTCGGCTATGGCGTGCTCAGCCTCTCCGCCGGCGCCTTCATGGGCGCTCTCATCGCCTTCCTGCTGGTCGGCATTCTGGCGGCCGGTGTGGGCGGCACCAGCGAGCGCATCATTCTCTGCGGCGTGGCGGGCTCGCAGCTCTTCAATGCGCTGACCTCTTACATCGTCACCACCTCGGCCAATGCCGAACAGGCCCGCGGCGTGCTCTTCTGGCTCTTGGGGTCGCTGAGCGGCGTGCGCTGGCCGGATGTCTATCTCTCCGTGCCAGTCGCACTGACAGGCTTCGTGATCTGCCTTGCCCATGTGCGTGCACTGGATGCCTTCGCCTTCGGCACGGATGCCGCAGCCTCCCTCGGCATTGCAGTGCGCCGCGTACAGTTCACCCTGCTCGGCGTGACAGCGGCGATGACCGCAGGCGTCGTCAGCATGGTGGGCTCAATCGGCTTCGTCGGCCTCGTCATTCCCCATGCCGCCCGCTTTCTCGTCGGCCCCGCACATGGCCGCCTGCTGCCGGCGACAGCGCTTGGCGGGGCGATCTTCATGGTCGGCGCCGACATCGTCTCGCGCATCATCATTCCGCAGCAGATCCTTCCGATCGGCGTCGTCACCGCGCTTTTCGGCGCACCGGCCTTCGCCATCATCCTCTATCGCGTGCGGAGAAGCGCATGAGCATATCAGTCGACAAGGTCACCTATGCCGCCGGCAATACCGTCATCGTCAACGGCGTCAGCATATCGGTCGAAAAGGGCAAGGTGCTCGGCCTGCTCGGGCCGAACGGCTCCGGCAAATCCAGCCTGCTTCGCCTGATCTGCCGGCTGCGGCAAGTCAGATCCGGCATCATCCGCCTCGGCGACGATGATGTCTCCGGCCTTTCGCGCGCCGCCCTTGCCCGCCGCATCGCTTTCGTCGAGCAGCAGACGACGACGGATACGCAGCTCACCGTGCGCGATATCGTCCGCCTCGGCCGCACGCCGCATCGCGGCCTCCTCTCCTCCTGGGCACCCGATGACGATGCCGCGGTCGAAGAAGCACTCGCTCGCGTCGATATGGGCGAACGCGCCGGCCAGCTCTGGCAGACACTGTCGGGCGGCGAGCGGCAACGGGTGCATATCGCCCGGGCGCTGGCCCAGACCCCAAGCGAACTCTTGCTCGACGAGCCGACCAACCATCTCGATATCCAGCACCAGCTCGATATCCTGGCGCTGGTCGCCAAACTCGGCCTCACTTCCATCATCGCGCTGCACGATCTCAATCTGGCAGCGATGTTCTGCGACCACCTGGCCGTGCTGCAGAAGGGCGAGGTCGTGGCCGCAGGCACGCCCGAGGAGGTGCTGACAGAAGCGCTGATCGCCCGCGTCTTCGGCGTGCGCGCCCATATCGAAAAATCACCCGTGCATGGCCGCGCACATATCCAGTATCGGATGGGGTAAGACATGGATGGAGTGAATTTCGATCTTAAGGAAGAAATCCGCGACTACTGGTCGAAGCGCTCGGAAACCTTCGACCTCGCCTTCGGCCACAGGATCGCCCCCGGCCCGGAGGCAGACGCCTGGCAGAAGCCGATCCGCGATACCCTCGGCCCCGAACCGAAACGCGTGCTGGAACTTGCCTGCGGCACCGGCGAAGTGACGCGCCTGATCCACGATCTAGGCCATGACGTCACCGCCCTCGATTTCTCCGAAGCGATGCTGAAGGTTGCCCGCGCCAAACACGCCGGCAAGGAGCGCCTGCGCTTCATCCTGGCAGACGCCGAAAACACCCTGGAGCCGGACGCGAGCTATGACGCCATCATCTGCCGCCACCTCGTCTGGACGCTGACCCGGCCGCAGGAAACCTTTCGCGAATGGTTCCGCATCCTCAAGCCCGGCGGCCTGTTGCTCTTCTTCGATGGTGACTGGGCAAGCCCGAAACCGACCGGCCGCATCGCCAGCCTGCTGATCTCCTGGATAGACCGCCTCATCGGCGCCGACAAGAACTATGACGGCGCGCTCAGCACCCGCCACGCCCGCATCATGTCAGCCCTGCCCTTCGGCCAGGGTCTCCGCCCCGACATGCTGCTGCCGCTCTTGAGATCGGTAGGCTTTACGGACATCGCGCTTCACTCCCACGCCCCGATCGCGAGGGCGCAGCGCAAGAATGCCAATCTCCGAAATAGGCTCCGAACCCTCGTCTACCGCCGCTTCATCCTCGCCTGCCGGCGGCCCTGATGCCTGCATTTGCCGCACGTCCATTCTGGATGCGTCGCGATTTGCCGAGATCTGAAACCAGCCTGTGCCGAATGCCCGCCACCGTAAATGATCGATGCATTTACCGTTGCGTACTTGTCGGACGCCGTCAGCCGTTCAGGATGATCCACGAACGAAGCGGCAGTTCGCCTGATGCAGGAAGGGAAAGGTGTTATGGCAAAGACCACCGCGCCCTCATCCGGCAAAAGCAGGCGCCGCGCTCTGCCGTTCGCCATTCTGGCGTTTTTCCTTTGTCTGGCCGGATCCTTCCCACGGCACGCGTTTGCCGCCCCGCCCGAATTTCCGGTCCGCGAACTGGTGGTCGGCACCAAGGAGGCTCCGCCCTTTGCCATGAAGGGACCGGATGGCAGCTGGACAGGTCTCTCGATCGAACTCTGGCGCCAGGTCGCGGAAAAACTCGGGCTCAAATACCGGCTGGTCGAGGAACCCTCGGTACAGAGCCTGATCGAGGCGACGAAGCGCGGCGACTACGATCTCTCCGTCGCCGCCATCACCATCACGGCCGACCGGGAGCGCAATGTCGATTTCTCCCAGCCATTCTACAATACCGGCCTCGGCATCGCCGTCTCCGTCCACAGCGCTTCCGTCTGGTACGAGATCACCCAGACGATGACTTCCCTCGGTTTCCTGCAGGCGGTCGGCGCCCTCATCGGCATCTCGCTGGCCGTTGGCGCCTTGATCTGGCTCTTCGAGCACCGCCACAACGAGGATTTCGGCGGCGGCGCCGCCAGGGGGCTCGGCGCGAGCATCTGGTGGTCGGCTGAAGCCATGACGCAGGCAAGTACCGGTCATCGCGGCCCTAAGACGCTCGGAGGACGAACGCTCGCGATCCTCTGGATGGTCATGTCGATCATCACCATCGCCGTCTTCACCGCAAGCGTCACCTCCGCGCTCACGACGCGTCAGATCAGGGGACTGGTGAACGGCGCAGAAGACCTGCCGCGGGCACGCGTCGGTGCCGTGTCGGGATCGGCGACCACAGGATTTCTCGACGGCGAACGCATCAGGCATCGGGATTTCGCCAATGTGCAGGACGGCTTCCGGGCGCTGACATCAGGCTCGATCGATGCCTTCGTCTATGACAAGCCGCTGCTTGCCTGGACGGCCGAACAGCAGTTTCCGACCAGCGTGCAAGTACTGGACACCGTCTTCGAGCCACAGAACTACGGCATGGCAATGCCCGCCGGCAGCCGCTACCGCAAGCCTATCGATGTCGCCATTCTCGAAGCGATCCACGACGAGGCGTGGAAGGAGACGTTGTTTCAGTATCTCGGGGAGAAAAAATGATCGCCCGGGCGAGAGGCCCTCCCCGCCCCGGCACTTGCCATCCCGCCTACCAGTTGCCCGGATCGGCAGTGTGATCGACGGCTGCGAATTCATCCGCCTTTGCCCGATCGAGCGTCACAGTCCGCGTCCGCTTCGTCTCATCGGCAACCAGATAGCGAAGCGGCGCCGCGTCCCTGGCAAGCTCCTGATACAGGAGAAGCGCAGCCTCCTCGGCGGTATCGGCCTCGATCTCTCGCGTGATGGTTACGGTGAACTTGTTCATGGCATCTGGCCTTCTCGATCGTCGCGGGCATGGGCGCAATGTCCACCGCCTGACAATAGGCTGAGAGCGGAATAGTTCAAGCTACCCTGCCCTCGACAACCAGCCGTCCGCCATCCGGTCCCCTCAAACCGACCGCATCAACCCGCCATCCACCTTCAGGCTCTGGCCGGTAATATACCCCGCCCCATCGGACACCAGAAACGCGATGGTCGCCGCCACTTCCGCACTCGTGCCATAGCGCTGCATCGGCACGGTCTCGCGTCGCGCCTCGGTAGCCGGAAGGCTGTCGATCCAGCCGGGCAGCACGTTGTTCATGCGGATGTTTTCGGCCGCATAGGTGTCGGCAAAGAGCTTGGTATAGGCGGCAAGGCCGGCGCGGAAGACCGCCGAAGTCGGGAACATCGTTGACGGCTCGAAGACCCAGGCCGTCGAGATATTGACGATTGCGCCCTTCTTCTGCGCCTGCATGATCGGGGTGACCAGCCGCACCGGGCGGATGACGTTCATCAGATAGACGTCCATGCCCGTATGCCACTGCTCGTCGGTGATCTCGTTGAGCGCTGCGCGCGGCCCGTGGCCGGCGCTGTTGACGAGAACGTCGACGCGCCCCCAGGCGCCCATCGCGGCATCGACCAGCCGCTTCAGATCGTCGTTCGACTGGTTGGAGCCGGTCACGCCGACACCGCCGAGTTCCTTGGCAAGCGCCTCGCCCTTGCCGGATGAAGACAGGATCGCGACCTTGTAGCCATCGGCCGCAAGGCGTCTTGCGCTTTCGGCTCCCATGCCGCTGCCGCCTGCCGTGATTACAGCCACTTTTTCTACTGACATGCCGGTGCCCTCCTGAAACGATATCGTCGATTGATTGGTGTCTGCGCGGAGGGTATCATTTTCACTGCGCGAGCGCGAAACAGTTCTCCTCTTCTTTGCCAGTAGAAAAACTACTCGATGAGCGATATCCCGGGAAAGCTTCCCTCCCTCAATGGCCTCAGAGCCTTCGAGGTCGCCGCGCGACACCTCAACTTCAGGCTCGCCGCCGAAGAGCTCGGTGTCACGCAGGGCGCCGTCGCCCAGCAGGTCCGCGGGCTGGAGGCGCAACTCGGCATGACCCTGTTCGAACGGCTTCCCCGCACGCTGGCGCTGACGGCCGAGGGCAGACGCTACATCGCCGATATCAGGCGCGCCTTCGAGATCATCGCCCGCGCAACAGACGAGCTGAAGCCGCAGGCGATCAAGCTCACCATCAGCACGACGCCGACCTTTGCATCGAAATGGCTGATCCCGCGCCTGCCTGACTTCACCGCCCTGCATCCCGATCTCGACCTGCATATCCTGGCGACCGAGCGCATCTCGAATTTCGCCGCCGATGGCGTCGATCTCGCCGTCCGCTATGGCCGTCCGCCCTTCGGACCGGGGCTGAATGCCGAGCTTCTGTTCGAACAAGAGGTCATCGCCGTCTGCAGCCCGCTGCTGCTTGCCGGCCGCAACCCGCCGCGCACGGCCGAGGAGCTTTCGGCCTATCCGCTGCTGCACGATGCTCACAATCTCTGGCCGGAATTCGTCGAGCGCCATCTCGCCAACAGCAGCAGCCCCACCTTCAAAGGCATCAGCTTTTCGCAGACCGCGCACGCCATCGAGGCGGCGATTGCCGGACAGGGCATCGTTCTTGCCAATGGCGGTTTCGTCACCGAAGACCTCGCCCGGGGCCGGCTGGTGCGTGTCTTCGAAGCCAGGCTGCGCGGCCCTTCGGATATCTACCTCGTCTGGCCCCGCCACCGGAAATCTGCCGCGCGGGAAACCGTGATCGGATGGTTGTTCGCCGAAGCGCAGACGCCAGGCTGAGCACTCGCGCCTGGGCCAGGGCCAGGCTGGCGAACATATCAACTGATGAACCCCTTGTGCAGAACGCCGGAGACACCAGATTCAATCTCTTCATTGCCTCCGATAAGCATCGATAATCACAGGCCTATTTGATGTTCCATTTCGTTCTCGGGCTCCCCTGGCTCGTCGTCGTCCTCAGGTTCATTCTCCCCCTGCCATGGATCTGGCCCGCCAAGGCCCTGCTTGCCGGCCTGCTCCTCATCGCCTCGCAGCAGGTGCTGCTGAACCGTATATCCTCGGGTTCCGTCTTCGCGCCCGAATATCCGCGCCCGCTGATTATCGTCCTGAATTTCCTCTTCGGCGCCACGCTCCTGCTCGCCGTCTTCCAGATCGCGCTCGATGTCGTGTCGCTTGTCCTTGCCCTCATGGAGGGCCGATTTCCGGCCGTGCCCCCCGAAGTCCGCTATATCATCGGGCTTGCAGCCTTCGGTCTGGCCGCTTTCGGCGTTGCCGGAGCCGTGCGCATTCCGCCGGTGAAAAATGTCGAGATCTCGATCCGGGACCTGCCCGAAGCCTTCGAGGGCTACCGCCTGCTGCAATTGACCGACCTGCATCTCAGCCGCCTATTCCCGGCCTCCTGGGCCGAAACCCTCGTGAGGAGGGCCAATGAGCTGAAAACCGACCTGATCGTCGTGACCGGCGATTTCATCGACGGCCGCCTTGAAAAACGGCGGGCGGATGTCGCCCCCCTGGCGAAGCTTCAGGCTCCCGATGGCATCTTCGCCATCCCCGGCAATCACGAATATTATTTCGGCTACGACGAGTGGATGCAGCACGACGCCAGTCTCGGCATGCGCATGCTGATGAATGAGCATGCCGTCATCGAGCGCGAGGCGAGCCGCATCGTCATTGCCGGCGTGACGGATCTTGCGGCTTTCGGCAGAACCATGCCGAACCCGGACCTTGCCGCGGCATTGAACGGCGCTCCGCCCGAAGCCCCGATCATCCTCCTCGACCATCAGCCGAGAATGGCAGCCGAGACCGCCAAGAGAGGCATTGCCCTGCAGCTGTCGGGACATACCCATGGCGGCATGGTGTTCGGCCTCGACCGTCTGGTCGCCCGCGCCAATGGCGGTTTCGTCTCCGGCCACTACCACGTCGGCGGCATGCAGCTCTATGTCAACAACGGCACCGCGCTCTGGCCGGGCTTTGCGCTGAGGCTCGGCCGGCCCTCGGAGCTGACGGTATTCACGCTGCGCAGACGCGCCTAATCCCGCTCGGGTTTTGCGTCTCTCACCATCAGGCGAATACGCTCGGCGAGATCCGGATCGACGGGATTATAGACGACCATGTTGAGATCCGGCCTGCCGTCGATTGCAAAGCCGGAATATTCAAGCTCGATATCGCCGAGAACGGGATGTCTCAGCCGCTTGGTTCCCTCGCCATGGGCGATCACCTCGTTCTCCTCCCAGATCCGCTTGAACTCGGCGCTCGTGCGGCAAAGTTCCTCCACCAGATCTGCTATTTCCGAGGTCGCCCCCGCCCGCGCCGCATCCGCCCGGAAGGCCCCGACGACGAAACGCGCCATGGCATCCCAGTCGTGCTGGACGTTACGGACGCCGGGATTGGAGAACAGCAGGCGCAAGACGTTCCTGTCATCAGGCGCAAGCTTGCCATAGTCGGTCATGACGATGGTCGCCGCGCGGTTCCACGCCACGATATCCCAGGCCGCCGTGCGCACCAGCGCCGGGCTCACCTCGAGCGTATCGAGAAGCCGTTGCAGGCGCGGGCTGATGCCCTCCACTGCACGGTAGCGCACCTCGGGCGGCCGGCCGAGGCCGAGGATGAAGAGATGCTCGCGCTCCGGCTCGGTCAGCATCAGGCCACTGGCGATCCGGTTCAGGACATCGGCCGATGCCGCTCCGCCCCGCCCCTGCTCCAGCCATGTGTACCAGGTCGGGCTTATATTGGCGCGCTGTGCCACCTCTTCCCGCCTCAAGCCCGGGGTGCGCCGTCGCCCGGAAAAACCGAATACAGCCGGATCGAGGCGCGAGCGGCGGTCGCGAAGGAAGGTGCCGAGGGAGTTGACGTCAGTGCTCATAATATTCCTGTTAGCCATTATAATAGGATAACGTCACTACTTTAACAGCATAAAACATAGCGCAATAGTGGGCTTCATCGCAATAAGGAGACACGACATGCGCATTTTCCTCACCGGCGCCACTGGCTTCATCGGCTCGGCCATCGTCCCCGAACTCCTGAAGGCAGGCCATCATGTCATCGGCATGACCCGCTCTGACGCCGGCGCCAAAGCGCTCGAAGAGGCAGGCGTCGAAGCTCACAAGGGTGTGCTGGAAGAACCCGAGACTGTCCGTCGCGGCGTCGAAAAGGCCGATGCCGTCATCCATACGGCCTTCGACCATGATTTCTCCCGCTTCGTCGAGAATTGCCAGAAGGATAGCCGCGTCATTGCCGCCATGGGCGAGGCGCTGAAGGGCACCAACCGCCCGCTGCTGATCACCTCGGGCACCGGCATCGGCAATGCCCATCTCGGCGAACCCGCGAGCGAGGACGTCTTCAATGACGAGCATCCCAACCCGCGCATCGCGTCCGAACGGGCCGGCAATGCGCTTCTCGACCAGGGCGTCAACGTCTCGGTCATGCGCCTTCCCCAGGTTCACAACACGTTCAAGCAGGGCCTCGTCTCCCCGCTCATCGAAATCGCCCGGCGGAATGGCGCTGTCGGCTATGTCGGCGAAGGCCGCAACCGCTTCCCGGCCGGCCACCTGCTGGACGTTGCCCTCCTCTACCGGCTTGCCATCGAAAGAGCCGTATCAGGCGCCCGCTACAATGCCGTTGCCGAAGAAGGCATCGCCACCCGCGAGATCGCCGAAGCCCTCGGCCGCGGCCTGAAGCTGCCGGTCATCTCGGTCGCGCCGGAAAAGGCGGCCGAGCATTTCGGCTGGATGGCGATTTTCGCCGGCCTCGACTTCCCGGCCTCCAGCGCAAAGACCCGCCGCATCCTCGGCTGGAGCCCGGTCGGACCCGGCCTGATCGCCGATCTCGACGCGATGGATTATGGCGCTCTCGCAGCCTGAGCCGCAAATGCACCTGCGGGGCCTTTCAGTCCCGCAGGTGCAGAGCGTTCCAAGTCGTCAGATCCCAAGTCCGCCGGCGACATCGATGACGCCGCCACTCATGTAACCGCCATGCGGCCCCGCCAGATGGCAGATGAGCGCGGAGACCTCCTCAAGCGTCGCAATGCGCCTGATGGGATGCAGGTCGAGAAGTGCGTCGGGCACGGTGTCTCCCAGCGCTTCGACGGACATGTCGGTCGGCATCACGCCGGGCTGGACGACGTTGACGGTGATGTTGCGCCTGCCGAGATCGCGCGCCACACCCTTCGCATAGCCGATGAGCGCGGCCTTCGTACCGGCATAATCGGCGACACCCGGAACCAGCACGCGTGTACCGAACAGCGAACCGATGAAGAGAATCCGGCCGCCATCGGACAGCACCGGAGCCGCCGCCCGCGTCACCGACACCGGCCCCAGCACATTGGTCTGCCATTGGCGGTCGAGATTGACCACGTCGAGTTCGGGATCATCGACCGTCTTGCCCTGTACGGCGATCGCCGCATTGTTGACGAGGATGTCGAGCTTGCCGAAAGTGGCAATGACCGTGTCGATCAGCGGTTTGGCAGCGGCCGTATCGGCCTGGTCGCTCTGGATCGCCAGAGCCCGCACACCCTTCGCCCGCAGCCTCTCGACCACGGCCTCCGCCTTCCCGGCCGAGGCCACGTAGCTGATCGCAACATCAGCGCCCTGATCGGCCAGCGCTTCCGCCGTCGCCGCTCCAAGTCCGCGCGAACCACCGGTCACGAGAGCGACCTTTCCCTTCAAAATCTGAGACATGAGTGTCCTTTCTACCCCGTCCAGGCGCCCGCCTGCCGTCATCGGCAGGCTGCGCATTTTTCTGTAACGATCGTTACGGTAACGATTGGTATGAAATGTAGACAACGCGTGTCAAGTAGTTTAATAACGGTCGTTATGAAATTGACCGGACTGACCTGATGGGACGCCATCGCGAATTTGACGTGGAAAAAGTGCTCGATTCCGCCCTGTGCCTCTTCTGGCGAAAGGGCTACGAAGGCACGTCCTATGCTGACCTGACGGAGGCCGCCGGCATCGAGCGCCCCGCCCTCTATTCCGCCTTCGGCAACAAGGAAGCCCTCTTCCGCAAGGCGCTGGACCGCTATTCCGAGCGCTATCTGGATTACCTCCCGGTGGCGCTGAAACTGCCGACCTCACGCGAGGTCGCCGCCCACATCCTCTACAATGCGGTTGACCTCAATACCCGCTTTCCCAACCATACGGGCTGTCTTGGCATCAATGGCGCGGTTGCAGGATCCGACGAGGCCGAACCGGTACGGCAGGCGCTGATCGATTTTCGCGCAGCTGGCCAGGCGCAGCTTCAGGAGCGCTTCGAGCGGGCGAAGGCGGAAGGCGACCTGCCGGAAACGGCCAATACGGAAGCCCTTGCGGCATTCATCATGGCCATGACCCACGGCATGGCGGTACAGGCCAAGGCCGGCTTCAGCCGCGAGATGCTGAATGCCGTTGCCGATCAGGCGCTATCCACCTGGCCGACAGGTCATGCCAATTTTTCCGAAAATTGATCATAGTCGCCGGGAGAAGCACGTTGCAGCAAACGCTCCATAAATGCTTCACGCGCCCGATAATCCGCGCTTTAACCTCTGCTCCAGCGTGCCCGCGCTTCAGCTTCATTTAGTGCAATGCAGTCTTGCCCAATGCTGAATGTGGCTCGGGAAAGCTGCGTCGAGGTAAGGTCGGTCCTGATCAAAAGTAGCAGCCAGTCGATGATCCGCTCGCCGACGACGCTTCGCATGTCGGCCGGTCGATGGACGGCACAGTTTTGACGGATAATCTCGCCGCCTTCCAGAACGATTTCGCAGCTAGTTTCATAGTATCGGCCAAAGCCGATCTGCTCGGGAATATCTGGAACGGACGAAAGATAGATCAGGAATTCACGCTCCGCCCAGGGCATCACATCGACATTTGCCATCTGATTGCTCAGCCTCACTGGCTCTAATTTTTGATCAACAGCCTATCCCGCCGCCGCATCCATCCTAGCGCGCACGTCCAGAAAGGCCGCCGTCAGCCGCGCCAGGACCGGCGATTTCACGGATCCATTCGCCCCGCCGATCGGGTCCACGATATGGATCCGTCTCAGGTCCTCCATGAACTCGTCCCACAGCTTCTGCCCGCCCTCCTCCAGCAGCTCGGCGCGGATGCTCAGATCCTCGCTCACAGGCAGGAACCGCCGCCCCCAGGCGCCGATCATCGCAAACATGGGTACGAGCTGGATGGAAGCTTCCGTCAGGCTGTAGATCGCTTTCTGGCTGTGGGAGGGATCGTCGAGCTTGGTGATCAGCCCGCAGGACATCAGCCGTTTGAGACGCGCCGCAAGGATATTGGAGGCGATGCCCTCCTCCGATTGCGTCAGGAGCTCGCGAAAGTGCCGGCGATTGCCGAACATGATATCCCTGATGATGACAAGGCTCCATCGGTCGCCCAGCACCTCCATCGTCAGGTTGATCGGGCAGCCCGACCGTATCTCGATATCCATATTCGACTCCGTGAGAAAACCAGTTGCATTATAGGATCAGTCATGCGACAAGACAACTGATTTTAAAATGCAATCAGATGGAGGCTGACATGGCACGTGTACGCGTTGCTGCATTTTCCCTTTCGGTCGATGGTTTCGGCGCCGGTCCGGACCAGAGTCTTGAAAATCCCCTCGGCAAGCGCGGCATGGAACTGCACCAGTGGTTCTTCGGCACCCGCACCTTCCGCGCCATGATCGGCAAGGATGCCGGCTCCACCGGCACCGACGAGAAATATGCCTCGACCGGCAATACCGGCTTCGGCGCCTTCATCCTCGGCCGTAACATGTTCGGCCCGATCCGGGGCGAATGGCCGGACGACGCGTGGAAAGGCTGGTGGGGGCCGAACCCGCCCTACCACGCGCCGACCTTCATCCTCACCCACCATGCCCGCGAGCCCATCGTCATGGAAGGCGGCACCACCTTCCATTTCGTCACCGGCGGCATCGAGGAGGCACTGGAAAAAGCCAGGGCCGCAGCCGGCGACAAGGACATCAAGATCGGCGGCGGCGTCAGTACTGTCAGGCAATATCTGAAGGCCGGCCTGGTCGACGAGATGCATTTCGCCATCTCTCCGGTTGTCCTTGGCAAGGGTGAAGCCATGTTCGAAGGCATCGATCTGCCCGCACTCGGCTTCTCCGTCAGATCCCACGAGATGACGGAACTGGCGGCGCATGTCGTGCTGTCGAAATAGGGCGCAACAGACTACCACCGGCGCATCCGCCGGGCGCGATCGAGCGTCCGGTTTTTTTGGAGGAGCGCGACAGGCATTACAGGCGCGAAGCCGCCGTTACCAGGCATTTACCGTAACGTACTTCCGCGGCCCGCTGTTTTTCCCTACCGATCGATCCGTACGGTCAACACCGCGCACGATCAATCCGGTGGGGAGCAGCAATGACATTTGCGGATTTTGTCACGCTCACTCTGAAGGCCAGCCTGTTCCTGATCGTTTTTGCGCTCGGGCTGCGGGCAACGTTCAGCGACGTCACCTACTTGCTCGCCCGCCCGGTCCTGCTGTTCAAATCCATCCTGTCGATGAACATCGTCATGCTGGGTTTGGCCCTGGCGGCCGCGTTCTTGTTTCCGCTGCCCCTGCCGCTCAAGATTGCCCTCATCGGCCTTGCAATGGCGCCCGTTCCACCGATCCTGACGATAAGGCAGAGTAAGGCGGCCGGGACGTCTTCCTACGCGATCAGCCTCTGCGTCACAGCGTCATTTCTCGCCGTCGTCCTCGTTCCGCTCGCCATCGCACTGGCAGATGTCGTCCTTGGCGAGCGCTACCAGATGCCTGCCATCCGTGTCGTGCCGATCGTCCTCGTCTCTGTCATCCTGCCGCTCGTGCTCGGGATGGTGGTCGAGCGCTTTGCCCCCGTCCTTGCGCGGCAGTTCGTGCAACCGATCGCACGGCTCGGAACCGCCCTGCTCATTCTGGCGGCTCTGCCGGTCCTCATCGTGACGCTGCCTGCGACCTGGGCGCTTGTCGGCAACGGGCTCATCCTGTCTCTGGCACTTTTTACCGCGTTCGGGCTGCTGGTCGGCCACGCCATGGGCGGGCCGCATGCCCACGATCGCGTGGTTCTGGCACTGGCGACGGGCGCGCGCCATCCAGGCGTCGCGATGGCGATCGCCGCCTACAATTTTCCGGACGAGAAGGCGGCGGTAGCAGTGGTGCTGCTGCATGTTTTCATCGCTGCGCTCGTCGCGATACCCTATCTGAAATTCGCCCGCGTCAACGAGGCACCTGCCGAAAGCCTCGACACGTAATATCCTCCAGCAGGTGCATCGGCCGATGCTCTCGGCACCGGCCGATGCCGCGGCAGGCTCAGACCAGCCCCTGGCTGAAGCCGAATTCGCCCTCCGCTTCCGCCGCGCTGACATCCTCGCCGAACAGCATGTCATTATGCGGCCGGCCGCTGCGGACCATCGGATAGACGTTTTCCAGCGCCGCGACCCGGCAGTCGAAAAGAACCGGCCGGTCGGTGGCGATCATCTCGCGGATCTTCTCATCCAGCTCCTCCGGCCTCTCGCAGCGCAGGCCCACAGCGCCATAGGCTTCCGCCAGCTTGACGAAATCAGGCAGCGAGGCGGAGTAGGATTTATCCCGCCGGTTGCCATGCAGGATCTGCTGCCATTGCCGGATCATGCCGAGCTGCGCATTGTTGAGGATGAAGATCTTGACCGGCGCCTGGTGCTGCATGGCCGCCGAAAGCTCCTTCAGTGTCATCTGCACCGAACCATCGCCGACAATGCCGAGAACCAGCCGGCCGGGATGGGCGATCTGCGCGCCGATCGCCGCCGGCAGACCATAACCCATCGTGCCGAGCCCGCCCGAGGTGAGCCAGCGGTTCGGCCCTTCGATACCGAAGAGCTGTGCCGCCCACATCTGATGCTGGCCGACATCGGTCGTGACGATAGGGTCGAGATCGGTCGTCAGCGCATGCAGCCGCTCCAGCGCATATTGCGGCATGATCGCATCATGGCGCATCTCATAGGCAAAGGAGTTTCGCGCCCGCCATCGCGCGATCTCGCCCCACCAGGCATCCAGCCGCCCGCGTTCCGGTCGGGCCGGAAGCGCCCGCCAGGCTTCGATCAGATCCCGCAGCACATCGGCCGCATCGCCGGTTATGCCGATATCGACGGATACATTCTTGTTGATCGAGGATGGATCGACATCGATATGGATCTTCCTCGACCCCGGCGAAAACCTGTCGACACGCGAGGTGACGCGATCGTCGAAACGCGCACCGATGGCAATCATCAGGTCGCAATCATGCATCGCCATGTTTGCCTCATAGGAACCGTGCATGCCGGGCATCTTCAGCCAGTTCGGTCCGCTCGCCGGATAGGCGCCGAGCCCCATCAGCGTCGAGGTGATGGGAAAGCCGGCGAGCTCCACCAGTTCCCGCAGCAGCCGCGAGGCCTCCGGTCCGGAATTGATGACGCCGCCACCGGTATAGAGGAGCGGCCGCTCAGCCTGCGCCATCAGCCTGATCGCGGCAGCGATCGCCTCCTGATCGCCGCACCTCGGCAGCTTATAGTTCGCAGGCATCGAAACCTCCTGCGGCCCGACATAAAGCCCGCTCGCAAACAGCACATCCTTCGGCATGTCGACCAGAACCGGCCCCGGCCTGCCTGACGTCGCGATCCTGAAGGCGAGATGGATGGTCCTTGCGAGATCGTCGATGTGATCGACGAGGAAATTATGCTTGGTGCAGGGCCGCGTGATGCCGACCGTATCGCATTCCTGAAAGGCATCCGTGCCGATCAGCGTCGTCGGCACCTGCCCGGTCAGGCAGACGAGCGGAATGGAATCCATCAGCGCATCCTGCAGCGCGGTGACGGCATTGGTGACACCCGGTCCTGATGTGACCAGCATGACGCCGACCTTGCCGGTCGAACGCGCATAGCCCTCGGCGGCATGTCCCGCGCCCTGCTCGTGGCGCACCAGCAGGTGCTTGATCTCGTCCTGCTGGAAGATCTCGTCATAGATCGGCAGGACGGCAGCGCCCGGATAGCCGAATATGTGCTCGACGCCATTGTCGCGCAGCGCCCGCAGCACGATCTCGCCGCCGTTCATCAGGGGGCCGAAAGAAGAAGGATTGGGGGAATTTTGGGTAAAGCTGGCCTTATCGCCGGTCATAGCAATTTTCCGTCGTTGATAGGGTGATTGGGTTGCGACGGGGCACAAAAAAAGGCCCCGTCAGGGACCTTGTGTTCGGCGCATGGGTGGCTGATGCCGGACGGTTACACCGTCCTGCCCATGCGCGATATCACCACGACGAGAACCATTGCGATTTTCATGGGCGTAAGAGCTAACCGCAAATTTGCGGTCCGTCAATCGCATCTCTGCCTGCCCTATTGCGCTGTCGCTGCCCGCATGTCGTGCCAACGCCGGCGGTTAGATCATCCGATACCTGCGTCCACCTCATGCATATCGCACGGCGGTCGCGATTGACGCCTGACATTTTGAGGGCGCGGCTTTCGTCGCGCCCTCGCAGGGAGGCTTTCTCAATCGAATGTCGCCTGCACGATCCATGCCTCTTCTCCGCTCGGAATATCGAAGCCTTGGACATATTTCGCGAGCAGCTCGTCCGTTATCGGAAACGCGGCATTTGCATCACGCCGTACCGAGCGTTCTCTCAAACGGCCGAGCAAAATCGCCTCGTCCACCTGAAGATAAATGATGCAGCACCGGTGATCCCGAGCTTCGACAAGCCCACGGTAGCGGGCGCGAACCGCCCCATTCCAGAAGGCAAAATCGATCACTGCCTTCGTGCCGCGCATGAGCTGGTCTTCAAGGCGGAGCCGCAGCCGCGTTTCGGCGGCGGCCTGCAGATCGGCATAGGCAGCTTCCGGATAATCGACGCCAAAACGCCCGTCATGCCGCCAGACCTCTTCGTCGATCGAGAAACGCTCACATCCGAGCGCCTCCAGCCGCTGTGCAAAGGTCGTCTTGCCGGAACCTGCCAAACCGCACATCATGAACACGATCCGCGGCTCGGTTCGCACCAGATCTTCGGCGGCGGCCACTGCCTGCCGATAGGACATCACCATCCGAAACCCGCCTCCCTGCGATCCTGATCGGCGACGAACCTCCGCGTTTGACATCGTGCCTCACGCCTCGACTGGCAAGAGCCGGCCACCACCTATGTGCCTATTTCTATCCCTCTGAACTTGCTCACACAATGTGTCAGCGGCCGACACGCTTTCCGTGGACTGTGAACGAGAAGGCCCTCACCAGGGGACAGCGCCCTGCTCGCTCTGGCAAATGCCTTTCAGGTCGTGCCCTTGAAGCAAGGCCATTCGCACCGGAAAAGCCGCAGCCTCCGAGGGCGTGCGATCGCCGCGATGGCCGCTGAGGTCGGTGGCGACGAGGCCGGGGCAAGCCGATACGGCGGTGATCCCGGTATCGCT
Organism: Sinorhizobium sp. B11; assembly: GCA_039725955.1. NCBI lineage: Bacteria > Pseudomonadati > Pseudomonadota > Alphaproteobacteria > Hyphomicrobiales > Rhizobiaceae > Sinorhizobium > Sinorhizobium sp. B11. Next base: position 2,758,199 of record CP091034.1, read on the forward strand.
GAGCTCCGCATTGAGCTGGACCGTCAGCATGTTCAGCGCCGCCTTCGACGCATTGTAGCCGATGAGCCGCACGCCATAGAACGGCCAGCTCGGATCGCCGTTCAGCGTCAGGGAGCCGAGGCTGCTGGTCATGTTGACGATGCGCCCGGCCTTGGCCTTGCGCAAAAGCGGCAGCATCGCCTGCGTCACCGCGAGCGCCCCGATGAAATTGGTCTCCAGTTCGCTGCGCACGGCATCGAGCGAAGCCTTGCCGGGCGCGCCGTCCGTATAGTCGGCAATGCCGGCATTGTTGACGAGGATATCGAGGCGGCCGTGCCGCGCATCGATCTCCGCGGCGGCGGCCGCAATGCTCCCCGCATCGCAGACGTCGATCCGGATGAACGCTACGTCGAGCCCCTGCCCGGCGAGGTCATCCGCCGCGGCCTGGCCGCGCCCGGCATCGCGTGCGCCGAGGAAAACAGACACGCCTGATCCGGCGAGCTGTCTGGCGATTTCATATCCAATTCCCTTGTTTGCGCCTGTCACGAGCGCGATACGTCCAGTGTCGTTCATCCTGAAGTTCCTTGAAAATCTCGATCGGTGCGCGCAGATTGAAAATAAGAAGGATTCTTCAGGTTTTGAATTCGCATATGGTTTCCGCGCAGGTATCAGCCGCAAATGCCCGCAAATCACCGCGTCAGGCGCGGTCGGTGAACACCGTCGAGGCGATTTTCGAAGCGACGATTCAGGTTTTGATAGCGGACGGCCCGGGTGACCTGACGACGACGCGGGTCGCCGAAAGAGCCGGCGTCTCCGTTGGCTCCCTATACCAGTATTTCCCGAACAAGCAGGCGCTGTTCCACGCCGTCAACGAGCGGTACCTGACGATGCTGGCCGAACGCGTGGAAGCCGCCTGCCTTGCCCATCGCGGCGCGCGCTATGCCGAGATGGCTGATGCCCTCGTCAGCACCTATATCGAGGTGAAAATCGAGCGCCGCGACGTCACGATCGCCCTCTACCGCGCCGCCGCCGAGATCGATGTCGCCGGCATCGTCGAGGCGATGTCGCAGCGCATCGAAGCGGCAAGCCATGCCATGTTCGCCACCGCCTCGGACGCAGAGTTCGACAATCTCGCCACCGTCAACGTGATGATGCTGAACGTGCTCTGCGGCACCGTCCGCAATGTCTTCGACCGTCACATGTCGGAACTGCTCATCGACGGCGGTTTGCAGACTCAGCTGACGCTGATGTTCTGCACCTATCTGGATGCTGCGAGAATTGCGGCCTGAAATCGCCGGCCTGCGTCCTACTCCGCCAGTTCCCGCATGACCTTGATCAGGTCCGACTTGCCTTCGAAGCCGATGCCGGGCAGTTCCGGCATGGTGATGTGGCCGTCGATGACCCCTACCCCATCCGGGAATCCGCCATAGGGCTGGAAGAGATCCGGATAGCTCTCATTGCCGCCAAGGCCGAGGCCGGCCGCAATGTTGAGCGACATCTGGTGGCCACCATGCGGAATGCAGCGTGAGGGCGACCAGCCGAACTGGCGCAGCACATCGAGTGTACGCAGATATTCCACGAGCCCATAGGACAGCGCGCAGTCGAATTGCAGATAGTCGCGGTCGGCGCGCATGCCGCCGTAGCGCAGGAGGTTGCGGGCATCCTGATGCGAGAACAGGTTTTCGCCGGTCGCCATCGGCGCATCGTAGAATTCCGATATCGCCGCCTGCAGCGCATAATCGAGCGGATCGCCGATTTCCTCGTACCAGAAGAGCGGATAGTCGCGCAGCATCTTGGCATAGGCGATGCCGGTTTCCAGATCGAAACGCCCGTTTGCATCGACGGCAAGCCGCGCCTCAGGCCCGATTTCCTCGAGCACGGATTCGATACGGCCGCGATCCTCGTCGATCGAAGCCCCGCCGATCTTCATCTTGACCACGGTATAGCCGCGGTCGAGATAGGTGCGCATCTCCTTGCGCAGCGCGCTATTGTCCTTGCCGGGATAGTAATATCCGCCGGCGGCATAGACGAAGACCCTGGGATCGGCTTGCCTGCCCTTCATATCCGCCAGCAACCGGAAGAGCGGCTTGCCCTCGATCTTGGCAACGGCATCCCACACCGCCATGTCGATCGTGCCGACTGCGACTGAACGCTCGCCGTGGCCGCCCGGCTTCTCGTTCTTCATCATCGCTGCCCAGATCCGCTGCGGATCGAGATTGGTGCCGGCATCGTTGACGAGACTGTCGGGTGCCGCTTCCAGGATACGGTCCCGGAAGCGCTCTCGGATCAGCCCGCCCTGCCCGTATCGCCCATTGGAATTGAAGCCGTAGCCGACCACGCGCCGCCCGTCTCTGACGACATCCGTGACGACGGCAACAAGGCTCGTCGTCATCTTGCTGAAATCGATATAGGCGTTTCGGATCGGCGAAGCGATCGGCTTCGTCACTTCGCGGACATCGATGATGCGCATGGCAGTCTCCATTCTTCAGATGCCGATGTTCTACGAGTCAGGCGCCCTGTCGTCCAATGCCGATCCGGGCTCTTTCAATGCCGATACGGCATAGAGAATCTCGAAATCGCTTGAAATAATCGACAGGATGCCATTTGTTCGATGCCATCAAAGCATCACCAAAAACGGATCGACATCAGTGGAAACGGCCTGGCTTGCCGACCTCAAGGCACTCGCGGAAACCCTGAACTTTTCGCGCGCCGCCGAAAAGCGCCATATCACGCAGCCCGCTTTCGGCCGCCGCATCAAATCGCTGGAGGACTGGTGCGGCGCCGAACTCGTCGATCGGTCCACGCACCGCCTGAAGCTGACCCCCGCGGGCGAAGCCATGCTGGCAGCGGCCGATGATGTCACCGCCCGTCTGGAGCGCGCCATCAGCGAAATCGAACAGATGCGGGCGGCGACCTCGACGGTGACCTTTGCCGCCACCCACGCACTGTCGTTCATCTTCTTTCCCGGCTGGATTCAAGGCCTCGGCCACGAGGCATCGACGATGCCCATCCGCCTCCTCTCCGACAATATGAACGAATGCGAGCGGATCATGATGGAGGGGCGCGCGCAGTTCCTGCTCTGCCACGACCATCGAAACAGCAGAATCCGCCTCGACATGAACGCCTACAGGCAGGTGGAGCTTGCGACCGACCGCCTGATCCCCGTCAGCGGGCGGGACCGGGATGGCCGGCCGCTCCACAGCATTTCGGAGATCGCGGATCGCCCTATCCCCCATCTTGCCTTCGAGGAAACGTCGGGCATGGGCCGCATCCTGTCATCCGCCCTTTCCGCCAGGACATCTTCGCTGCAATTCTCGACGGTCTTCACCTCGCATCTGGCAATGGCGCTGAAGGCACTTGCGATCGAGGGAAAGGGTGTGGCCTGGATCCCGGAGAGCCTGGCGGCGGATGAGATGGGACCGGCTGGAAGACTAACCTCAGCCGGATCGGATGATTGGGTGGTCGAGGTCAGGATCGTGCTGATCAGGCCAAGGGCGCGCATGACCGACATTGCCGAGAGCTTCTGGAACCTCGTTCAAGGCAAGGCTGGCATTCAACCCGCCCATCGTGGTTCGTCATGACTCCGGCTCATTTCATGAGCGGAGCCTGTCTCAGCGCCGCGTGAATATCGCTGACGACGGCAGCACCTTCGCCGACGGCCGCCGCTACCCGCTTCGTCGAACCGGCCCGGACATCGCCGATCGCAAAGACGTTCGGAAGACTGGTCTCCAGCTGCAGGGCGCGCCTTCCGAGCTCCTCTTCGACCTCAGGGCTGAAGGTCGTACCGGTCCTGATAAAGCCCCTGTCATCCGTCTTGATGCGGCATTTGATCCAGTCGGTATTCGGGTCGGCGCCGATGAACATGAAGACGCGGCGAAGATCGAAGTTCTTCTCGGACTGTGCCCTGAGCTCAGTGATGGTTGCCGCCAGCCGGCCATGCGGGTCTTCCGACAGCGCCGTCAGCTCGCATCCGAGATGCATCTCCACATTCGGCAGCGCAGCGATGCGATCGATGAGATAGGTGGACATGGTCTCGGCCAGGCTTCGGCGGATCACCAGGTGGAGACGCCGCACCCGCGGCGCGAGGAATGCGATCGCCTGGCCGGCCGAATTGCCGCCGCCGACGAGCGCGATATCGTCGTTTTCGCAGAGTTTGGCTTCGATCGCGGATGCCCAATAGGAAATGCCGGCGCCCTCGAAGCGCGCTATGTCGGGAATATCGGGCCTGCGATACCTGGCGCCCGAGGCAATGACGACGGTCCGTGCCTTGACCGCCCTGTCCCCGTCAATCCGCAAGACCATAGGGTCGGTCCTGCGTTTGCCGGCCGGGGCCGGAATGAGCTCGTTCACATCAAGCGGCAAGGCGATCTCCGCTCCGAACTTGAGCGCCTGATTGAAGGCGCGGCCGGCGAGCGCCTGGCCTGAAATTCCGGTCGGAAAGCCGAGATAGTTTTCGATGCGGGAGGAACTGCCGGCCTGCCCGCCGATCGAACGGTTATCGATGACGATGACGCTGAGCCCCTCCGATGCCGCGTAGACCGCAGCAGCCAGGCCCGACGGGCCGGCCCCGACGATCGCCACATCATAGACGGTTTCCGGATCGAGTTCCGGCGTTATGCCGAGGCAGCAGGCTGCTTCGGCATCTGTCGGATGTTTGAGCACCGTGCCGCTGGGGCAGACCATGAGCGGCAATTCGCTCGCCAGGATCCCAAGCCTCTCTACCAGGCCCCGGCCTTCATGGTCCGAGGCCGCATCGAGGACGACATGTGGATAACCGCCTCGGGTCAGAAAGCCCTGCAGGCGAACCAGATTGGGCTCTCCGGGATGGCCGATCAGAACGGAGCCGGCGCCGCCGAAATTGATCAGTTCCACACGCCGCAGGATATAGGCGCGCATGATGATCTCGCCGATCTCGGCCGATCCGATGATGAGAGCCTTCAGATGCGCAGCATCGAATGCCAGCGCCACACATCCTTCCGGCCCGGCACGCCCGCCCGCAAGCACCGGCCGCCCGGAAAGCTGGCTGACCTCTCCCGAAAACTGCCCTGCATCATGGCTCGTGATCAGGGCTTCCGGCATCGACAAGCCGTCATGCCTGAAGACGTCGAGCCGGCCGGAAAGGATCAGCCATGCCGGCGAATGCCTGTCGCCGATCTGCGAGACGATCTCGCCGGGAGTAAAGGAATGCGGGCCACTGCTGGCAAAACGCCCGGCCATCTGGACCTGCGCGGCGCTCAGCACCGGAAACATCTGGTGACGGCGGGTTTCGAGACTGTCGGAGCTCATCTCGGCACGCTCAATAATAGATCGGGATCGGGCCGCGCTGCGGCGTCTGATCCGGCAGTTCCACCATCGTCTCGTCGAGATAGCACCAGCCCCAGCCTTCCGGCGGGTCGTAGCCTTCGATGATGGGATGTCCCGTGGCATGGAAATGCGCCGTCGCATGTTTCCCGATCGACTGGTCGCAGCACCCGACATGGCCGCATTCCCGGCAAAGCCGGAGATGGACCCATTCCTGTCCCTCCTCCAGGCATTCCTCGCAGCCGAGCGTCCTCGGCTCGACGGGTCGAACGGCTGCGACATGTTTGCACACCGACATCTGCATCTCCTCTTTCTCTTGAAGTTCGCGCCTGCCGGAGGAAGATAGATCAAAAGACGATTTTCTCTAGCATAACCAGGCGCAGAACCGTTCCCCTCGCCGGCCAATATGCAGCGAGAGGGCCGCGCCCGCCATGCAGGCGAGACCGGTTAGTTCATCTTCCGCTAGAAAATATTGCAGCGCTGTGACCGCGGTCACTATCGGAAACAGCTACTGCTTGTATTTTGCCGCCGCTGGATGCTGCACCTACCAGCTGGAGAAGGGTCGCTGGGCCCCACTTGGTGGCCCTTCTCGTTTTTCCCTTGTCGATGATGGCGTGATGCGTCCGTTTACCGGAACATTTCGACGTGACTGCCGATCCTGCCGCCTTTTCGCACGCTGCTCACCGTGTCCTGCCGCGCGTCGGACGGCGTGTCGCCGAACCATGACACCATGAACAGAAGAAGCGCCGCTGCCATCAGCGGCGGGCCAAGATAGACGATCAGGAGGGAATTCAGCGGTCTCACGGTGGCGTCTTTTTCAGGTTTCTTGGTTTGACACGGATTTCAGGGCCGTCACGGCCGGTGTGGAGTCGTTGTCATCGGGCGTCACCAGGGAGCGCCGCGATATTGGCTGAAGCAAGGGTAACAGTCTGGGAGTGCGAAGCATTCAGCGAGAGATAAAGCCCCTGAACGCTATAGTAGGCCGCAACCCACATTAGCAGGCCGAGCTGAAGCGCAATGATAAAACAGTAGATCCTCATAGTTTCCCTTCGGAATCAGCTTTTACTAAGCCAAAACGTCAGAATTATTCTGTGCATCCAGGCACATAATAACGTCCTTATTTTCACAGATATCGCAAAGTTAGCCGATTTACTATTATCACCCACATAGCAAAAAGGTGGAAAAATAGGCCGACCGGATAAAACGGGCAGCATCGAAAGAATTATACTTGCCGCTCCGTTGGCGCGAGCGCGCGGTCCTCTCAAGCCCCATCATCGACTGGCGTGCCCCTGAACAACACTGATGGTGATCAAAGCTACCTAAACGATCTTGCCCATCACCGAACTGCCTCCGGCCGTCAATCAGATCAACCCAAGGTAGCCATTTACTTCGCCACATGCTAGGGTGACGGCCAGAATAGGTACGTGAATGTCATTGTAGTTTCACTTGCCCCGGCAGGAGGCACTCAACAATATCCGGATTTAACAGCAAACGGAGGAAGACGCATGAGCGCCTTTTACGGCACACCTGGAGATGATGTGTTTCGCACGCTGAACTCTACTCTTATAATAATCCCAGAGGCAGGAATTATCTTCGAGAACAGTGATGTTTACCTCGGCGATGAAGGCAACGACACCTTTCGCATCGCGACGTCGACTTTCGACTTGCCGGATCTCTTGGAAACATCAAACGATATTTTCGGGGGAGCGGATAACGACACCCTGATCTTTGCGCCTCCTCATGACTTTCCCGGCCAGATCGACGTCACGTTCTTCGGCAACGCAGGAACGGATTCCGCATACCTGAACTTTCAGCCGATGGGAGCTCTCGACGTCGATTTCACGAATTTCGGGCCGGGCACCTTCACATCCATCCTGGCCCTGACCCACGCAGACGGCAGTTATGCAGGCCAGTTCTTCATCGAACCTGATGTCGAGCATGTCTCGGTCATCGGTTCGAATTTCGCTGACCGGATGGTCGGCAATGCCGGTGACGACCAGCTGGATGGCAAAGGCGGGGCCGATACCTTCTTCGAAACGACTGGCAACGACACCTACATATTCGATGATACGGGCGATCGCGTCACGATTTATTCAGGGCCGCTGCTCACCCTTCCCGATGGCGGCATAGACACGATCTGGACGACGGTCAGCGTGGATCTGCGTGACCAGGGGCCTGTCGAAAACCTGCGGCTGAACGCTACGGCGGATATCGATGCGACAGGCAACGACCTTGCCAACATGATCACCGGCAATGCCGGCAGCAATCTCATCGCCGGCGGTGCCGGCAATGACAGCCTCTACGGCAAGGGCGGCGCCGACACGTTCCATTTCGATGACATGGGCGCAGCCAGCAAGGACTTCATCTGGGACTTCGATTCGGACGACAAGATCAGCCTCGGCCCGGCCTTCGCCGGCCTCGATGTCGACAATAACGGCGTGGTGGACGCAGCCTCGTTCGAAATCGTCAACAAATTGGGTGCCGGCGGAACCAGGGCCGGCCCCGAGCTGACCTACAATTCCGCAACCGGCATTCTGTCCTACGACGCCGACGGCGCCGGCACGACCCATGCTGCCCAGGACATCGCGTTCATCGGCGTGAACAAGACGTTCTTCGACAATACCGACGTCCTGGCAAACAGCTCCCTGCTCGTCTGACCGCACGCCCCGCATCTGAAAACGGCCGGTTTACCGGCTGTTTTCGCAGGGTATGGAGCATCCACCGGAAGGTGATTGAACCTTTAGCGATCTGCCCAAATCGCGCGAACGAGCGCATGCTACCCTTGAGCCTGGCAAATAAGATTCAGGCCGGATGCTGGGGGGCATGAAATGCGCGATTTGCTGTCAAATTTCGAAGAAGACCATCGTAGTCTTGGTTATGGTGCAGAGGCTCCAACTCATGGACATGGTTTTTCCCGGGTCCATGCGGTCGCCGCGATCTTGATCCTGTGCGCGGCGATCTTCTTTATCGGAGGCCATGGACTGGTCTAGAGCAACTCCGTCAAACGCGTTCAGCGGCATTTCCCGATTTGAGGAAGATCGGGACATCGGCAGCCTGCAATCATCCCGAACCGTCAGAACCCCGAACCGTCAGAACCAGAGATCGCGCACGCACCGCCCCTTGGAGGGCAGGTCGTCAAATGTCTCCAGCCCGTCGAAGTGATCGATCGGCAGATCGGAAACGAGATCCGGCGGCGCCAGCCGCAGGTTGACCGCCATCCGCCGGCGGCCATCCCTGTTGAGCCTCAGGCCGCGCCAGCTGAGCACGCAGGCGCAGGTCGGGCAGAACAATATTTCCAGCGACGCCGTCTCCCGGCCGGTCCGCGTATAGGAGCCGGTCTCGCCGCTGACGGTGATCCGCTCGCCTTCGTAATCATAGGCCCAGAGCGCTCCATAGCGCCGGCAGAGCGTGCAGTTGCACGCCGTGATCGAGCCCGGATCGCCTTCCAGCGTCCAGCCCGCCTTGCCGCAATGACATGAGCCGACCAGCATCAGCGCACCGTTTCATCCCTGCCTGTTTGGAAGGATCCATCCTGCCTCAATCGGGCGCCACCTGCAAATTCCGCCCCTGCAGCCTGCAAGTCAGATCATGCCTTGACTCCTCCCGAAATGAGAACATAATAAGAACATCCTTGGCGCTGCGGCCGCCATCCCGACAATCTGGAACTGAAATGCTCGGCAAGGAGAATGAGAACATGCGTCCGCAATTGGCCCCCAAACCCGATGGTGATGTGATCGCAAACGAAGACCTGAGCTGGGAGGTCGAGGCAGTGCTCTCCTGGCACGACGAGGATGCCAAGGCAGCTATCGCCACGCTTCTGCAGGACTGTCGCCACCTGCGCCAGCAGCTTGCGCTTGCCGAAGGCGCCCTCAGCCGGGGCATGACCCGCGGCTGGCGGCCTTCCTTCGAGCGCTCCTCCCTTGACCGGACATGAAACACCGCCGCAGCATCGATCTCGTCGCCAGCCATGAGGAGGTCGCAACCGACAGGGAGACGCTCGCCACCCTGCCGCAATGGTATGTCATCCAAGCCCAATGCCCGGCTTGTCAGCGCGAGACGAGGATCGACCGGCGCGTGCTCGCCTACCGCTACGGCAAGGACATATCGCTGGCGAGGATCAGCCTTCGCCTGAAATGCAGCGGTTGCGGCAACCGCACGGGAAACCAGCTGCTGCTTGGCAGGCTGCCACGCGATTGACCGCAATCCCCGCTTATCTGCCGGCCGAGGCAAGCAGCAGCCTTGCCGCCACCATCGCCCCGTCGGTTCGGATCGTGGGGGCAACAGCCCCGGCGCGCTGGCGCATGTCGGGCTGCAATGCCGCCGAAAGCGCGGCGGAGAAGGTCTCCAGCGTCGGTATCGTCCCCTCATGCGCGACGCCGATGCCGAGTGCGGCAACACGACCCGCCCAATAGGGCTGATCGGCTATCTGCGCCACGACCACCTGCGGCACGCCGGCACGGGCAGCGGCCGCCGTCGTGCCGGCCCCTCCGTGATGGACGATCGCCGCAGTCAGCGGAAAGAGCGCCTGATGATTGGCCTCCTCGATGACGAAGCAGTCGCGCGCGCGCCATCATCAGTCACCAGCCCGGCCCAGCCGCGCGACAGCACCGCACGCCGCCCCGCAGCGCGGATCGCAGCGAGGATGACGCCCGAGGCATCCTTCAGCGCATGCATCGGCATGCTGCCGAAGCCGACATAGACGGGCGCTGTTCCATTATCGAGAAAATCTTCCAGAGCCGCCGGCAGCGGCCGGTCGTCATCGAGCATCCAGGCGCCCGTCTGCACCGCGTCGATCAGATCCGTCGCAAGCAGCGGCCCGACCACAGGATCGGCCGCAAGCAACGGCCGGCGTGTCAGGACCGGATCGCGCACATTGTCCACCGTCGCCATGCCCATCGACGCGCGCAGCCGATTATAGGCCCCGCCGAAGATCACATTCTTCGTTTCAATATCATAGTCCCAGAGGACCCGGTTGTCGGTCACGCCGGGTGGATGCGCTCGGCCCTTGAATTCATGCGGCTTGTGATGATGCGACGGCAGGAAGATCGGGCAGAATGTCGCCCCGAAATAGCCGATGCCGGCCCGCTCTGCCACCAGCTGTGCCGCCGCCATCGCCGGAAACAGCCCCGCCGCGACGATGAGATCGCATCCTTCCGCAGCTGCCGAAAGCGCCTCGAACTGGCCCGCCAATATCCCGGCTGCGCGTTCGGAAATGCCATCGGCCGAACGCTCCCGCGTATTGCTCTCGGCGCTCTTCATCACCTCGCTCACCCATTGGCGCACGGGCGTGTTTGCTGGCGCGAGCGGAACGCCGAGCCGCTCGAGCAGCCCGGCAAACTCCGCATCCGGCGGCGCGCAGACCACCGCCTCTGCGCCAAGTCTCTGCAAGGCAACCGCCAGCGCCGCCAATGGCTGTACATCTCCGCGCGACCCGTATGTGGAAAGCAATACACGCATGCTCTTCTCCCGATGCTGTTGATCAGGATAAGCGTTCTACGCCTCGACCGGGGTCTTGCCGCAAGTCCCCCCTGCGCCATATCTAAAGGCATGGCAGGGACGATGATTTTTCCCGGCTGCATAATTTCCCGACATTTCCATCGATGAGCGGCAGCGAAGGGCCGGCAGGTCTACGTCAGGAACCGGCTGAGATAGGCATAGCTACGCGCCGCAAATTCGAAGGGCAGCCGCGGATTGTCGTGCTCGACGACGAAGAGCCGCGCCCCGCTTGCAACCGCTGCCCGCCAGAGCGACGGCCAGAGCAGCACGCCGGAGCCGACATTCGCCCAGCCGTCCTCGTCCGGGTCCATATCGTCGGGTGCCTGATCCTTGACATGCACGGAGACCAGCACCGACGCATAATGCCTGATCCATTCGATGGCATTGGGCTGGGCGCGCGCCAGCCAGGCAATATCCGCCTGCCAGGTAAGCGGGCTGCCCCTGGCTGCCTCGAACATCAGCTCGAAACCGTAGCGCCCGCCAATGGTGCGCTCGAAGCCCGCCATCTTGTTGTGATAGCCGAGCACGATGCCTTCCGCCTTCATCTGCTCCGAAAGCGACCCGAGCTCGTGGCCGATCCGCTGCCATGCGGCTTTCGTTTCCTTCGCCGTCGCGGGCGCCGGATGCGGAACGAAAAGCTGCCCGATGCCGCATTGCTGGCAGGCATCGACAAAGCGCTGCCGCTCGCTGCGCAACGCTTCCAGCCCGACATGGGCGGATGGCGCCGAAAGCCCGTTCCTCACAAGCGCGGCCTGCAGATTATCGGCATCGCGCAGATGCCCCTCGAGCGGCTCCACGGCGCCGTAACCGGCGCTCGCCGCCTTTTCAAGCTGCGTGCCGAGATCTCCGAGACCGCGCATCGAATAGAGCTGCAGCGAAAGCAACGGCTTCGTCATCGCTCATCCCCAGACCACTGTCGCCCTCGCCGGCAAGGCATCTTGACCGTTCCCTTTATCGAATCCGGGCACAGTTTCGCCTGTGTCGAGACAGATTGCGAGGGTAAAACGCCGAGATCACCCCAATGCCGGCAAGGCGGTCTTTGGCGACAGCTTGCGCTTCAGGTTGACGATATGGCGGCCGAAGGATCTGTCGATGCGTTTCACATCGATCAGCGTCAGGTTCCCGCAGGCGGAAAACGTGTGAAGGCCGTCGGGATAGTCGGCAGTGGCGAGATCGCCCGTCAACTGCGCCGGCAGATGCGCGCAGGTCACATGCGTTTCGCTGAGCAGGCTGAAGCGCAGGAAGCGCAGGCCGCCGCCATAGCTGACGCTGCAGTCCTGGACCGGCAGGATGACCTGCCCATCGGCGCCGATAAAGGGCGTGCCGCCAGGCCGGGCGCCGGAGCGATCCACAAGCACCGGATTTTGCGGATGGGTCTTCCACGGGCCGGTCAGCCGATCGGCAAAGGCGATATGCAGCTCGCGCTGGTCGCGCGCGCCTGCACCGACGAGCGTGTAGAACATCCACCACTTGCCCTGATGCTCGATGAGGCAGGCCTCGGCAACGGGCATACCGGTCAGCAGCACCGTTTCCCGCACCCAGTCATCCGGGAACGAGCGGGCACGGTAAAGAGCGACCTCCCCCGCCTTATGGCTTTCCGGCATCATCAGCACCTCGCCTTCCTGTTCGATCAGGAAGGGATAGGAGAGATGAAAAGGCCTGGTGAGCGCCACCGCCTTGCCGCGCCATTTGAGGTCCGGCCCCACCAGTTCGTGGCGCTCGATGAAACCGTGCTTGGTATGGTAATCATAGGCCTCCACGAAAACGTGCAGGCTATCGCCCTTCCTCACGGCGAAGGGATCGGCAAGATATCGCCACGGCCCGGGATCGGGCAACCATGTGATGCGATCGGAAGAACTCGCCAAGGCTTTGGCATCGAGCAGCGTATCGGCGGGCGCCGGGACGATGCCCACCTGCCAGAAATCACTCTTGGGCTTCAGACGCATAGATCAACCGCGGCGGATCGATGTCGGGCGCGGCCGGCACTGCGGCTGCGCGGGCAAGCCGGGAATAGAAATCGAGAACATTCGCAATACCTGCCGGACGGGAGAAAGGAGCCAAGTCGTAGCCTACGCGCGACAGGCGGACAACGGGCTGTTCCCGCAAGACATCGGCAAGCGCTTCGGCCAGCTGATCGATCGAGCCCGGCGCGACCAGCGTCACCGGCTGCTCGCGCAGATATTCCGACGGGCCTTCGGCGGCCGTGGCAACGATCGGCAGCCCCTCGTACATGGCTTCGAGAATGGCGAGCCCTGCAGACTCTTCTCGTGACGGTGACACGAAGAGATCCAGGTTGCGCAGGAACCCCGGCACATTGTTGCAATAGCCGAGCAGGTGGATGCGGCTGTCGCCCTTCGCGAGCTTCTCCAGCGCGGCGCGATGCGGCCCCTCGCCGACGATGACGAGAACGGCATTGTCGGGTGCCGACTGCCGGAAGGCCGATACGAGCACATCATATCCCTTGCTGGGATGCAGACGCCCGACGCTGCCGACAAGCCGTGTTCCGCGCGGCAAGTTCAGCTGCGCGCGCAGATCCATGCTCTCGGTCGATGTGACATCGGGCAGCCAGTTGGAAATCAGCGTCGACTGACCGTCAAATGTGCCGAGCCGCGCCGACTGGGCAGTGTTGACGCAGATCACTCCGTCGAGGCCGGCATGCTGCCTGGTCTTGTAGCCGACATGCAGGGTCGCGACCCTGGTGACACTGTCGCGCGCTGCGGCAAGCGCCTTGCAGCCGTGGCTGAGATGCCCATGCGCAATTTCGATTCCCGCCCGATCCATCAGCCGCCGCAGCCTCGGGCCTCTCAGAAACGGGAAAGCGAAACCGTGAAAAGCCACCTCTTTCGAGAGCAGGCCGGCAATCGGCGAGCCGTATCGTCCCGCAACGTGAACCTCATGGCCAAGGGCAGCCTGCCCGTTGGCAAGATCGGCGCAGTATCGTTCCGATCCAGCGACCCTGGAGGAGAACAGGACATGCAGGATTTTCAACTTATGAGACGCTGCCGCATCGACAGCCTCATAGGCGCGCGGATGCAACTCACCCACGAAATCTTTTCGAGCGCTCACAATACACCTCAGACCGATAGCCGACCGAGTTGAGTTGTTGGCGAAACACTTCTCGATAGGTTTCGACGATGATTTACATCGGAGAACCTACGCAAACAAGACTGCGTAACTATACAGAATCGTAAGCTTTTAGCCACGGAATAACCATTTTCTGGGTAACCCGCTGAACTAATTCTTGAAAAATTGCGGCAGTATCCCGCACGACTGTAACGCCGATAAAACAGCCTGCCAAAGTGCCAGAAAAAGTCGTGTGACCGACCTTGCCGGCAATTGCACGTTTGCGCGCCCTGAAAAGCGGGTCCGTGTCCGGGCGCCTTATTTTTTCAATGCGTAGTTGATCCTGCGGGCCGTCTCGGCGATGCGGATCGCATAGGTAGGCAATCGCCTCCACCAAGGAAATTTGGTGGCCCTGTAGACTGACCGTGTCCCGATGTTCGAACCGCCCTCTTTTACGACGGCTACATTCTGGCGGGTCGTGTAGATCCGCGCCCGGGACGCCCAGCCCCGCTCCAGTTCGACATCCCAGGGAAACCGCATGGTGCCGATCGCCTTGAGGAGCTTCAGGGCGCCCATCCGCGTTACGACATAGCAGGCGGCCGACCCCTGCGGACCATGCGTTGCGCGCCCGATCTCATCGCCGACTGCCGAGGCGGCAACCGGCCTGAAACCGACGATGCGGTGGTTGAAGAGCTTGATCACATCGGCACCCGGCACCGCCGCGATTGCCGCTTCGGCACGCGCGATGAGATCGGCAGACAGAATGATATCGTCCTCGACGATGATGCAGGCGGCCTTGTCGGTCTCCAGAAAGGCTTCGAGCACCTTCAGATGGCTCCGGTAGCAGCCGTATTCGCCGGGCAGCATGGTGCGGCCATTGTTGCGCTGAAAGGCGCGCTCGTCACAGGCCACGCGCTGATCTGCGGGAACCTCCCGACCGTCGACGCCGGCAACGCGAATGAGATCGAACTGCAGGGCTTCGGCCTGACCGGACAAGGCATTCCACCGCTCCGTGGAGCGGTCGAGATTGATCACATAAATGCAGGTCGTCATCGCCCAACCGTGGTTCTGCAGCCCAGGGCAGCCACAGGCCTCCCCGAGGCCGGGCGTCCCGTCATGAAAGTTCGCCTAGCACTTCCCCCGCCGGCTATGCAACCTGTCGTCGTTGCATGACAGCGATGTTGGTGACGAATTTCTCGTTATTCGACCAGGAGCAAGTCCGCGACCGCGATGACATCGGCTTGAATTGCGGGAGCGGAGCCTCTAGCACTCATACCCCATCGAACAGCATTTCAGGACGCATGACTTGCCCGCCTTCCCCTTCTCGCTAAACGACCCCATCCAGCATCACGGCCCTCTTCCGAAAACCTCCGACGTCGTCATCATCGGCGGCGGCGTCATCGGTGTTTCGACGGCGCTGTTCCTGGCAAAGCGCAAGATTTCCGTGACGCTCATCGAGAAGGGCCGCATTGCCGCCGAGCAGTCCTCGCGCAACTGGGGCTGGATCCGCAAGCAGGGGCGTGATGCGGACGAACTGCCCATCGTCATCGAGGCCTGCCGCCTCTGGGAAGAGCTTGCGGCAGAATGCGGCGAGGATATCGGCCTTTTCAAGACCGGCGTCACCTATCTCGCCAACTCGGACAAGGAGATGGCCGGCTTCGAGACCTTCATGAAGCTCGCGAGCGCCTACGATCTCGACACCCGCCTGCTCGATGGCGGGCAGACGGCTTCCCTCTTCCAGGGCATGTCCCGCAAATTCGCAGGCGCCATGACGACGCCGTCGGACATGCGCGCCGAGCCATGGCTCGCCGTGCCCGCTCTTGCCAGGCTCGCCGTCCGTCTGGGTGTCACGATCATCGAGAACTGCGCGGCGCGAACCCTTGATATCTCCTCGGGCAAGGTGAGCGGCGTCTGGACCGAGGCCGGCCGCATCGAGACCTCGACCGTGCTCGTCGCCGGCGGCGCCTGGTCGTCGCTCTTCCTGAGAAGACACGGCGTCTCCATCCCGCAGCTCGCCGTCCGCGCCACCGTTGCCGCAACCGAGCCCTTGGCCGAAATCCACGCAGGTGCGGCCGCCGGCGCCGATGTCGCCTTCCGCCGCAGGCAGGATGGCGGCTACACGCTGGCGCCGAGAGACCATCGCCTCTATCTCGGCCCCGATGCCTTCCGCCACGCGACAAAATACCTGCCGGCGCTCATGGCTCACCCGTTCGGCACACGCTATTCGCCCGCGGCTCCCGAAGGCTTTCCGGACAGCTGGTCGACCCCGCGCGACTGGACTGCGGATGCAGAGAGCCCGTTCGAACGGATGCGCTTGCTCAACCCCGCCCCCGAACAATCCAGCCTCGAAGCGATCAGGCGCGATTTCCAGCGCCTCTTTCCGCAATTCGGAACCGTGCGCCTGAAGGCAAGCTGGGCCGGCATGATCGACGCCATGCCCGATATCGTGCCGATCGTCGACCGCGCCGAGGCCATCGCCGGCCTCTTCGTCGCAACAGGCATGAGCGGCCACGGCTTCGGTATCGGCCCGGGCATCGGCCGCGTCGTCTCCGACCTGATCCAGGGCAACGCCCCCGGCCACGATCTCAACCGCTTCCGGCTGTCGCGCTTCACCGACGGCAGCCGCATCCGGCCGGGGCCGGCGATCTGATCCGACGCGAATGCCTGCCACCTTGCCCGGGCAGGACAGATTACCGGATGATCAAGTATAGGGATTTTTCGGCGACACCTCGATCCGGAAGCCCTGCTTCTTCAGGTCGCGAAGAAGCTCCGGAGCAGGCGGTTTCTTCAGGCAGATCATGGTCACCAGCCCCGGCGACAGCAGCCGCAGGCTGCAAGCCATATCCTGCGCATAAATGCCTGACCAGTAACCCGCCAGCCGCGCAGAAGATTTCGATTTGCTTGCGCCGCTGAGCGGCCCCCACCAGAAGCCGTTCATGGGCCGCCAGGCGATCCCGTAATATCCGAGCGCCGTCATGATCTTGAATGTTTCCGATCGCGACAGGCGGAAGACGAAATTGCCGACAGGTTCAAACTGGTCATAGGCATGCTCGCCGCGCAGGAAGCGCTTGATGCTTCTCTTGAGGTTTCCAAGCGGCGAATGGCCGTCCAATGGTTCGATGAGCACGACGCCCAGGCGGGAAACGCGGAGCATCTCATAGAGGCCGACGGATGGCCGCGGGAAGTGATGATAGGCTTCCTTGCACAGCACATAGTCGAATTGCTCGTCGTCGAAGGATATCTTTTCGGCATTCTCTTCCGAATAGCCGTCGATCCAGTTTCGCCGCTTGGCAATTTCGAGCGTCGATGCGGATATGCTGGTTGCAAGAACCGATTGAACGTGCGGCCGCAGGAAATTGGCATCGGTCCCGAAGCGTCCATCGCCGACCGTCATCCAGCTCGTGCCTGCAGCGTGGCTGAGGAGCGGATTGAGCGACGCATACATCCGGTCGTGATGCAGGCAGTCGACCGTATCCTGGGCGACGTAGCGCGACGGCAGATGGCTTTCTGACGCATTGTTATCTTCATCGGAGCGATGCCGGAGATAGGTATCGCTGATGCGTGCGGAATTGGGATACTGAACTGAAACCATGGGAACCCACCCTCAACTATCAACCACGCGCACTCAAAGCGCCAGACTGTTTGCCCGGCTCACTGGACGCAAGGCCGCCCAACGCGGCCTCCTTCGCCCTAGGCCATCATCACTAGGCTACCGGCCAATAGGCACGCAGCACACATGCTCTTAAGGACAAATTCTCTAGACCGGCCACCAACCTTTGGGGGGCAAGTGCCACCCAAGGGCTTAGATGCGGCAACGTCGTGAGGGATGGCAATGCCCATCGGAAGTAGCGCCGGAGCGAGCCTGCCTGAGACTACTGCTATTCTATTGCCGCTCTACTTCCGCCTCGCGATGAAAACCGATGTCGTCATGTTCCTGGTGACGACACCGCCGAAATCACCCCTTGCGAGATCTTCCAGCGCGTCCAGCAGCTCTTCCCGCTTCTCCGCCTCCAATGCCACGACATTCGAATAGGTCGCGTAGAGCCGCCGCACCGCGGGCGGATCGAGCGTCAGCGTCCACTCGAACATGACAGGCGGATCGCAATGGAATGAGGCCGCCTCGAAATCCCGGAGCCGGGCCTCGCTATCGAGCCCGTAAGGCGTCTGCGTCGTTCCCCCGCCCGATGGACTTGCGCGATGCCCCGCAAAGAGATGCGCACTCGCCTCATGGAAGGGATCGGGCCTGATATTGTCCCCGAAGACGTTCCAGATCAGAGCGACCGCGCCGCCATGCCGAAGCAAGGCATGGATATGCCGCAACGCCGGAACGGCATCGAGCCAATGAAATGCCGTTGCGCTGACGACGAGATCGAAGGAGTCCGGAGCCTCGTTCAGTTCCTCGAAAGGCTGCTCGATCACCTCGAGTTCGGGGCGATGCAGCCGCGCCCGCAGGAATTCCACAAGCCGCCTGTCCGGCTCGACCGCCAGAAGCCGCTGCGGCCCCTGATCCAGAAGATGCTCGGTAGCAAGCCCGGTTCCTGCGCCGATCTCCAGTACCGAAACACCGGATCGCAAACCCGCCCGCTGCCGCAACACCTCCCACACCGAAGAAGGATAGGGTGGCCGGGCCAACTGATAGTTTTCAGGGCTCAGTCCAAAAGCTTGCCGGCCGAACGAACGGGCAAGGATGTCACCAGACATGACGATCTCCGCGCTGACAGCCCGTAGACCTATCCCATTCCGCAAGAAAGCGCATTCACGAACCAAGCAGGGACACCACCCCGCTCGCGATATCGTAGCGCGCCGCGACGACCTTGAGCTTTCCCTCCTTGGCAGCACCCGCAATCACGGTCGAGCTCCGGCTGATCAGCGTCGCCTGCATCTTGGCGTTGGCGTCGACGGCAGCCTCGAGATCATTGCCCGCAGCATTTACCGCAGGCCAGATCGGCGCATAGAGGGCTCCAATCTGGCCGGGCACGGCCTTGCCGTCGATCGTGGCTTTCACCGCGCCGCAATTGCTGTGGCCGAGCACCATCAGCAGCCGCGCGCCGAGAACGGCAACGCCATATTCGAGACTGGCGATGATCTCGGGCGTGGCGATATTTCCGGCAACGCGCACGACGAAGAGCTGGCCGATGCTCTGGTCGAAGACGAACTCCACGGGCACGCGTGAATCGGCGCAGGAGAGCACCGCCGCGAAAGGCTCCTGCTTTTCCGCAGTCTTCGCCTTGAGGATCGAAAGGTCTTCGTTGAGCGACTGGAGACGCCCCTCGGTGAACCGCTTGTTTCCCTCCATCATCGCCTTCAGCGCTTCGTCCGGCATCATCGTACTCTGCGCCGAAACAGGCCCGGCGGATGCGACGGCAATCCCCGCCGCCAACGCCGCACCTCCCAGCGCACTGCACAGGAAACGCCGCCGCCCCTGATCGTCGGGCAGATCGGGACAGCTGCCGCAGCTGCAAGCCACGCCGGAATATTGCTTGAGATCATGCATCTTCCCCTCCCCGGGTTGAACCCACGATTGACATGCCGAAACCCGCAGCCCGCTTGCTCATGGCAGCGCGAGCGCCGAGCTTGTGCAAGTCGCCCAAACGGGTGAGGCACAATCAGCCGTTATCGGCACATGACACGGCGCCCCCTCCGGAATATTTCACTGCGCGAACGCCCTCGGCCTATCGGCGGCTTGTCCTTTCCATGCCCCCTGATGCATCCAAAGACACGTCGGGGAGATGGGGGCAGCCAATGACATCGGGCATCGTTTTACTGCTGTTTCTATCGGGCGTCGCAGGTGGCGTGATCAATGCGCTCGCCGGCGGCGCGACATTGCTCACCTTCCCCGCCATGCTCGCAGCCGGCCTGCCGCCCATTACCGCCAATGCCTCGAATGCGGTAGCGATCGTGCCGGGCCATCTGCTCGCCGTCCTCGCCGACCGCGGCAAGGTACTGCCACTCGACGCAAAACTCTGGTCGTCCGTGCTCGTCTGTCTCCTCGGCGGCGCCATCGGCGCGCTGCTGCTGCTCGCCTTGCCCGAGCGGCTCTTCGTCCTGCCCGTTCCGGCCCTGATCGGCATTGCCACCCTGCTCTTCCTCTTCTCGCCGCGCATCGCCGCCTGGGCGGAAGCAAGGCGCGGGGATGCCGAGCCCTCACGCGGCCTCGGCCTTTCCGTCCTCGGCCTCTCGTCGATCTATGGCGGCTTCTTCGGCGCCGGCCTCGGCGTCATCCTGACGGCGGTTCTCTCGATTGCCGACCCGGACGATATCCGCCGGGTGAAAGCCTTGAAAAACCTGCTTGCGACCTCGGTCAGCATGGCAGCCGTCGTCATCTTCATCGCCGAGCGCGCCGTCCGCTGGCCGGAGACCTTGACGATGCTGTCTGGCGCCCTGGTGGGCGGCTATCTCGGAGGCACCCTCGTGCGCGTGCTGCCGGCCATCGTGGTCCGCTGGTTCGTCATCGTCACCGGCGCTGCGATGACGATCGTCTACGCGGTCAAATACTGGAGCTAAGGCCCGTCGCGATCCTCACCCCAGCCGCCAGAACCGCTTCAACCCTTTCCACCGTTTCACGATACGGATCACGATGGGCGGCGGGATCTTCCTGGTGTCGGCCACCGTGCCATGCCGCGTGACAGGCGCTCGTGGATCGATCAGGAAGGCCACCATCACGCAGTCGCTCGCCGCCTCTGCCTTCAAAACTTCGTCCGACAGCAGCAGCCCCTGCTCGCCTTCGCCAAAGGCCTGCCCGCCGGCGAGAACCGCGCCGCTGAACACGTAGAAATACAGGTCGCACCCCTGCTTATGGGGGAACTCCACCCGCATGCCCGCCCCCAGCCGGATATCGAAGAAGTCGATCCGGTTGCGAACGAAGAACGGCGCATCGCCGCCTTCCGGCCCGACAAGGTGCCGCCAGCAATTGGGCGCGCCGTCAGGCGCTGCCCCATACTGGATGCCGGGTTCGAGGTCGACTGCATCGGGCCGCACCAGGATCTGCAGCATGCGCAGCGGCGGATCGGAGGCCAGCGTCTCCTCGGAATGCCAGAAGCCACGGCCGGCATTCATGACCATCAGGTGCCCGCTGTCGCATACCAGCCGGCCCCGCGCCTTGTCTTCATGGCGCATGACGCCTTCAGGCACCCAGGAGATGATTTCGTCGTTGCGATGCTCGTGCATGGCAACGCGCCGGCCCGGATGCAGGATGGACTCGACCACCATCGCCAGCGGCCCGTGGCCATGGTCCCCAGGCTTAGGCTTTATCCATCCGGGCATGTTGACATGCGCCACAAACCCTCCCGCGTCGCGCACGACAAAGGTTCGTTCGCCCTTGAGCAGCATCGCATCCTCCTTGCCTGCAGGCGGTGACGATACCGGTCCATTAGCGCCCGGACGCCGTTCAAGGTCAATGAAGCAGGCTCCTGGCGGGCGCAGGTCCCGCCATTATTGCGGATGTCGGCCCGCTCCAAGCCTTGATATCAGTTCGGCAACCGCTTGATCCGGACTCTGCTTCGCAGTGTCGATCACGATCGGGCTTGCGCCCCAATCCTCATAGTCGCGTGTGACGATCTCTTCCCAGCTCGGCTTTCTCAGCCCCGGAACATCGCTTGCACGCGTCTCCGCCCGTCGGCGATGCTCATCCCGGTCCGAGCAGACGATTTCGATCTCGATGGCCGGCACGCCCGATTTCGCCGCAACCGACAGCCAGGCATCCCGGGTCACCTTCAGGGGATTGACCGAGTCCGCCACGACAATCTTGCCTAGCGTGAGATTGTCTTCGGCGAGCCCGTATCCGACCATGTAGCCTGCCGGGCCGACCTCCGATCTCAACATGTCCGATGCCCGTATGGCCTGCTCGATCGTGTCGATACGCAGATGGACCGCCCCAAGCTCCCTCGCCAGGGCACGCGCAATCGTCGTCTTTCCCGACCCCGGCAAACCACCGAAAATGATCAGCATGAATAGGCACCTCCCGCTTGCTGATGAACCGCGTGAATTCGATCGTCGATCCCAATCGGGAACCGCGCCTACCTCGCAGGCTTCTGCGGTTGCCCCTTCGTTGCCTCACCCGAGGCAGCAAGAATATCGTCCAGGGCCTGGCGACGGTCCGCAGCGTGGGACAATCGCCAGCGAACGGCGTCATCCGCACCATCGCCTTCCCTGATCTCGAGATCCACCGGGCTCACCGCCTCGCCGGTTTTCTGATCGATGAACCCCCAGCGAATCTCAGCGCCCGTCTTGCGATTGACGAAGGTCATGGGCGGTCCCGAAGCACCTGACATACCCAGGCTGTCGCCAATCTGGGCGAGCACCGGCATGATGGGCGCGATCTGCCAGCCCTTTCGGGTCAGGAGGTATTCAAACCGTTCCGGGTTCACCTGATAGCGCCGCCGCTCGATGAGGCCATTGGCTTCCAGGTGCTTCAGCCGGTCACTGAGCGTCGCATTGGTCACGCCCGACGACTGGCGAAAATCCTCATAGCGGGTGAGACCGCAGACGAGATCGCGCAGGATCAGCAAGCCCCACCGATCGCCGATCGCCGCCATGACGCCGGCAATCGAGCACACCATTCCATCGAAACCCTTCGACCGCATCGGACCCTTTCCCGGCACCCGCGTAATTGCCGGCACCTCTCATCATGAGAGCCACACTAGTTTGCCGGAATGTCCGTTTCAAGAAAGCTCGACAGCCACGACGCCCGCGACGAACCGGACCGGCAAACCGCTTGCCGCACAATAACTCTTATTATAAGAGTTATAAACGTCATTGGCGAGTGACACGCGCCCATTGACCGCAGCCATGCGGGCCGATGCCCGATCGAGATCGAGCCGGGTCGCTGCAACACATCACCGGTTTTGCCAAAACGGGAGGATCTCACATTGGCGCCGAACTCAACCCCAACCTCCATTACCCCGACGTTTGCATTTGCCGGCAGCGCGGCGGCAACAGCCCTCTGGTTCGCTGCCCTTGTCGCAATACCGGAGCTTCAGCGCTCGGACCTGTCCATCTTCGTCGCGCGCATCGCAGTCCATCTCATCGTGCTCGGCGGAACCTGGGCAGCATTGTCGCGCACCGCCCTCACCACGTCGGAGCGGACGTGGACCTGGCTGGCGATCGCAGTTCCGCTCACCCTATGGCACGGCGCGGCCTGGATCATTGTCGCCGATGGCCTACTCCTGCCGGGAGCAATTTCAATCCCGTTGCTGCCGCTGATGATCGTGGTGCCGACGACGGTCGTCATCACGATCCTGTCGCGCTCGGACCGGATCGGTTTGCTGCTCGACGCCATGCCCGCCAGCTGGCTGATCGGCCTGCAGGCCTACAGGGTGATCGGCGGCGTGTTCTTCGCCAACTGGCTGGCCGGCACGGCGCCGGGCGTGTTTGCCCTTCCTGCCGGCACAGGTGATGTGATCACCGGCCTGATGGCCTTGCCGACAGCCGTATTGCTTGCAAGCGGCCGGCCAGGCAGCGCCCGGGCGGCTCTGTTCTGGAATCTCTTCGGCATGGCCGATCTCGTCGTCGCAGTCACGCTCGGCGCCCTCACGACGCCCGGCCCCCTGCAGCAGCTCGCCCTCGATCATCCCAACCTGACGACCGGGACCTACCCCACCGCCATAATTCCGGCCTTCACCGTGCCCACCTCTCTCGTCCTGCATGCGCTTTCACTGCGCCAATTGCTGAGGCGTACGCGGAATGCGGCTGCCCTTGCCGTGTGACGGCGAAATATCTCCGGGCCTCAAGCCCGGAGGCCCTCAGACAGGAACGCTGAGGCCCACCTTGATCCTGTCCATGGCGACGAACGTGCGAAACCGCTTCACATTGTTGTTGCCGAAGAACAGGCGCCGCGTCAGCGCCTCGTAATCGGCCATCGAGGGCACGACGATGACGAGCACGAAGTCGGCCTCGCCGGTCACGTAATAACACTGCTGGATTTCCGGAGCGGCGGCGAATTCCCGCTTCGCCGCTTCGATCTGCTCGGCCGTTTCGCTGATGACCTCGATCTCGACGAAAATGGTGATGGCCTGCCCGACGGCGGCGGGATCGAGCACGGCGATATTGGCCCTGATCACGCCTTCCTCCGTCATCCGCTTGATGCGCCGCTGCACTGACGGCGCCGACAGGTTGACGGCCTCGCCGATCGTCCTTTGCGGCGTGGTATTGTCGCGCTGGAGGATCTCGAGGATCTTGCGGTCGAAGGCATCGAGCGCTGATATCGAAGAGACAGGCATGGGCATCCCTCATGAAACAAACTTGCAAAAACGCCCTTCAATATCAGCGCATTTTTCGCTCGCTCTGCAATATGTTTCCATGCGGGAAGCAAGCGAGGCCTTCATGTTCATTCTCAACACGACAAGCGATTATCGACATCCGCTTGAAGCGGCGGACGCGGAGACACTGGGCATTGCCGCTGCCGCGGCCGTCGAAGACCACCTGCGCTATCGCGACGACAATGCGCCAACGCCGCTCGTCTCCCTGCCGGCGCTTGCCGCCGCGTCAGGCGTCGCTGCGATCCATGTGAAGGATGAGGGAAAGCGGCTCGGGCTCGGCAGTTTCAAGGCGCTCGGCGGTGCCTATGCCGTCATCCGCCTCGTTCTGGAAGCGGCGGAAGCAAAGCTCGGACGCAAGGTCGAGATGGCCGACCTGCATGCCCCGGACCTGCGAAAACTCGCGGAGACCATGACCTTCGCCTGCGCTACCGATGGCAATCACGGCCGCTCGGTCGCCCAGGGCGCAGCCCTTGTCGGCGCGCGCGCTGCAATTTTCGTCCATGCCGGCGTCAGCGACGAACGCGTC
Organism: Sinorhizobium sp. B11; assembly: GCA_039725955.1. NCBI lineage: Bacteria > Pseudomonadati > Pseudomonadota > Alphaproteobacteria > Hyphomicrobiales > Rhizobiaceae > Sinorhizobium > Sinorhizobium sp. B11. The sequence continues at coordinate 2,782,820 of CP091034.1, forward strand.
GCCGCAATCGCCCGCTTCGGCGCCGAGATGATCCGGGTCGATGGCAGCTATGACGATTCTGTCAGGCAAGCCGCCCGCGTCGCAAAAGAACGCGGCTGGACCGTCGTGTCCGACACGTCCTGGCCCGGCTATGAGCGTATCCCCGGTCTCGTCATGCAGGGCTATATCGCCCTGGTGCGCGAAGCGCTGAAACAGATGCCGCAGCCGCCGACCCATGTCTTCATCCAGTCCGGCGTCGGCGGCATCGCCGCTGCCGTCGCCGGCCATCTGGCGATCGCGCTCGACGCACAGCGTCCGGTCTTCACCGTCGTCGATCCCGCCCGCGCCGCCTGCCTGTTCGAAACCGCGCGCGCCGGCCATCCCGTCACCATTGCCCATGGCGAACCGACGGTCATGGCGATGCTGGAATGCTACGAGCCCTCGCTTGTCGCCTGGCGCATCCTCTCACGCACCGCCGATGCTTTCATGACCGTCGAAGAGGAAGACGCGGTCTCCGTCATGCGCCGGCTTGCCGAGCCCTTGGATGGAGATCCTGCCATCGTCGCCGGCGAAAGTGGTGGTGTCGGCCTTGCCGGTCTCCTGAAAGCGCTCGCCGACCCTGCGGCGAAATCCGCCCTTTCCCTTGGCCCGGATTCGCGCATCTTCGTGGTGAACACGGAAGGCGCCACCGATCCCGGCCGATATCAGGAAATCGTCGGACGCTCGCCGGATGCGGTCCTGTCGCGAGGTGCGGAATGAGCAAGACATCCATTGATGCATCGAGGCTCCTAGGCCGGCTTGCCGAACTCGGCGCGATCGGCCGCGATGCGGATGGCAGGCTGGTGCGCCTTGCCGCCTCCGACGCGGACAAACTTGGCCGCGATCGTCTCGTCGCCTGGATCGAAGCCGCCGGACTGGAGCTCGCCATCGACCGGATCGGCAATATCTTCGGTATCTGGGTGCCCGATGGCACGCAGGATCGCGCCCCGCTTCTGCTCGGCTCGCATATAGATACCGTCATCGACGCCGGCATCTATGACGGCTGTTACGGCGTGCTCTCGGCCCTCGAAGTCATCGAAACGCTGAAGGCATCGGGCTTTGCGCCGTCCCGCCCCATCGCCCTTGCCGCCTTCACCAATGAGGAAGGCGTACGCTATGCGCCCGATATGATGGGCTCGCTCGTCTATGCCGGCGGGCTCGATGCGGAGACAGCGCTGGCGACCACGGGAACGGACGGGTCACTGCTCGGTGACGAGCTGAAGCGCATCGGCTATGCGGGCGACAGGAAACCGGGTTTCCTCACGCCATATGCCTATATCGAACTCCATATCGAGCAGGGTCCGGTTCTGGAGCGCGAGGGTTTGTCCCTCGGCGCAGTCGAAAACCTGCAGGGCATTTCATGGCAGCGCGTGACGATCGAGGGCGACGCCAACCACGCCGGCACCACACCGATGACCATGCGGCGCGATGCCGGCCATGCGAGCGCCCGCGTCATCACCTTCCTGCGCGAGCGGGCAATGGCATCGAACACGCCGACGGTCGCGACCGTCGGCTGCATGGAATTCCAGCCGAACGCCATCAACGTCATCCCCTCGAAGGCGATTTTCACGGTCGACCTGCGCGATCCGGACGAGGACCGGCTGCGGGAGGAAGAGGCAGCCCTTGCCCGCTTCCTCGAAAGCCTGTCGGCCGAAGAGCAGGTCGCAATCTCCGTGCAGCGGCTTGCCCGCTTCGAGCCGGTCAAATTCGACGAGCGGATCGTCGCCGCGATCGAGACCGCCGCCCGAGCGCGTGCTCTCCCCTGCAGGCGCATGACCTCAGGTGCCGGCCACGATGCCCAGATGATCGCCCGCATCGCGCCATCGGCCATGATCTTCGTGCCGAGCAAGGGCGGCATCAGCCACAATCCCAGGGAATTCACCGAAAATGATGATCTTGTCGCCGGCGCCGACATCCTGCTCGATGTCGTCACCAGCCTGACGGAGGAGAAATGACTATGGATCTCGACCGACTGGCCGCCGACATGCGCGCATGGAGACGCCATCTCCATGCCTATCCGGAATTCGGCTTCGAGGAGAAGCAGACCTCGGCCTTCGTCGCCGAAAAGCTCCGCGAATTCGGCCTCGACGATGTCGCCGAAGGGATCGGCGGCACCGGCGTCGTCGGCACCCTGAAGCGCGGCAGCGGCAACCGCTCGATTGCGCTCAGAGCCGATATGGATGCGCTCCGCATCCCCGAACAGGCAGACCGGCCCCATGCTTCCCGCAATCCCGGCGTCATGCATGCCTGCGGCCATGACGGCCACACCGCCATGCTGCTCGGTGCGGCCAGAATGCTTGCCGAAGACGGCGGTTTCGACGGCACGGTGCGCTTCATCTTCCAGCCCGCGGAGGAATGGGGCAAGGGCGCGCTCGCCATGATCGAGGACGGGATTTTCGAACGCTTCCCCTTCGACGAGATCTACGGCATCCACAACCTGCCGGGCCTGCCCGTCGGCCATTTCCAGACGCGCCCGGGCGCCCTCATGTCGGCGGAAGACAATTTCGAAATCGTGCTCAAGGGCACCGGCGGCCATGCCGCCCGCCCGAACGCCACGAACGAAGTCCTGGTTGCCGCCTGCGCACTGGTCATGAACCTGCAGACCATCGTCTCTCGCCGCCTCGACCCCACCGATATCGGCGTCGTTTCCGTCACCGAACTCCTGACCGACGGCACCCGCAATGCCCTGCCCGGCCTTGCCCGCATCTTCGGCGACGCAAGGAGCTTCCACCCCGATGTCAGCGCCGAAATCGAAAAGCAGATGCGTGTGATCGCCGAAGGCACAGCGCTCACCTACAACCTCTCTGCCGAGATCACCTACACACGGGAGTTCGTTCCTCTGCTGAACGACCCCGCCCTTGCCGAAGAGGCGCTCGCCGCCGCCCGCGACGTCTTCGATCCCGACAGCATCGAGATCCGGAAGGAACCGATGACGGCTTCGGAGGATTTCGCCCGTTTCCTTGGCCTGGCACCCGGCTGCTACGTCTTCCTCGGCAATGGCGAGGATTCCGCACCGCTGCACAATCCGACCTTCGATTTCAATGATGACGGGCTGCTCCACGGTGCAAGGTTGCACGCGAGCATCGTCCGCCGCCGCCTTTCACATGCTGACCCGAAATAATTGTCGGCGTCGGATCTAAAAGTGGATTGCAGAACTCTTCTTTAACGCCTAAAGCGACTCCGCCTAGTCTGTGGAGGATACGCAATGGCCACCAACGTCCGGAAATTCGCAACTCTCATCGGCCTCTTGTCCGCGATGGCGAGTGCCCCCGTATTCGCTGAGGATGGTAAGACCATCTCTGTAATCGACGACCGTGGCGTCAAGGTCGAGGTTCCGGTCCAGCCCAAGCGGATCGCGGCAATTTCCTATTTCGCGGATGACGTCGCCCTTGCTCTCGGCATCAAGCCCGTGGCCAGCACCTACATGACAAAAGGGCGCGAGCCGGACTTCCTTCTCGGCATGACTGCCGGCATGAAGCAGATCGGCCAGCGGGCAAAACCCAATCTCGAGCTTCTGTCCGAAGCAAAGCCCGACCTGATCGTGGCTATCCGCCGCTACACGGTGGGCAACGCGCCGCAGCTCGATAAGATCGCCCCCTATGTCGCCTACAATATGGAACTGCTTGATGGCAGCGATCGCGAGATCGCCGAGCTTTCGAAAATCCTCGGCAACCCGGAGCGCGGCGTTCAGTTGAACAAGCAATTCCGGGAACATCTCGCGGACTATACCGCCAAAGCCCCCAAGGATGTCCATCCTCGTTTCGCGATCATGTGGGGCGGCGAAACGCCGTTCGCGTTCCACACCGAAAACACCTCCGCTTCGATCCTGGCAGCCATTGGAGGCGACAATATCGCCGGCAACATGACGCCGGGTGGTGAGTTCGGCATCGATCTCAGCCTGGAAACCATGCTGGAGAAGAATCCGGAAGTCCTCTTCATCTACGATTCAGGTCCCGACCGGCCGCATGAAAACAACCCGATCTGGCAGGAATTGACTGCCGTGAAGAACAAGCGGGTGTTCTATGTCGGCGACCAGTGGGTCGAAACGAACGGCCCGATCGCGCGCGAGGTCGTGCTGCGCGAGGCGGCTCACTACCTCTATCCGGAGACGTTCCCGGCAGTCGACGTGCGGGCGGAAGCCGCCAGGATCATTCCGGCCGAAGCACAGAGATAACCGATTGATCGCGACGACGATGAACGCTCGCAAATCCTCTTTTGCCATTGGGTTCGTCGTCGCCGCGACACTGCTGATTGTGCTCGCTGGCTTGCTGCCGGGCGCAAAGATGCTCTCCTTCGATACTGTGCTGCGCGCGCTCTTTGCCCCGGATGCAAAGATCGACTCGATCCTCGTCTGGACCCTGAGATTGCCGCGCAGCCTTGCAGCCGCCGTCGCGGGCACAGGTCTTGCCGTGTCGGGCTACCTTCTGCAGTCGCTGACGCGCAATCCGCTCGCCGATCCCGGCATTACCGGCGTCACTGCGGGCGCTGTCGCGCCGATCGTCGGGTGCTTCGTTCTCCTGCCCTGGATCTCGTCTGCCTATTACCCCCTGGTTGGCCTCGCCGGCGGACTGGCTGCTGCTTCCGTCACCTTCTGGGTGGCCAGAGGCGGCAACGGACGCCCGCTGCACCTTGCGCTCGGCGGCGTCAGCGTTTCGCTCTTCCTTGGCGCAATCACGATCTATGTCCTGCTGCTCGCAGGGCCGCAGTCGACCGCCCTTCTCTTCTGGTTATCAGGAGGCTTCCAGGGCCGCACATGGTCGCACCTCATCCATATGCTGCCGTGGATCGGCGTCGGCGTTGTCGGAGCCCTATTGCTGCACCGGGTCATCGCCATGTTTGCGCTGAGCGAACACGCGGCCGCGGCCATGGGTCTGCAGCTCGACGTCTGGAAGCCGGTCCTGCTTGTTCTCGCAATCTGTCCCGTGGCCGGCGTCGCTCCGGTGGCCGGCCCGGTCGCCTTCGTCGGCCTTGCCGCCCCGCACATCGCTCGTCTTCTCAAGCCGCAGGGCACGATCTGGGAGATCGCGCTCACGGCGGCAACTGGAGCATTTATCGTGACCTGCGCGGATCTGGTTGCTCGAACGATCGCCATTCCCAAGGAATTGCCGGTCGGCATCATCACCGCGCTCCTTGGCGGGCCGGTCTTCGTCTACCTGATCCAGCGCGGCCGCCTCGACTTCCAGCGGGATGTCGCATGATCATGGCGTCCCCGGCACAGACCCGATCGGCCGCCTGGCTGCTGCCATCAGGCCTTGCGCTTGTCGTCCTGTCTCTCGTCGCCGCGGTCTTTCTGGGCGTGGTGGATATTCCAGCCGCAGATATCGCCGCCGCCCTGAGCGGACATGGGTCCCCGGAAGCCCGTTCGATCATCATCGAAATCCGCCTGCCGCGGATCGTCACCGGCATATTGGCGGGCATTCAGTTCGCCGTCGCGGGCCTCCTGCTGCAAACCATCACCCGGAACCCTCTTGCAGACCCTTCCCTGATGGGTGTCTCGCAGGGCGCGACGCTGACGGTGACGATATTCCTGCTGTTCACCGTCTATATTTTCGAACCGGGCTCGAACACGCTCGCCGAACTGCCGATCGCATGGCTGCCGGCGGCCGGCCTGGCCGGCGGTCTGGCGGCAGGCGGGATCATTTATCTGCTGGCCTTCCGGCTCGATCTCAGCCCCCTCCGGATCACCCTCTGCGGCATTGCGATCGGAGCGGTTCTGCATGCGCTCGCCATTGGATTGATCGCAGGCTGGGGTTCGGCGAGGATAGAAATCATTCTCGAATGGCTCTCGGGCAGTCTCTATGCCCGCACCTGGGATCACGCGCTCTTTCTCCTGCCGTTCACGATAGCAGGCCTTGCCGTCCTGCCCTTGATCTATCGCCCACTGGTCCTGCTGCAACTGGATGCCTCGGTCGCCGCTTCCTTCGGCCTTTCCTACCGCAGGCAATTCTCCCTGGTGCTTCTGGTGTCCTGCGCTCTTGCGGCAAGCGCGGTCGGCGCAGTCGGCCCCATCATCTTCATCGGGCTTGTCGTCCCCCACCTCGCCCGCTTCCTGGCCGGACGCCATTTCCCGCTGGTCATTCCCCTGACGATCGTCCTCGGCGCGGTTCTCGTCACGCTCGGCGATCTCGTTGGCCGCCTCGTCGGGGGCGCCGAAGAAATCCCGATCGGCGTGGTCACCGCAATCCTCGGCGTGCCCGTTCTTCTTGCCCTTCTCCGCAAAGTTCCCTGAGATCGCCCATGCCGCTGAGCTGTTCGCAACTATCTGTTTTCTACGGCCGCCGTAAGGCGCTCAGCGGATTTCGCCTCTCCATGGAAAAAGGCGAAATCCGCGCGCTGATCGGTCCCAATGGCTCAGGCAAGAGCACCGCGCTGCAAGCGCTCGCCGGATTGATCAAACCGGCAGAAGGATCTGCCGCGATCGAGGATCTGTCGGTCGCTTCGATGTCACGGCGCGCCATCGCCCGGAAGCTTGCCTTCCTGCCGCAGCAGCCTTCGGCCCCTGACGAAATGACCATTGCGCAGCTCGTGCGCCAGGGCCGGTTTTCCCATGTCGGCCTGTTTCGCTCTTATGACGGCAAGGACGAAAAGGCCATCGAATGGGCGCTCGACAGCACCGGCCTGACGAGCCTGGCGGACAGGGCACTGCGGGAATTGTCCGGAGGCGAGCGCCAGCGGGCATGGATATCGGCGGCCCTTGCGCAGGAAGCCGGCATCCTGCTCCTCGATGAGCCAACCTCCTTCCTCGACATCGGTTATCAGGTGGAGATCCTCGATCTCATCCACCGCCTCAGCCGGGAAAAGGGCGTCACGATCGTCATGGCGATCCACGACATCAATCAGGCGATCGCCGTCAGCGACCGCATTTCACTTCTCGAGCGGGGAGAATTGCGTTTCGATGGTGAGCCGAGAGCGCTCGCAGAAAGCGGCCTGATCGAAAAAACGTTCCGGGTCAAAGGGCGGTTCGTCGAGGTCGATCCCGACAAGCCGCCGCATTTCGACGTCGAACTTACGCGGCTCGCCCGTCCGGGCGCTTGACGAGCCGGAAGACGATCTTGGTCTGGGTGTAGTAATCCAGCGCATCGGCAAAATCGGGTGTCCAGCCATCCTCGACGAAGGGGATGAAACCGTCATATTCCAGCTTCCTGCCGGAAACCTGGAAGCCAGCCTTGGCAAATGCGCGTCCGTAGTCGGTGATCGAGCGATCCTGCACCACCGTGTTCGTCCGCTTGGCGACAAGCTCACGCCATTTCGGCCAAAGTGGATTGTCGGTATGGCACCCGGTCACCGCATAATAGACGCCACCCGGCTTGAGCGACTTCCAGATATCGGCAGCGTGCGCATCGATGTCCTCGACGAGGTAGATGACTTCGTGGCTGATCGCCAGATCGAATTCCTCCACCCATCCGTCAAGTGTTCCGCCGACCGCATGCTGTACAGGAAGGTTGCCCTTGAGCGCTTCGGCCTTGGCGACCGACTGCTCGGCGATATCGATGCCCAGCGCCTTGCGAAACGGGCGGATGGCATAGAGGTGCCGCAGCAGACCGCCCTGATTGCAGCCGAAATCGAGAACGCTTTTTTCCGAAAGGTCACGCTCGGTGATGATGTCGATGAGGTGTCGCCAGATCGGCGCATGCCCATCCGCCATCCGATCTTCTGCGTCGGGATCGACATACCAGGTGGTTATGGTTTTGCGGACATCATTGCTCATTGTTTCTCCGACGCGTTTCATTCGATGCGAGGTTCATAAAGCGGCGAAGACGGTGTGAAAAGGTCGGTACCCACTCCGGCTCGAATGACGTTTCGCGCCAACGTTATCAGCAGCCTTGTTCCTCACACCTGCTGCCCTAATTCCCTGACTGATTTAGGAGACAGTATGGACCAAGTTTTGAGCAAGAAGGCGAAGACCGGCGTAGAAGGTCTGGATGATGTACTGGTCGGCGGATTTACACGTCGGCATGTATTCCTGCTGGAGGGTTCGCCCGGCACTGGAAAAACAACGATTGCGCTGCAATTTTTGCTTGAAGGCGCGATCCTGAACGAGCGCTGTCTCTACATAAGTCTTTCCGAGACCGAGGAAGAGTTGCGCGACAGCGCCGCCTCGCATGGAATGGAGCTTGGCGACGGCATCGAAATCTTCGAGCTCGTGCCGCCTGAGAGCCTGCTCGATGCCGACCAGCAGCAGAGCCTTCTCTATTCGTCGGACCTGGAGCTGGGCGAAACCACCAAGCTGATCTTCGAGGCCTTCGAGCGGATTAGGCCGCAAAGGGTCGTTATCGACAGCCTCTCGGAAATCAGGCTCCTCGCCCAGAGCTCGCTACGCTACCGCCGTCAGATCCTTGCGCTGAAGCATTTCTTCTCCCGGTCGGACGCCACGGTCCTGCTCCTCGACGACATGACGTCGGACAATCTCGACAAGACCGTCCACAGCGTCGTTCACGGCGTGATTCATCTGGAACAGCTGGCACCCGACTATGGCTCGGAGCGCCGGCGGCTGCGGGTGATCAAATATCGCGGCCAGTCCTTTCGCGGTGGTTACCACGATTTCATCATCAAGACCGGCGGCGTCGCGGTCTTTCCGCGTCTGCGCGCAATCGAGCACAAGACGGACTTTGAGAGGACGACACTCTCAAGCGGCATCCCGGAGTTCGATGACCTCCTGGGCGGCGGCATCGAGCGCGGCTCGAGCACGCTGCTGATCGGCCCGGCCGGCACCGGCAAAAGCCTGTTTACCCTGCAATTCGTCGATGCGGCGGTCAAACGCGGCGAAAAGGCCGCGATTTTCATCTTTGATGAGGAGCTTGGACTGCTCTTCACGCGGACAAAATCGATGGGCATCGACCTTGAGAAGATGAGCGACGAAGGGTTGATCCACATCGAGCAACTGGATGCGGCCGAACTTTCCCCCGGAGAATTTGCCCAGCGTGTCCGGGACCGGGTTGCAAGCTACAATGCCAAGACCGTCGTGATCGACAGCGTCAATGGCTATCAGGCGTCGATGCCGGAGGAAAACGCCCTCATCCTCCACATGCACGAGCTTCTTCAGTATCTGAACCGGCAGGGTGCCAATACCTTCCTCACCGTCGCCCAGCATGGCCTTGTCGGCGACATGAAGTCGCCCGTCGATGTCACCTATCTCGCTGACAGCGTGGTGCTGCTGCGATATTTCGAGGCGCTGGGCAAGGTGCGCCGGGCGATTTCCGTCGTCAAGAAACGAACCGGCAGACATGAGGAGACCATCAGGGAATTCCGGATCACAGGTGCCGGATTGACTCTGGGTGAGCCGCTTTCCGGCTTCCAGGGCGTGCTTCGCGGCGTTCCGACATTTGTCGGCGAAAGACAGCCGCTTCTCGAAATGTCAGAAGAGGACGGGGACAATTCCTAACAGGGAAGCCATCGGCCTGATCCATGCCCCCATCGGGCGTGATGCGCAGATTGCCGCTTCGCTTCTGCAGGAAGCGGGTATTAAATCAAAAGCGGCGCCGGATCTTCCCTCCTTCGTCGAAAGCCTCGATGACAATGTCGCCTTTGCCATTGCCACCGAGGAGGCGTTGCGATCAGCCGACCTTCGCGCCATCTCCGCCTGGATCGAGGAGCAGCCGAGCTGGTCCGACCTGCCGTTCATCATTCTGACCAACAGAGGCGGCGGTCCGGAACGCAATCCCGCAGCCGCCAGGCTTTCCGAAGTCCTTGGCAATGTCAGCTTCATCGAGCGCCCGTTCCACGCAACCACCTTCATCAGCGTTGCCCGCTCCGCCATGCGCGGACGGCGACGACAGTTCGAGGCCCGCTCCCGCATGGAAGCCCTCGATGAAGGCGAGCGCCGGCTGCAGACCGCGCTGGAAGCCGGACGGCTGGGCGCATGGGAACTCGACCTTGCCTCAGGCGTGCTGACGACATCGACGACCTGCAAGGCCATCTTCGGCCGTCGTCCCGAAGAACCCTTCACCTATGAGGATTTGCAGCGTTCCATTCACTCTGACGACAGGGAGCGCATGCAGGCGGCCGTGAGCAGGACCGTTGAAACCGGCGCGGACTATTCGATCGAATATCGCACGGTCTGGAGGGATGGCTCCGTCCACTGGGCCGAAATCCGGGCACAGCTCTACCGGGACCGCTCCGGCAAGGGCATCAAGCTTGTGGGCGTGTCGGCCGATATCACCGCGCGCCTGAAGGCGGAGGAACATCAGCGCCAGATCAATGAAATACTGGAGGAAAGGGTCGCCGAGCGCACGCGTGAGCTGGAACAGGCCCATGCCGTGGTCATGGCGGAAGTCAGCCAGCGCGAACGCGCCGAAGAACAGCTTCGCCAGGCCCAGAAGATGGAGGCGATCGGCCAGTTGACGGGCGGCGTTGCGCACGACTTCAACAATCTGCTGATGGCCGTGCTCGGCAATCTCGAACTGCTGCGCAAATATGTCGGAAACGATATCAGGGCCGCCCGCCTGATCGACGGCGCCCTGCAGGGGGCAAAACGTGGCGCCTCCCTCACCCAGAGACTGCTTGCCTTCGCCCGGCGGCAGGACCTGCATATCGACCCCGTCGACATGCGCACCCTCGTGCTCGGCATGACGGACCTGCTGAAGCGCTCCGTCGGCTCCACCATCGTGATCGAAACCACGGTTCCCGAAAATCTTCCTCTCGTGTCCGCCGATGCCAACCAGATCGAACTGGCCCTTCTCAATCTCGCCGTCAACGCCCGCGACGCAATGCCGGACGGGGGCACGATCCGCATTGCGCTGAAGCAGGCGGAGCAGATTGCGCCGACCGATGAACTTGCCGCCGGCAGCTACGTCGTCCTGACCGTCGCCGACCAGGGCTATGGCATGGACAAGGAAACGCTGCAGAAGGCGATCGAACCGTTCTTTTCGACAAAGGAACTCGGAAAGGGAACAGGGCTCGGCCTCTCGATGATCCATGGCCTCGCCCTGCAATTGAAGGGCGACCTGAAACTGGAAAGCGCGCCCGGCAAGGGCACGACGGCCGAACTCTGGATGCCCGTTTCCACATCGGCCAGCGTACACGCCGAGCCGGATGAGGCAATGCCCGCAGACGCGGACATGCTGTCAGGCCCGAAGCGCATATTGCTCGTCGACGACGATGTCCTGATCGCCATGAGTTCGGCCGATATGCTCACCGATCTCGGCCATGAGGTGGTCGAGGCCCACTCGGGCAAGGAAGCTCTCGAGTGCCTGGGCAGCGGCGCGGACTTCGATCTGATGATCACCGATTACTCCATGCCCGGCATGACCGGCGGAGACCTCGCCAAAGCCGCCCGCACGATCGCCCCCGGCCTGCCGATCCTCATCGCATCCGGCTATGCCGAACTCCCGCCCGGACTGGACCTCGACGTCGCCAAGCTCGGAAAGCCCTACACCCAGGATCAACTTGCGCAGGAGATCGGCAAGCTGATGGTCGCCCACTGAGCCGACGCGCATCTTGCGCACCGAATCCGGATGGCTCAATAGCCACCCGAATCCGATGTCGGGTTTAGATTACCTGTCCGACGTCGATACGGTTCCCGTCGATGTCTTCAAAGACGAAAGCACGCAGGCCATAATCCTTGTTCTGCAGGTTTTTGATGATCCTTGCGCCATGCTGCTTGCAAACCGCATGCAACGCATCGACATCGTCCACCAGCAAGTGGGCAACGTTGAAGTCCGCAGCCTTGTGAGTTTTCTGCAAGGTCAGATGCAGCTCGCCGCCATCCCGCTTCAGGATCATGAAACCGACGGGATTTCCATTTTCGAAGACTTTGTGAAAGCCGAGAACATTGGCGTAGAAGCCATAGGCTTTTTCCATGTCCTTGACGGGAATCATAGCGGCAATCCGACCGAAACGGACACCGTGATCAGCGATTTCATTCATCGCATAACCTCTGCTTGCGAAGCCACGCTCACAGTTCAGACGGTGCTGGATCGATATGAGGCGCTTCGATGTTGGAATGAGATGGACGGTGCCAACAGGAAAGATCTAGCGCGAAACCGCTTGCCTGAGAAGAGGCAGGGCCCATCTCTTGCCTCGCCGCAGCGCGAAACCGTGCAGAACGCCTGCTGCGTCACCATGCCGGCCATTTTGCAGAAGACGTCCCATCTCTTTCGCGCTATGAAGATTATCGATAATCCCGCCCCATCCGACACGGAGATCCCTTATGGCTTTGAAGATCCTTTTCATCGGCGGCACCGGCCAGATTTCCTATCCCTGCGTCGAGCGCGCGGTCGCTGAGGGCCATCAGGTCAGCGTCTTCAACCGCGGCCTCAGGGGCGATCCGCTGCCCTCCGGCGTCACCTCCATCGTCGGCGAACTGGGATCATCGGCCTATGCCGATCTCGCAAAGGCCAATTACGACGTCGTCACCCAGTTCATCGCCTTCACGCCGGATCAGATCGCCCGCGATATCGAGATCTTCTCCGGCCATTGCGGCCAGTACATCTTCATCTCGTCGGCCTCGGTCTACGAAAAGCCGGCCCGCCACTACATCATCACCGAGGAGAAGACGCCGGCGATCAACCCCTACTGGCCCTACAGCCAGGCCAAGATCGCCTGCGAGGAACTGCTGAAGAAGGCGAACAATCTCCCCTGGACGATCGTGCGCCCCAGCCACACTGTCCGCACCGGCCTGCCCATCATGATGGGCGACAGCGATGTCATGGCGCGGCGCATGCTGGACGGCGAGCCGACCATCGTTGCCGGCGACGGCCACACGCCCTGGACGCTGACCCGCTCGGTCGATTTCGCCGTGCCCTTCGTCGGCTTGTTCGGCAAGCAGAAGGCGCTGCAGGATATCTTCCACATCACCAACGACCACGCGCATATCTGGGATCACATCCAAAAGGCGATCGCCAGATTGCTGGGCGTCGAGGCGAAGATCGTGCATGTGCCGACAGACACGCTCGTCAAATATAATCCGGAATGGATCGGCCCGCTGACCGGCGACAAGGCCTGGACTGCGATTTTCGATAATTCCAAGGTTAAGAGTGTTGCCGGCGACTTCACCTGCGCCCAAAGCCTGGACGAGATCCTCGCCGAGCCGATCATGCACCTCAAGCAGCGCTTCGCGAAGGGCCGTCCGCCGAAAGGCGATTTCGACGCCCTGATCGACAGGATCTGCACCGAACAGAGCGCTCTCGGCCAGGCGTAACTCTCTGGACCCGGCGCCCGTCAACAAGCGCCGGGTGCCCTCGCATATCTGCGTCGAGCCGCCATCGACAGTCAGCTCCGCACCCGTCACGTAATTCGCATCGCTGGAAGCAGGGAACAGCACGGTCCTTGCAACCTCATCGGCGAGGTCGCCGCTTAGGGGCATATCTGTTACGTCTCGACTGCGCGCAAGCATTTCATGACCTCGCGCAGCCCCCGCGTCAGATGTTTGTCGCGCCGGATCACGATGCCCAGCTGGCGCACGAGCGGCGGCTGGACGGGGGACGTGACGAACCGGCCCCGGTCGCGCTTCAGGGCAAGGCCGGGGAGTACCGACCATCCGAGCCCCGCGGCAATCAGCTCCTTGATCGCCTCGACGCTGCCGAACTCCATCGCAGGTTCGCTCCTGAGGCCGGCAGCAGCGAACCAGTCGTCGGTCATGCGACGCGTATTGCCGCCGTCGTAGAGCATCATGGTCTTGTCCTTGAAGAAGTCGGGCGTCGGCCCGTCCTGCGGCATCGCGCTGCCCTTCGGCGCCACGGCGACGAGCTCATCCGCGCAAAAGGGCTCGATCTCGATGGAGCGGCCGGAAGCCGGCAGCGTGACGACGGCGATATCGAGCGCATTGGTTTCGAGATCGCGCACCATCTCGTCGGTATTGCCGACACGCACCACGATCTCCAGACCCGGCATGCGCTTCTTGGCGGCGGCAATCGCCCGCGGCAGCAGGTGGATCGAGGCCGTGCCGCCACTGCCGATCCGCACGCGCCCCACCGCCCCCTGCCTGTAGGGCGCCATCGCCTCCTCGGCCGCCGCACATTCGCCGACGATCCGGCGTGCGTGGGCAAGCAGTTCGACGCCCGCCGCCGAGGGCTGCGCCCGGCGCCCGACGCGCTCGATCAGCCGAACCCCCATCCGCTGTTCCAGAAGCTTGACCTGCAGGCTGACTGCCGGCTGCGTCAGCCCTGCCCTTTCGGCCGCAGCGGTGAAACTCCCGAGATCGACGACGCTGACGAAGGCAGCAAGCTGGTCGAGATTCAACATCAGAAGAATTCCTTATGGATTGCATAAAAACCATAAGCTTCCTTACAGGCGTTCGCCAGTCCATTTTCAAGGCGCCCGAGATGAATGCTGGAGATGCCCGATGGCGACTGACGTAGAACTGCCGATAACAATGGATCGCGCCCCGAGCGGCGGCATCGCCAGGCGCTGCCTGACGCGCCTTACCCTCTATTTCAGCAAGCGCCGTGAGCGACAGGTCCTTTCCCATCTGTCCGATGATCAGCTTCGCGATATCGGCGTCAGCCCTTCCGAGGCGAGGAACGAGGTCAGCAAATCCTGGTTCTGGGGGTAGCGGTCGCGGTTTTGTCGCGCGGCCGGACTGGAGAAAAACGCTTTCCCCCTTATGTCTCTGCCATCAGGGAGAAAGCGACGGAGGAACGCGCAATGCACAAGAACACGATCTGCGTCTGGTATGATAAACACGCCGAAGAGGCCGCCCGCTTCTATGCCGGGGTCTTTCCGGACAGCAAGGTCGGCGCCGTCCATCGTGCCCCCGGCGATTATCCCGCCGGCCAGCAGGGAGACGTGCTGGTGGTGGAATTCACGGTTGCCGGAATCCCCTGCATCGGGCTCAACGGCGGTCCCTCGATCAAGCACAGCGAAGCCTTCTCCTTTCAAATCTCGACCGAAAATCAGGAAGAAACCGACCGCTACTGGAACGCAATCGTCGGCAATGGCGGTCAGGAAAGCGAATGCGGCTGGTGCAAGGACAAATGGGGCGTCTCCTGGCAGATCACCCCGCGCGTTCTGATGGAAGCGATGCAGGCTGGCGGAGCCGAGGCCAAGCGTGCTTTCGACGCGATGATGACCATGCGCAAGATTGACGTCGCGGCAATAGAAGCAGCCCGCCGCGGCTGAGGCGCAATCGCAGGCTCGCAAACGGCGCCTGTTCTCCAGGCATCGTCTTTCCAGGCGGGGATCGCTTCCAGCATGGCCTGTCATGGGCATATTGAGCTGATCCTCCGCTCGTGGCACATTCGAAAGTGCCGCCGCCGCTCGCAAGCGCCACACCCGGCACCTTCCCCGAAATCGCGATGTTCAATCCCCCCGAAAACAGGAGTTTCCGATGGCCGATGCCCGATGCAGCTGCGGAGCGCTCAGATTGGCGCTGCCGGATAAACCACATGCGGTGATTGCCTGTCACTGCATCGAATGCCAGCGACGGACAGGCGCCCCTTTCGGCGCCGGTGCCTTCTATCCCGCCGAAGCCGTCACTGTGACCGGTCTCGGCAAGCAATACACGCGCGATGCGGCAAGCGGCGGAAAGGTGCATTCCTACTTCTGCCCGAACTGCGGCTCCTCGGTCTATTGGACAGCCGACAACCTGCCCTCCATGATCGGCGTGGCTTTGGGAGCCCTGACCGACGTGAGCGAGCTCCCGGCACCTGCCAAATCGATCTTCGAGCAATCGAAACATCATTGGGTGGGTATCGACGCTGCCGGCGAGCACTTCCGGCAAGGCAGCGTCGTGCGGACGTCGAGTTGATACTTCGCCCCGCGATCTCGAGATTTCCAAAATTTCTGATTGAGATTGCAGCCGGAAGATGATTCCATGCCACCCGCGTCGCCTGATACGCCCGCCCTCTTCCCGATGCCGCACCCGAGAGGCTCAAGTCGATCATGTCGATTTCAGATGCGATCTACCGTCCCTTCGAAACGCTGATCCGGCCGCTCGATATCCCCTACCGTCCGCTGCCGTCGAAAGGGCCGGTGACAGTGCTGCTGCACTTCATCTCGATGTTTCGCGGCATCCTGATCGCGCTCGCTCTCTGCACCATGGCGATCGAGGCCATGAATCTGACGATCGTCTGGGGCCTGTCGGTGATCGTCGATGGCGTCACGCAGCAGGGTGCCTCGGCTTTCCTGCGCAATGACCGGCCGCTGCTGATCTTGCTCGGCCTGATGCTCTTCCCTGCCATCCCTATTGCCTCCTTCCTCGTCAACACGCTGAATTCGCATACGCTCGGCATCGGCATGCCGGCTGCCATTCAGTGGCAGGGCCACCGGGCGGTGGAGCGACAGGATCTCGCCTTCTTCCACGATCTCTATGCCGGCCAGGTCGCCTCGCGCCTCCAGCAGGTGGCCTCCGCCGTCCAGCAGCAGGTTATATCGGCCTTCCAGTCCATCCCGCGCTTCATCATGCAGATGGTCGGCTCCGTCATCCTTCTGAGCGCACTGTCCTGGCAGCTTGCGCTGCCGACCATCGTGTGGATCACGCTCAACGTAGTGCTCGCCGTCAGGCTGGCGCCTGTCTTCACCGAACGGGCACGCCGCTCCGCCAAGCGCCGCAGCCTGATTTCCGGCGCCATTACCGATCTCTACGCCAATATGCAGATGGTGAAACAATTCGCCGCCGAAGACAGCGAGGCGGGCACTATCCGAGGCATCATCGGCAAGGCGATCAAGGCCCAGCAAAGCGAACAGCGTATCTATCGGACAGCGGAGGTCATCGTCGTCGTCCTCAACGTGACGCACTGGCTGGCCATCCTGTCGATCGGCTTTACCGGGCTCGTTGACGGCTTCGTCACGATCGGTGAATTCACCGCCGCCGTTTATGTTCTCAACCGGCTGTCCGGTCACACATTTACATTCCTGCAGATGGGCCAGCAGATTTTCCAGGCGATCGGCACGATCAAGGACGCCATGCCGGTCATGACGACACCGCCCACCATCACCGACCGGCCGGATGCGCAGGACCTTGTCGTCCCGAACGGCGAAATCCGCTTCGACGACGTTGGTTTCGCCTACAAATCCGGCAAGCCCGTCATCGACAACCTGTCATTGACTGTCCGTCCCGGCGAGAAAGTCGGCCTTGTCGGCCTCTCAGGCGCCGGCAAGACGACGCTCGCCAACCTGCTCCTGCGCTTCTACGACATCAAGGACGGCGTGATCCGGATCGATGGGCAGGATATCCGCTCGGTCACCCAGTCGAGCCTGCGCCGCGCCATCGGCGTCATCGCCCAGGATGTCGCGCTGCTGCACCGCTCGGTCGGCGACAATATCCGCTACGGCCGGCCGGAGGCCACGCAGGAAGAGATCGAGGATGTGGCGAAGATGGCAAGCGCCGATCTCTTCATCGCCGATCTCGCCGACAGCGAAGGCCGCACGGGCTACGAAGCCTATGTCGGCGACCGCGGCATAAAACTCTCGGGCGGCCAGCGCCAGCGCGTGGCGATCGCCCGCGTACTCCTCAAGAATGCCCCGATCCTGGTGCTCGACGAGGCCACCTCGGCTCTAGACAGCGAATCCGAAGCCGCCATCCAGGAGCGTCTGAACATGGTGATGGAAGGCAAGACGGTCATCGCCATCGCCCACCGCCTGTCGACCATATCGAGCATGGACCGCATCATCGTGCTCGACCACGGCCGCATCGTCGAGGAAGGCAGGCCGGAAGAGCTGATCGAAGGCGACGGGCTGTTCGCGCGCCTGTGGCGGCGCCAGACGGGTGGTTTCATTCCGGAAGAGATTGAAGAGGGTGCGTCGGGTTAGCGGCAGCGGCGGGCAGTAATTGCGCCGACGCCGGAGAGCTTGAACCCCTATTGCTCGCCAGCCTGCTCGGGCACATGACAACGCGCCCATTCGAACGCTTCGTCGATGGCCGCAAACTTGACCGCCTGCCAATACCGATAATCGCGGACCAGCTCTGCCGAGATCCAGAAATCGCCGCGGTCGCCGGAAGCGTCCCATCCGGCAATTTCGAGCACCTGAGCACGCTCGAAAAGGCGCCGCGCGTGGGTTCGGGAGATGGCGTAGCGCTTGGAGAATTCTCCGACGCGCAAAGGCCCGATGGACATGCGCGTTTCCAGCTCCTTTTCCGTCGGCAATCGAGACATCAGGTCGTGCAGGATGTTGCTGCCGGAAGCGGTTCGAACGAAAGTATCCACGCTTTGCGGAGGGCTGGCCCAGTTCGGGTCGTGAAAGAGGCTCTCCGACATTCTCGGCTGCGCATACCACAGCAAGCGCCGATCGGCCGATGATCGCTGGAACCGGGTGCCCCGATCGAGCATGTCGAGCGATTTCAGATGTTCGTCGAACCATTCCCGAATCAGGGTTTCGGCAGTTTCGGAAATTCTGAGCGGGCGAGCGCGCTTGTCCGCGCGTTCATGAACATCGACCAGGAGGCCGTAATTGCGCATCTCGGCCAGATGCGCGAATACCGTGTTCTTGGAGGCAATGTCACTCTCGGCGATGAGGGCCTTCAGGTTGGCAGCCGTCAGGCCTGGGTGGGATGGCGACGTGACACGCCGAAAATGAAAGGCCAGAATTGACTGGGTCAGCAACCATCGTTTCATGTCGGCGGTATAGCGCACGATACGGGGCGCGGCGTCGTGCATGGCGATGAGTTTCAGCGCCGCATCCTTCAGGGCGAGCGCGTAAAGGCGATTTTCCACAATGGCTTCGACGGTCAGAACCTCCGCCGCATCAGTGGCGGAGCGCATTGCGGCTGGTATCGACGTCAACGGATCTCTCCAGGCAAGTTCGAATTGGACAAACTACGGCCTGAGCGACCTGCAGCTGGCCTTCGCGGCGTTGGTATGCCCTTGCCCGCCCCAAGCTCCCGTGCGCGCACTTTCTTGAACGCGAAGCTTCGCCGGCAGTCGGCCATCACCTGCTGCACTATGTCCCTTAAAATAGAATTGCAAACTGCAGCCATCCATCCCGCCGGGACCGGTTTTGGCGCAAGACCGATCAAAATGCCGCACCGGTCCGCAATCATCACGCATCCGATACCGGCGATCCGAAAAGGCCCTGAGCGATATTCTCCAGCTCTATCGGTTTGTCGCAGAGAATATAGCCACCAAACCGCTCCGAAATGATGGATGGGTCATACGCGGTGGCGAAAACGAAAGGTATGCCGAGCTCTTCGAGCCGTTCTGCCACGGGAAAGACCCGCGCGTCGGACAGAAAAACATCAAGGATTGCGGCATCGATCTGCTCCTCTTCGATCAAGAAAAGCGCATCGTCGACGCGTGGCGTCGGACCGATCACGACCGCACCGAGCTTGACAAGCTCCCTGCGGGTTTCCTCTGCGAGCAGAAATTCGTCCTCGACGACAAGCACCCGCTTTCCTGCAAAGAGGGAACTCCTGGGAAAGCTGGATTTCAATGGCTCACTCCACCTGGCCGCTAGCTGAGCGGGAACGAGAGACTGACGGCTAAACCACCGGGAGCGAAATTAGTTTCAACCTGTCCGCCAAGCCGGTAGCCGATCTCCCGCTGCATCAGCGACATGCCAAAACCGTCCGCCTGCGGTTCCCTGACTGCCGGACCGCCGCATTCGCTCCAGTCGAGGATTTAGGAGTGATTCCCGAGCTGCCAGCGGATATCTATGTGCCCCTCGCCATTACTCAAGGCCCGTATTTGGCAGCATTGGTCGCAAGCTCATGGATGACCATTCCAAGCGCAAGCCCGCGTGGCGGAATGAGCTTGTATTCCGGGCCGTCGAGCGTGACCCTATCGGTGCCGAATGGCGTCAGTTCCTGGCTAATCAGCTCTTGCACCGACGCCTCTTTCCAATTCTCGCGTGAAAGCAGGCCGTAGGTCCGCGACATGGCTTTAAGCCGGCCGACGAGGGCTGCGTAAAACGCCTCCGGCGAGGCGGCCGATTCCAGCGTCTGGGTCGCGATGCTGATCGCGACCGCCCCCCGCCAAAACCTAGGCCAGCGGCTTCGTCGCGCAGATCGCAAAACGGTCCTGTACCATGCGCTCGAGCCCACGCAGGAAGGGCATCTTGCGCGCCTGCGCCCAATGGATGTCCGAAAGCTTGCGGTCCACGACGATATTGTCGAATCCCGCCTGGCGCAGCAGTTCGACGATCGCTTCGGCCGGCATCTTGTCGGAAAAATGGACACGCGAGCGGATCGCCTGGTGACGGGCCATCATCTCGGGCTTCATGTGGCTTGCCGGCGCCTTGCCCGTCAGCTTCGTCCAGACTTTCTGCAGGCTCTTGACCCAGGTCTCCTTGCCCATGTTGCCGTCGACGATCAGTACCTTGCCGCCGGGCTTCAGCACGGAGAACCATTCCCGGAAGGCCGAGGCCGGATCGACCAGCGTCCAGACAAGGTGCCGGTTGGTGATCACGTCGTAGCTATCCTTCGGCTCCATTGTGTTTTCCGCGTCCCCCGAGACGAAGCGGATATCGGTGCCGCGCTTGTTGGCCTTGGCGCGCGCCTGCGCCAGCATCGCATCCGACCAGTCGAGCCCCGTCACCTTGAAACCCGCCCCATGCATGAGATGCGAAATGACAGCCGTGCCGCAGGCAAGATCGAGCGCTGCCCGCCCCTGCCCCTCGCCGAGATGCTTGCGGATCAACCGCTGCCAGCCGGCGCGCTCGGCTTCGGAAAAGATTTCATGGCCTACACTCTCGTCGAATGTCGCTGCGCGTTCAGACCAGAAGTCCCGGATTTCATCGCGAATAGAGTAATTTGTGTTCATCGTGTTCATTATCTGCACCCAGGCGCCGTACTACTTTGGAAATGCTCTAAAACATAAAACTTGATTCCGAAAGTCAGTTTTTCTATGCCTCGGGACATTACCAAGGACCGGGGGAGTTTCCAGTTGAATATTTTGAGTTTGCTTAGACTATCCGCAGTTGCAGTTGCAACCATTCTGCCACTCCAGGCTATGGCCGAGCCCTTCACCATCAAGGATGTGGCTGGCCGCGAGGTCACCTTCGACAAGCCGGTCGAGCGTGTGATCCTCGGCGAAGGCCGCATGCTCTATGCCGTCGCCCCGATCGAGAAGGATGATCCCTTCGCCAAGATCGTCGGCTGGCGCAACGATCTCTGGACCACCGACAAGGATGGCTTCAACGCCTATGTCGAGAAATTCCCTAGGGGTAAGGACCTGCCCTTCCTCGGCAACCTGACGGACGGCACGCTGCAGACCGAGACCGTCGTCGCCCTTCACCCCGACGTCATGCTGCTGCCGATCGGCAACAAGAAGGCGGCCGACGAGGTGAAGCTCGAGGACATGCTGAACAAGATCGGCGTGAAGATCGTCTATATCGATTTCCGCGAACACATCCTCGCCAATACCGAGCCGAGCCTGGAAATCCTCGGCAAGCTCTTCGGCCATGAAGACCGGGCCGAAGCCGTCGCCGCCTACTGGAAAGAGCAGATGGCGCGCGTCACCGACAAGCTGAAGCAAGCCAATCCCAAGAAGCCCAACGTCTTCATGTATCGCGCCGCCGGCCTCGTCGAGTGCTGCGGCACGTTCGGTCCCGACAATTTCGGCCTGATGGTCGATTGGGCCGGCGGCCACAATCTCGGCTCCGATTTCCTGCCCGGCTATACCGGCTCGATCAATGCCGAACAGGTCGTCGCATCCAATCCTGACGTCGTCGTCGTCACCGGCTCGAACTGGAGCCAGACCAAGGACGCCAAGGACTACGTCAATGTCGGCCCGGCCGCTGCCGCCACCATCGACGACAGCCGCAAGGCGCTCGATGCACTCGTGCAGAACCCGGCCTTCACCGGCTCCAAGGCCGTTGCCGATGGCAATGTTCACGCGATCTGGCACCAGTTCTACACGAGCCCCTACCAGTTCGTCGCCGTACAGCAGATGGCCAAGTGGTTCCATCCGGACCTCTTCGCCGATCTCGATCCGGATGCGACCTTCAAGGAATTCCACGAGAAGTTCCTGCCCGTCGCGTATCAGCCGGGTTACTGGGTCGACGCCAAGGCCGGAAAGTAAGGCCAATGGCAGAGATCGCCGCTATGCCGATCGAAGCCGAGGAAGGCAGGGCGCGTTACCGCGCTCTCGCCCGCCGCAAGCTTTTGATCCTCGTCGCCATGACGGCAGCGCTCTGCCTGTCCTTCGCCGTCGATCTCGCCTGGGGGCCGGCCCGCTACGGTCTCGACGAGGTCGTGACGGCCCTCTTCGATCCCGACGCCGTCTCGGCGCAGGTCCGCGCCGTCGTCTGGGATATCCGCATGCCGGTCGCCGTCATGGCGATCGTCGTCGGTGCCTCGCTCTCGGTCGCGGGGGCGCAGATGCAGACGATCCTTGCCAATCCGCTGGCAAGTCCGTTCACGCTCGGCATTTCCGCCGCCGCAAGCTTCGGCGCAGCACTCGCGATCGTCACCAGCGTGCCGATCCTGCCCGTTGCCGCCGGCCTGCTCGTGCCGGTCAATGCCTTCATCATGGCGCTGGTCGCAACCCTCTTCATCCATTTCATCTCGCAGGCGCGCGGCGTCTCGGTGCAGACGGTGGTGCTGCTCGGCATCGCGCTTGTCTTCACCTTCAATGCGGCTCTCGCCTTCCTGCAATATCTCGCCTCCGAACAGGCGCTCTCGGCCGTCGTCTTCTGGACCATGGGCAGCCTCACCAAGGCCACCTGGCCGAAGATCTGGATCACCCTTGCCGTACTGCTCTTTGCGCTCCCGCTCTTTGCCCGCCATGCCTGGGCGCTGACGGCGATCCGCCTCGGCGAGGACAAGGCGGCAAGCTTCGGCGTCAATGTCCGCCGCATCCGGTTGGAGACGATGCTGATCATCTCGCTGCTGGCGGCCGTGCCCGTCAGTTTCGTCGGCACGATCGGCTTCGTCGGCCTCGTCGGCCCGCATATTGCCCGCATGATCCTCGGCGAGGATCAGCGCTTCTTCCTGCCGGGCTCGATCCTTTCGGGCGCGCTGTTGCTGTCGGTCACCTCGATCGTCTCCAAGTCGATCATTCCGGGCGTCGTCTTCCCGATCGGCATCATCACCGCACTCGTCGGCGTACCCTTCTTCTTCTCGCTCATCCTCTCGAACAGGAGCCGCTCATGGTAGCGCTTCAGCTGCAGTCGGTCGGCGCCTATCACGGCCGCAAGCTCTTCGTCGAAGACGTGACCACGCCGAAGATGAATGCCGGCGAACTCATCGCCGTCATCGGCCCGAACGCCGCCGGCAAATCGACCCTCTTCAAGCGCATCACCGGCCTGCTGAAGGGCCCGGGAAACGTGCTGGTCGAGGGCGCCAGGACGAAAAACGCCATCAGCTACATGCCGCAGGATACGTCGGCCAATGCCGTGCTGACGGTCTATGAATCCATCCTGCTTGCTCGCAAGCAGGGTCACTCCTGGGGCGTCAGCGATCAGGAACTGCGGCTGATCGACGACATCATGAAGGCGCTCAACATCGAGGCGATCGCCTTTCGCGATCTCGGCGCACTCTCCGGCGGCCAGCGCCAGCTCGTCTCCATCGCCCAGGCGCTGGTGCGTGAGCCCGAAATCATGCTGATGGACGAGCCGACCAGCGCGCTCGATCTTCACCGCCAGGTGGAAGTCTTGGATTTCATGCAGCGACAGGCCCGCAAGCGCGGCATGATCGTGCTGATCGCCATCCATGATCTGAACCAGGCGCTGCGCTTCGCCGACAAGGTTCTGATCATCCAGAACGGTCGCATGCGTGCCTGCGGTGAACCGCGCGACGTCGTGACCGTCGATATGCTGCGCGAGGTTTACAAGATCCACGCCCGCATCGAGAAATGCTCCAGGGATCACGACCACGTCATCGTGGACGGCACGGCGCATTAAAGGCGCACCGCTGAAACGGCGCGCCCTTATGTCAATGCATCACTGATTTATAATCGCTATCGGCCCCGCGGCAGCGTCTGGTCCTGCCGCATCCCGTCGATATCCTGAGCCTGGCGAAGCTCGCGTTCCGCGCGCTCCTGGGACTCTTCCACCGTGCGGTGATGTCCTGTCGGCGCGATGTCGTCGCGCAGATCCTGATCGAGCGGCGCCTCGTCGTCGAGATCATAGGCGCGGACGCGCGGGGAGTTGGGATCGAGCCGGCGGGTGTAGTGTCCGGCAGGCATCGCCGGGTCGGCAACGCCTGCGGCATCGGCGGCAAAGACGTCGTCCTGTGCGGCACGCGCCTGCCGCGCCCGCTCGGCCTCATCCGCCTCGCGAGCCCTGCTTGCATCATATTGCGATGTTGCGAAAGCCTCGTTCGACTTGCTCGTGTTCCAGCCCTCGGCGCGCCAGAGGTCGGCACGTTCATCCATGTCGATTGAGCCTTCGTCATCGAGGATATCGTGGGCGATGCCGTAGGTCGCGTCGTCGACCTCGACCGAGATAAGAAAGCCGCCACGGCGCAGGCCCTCGGCATAGACCGACCGGTCCTCGTCAGGGAAAAGCCAGTCCTCCAGCTTCGACCAGAAGCCGCCACGGTCGTCCCCGGCAACGCCGGCCTTGTCGCCGTCGGCTTCATATCCCGGCATCATTCGGACATTGCTGATGTCGAGGTTCTTCAGCCGGTCGATCGCACGCTCGGCGTCGTCACGGCTGTCGAAGAAGGCACTGAGCGTACTGTGGCCCCCGCCGCCTGAGAATGCGGGAGCGCTGTCATTGCGGAGATTGCTCATCGGGATTCCTCCTCCAGGTTTTCCTCTCCGCAAACGGACGAAAAAGCCCGATGTTCCCCATCCATGTGGAGAAATGCGATCTTCTAGGAGCGCAATGTCCTGAACGCGGCCCGGACCTCCCCGGCGAAGAGTTCCGGCTCCTCCCAGGCGGCGAAATGCCCGCCCTTTTCAGCCGCATTGTAATAGATCAGCTGCGGGTAGGCCCTGGCGAGCCAGTGCCGCGGCGGGCGGTAGACCTCGCCGGGAAAGACCGTGACGGCGACCGGAACCTTGACCGGTTCCAGCTTCGCTCCCCCTGCGACATTCTCCCAGTAAATGCGCCCGCTCGAAGGCCCGGTATTGGTCAGCCAATAGAGCGTGATATTGTCGAGAATGGCCTGCCGGCCGAGCGCCAGTTCGGGATCTCCGCGGGTAAACACCCAGTCGGCAATCTTGTCATAGAGCCAGGCCGCAAGCCCGACGGGAGAATCCGCAAGCCCGTAGCCGATCGTTTCCGGCCGCGTTCCCATGATTGCGGCATAACCGAAGCCATTGGCGAGGAAATCCCGGGCTTCTGCGAAGATCACCTTCTCCTCCGGTGACAGGCTGTCGGGCGCCGGCGCACCGCTCATCAGCGCCTGAGCGGCGTCAGGGGGAAAGGTTGTGGCGCGCTCGACCCTGTTGACGTGAATGCCGAGCAGTCCCTCCGGCGCTTGCCGCCCCAGCGCATCGCTGATGATCGCGCCCCAGTCGCCGCCCTGCGAGACATAGCTCGTATAGCCGAGCCGTTTCATCAGCGTGTCCCAGGCGGCCGCGATGCGTTGCGGGTTCCAGCCCTTTTCCGAGGCCTTGCCGGAGAAGCCGAAGCCGGGGATCGACGGGATCACCAGATGGAAGGCATCGCCGGCCGTACCGCCATGCGCGGTCGGGTCGGTCAGCGGGCCGATCACGTCGATCAGCTCGAACACCGATCCCGGCCAGCCATGCGTCATGATCAGCGGCAGGGCGTTCTCATGGCGGGAACGCACATGGATGAAGTGGATATCCACCCCGTCTATGCCTGTCATGAATTGCGGAAAGGTATTCAGCCTCTGCTCCGCCTTGCGCCAGTCGTAGGAAGACTGCCACTCGTCCACGAGTGCCTTCAGCCGCTCCGGCTGCACACCCTGCGAACGGTCACGCACGGTTTCCCCGTCAGGCCAGCGGGTGGCGGCAAGCCGGCGCCTGAGATCGGCAAGTGCCGCCTCGGGGATATTGGCCCGGAACGCCCGGATTTCGCCGGCCGGCGCTTCCGCCGCGACGGGATCGGCCGCAGCCGCAACCGAAGCAAACGTCGCCGCAACCCCGGCCGCCGCGCCTGCAAATAGCAGCGAACGCCGTGACATCTTCAATGTCTCGATTGATTGCCCTGATTTCATGACATGCCTCCATTCCATCGGAAGGTTCGCGGCCACATTTCAGACGCCTGACATCATGCGCCTGAAATGGACCGGAAGCGATCTCAGGCTTCGTCAGGCCCGGCCCGGTAAACCAGGAACTTGTTGCCCTCGGGGTCGCGGAAATAGGCGCAGTAAGGCCCCTCGCCGTTCTCCCCGCGCGGCCCCGGCGCGCCCTCGTCCGAACCGCCTGCCTGCAGCGCGGTTGCATGGACTTCGCGCACCTGAGCGCGGGAGCGTGCCTCGAAAGCCACCATGCCGCCATTGCCGACATTGGCCGGCCGGCCGTCGAAGGGCTTTATCACGCCGAATTCCAGCGTGCGCTCGCCGTAATAGACGGCCCTGCCGGGCTGGACCAGAAACCGGCCAATGCCGAAGACGGCCATCAGCCTGTCGTAGAATTCGGCCGCAGCCTCGAGATTATTGGTGCCGACGGTCGAGTGACCCGGCAGGCCGCGCACTCTTTGAGGCTCGGCAGTTTTCAGATTTACGGTCATGTCGTTCATGTCTCATCATCCTTTCATGCGACAGCACGGCCTCTGCCTGCTGCCTGCGTTGGACGCGGGCCATTCCCCGGCGCCGCGGATGGAGACGATTTACGGCGTGGACGGATCATCCGGTACTGCGGGAAAGTGAGAGGCAGGCTCTCACCGATGCGCTCTACCGGCGCCAGGCGCGATGCACGATCCTTGTCATCGAGAATTCACCCGGTCGCGACCACGAGGCTCAACAACAGCCAGCACGGCCGCCGGAGAGAAGGACAACGGACATGATGACATCGTCAGTTGGAGCATTGCTCGCCGCAGCCGCAATCACAGGCGCGACACTGACACCCGCAAGCGCCGGCGCGATTGCAGCCGCAAAGCCCGAAGCTGGCACCATTGCCATCAGCGGCGATATCACCCTCAGGCGGTTCGTCGTGCATAATCCGGCCGCGAAAGGTATCGTGCTCTTCCTGCATGGCTTTCCCGAAACCGCTGCCGTCTGGGGCGACATTGCAGCCGCGCTTGGCGACGAATTCGAAGTGCACGCCTTCGACTGGCCGGGATACGGCCTGTCGTCGCGGCCCGAAAACTTCTCCTATTCGCCGCGTGATTATGCCGATGTGCTGAAGGCCTATATCGACAAGTCAGGCATCGACCGCTCGAAGCTGACCATCTATGCCGCCGATATCGCCGCCCTGCCCACCCTGCTCCTGGCACTCGACGAGCCCGATATCGCACGGCGCATTATCGTCGGCGACTTCGCCCCCTTCAACCGGCCGGCCTATATGCATGAGCGACTGCAGAACCTGAAGAGCGAGCCGGCGGCGTCCCTTACCCGCGCCGTCATGAACCAGACGAGCGACGAGATCCTTCAAAACGTCTACAGGCGCGGTCTGGCAGAGGACGAGCAGTTCGATCTCGCTGCCGGCGTGAAGGAAGACATGGTCCGCGGCTGGAGCAACGGCGCCCTCACTTCCGCCGATGCCTTCTACCACTATTACGCGGCCTTCACCCGCGACCAGGATCTTCTGGAAGCAAACCTCGGCAGGCTCCGGACGCCGGTAAAGGTGATCTGGGGCGAAAAGGACATCTATATCGACAGCCGCATGGGCGCAGAATTTGCCGAAAGGACCGGCGCGCCGTTCGACGTCCTGCCCGGCATCGGCCACTATCCGCATCTGCAGGCGCCAGAACGCGTTGTCGCCGAAATCCGTGCCTTACTGGATTGAACCATAGCTCCGGCAGGCTTCGCGCAGCCGTGGCAGGGTCCAGTCGATGAAGGAGCGCACCTTGAGCGCCAGGAAGCCCTGGCGCGAATAGACGATATGGATCGGCTGCGGCCCGCCAGTGTAACCATCAAGTACAGGCACGAGCGAACCGGAGGCAAGTTCGCCGGGGATCTGGTAATCGAAAAGCCTGGCGATACCGGCTCCGCCGACGGCGGCGGCAACGCAGTTTGCCGCCGTATTGACCTCTATGCGATGGCGCGGCACCACCTCCACCGGCCGGCCATCGATATCGAAGGTCCAGAAGAATGTCCTGCTGTTGAAGATGATCCCGTCATGATCGGGCAGATCGCCCGGATGCTGCGGACACCCGCAACGCCTGAGATAATCCGGGCTCGCGCAGGTCAGAACCCGAAACTCGGCAACCTTGACGGCATAGAGCGAACTATCCGCCAGCGCCCCCAGCCGGATGGCGACATCCACCTGTTCGCTGACGAGATGAACGGTGCGATCGAGCGAGAGCAGGTTCAGCGAAACCTCCGGATGCTCGGCCATGAAATCCAGCGCGATCGGCAGCACATAACGATTGCCGAATTCCACCGGCATGGTGATCGTCAGCGTTCCCCGCGGCCGCTGATATTCGCCGGAAGCCCGGCGCTCCGCCTCCTCCATATCGGCAATGATCTTGCGCGCCGCCTCCACATAGTCGCGCCCGGCATCGGTGAGCTGCAGTTTCCGGCTGGTGCGGATGACGAGACTGGCGCCGAGCGACCGCTCCAGCTCGGCCACCTTGCGGCTGACGCTCGGCAGCGGCGCATTCAGCCGCTTGCTGCCCGCCGACAGGCTGCCGGCATCGACAACGGCAAGCAACACGCGCATGGCATCAAGCCGATCCATCCCCGCAGCCTTATCCCGCCTTCCCCGTGGAAATCTTAAACCTTCGAAACTCCGACCGATAGATGGGTGGCTGCCGATCGCGGTCAACTCATCCGCTCCGCCCGACAGCGCGGAAACGATCTCTTCGGCCTCGGCATGGGAAGTGGCGATCATGGTGGACGGATGCTCGCCTGCTCGGATACGGATAATTGCGAGAACAACCGGAACCCGGAATGAAAACCGTCCGCATCGCCGCCGCCCAGACCTTGGAATATCGCGAAAATGTCGAGGCCGCCCTGACATGCGCTCTCGATATGATCCGTCAGGCCGAAGCGGAAGGCGCCCGCCTCCTCATCTTTCCCGAAGGTTTTCTGCAGGGCTATCTGACTGAGCCCGAAACGGCACGACGAGCCGCCATGGATCTCGGATCCCCGGCATTCGCCGCCGTCATGAGCCGGCTCGCCGATGCCGGCCCCATGATCGTCATGGGCATGATCGAGGCTGAAGGCGAAGCGCTGTTCAACACCGCCGTCGTCATCGAAAAAGGCACGCTGATCGGCCGATATCGCAAGGCGCACCTGCTCAAGGGAGAAAGCTTCTTCCAGCCGGGCGCCGAGACACCCGTCTTCACGGTCGATGGCCTGCGCTTCGGCATCAATATCTGCTACGATACCGGCTTCCCCAAGGCTGCCCGCAAGGTCGCACTCACAGGCGCATCCCTCCTCGTCTGCTGCGCCAACAACATGATGCCGCGCGCCAATGCCGAAAAATTCCGGGACGTGCACAACGCCGCCAGAGGCGAGCGCTGCCGGGAAACCGGCCTGTGGCTCATCTCCGCCGACGTGACGGGCGAACGCGAGGGACGCATTTCCTGGGGACCGACGGCTGTGTTGAACCCTGCGGGAGACGTTGTCGCACAGCTCCCACTCGAAGCCCCCGGTCTGCTCGTGTTCGATATCGCCGGAGATATGTAGAGCGCAGCAGCACTGCTGGATGTCCGACCAGATCAGTCGGTTCACAGATATCTGGGAACCTTGCGCTCCAATAGGCTGACCAGCATCGGATCCATGAATTCGTAGTCATCGGGAATGTCGAGACAGATAATGCGCTTGCCGTTCAGCGACTTGCGGAATTTGCGGGTGATTTTGCCACGATGCGCCTTCTCCATCACAAAGATGATGTCGGCCCACTCCACCTGTTCGGCATCGAGCGGATTGCAGGCGTCGTTGTTTGTTCCTGCCGACGATACCTCGATGTCCTCGCGCGTAGAAAACACCTGTTCGGCAGTGGGGCTTCTGAGCTTGTTCTGGCTGCAGACAAACAGCACGTTTCGAGGTTTGACCGACATATAGGAGCCTGACCGCAAACTGGGATCGAACTGATGATTGCACCAGCATAAGCATCATCCTTGCGCCCCGCAAAACGATTCCGTTGCGGCGAAGCACCCTTCCAGCACCCCAAAACAACATCACGCCTTCGTTACCGCCACGCCTGTAACAACCCGCTTTCCCGTTGCGAATACATCGACGTGCCCCGCTGAAACAGGGGCGTTTCAAGCAACGGAGACTACCAATGTTGAAGACTTCCATCAGCACCGCCCTTCTTGCCGGCGCGATCACGTCAGCTCTTGCCACGATGGCCAGTGCCGCCCCGCTGACCAAGGCTGAAGCTGCTGCTGCAACCGCCGCCCACAAGGAGAAGTGCTACGGCGTTGCGCTCAAGGGTCAGAACGATTGCGCCGCCGGCCCGGGCACGACCTGCCAGGGAACTTCGGTGAAAGACTTCCAGGGCAATTCGTGGAAATTCGTCCAGGGCGGAACCTGCGCCTCGCTCGATATTCCAGGTGGCCGTCACGGTTCGCTGAAGCCGCTGACGCGCGACATCTAAGCCGCCCGCAATCAGACCAGGATAAAGGAAAGCGGAGGCGAAGATGAAAAACGTCGACAAGGCGTCCAACCTTCCCATGGAGACGGAGAGCACCCTCCGCTTTCCGACATATCAGCTTGCCGGCGTGGCCGGCACCAGCTTCAAGCCGGAGCATCTTGCGGCGATCTCGGCCATATCCGGCCCCCAAGGCTTCTTCGAGATCCATGCCGAGAATTACATGGGCGCCGGCGGCCCGCCGCATCGCGCACTCGAAAGAGTGCGCCGCGACCACCCGATTTCATTGCACGGCGTCTGCATGTCGCTCGGCGACCCGCAGCCGCTCGACAAGCTACACCTCAGGCGTTTCAAGGACCTCGTCGACCGCTATGAGCCGGCGCTGATTTCAGAGCATCTCGCCTGGTCGACGCATGTCGATACCTATCTGAACGACCTGCTGCCGCTGCCCTATACCGGTGCGACACTCGCCCATGTCTGCGACCACGTCGACGAGATGCAGAACGCGATCGGCCGGCAGATCCTGCTGGAAAACCCATCTACCTACGTGCTCTTTGCGGAATCCTCGATGAGCGAGACGGATTTCATTCGCGAGATCGCGCGGCGCACCGGCTGCGGCCTGCTGCTCGACATCAACAATGTCTTCGTGTCCGCCACCAATCACGGCTTTTCGGCGCTGGAATATCTGCGTGACTTCCCGCTGTCTCAGGTCGGCGAGATCCACCTCGCCGGCCACGCCGAACAGGAGGATGACGAGGGCGAGCTGCTCTTGATCGACAGCCATGACGGCCCGGTCGCCGATGCCGTCTGGCAGCTTTACGAGATCGTCATTGCCAGATGCGGGCCGATCTCGACCCTGATCGAATGGGACAGCAAGATCCCCGACTGGCCGGTGTTGCGCGCCGAGGCCCTGGCTGCGCAAGCCATTCTGGATCGCCATGCCAATAACAGGGGAACTGCCCATGCGATCGGCTGAAATCGTGCCGATCCGGCCAATGCTGCCAGATTTCGCCGGGCAGTTCTCCGCCACGCTGCTCAATCCGGATGCCCCGGCGCCCGCTCTGGTCACCGGCCCGCGCGGCAAACGGGCGGAGAAGCGATACAATGTCTATCGCAACAATGTCACCGTCAGCCTGATTGCCGCATTGTCGTCGATCTTCCCGGCGGTCGAGCGTATCACCGGGCCGGATTTCTTCCGCGCCATGGCCCGCTTTCATGTGCGCGAGACGCCGCCCTCCTCGCGGCTGCTGTTCGAATACGGACGTGACTTTCCCGACTTCATCGACCGCTACGAATATGCGCAGGAAATGCCCTGGCTTTCGGACGTGGCGCGCATCGAGCGCGCCTGGCTGGATGCCTATCACGCCGCCGATGCGGCTGCATTGACGGCCGAAACACTCGCCGCCGTGCCGCAGGAAGAACTGGGCGGCGTAACATTTCGTCCGCATCCGGCAACGCGGCTGGTTTCATCCGCCTATCCGGCCGTCACCATCTTTGCCATGAATCGCGGCACGGATCCCGTTACCCGCGTCGAAAATCACCCCGAGGACGGGTTGATCACCCGTATCGATGACGAAGTCACAGTACGCCTCCTGCCGCCGGGCGGAGCCGCCTTCTTCAATGCGCTGCTCTCGCGCGAATGCCTTGCCGCAGCCGTGGCAGCCGGCCTCGACGCCTGGCCTGCCTTCGATCTGTCCGCCGCCATCGGCGAGACGATCGCAGCCGGCGCTTTTTCCGCGATCGAACTGGAGAATTCCAATGTCTGATATGCTTGACTCCAATGCCCACAACAAGCCTCGCAACGGCGCTCTCTCCCCGCTGGCGAGGCTGGTGGCGACGGCCGACGGACTTGTCCGGGCCGTCGCCCAGCCCGATATCGTCCAGGCCGTCATCCGCGTGGCGCTTGCCGTTCCCTTCTGGCGTTCCGGCATCCTGAAATGGGATGGCTTCCTGCAGCTGAACGATACGGCAATCGATCTCTTCACCCAGGAATTCATGCTGCACCTGCCGGGTGGCCCCTATCCCTTCCCGATGCCCGCGGTCATGGCCTTCCTTTCCGGCTGCGGCGAGATCACCTTTCCGACGCTGCTCGTCTTCGGTCTTGCTACCCGCTTTGCCGGTCTCGGCCTGCTGTTCATGACCCTGATCGTCGAACTGACAGTGCCCGATGGCTGGCCGATCCATATCACCTGGGCGGCAATGGCCCTTGCCATCATGCGCTACGGGCCCGGCCGCCTGTCGCTCGACTATCTGATCGTGCGGATGTCAGGCACTGCCAAAAGCTAGAACACTCGACGTCAGCCATCGACATGATCAACCGCCCGGCTCCTCATCGCGCCGGGCGGCTTTTGCGCTTTGTTGCCGCACCACTCTTGCCGTTTGCCCGCCGATGCGCTCAATAGGCGCCGACGCCGGCTCTGCCTCACGCGCCGCGTCATCAAATTTTTCAGGATGACGGTAACAAACACGTGGCTCCGTGCGTAGAGGTGAGTAGCGGATGAAATATTCGGCCCGCGAAGAGGAATGGGCGGCCTGGATGCGCGCGGCGATCGCCGGCGACGCAACGGCCTATGACCGTTTCCTGAAGGCCGTGACACCTTATCTGCGTTCGATTGCGCGCAGGCGCTGCGACCAGTTCGGTGCCCCGCCGAGCGAGGTGGAAGACGTGGTGCAGGAAGTTCTGCTGGCAGTGCACCTGAAGCGCGGGACCTGGGATATTTCCCGCCCCATCGGTCCCTGGCTCTCGACGATCGTGCGCAACAAGCTGATCGACAGCCTGCGCCGGCGCGGCCGCCATGTCTCGGTCCCGATCGAGGATGTGATGGAGACGCTCGAAGCCGACCACCAGGAGGATGGCGCCGACCGCATCGATGTCGACCGCATGCTGGAAGGCCTGCGCGACCCGCAGCGCGAAATCGTGCGATCCATTTCGCTCGGCGGCGCCGGCATCCGCGAAACGGCCGAGCGGCTACAGATGACGGAAGGCGCCGTGCGAGTGGCGCTGCACAGGGCGCTCAAGGGATTGGCGGCCCTCTATCGGAGCAATACGCGTGAAAACGGATGACCTGATCAACATGCTGGCAAAGGATGCGCGCGTCCGCATCCGCTTCGGTCGCGTCTTCATGATCGCGCTTGCCATCAGCGTGGTGATTTCAGCCGCACTTCTCATCTCCACCATCGGCATCCGCAGAAATATGGCCGAGATGATCGAGACGCCGCGCGTCCTCTTCAAGCTGGGCACCACCCTGCTGATCGCCGTGACGGCCACCCGCCTTGCCTTCCGGATCGGCAAACCCGGCCTGTCCTTGCGCTCCGCGGCCCTGACACTCATCCTGCCGCTGGTGGTATTGATCGCCGGTATTGCGACCGAGCTCTTCGTCGTGCCGCAGGCGGACTGGGCGGCGAGGATGGAGGGGCATTTTTCCGCCTTCTGCCTGTTCTTCGTGCCGACGCTTTCGATCGCGCCGCTTGCCGCCATCCTCTATTCGGTCCGTCAGGGGGCGCCGGAAAATCCGGGCACGGCGGGCGCGGTGGCGGGTCTTGCCGCAGGCGGCATTGCGGCCGCCATCTATGCCTGGCATTGCCCCGATGACAGCCCGCTGTTTCTGGCGACATGGTACTCGATCGGCATCCTGGTCGCGACGGCAGCCGGGTTCCTGCTTGGCCGGAAAATTCTTCGCTGGTGAGGCGCGCGAGGTCTGCATCGATCGATGCCGCGCGGACGTGGCAAAATATCGCCAACCACCGGGAACTTTTTGGCGCCGCTCCCAGTCTGATACCCGGACCGTACGGCGTCCTTTTCTTTGATAAAAGCATGCACCACACGGGGCGTCGTGCGATCCAGCCTGTTGTTTCCCAATTGTTGGCCCGCTTCGGCGGGCCTTTTTATGCCCGGCGGCTAGAACGCTCTAGCGTATGCGCTTGCCTGTCAGCGCCTGCCAGGCGAGCCGCAGCGTATCGAGGCGGGAGCGTATGCGCTCCTGCTGCGGGATGGCCAGCCGGTTGCGAAAATCGGCGAGCGCCTGGGCCTCAAGCCTGCTTCCGAGTTTTTCCGGCAGATGCGGCACGGGTGCGCCCGTCAGCCGGTCGATCACAGTCCAGTCGTCGTCATTCCGGCGCTCGATGTCGTAACGGTTCATTGCGGTCGTGAGGTCTCTGAAAGAGGGATGAGGATGACAAGAAAGCGGCTTTCCCGCAGACATGCAATCGGCGAAATGTGAGTGAACGTCAGAAAATACGTTCATGGTCAAAATTGCGTTGCCAATGCCTGATGTCATAGGTCCAGCTTTGCCATTCTCCTCTTGCCGATGCGCTTGCGCACCTTTGCGGGCCGGGCCTTCAATACGGCCGGCGCATACATCAAGTCCATGAGAGGCAGGGGTTTGCCGTTGGTCGTGCTGCTGTCAGTCTCTCGCGGGGCCACCCGCATGATGATCTCGTCGAACATTCTTGCTCCCCCATGCCTGCCTTCCATATGACCGTCCTCCCCTACGGTTTCTTCTCAGGCGCTACGGTAGCATCCGATAAAATGGCAGACCAATCGCACATTGGAGCTAGCCCGAATGAACCTCAAATGCCGTCTTTTCGCCATCGCTGCGACATGCATTGATAGCAATACGGATCTAGGATGCCGCAAGCGTCGGAAACCAGTCACTGGAGATAACCATGCACGAGATGACACCATCGGAAATGCTGAGAGATCCACTGATCCGCCAGATGCTTCGCGCTGACAAGATCAGTCTGGCAACCTTTGCAGCCCTGCTCGACGCTGCAGCCCGTCAGCACGCCCGTCCCGCAGGCGATGGCAGCTTCCCGACATCCAAGATGCCGGAAACCTGGACCTTCGATGCCGCGGCCTATATCTGACCGACCGTTTTTCCGCGATGCCCGTCCGACTCCGGGCACCCCTGAGGCCCGCTCCCTGGTGAGCGGGTCCTTTTTATTTGCGAAGACGCAAACCTCGAAAATTCCATTGAAATCCGCGGATCCGGCCCAGATGGCAGATGATGAAGGCGGCAGGCCCTCATGTATGCCTGCCGCCTCCCGCCTCCGAGCGTCCGCCGCCCAGCGCTCAAGGAGGGAGGGACACCATAGCCCGGCATTGTGGCCTTTAGGGCAGTTTGCCCGGAAGATATTCCCGGTGTCGTCCGAGAGTCACATCACCCATCTGGAGCACGCCGGTCGTGATCTGGCATATGTTGTTGAAAGCGTTGGTCGAGATCGGGCCGTGCCTGTGGATAACCTGTGGAAATCTTGTGGACTGCAGACCGCTTGCAGGCGTCGCCGGGCGCCGAGCGTTGCCATTTCGTTCCAAATGCGGTCTTCTGATCTCGCCTGCCATCGGCCTCCGCCGCAACTGACGCCGATGCAGCCACAGGGCGCTCCGACATCAGGTCGTGGAGCGCCCTTTCTTTTGGCCGCGGCAAATAAGTCACGCACTCAACATTCACGCATTCCGCAATTCCGAATTTCATAATTCACGCGTATAGTGTGTTTGAGGGTCTCAATCTCCGTGCCTTGAGGGGTCGAGGACAATGAGCTGGAATACGTCATCGGTATTCGCGCCGGTCGGGCTGGTTTTGCGCGGTCGGGAGACGCACACTGTCGTGCGTACCCTCGGCGATGCCGCATATCTGCTGATCCGGGATTGGCCTTTCGATGATGGCGAGGAATACATGATCGCCGTCAAAGCCTGCATCGACGCCATCTGTGGAGAAGTGGCTCCGGAACAGTTCCGGGAAGCATTTCTGCGCGCCGCCGACGAGGCGGGTATCGCGGCGCTGACGATTGTCCATTGAAGGACGCCTTTTGGGGCAAAAGACATAGACTGCATTGATTTTCTCGCTAGAACCGTCATCTGCTTCGGTGGCGCCATGACGCGCGCAGGTTCGAAGACCCGAGAGGCAATGAAGACAGCAGCAATAACAGGGGCAATCGCCTGCATGGCCTTTACGCAGGCCGCGGTTGCACAATCGACGCTCGATGCATCCCCGCTCCAGCCGGACTACGTCGCCGTGATGCAAGCGCTCGACAAGGATGGCAAGCCGGTCGATCCGACTGTCACCATCATCCATCACGACGGCATGTTTCTGAGCGAGACGCTGCGCGGCGGCCGGACCAGCATCGGCTTCGGACCGGATGAGGCCAGGCCCGTTCTGCGCTGGAGCAGGCAGGCGGATGGTGAAATTACATATCTCGAGCTTCTTCTTCGCGCCCGCAAACCTGAAATTGCGAAAGCGGATGCGCCGCAGCCACTCGCGGCGGTCTCGTCCATTGCCGGCGAAGGCTGCACATGGAGCGAAACGGTAAGCAGGCCGCCGTCACCAGGGACGTTCATTTCGCGCGAGCAGAATTGCGCCACCAAGGACGGCATCGTCATCGAAACAAGGCTGCTGACCCCGAACGACGTGCCGATCTACCACACCCGTCTCGTCAGCCTTGACCGCCGTGACGTCGCCCCCGCCGAGGTCCTTCCGCCACTGGAAATCCTCACCCCGGAATACTGGCTCAGACCGAGCCGGAGCAGTAATGCCGATCCCTCACAGCCCGATTTCGACATCACGCTGGAGAGCACCGGCGGCGCGACGATCCGCTTGTTGCGGCATTATCCCTGGCACTACCGGGAACAGCGGCATGGTGATGGCTCCGTCAGCATCAAGATCTGGAACAAGCGCGAAGATCAGGGCATCTCCTATCAGCAGGCAGACGGCTATCGCCGGCTCACGGCTGCACATCCGGCAGACGACGGCTCATCGTCGTTGATAGTCGATGAGGCAACCGGAAGGACTTCGCTCGACAGAAGCGAAACAATCCTCGGCGAGACCTGCGAATGGTTCGATCTGATGCCGGGAGTTCAGGACGCGGGAAACAGGCAGTGCCTCACACCTGACGGCCTGCCGCTCAAGCTGGATGCCAGCGGCATGAATTTGGCCTTCCCCTACACCGCCACATCATTCCGCCGCCGCCCGGTCGATCTCTCCGAAATGCGCTTGCCGGCCGCGGCCTTTTCGCTGGACGAATGGGGCCTGCCGGCGCTGCGGTGATGCAGTTGCGTGAGCTTGCACTGTGCCGTGGACACTGTTGGCAGTCATGCCCGGAGCCCCTATGGCATACCTATCGAAAAGAGACTTGGTCAGATTCCGCTAGAAAACGCCTTGCATCCCAGCGACAGCATAAAGACATAGGAAATACGCATACCCCGTGTCGCAATCAGCCCGGCACTTTCGTCTTAAGGCAGAACTCCTTCTTTCAGATATGGATATAGGAACGCCATGACCAGTGAACCTTTGCTTTCAGCGATCGAAGAACAGGCCGAATTGCCGGTCGAGGACCATAGCGCCCGCAACAGGCTGGTGATCGGCCTGCTGCTCGTCTCCGCCTTCGTGGTCATCCTCAACGAGACCATCATGGGTGTGGCGATCCCGCACCTGATGGCCGATCTCAAGATCCCCGCGAGCTCCGCCCAATGGCTGACCTCGGCCTTCATGCTGACCATGGCCACCGTCATTCCCGTGACAGGCTATCTCCTGCAGCGACTGAACACGCGGCCGGTCTTCATCCTCGCCATGGCGCTCTTTTCCGCCGGCACGCTGGTCTCCGCGCTTGCCCCCGGCTTCCCCATGCTGGTCGTCGGCCGCATCGTCCAGGCCTCGGGCACGGCGATCATGATGCCGCTCTTGATGACCACGATCATGAACCTCGTGCCGCCGCATTCGCGCGGCAAGACGATGGGCAATATCTCGATCGTCATATCCGTCGCGCCGGCCATCGGCCCCACGATTTCGGGCCTCATCCTCTCCTCGCTCGACTGGCGCTGGCTCTTCCTGCTGGTGCTGCCGATCGCGCTTGCGGCTCTGGCACTGGGTGCTGCGAAAATCGAGAACGTCACCGTGCCGTCGAAGGCACCGCTTGATATTCTCTCGGTCATACTCTCGGCTATCGGCTTCGGCAGTTTCGTCTTCGGCATCAGCGAGCTCGGTGCGCCCGAGGGCGGTTCGACGCCGCTCGATCCCCGCGTCATGCTTGTTGCCGGTGCTGCCGTCATCGCCATCTTCATCTGGCGGCAGCTTTATCTCCAGAAGCACGAAAGGGCGCTTCTCGACCTGCGCACTCTTCAGACGAAGACCTTCACGATCGCCGCAGGCATGATGGCGATCCTGATGATGTCGATGTTCGGCGTCTTCATCCTGCTGCCGATCTATCTTCTGTCAGTCCTCGGCCAGACAACGCTGACGACAGGCCTCCTGCTTCTGCCGGGCGGCCTGATCATGGGCCTTTGCGCCCCCTTCGTCGGCAGGCTTTTCGACCGCTACGGCCCTGCCCGCCTCGTCATCCCCGGCGCCATTCTCTTCAGCGGCGTGATGTGGAGCCTGACCTTCATCTCCACGACGACTCCGGTCTGGGTCGTGCTCGCCATCCATATCGTGCTCAGCATCGGCCTTGCCCTGATGTTCACGCCGCTCTTCACCGTCAGCCTCGGCTCGCTGCCGCCGAACCTCTATTCTCACGGCAGCGCCATCATCGGCACCACCCAGCAGGTCGCCGGTGCCGCCGGCACCACGCTCTATGTCGCCATCATGACCTGGCGTGCCGGCGTGTTGACTCAAGGTGAGGCAGATGCCGCAACGGCAACCGTCGGCGGCATGCAGTCCGCCTTCTTCGTCGGCGCGCTGATTTCGCTGGCAGCGGTCGTGGCATCCCTTTACGTGAGACGCCCGCCCAACCAGCCTGACGGCCAGCCGATGGGCGGGCATTGAACGCTTCCGACGAGCCTAGAGCAATTCCAACAAAAGTGCGCAGCGGTTTTGTGTCCGGAATTGCGTCAAAACAAAGAGTTAGAACATTTCCGTGTTTCGAAGAAAAACGGAAATGTTCTAACGCGCGTAATAGCCAGGCTGATCGAGATCGTCGATGAGGCCCCGGCAGGTCGGCTGCCAGCCGAGCAGCCAGCGCGTATGGGCGCTGGAGGCTGCCATGTTCGTTGCTGCCATGGTGGCGAACCAGCCGAAATGTTCGCGGGGGCGAGACTCCACCGGCAGGCCGAGCTGGCGTCCGATCACCTCGGCGATCTCTCGGAACGGCACTGCCTCGTCGGCAACAGCATGATAGGCCGCTTCGGTCACGCCGCTTTCGAGCGCCAGGCGATAGAGGCGGGCCGCGTCCAGCCGATGCACGCCCGACCAGCAATTCGTCCCATCGTCAGGATAGGCGGATACGCCGGTCTCGCGGGCGATGCGCACGAGGATCGGGATGAAGCCGTAATCGCCGATGCCATGCACGCTCGGGGCAAGCCGCATCGTCGCCGCACGGATCCCCTGCCCGGCAAGCGCACGGGCGGCGGCTTCCGATTTGCGCGGCGACGCCGGGTTCGGCAGGTCCGCTTCCGTGGCGCCCCGCGGAAAGCCCAGCAGGCCCGATGTAACGATGAGCGGGCGATTCGACCCGGCAAGCGCATTCCCGAGCGCATGGATCGCGCGCTCGTCCTGCGCCGCATTGTCGAAAAATTTCGAGAAGTCATGATTGAAGGCGGTGTGGATCACCGCATCGGCCTTCAACGCGGTCTCGGCGAGAAGGTCGAGGTCATCGAGCGATCCTGGAACGAGCTTTGCCCCGATGACCGCAATCGCCTTCGCTTTTGCGATCGAGCGAACCAGCCCGCTGACCTTGTGGCCGGCGCGGACCAGTTCCTCGACGATGGCGGTGCCGACCCAGCCGGTCGCACCCGTTACGAATATGTGCATTGCTGAGATCTCCATTGCCGGACTGCCGTCAGGCAGCCGGTGTTGAGGTTATTTCGTTGTGCGAAGACTAGTCGAAGTCAGGCCACGCGCATCGACAGCTCGATGTCGTCGGCAAAGGGCGTGGACATGTATCCGCTCGTGGGCGAACGGACGTGGTCGAGATATTGCGGGCAATAATCAGCATCGTCGGCAATGACGAGCGCCCCAGGCCGAAGCCGGCTTTCGACCAGCGCCAGCACCTCGGGATAGAGCGACTTCGCCCCGTCAAGCAGAAGCAGGTCGATACTGTCAGGAAGATCGGCGCTCAATGTCTCGAGCGCATCGCCTGCGCGGATTTCGACGAGATCGGCAAGGCCGCCTTCGGCAATGTTACGGCGAGCCCGCGCAACCTTCGAGACCTCGAATTCGCTGCTGATCAACCGCCCGCCGCCATTGTCGCGAAGGGCAGCGGCAAGATAGAGCGTCGAGATGCCGAAGGACGTACCGAACTCGACGACGGTCTTCGCGTTGGTGCTGCGCGCCAGCATGTAGAGCAGCTCTCCGGTCTGGCGCGAGACGGGCAGCCACAGATCCTTCAGGCGACCGTAGAAATCGAGATATTCGGTCTTGCTGTGTATCAGCCGCTCCCGCTCGTCGTGCGAGAGCCCGGCCATGGCCGGGCTGGTGGCTCTGTCGGCCTCGGCAAACAGCTGATCGAGAAGCGGCGCGAGCGGTGCGCTTGTCATGGTGTTCATCAGGAAAATCCCTCATTTCGGATGGCTTGCTTTCGAAATGAAAATACGAATAATCCGTCGCATTCGCTAATCGCATTTGCGGAACGTCAATATGGCAGAACGTCCAAGCCACGGAATCTCCTCAAGAAAATCGCCGCGACAAGCGCGCTCGAACGAGCTCGTAAACGCCATTCTGCAAGCCGCTGTTCAGGTTTTGGAGCAGGAAGGCGCGCAGCGTTTTACGACCGCTCGCGTAGCCGAAAGAGCCGGCGTCAGCGTCGGCTCGCTCTATCAATATTTCCCCAACAAGGCGGCCATCCTCTTCCGGCTGCAGAGCGACGAATGGCGGCAGACCTCGAATCTGCTGGGCGACGTCCTTGGTGACGAGGCCCGTCCGCCGCTCGACCGGCTGCGCTCTCTGGTCCACGCCTTCATCCGCTCCGAATGCGAGGAAGCCGCCGTCCGCGTCGCGCTGAACGATGCCGCACCCCTCTATCGCGACGCTCCCGAAGCGCAGGAGGCACGGGGCGCTGCCGATGACATTATCGAGCAGTTCATGCGGGAAGCGCTGCCCGATGCCTCGGACGCAATCCGGACCATGGCCGGAGACCTGATCATGGCGACGATGAGCACGGTCGGAAAGGATTTTTCCGAAGCAGCGCATGCCGAGAACGAGATCTCAGCCTACGCGGACGCGATGTCGGACATGTTCTGCGCCTACCTCCGCAGCCTCAACTGACCAGCGCGGCTGGCTGCCGGCTCAATGATAGGTCACGACGGGATTGAACATCCTTTGCAGGAAGGAGCGCTGCGCGGCCTGCGCATATTCCCGGGGAATGTCGTGCCCGCACTCGAAGACATGGAGCGTCACCGGCACCTCGGCGTCGGTCAGCGCATCCGAGAACCGTTCGGCCTGGGCAACGGGAGCCCGCTCGTCGAGCCTCCCGTGCAGCAACAGGGCTTCCGCCCGGATTTTTGATACGTGATGCAGGGCCGAGCGGACCAGGAAGGCTTCGCTCGAAAGGCCGGCCTCCTGCTCGATCGTCCACCGCAAACCTTTCGAACTCGCCTCATAGGCAGCCTTGAGATCGTAGACCCCACTGCGCAGAATGACGGCCCTGAGATCGGGAACCTGGGCCGCGACCATGGCCGAGGCAACCGCCCCCCGGCTGTTGCCGTAAAGAACGATCCGGCCGGCATCGACAGAGGGCTGCTCCCGCAGGAAGGAGAGTGCGGCCATGATTGCTCGCTGGGTGCTTGGACCGCAGAAATCCGCTGGTCCGTCAGAAGCTCCGAAGCCCGGCTGCGAGACCGCCGCCGCGGTGATATTCAAACCGGAGCAGAACCGAAGCAGCGTGCCGCTATCGACCGCCTCCTGCGCGCCGATCAGGCGGCCACCCTGGTTGCCGTGGACAAACAGGATTGCGCCGGCAGGCGTGGTGCTTTCAGGCTGCGCCTGAAAAAGCTCGACCCTCGCCCCGTCGCCCCGTCGCCCCTATCGATCAGATGTCGCGTCACATCCGGCATCGCCACCCCGCCCTTCGATCCGCCGAAACTGCCATGCGCAGACGGCGCGGTCTCCATAAATTTTCGCAGTATTTGTCGGCTAGCCCTCGCCCAATTCGTCCTGTGGCCGAGATCATCTGAAATATCATCACCACGAGGAGACCATAATGAGAAAGATCATAGCCTCTACCTTCGTCAGCCTGGACGGCGTCATGCAGGCTCCGGGCGGCCCGCAGGAAGATCCCGTCAACGGCTTCAATTTCGGCGGCTGGGTATTCCACTACTGGGACGAGGAATCCGGCAAGGTGATCGACGAGCTTTTCGCAAAGCCCTTCGCCCTGCTGCTAGGCCGCAAGACCTACGATATCTTCGCCGCCCATTGGCCTTATCAGGATGACTCGATCTCCGCGGTCTTCAACCCCGCGACCAAATACGTGGCGACGCACCGGCCTGATACGCTCACATGGGAAAACAGCAAGGCCCTCGGCTCCGATATCGTCGCCAGCCTGAAGAAGATCAAACAGGAGGATGGACCCGACCTGCTCATCCAGGGCTCCGGCAATCTCATCCAGACCCTGCTTGCCAACGACCTGATCGACGAAATGACGGTGATGACCTTCCCGCTCCTCCTCGGCAAGGGCAAGCGCCTGTTCGAGGGCGGCGCCACGCCTGGCGCCCTCAAGCTTAACCGCTCGTCGATCTCAAGCAAGGGCGTCATCATCGCCACCTATGAGCGGAGCGGCGAAGTCCCGACCGGCTCGTTTGCCGACGACAATCCGTCCGAGGCCGAGCTGGAACGCCGGCGGATCTGGAAGTAGTCGCATTCGTTTCGCGGTATCCTGCCTGCCCCGAAAAAGAGGCCTTCATGCTGCCGCGAAACGTGGCTTTTCACGACGCCTGTGAAAAGCCACCTTCGCCTCAGGCTGCGTTGCGTCCCTGCTCCTGCCCGCCGCGATTGCCGGTCCAGTTCGACTTGACGGACGATCCGTCCTCGCGCTGGACGGCGCGGCGGTTGAGCTTGAAGAGGCTGACGAGCTGGGCGAGCGCATCGGCACCGACGGCAAGCGTGGCGCTGATGACGGTCGTGCGTGCGCTCATGGCGGCATTGTCCTGCGTCAGGCGATCGAGCCGCAAAACGGCCTTGCTGATCTCGCCAAGACCTGTCGTCTGCTCGTCTGCGGCCCTGGCGATCCTGTCCACATTGCCGTCGATCTGGCGCACGAGCACATCGATCTGCTTCAGCGCCTCGCCGGTCTCGCCGACAAGGCGCACGCCTTCGAGAACTTCCGCACCGGAATTGTTGATGAGCGCCTTGATCTCCTTGGCGGCGTTGGCCGAGCGCTGCGCGAGTTCGCGCACTTCCTGCGCGACGACGGCAAAACCCTTGCCGGCCTCGCCCGCACGCGCGGCTTCCACGCCGGCATTCAACGCCAGAAGATTGGTCTGGAAGGCGATTTCGTCGATCACGCCGATGATCTTGCTGATTTCGCCCGACGCCGTCTCAATGCGCTGCATGGCATTGACGGTCTGGCGCACCACCTCGGTCGAGGACGCCGTCGAGGCGCGGGCGCTCTGCACGAGTTGGCGCGTTTCCTTCGTGTTCTCGCTCGATGAGCGCACGGTGGCGGTGATCTCGTCCAGTGCCGCCGTTGTCTCTTCCAGCGCCGTGGCCTGCTCGCGGGAGCGTTCGGCGAGATGTTCGGAAGCTTCACGCACTTCCTGGCTGCTTTTCGAAAGGTCGCCGGTCTGGCCGAGCACATTGACCAGCGTCTTCTGGAATTCGCCGATCGACTTGTTGA
Source organism: Sinorhizobium sp. B11 (assembly GCA_039725955.1). Classification (NCBI taxonomy): domain Bacteria; kingdom Pseudomonadati; phylum Pseudomonadota; class Alphaproteobacteria; order Hyphomicrobiales; family Rhizobiaceae; genus Sinorhizobium; species Sinorhizobium sp. B11. The sequence goes on from CP091034.1 coordinate 2,827,027, forward strand.
AATCGCGCCGCAGCCGCTCGAACTCGCCGACGAAGGGTTTGTCCAGCGTAATGCGGATATTGCACTCGGAAAGCCGCTCGAGTGCCGCTCCCAGTTCCTCGACCGCATCCATCCGGTCGGTCACGTCGATCGCGAATTTGACGACCTTGAAGACCTGACCTCGGTGATCGATGATCGGATTGTAAGATGCCTGGATGAAGACGCGCTTGCCATCCTTGCCGAGCCGCATGAACTGGCCGGTCGCAAATTTGCCGGCGCGCAGCTCATCCCAGAAGCTGCGATACTCGGCGGAGCGGGCATAGTCGGGCTCGCAGAACATCGAGTGGTGCTTGCCGATGATCTCTTCCGCGCTGTAGCCGAGTGCGGCGAGGAAATTCTCGTTGGCACCGAGGATCTTGCCGTCGGGCGTGAATTCGATAACGGCCTGCGCCCGAGACAGCGCCGCAAGCTTGCCTTCGTCTTCGGCACTCTTGCGCTTGATTGCCGTAATGTCGGTAGCGATCTTCACCACCTTGTATGGCTTGCCGAAGCGGAAGACCGGATTGTAGGAGGCCTCGATCCAGATTTCCTGGCCATTCTTGGCCCGACGGCGATACTGGCACTGGTCATACTCGCCGCGCGCCAGCTTCGCCCAGAAGGCCTTGTACTCCCTGGAGGCCGCCTCCTCCGGCAGCACGAACAGGCTGTGATGGCGTCCGACGATTTCCTCGCGCCGATAACCGACCGCTCTGCAGAAATTCTCGTTCGCCGTCAGGATAGTGCCGGTAAGGTCGAACTCGATGATGGCCTGCGACCGGCTCAGGGCATCAAGCACGGCCGATGCGTCGAGGCCGGGTATGGGAAAGCGAGACATGCCTTTGGACCCTCAGAGGTGGGAAGAACCGGACCACTTCGGGTAGCCGCAGCACTTTCTCAAGACATTAGTCGGACACCCTTAATTAGCCATTAAGCATATCTGAAAATGCCGCCTGGTCGCGCATCGAAAGCCGTCCTGCCGCGTCGAATTCGCCTGGAGCGCGCGCTAGGCTTACCTTGCCGCTGACATCCCGCCCTCGCGAAAAACGAGTTCCAGCAGGATGCCGCCCGGCGTGCGCACGAAGAGGCGCCGTTCGCCAAGCTCGACAAGATCCATGGTGGAATAGACAATCCCGTCACCGTCGAGCCGAGCCCGGAAGGCATCATAACCTTCCAGCCGGAAGCCGATATGGTCGATCGCCTCAACATCCCGGCCGATGGCCCTGCCGCCGCCCGGAATGAGATGCACGACGGGTTCCCCGTCATTGTAGAGCCAATAGCCGGCAAAGCCGAAATTCGGACGGTAGCCGACCGTCAGGCCCAGCAGGTCCTGGAGGAACTGTCGCGTCCCTTCCAGATCCGCCGTGCGCAAAGTCACATGATCGAGTTGCATGGCATCACCCGATCACTCCGCCGCCATCGACGCGCACCGTGGAGCCGGTGGCAAAGGGCGTTGTCACGAGGAAGAGCACCGCATTGGCTATATCGGAGGCCTGCCCGACCGTCTTTGCCGGGAGCGAGCCTGCGACGCGCTCGAACATGGCGTTGCGGTTGCCCTCATCCATTTTCGACCAGAGCGGCGTGTCGATCAGACCGGGCGAAACCGCGTTGACCCTGACTGGTGACAATTCCAGTGCCAGGCCACGGGCCAGGGATTCCAGTGCGGCATTGATGGCGCCCTGCAAGACGGAAGACGCAGACGGACGTTCACTGAGGAAGCCGGAAATAAAGGTCAGCGTGCCGCGCTCGGCAAACCGTGCCGCCCGCGCAACCCGGTAAGCGCCCCAGAACTTGCTGTCCATGGCCCGCGCAGCATCATCGAGTGAAAGCTTGCGCACCGGCCCGCTCGGCGTCTGGGCGGCGGAGATGACAACATGATCCCATGCCTCGTGCGAAGCGAAGAAAGCTTCGACACTGCTGTTATCGCCGGTATCGAGCACTGCCGTCTCGACCTTGCCTTCGATCGACTTTGCAGCCTCGGCAAGCTTGTCTGCCGATCGCGAAGCGATCGTCACCTCAGCACCGGCAGCTGCCGCCTGTTGCGCGACCGCAAGGCCGATGCCGGAGCTCCCGCCGACGACGAGAACGCGTTGTTTGGCCAAGGATTTCATGGTCGAAGTCATCTTTTCTCTCCGGTTTGCGGCGATCCCGCCCTGTTTCGATGGCTGGAAGTTAGCGCGACAGAGCTCTTGCCGGAATGGATATTGTCGTAGACTGTCTCTTGCGATATCAGCAAGAATATGAGCGACAACTTCCTCGACATGCTGGTCTTCGTACGAGTGGTTCAAGCCGGCAGCCTCTCCGGTGCGGCCCGTGATCTGAACTTCTCGCTGACCGTCGTCAGCCGCAAGCTGTCGCGTCTGGAGGAAAGGCTCGGTGTGCGCCTCGTCAACAGGACGACACGCTCCCTCTCCCTCACCGAGGAAGGCGCGCGCTTCTACGAACGCTGCTCGAAGATCTTGACCGAGATCGACGATGCCGAAACCGAGGCGACAAGCGGCAGGGATACGGCAAGCGGCCTTCTGAAAGTCACCGCCACCTATGCCTTCGGCCGCCGCTGGCTGGCACCGCTCCTGCATGAATTCCGGGAGGCCCATCCCGATCTCACCATCCACCTCGATACCGAGGACGGCCTGGTGAACATCGTCGAGGCGGGCTACGATCTCGCAATTCGTTTCGGCGCGCTGTCCGACTCCAGCCTGATCGCCCGGCAGATCGCGCCGAACCGTCGTGTCATCTGCGCCTCCCCTGCCTATCTCGACCGCCGCGGCCGTCCCGAGACGATCGACGATCTGCCCGCGCACGACGTTATCGCTTTCGGCGAGCCGCCCAACACGCACTGGACCTTTGCTGATGGGCGCAGCGCCAATGTCACCGCCAGGCTCACCACCAACAATGGCGAGCTCGCCCATCGCTGGGCGCGTCTAGGGGCCGGGCTCGTGCTGAAGTCGATCTGGGACGTCAAGGACGACATCGACAGCGGTGCGCTGGAGATCGTCCTGCCGGAGGCAAGGCTCGCCGCCGCCCCGATCCATGCCGTCTTCCCTCACAGTAGGCTTGCCGCCGCCAAGGTCCGCCTCTGCATCGATTTCCTGTCGCAGAGACTGCGCAAGGCATCGCCGGCGGAAGTGTCGACGGATCACAGCTGATTTGTCGAAAAAGTGATTTCGTTCCAAAGACTTCTGGCTTATGTGGACTTGCCAGACGCATGCAATGCCCATCTTCTGCCCGATTGTGGCGCTTTAGTCAGCCAATGCCCCCACTCAGACTGCCCGCGCGCGCTGGGCCCAAGACTGCGCGCCGAGACAGTGTTTCAATCAGCTTTCAAGGACGTCAGAATGTCGCTGAAAACATCTTCCCGCTGGATCGCACCGCTCGCCGGTCTTCTGGTGCTCTCGGGGAGTGCAATTGCCGTGCGCGCCGAGCCGCTGCCGGCATCGCCCGTCACCCAGGCGAGCCCGAGGCCCAACTATACGGTTCCAGCCCGCCGCCCCGTCCATATCCTCCGGCAGGATACGGGCGCGTCGCTGTCGGCCCTCTTTGATTCAGCCAGCGGCAATCAGGCCAAGGTGCTGAACGAGATGGACGGCCTCCAAGTCTTGATGAACAACGACATCGCCGAGGCGGTCGAGGCCTATTACGCCCAGCCGAAGGCAAAGCTCATCTGGGTCGATGGCAAGGGACCGACCCCCAAGGCAGCACAGGCGCTCAGCCTCCTGAAGCAGGCTGAGGACTGGGGATTGAATGCCGGCGACTATGGCCGTTGCTCCTCCTCAAGGATCGGACCGCGCGAGAGCACTGGCCGAGTTCGAAGCCTCCCTCTCGGCCAAGATGCTGATGTATCCTGCAGGATAATTTCCGCGGCCGCATCGATCCCAACAAGCTGTCCAACTATTATGACTTTCAAGCCGCAAGCCGGTCGATCTGAGGGCGACGATCGCCCAACTCTCAGGCCACAGCCCGACCTCATGGTGGTCTTCGACCGCCTTCTGCCGAGCAATCCGAAATTCGCCCAGCTTGCCGCCGAGTTGCATTACCTGCGCACCTCGGGGCCAGGGCGGTGACAACTGCCGCCAACATCAACAAGGTGATCGTGGCGATGGAGGAAATGCGCTGGCTGCCGCAGGAATTCCCGGAGCGCTACGTCTTCATCAACCAGCCGGCCTACATGGCCTAATTATTACGAAAACGGCACGCTGACCACTCTCGATGAAGGCGGTGATCGGACAGCAGGACCACCAGACCAACTTCTTCGACGCCTCGATCAAGACGGTTCGAATTCAACCCCGACTGGGGCGTGCCGCAATCGAATCAATCCGCAACGAGATGCTGCCGCATCTGAAGCGCGACCCCCGCTTATCTCGACAAGGAAGGCTATGTGGTCTCGGTCAAGGGCAAGACCATGCCATCGGCCAAGGTCGACTGGTCGCAGCCACTTGAGAATATCGGTGTCGTCCCAGGCCGCCCGGTCCCGATAATGCGCTCGGCCAGCTGAAGATCCTTTTCCCGAACTCGCACGACATCTACATGCACGACACCCCTGCCCGCGGTAAATTCGCCTCGCAGGACCGCATGTTCAGACCATGGCTGCGTGCGACTGGAAAACCCGAAGGCGATGGCCGCCGCCGTCCTCAAGACCTCCGGTCGAGTTCGTCGACCCAGCAGATCGCCGATGGCGCCAAGAAGGACATGGCCGGTTCCGGAACAAGGTTCCGGTCTACGTCTCCTATTTCACCTGCATGGCCGACGGATGATGGCGTCATTCCACTATTTCGACGACATCTACGGCCGCGATGCGGAAACCTTGACGGCGATTTCAGCGACGACCGCAAGCCGCGCATCAATCGTAACTCGGACGGGGCTATGCCAGCCCCGCCCCTTCATCGCCAGCTGCTTCTGCCAATCCTCTCGTCGTCCCTGCCGACAATCGTCGGCGGATGAAGATATGTGCATTTTACACATATTCATTGACGGCATGCTCCACCCCTGATATATGTGCATTATACACATAATGGAGTGGATATGGCACAGCAAATCTCAACCGGCGCACGCAAGTGCGGCGCCGGCGCAGCAGAACCGCGCGCGGCAATCATCGGGAGCAGCTCCGATGGCCGCTAGGATCACAACACGCAGCTGGGCGACACCCCTGACGATTGGCTCCTTCCTGCTGATGGCAGGCACCGGCGTCATGATGTTCTTCGAGTGGGAACGAGGCCTGATGACCGTCGTCCACCAATGGTTCTCCTGGTTTTTCGTTATTGGCGCCATCGGCCACATAGTCGCCAACATCAAGCCCTTCCAGTCGCATCTGAAGGCGCGCTGGGGCCGCTACAGCATTGCGGTTTTCGCGATTGTGCTTGCCGCTTCCGTCTTCAGCTGGGGGCAGATCACCGGGCCGCAGCTGGAACGCCCGATCGAACAGGCGCTTGTCTACGCCCCTCTCTCGGCCCTTGCCGATGTCACCGGCCAGTCACAGGCCGATCTCCTGGCCAGGCTCAGGCAGCAGGGCATAGAGGCGGAGGCGGATCAATCCGTCGGAGATCTCGCCCGCCTGCACGGCATCGATGAGAACCGCGCTCTTGCGATCATCTTCGGCGTGGAAGGATAAGCCTGCGTCCTACCGCTTATTGCCGACAGCGCCTTCACCTGTGCGGCGCCAGGAATTTGTGGCATAACTGGGCGATGGCGATACATGTCTTGGCAGTCCATGGTGATAGTGTCGGGACGGAACGGGCGGCAGGCGGCTCGCTTGCAGGCGCCTATTCCGTGGGCGTTCTCTGCTGGCTCCTCTCAGCCGGCGTCTATATCGCCGCCAAATGGGTCTCCACCGAAATGCCGCCCTGGGCGCTCTGCTTCTGGCGCGTGCTGATCGCCTTCGCGATCCTGCTGCCGATCGTCCAACGCCATTTTTCAGAGATGCTCGTGCTGGTGCGGGCACGCGGCCTGGAATTGCTTTTCATCGGCGGCATGGGGCTTGCCATCTGCCAGGGCATGATCTTCGTCGGCCTCGAACATGCCGATGCCACCACCGCCGGCATTATCATCGCACTGATCCCGATCATCACCATGATCCTTGCCCGCGTCATGCTGTCAGAGCCGATGGGAAGCTGGCAGGTGGTCGGCTCCATCCTTGCCTTCCTCGGCATCCTCCTCATCATCGTCAAAGGCAGCCCCGATGCGCTGCTGCGCCTCGACTTCAATCCCGGCGAACTCTGGATCGTCGCCGGCGCCTTCTGCTTCAGCCTCTATACGGTGCTGCTGCGGCGCGCGAAATTCGACCTGAACCGCCTTGCCCTGCTCGTCCTGCTGCTCGGTGCCGCGGCGCTGACCGCACTGCCCTTCTACCTCTACGAGCTTACTGCCGACGAACGCACGACGCTGAATACGAGCGGTCTCATCGCGCTCGCCTATGTGGCAATCCCCGGCGGCGCGCTCATGTACTATCTCTTCAACCGAAGCATCGAGGCACTGGGTGCCGCCCGCGCCGGCGTGCTCCTCTACATACAGACGATCTTCATCGCCGTGCTCGCCTATCTGATCCTCGGTGAAAAGCTGCAGACCTATCACCTCGAAGGTGCGGCCCTCATCATCGCCGGGTTGCTGCTGATCATTTTGCTGAAACCGAAGGAAAAGACAGCGGCGGCCTGAAGACAGGCGGCGAGGATCAGGACCCTCAGCCCTTCACGCCCGCCCCATAGCGCAGCCCGTCCACCAGCAAGGCAAGCATCCGCCGCGTCGTCGCCGGGTCATCCCCCTGCCCGAGATTGGAAAGCTGTGCGCCGGCACGCAGGAGTTCGCTCGCCTCGATATCGCCGCGTGCGGCTCCGGCGGCAACGGCCCTGTCCAGCAGGCCCTGCAACGCCGGGATCATGCGCTGCTCGAAATAGACGGGCAGCGCCTGATAGGCCGGGTCGCCGGAATGGAGTGCTGCGGCAAGGCCGCGCTTGGCCATGATGAAATCCGTAAAGCGCAGCATCCAGCGCGACAACGCCTCTCCCGGCTCGTGTTCGGCGGCAAGCGTCACGGCGGCATCGGCGCAGGCATCCATCTCGTTGCGCACGACCGCCTTGATGAGATCCGAGCGCTGCGGAAAATGGCGGTAGAGCGTGCCGACGCCCACTCCTGCCTTGTCGGCGATCTCGCGCACCGGCGCATCCATGCCGGAAGTGGCAAATACATCCAAGGCGGCTTTCAGCAGCAAATCCAGGTTGCGCCGCGCATCCGCCCTTACAGGCCTTTCATGGCCGCCATCAGCCTCACGCGCCTCGCCCGGGCGGTCCGTCCGGTCAGTCACATCAACACCTCTTGCAAAACGGAACATTGTTCCGTATAAACGGAACCGCGTTCCGGATGCGCCCTTATACCTCGTTTGCCAGGACTTTGCCAGCCGCAAAGCCTGCCTGACGGACAGTTCAAGATTCACCTGCTCCCGCGAGCAGTCCAAGATTCGAAGGAAACGAAGATGCAATATCGTCCCCTTGGCCGCACCGGCATCAAGGTCAGCCCCTATTGCCTTGGCGCCATGATGTTCGGCGCCATCGGCAATGCCGATCACGATGACTCCATCCGCATCATCCACAAGGCCCTCGACGCCGGCATCAACTTCATCGACACCGCCGACATGTACAGCCACGGCGAATCCGAGGAGATCGTCGGCAAGGCGCTGAAAGGCCGGCGCGACAATGTGGTTCTCGCCACCAAATGCTTCATCCCGATGGGCCAGGATCCGAACCAGCAGGGCAGCTCGCGCCGCTGGATCTATCGCGCCGTCGAAGATTCTCTGCGCCGCCTGCAGACTGATTATATCGACCTCTTCCAGATGCACCGCCCGGCGCCGGACACCGATATCGAGGAAACGCTCTCGGCCCTCACCGACCTGATGCGCGCAGGCAAGATCCGCGCCATCGGCTCCTCCACCTTCCCCGTCTCCGAGATCATCGAGGCGCAATGGGTGGCCGAAAAGCGGGGGCTCGCCCGCTTCCGCACAGAGCAGCCGCCCTATTCCATCCTGCATCGAGGCATCGAGCGCGAAGTCCTCCCCGCCCTCGAACGCTACGGCATGGGCGCGCTGGTCTGGAGCCCTCTCGCCATGGGCATGCTGACCGGCCGCTACCGCAGGGGTGCGGCCCAGCCGGACAGCACCCGCGTTGCCTATTTCCCGAAGCAGATGTCGAACGAGAACAGCCTCGATGCGGTCGAGCAGCTCATTCCGCTCGCGGAAGGCGCCGGCATCTCGCTCACCCACATGGCGCTTGCCTTCGTCATCGCCCATCCGGGCGTTACGTCGGCGATCCTTGGGCCGCGCACCATGGCACAGCTCGACGATCTCCTGGCGGGCGCGCAAGTGCGCCTGAGCGACGAACTGCTCGACGCCATCGACGCCATCGTACCTCCAGGCACCGAAACCGGCCCGCTGGAGGCCAATTACCAGCCCCCGGCGATCAAGACCGCGAGCTTGCGCCGCCGTCCGCCCGCCGAACGCGCCGCCGGCTGATCGGCAACACAGGTCGAAGGCTCCGCCATTCCGGCGGGGCCTTCAGCACATCGGCAATATGGTCGGGAACAAGGCCATGATTGACCGGGGCCAGTTCGCCGGAACCAGGCTCGGCGCATGCTTGCCGAAGCGGTCTCGAAAATCGGGCTGATCAAAGGTCTGCGGCAGGCAATTGCTGCAGCCGGCGCTGCGCCTCTTCCACCTCGATCGCAAGCCCTTCCAGAAGCTCGTCCCACATATCGAGCGCGCGCAGGCCTTCACGTGTACGAAACAGATAATCGGCGGAACTGCCGATACTGCCTGCCGCCGTGGCAAGCCGCTGTACGGTCGCTTCCCTGGAAAGGCCGCCGGCATAGGTATTTGCCAGCGGGTTCATGGTGAAAGCGATGCCGCTTCCAAAACGCGCGCCGTCTTCGTCAAGCAGGTCGACCCAGCGCGGAATATAGGCCTCGGCCACCATCTCCCGCCGCCACAGCAGTTCGAGCTCGTGCAGGAGATCGTCTTCCTCCAGGCGCAAGGCCACGCCGTCGCAGTTGCCGCCCGCATCCAGCCCGAGCACGAGGCCCGGATTTTCCGGCGAGCCGCGTCCGGATGCGGTGGCAAGGCAAAAGGACCGGCGCCAGCCCTCGATACGGGCTTTCCGGCTTTCAACACTCAGAATGATCGGATTCCAGATCAGCGAGCCATAGGCGAAAATCCAGACAGGGCCTTCCGGCCGTTCGGCAAGGATCGATGCGAGCGACGCCTGCCGCTCCTCGTCGCTCAGAAGCCGCAGCGTCGGCGCCGCCCCGGCAATCAGGTCTGCGAAAACGCCGCTCAGCAGCAGTTCGCGCGACAGGATTTCCTCGCCGCAGCAGGCGACCGTTTCCGAGTTTTTATTCTTGATGGTCATGACACCCCCAAATACCGGCCGCGGACATCGTCAACGGCCTTATTTCGTCGCCATCATCCACGCCTCGCGCGCCGGATAAAGCCCGTCGGCACAGACACAGTGTCTCCGCAGCCGCAACAATCGACGCATGGGCGCCTCCCTCTTCCCGCCGCAAAGATCAGCACCACATGTTTCTCGAAGAGACTCAATGAACGGGAGCCCGACATGAGCGAAATCGGCCGTCTGCTCGGCGCCGGCAAGGAAGCGGAAGTCTTTGAACATGGCACGCTGGCGCTGAAGCTCTATAAGCCCGGCCGGCCGAAAGCCCCCGCCTTTCGCGAAGCCGCCAGTCTGGCGATCGCCGAGAAACTGTCGCTGCCAGCGCCCAGAGTTCACGTCGTCGGCGATTATCACGGCCGTTGGGGCCTTCTGATGGATCGCGTGACCGGGGCAAGCCTTGCCGATGAGATGGCGCCCGAGCCGCCACTCTCAGCCATCAAGGAAATGGCCGCGCTCCACCTGCGCCTGCACCGCGAACCCGGCACCGGCCTCCCCTCGCTGAAATCGAGACTGTCGGCCAATATCGAAAGCGCCGAATCCCTGACACAAGACCTGCGCGACCGGCTGCTTCTCACACTTGCCGCCCTGCCCGATAGCGACAGGGTCTGCCACGGTGACTTCCATCCCTGGAATATCCTGGGCTCCGGCAGTGACGCGATGATCGTCGACTGGCTCGATGCCTGCAGCGGCAACCCGGCCGCCGATGTCTGCCGCACCTACCTCCTGATGCGCCGCGTGCTCCCGGCAATCGCCGAGGCCTATGTCGTCACCTATGCGAAGGCGGCCGAATTACCCGCGGACGAGATCTTCACCTGGCTGCCGGTTATCGCCGCAGCCCGCCTGGCAGAGGAAGTGCCCGAGGAGAACGAAGATCTCTTGCATCTTGCAGCGCTCGCCCCTGTCGACGGATAGCCACGCCACCTCCTAACTCGCATCGCCTTTCGCCGTCTGCATCGATCGTCGGCGGTTCGCCTTTCAGCGGGTGGCTCGTGACGGACCAGGGAAGGACGTTTTCGGCACAGGCGGTCAAGAGCGCCACGCAGCTCAGCCGGTGGTACGCGGCGGTCTCCGCCCGCCCCAGCGCCAGTGCTTGATCATAAAAGACGTGACGGCCCTCTCAATGCCCCTTCCCGATTACACCTTCGGTTCGACAGGGCAGCAGATTCCTTCGTTTTCTGTTGCGAATAGTTCGCAATTATGTTTTGCTAATGCAAGTGATTAGCAATCGCATTTCAAGCAGATTCCGGATTGATCGTTGGGGGCGGTCGTGGCTCAGACCAAGGGTATCGACGAAATGACGAGGGAAGAGATCGAGCGGCTGCTGCTGAAGCTCAGCAACATGCTCCACGCCTCTTCGACCGCCCTCGACGAAAGCAATAGCCTGTCAAAGGCAATGGAGAACATTGCCGACCTGCTGCAGAACTACGAGTCCATTTCAGGCGACGCAGATGAGGTCGCAAACCGGATCGCTGAAGCGATAAAGATGGTCGGACAGGCCGATTTTATCCGCCCTGATGAATCGACGGTCCACTGAGCATCGGCCCTGTAACCGGGCCCCGTTTCCGGTTCAGGCCGCACAAGCCTCGCAGGTGCCGCGGATTTCGATCGTCGTTTTCGCCGGCTTGAACTTCTGGCTGCGCACCCATCCCATCAGCCGATGGTCAACCTCATGGTCGTGGAATTCGATCACCTGGCCGCAGCTTTCGCAGATCGCGAAGGCGACGATGCCGTGGCTGTGGCAATCCTCGCCCGGATGGGCGCAGGCGACGAAGGAATTGATGCTTTCGAGGCGATGCACGACGCCATATTCGAGCAGCTTTTCCAGCGCCCGGTAGACCTGCAGCGGTGCTCGAAAACCCTGGTCGCGCAGCTTGTCGAGGATCGTATAGGCGCTGAGCGGTCCCTCGGCCTTTTCGAGCACGTCGAAAACGAGCGCCTGGTTGCGGGTCATTTGCGGTGCAGTCATGAGCCTTGTCCTTGCAGGTCCCTGCGCCCGCGCCAGGCGGGAAGCAGGCTCAGAATGAAGAGAATGAGGGCGGCCACCACGATCGACGGGCCTGATGGCGTGTCATAGCTCAGCGAGCCGAAGAGCCCGCCGACGACGGCGACAGCGCCGATCAGCGAGGCAAGCACGGCCATCAGTTCCGGTGTCGAGGAAAAGCGCCGCGCGGTTGCCGCCGGAATGATCAAGAGCGAGGTGATCAGCATGATGCCGACGATCTTCATGGCAATGGCAATGACGACCGCCATCAACAGCATGAAGAACAGCCGCGCGCGCTCCGGTCGAAGGCCTTCGGCCTCAGCCAGTTCCGGATTGACGGTGGCCGCAAGCAGCGGCCGCCACAGCCAGGCGATCGCCGCCAGCACGAAGACGCCGCCGCCCCAGATCAGCGCGATATCCGTGGTGGAAACCGCCAGAATATCGCCAAACAGGAAGGCGATGAGATCGATACGCACCCAGGTCATGAAGGCGACCATGACGAGGCCGATCGCAAGCGTCGCATGCGAGAGAATGCCGAGCAGCGCATCGGCCGACAGCGCCTGACGCTTCTGCAGGAAGAGAAGCAGGATCGAGACGACAGCGGCCACCACGAAGACGGCAAGCGTCAGGTTGAGTTCGAAAAGCAGAGAGAGCGCCACGCCGAGCAGCGCCGAATGGGCGATCGTATCGCCGAAATAGGCCATTCGCCGCCAGATGATGAAGCAGCCGAGCGGCCCGGTCGTCAGTGCCAGACCGACGCCGGCAAGAATGGCGCGCACGAAGAAATCGTCAAGCATGACGGTCCTCCCCGCTGCTGGCCGTGCTCTGCGCGCCACTCTGAGAATGCGTGTGCGTATGGGCGTGAGCCTCCCCATGCGCATGCCCGTGGTGATGATCGCCATCAGCCTGCGCATGAGCATGAGCGTGCGAATGCGCGTGCCCGTGATCATGATGATGCCCATCGTCGGGATGGCAATGATCGGTCACCGAGCCGTCTTCATGCAGCACGCGCCCGTCGGGCAGATGCGTATGGTCGTGATGGTGGCTGTAGACCGCGAGCGTCGGCGCAGCCCGGCTGCCGAAGAGGCGCACATATTCCGGGCTCTGGCTGACGGCCTGCGGCGTGCCGCGGCAGCAGACATGGCCGTTGAGGCAGATCACGGTATCCGTTTCCGCCATGACGACATGGAGATCGTGCGAGATCAGCAGGATGCCGCAGCCGGTCGTATTGCGGATCGACTTGATGAGCTCGTAAAGCGCGATCTCGCCGGCGAAATCGACGCCCTGCACCGGCTCGTCGAGCACCAGAAGATCGGGTTTGCGGGCAATGGCGCGCGCCATCAACGCGCGCTGGAATTCGCCGCCGGAGAGGTGCTGCACCTGCGCATCCAGCATATGCGCCATGCCGGAGGCTTCAAGCGCGGCCATGATATCGGCCTCGGGCAGCGGCCCAGTCAGCGACATCAGTCGCCGCACCGAAAGCGGCAGCGTCCAGTCGACGGCAAGCTTCTGCGGCACATAGCCGACCTTGAGGCCGGCAATGCGCGTCACCCTGCCCTCATCCGCCTTCAGGACGCCGATCGCCGCCTTCGCGCTCGTCGATTTGCCGGAGCCGTTCGGGCCGATCAGCGTGACGATCTCGCCGCGAGAAACGGAGAAATCCACACCGCGCACCAGCCACCGGCCGCCGCGGCGAATGCCGACATTCTCAAGCGAAACCAGCGGTTCGGCCTTCATACCAGCAGGGGTATTTGCGGGAGAGAGCATCAAATTTTCCGAAAGTGCTGTTGCGTCCTGCTATTGCACACGTTATAGCATAACGCAATTGATGTAATAACATAACAATTGCAATTCAAGCGGAGCATGCTGATGAAACTGGCGATGGGCATTACCCTCGCGATCCCGGCCTTCCTCATCGCCGGGGCTCTTCAGGCGGCCGATGCACCTGTCGTCGTCACCTCGATCAAGCCGATCCATTCGCTGGTATCCGCCATCATGGATGGCGTCGGCAAGCCTGAGCTGATCGTCGATGGCGCCGCCTCCCCGCACACCTATAATCTGAAGCCTTCCAACGCCCGCGCCCTGCAGGAAGCCAAGGTGATATTCTGGGTCGGCCCCGGCCTCGAAGCCTTCCTCGAAAAGCCGCTGGAATCGTTGGGTTCCGACGCCATCGTCGCGCGCCTGGACGATGCGCCGGGCCTGGTGAAGCTGCCCTTCCGCGAAGGCGGCGCGTTCGAGGCTCACGACGACGACGCGGACCACGATGGTGCTTCCGCGGAGCACGATAGTGCTTCCGCTCACGAGCACGGCGAAGCCGGCCATGACCACGCAGCTGACGCCCACGCTCACGATGAGGACGGCCACCACGGCTTCGATACCCATCTCTGGCTCGATCCCATGAATGCGAAAGCCATGGCAGCCGAGATCACCACCACGCTGGTTGCCGCCGACCCCGCCAACGCTCTGACCTATGAGGCCAATGCAAAGGCGCTGGACGACAAGCTGGATGCATTGGACAAGGAAGTCGCCGCGACCGTTGCGCCGGTAAAAGACAAGCCTTTCGTGGTCTTCCACGATGCCTATCAGTATTTCGAGCACCGCTACCATATCCGCGTCGCCGGCTCGATCACCGTCAGCCCGGAAACCATCCCGGGTGCGGAGCGCATCTCGGAGATCCACAAGAAAGTCGGCGATCTCGGCGCAACCTGCGTCTTCGCCGAGCCGCAATTCGAGCCGCGTCTCGTCAACGTGGTCATCGAAGGCACCAAAGCGAAGTCGGGTGTGCTCGACCCCGAAGCCGCCACCCTGCCTGCCGGCCCCGATCTCTACTTCTCCCTCATGCGCGGCATCGCCGACAGCATGCGGAACTGCCTTGCCAGCGCATAGTCCGAACGAGGGTCGGCAGCGATGAGCGCATTCTACAAGTAAGGAACGCCCAAGAGGCACCCTGTCGAACTTGCAGCCCGCCCCCGCGAGCGCTGCGGCGAAAGAAGGCGGCGACACCCCCGTTCCGCCTTTTTTTGTCGGCTCATATGTAATGTTATAACATAATAGGATGATATCATGGACAAGAGACTTCCGGTTACTGTGCTCTCCGGCTTCCTCGGCGCCGGGAAAACGACGCTGCTCAATCATGTGCTCGGGAATCGCGAAGGCATGCGCGTCGCCGTCATCGTCAATGACATGAGCGAGGTGAATATCGATGCCGCCCTTGTGCGCGATGGCGGCGCCAATCTCTCCCGCACCGAGGAACAGCTGGTGGAAATGACCAATGGCTGCATCTGCTGCACGCTGCGCGACGATCTTCTGAAGGAAGTCCGCCAGCTCGCCGAACAGGGCCGCTTCGACTACCTGCTGATCGAATCGACAGGCATTGCCGAGCCCCTGCCCGTCGCCACCACCTTCGAATTCCGTGACGAGAATGGGCTGAGCCTCTCCGATATTGCCCGTCTCGATACGATGGTGACCGTCGTCGATGCCGCCAACCTGCTTGCCGACTACGCCTCGGCCGATTTCCTCGGCGACCGCGGCGAAACCGCCGGTGACGGCGACAACAGGACGATCGTCGATCTCCTCGTCGAGCAGATCGAATTCGCCGATATCGTCGTTCTGAACAAGATCGGCACGGCAAGCGAGGAGCAAAGCGATGCGGCAAGAAAGATTATCACCGGCCTCAACCCCGATGCCCGCATCATCGAGACGGATTTCGGCAAGGTCGGGCTGAAGGATGTGCTTGGCACCGGCCGCTTCGATATCGACAGGGCCGAGACCCACCCTCTCTGGTACAAGGAACTGCACGGCTTCAAGGATCATGTGCCGGAAACCGAGGAATACGGCATCCGCTCCTTCGTCTATCGCGAAAGACGCCCCTTTCACCCAGCCAGATTGCAGGCCTTCCTCGATAAATCCTGGCCGGGCGTGGTGCGCGCCAAAGGTTTCTTCTGGCTCGCCACGCGCCCGCATTATGTCGGCGAAATGAGCCAGGCCGGCGCGATCGTGCGCACCGGCAAGATGGGCCTCTGGTGGGCGGCCGTCCCGCGTGAACAATGGCCGCAGGAAACCGCCTTCCTCAGCGCCATCGGCCACTATCTCGACCCCGTCTGGGGCGATCGCCGCCAGGAAATCGTCTTCATCGGCGCCGATCCGATGGATGAGTCCTGGATCAGGCGGGAGCTCGACGCCTGCCTGGTGGAGAGCGTCAGCTTCACGCCGGAGCGCTGGCGCAATCTGCCCGACCCCTTCGCCAGCTGGAGCCGGCAGGCAGCATGAAGGCGACGGCGATCAGGCCCCATCGTTGCCTGTGCATCGAATGCGAACCGCTGCCGCCGATCGAGGGGCTGCATCCGCTCACTTACGGAGATGGAACCGGGAATGAAGCAAGCAAACCGAAGCCTGTCCTAAGAACCATCGCCGAACTGGTCATGCCTTCGCGCCGGCGGGACTAGGCATTGAACAGGGTCGCACCTGCGCCTGCCGGGTCGAGACCCGCCCTGGCAGGCTGCCCCTCGGATGAAATTTTGCGCAGATCGACCTTATGATCTTTTTTTCATCATCCCAAAATCAATAAATGGGCACGAACCCCAAAATTGCAGGCGCTCCCCGAGCCGATCTCCCACAGCTGCGGGGCTCGGCCGAAATTCCCGCGACTGGCACACCGCTTGCAACGGTTTCACTCGAAACAATCGGATGTGCCATGCCGCCTGTCTTTACCGACCTCCTGCTCGGAGCCGCCCTCGCCCTCAGCCTGCGGCGCTTCATTCTCCCCTATGTGGTGGAGGATGACATCGTCCGGGCGTCGGCACCGGTAACGATGGTGGCAAGCGCGGTATTCCTCGCCGCTCTCGCGCTCACTTGCGCCGACAAGAGTTTCTGGAGCGCCAGCGTAACGCTCACCGGCGGAGCCTTGCTCGCCTTCGTCTTTGACGACAGGTGGCCGAAACTTGCCGTCACCGTTGCGGCAGCATGCCTTCTCGTCTATCTCGGCCTGCGCTGATTGCGCGTCGCGCTCGCCGGATTTGCTTTAGGCCGCGACTTCCGGCCGCTTGCCACCCTTCGGTAAAGCCCGTGCAACAGCGCTCAGCAGATCCGTCTGCGAAATCAATCCGAGAATACGCCTCTCCCCATCGACGATAATGACGGCATGGGTGCGCCCGTCCGTCAGATCCGGCAGCAGGCCCATCGCCACGTCATCGGCACGCGCAGTCGTGGCCGGCGAGACCAGCCGCTCGACCGAACCGGCGGCGACTGCGAGCTCCCGCAGGCCGACGGTGCCGATCAGCTTTCCGGCCTCGTCGCGCACCGGCAATGTCCTGATATTGTGGTTCAGCAGCAGCCAGCGCGCCTGCTCGACCGTTGCATCGGCATCGATCGCGATCACATCGCGCGACATGATATCGGCACATCGGATCTCGGCATTCGAACGGGCAACCGCCTCAAACTCCACCTGGCGCAACAGCCGGCCGAGATCGGCGCGATCGATATCGAAGGTCTCGTTCAGCTTGGCGAGTGCCGCATCGATATCCTCCTCCTGAAAGCCGGTGCGTTCAGCTGCCGGCCGGTCCGCCGTCAGGTGCGTGTTGACGGGTACTGCCACCACATGCGGGTAATTGTGCCGCGACAGCTTGTGAAAAACGAGGCCGAGCACCACCAGCAGGCAGGAATTCAGCGCGACCGGCACGAAGGGAAAGAGCATGCCCCAGCTGGCGACAACCGGACCGCCGAGCACGGCCGTCAGTGCCGCCGCCCCGCCGGGAGGATGCAGGCAGCGGGTGAAGGACATGGCGGCGATCGCCAGCGACACGCCGACCCCGGTTGCAATGATCGGATCATGGATCAGGCTCGCCGCCACCACCCCCATGATCGCCGAGATCGTATTGCCGCCGATGATCGACCAGGGTTGCGCGAGCGGGCTCGCCGGCACCGCAAAGAGCAGAACGGCAGACGCCCCCATGGGCGCCACGATCAGCGGCAGATGAGAACCTTCGCCGAAAAGCGCGCCGCAGAGCAGGCCCGTCAGCGCAATGGAGACAAGCGCGCCGAGACAGGCCAGCAGCCGGTCGCGCAGCGTCGCACCGGCAAGAATGGGGTGGAAGAGCCGCGAAATGGAGGACCGGCGGGGCTCGTCGGGATTTGGTAAGCGCATGAGAAACTCTTTGAAGACGACTGCGAACGAAATTGAAAGGCGCTGCTATTGCAGCATGGCGGGCGGATTGGCCGACATGAGCATGACCTGCTCGAAGGCCTGCAACGGATCGGATCGCTGCTGCCGCCTGGAAATCAAGAGCGTATCGACCAGGCCGAGCCGGTGGATGGTAACCTCTTTGTTCCAGGGCAGCATGTCGAGCACCGAGCGCGGCATGACGCCGACGGCATTGCCGGCGATGACCTGGGCAAGGATTGCATGATAGGACGTCATCTCCACCGTCGGCAGATTGGCGCCGGCGCGCATCCATCGCTCGGCAATCTGCCGGTAGGTACAGCCCGGCTCAAGCGCGGCGAGCGCCGGAAGGCGGATATCCTGAGGTACTTCGACCGAGGCATGATGCGGCGGCAGCACCAGCAGAAGGTCCTCCTCGTAGACGCGCGCAGAATGGAGATCGCCGGCATCCGGACCTGCGGATGACAGCCAGCCGGGTTCGCCCTGTGGTGTGGCAATCAGCGCGCAATCGAGATCGCCGGATAAAACCGCCTTTGTCAGCTCCCGCGTGGCGCCAAGCGTGAGCTTCAGGGCAATATCCGGGTTCTGCTCGTTGAAACGGGCAAGTACAGGCGGAAGCCGGCTTGCGGCCGTGCTTTCCATTGTACCGAGACGCAGCACCGGCTGCGGACGGATACCCTTGAGCGCAAGCTGCGCCTCCCCGGCCAGGGCCGTCAGCCGTTTCGCATAGGAAAGGAAGGTCTGGCCCTCCGGCGTCAGCGTCATGCGTTTGCCATCGCGGCTGAACAGCACCGCATCCATCTGCCCTTCCAGGGCCTGGATACGGGTCGTGACGTTGGACGGCGCGCGCGAGAGCCTCCTGGCTGCGCGGGTCACGCTGCCCTCTTCGGCGACGGCAAGGAAAATTTCCAGGGAAGACAGATCCACATCGATCTCGCTTGATGAACGAACTTGTCTATTATTCCAAATCAGAGAATGATCGCAATCGTCCCACGGCCCAAAATCGTCACATGAACTGAAAACTTCTTCCGATCGGACCGCCAGATGCAGAAAGACGAACCAGAGGCCTATGCCTCGCCCGCATGCCTGATGCACGAAGTCGATCCCGCCTATATGGGTCTCGAAGAGCCGTGGGAGGTGGTGCGGGAATGGCGCCGTGGCGAGCGCAGGCGCCTGATCGACGCCCGCAAATCGATAGGATCAACCGATCGGGAGCAGAAGACGGCGCTGATATCGGCGCAGCTCGACCGGCTTCTGGGTCCTGTCGTCGCGGGAAAATCCGTCAGCGTCTACTGGCCCTTTCAGGGAGAGCCGGATCTGCGCGGCTGGATGACGAAAATCGCCGGGCGCGCGGCCTGCCTTCTGCCTGTCGTGGCAGAAAAAGCGGGTCCGCTGACATTCCGCGCCTGGACGCCGGGAGCCAAGCTGGAGCGCGGCGTGCTCGGCATTCTCATTCCCACCGGCGGCGAGGAGCAGCGGCCCGATATCGTCATTGCACCTGTGGTCGGCTACGACCGCGGCTGTTATCGCCTTGGTGTCGGCGGCGGTTATTTCGACCGGACATTGGCCGCCCTCTCCCCCAAACCGCTCGCAATCGGCATCGGATACTCGCAACAGCAAATCCGAACGATCAAGCCGCAGCCGCACGATATTCCAATGGATGCAATCGTCACGGAGGATGGCGTGATCATGCGCCCCGGCGGTGCATTGGCCTGACGGCCAAGGACCGCGATTCGCGCGGCGAACAAAAAAGGGCGGCCGAAGCCGCCCTTTTTTCGGGATTGCGCGTGAACTCAGCGATTGGCGGCGATGATGCTGGAGATCACGCCGCTGGCGATACCGACGAGAAGGTAGTCGTTATCGGCCCTCACCCAGTGATAGCCGCGCGGCGGCGGTGCCAGGCGATAGCGGCGATAGTCGCGAACTTCGCCGTAGCGGCCGCGCTCGGCAGCCGACATGCGGTAACCCCTAGCCCAGTAATGCGGACGGATGACCTTTTTGTGGACGATGACCTTCTCGTGAACGACGACCGGCGGACGGCGATGATCGGCGGCGCTGGCTTGCGATGCGACGATCGGCGAGAGCAGGAAAGAAGTAGAAAGAAGTGCTGCGAAGATCTTTTTCATGGGGTTTCCTCGTGTTGAACACGCCCCGAAATTACGTCCCTGAAAATGAACGGAATCTGAAAATAAAATTAAAGATCTGTAATGGAATCGGGCACTTATGCGCAATTCCTAATATCCTAATTTCAGGATAACGGAAGGTGGCGAGATCATGTTGCAGGATATCACGTCTGCGTAATCGGGCGTGATGACACGGTGTTTGAACGGGCGGTTTTCCCCTCTCTCCAGCGGGGGTTCGAAGGACGGGTCGAGACCCGTGGCTCGACCCTGGTCGGTGGCGTAAAGCGTCGAATGAGCAGGCCACGCCCATTGCTTCCACAGCCCCTGCCGGCACGGTCTCTCCGATGGGGAAGCGAAAACCCGGCAGCCGCCGCTCGAAACCTATCGCGCAATCAACGCCATTTCGATCACGTCCTTATAAGCCCCATCGACGCAAAACGCATCGCGGCTCACCCCTTCGCGTACGAAGCCGATCCCCTCGTAAAGCCGGATCGCCCTTGCATTGTCGGCATGCACGCCAAGTTCGATACGAAGCATGCCCACCTGCCGCGCGCCCTTAATCGAAGCCTCGATCAGCCGGCGGCCGAGCCCCTGTCCGCGGTAGGCGGGAAGCAGGCCCATGCCGAGCGTGCCGCGATGGGCGTGCGAGGGAAAGTGATGCCGGCGGATGTCGCACCAGCCGATCACCTCGCCGCCATCGAGGGCGACGAAGTGCACGTTGCCGCTGGCAATGGAAGACAGCGCAAACCTGCGCGTCTCCTCCATCGGCGGGGCTTCAAGCAGGCTCAGAAATTTCCGCTCGCGCGCCACAATGTCGAGAGCCCGGTGAAAGCCCTCGACATGCGTTTCGTTCAGCCGCTCGATGTCGGTATTGCCAGCCATAAGCCCTCAAAGCTCGTCGTAATTGAACCAGTCGAAATCGGCCGTCTTTGCCCGACCCGACGTATCGAAGGCGAAAACACCGGCAAAGGCGCCGGTAAAGGAGCCATGCTCGCCGCGCCCGCCCTCGTCCGAGATGACGCCGGCATCGAGAACCGGGCCGATCGGCTGCCAGGCGCCCTTGCCTTCCGTCTGCCAGAAGAATTGCAGGTCGTTTTCGCGGATCTCCATGGAGAGCTGCACGCGCCCTTCAGCCGGGATCGCGACGCCGGCTTCCGCCGGGAAGCTCATGCGCCCATGCGGATAATCGCCGTCGCAGGAGAAAATCGTGACACAGCGGCCGAGCTTTTCATGCAGGGTTACGACGACGGCATGGAACTTGTGGCGGTTATAATAGTGTATCAGGCCGGCGACCTGCTGATAGGTATCCGGCGCAAACTCCACCACCGTTTCCGCGCGAAAACTGTGATGCTCCTGTCGGCGGGCGACGAGCGCCTGCTCGAACCAGGAACCGATGCTCTCGCGGCCGATCAGGCGCAGATGGCCGGGGCGCTCCGTCAGGTTGAAGATGCGCTCCGGCTGCGGCGTGCGCAGCCACTGGAAATCACCCGGCAACTTGCCGCCATCGAAGCTATACTCGCTGCGAACAGGTTTTTCAGCGCGCTTTGCATCGCCAAGACCCGGCACCTCGACATCGGGAACAACAGTGCCGTTTTCCAGATAGAGCCAGCCATCCTCGCGCCAGACACATTTCTGCAGAGCCGTCTCGCGCCCCAGCGTGCACCGACGCTTCGGCGGCAGCGGCCGGCCGCAAAGATGCGTGTGATAGACCTGGCCATCTGGTGTCTCGACGTATTGCCCGTGCCCTGCCCTTTGCAGCGCCGCTTCCGGATTGTCCTTCGAGGTGATCAAGTGCCGGTTCGGATGCAGCTCATAGGGGCCGTCGATATTGCGCGAACGCGCCATCGTCACCGCATGGTCGTAACCGGTGCCGCCTTCGGCCGTCGTCAGGTAGTACCAGCCGTTCTTGCGGAAGAGATGCGGCCCCTCGACCAGGCCGAGCGGGCTGCCGGCGAAAATGTTCTTGATCGGGCCCTTCAGCGCCTTCGTCTGCGGATCCCATTCCTGCAGCAGGATACCGTCAAAGGCTGGAGACTTCGGCGAGCCGCCATAGCTCTCGGTGCGATGGTTCCACTGCATGTTGACGAACCACTTACGCCCGTCCTCGTCATGGAAGAGCGACGGGTCGAAGCCCGAGGAATTGACGTAGACGGGTTCGGACCATTCGCCCTCGATCGTGGGCGAGGTCACGATGTAATTATGCGCGTCCTTGAAGTTGCCGTCGAAGCGCTTGACGTCGGTATAGACCAGCCAGAACTGTCCGTCTGCATAGGAAAGGCACGGCGCCCAAACGCCACAGCTATCGGGATTGCCGCGCATGTCGAGCTGCGAAGCCCGCTCCAGCGGCCGCCGCACCAGCTTCCAGTTCACCAGATCGCGCGAGTGATGGATCTGCACACCCGGATACCATTCGAAGGTCGAGGTCGCGATGTAATAATCGTCACCGACGCGGCAGATGGACGGGTCGGGATTGAACCCGGGCAGGATGGGATTGCGGATCATGGCGGCTCCTCCGTTGAGCAAGGCTCTTGCTATACGTACGTCAAACTATACCAGAAAAACGCCCGGGGTTTTGCCCCGGGCGATCAAAACTATTCCAGCTCTGCGGACTTGGCCCAGAGGTTGATGTCGGCCTCCTTGGCATAGACATCGATCTGCTTCAGCTCCTCTGCCGAGAACTCGAGATTGCCGAGTGCGGCAACGCAATCGACGATCTGCGAGGAACGGCTGGCGCCGATGAGCGCCGAGGTCACGCGTCCGCCGCGCAGCACCCAGGCGATCGCCATCTGCGCCAGCGTCTGGCCGCGCTTTTCGGCGATCTCGTTGAGCTTCTTGATATTGTCGATGATCGAGGGACGGATGAAGTCCTTCTTGAGGAAGTGGTTCTGCGCCGCGCGGCTGTCGGCGGGAATGCCGCCGAGATATTTCGTCGTCAGCATGCCCTGCGCGAGCGGCGAGAACACGATCGATCCCATGCCGACCTCATCGAGCGTATCGAGCAGCTTGTCGTCCTCGACCCAGCGGTTGAGCATGGAATAGCTCGGCTGGTGGATGAGGCACGGCGTGCCGAGATCCTTCAGGATCGCGGCGGCCTCGCGGGTGCGCTGCGAATTATAGGAGGAAATGCCGACATAGAGCGCGCGGCCGGAGCGCACGATATAGTCGAGCGCACCGCAGGTTTCTTCCAGCGGCGTTTCCGGGTCGAAACGGTGCGAATAGAAGATGTCGACATAATCGAGGCCCATGCGCTCAAGGCTCTGGTCGCAGGAGGCGACGAGATACTTGCGGCTGCCCCACTCGCCGTAAGGACCCGGCCACATGTCGTAGCCGGCCTTGGAAGAGATGATCAGCTCGTCGCGCAGGCCGGCGAAATCGGTGCGCAGGATCTCGCCGAACGCCGTCTCGGCGCTGCCGGGAGGCGGGCCGTAATTGTTGGCGAGATCGAAATGGGTAATGCCGAGATCGAAAGCCGTGCGGCACATGTCGACCTTGCGGTCATGCGGGGTGTCGCCGCCGAAATTGTGCCACAGGCCGAGGGAAACGGCCGGCAGCTTCAGGCCGGAACGGCCCGTGCGGTTATATTTCATCTTCGAATAACGGTCTTCGGCCGGTTGCCAGCTCATCTGAGGTCTCCTCAACCTGTAAAAGTGCTTCTCTTTCGCGACCGCATCAGGCGGCAGTCGAAAGCTGAAAACGTCGCTGCCCCTCGTATGGGGCCGGGCGCGACGGCACTATTGGATCAAGCACACCGATACGGCAAGCGCGTGGCGCGTGTTCTCGACAACTTCAACGGAGCCAGCTTTGGGGCCGGCCCTCCCCGCCTGTCGTCACCCTCGGGCTTGTCCCCAGGATGACGGAGGGGTGCGCCGCACGACAAGCGTACGACGCACCGCTTACCTTACTTCAAGAGCGCCTGCGCCTCTTCGATACCCAGCGCCGCCGGCTGCGTGCAGGTCGTGGTGAGATCCACGAACCGGCCTTCTGCACCTGACTTCAGGATCGAAGTCATGATGTCGACGCCGTGCAGCGTGCGGTCGAGCGAGCAGCGTGCATCGCGGCCCTCGATCAGCGCCATGGCCATGTCGGCAAGGCCGGCCGTGCGGTAGTTGGCGCGCGGGCCGTTCGGGCTTTCCTGGTTGAACTTGCCGAACGGGTGGTCCCAGGCTTCCAGCGCCTTGATGTCCTTGTCGCGGCCGCTGGCCTCTACGACGCCGCCGAAGAAGTTCGGGTCCGGCACGTAGAGCGAACCATCCGTGCCGTAGAGCTCCATATTGGCATGGCGGTGCGACCAGACATCCCAGCTTGCCGTCAGCGTGATGGTGGCGCCGGAAACGAATTCCAGGAGCGCCTGGATCGTCGTCGGCGTCTTGACTGGGATGATCTCGCCATTGCGCGGCTGGCTGGTGATCGTGCGGGTTTCCGACGCCATCGAAGTCAGGCCGGCAACGCGCTTCACCGGACCGACCAGGTTGATCAGGTTGGCGATGTAATACGGCCCCATGTCTAGGATCGGGCCGCCGCCCGGCAGGAAGAAGAAGTCCGGGTTCGGGTGCCACATTTCCATGCCCGGGCCCATGACGTAGCAGGCGCCCGACGTGATGCGGCCAATACCGCCGTCGTCGATAAATTTGCGCGCAAGCTGGTGCGCGCCGCCGAGGAATGTATCGGGCGCGCAGCCGACGGCGAGGCCCTTTTCCTTGGCGATGCGGCGAAGCTCTTCGCCCTGCTCGAGCGTCAGCACGAGCGGCTTTTCCGAGTAGACGTGCTTGCCGGCCTCGAGCGCCGCCTTCGACACCGGATAATGCGCATCCGGGATCGTCAGGTTGACGACGACGTCGATCTCGTCATTGGCGAGAAGCTCTTCGATCGTCTGCGCGACAACGCCATATTCTTCGGCGCGCTGCTTTGCAGCCTGCGCGTTGATATCGGCGCAGGCCAGCACCTTCAGCCCCTTGAAGAGCGGTGACAGCGAAAAGTAGGTGGTGGAGATGTTGCCGCATCCGATGATGCCGACGCCAAGTTCCTTGGTCATGATCTGCCTCAGTAGGTCTTGAAGGAAGCGATCGAGCGCGTGATGTTGCGGTCGATATCATTGGGATTGTCGTGCTCGACGACGAAATGCTTGGCCTTGGTCTTTGCCTTGACGACCGGAAGCAGCTTCGCCCAGCCGATCGTGCCATGGCCGACATCGGCCCAGCCGCCCTCGTCCGTGGCTTCACCAGCCGGTGCGATATCCTTGACATGGACCGCGCTGATACGGTCACCGAGCTTTTCGACCCAAGCATAGGGATCGGCACCGCCGCGAACGACCCAGGCGATATCCGCTTCCCAGGTGATGCCGGGCGCACCTTCGAAGATGCGCTCGATCGGCAGCGAACCGTCCGAAAGCTTCACGAATTCGAAGTCGTGATTGTGCCAGCCGAATTCATAGCCCGCATCCTTGTAGGGCTTGCTCATTTCCTGCAGGCGCTTGCCGAAGGCGAGCCAGCCGGCTGCATCCGTCGGGCGCTGGTCGGGCATCAGGTGCGGCGCATAGATCGAATCCATGCCGAGGATCTTGGCGATCTGCAGCGACTTCTCGACATTGCCGTCGAGGAAATCGGGGCTGAAATGGCCGGTCGCCATCACGAGGCCGTTCTTGTCGAGATCGGCGCGCAGGCTCTTGAGGCCAGCCTCATCGAGTTCCGCATAGATGCCGCCGAAACCTTCGACTTCGGCGTAACCCGCCTTGCCGAGCTTTTCGAAGATCGTCGAAAGCGGCGGGAAATTGCGGGCGCTATAGAGCTGATAGCTGAGCTTGGTCATGTCATCCTCCTCGGGCCTCGTGCCCGTTCTCACGTAAGATCAATCTGCCGACTGGCAGGAATGCAGGTCATAGAAGCGGAATTCCGGCAGCTTGCCCTTTTCGAGAGGCTTTGCCGGGGTGAAGGTGATGCGGCGGCTTTCGCCGGCAGCCAGGTCGAAGGCATTGTCGGAATATTTGCCGTCAACATCCGTCTCGATCATCACGAAGAGCGCCAGGCCCTTGGCGGTGACGTCGAGGTCGATCGAGCCGTTCTCCTCGACGAATTCGCGGACAACGGAAAGACCCGCCGGCTCCAGTTCCAGCGCCTTGTAGGTGCCATTGACGAAATGCCCCTCGCCGCCCATGCCGTTCGAAGCGGTGAAGTGCCAGGCAAGCAGTGTGCCCTCCGGAATCTCCGACACGTCGAGCGTGGTGGCAGTGCAGGCCGCATCCGGCGCGCACATGGCCTGCAAATTCTTCAGATGCTTGCGCTCGCCCTTCATCGTCAGGATCGAGATCGAAAGATCGACGCTGACATCTTCAAGCGTGTCATTGACCAGCGAGAAGCGGATCGACTTGCCGTCCTCCGAGGGGATCGCGGCCACCGCCACCGGCTGGAAGAAGCGCTTGACGAGATAGTGCATCGCCTTCCAGCGCCCGCCGTAATCGAGGCTCGACCAGGACGCGACCGGCCAGGTATCGTTGAGCTGCCAGTAGATCGTGCCCATGCAATGCGGCTTCAGCGAACGCCAGTATTCCACCGCCGTCTTGATCGCGAGACCCTGCTGGATCTGGCTGAGATAGACGAAATTCGGGAAATCCTTCGGGAAGCGGAAGTAGCGGAACATCGTGCCGGCAATGCGCTCGTTGCCGCCGGCATTCTTCTGGTGCAGTTCCATGACGGGCGATGCCACGTTCATGTCCTTGGCGTCGGCATAGGTCTTGATGACGGGCAGCGACGTGTAGGACTGGAAGCCGAACTCCGAGCAGAAGCGCGGGCGCACCGAGCGGTAATTGTCGAACGACTTGTTCTCGTGCCAGACCGACCAGTAGTGCATGTCGCCGGAACCATCGGCATGCCACGCATCGCCATAATCGAGATAGCCGGAGGCCGGGCTCGACGGCCACCAGAGGGCGCCGGGCAAAGCCTTCTTCACCGCCACTTCGATGGTGCGATTCAGGCGATCGTAGGAGACGAGATAGCGGTCACGATCCTTGCGGGACTCCTCGAACCAGGTGAGCGCGCCGACGAGCTCGTTATCGCCGCACCAGAGCGCAATCGAGGCATGCGAAGAGAGCCGGCGAACCTGATAATCCACTTCGACTGCAACATTCTCCAGGAAATCCTCGGTCGAGGGATAGAGGTTGCAGGCGAACATGAAGTCCTGCCAGACCATGAGCCCGAGCCGGTCGCAGATATCGTAGAACCAGTCGTGTTCGTAGAAGCCACCGCCCCACACACGGATCATGTTCATGTTGGCGGCCTTGGCCGACTGTAAGAGATCCTCTGTCTTTTCCTCTGATGACAGCGAGAAGAGCGCGTCCGCCGGAATCCAGTTGGCGCCGCGGCAGAAGATTTCGTGGCCGTTGACCTTGAAGGCGAAGCGGCTGCCGGCAGCATCCGGCGTGGTGATGAGCTCGATGGTACGCAACCCGATCTGCTTCGTCACGCTGTCGGACGGCAGTTCGACGGTCAGCGTATAGAGCGCCTGCTCGCCGCTGCCCGAGGGCCACCAGAGGCGCGGATTGTCGATCTGGAAGACATGATTGACATTGGTCTCGCCGGCACTGACGCCGACATCGAGCCTTACGCGCTCGCCGTCGAGATCGAAATAAAGCTGCGCGATGCCGGGATCCTTGGCAAAAAGCGTCGCCGTAACCTGCAGTTCCACCGAACCGTCGGAATTGTGCGTCTGGCGCGTCAGCACATGCTCGATGCGCGCAGTCTCCAGCTTCTTCAGCGCAATCGTGCCGTAAAGCCCGAGCGGGGCAATGGCAATATTCCAGTCCCAGCCGAAATGGCACTGCGCCTTGCGCAGCATGTTGCCGTCAGGGATCGGCGAGTTGCCAGTGCTGTAGGGAATATAGAAGGGCTGCTGCTTTTGCCGCGCGGCACCGGCTGCGACGTTGGAAGCAAACACGATGCGGATCGTGTTCTCGCCCTTCTTCAGCATGCTCGAAACATCCGGCCGGTAGCGGCGGAAGCTGTTATCGGCTTCGAGCGCCAGGAAGCCGTTGACGTGGACGCTGGCGACCGTGTCGAGATAATCGATGTCGAGATACCAGTCGCCCTCGGCGTCAGGAAGCGTGAAGCTGCGCTCCACCGTCCATTCGCGCTCGGCGACCCACTGCACCTTTTCCTCGTTTCGGCCGAAATAGGGATCCGGGATCAGTCCCGCGCGGTGCAGCGCCGTGTGCACGTCGCCCGGCAGCGTGATGACGCTGCGGATCTCGCCATCGGCGGAAGCAAGCTGCCACGAACCCGAAAGTTCGATGTTGAAACCGTTCTTCGGCAAGGATGTCATAGTCTTATCCTGATCGCGCCGCTCCTGGGAGTGCCGGGCAAGCCGGACTGCGGCCGAAATTGGCTGGCCAGACGGCCAATTGGAGGATCGGGCGACGCCGTTTCCGGCGCCGCCCGCAGAACTTTCTAGAGGCGCAGCTCGCTTTCGGCATCGAAGACCGAGGCGAGCGCCATGTCGAAGCTGAGCTTCACCTTGCTGCCGACATTGAAGCGGCGCGCACCATTGATGCGTACCGACATCGTGTGACCGGCATGTTTCAGCCAGAGAAGATTGTCCGCACCCATCGGTTCTTCGATGTCGACGGTGGCGTCGTGTTCTTCGCCGCCGGCATTCTCGTTGACCTTGATATGCTCGGGGCGAACGCCGAGCACCACCTTGCGGCCGGGCTGCAGCTTCTCCACGCCGTCATAGGCGGCGAGCGAGAAATTCACGCCGTTGGCGGCAAAAGCAATGCCATCGCCTGATTTCACCAGTTCGCCCTGCAGGAAATTCATGGACGGCGAGCCGATGAAGCCGGCGACGAAGAGATTGCGCGGCCTGTTGTAGATCGTCGTCGGATCGTCGAGCTGCTGGATGATGCCGCTCTTCATGATGGCGATACGGTCGGCGAGCGTCAGCGCCTCGATCTGGTCATGCGTGACGTAGATCATCGTGTTCTTCAGCGACTGGTGCAGACGCTTGATTTCGACGCGCAGTTCCGAGCGCAGCTTGGCGTCGAGGTTCGACAGCGGCTCGTCGAAGAGGAAGACGTCGACATCGCGCACCAGGGCACGGCCGATCGCCACACGCTGGCGCTGGCCGCCGGAAAGCTCGGCCGGCTTGCGCTTCAGGAGCGGCT
This sequence comes from Sinorhizobium sp. B11, assembly GCA_039725955.1. Lineage (NCBI taxonomy): Bacteria > Pseudomonadati > Pseudomonadota > Alphaproteobacteria > Hyphomicrobiales > Rhizobiaceae > Sinorhizobium > Sinorhizobium sp. B11. The sequence continues at coordinate 2,855,876 of CP091034.1, forward strand.
GGATCTGCAGGATCTCGGAGGCACGCGCCACGCGCTTGTCGATCTCGGACTGCGGCACCTTGGCGACGCGAAGACCGAAGGAGAGGTTCTTTTCGACAGTCATCTGCGGATAAAGCGCGTAGGACTGGAACACCATGCCGATGCCGCGGTCCTTGGGCTCTTCCCAGGTGACGTTCTTGCCCTTGATGAAGATCTGCCCTTCCGAGGCGTCGAGCAGCCCGGCAATGCAGTTCAGCAGGGTCGACTTGCCGCATCCCGAGGAGCCGAGAAGCACCAGGAATTCGCCGTCGTTGATGTCGAGGTTCAGATCCTTGAGCACGCTGACCGCGCCGAAGTTCAGCGACAGGTCCTTGATGGAGACACTTGCATTCATGTTCATTGGATCAACCCTTCACTGCGCCAGCGGCGATGCCACGGACGAAAAGTCGCCCCGACACGAAATAGACGACGAGCGGCACGAGTCCTGTCAGGATCGTTGCGGCCATGTTGACGTTGTATTCCTTCACGCCCTGGACGGAATTGACGATGTTGTTGAGCTGTACGGTCATCGGATAGGTATCCGGCCGGGTGAAGACCACGCCGAACAGGAAGTCGTTCCAGATGCCGGTGACCTGCAGGATCATCGCGACGACGAAGATCGGCAGCGACATCGGCAGCATGATCTGCAGGAAGATCTGCCAGAAGCCCGCCCCGTCGACACGCGCCGCCTTGAACAGTTCCTCCGGCAGAGACACGAAGTAGTTGCGGAACAGCAGCGTCAGGATCGGCATGCCGAAGATCGAATGCACGATGATGAGACCGGTGAGCGACCCGTAGATGCCGATCTCGCGCAGGATGATGACGATCGGATAGATCATGACCTGATAGGGAATGAAGGCGCCGATGATGAGGACCGAGAAGAAGAATTCCGATCCCTTGAAGCGCCAGTTCGCCAGCGCATAACCATTGACCGAGGCGATCGCGATGGAAACGATGACCGAAGGAACGGTGATGCGGACCGAGTTCCAGAAACCGCGCGAAAGACCATCGCAGTTCAGGCCGGTGCAGGCCGTCGCCCAGGCCTTGACCCAGGGTTCGAAGGTGATTTCCATCGGCGGTGCGAAAATGTTGCCGAGCCGGATCTCCGGCATCCCCTTGAGCGACGTGACGACCATCACGTAGAGCGGGATCAGATAGTAGACGGCGGCCACGAAAAGCGTGCCGTAGACGATGATGTTGCGGGCCGAAACCACCGGCCGCGGCTTTGGTCCGGCCGGACCGGAAACCGCCCCCTTCTGGAGGGAAGTATCGCCGTCGTTAACGGCCTTGAGAGCGATATTGTCAGCCACGTTTGCGCCCTCCGCCAAATTCCAGATATGCCCAGGGAACGATGATGATCGCTACTGTCACCAGCATCATGGTCGAAGCCGCGAAGCCCTGACCGAGATTCTGCGCCTGGAACATGTAGTCGTAGACGTATTTTGCCGGCACTTCCGACGAGATGCCCGGACCGCCGCTGGTCTGGGCGACCACGAGGTCGTAGACCTTGACGATGCCGCTGGCGATGATGACGAGCGTGGTGATGAACACCGGGCGCATCATCGGAATGACGACGAAGAGATAGGTCCGCCACATCGGAATGCCGTCGACGCGGGAAGCCTTCCAGATATCCTCGTCGATGCCGCGAAGCCCGGCGAGCATCAGGCACATCACGAGGCCGGTGCCCTGCCAGAGGGCGGCGATCAATACCCCGTAGATGACGATTTCGGACGTATAGAGCGGATCGAAACTGAAACTCGTCCATCCCAGCGACCGCACGACCGCCTGAACCCCGAATTCCGGATTGAGGATCCACTGCCACACGAGACCGGTGACGATGAAGGACAGCGCGAAAGGATAGAGGAAGATCGTGCGGAACGTGTTCTCGAAACGGATCTTCTGATCCATGAGAGCCGCCAGCATGAAACCGATGACCAGGCTGAAGATCAGCGACAGAATGCCGTAGATCGCCAGATTCTCGATGGACACGACCCAGCGCGGGGCGGCCCAGAGACGCTGATATTGCTCGATACCGACGAAGTTCAATCGCGGCAGGAGCTTGGAATTGGTGAAGGAATAAACCACCGTCCAGACCGTGCCACCGAGAAAGATGACCATGGCGGTGAGGATCATGGGAATGGAGGCAATCTTAGAATTCAGATTGCGGAATAGTTTAAACGGTCGGCCGGCTTTCGCTTGACCTGTCATTGAGTTTCCTCCTGAAGCACGGTCGCTTCGGTGATCGGGGCTCCATCCGAAGACGGCCACCCTTCCCGCCCCCCGTCTCGACCGCAACGCGGTCCTGGCGCGATCGCACCCGGGTGTGACGTGACGTCGCCGGAAGGACCGGAGATCAGGGCGGCGCGATCCGGTCCTGCAATGCGCAGGACCGGACCTGATGGGCTTGAGGACCGAGGATCAGTCGGCGGCGGCGATGATGTCGGCGAAGCGCTTCTGCGCTGCGTCGGGCGTCATCGTGGTATTGGCGAAGAACTCGGCGAAGAGGTCTTCGATCTGCTTTGTCGTATCCGGCGAAGCGAGCTGATCCGAGCTGGTGACGATATTGCCCTTGGCGAGGATTTCGAGACCCTTCTTCATGCAGTCGTTGGCGGCCGAGATATCGACGTCACCGCGAACCGGCAGCGAGCCCTTCTTCAGGTTGAAGGCAACCTGCGTCTTCGGGTCGAGAAGCGTGGCGGCAAGCACGTCCTGGGCCTTCGCCTTCTCGGCATCCTTCTGGAGCGGGAAGTAGAAGGCGTCACCGCTGGTCGAGATGATCTCGTTCACGCCGAGGCCCGGAAGGCAGGTATAGTCCTTGCCGGCAACCTGCTTGGCGACCTGGAATTCGCCCTGCGCCCAGTCACCCATGATCTGGCCGCCGGCCTTGCCGGTGATGACGAGATTGGTGGCCTGGTTCCAGTCCTGCACGTTGCTGCCCTTGGACATGCGGCGCGCATCGTCGGCAGCCTTGAACACCTTGGCGATCTCGGGGCCGGCCGCCACTTTGGCATCCTTGTCCTTGAAGACCTTCAGGTAGTTGTCCTTGCCGCCGATGGCGATCATCAGAACGTTGAAGGCGCCGCTTGCCTGCCAGCCCTGACCGCCGACAGCGAGAGGAACGATGCCGGCCTTTTCCAGGGCCGGAGCGGCAGCGACGAATTCATCCCAGTTCTTCGGAACCGCAACGCCAGCCTTCTGGAAGGCTGCATTCGACAGCCACAGCCACTGCCAGGAGTGGATGTTGACCGGTGCGCAATAGATCTTGCCGTCGATCGTGCAGGAATCGAGCAGGGTCGACGGACGGATGATGTCCTTCCATTTGCCTGCGGTCGCCACATCGGTCAGGTCCTTCATCAGGCCAGCCTGGACGAGTTCCTCGGCCTGGCGGCCGTGGTTGAACTGGGTCGCGCCCATCGGGTCACCGCCAGTGATGCGGCTGATCATGATCGGGCGTGCGGTGCTGCCGGAACCGGCAATTGCGCCGTCAACCCAGTGGTTGCCGGTGGCGTCGAATGCCTTTGCCAGCTCAGCCACGGCGGCAGCTTCGCCGCCAGAGGTCCACCAATGGGTGACTTCGAGATCGGTAGCCTTTGCGGCGCCAAAAGGAATAGCTACGGAAGCGGCAAGCACAGCCGCCATAATACGGATTTTCATGAGTTCTCCTCCCTCACTGAAACGTTGCCGGAAAAACTTAGAGCAATCGATTTATCCGCGCAACCGCCCGCTCGTAAAATTTTCTGTGAAAGTCACCATTACATCCTATGAGGGCAATCAACGGCTCTACCTTTGCTTCACAAGAAAAGCGTAAGCAAGCAATTTCGCAATTGCGGCATTGTATTATACATTTGATTTTACTTACTAATTTTTGATTAATCTGATAATTTCAACCTTTCCTGGCTTCGCAGGTGCAAAAAATCGCGTGCGGGACAGGCGATTCAACCAGAGAGGATCCCTATGCAACGCTGGTCAGAAAAAGCGCTCGACATTTCTACTGTATCGTTACAGATTGTCTGGCTCAGGGAGGAGAGCTTTTCCGCAGCGGCGTACTTACAGCGCGGCGAAAAGCCTCTATAAGGCGAAGCAAATCGCGCGAGGCAGGCCTAGAGGGATGGAAAACAACGGAAATTTCGGCGGAGCGGCATCCGGTTCCGTTCCGCGCGAGCGCCCGACATTGAAGACGATCGCCTTCATGACGGGCCTTGGCGTGACCACCGTATCGCGGGCACTGAAAGATGCACCGGATATTGGCGCGGAAACCAAGGAACGCGTGCGCATGGTCGCCCGTCAGCTCGGCTACCAGCCGAACCGGGCCGGCGTGCGCCTGAGAACCGGCAAGACCAATGTCATCGCCCTCGTGCTCAGCATCGACGAGGAGATCATGGGCTTTTCCAGCCAGATGGTCTTCGGCATTTCCGAGGTCCTGACCGGCACGCCCTACCATATCGTCGTCACCCCGCATTCGCACAGCAAGGATCCCATGCTGCCGGTGCGCTATATCCTCGACACCGGCTCCGCAGACGGCGTCATCATCTCGCGCGTCGAGCCTGACGATCCGCGCGTGCGCCTGCTCGCCGAAAGCGGCATGCCCTTTACCACCCATGGCCGCACCGATGCCGGCCTCGTCCACCCCTATCACGACTTCGACAACGAGGCTTATGCTCATCAGGCCGTCGAGAAGCTGGTCAAGCGCGGCCGCAAGCGCATCGCCCTCCTGCAGCCGCCGAGCAAGCTCACCTACTACACGCATACCCGCATAGGCTTTCAGACCGGCCTGCACGATTACGGCGCCGAGGAAGTGCCGCTGCGTGTCAACATTGACGCCCCGCTCGCCGAAATCCGCAACGCCGTGGAGCAGCTGATGCGCTCCCCCGGCGCCCCCGATGGGATTGTCTCGTCGGCCGGCAGCGCCACCATCGCCGTCAACGCCGGCATCGAAGCCGCCGGCAAACGCCTCGGCCACGACGTCGACCTCGTCTCCAAGCAATCCGCGTCTATCCTCAACTGGATCCGACCCGAGATCATCACCGCTCACGAAGACGTCCGCCACGCCGGGCGCGAGATGGCCAAGCAGGTGATTGCGCGCATCGATGGCGTGGATGCCGAACTGCTGCAGAGCATCAGCAAGCCGGAATGGCCGGACGGGCGGTAGAACGGCTGGTCACTTGTCGCGGCTAAGGTTTTTCCAGGCCGGCGTAAGGCGACCGGCTGCCCGGGCCGTCCCATGCCGGAACCCGGAGCCGTACTTGCCTACCGCGCGTTCTCCAGATCCGCCCGCGTAAACACCGGAAATACCCCAAGCTCGGGCACGCCATCGATGCGCGCGGCGCCCTCGCCGCGCCAGATCGCGCAGACGACACCAAGCACCTCTGCCTTCTCCCCGATCGCCAGCTGGTAGGCATCCTTCACGGCACCGCCAGTGCTGATCACATCCTCGATGAAGGTCACGCGCCGGCCAGCCACGTCCTGCCCCTCGATCGCCCGGCAGGTGCCATAGGTCTTGGCTTCCTTGCGGATGAAGGCGGCGGGCAGGCCGGTTTCCAGCGAGATCGCGGTCGCGAGCGGCACGCCGCCGAGTTCCAGCCCGGCGATGATTTCGGTATCGGCGGGCAGAAGGGCTGCCATTGCCTGCGCCAGCGGCTTCAGGAGAGCCGGCGTGCCTTCGAAACGGTATTTGTCGAAATAGCGGTGCGATACCTGGCCGGAGCGGAGCACGAATTCGCCCTCCAGCGTGGCGATGTCGGCGATCTGCCGGGCGAGAGCCGCGTGGTCGATGGATTCCTTGATCATTTTATCCCCTGCCAAAATAAGTCCGGACGGCGCTTGCTCGCCTTAAGCCATAAGATCCCGGCCCTGCCCTTTCAGAATAGGCAGCGCGCGGCAAGAGACGAGATACGGAAAGCCGTTCAGCCCCCGCACTTGTGCTGCGCATCGGGCAGTATCCAGCTTTCTTTCGTCCTGCCATTGGTGACGAGGAAAAGCCGGCCATCCTCATCCGGCTCGCAGTCGCGATCGATCTCTACCAGGCATTGGGTGACCGGATCGCCGGGCTTGGAGCGGATCAGCATCTGCTCGCGGTTATACGAGACCTGGTAGCCGTCATTGGCATAATCGATGCCCGTGCCATTGCCAAAATCCTCATCGGTCACGGGTGCGTCGCCACTCTCGACGCGCGGATGCACCGCCAGGATCGTGGTTGCAGCGCATTGCCCGGGCTTTGTCGGGATGTCCGAAGTCCCGGGCTGCTTGCCGCCCGTCAGCGACTTCGCGGAGATGCCCTGCATGAAGCTGCTCTTGTCCGGTGATATCTCCCAGAGAATGGCGAGATAGGTGCTGAGGATACAGGCCCGGTCGTTACCGCAATCACGCCGGTCGGCCAGGAAATTACGGGCCGAGTGGACGACATCATCCTCATCGGGAGCTGTCTTGCGTGCCGCGCCATAGCGGGCATTGAAGACATCGTCGAGGTGGGAAAGCTGAGTATCGCCGCAGACGATCTTTTCGTCGGCGCTGGCTGCCTTGGCGCAATTGAAGCCCGCGGCTTCTGCTGATGCGGTGAAGAGGAGGCCGAGGCAGAAGGTAATGAGAAAGGTGGAAATCGGTCGCATGATGGTCCCCTCTGTCCGGCGGGTCGGCCTCAACCTAAATGCGGCGGCGAGCTTGTGCGAGTGTTGTGCAGGCTCGTTCTAACGTCTGGAGGGGGTAGTCCACATCACAACGTGAACCGAGGCATGCCGGATATACGTCCGCAGCTCTGTTCCAATCAGCGCGCGCCAGCCTCACCTCACCTGATTGAAAACCGCCTCGATACGATATCCATCGGGATCGATGACAAATGCAGCAAAGTAATTCGGCCCGTAATGCTGCCTGAGCCCCGGCGCACCATTATCGACGCCACCCTGGGAAAGCGCTGCAGCATGGAAATCAATGACCGACCGCTGATCCGGCGCGGCAAAGGCCAGATGGAAGCCCGCACCCGGCGCACCCTGCCCCGCCTCGACCGATTTGATCGCCAGCTTGTCGCCGCCGCCGGGCACACCATAGCCGACGGCCTGTCCGGCCTCGCCGGGGCGCAGATCCTCCCAGACCCTGACATAGCCAAGCGCGCCGAGGGCAGCATCATAGAACCGCGCGGCTCGTTCGATATCGGCCACCCCGAAAGATGCATGGTGGAGCATATTATGGACCTCCCGATTGCAATCAGCCGCTTCGCGGCAGGCTAACAAAAAGCCCGGCACAATGGCCGGGCTTTCAACTCTGTTTTCACAAACCTCAGAAGGTCGATGCACCGCTGCCCCAGGGGCCGTGGTGGAAGTCCTTGCCGTCGAGGCGGTCGAAGCCGTGGGCGCCGAAGAAGTCGCGCTGGGCCTGGATCAGGTTGGCAGTGCCTCGACCCTGGCGGTAGGCGTCGAAATAGCTGAGCGCCGAGACCAGCGCCGGAACCGGCAGGCCGGCGGCCAATGCTGCGGTCACGACGCGACGAAGCGCCGGGATCGATTCCTTGACCATGGCCGAGAAGGCCGGCGTGACGATGAGGTTTGCCGCGTCAGGCGCATCGGTGAAGGCCTTGGTGATCTCGTCGAGGAACTGCGAACGGATGATGCAGCCTGCGCGCCAGATACGGGCGATGACAGGCATCGGCAGCGACCAGTTGAACTCCTTGGAAGCTTCCGCCATCACCGCAAAGCCCTGCGCATAGGCGCCGATCTTGCCGGCAAACAGCGCCAGTTCCAGATCCTTGTTGAACTCGGGGCCGTAGGCGACCGGGAAGGCAGCACCCAGATCACCGAAGATCTTCTGAGCGGCCTCGCGCTGCTCCTTCATCGAGGACAGGCTGCGGGCGGCAACGGCGGCTTCGATGCCGGTTGCCGGAATGCCCATGTTCTGCGCTTCGATCGCAGACCACTTGCCGGTGCCCTTCTGGCCGGCCTTGTCGAGGATCATGTCGACCATCGGCGTCTTGGAGATCGGGTCGGTGGCGGCCAGAACCTTCTCGGAGATTTCGATCAGGTAGGAGTTCAGGCGGCCCTTGTTCCATTCGCCGAAGATGCTGGAGATTTCCGATGCGCTCTTGCCGAGGCCGTCGCGCAGGATGCCGTAGATTTCGGCGATCATCTGCATGTCGGCATATTCGATGCCGTTATGGATCGTCTTGACGAAATGGCCGGCGCCGTCATTGCCGAGCCAGGCAACGCACGGATCGCCATCATACTTGGCGGCAATAGAGGTCAGAACCTTCTCGACACGCTTCCAGGACTCTTCCTTGCCGCCGACCATGATCGACGGACCGTGGCGGGCACCTTCCTCACCGCCCGAAACGCCCATACCGATGAAGGTCAGGCCGGTATCTTTCAGGCGGTCGAAGCGGGCAACCGTATCGCGGAAATTGGCGTTGCCGGCATCGATCATGATGTCGTTCTTTTCCAGATGCGGGCGCAGCGCCTCCATCTGCTGATCGACAGGCTCGCCGGCCTTGATCATGATGATGATCGGACGCGGCGGGCGGATCGCCTCGACGAACTCCTCGATCGTCTTGCAGGGAATGATCTGCTTCTTCAGATCACCGGCACTCTCGTAGAATTCATCCGTTTTTTCAGGCGTGCGGTTGAAAACCGCGATCTTGTTGCCCTTTTCCGCAATGTTGAGAGCCAGGTTGGACCCCATGACGGCAAGGCCGATCAGTCCGATTTCTGCCTTTTCCACGACAAACCTCCGATGAGTGAAATGGTGCGATGTTGTGGCACTCTCTCGGCCAAACGGCAAGGTCGAAGACGGCGATTCGGGTCGAAAAAAGGCTGTCGGAACAGGCTTTTCGAATGACCGGGGAAGCACCATATGCATGGGTTTGGGAGGCTGAAATGACTGTTGCTGCAAGGCAAGTCGATATCGGGCCGCTGCTCGCAAAGAGCGCCGGGCGCTACCGCGAATATGCGCCCTCGCCTGCCCTTGCGCCGCATTTCCGCTGCCTCTGGTCGCACGAGATTCGAACCGCAGGCCCGGTCGCCATTGTGCCCGATGGTTATTGCGATCTGCTTTTCGCGGATGGCCGCCTCTTCGCTGTCGGGCCGGACCGCACCGCCGCCTTCCCGCCGATGACGCCGGGCATGCGCATTATCGGCGCACGTTTTGCACCAGGCGCCGGCGCCGCATGGCTGAAGCTGCCCCTGTCGGAGATCACCGGCCTCTCCATTCCCCTCAGCGATCTCGCGCCCAAAAAGGCTGCCCTCCTCGAACCACGCCTTTCCGACTGTCCGGATGGAGCTGCCACCCTCTCGCTCTTCGCCACGCTCTTGAGCGAACTGGCAGGGGAAGAAGCGGAGTCGGACCCCGAGGCGCGCCTGATCTTTGCCGCCGCCGACCATGGGCCCGGCCGCATCGGCGAGCTGCAGCAGAGGCTCGATATCGGCGAACGGCAATTGCGCCGCCGCGCCCACCATCATTTCGGCTACGGTATCAAGACGCTGGAACGCGTCCGCCGGCTGCAGCGTTTCATGACCTTGTGCCGCGCTGGCGAAACCCTGTCCCTGGCCGCCCTCGCCCTCGAAGCCGGCTTTTCCGACCAGGCCCATATGACCCGCGAGATCGGCGACCTGACGACACTGACGCCATCAGCCATGCTGGCTCAATTGACGGCCCGCTGACCGTTTTGTTCAAGACGGTCCGTGCCGGCCTGCTAGTCTGAAGCAAAGCAAAAGGACAGACCGATGAACACAATGCCCGCACGCATCGTCCACATCACGATCAAAAGAGACTGGCGCGATGTCTATGATTTCGCCGGCAGGCCGGAGAACATGCCGCTCTGGGCCTCCGGCCTTGCGAGCGGCCTGGAACCCGATGGCGAGGACTGGATCGCCCATGGCCCGCTCGGCAGCGTCCGGGTGAGCTTCGTGCCACCCAACGAATTCGGCGTCATCGACCATACCGTCACCATCGAATCCGGCCTGCGCGTCTATAACGCGCTGCGCATCGTGCCGAATGGCGACGGCTGCGAGGTGATATTCACGCTGCTGCGCCTGCCGGGCATGACCGACGAACAATTCGCGGCCGACGCCGCCCATATCCAGAAGGATCTGGCGTCCCTGAAATCGATGATGGAGAAGTTAGATGGCTGAGAACGATACTCGAAATGACCGCCGCATCGACTATGTCGAGTTCAACGTGAAAGATATCGGCGCTTCAAAAGCCTTTTACGGTGCGGCCTTCGGCTGGCGCTTCACCGATTACGGCGAGAACTATTGCGAGTTCGACGACGGAAGATTGAAAGGCGGCTTTACCAATCTCGGCCCGGTGCGAGCCGCAGGCGGCCCGCTCGTCATTCTCTTTGCCGAGAAGCTGGAAGACGTGCTGGCAAGCGTCGAAAAGGCCGGCGGCACCATAGCCAAACCGATCACGCCCTTCCCCGGCGGCCGGCGCTTTCATTTTCTCGACAAGGACGGCTACGAACTCGCCGTCTGGAGCAAGGATTAAACATCCGCGGATACGGGGCCGTTCATGTTCTGGATGGTGATCAGCGCGCCGATCACCTTCCTCGCAGCATCATGCAGCGGCAACATGCGGCAGCGGCTGCGCCGCGCCGAGCGCTCGTAGATGTAGTCGACCGTCGCGCCGTCGAAGCAGGCGTCGAGCTTTTCCTTCACCTCGCTGGCAAAGCGTTCTTCGCCGATGAATTCGAGGATATGCCGGCCGATGAGCTGCATGGCATTCTTGCCGAGATGGGCACAGTTGACGGGATTGGAATAGAGGTAGCGGTAGTCCTTCGTCAGCACCGCCACGCGGTCCGGCAGCGTCTGCAGGATCGCCGCATTGAGGAACTGGCCATTGTCGGTGTCGGGAACGTAGGCGGGCGGCGGCCTGAGTTTCATTTCCACCGGCAACGGCACCCGCCAGTCCGGCGCATGGGCGCCGAAATAGCGGTCGAGCAGATAGGAGAGCACGGCGGCATATTGCGTCACGAAAGCACCGTCATCGGCGTCTTGAGCGATGAGGTAGCTTACAAACTGAAGTTGCATGTAGACTTCGATGAGATTGGATGCCCTGCATGCGAGGATCGCCTCGACAAGCGGCTGGATATCACGGTCGAGCGCCTCCACGCGCCCATCATCCCCTAGCCTTATCGCTTCCTCGATCTGCGCGCAGCGCAAGGAAAAGGCCCTGAACAACTCAAGCAAGATACCCCCAATATCCATTTCCTGAGAAACGTTCCGAACACCGGTCGAGGCCTATGCTTCATGCAAGATTACGCCTTACGGTAGGCACTTTACGCGCCCTAGTAGAGACGCGTAACATGAACCGTGCTCATTTTCAACTGACGCAAACCTGTCGCTTTTCACCGATTATAAATCGGGAGCAAAAACTTACAGGCAGAATCTTACAGGCTGACGGAACGTTTGATATCCCACCGGTCGTGATACCACAGCCATTGGGCCGGGTATTCGCGCACCCAGCTTTCCACCTTGTCATTCATCATCTGCGCCGTGGCGGGAAGGTCCAGGTTGCCCTTCTCGTCGCGCGGCATTTCCATCTTCGGCTCGATTTCAAGCCGGTAGCGATTGCCCGGAAGACGGATGCAGCGGGCAGGATAGACCTCGCAATTGAACTGGCGCACCAGTTTCGGCAGCAGCGGATTGGTCTTGGTTTCCAGGCCGAAGAACGTCGTCTTCAACCCGCGGCTGAATTTCTGGTCGACGAGCACCCCAACGCCCTGCCCTGCCTCGAGCTGACGGGCAAGCGCAAAGGAAGAGCCGGCATGCGAAGGCACCAGCTTACCCATGCGGCCGCTGCGGAAATCAAACACCTTCTGCGCCACATAAGGATTGTTCGGCGGGCGAAAGAGCACGGTCACACTGAGACCGAAAGCGTTACCGGCGACCGGCAAGAGCTCGAAATTGCCGGTATGGCCGGTAAAGACGATGAAGGGACGCGGATTGTCGCGCAGTTCCAGGAAGATCGGAATGCCCGAGACTTCCACTCTGCCCGGCTTGTCGCTCGTTGGATCGAAATCGAATAGCTGGTCGAGAAAAACATATTCGGCCGCGAGCCGGCCCATATTGCCCCAGCTTTCGAGCGCGATCTCTTCCAGCTCGGCATCGCTCTTTTCCGGGAAGGCCCGGCGCAGATTGTAGAGCATCAGCTTGTGGCGCTTCAGCCGCTTGCCGACCCGGCGCGTCAGCCAATCGGCAAAGCGCATGGCGCCGTCAGCCGGGAAAAGCTTGAGGAAGTTCAGGAAGCCGAACATCAGCTGCGCCACCAGCCATTGCTGGAAGTGCCTGAGCGCCAGAACGATCCTCGTGATGAAAAGCTTCACGCGGATCAGTCCATCTTCAGGATGATCTTGCCGAAGATCTGGCGGCCTTCCATGCGCTCCAGCGCGCGGTCGATATCGTCGAAGCCGACTTCGGTATCGATGACGGGATGAACGAGGCCACGGCCCATCTTCTGCATAGCGTCGGCCATGTTTTCCATGCGGCAGCCGAAGGAGCCCAAGAGCTTCAGCTGCTGCTGGAAGAGCATCATCAGGTTCATCTCGGTCGAAACACCAGAGGTCGAGCCGCAGGTGACGAGACGCCCGCCGCGCTTCATGCAGAGCATGGAGCCTGCCCAGGTATCCTTGCCCACATGTTCGAAGACGACATCGACGCCCTTCTTCTTGGTGAGCTTGCGCACGACGCCCTCGAAACGGTCGGTGCGGTAATTGATGACGTGATCGGCGCCGAGCGCCTTGGCCTTCTCGATCTTGTCGTCGGAGCCGACGGTGGTGATGACGGTGCAGCCGATCTTCTTGGCAAGCTGGATCGCCGCCGTGCCGATGCCGGAGCCGCCGGCATGAACGAGGATCGTCTCACCCGGTTCGAGCTTGGCATTGTCGAACAGCATATGCTCGACCGTGCCGAAGGTGACCGGTGCAAGGGCTGCGCCGATCGCATCGACGCCGGGAGGTGCGGGAACCAGCAGACGCGCCGGCAGGTTCACCTTCTCCTGCGCAAAACCATCGAGATGGAAGCCATGCACGCCGGAGACATGTTCGCAGAGATTGTCGCGGCCTTCGCGGCACGGGCGGCAGAGCCCGCAGGTGCGCGCGCCATAGATCGACACGAGCTGGCCAGGCAGCACGTTCGCTACGCCCGGACCGATCGCCTCGACGACGCCAGAGGCTTCCGCGCCGATGACGAGCGGCATCTTGCGTTTGGCAAAAGCCATGCCGCGCCAGCCCCAGACATCGATATGGTTCAGGGCAACTGCCTTGACGCGCAGCGTCACTTCGCCGGCCGACGGTGCATCCGGTTCCGGCAGGTCGGTGATCTCAAGCTTGCGGTCATCGATCAGTTGCAAAGCGCGCATGGCAAAACCTCTCGCCTCTGGGGCGTTTTTTTTATCGGTTGATTTGTCGGGAACCGCTTATGCCGGTTCGAGCGCCATGACAAGGCTTGCGTTCTGCCCGCCGAAGCCGAAAGAGTTGGAAAGCACGGCCGAAACCTGGGCTTCCCGCTTCTTGTTCGGCACGACATCGAGAACGATCGACGGATCCGGATTGTTGTAGTTGATCGTCGGCGGCAGCGTGCCGGATAGCATCGTCTGCAGCGAGAACACCGCCTCGACCGCTCCTGCCGCCGTCAGCGTGTGTCCGATCATCGATTTGTTCGAGGATACCGGAATGCCGACCAGCCTTTCGCCGAAGACGGCGGACATGGAGCCGTATTCCATCTTGTCGTTTTCGGGCGTCGAAGTGCCGTGCGCATTGATATAGCCGATATCGTTCTCGCTCATGCCGGCATCGGCAAGCGCTGCGCGGATCGTGGCAATCGCCGGACCGCCATCGGGCGAAGAGCGCGTGCGGTGGAAGCTGTCGGCCTTGTCGCCGGCGCCCTTCATGATGCCGAGCACCCTGGCGCCGCGTGCGATGGCGGATTCAAGCGATTCCAGCACCAGCGTCGCCGCACCCTCGGCAATGACGAAGCCGTCGCGATCCTTGCTGAAGGGCTTTGAGGCCTTGGTCGGCGGATCGTTCTGCGTGGAAAGGGCCGAAAGCAGCGAGAAGCGGATCAGCGCTTCCGCACTCAGCGAACCGTCGGTCGCAACCGTCAGCGCGCGCTCCGTGCGGCCCTGGCGGATCGCCTCGATACCGAGCTGGATCGCCGTCACACCCGATGCACAGGCCGTCGACAGCGTCACCGGCAGGCCGCGCGTGCCGAAGCGGTCGGACAGGCGCTCGGAGATCGCGCCGAACAGCGCTGCCTCATGGAAGGCCGGATCGGGACGCTGGCGCATGGCGGCTAAAAATCGCTCATAGGCATCGCCGGGATGATCGGCGGCCGGCGAACGGTCGGCAAGCTCGAAACGGGCGCTCCATTCCGGCTCGATCGGCGGCGCGGCCAGGAACAGCGGACCGTTGAAATCGCCGGAAAGACCGGCATCGGCAAGCGCTTCGATCGTCGTCTCGCGCGCAAAGGCATAGGAGCGCTCGACAGCGTTCGGCACCGGGATGCCTATGAAATCGACCGTGCCGGCAATGCGTGTCGAAAGACCGTCGGTCGGGAAGCGGGTGATATCGTGAATGCCCGATGTGCCTGACGAAAGGGCTGCCCAATTGTCCTTCAAACCCTGGCCGAGCGAAGTGATGATGCCCATGCCGGTGACCGCGACGATCGGACGGCCGAGATGATCCTTATAAGCGGATGCTGTCATTTCAGTCACTCCTCACGCTTCTGCCGAGAGAACGGCGACGCCTTCGCCGCGCTGATGTCCAACTGTCGTTACGACGGCAGCCTTCGTAGCTGATTTCATCGGTGCCTCGTGCGCGGCATCGAAAGGCGGAACCTTGGCCTTGGCATCGATGGCAAGCGCTGCGAGTCCCAGACCGAGCGTGAACTGCGCCTCGAGCGTGTGACCGGAAACGCCGCCGAAGCCGCGGATCGCGGCGCCCGGAAGCTGATGCTCGAGCACTGCCTTTTCGCGGGCAGCAAGCTCATGCATGCCGGTCGAGCCGGAGAAAACCGCCGTGCTCTCGGCCGGCAGATCAGCGGCAGGCTTCAGCAGCCGCTCCATGCGCACTTCGAAATTGCCCCCGGCGCGATTGCCGCGATCGCCTTCGACGGCACCAATCGCTGCATAGATATGCGCGCCGCGCTCTTCTGCATGTTTGCGCGATTCCAGCACCAGGAAGGCGCCGGCGGAACCCAGGATTATGCCACCGCCCTCAAGGCCGGTGCGCGACCAGAGCGGCGCCCAGTCGCCGCGCGTATTGGCGCCGATCGATTCGGTCAGCAGGATCATGTCCTGACGCTCGGCAGCAAAGGCGGCGCCGACGAGCGCATGGGTGGATTCGCCCGACTTGATGCGCCAGAAGGCCGTCTCGACGGCGGAAACGCCGGATGCTTCCTCACCCATGAAGGTGCGCGAGGAGCCGGTGACCTTGTGAACGATGGAAATATTGCCCGCCAGCAGGTTGGAAAGCTGCGCCAGGAACAGCGTCGGGCGCAGCTCCGTCGTCAGCTTCTCGTTGAGCAGCAGCTCGCGGTCGTTGCGCTTCAGGCCCTCGTCGACGATCAGCGTATCGACATTGATGTCGCGTTCGCCGCCGCCGGCTGCAACGATCATGTCCATCGTGCCGCAGGCTTCGAGATCATCCTTGAAGCCCGCATCGTCGAGCGCCAGACCGGCCGCAAAAACGCCGATGCGCTGCCAGTTTTCCATCTGGCGCTGGTCGCCGCGCTTGGCGATCTGCTGCGACCAGTCGATCTCAGGCAGCGGATGGACCGGATAAGGCTTGAACTTCTCGGTTTCGACAATGGTCGCGGGCGCGGCATCGGCCGTCAGCAGCGCAATATGCGCATCCTTGCCGACGCCTTGACAGGTTACGATGCCGACACCGGTGATGACGACGTCATTGGCGGCCTTGCTCATCTATTCACTCCCCTGGGCTTTCGCCCGCTGCGCAGCGATGGCGTCCATCAGGCCCACTTCGCCGGCACGTTTCTTGACGATATCACCGAGCGGAATTTCGCTGAACGGCATGGTGCGCAGCTTGAGCTGCGCGTCGCAGACCTTCTTGCCGCCGCTGGTGATCTTTGCCTTGGTGACGGCAAAACCGGAGCCGTCATGTTCGAGGAAAGCCTCGATGTCGAGCACCGCTTCCGGCTCGACGAAGGTGCGCATCTTGGCGCCATCGACCGACATCAGGAAGGGCATGGACGTAAAATCGGTGGCGGCAAGCACCAGCATGCCGGAAGCCTGCGCCATGGTTTCGATGAGAAGCACACCGGGAACGAGCGGCATGCCCGGGAAATGCCCTTCGAAAACGGGGCTCTTGGCCGGCACGACCGAGCGCGCAACGAGCGTGCGCTTCTCAAGGTCCACCGCCTCGACGCGGTCAATCATCTGGAAATATTCCAGCAGCATCAGACTTCTCCGGCGCGACGCGCAAAAGCCCGTCGGAAGGCCTACTTAGGAACAAAATCGCCCGGCCGCCATATCAATGGCGGCAGGGCGTGAAAAAAAACCTGATGACTTGGCGTCAAGCCTTGGCGGCGCGCAGTTCGTCGATCTTGGCACAGAGGTTCTTCAGCACGAAGTATTCTTCGGTGGAAACCTTGCCTTCATTGACTTCCTGCGTCCACTTCTCGAGCGGAATCTTGATGCCGAATTCCTTGTCGATGGCGAAAACGATATCGAGGAAGTCGAGGCTGTCGATACCGAGGTCGTCGATCGTGTGGCTCTCCGGCGTGATCGTTGCGCGGTCGATCTCGCTGGTTTCAGCAATGATGTCGGCAACTTTATCGAATGTAGCGGTCACTCGCTCTACCTCTTGGGAAATGAAGATTCCCCTCCTCATAGGCAAATCCATTTCAAAAGCCAATGCTTTCGTCCCGGTTGCAAGCCAATTTGACGAACAGGTGTTGCTTAAACAGCAATGGAATGGCGCCCTTTGCCCTCGGCGAGATAGGCATCGAACCATGAAGCGACCACCCGGCTAAGGACTTTTCCGCTCTCCGTGATGCAAAAGCAGTCCGTCTCGACGGCACAAAGACCGTCCTGATCCATGGCTGCAACGCGCCGCGCCTTCGATATCAGCGGCTCGGCCGCAGCACCGAATTTCTGCCTGAGATCACGGAAGGAAAAGCGGAAATCACACATCAGCCGCTCAATCACATGGCCCCGCAGCCGGTCATCGTCGGAAAGCGCAATGCCGCGCACCACGGCAAGCCCGCCGGCGTCGGCCATGCGCTGATACTCGCCCGTCGCGGGTATGTTCTGCACGTAACCCTGCGGCAATCGCCCGATCGAGGATGCGCCGAGCCCGATCAATACCGGCGCCTTGTCCTCCGTATAACCCTGAAAATTGCGGTGCAGGCGCCCCTGCCGGGCTGCAACCGCCAGCCCGTCGTCAATCTTGGCGAAATGGTCGATGCCGACGGGCTGGTAGCCTGCCGCGCGTAGCATTGCGGCGGCATGCGACATCTGCCGGAAGCGTTCGGCCGCATCGGGCAAGGCCTCCTCTGCGATCATCGTCTGGTGCTTCTTCATCCACGGTACATGGGCATAGCCGAAGAGCGCGATCCGGTCCGGGTCGAGTGTCAGGATATCGGAGACGGTGCGCTCAAGGCTTTTGAGCGTCTGGTGCGGCAACCCGTAGAGCAGGTCGCAATTGACGGAGCGAACGCCCCTCGCCCTAACGGCATCGACGACATCCTTGGTCTGCTCGAATGTCTGCAGCCGGTTGACCGCCTGCTGCACGACGGGATCGAAATCCTGCACGCCGAGGCTTGCCCGCGTCAGGCCGACCTCCGAGAGCGCCTCGTAGCGCGCCTCGTCGAGATCGTTCGGGTCCATCTCCACGCTGATGGAAGCATCCGCGTCGAACCGGAAGCGTGCCTTCAGATGGCCGACGAGGTCGATCATATCCTCGGGCTTCAGCATGGTGGGCGAGCCGCCGCCCAGATGCAGCGCGGTGATGCGCGCCTCGGGGATCAGTTGCGCCACCATGTCGATCTCGCTCTTCAGCGAGCGCAGATAGGCGGCAATCGGCTCGTAGCGCAGCGTCTGCTTCGTATGGCAGGCGCAGAACCAGCAGAGCCGGTCGCAATAGGGAATATGCACGTAGAGCGAAACCGCGGTGCCGGGCGCAATCTCGTCCAGCCACAGCGCATATTCGCCGGCTCCTATACTTGCGTTCAATTGCGGCGCTGTCGGATAGCTCGTATAGCGCGGAACAGGACCGGAATATTTCTTCAGCAGATCTGTTTTCAAGGCCGGAATTTCCTTCACGGATGTTCCCCTTCAAATAAACCTGCTGAAAAAGGAAACTTTGACATGGATCAAATCGGATCCGTGGCGGAATTGATAAAGATCAAGACGTAACCGCAAGAAATCGGGATAGATGACCAGCGGGCCAAGGCGTATCACGAACGCAGGCCGAATGGTCGGATCGGGGCATCGACATGGATATCGCGCGCAGTGAAGATCCAGACATAAGCATTCCCGCAGCGTGCCGCGTCTGCGAGGCACGCCACGGCGTCGTCTGCAGCGCGCTGACGACCGCACAGCTTCGCGAACTCTGCAAGCATTCGATGCGCCGCAAGATCGATGCAGGCAGCGAGATCGTCGCCCAAGGTGAGGAAGTTTCGTCCTATTCCAACATCATGAATGGCGTGGTGAAGCTCTGCAAGGTGATGCCCGATGGCCGCCAGCAGATCGTCGGCCTGCAATTCGCGCCCGATTTCATCGGTCGCCCCTTCCTGCCGGAAAGCACGCTGTCAGCCGAAGCGGCCACGCCGGCGGAAATCTGCGTCTTTCCCCGCCGCCTGCTCGATCGCATGATCACGGATACGCCGGAACTGCAGCATAACCTGCACGCCCAGGCGCTGAAGGAGCTCGATGCTGCGCGGGAATGGATGCTGACACTCGGCCGCCGCACGGCCCAGGAAAAGGTCGCAAGCCTTCTCTATCTCATCGCCACGCATGCGGAGCCGGAAACGACCTGCAGCACGGCTTTCGATCTGCCGCTCTCACGCGCCGAAATCGCCGATTTCCTGGGGCTGACGATCGAAACCGTCAGCCGCCAGATGACGAAGCTGCGCAAGCAGGGCGTCATCCGCATCGAAAACAACCGGCATATCACCGTTCCCGATATGGACGAGCTGGAGCGTCTGATCACTGCGTGATGTGATTACCGCGTGATGACCACGCGCGTATTGGCGAGACCGTTTTCCCGCGTCATCGAGAAGAACTCGGCCGCATTGGCAGGATCGAGGCGCACGCAGCCATGCGAGGCCGGTGTGCCAAGCCGCTTGCGCTCGAAGGTGGCGTGAACGGCATAACCGCCGTTGAAGAACACGGCGAACGGCATCGGCGCATTGTCGTATTTCTTCGAGCGGTGATCGCGCGACAGCCACTTGGCGCTCCACGAACCCGTCGGCGTGGAATAACCCTTGCGCGCGGTGGAAACCTTCCAGCGATACTTCACCCAACCATTCTCGGTAACGGTCATCGTCTGCTTGCTGAGGCTGACATTGGCAACCAGCGTTGCTGCCTCAGCCGCAACGGGAGAAAATTGCAATAACAATACTGCGGTCGCCGCCGCCAAAAACGTCTTCATGGTCGTCCCTCTATCGAACCTTTAAAGGCTTTTTTCTGCCTAACGAGGGAGAGACTACGACAATACTTCCTATTTTGCTTTAACTCGAATGGTAATCACATTTTTAACAAGGATGGCTATTTGGCGGCACTCCGCCTTACTCCGGAAACCCGGCCTTGCGGTATCCATCGACGAAATGCGCCAGGGTCGCCGCGTCCCGGAACGGTTCCGTCGCCGCCCAATGGCTGATCGAAAATTGCGGGTTTGCAACGAGGAAGAGTTCTGCTTCGCTGCGCGCTTCGTCCAGCCGGCCGAGCTGCGCAAGGCCTGCAGCCAGGAAACGGCGTGAGCTCGTGCGATAGGTCTCGTCGCGCCGCAGCGTCTCGACCACTGCTTCATAGTCGCGGGCGGCATATTGCGCCTGACCGAGCGTCAGATAATACCAGCTGGCCGGAAACGGGTTCAGCCGGAAGGCCTTGCCGATCTGTTCGAGACCTTCCTCGATCCGCCCGGCGAGAACGGAAATGTCCGACAGCGCCGCCCATGTGTCGGCCTCGTTCGGGTCGAGTTCGATCGCCTTTTCGAACTCCGCATCCGCCTCCGTAAAACTCCGCTCATAGGCAAGGAGATAGGCAAGCACCCAGCGGCAGCCGGCATCGTTGGCATCGAGCGCCACCGCCTTGCGCGCCAGTTCCAGCGCCCTGCCGCGATCGGCCTTGGTCGGACCGCCGCTATGCACCCATCCCATCCAGTGGTTCAGCGCAAGCCAGCGATGCGCCTCGGCATAATCAGGATCGAGCGCAATCGCCCGCGTCAGCATCAGCTGCGTTTCCCGCGCAGTTTGCGGCGCATCGTCCATCAGCGTGCGCGCCCGCACGCAGAGATCATAGGCCTCCAGATTCTTCGGCCGATTGCGTGGCGGCAGAGGGCGCAGCCTGCCAAGCAGCGCTTCGACGATCTTGCCGGTGACTTCGTCCTGAACTGCAAATATATCCTCAAGGCTGCGATCGAAACGCTCCGCCCAGAGATGATCGCCGCTTTCGGCATCGACGAGCCGGGCATTGATACGCACGCGCCCGGCGGCCCGTCTGGCGCTTCCGTCGAGCAGATAGCGCACGCCGAGTTCGCCTGCGATATCACGCACATCCATCGCCCTTCCCTTGTAGGCGAAGCTCGAATTGCGGGCGATGACGAAGAGATCGGAAGTCCGGGAAAGATCAGTGATCAGGTCTTCGGTCAGCCCATCCGCAAAATCTTCCTGCTCCGGATCGCCGCTGACGGTGACAAAGGGCAGAACGGCAATCGAGGGTTTGTCCGGCAGCGCCAAATGCTTCCGCTTCTCGCCGCCAAGCTGTCTTATACTGCCGGTGAAGCGGTAGCCGATGCGCGGAACCGTCGAGATCCATTCGCCGCCATCCGCGGCAGGCCCCAGAAGCTTGCGTAGCTGCGCGATCTGGACGGTGAGATTGCCCTCCTCGACCGCCGTGTCAGGCCAGGCCGCGTCCATCAGCTCGTTCTTGGCCAGGATTTCGCCGGGCCTCCCGACAAATGCGGCAAGCAGCCTTACCCCGCGATGCCCGACCGCAACGGGATCTTCGTTCCGCAGAAGCGTTCCCGCCTCCGGATCAAGCACGAACGGACCAAAGGCAAAACGCGCTCCCTGCATGGCGCGCATCCTAGAGGCTTTCATGCCAGGTTGGAACCGCTCTGCCTGATGCCGATGCGACGACAGCAGGCAGTGCTTCAGCCCTGCCTGACGATGGCGCCGATCGCGTTGACGAGCAGGCGCGATGCGGTGAGCGCTGACAGGCCGTCAATATCGGCCGGAGGATAAAGCTCCACGAGGTCGAAACCGGCGATGCGCGCCCGCCTGCCGAGCCCGGCAATCAGGTCGATCGCCTGCGTATAGGTGAGCCCACCCGGGCTGCGCGCCGCTACTCCCGGCATGATGCCAGGATCAAGGCCATCGCAATCGAGAGTGACGACGACCCGCGCGCCCTCGGGAATATGCTGCAAGGCAGCTTCGACACCGCCGGCATGAACCTCGCGCGCCGTGACGAAACGGCTGCCATAGCTTAGTGCGGCTTCGATCTCGCTCGGCCGCGCACTGCCGACGCCACGCATGCCGACCTGGACGATGCCGGCGACATGCGGCATCTCGCTGACCCGTCGCATCGGGTTCGAATAGCCATGGCGCTCGCCATGAAGTTCGTCGCGCCAATCGATATGGGCATCGATCTGCAAGACCCAGACAGGCCCGTGATCCGCAAAGCCCGCAAGGAAGGGAATGGGCACGGAATCATCGCCGCCGAGCAGGATCGGCACGGCCGGCAATGCCAGGATCTCACGCGTCTTCGCCTCGATCCGTCCCCGGTTGCCGGCATTGTCATGCATGATGGTCTCGATGTTGCCGGCGTCCACGCAGGAGACCGGCCCGCCGCCAAAGAGCGGACCGCCGAGATCGAAATCCCAGTGCTCGACGAGACCGGCATCCTCCCGGCTCGCGGCGCGGATGGCGGCGGCCGCGAGCGCATAGCCGCTGCTGTCCTTGCCGGGATAGGTGCTGCCGTGCGCGGCCGAGAAGATCACCGCATGCGGCGTGCGGCCATCGGCGAAGCGATCGGGAAGACCAAGAAAGGAAGATGGGGCCGTCATGTCCTGATGTCCTGATGCGTCATGCCGATAGTCTCGTATCCGTTGCCAGGAAGTCCTCCAGCGATTTCAGCAGCGACGTCCATCCGTGTTTGCGGCCGTCTGCGCCGTCACTCGGAGGAATGACACACATCTGTTCGGTATATGTCATCCGGGTGCCGCCGCCGTGATCTGCAAATATGACTGTGGCAAGCGACACCGTGTGAACCCTCCCATTCAGCGCCATCGAATAGGCAAAGACGATCCGTTCACGGTCCTTGATCTCGAAATACCGCGTTTCGTTGGTGTGCGTGCCCATATCCGAGACATGCGTGAGATGCTCGGCCCCGCCGGGCCAGAATTCCAGTTTGGTCATCCCGTTGCCGAACCACGCTTTCTTCTTCTCGATCAGCGCCCAGGCGGACCAGACATGGTCGCGGCAATTCGGCAGGACGCGCTCGATTACTATCGTTTCGTGAACTTGTTCCGGACTCGTCATTTCATTGCTCCTGATTAAGAAACGTGGCCAGGCGATCGAAGCGATCCTCCAAGGCCCGGCGATGTGTGTGCACCCATGACTCGACCCAACCCAGTGCATCCGGCGAAAGACTGACGGTCCGAACCCTGCCCGATTTGACGGATGTTACAAGCTCGGCCTCTTCGAGAACCCGCAGGTGCTTGAGAAAGGAAGGGCGTGCGAGATCAAAGGGTTCGGACAGTTCGGAGACCGACGCAGGGCCCCTCACGAGCCTTTCGACGACCGCGAGCCGCGTGGGATCGGAGAGAGCGCCAAAGATACGGGGCAAGTCTGGTTGATACGTAGCCATATGGCTACCTAAGCATGGGGCGGCCTCGCTGTCAATATAGGTAGCCAAATGGCAACCTTTCGACGGTTTGGAAATTTTTGAGAACTTTTTGGAAGCGCTTAATTACGGGGCCCGCCGCATCGTCCAGACTCCAGGCTCGTTCGAAGGCGAAGGTTGCGAACCTTCAATGCCAATGGAGGTAATCATGAGCGATTGCTGCACCCTTGCATGCGCCCCGCATCGCAGATCGTCGCGTCGGTATCAGGGTCCGTTCATCCCGGCAGGCGTGATCGCACGCTGGTTCCGGCAGATCCTCATCCGCCGGCAATGGAAACAAAGGTCGAAGATCAGCCCCGCTCTGCTCGACGATATCGGCCTGACGCCGCAACAGGCAGGGTTCGAGGCCTCTGGGTTCTTCTGGCACGTGTGAGGAATGTCGCGATGACGGACGATCGCCAGTTTTCGCTGGCAGCAACAATCGACGGGTCGG
The DNA here is from genome assembly GCA_039725955.1 of Sinorhizobium sp. B11. Classification (NCBI taxonomy): domain Bacteria; kingdom Pseudomonadati; phylum Pseudomonadota; class Alphaproteobacteria; order Hyphomicrobiales; family Rhizobiaceae; genus Sinorhizobium; species Sinorhizobium sp. B11. The sequence continues at coordinate 2,879,388 of CP091034.1, forward strand.
CAGCGACACCGCCGCAAGCTGCGCGCCTCCCATGGGCCGCGATGACAGGCATCATCGTCACCGTCACGGTCTTCGCCATGGCGCAAGGCCTGACCTATCCGCTCCTGAGCTTCATCCTTGAGCGGCAGGATACACGATCCGGCCTGATCGGCTTGTCGGCAGCGATGACACCGACAGGCTTCATCGTCTCGGCCCCCTTCATTCCTGCTCTGTCGCGCCGCTTCGGCGCCATCAGGCTTGCCATCCTCTGCTCGGTCCTCGCAGCCCTGAGCCTGATCGCCATTGCCGCGATCCAAGACGTCTGGGCCTGGATGCCGCTGCGCTTCCTGCTCGGCGTCTTCGCCAATCCACTCTACGTCATCAGCGAAACCTGGCTGCTCGCCATCACGCCCGCCGCGCGCCGCGGCCGCATCCTGGGTCTCTATTCCTCGGTCGTATCAGGCGGATTCGCCCTCGGCCCGCTATCCCTCGGCCTTGCCGGCACGGAAGGCTGGCCACCCTTCCTGATCGGTATCGTGGCCTTCCTCCTCTGCGGCCTGATCGTCTTTGCCGTCGCAAGGCGCCTGCCCGCCATGCCCCAGGAGGGCGAAGCAACATCGGTTGCCGGTTTTTTCCGGCTTGCGCCGCTCCTGCTCCTTGCCGTTTTCGTCGCCGCCGGTTTCGAACAGGTTCTGCTCGCCCTCTTCGCCGTCTATGGCGCCGCCCTCGGCAGCCCCGAGCAGCGCATCGCCGCGCTGATCACCTGTTTCATCGCAGGCAATGCGGCACTGCAGATCGTGCTCGGCCGCCTCGCCGAATTATTCGGCTCGCGCCGCACACTTTTCGCCTGCGTGCTGACGTCGCTCGCCGGCTGCCTGTTCCTGCCCGTGCTGTTCGACACATGGCTCATCTGGCCGCTGTTTTTCGCCTGGGGCGGCGTCTCCTTCGGCATCTACACGCTGTCGCTGATCCAGCTCGGCGAGCGCTTCACCGGCCAGTCCCTGATCGCCGGCAACGCCGCCTTCGCCCTCGTCTGGGGCCTCGGCGGCATCGTCGGCTCGCCCGCGACGGGCATGGCGATGCAACTGGCAGGCCACCAAGGCCTGCCATTGTCGCTCGGCCTGTTGAGCGGAGTGCTGGTGATGTTGCTGATGATTAAGGGACGGCGTGCCCCCCAAAGTTCCTAGGAATTCGGATATTTGCCTGGGATCGGCGGGCTCCCCCAGGGGCCGACATCACTTCCGGTATCCAGCACATCGAGCTGCCGCTGGACAGCCTCGTCCAGCCCATCCTGCAGGGATTGGAAGTGATCGATCACACCATATTGCGTCCATGCCGATCGATTGAAGCCATGTTCGAACTGATTGTAATAGATCACCGTCGAACCGATCAGCGCCACGACCCAGCACCGGTCGTGGCCAGGCAATTCCCATTCCTCGGGCGGCCGGCGGATCGCATCCCAGAAACGCCGCTGCCGGAAGGACATGGAAGTCCAGCCATCATTGATCTTCTCCCACAGCTGTTCTTCCGGATAGGACATTCCTGGCTCACAGCAGGCAGACGAAGGCCACGAAGGTAAGCAGCGTCAGCGCCATGCAGCTGGCCTGGAAGACCGAAATCCCGTCCTCCACATCGCCCGCGGTCGCCACGTCCCGGCCGGTTCCGTTGATCATCGGCTCGCGTACGACCACGCCCGAATAGACGCGTGGGCCGGCAAGCTGGAGATCGAGCGCGCCGGCCATGGCCGCCTCCGGGCGGCCGGAATTCGGCGAACGGTGCAGCTTGCCGTCGCGGACACCCACGCGGAAGGCATGGCTGAAGGCGGTTGTGCCGCGGCGAATGCCGGCGCCGACGGCGATCAACAGGATGGAGAGGCGCGCAGCCGGCCAGTTGGCGATATCGTCGAGCCGGGCCGACGCCCAGCCGAAATCGACATATTTCTCCGAGCGGTGGCCGATCATCGAATCCGCCGTATTCAGCATCTTGTAGAAGAACAGGCCCGGCAGGCCGAAGATCGCATACCAGAGCGCCGGTGCGACGACGCCATCGGAGAAATTCTCGGCGAGGCTCTCGATCGCCGCACGGCAGACACCTGGCTCGTCCAGCGTTTCCGGATCGCGCCCGACGATGCGCGACACCGCCTTGCGCCCGCCGACGAGACCTTCGGCCCTGAGCGCGGTTGCGACAGCCGCGACGTGATCCGACAGGCTCTTCTGCGCCAGGAATATCGCCACGCAGAAAACCTCGAGCAGGATGCCGACGGGGCCGAAGAGCATGAGAAACCAGTGCAGCACCAGCCCGGTGACGACGGCGAGCACCGACAGCGCCAGGATCACCACAACACCATTCTGCCGGCGTTGTGCCTTGCTCAGGATCTCGCGGTTGAAATGCTGGTCGAAATAACCGATCGCCTTGCCGAAGATCGCGACGGGATGCGGCACGCGCATCCACAGCCATTGCGGATCGCCGATGATGCGGTCGAGCAGCAGCGCCAGAACCAGCACCAGAAAATGTTCATCGAAATTCATCGGTCAATGCTCCGAAGGGCCGCGGCAAGTCTTGCATCATCGGCAGCGTCGGGGGCAAGGCCGAAGCGCAGCCAGTCCGGCGCATAATCGAACCGGCGGACGAGAATATGATGGCGGCAGAGAGTCGTGTAAATGTCACCGGCCCTGGCGTCGGCAACAAGCGTAAAAAGCGGTGTACCACCGGCAATGACGAGGCCGGCCCCGGCCAGCACCGCATGCAGGCCCGCCTGCCGCTCGGCAATCGAGGTGGCGATCCCGGAGACATCAGAATTCAACAGCGAACCGGCAATCGAAAGCGCCGGCCCCGATACGGCCCAGGGGCCGAGCCAGTCCTCGAAACGCGCGAGAATATCGCCCCGCGCAATGGCAAAGCCGAGCCGCAGCCCCGCCAGCCCGAAGAATTTTCCGAAGGAGCGGAAGATGATCAGGTTCGAAAGCCTCGCTGCACGCGGCGCAAGGCTCGTGTCCGGGCTTGTGTCCCCGAAAGCCTCGTCGACAACAAGGAAACCGCCGCCCACCTTCAGCCGTTCATGCAGCGCTTCCAGCCTGTCGGCAGCATGGATCCGGCCATCCGGGTTGTTCGGATTGACCACGACGGCCAGTCCATGCTGCGCGCCGATATCATCGATATGATCAACCGCATCGACGACGAAACCGGCCGCCGTAAAAGCTCGCGCATACTCTCCATATGTCGGGGAGAGGATCGCCACGCGCCGGCCCTCGGCGGAAAGCCCGTCGACCGCAACCAGGCGCGGCAGAAGCTGGATGACGGACTGCGTGCCCGGAACCGGCAAGGGAAGGATTCCGCCGCTGCGATAGTGATCCCGCGCCGCATGCCGCGCCGTCTCGATGAGATGCCGATCCGGCAGGCGATGCCAGGCCCTTGCAGGGATTTCCGGCAAGGCCGCCGGAATGGGATTGATGCCGGTCGAAAGATCGAGCCAGTCCTCCAGCCGGCCGCCGAAGCTTGCCGCCGCCGCGGTAATGCCGCCGCCATGCACGATGGGCGCGTTCATGCGGCTGTCCCGGCAAGATCGATCAGGTGCATGTAGGAGCCGGCCACCTGCCCGCGCCTGAGGCCCGCCGCACCGAGATCGTTTCCAAGCGCATCCTGCGTCGCAAACAGCCGGTCGCCCTCGCCTTCGGAGACGATGGTGGAATAGTGGAATTCATGCGCCGTCATCGCCTTGTCGAAGAAGGCGCCCGCAAGCGGCGTCACCTGCCGATAGCCGAGGTGCCGCTGGCGCGTCTCATAGCTGGTGACGACCGGCAGCAGGCCGAGCATTTCGTGGCGCACGCCTTCCCCATCGATCAGTCCGTCGCCGAGCACCATGTAGCCGCCGCATTCGCCGTAGATGCGCAGGCCGCGGGCCGCCGCGGCCCTCATCGCACCTGGCAAAAATTATGAGGAGGGCAGGCCCAGATGTGCATGAATGCACTACGATATGGAAGGAAGGGGAAATGTTGGAAGCGAGGTCGGCTGCAAGGTGAGGTATTAGGATGAGGCGAGATTTTGGGGTTTTGACTGGCAGCAAGTAGAGGCGAGTTCTGCATCGGACGGGTGGGTGAGTGGAAGGGGGGATATGTGATGTTGGGATTTTGGAGGAGAGAAGGATTAGGGAGTGGGAAGGAAAGGTTGGGTGGATTATGAGGGAGTGTGGGGGGATGAAGGTTGGGGAAGGGTTAATGAAAAGGAAGGAAGGTGGGAGGGATGATGGGTTAGAGGGTTTGGGATAGAGGAGGTTTAGGATGGGGAAAGATTTTGAAGTGTTGGAAAGAGTGGGGGAGAAAATGGAGAGAAGAAGGATAATGAAAGTGTGGAAGATAGGGACGGGAATATGAGATGAATGGAGGTGGTATGAGGTAGTGGGGATGGAGGTGAGGAAGGATAGGGGAAGGGAGATGATGATTAGATGGAAGGTAGAGGGAAGTCAGTGGGATGGTGTAGAAGGATTGGAGATATGAGGAGATTGAAGGATTTCCGCTGACGAGGGGCGCCACCGATTGCGACAGCCGCGAGGCATCGACGACGAGCACCACGGAAAGCCCAAGCTGCGCCGCAAGTTCCGCCGCCGTACCGCGCCCGTCGGCCGCCCCGTCGAACAGGCCCATCATGCCCTCGATGAGCAACACGCGGTCGCCGGAACGATGCAGTGTCGCGTTGGCCGAAATCAGCTCCTGCCGCATGCCCCAGGGATCGAAATTCAGGCAGAGCGAGCCACTCGCCGCGGCATGGAAGGCCGGATCGATATAGTCGGGGCCGGCCTTGCCGGGCGCAACGGCGACGCCGCGATTGCGTAGCGCCCGGAGCAGCCCAAGTGTTACCGTGGTCTTGCCGGAGCCGGACGATGGCGCAGCGATCAGCAATCCGCTCATGCCGTCTCCTTTCCCTGCCCGCCGGCATGACGAAAGGGATCGGGCTGCAGACGGCGTCCGCCGAGCGCGCCGAGCCAGTCAAGCGAAGCGCGAAGCCGTACCACCTCGCCAACGACGACGACTGCCGGCGGCTCCAGCCCGGAAGCGGCAACCGCTGCAGGCGCTTCTCCAAGCGTGGTCTCCAGCACCTGCTGCTCACCGGTCGCAGCATTGCAGACGAAGGCGACAGGCTCGGACGCCGAACGGCCCGATGCGATCAGATTGGCGCTGATCTGGGCGATATGTTTCATCGCCATATACATGACGATGACGGGCGAACCCTTGCCGATCGCGCCCCAGTTTATCGCATCGGGCACGATGCCGGAGGAATCATGGCCGGTCAGGAACGTCACGGCATGGTTGATCTCGCGATGCGTGACCGGAATGCCGGCATAGGCCAGCCCGCCGATGCCTGCCGTGATGCCCGGCACGATGCGGAACGGGATATTGTGCTCGACCAGCGTCAGCGCCTCTTCCCCGCCACGGCCGAAAACGAAGGGATCGCCGCCTTTCAGCCGCAGCACGCGTTTGCCCGCCCGCGCCAATTCCACCAACCGCAGGGAAATATCCCGCTGTTTGGCCGAGGGCTTGCCGCCGCGTTTACCAGCATATTCGAGCTCCGCACCCCGTCGTGCGAGCTTCAGACAGTCTTCGTTGACCAGCGCGTCGTGGACGACAACATCGGCTTCCGCCAATCCCTTCGCAGCTAGCAGCGTCAGCAGGCCCGGGTCGCCCGGACCGGCACCGACAAGCCAGACGCTGCCCGGCTCCAGCGCCGGCAGATGTGAGAATGCACCATCGATCATCCAGCTGATCTAGGCCCGCCGGATGACGAGGTCAACGGCGTCGAGGGCCGCGCACTGGAAGTTGACAAAACGCGATTGAATCAACTCCGCAAGAACCGGAATCAAGCTCGCAAGCAATCCAGATAAACGATTGATTGGATTCCGGAATCAGAAACGGGCCGGCAGCAGATCGCGCATCCGGCCCGTCTGAGGCAATCAGACGCGCAGCAGTGTATCGCGGATCAGGGAGAGCACCTTTTCCGACTCGATACCGGTTGCAACCACCTGGCTCGGCAGGCCATCCCAGTCGCCCGGCGGGAACCGACGTCCGTCCGGCTTGATCACCGTCTGGCCATCGGCAATGCCGCCGCAGACGACGCGCAGCGCGCCGGTAATCGTCTTGAACAGGTCCGGCGCCACGACATAGACGGCAGCACAGCTGTCATGCACCATCATTCCGTCCTCGACCGCATGCTTGTAGAAGTCGATATAGGATTGCGAGAGCTCGTCGAGCTGCTTGACCGCCTTGTCGCCCTTGTCAGCCATGTCGCGCAGATAGGCCCTGCTCATCGTCGTGATCGCGGTCACATCGAGACCGATGACGACGACCTTCCACGGCGCGGTCAGCACGATATCGGCCGCTTCCGGATCGCCATGAATATTGGCTTCGGCAACCGGCGAGACATTGCCCGGCACATAGAAATTGCCGCCCATGATGACGACTTCCTTCACGAGGCCTGCAATGCCGGGATCTTCCTTCAGCGCCAGCGCGAGGTTCGTCATGCGCCCGACGGCAACCAGCGTCACCTCGCCCGGATTGGCCCGCACGGTCTCGATGATGAAGCGATATGCCGGACGTGGATCGAGCGGCAGGTCGATCGTCTCGGGCACCGGCATGTCGCCAAGCCCATTTTCGCCATGCACCATGGTCGGCCAGGGGCGCTCGTGACGCTTGGGATCGACGGTGACGCTTGCACCCTTGGCAACGGGGGCCGCGATATCCCATTCCCGCTTCAGGAACAGCGCATTGCGCGTCGTCGTCTCGATCGAGGCATTGCCGAAGACAGTGGTGATGCCGATCAGATCGATCTCCGGATGACGGTGCAGGAAAAGCAGCGCCATTGCGTCATCAACGCCGGGATCAGTGTCATAAATGACCTTGTGCATGTGTATCCTCCAGAACAATTCCAGCAAAACCGTGCGGCGGCCTTGTACTCGAAACTGCATAAAAACAAAGGGATAGAGCAAATCCGTGAATCAGGATCGGAAGTGCTCCGGATGCGAGTCGCCGGCAGCCGGATGGCGCCGCGAAGTGCCGCCACCATAGCGCCCGTCAGGCTTTGTGCAACCCGATGCGGGCGACGGCCGCTGTCGCATGTCGAGATTTGATCTTGCCGAGCACGAGTTCAGCATCCGCGCCCAGGGCCGCAAGGGCCGCCGCTTCCGCCACCCCATGGCAGCCGACGCGGGCAAAGACGATCTCGGAGGGATTTTTCAGCCGCGGCGTCTCCGCTTCCAGCCGCGCCGCATCGAAGAACACGGCAGGCACGAAAAAATGCGCGGCAACGGCAAGGATCGCCGGCTCTTGCCTGCGGCTGTCGATCGAGGCAACCGCAGCCAGCGCCGTCCCCGCGATACCGGCCGCGTCCAGCGCCTGGGCTGCTAAGGCCATCACCTCGGCAGGCGAAGTCCCGCGCTCGCAGCCGAGCCCGAGCACATGCCGCCTTGTCTCATCAATGGTGATGTCGCTCATTCCCATCAGCCGATTGCGCCCCGCTGTGTCCGCCATGCCATTGCAGCTCATGGCCGGAAATGCAACAAGGCCGCCCGAAAGCCCCTCCCGGAATAATCTCTTGCCTGACATCGCCATCCATCTGCTTCTGCTGCTCTGCGCGGCTGCCTTCTTTGCCGGTTTCGTCGATTCCATCGCCGGCGGCGGCGGCCTCATCACCGTCCCCGCCATGCTGATTGCAGGCATTCCACCGCTGCAGACCCTCGGCACCAACAAGGTGCAATCCCTCTTCGGCGCCGCCTCTGCAACCATCGCCTATGCCCGCAAGGGCCATGTGAAGCTTTCGGAACAATTGCCGATGGCGCTGATGGCCGTCATGGGTGGCTCGCTGGGCGCGGCCCTTGCCACGCTCGTGCCCGGCCAGGTTCTGCAGGCCGTGATGCCGGTGCTCCTGGTGGCGATCGCCATCTTCTTCGCCGTCAAGCCGAACCTGAATGATTCCGACACGCACCGCCGCATGACGCCCTTCCTCTTCGGCCTCACGCTGGTGCCGGTCATCGGCTTCTACGATGGCGTCTTCGGCCCCGGCACCGGCTCCTTCTTCATGCTGGCCTTCGTCACGCTTGCCGGCTTCGGCATGCTGAAGGCAACCGCCCATACCAAGCTTCTCAATCTCGGCTCGAATTTCGGCGCGCTCGTCGTCTTCGCAAGCTTCGGCGCCACGCTGTGGAAGATCGGCCTGCTGATGGGTGCCTGCCAGTTCCTCGGCGCGCAGCTCGGCTCGCGGCTAGCCATGCGCATCGGCGCAAGGCTCATCAAGCCGCTGCTCGTCATCGTCTGCATCGCCTTTGCGATAAAGCTGCTCTCCGACCCCGCAAACCCGCTGCGTGTCTGGCTTGGCGTCTAGAATTTGATCTCGTCGATGGTCGTCAACACCGTCTTGGCCGAAACACCCGGCGCATTGGCGAAATGCCAGGCGACATATTGCTCGGCATAGGGATCGGTCGACGACATGCCGTCGACCGGCAGGATGATGTTCATGCCGGTCAGCGCCGCATAGGCCGCCGTATTCAGCACCGCGCCTTCGGATGCCGTTCCGGCCACGATGATGGTCTTGATATGCTTTTCGGTCAGGATCTTTTCGAGATCGGTGTTGATGAACTTGTTGGCGCCGCCCTTCACCACCGGATCGCCCTCTCTCGGCGCCAATACGCTGGCGATATCGCCCTTCGTGGCGCCGCCGGTGATGCTGTAGATGACGGGCACGCCGCTCTTGCGTGCCTCGTTCAAGAGCTTTTCCACCTTCGGCAGCGAGGCGATGCAACGCGGCTTGGTCTTCGTGTTGCACGGGCCTTTCGATGGGTCCTGCGCGCCGTTGAAATCGAGCAGCAGCAGCGCCGTATCCGATAAATTCACATTGACCGGCCTCAGCACCGGTGCAGCGGGCACCTTGATCGTATTCCAGTCGTCGATCACATTCGCTTGCGTGGCCGAAGCGCCGAGAAGTGCGATGGCGAAGGCGGCTAAAGCCTTGCAGGAACGGGTTTTCATGGGGTTTCTCCTCCCGGGGCAAAAGAGTTGCCGCAAATCTTCGGGCTCGCTCCTCACCTGTCAAATCACCAAGCCGCGACCTGGATTTGATTCCGGCAATCAGGCTTCCATTACGTCAGGCGTAATTGATAGGCTGCACCGCTTTCGCCGATGATCGCCCTGCCTGAACATGGCAGGCGATCAAAAGGAGACGACCCGATGAACGACACCCAGATGAACAAGGCAAGGACCAACGCCGAGCGCTATCTCGCGATCTGGAACGAGACGGATGCCACCCGCCGCCGTGCGCTGATCGCCGAGAGCTGGACGGAAGCCGCAACCTATATCGACCCGCTGATGCGCGGCGAAGGCCATGAGCAGATCAATTCGCTGGTCGAGGCCGTGCAGAGCCGCTTCCCCGGCTTCCGCTTCGAACTGATCGGCACCGCCGATGGCTACGGCGACAACCTGCGCTTCTCCTGGGGCCTCGGCCCCGACAATGGCGAAGCGCTGATCAAGGGCACGGATTTCGCCGAACTCGAAGACGGCAAGCTGAAATCCGTCCGCGGCTTCATCGACCAACTGCCGGAAGCCGCCTGATGAGCCCGACCGCCCGCTCTCTCGGAGATCATCTGCGCGAATGGCGCCAGCGCCGCCGCATGAGCCAGCTGGACCTCGCGCTGGAAGCCGATATTTCCCAACGGCACCTGAGCTTCATCGAGAGCGGGCGCTCGACCCCGAGCCGCGAAATGCTGCTGCATCTGGCCGAGCGTCTCGGCGTGCCCTTGCGTGATCGCAACCCGCTGCTTCTCGCAGCGGGTTTCGCCCCCGTCTTTGCCGAACGCAAACTGGACGATCCCGCCCTTCTTCCTGCACGCCGCGCCATCGACAGGGTGCTGAAAGGCCATGAGCCCTATCCTGCCATCGCGATCGACCGCCACTGGACGTTGATCGCCGCCAACGCAGCCCTGACACCGCTGCTCGAAACCATTGCCGATCCCACATTGCTGGAACCACCCGTCAACGTGCTCCGCCTCAGCCTGCACCCGCAGGGCCTGGCACCGCAAATCGCCAATCTCGCCGAATGGCGTGCCCACCTGCTCGATAGGCTGCGCCAACAGATATCTGTCTCGGGCGATCCCGTGCTGGAAAAGCTCTTGAAGGAACTGCTCTCCTACCCCGCGCCCAAAGAGGCGGCCGAGCCCCACACCGACCTCGCCGGCATCGCCGTGCCCCTGCAGCTTTCGACCAAAGCCGGCCTTCTCTCCTTCATCTCGACGACAACAGTCTTCGGCACGCCCGTCGATATCACCCTGTCAGAACTCGCGATCGAAACGCTCTTCCCCGCCGATGAGGAGACGGCCGCGATCCTGCGCAGCCATCTGGTCAATTAAACCTTTTCCGCGCAATTCCGGACGCAAAACCGCGGACATATTTGCTGGCAATGCTTTAGAATTCGACCCCCGGCTGCCCCTTGATGCCGGAGCGGAAGGGATGCTTGACGAGCTCCATCTCGGTCACCAGATCGGCAATCTCGATCAGTTCGTCCTTGGCATTGCGCCCTGTCAGCACGACATGCGTCATGTAGGGCTTCTCGTTCTTCAGGAATTCGACGACTTCGTTGATGTCGAGATAGTCGTAGCGCAGCGCGATATTGATCTCGTCGAGCAGCACCATGGAATTGCGCTCGTCGCGGATCAGCTCCTTGGCCTTTTCCCAGGCGGCCCCTGCCGCCGCCACATCCCGCGCCCGGTCCTGCGTCTCCCAGGTAAAACCTTCACCCATCGTGTGGAACTGGCAGAGATCGGAGAAGTGCTTCTCGATCAGATCCCGCTCGCCTGTCCACATCGCGCCCTTGATGAACTGCACGACGGCCGAAGGCTTGCCGTGGGCGATGTGGCGGAAGATCATGCCGAAGGCGGACGACGACTTGCCCTTGCCCTTGCCGGTATGGACGATGATGAGGCCCTTCTCATCCGTCTTGGTCGCCATGATCTTGTCACGCGCGGCCTTCTTCTTCGCCATCTTCTCGTTGTGACGGGCATCGTCCTTTTCGGCTGGTACGACTGGCTCTTCGCTCATGATTGGCTGCCTGCTTTTTTCTTGGTTTCGTTGATGTCTGTAAGATCGAATTGCGCCGAGTTGCTGCGCGGCGTCCAGAGCCTGCGCTCGATCGCCTCCAGCAGCCGCTCCTTCATTTCGGAGAGCGCCGCCGGGTTCTTCTCCTCCATGAAATCGCGCACTTTGGGATCAGCGACGAAGGCCTGATAGACCGCCTCGAAATGATGGTTGCCGACAGCCCCCGTCGTCGCCGCAAAGGCGAAGAGATAGTCGACCGTCGCAGCAATCTCGAAAGCACCCTTGTAGCCATGGCGCATCACGCCCTCGATCCATTTCGGATTGACGACGCGCCCGCGCACCACCCGCCCGATCTCCTCTTCGAGCGAACGGATCACAGGCTTTTCCGGCCGTGAATGATCGTTGTGATAGATCGCCGGCCGCACTCCGCCCAACGCCTCGGCCGCCGCCGCCATGCCGCCTTCGAACTGGTAATAATCGTCGCTGTCGAGCAGGTCGTGCTCGCGATTGTCCTGGTTCTGCACAACAGCCTGGATGGAGCGCAGCCGCTCCTCGAAGACGCCGCGCTCGGCCTTGCCTTCTTCACCAGCACCATAGGCATAGCTGCCCCAGACGAGATAGGCTTCGGCAAGATCAGCCCGCCGCTCCCAGCCCTTCTCGTCGATCAGTGCCTGCAGCCCGGCGCCATATGCACCCGGCTTGGAGCCAAAAATGCGATATCCCGCCCGCTTCGCCGCCGTCTTCTCATCAAGTCCGGCAGCGACAAGCCGCGCCGCCTCGCCGCGCATGCGCCCGGCTATCGGATTGTCGGCCACATCCTCGTCGAGTGCGCCGACAGCGCGGATCGCCTTGTCGAAGAGCGCGATCTGCTCGGGAAAGGCATCGCGAAAGAAACCGGAAATGCGCAACGTCACATCCACCCGCGGCCGCCGCAGCATGGCTGGCGGAATGATCTCGTAGCCGGTGACGCGGCGGGACGCCATGTCCCAGACCGGCTTCACGCCGATCAGCGCCAGCGCTTGCGCGATATCGTCGCCGCCGGTGCGCATATTGGACGTGCCCCAGGCCGTCAGCCCGAAGGAGACAGGCCATTCGCCGTGATCCTGAACGTAGCGGCGGATCAGCAATTCGGCCGATTTCTTGCCGAGTTCGTAAGCGGCCGGTGTGGGCACCGCGCGGCTGTCCACGGAGTAGAAATTCCGCCCGGTCGGCAACACGTCAGGCCGCCCGCGCGTCGGTGCACCGGATGGACCGGGCGGGACGAAACGACCGTCGAGGCCGCGCAGCAGACTGGTGATTTCGGCCGGACCGCAGGCGAGGATGGAAGGTTTGAGGCGGGCCGCGATCTCGTCGAGTACGCATCTGGTTTGGGACCAGACAGTTGGGCAAGCGAGTTCGCCGGAAACGAGCTTGGCGGCGAGCAGTTCGATGCGCTCGACTGTGTCGCCGTTCGTGCGCCAGGGGGCATCGGTGATTTCTGCCAGGATTGCCGGACGTGAGCCGACCCAATTGCCGGCCATGTCACAATCAAGTGGATCGAAGGAACGCTGAAGCACGCGACTCCCCTTCTCCCCAGCGGGGAGAAGGTGGCCCGAAGGGTCGGATGAGGGGGCCATAGGCTCGGCCTCGCCTTCGCTCAGCCGCTCGCTCCTCACGTCGCTTGCCCCCTCATCTGTCCTGACGGACATCTTCTCCCCGCTGGGGAGAAGGGGGAAAGTCAACACATCCCCCGCAATCGCCCGCTGCAAACTCGCATCCCCGCCCTCACCCAGCCCACGCGGCACCCGCGCCAGCGCCACGGTGAGATCAGTCAGCAGCCGGCCCTCGGGCGACACGCCAAACACATGTAACCCGTCGCGGATCTGCATTTCCTTGAGATCGCACAAATAGGCGTCGAGCTTCTTCAAAGCCTCGCCTTCGCTCTCACCCTTTGCAATCCCCGCGTCCCGATCCAGCCCGATGTCGGCAACAAGCTCGAGGATCTGCCGGGACAGCAGCCGGATACGCCGGGGATCGACGCCCGAGGCCTCGTAATATTCATCGACCAGCGCCTCCAGATCCTTGAGCGGCCCGTAGCTTTCGGCCCGCGTCAGCGGCGGCGTCAGATGATCGATGATGACGGCGGCCGTGCGGCGCTTCGCCTGAGTGCCCTCGCCCGGATCGTTGACGATGAAGGGATAGAGATGCGGCAGCGGTCCGAGGATCGCTTCGGGATAACAGGCTTCCGACAGCGCCAGCGCCTTGCCCGGCAGCCATTCCAGATTGCCATGCTTGCCCATGTGGATCACCGCATCGGCGCCGAACTCTTCGCGCAGGAAGGCATAGAAGGCGAAATAGCCATGCGGCGGCACGAGATCGGGCGAGTGATAGCTTTCCTTCGGATCGATATTGTAGCCGCGTGCCGGCTGGATGCCGACAAGCAGCCCGCCAAAGCGTGCAAAGGGGAGCGCAAAAGCACCCTCGCGCATATAGGGATCGGCCTTCGGATCGCCCCATCGCGCGCTCACTTCATCCTGAATCTGATTGGGAAGAGAGGCGAAGAAATCCTTGTATCGACTCAAGGAAAGCCGCTCGCGCACGACCTTGCCGTCGAAACCGGAATTGGTCGGCCCGGCCATCAGATGCCGCATGAGCGCATCGCCATCATCGGGAATATCGGCGAGCGGATAACCAGCCTCCGCCATCGCCCGCATCACCTCGATCGTCCCGGCGGGCGTATCGAGCCCGACGCCGTTGCCGAGCCGTCCGTCCCGGTTCGGATAGTTCGCCATGACCAGCGCGACACGCCGCTCTGAAACCGGTCGCTGCCGCAGCCGCGCCCAATTGGCGGCAAGGGCCGCGACATAGGCCATGCGTCCGGCATCCGGCTCGCTGGAAACGATATTAGCCTCGACCGCGGCATCGTAGCGAGCGGCAGCCTTGAAGGAGACGGCGCGCGAAAGCACGCGGCCATCCACCTCCGGCAGCGCGACGTTCATGCCGAGATCGCGGGCCGACAAGCCTTGCGATGAGGCGGCCCAGGCCTCCCGCGACGAGGCGGAAAAGATCGCCTGCAGCACGATCGCGTCGTTGGCCTCCAGCACCGTCGGCTCGCGATCGGCGCCGGGTGCGGACACGGCAAAACCTGTCGTGTTGATGACCACGTCGGGTTGGAGATCGGCGAAGATGGCTTCGAGGATGCCCTTGGAAACCGGGTCCTTGAGGCTGTAGGCAAAGACCGGCAATGGGCGAAGACCCTGCGCCTCCAGGGTTTCGATCAGTGCCTCGACAGGCCGGGTTTCGCCGCTCTGCACGAGTGCGCGGTAGAAGGCGATGGCAACGACGGGTGCTGCCTGTCCCTTCTCCCCAGCGGGGGTCCGGAGGACGGGTCGAGACCCGTGGCTCGACCCCGGTCGGTGGCCCGAAGGGTCGGATGAGGGGGCCACTCCACAAACCTCGAAATCGTGCTCCTGTTGCTCGCTCTCTCCGTCGCTCGCCCCCCTCATCTGCCCTGCCGGGCATCTTCTCCCCGCTGGGGAGACGACAGAACCGGTGAGCTTCCGCCACTCCTCGACCCCAACAAGCCCCCGCCCCGGCCACCAGATCCCGGCCTTCATCAACGGCGCGGCCGGCGCCGGCTTCTCTTCTCCCGAAAGCATCGCCGCCGCATAGGCAAGAAAGCCTCGCGCATTGGCATCGCCACCCTCGATCAGATAGGCCCATAGCGCATTCAGATCATCCAGAACCACATTGGAAAACGGCGTCAGCCCGGCATCCGGCTTCGAATCCCCCGGCAGCACCGCAATCAGCGCACCGCTGCGCGCCGCGACCGCATGCAGCGCCTCCAGCGCATAGTGGAAAATAGCTCGCCCCGCCGAGCGCCCGCACGATGATCAGCTTCGCATGCCGCGCCGTCCGCTCCACATAGGCATCGACCGACATCGGGTGCTTCAGGCTCATCAGGCTCGCAAGCCTCAGCGAATAGCCTCCTTCTCCGCCGCTATGGGCCGCGGCAATCGCCGCAAGCTCGGTATCGGCAGCAGACAGGAACAGGATATCGCCCGGCGACTGGCCGAGGTCGATCGCCTCGTCCCCGTCGCTGATCGTCCCCTGTTGAGCGAGAAGCAGATGCATTCGTTATGTCCTCAGACGAGCGCTTCGATCGCCTTGCGCACTGCGTCCTGATCCATCTCGTGCAGACCGATGACGACGAGGCGCGTATTGCGGACCTCACCCGGCGCCCAGGCACGGTCGAAATACTGGTCGATGCGGGCACCCACGGCCTGTAGCTGCAGGCGCATCGGCTTGCCGGAGACATCGATGAAGCCTTTCAGGCGCAGCACGTCATGCTCGGCGATGATGCCCTTCAGCTTCTCGACGAAACCTGCCGTATCCGAGACAGCGCCGAGTTCGACGACGAAACTGTCGAATTCATCGTGGTCGTGCGGCTCGCCATCCTCGTGCTCCAGCTCGTGATGGGACTTGCGGTTGACGATATCGTCTTCCGTGCCGATGCCGAGGCCGAGCAGCACGCTTGCCGGCACCTCGCCGTTCTTCGCTTCGATCATGACAGGCTTGCGGGCAATGCGCGAGGCGACTTCGCTCTTCACGCGGCCGAGCCCGTCCGCGTCAATCAGATCGGTCTTGTTGAGCACGATCAGATCCGCGCAGGTCAGCTGGTCCTCGAACAGTTCCTCGATCGGGCTTTCATGATCGAGCGATTCATCCTCGACACGGCGCGCATCGACGGCATCGTGGTCATCAGCAAAACGACCGGCAGCAACGGCCGCACTATCGACCACGGTGATGACGCCATCGACGGTGACTTCGCTGCGGATATCCGGCCAGTTGAAGGCGGCGACAAGCGGCTGCGGCAATGCAAGGCCCGAGGTTTCGATGACGATATGGTCAGGGCGCTGCTCGCGCTCCAGAAGCTTGGTCATGGTCGGAATGAAATCGTCGGCAACGGTGCAGCAGATGCAGCCATTGGTGAGCTCGATGATGTCGTCCTCGGTGCAGTTTTCCGCACCGCAGCCCTTCAGCACGTCGCCATCGACGCCGAGATCGCCGAACTCGTTGATGATGAGCGCGATCTTCTTGCCGCCGGCATTGGTGAGCAGGTTGCGGATCATCGTCGTCTTGCCGGCGCCGAGAAAGCCGGTGATGACGGTTGCGGGGATTTTCTGCTGCATGGAACTAACCCTTCATTTTCAGCGGCAGACCCGCTGCGATAAAATAAACATCCGCGGCCGAAGCCGCGATCATCTGGTGCAGCCGGCCTGCATGGTCGCGAAATTCCCGCGCCATGCGGTTCTCGGGCACGATGCCGAGGCCGACTTCATTGGAAACGATGACGAGCCGCGCCTTTGCGTGAGGCAGAAAGGCGGCAAGGGCGGCGGGACTGGGCGGCGATACCGCGCCCCTCCATCATCAGATTGGTGAGCCACAGCGTCAGGCAATCGACGAGGATGGCCCTGCCCTCCGCGTCGATGGCGGTCAGGCGCTCGGTGAGATCGAGCGGTTTCCTCATGCGTGGTCCAGGAGGGGCCGCGATCGGCCCTGTGCTGGTCGATGCGCGCCTGCATCTCGTCGTCCCAGGCCCGGCCGGTGGCGATGTAATGGCGCTCGAGACCGCTCGTGGTGATGAGGTTTTCGGCGAAGCGGGATTTGCCGGAGCGAGCGCCGCCGAGGATGAAGGTGGCGGTCATGACAGCACCGTCCGTAGAGGATGGGCACAGCCTTCGCCACACCCCTCATTCCTGTGCTTGTCACAGGAATCCAGCCTGACCAAGTCCTTGGGCAGGAGAGACTCATTCCGCGATAACGTTGATTCATTCACGGCGCAGACGCGCCGTGGCTGGTTTCCTGTGACAAGCACAGGAATCGGGGAAGAGAAAACGGCCTGCGCCAGAAGCTCATCACAAAGGGGCGGCGGAACACCGCGCCCATATCGCACCACCAGAGGCAACGCTGAATAACATCCTTCAGCCAAGACAACCTCCGTGCTGGCAGCGGGCAAAGCGCCCAAATTGGGCATTATGCCCGGCACGGATAGCAGGTCTCCTGGCTCGCAGTTATCGGCCGCGACAGGGGCGACCGCTCGGTCGCCCCTTATCGTGCCAGCGGATCTGCCTCGCCTTCCCGGCTGCATCTCGTGAAAAGGCGGACGATTCGTAGAATTAGAGGCGTCCTGCCCCGGCTGATCACGATGCATTTCCAGTGGCTTTTCCGGCACTTGTCCGCCTTGCCCGCTTGCAGAATGCAAGACCGTCGGCGCCGCAATCCAAATGCCGGATGGAAGACCCTGACTGCTCTACAGTCGCGGGGTCGGCTGTGATGAAGGCGCCCGGCTTGGGTCCGCCCCGTCACATTCCCTTTTAATCCGGAAGGCGTTTGCCAATCCGGAACCATCCATTATGTGGATTCATGGTTAGGCGCGTGCAACCCCCATGTCAATTGCCGCGCAGCATCCCGCTCATGTTCATCTCGACTTACACTACCGATATTATCGTCTTTAATCAAAGGCTTACGTCACAAAAACTTTACGGCCCGGCCGGTTTTTTGCCGCAATTGCCGCTCATGCGGATGCCGGCTCCGCCCTTGACCCCTATTCTTGCCGCCTAATTTCCCCATGATGCTCTCCCGAATGCACATTCGCCGCCTCGGCCCTCTAGGCACCGCCTTCGATCCGGGGCGCCTGCGCGCGCTTATTCGCCACAGCGAAATGGGCATGGTCTTTGCCGGCGCGCTTGTCGGCATCGTATCGGGGCTTGCGGTCTCAGCCATGAGCTATGCCTCGGAAGAGATGCACAGCCTGATCTTCGGCATAGACGGCACGACGAGGCTCAGCGCCTCGCAGATCGACAGCAAGTTTTTGCTGATGACGGCCCCGGTAGCCGGCGGCATGCTTCTCGGGCTCTTGCTCTTCATTCTCGCCAAATGGCGCAAAAAGCCGATGGTCGACCCGATCGAGGCCAATGCGCTGCATGGCGGCCGCCTGTCGCTGACGGACAGCATCCTTGTCGCGATCCAGAACCTCGTTTCCAATGGCTTCGGCGCATCCGTCGGCCTGGAAGCCGGTTATACGCAGCTTGCGGCCGGCATCGCCTCGAAATTCGGCCTGAAGCTGCAGCTGCGCCGCGCGGACCTGCGTGTGCTCGTCGGCTGCGGCGCAGCCGGCGCCATCGCCGCCGCCTTCAATGCGCCGCTGACCGGCGCCTTCTACGCCTTCGAGCTGATCATCGGCACCTACACCATTATGTCGCTGACGCCTGTCGTGGTCTCAGCACTTGTCGCAACTCTTGTTGCGCGCCTTCTTGCCGGCAGCGATTTCATCATCGATGTCGGCAGTTTCGGCGCTGTACAGCCGGCAGACTACGTGCCGGCCATCGCGCTCGGAGCCTTCTGCGCCGGCGTCGGCATCCTCATCATGCAGGGCGTCTCCTTCGTAGAGGAACTGGCGCGCAAGAGCGCCATCGCACTGCCCTTCCGCCCGGCGCTCGGCGGCATCGTCGTCGGCCTGCTGGCGCTGGTATCGCCGCAGGTGCTGGCCGCTGGCCACGGCGCGCTGCATCTGAACCTCTCCCACGAGATCACGATCCCCGCGCTGATCGGTCTCTTCCTTCTGAAGTCGGTGGCATCCGCCGTCTCCATCGGCTCCGGCTTCAGGGGCGGCCTGTTCTTCGCCTCGCTTTTCATGGGCGCGCTGCTCGGCAAGCTCTTTGCCTATTCCGCCCCCTATTTCGCCGATGCGACGCTGACGCCCGTGATCTATGCCGTGGTCGGCATGAGCTCGCTCGCCGTCGCCGTCATCGGCGGGCCGCTGACCATGACCTTCCTGGCGCTGGAGATCACCGGTGACTTTCCGATCACCGCACTGGTGCTCGCCGCCGTCATCACCTCCTCGCTCGTGGTGCGCACGACCTTCGGCTACTCCTTCGCCACATGGCGCTTTCACTTGCGCGGCGAAAGCATCCGCAGCGCCCATGATGTCGGCTGGATCCGCAATCTCACCGTCGACAAGCTGATGCGTTCAGACGTGAAGACCGCAAAACTCGGAATAACGCTGGACGCATTCAAGGAGGCCTTCCCCATCGGCTCGACGCAGCGTGTCATCCTCGTCGATGAGGGCGACAAATATGCCGGCCTCGTGCTCGTGCCGGAAATCTACGCCAACCCCACCAGCGCGCAGGACGAAGCCCAGAATCTCGGTGATTTCATCCGCTATAAAAACGATTTCCTGCAGCCGCAGATGAATGCCAAACAGGCGGCCGCGATCTTCGACAAGACGGAAAGCGAAGCGCTTGCCGTCGTCAACAACCTCATCGAGCGCAAGGTGATCGGCCAGCTCAGCGAAAGCCACACGCTGCGCCGCTACAGCGAAGAACTCGACCGCCGGCGCCGCGAGGTGTCAGGCGAGATCTGAGGCCTTTGCCGACGATTTTCGAGCCGATGCCACAATCGAATCCGCAGGCTTGAACACGTCGGCCTTCCTCGAAACGCCGCGCAACTCGAACGATCCCAGGCGTTCGCAGGCGACACCGCAGGCAGCCGCGAAGGTTTCCGACATCAGAAGCGACTGGCCGAGTTCGCCGCAGAGTTTCTCGATCCGCGAGGCCTCGTTGACGGCCCTGCCGATCACGGTGAAGTCGAGCCTGCCGCGGGCGCCGATATTTCCGTAGAACACTTCTCCGAGATGCAGGACGACGTCGACGCCGATGTCGGGGCCACCCCTGCCTGCCCGCTCTCGGTTCAGCGCCTCGTTGGCCTTCAGCATGTTCCGGGCCGAGGCGAGTGCTGCGCGGCAAGCCTTTTCGGGATCATCCCCCTCTTCGCTGCCGGTCGGAAAGATCGCCAGCACGCTGTCGCCCATGAACTTGAGGATCTCCCCGGAATTTTCCTCGACATGCCTGCCGATCAGCTCGAAATGCGCATCCAGAAACCCGGCGATTTCGCCCGGCTCATAAACGTCGGTCAATGCCGTGAAATTCCTGAGATCTGCAAGCAGGACCGCAGCACTGATGGATCCGCCCTTGCCTCTCTGAGCCTCGCCCGCAAGGATGCGTGCGCTTGTCCTGGCGCCCGTGTAGACGGCCAGAATATCGGCAGCGGTTTTCGATGCGGCCATGCGGTAGCAGGCGAGCCCCAGAGCCGGAATAAGCTCTGCGACCGTCCTCAGTTGCTCGTCGGAAAATCCACCCGATGCGTCGCTGGTCAGCGCGAGGCTGAAGCCGCGCAACGCGACCTCCTTCGGAAACTCGAAAATGCTGACCACGTGATCGGTCGCTCCGGCAAGGGCGAATTCCTTGAGCCGCGGGTACTCGAGACCCTCTCCCTTGGCTAAGATCCAGCGCCCCGCTCTCTCACCGCGGCTCAGCAGATGAAATGTCGGCGTTTTCTCGAAGTTGCGCTCGTCCACGCCGCCGTGCTCGGAATTTTCGAGGGTCGTTACCCCGCCTCGCACGAAATTGGCGGAGATGCCGCGGTACATCGGATGAAGGGATGGCATCATGATACTGGCCCGCCAGATCGGAAACCCGTCAGCGACCAGCCGGTCGCACAGGCCTCCAACGAGGTCGCCAATATTGTCGCTCGCGATTCCCTGCTCTATAAGCCACTGAATATGATCGTTAATTTCGGAATCTCCAGATGGTTGAAACCGTTCTATGATCGGGAAATCCGGCGAATGGGCGGCAAGGCCGGACCGTGCCGCCACAAAATCCGGCAATCGTCGCGCCAGCCGGGGTTCCTAGCCATCGCGCCCGGCGACGACAACCGCCGGGCAGGCACGGAGAGAGTGATACCTGGCATCATCAATCGCCTGCTTCACCTCGTCATGCCATTCACGGGCGACCGAGGCAGTGCGGAATTCGATGATGATCAGCCTGTTCATCTGCCGCTCTCCCTGAACCGGATGGACCGCGCCGCCACAGGATCGCACATTGCCTCCATGGAACGTCACGTCGGGCGATATGCATGCGAGATAATCATCGATCGTCTGATCTTCGATATCGGGATGGATTTCGAGAATGAAATAAGCGCTCATCGATCGCTGCCTCCGACAAGGACCGGGCAGCCATGCGAGAGTATCGACATGACGCCGACAGTTCCTTAGAATATCGAAACAATTATTAGTTCGGGGATCTAAACGTTTTGCCGCAAAAGTCAACCGGCCGCCTCGCGCGCTACATCCCGACGGTCCAGCTGTTTTCAGCCAGGCTCGTGCTGTTCCATCAGAAGATGGCCGAGAAAGTTGGTCTGACCGGCACCGAATTCAAGTGTTTCCGGCTGCTGGAGCAGCTCGGTCCGCTGTCCATGACGGCCCTGTCGCGCGAGGTCGGGTTGAAGGTCGGAACGGTCAGCGGATTGATCGACAAGCTGGAGGCCACCGGTTTCGTCGTCAGGCAGCGTGATGAGACGGACAAGCGCCGCCTTGTCCTGGTTGCCTGTCCCGAGGCCTCGGCACGCGCCAGCTCGCTCTACGAGGAGCATGGCGAGGCGATGGCCGCACTGCTGGAGACCTACAGCGAGGCCGAGTTCAATCTGCTGCTGACCTTCCTCACCGATATCGGCAATGTCCTCGCCCGGACCTCATCAACAGCACCGGAAGAACCGCTTCCCGAGCGCACCTCCGCCCCTTGAGGAGCGGCGGGAAACGCCGGTTTCCGCTTACATCCTGACGGTCATGCCGCCGTCCACGGTCAGCACATGGCCATTGACGAAGGAGGCGGCGCCGCTCGCAAGAAACAGCGCGGCACCAGCGATCTCATCCGGGCGGCCCCAGCGCTGGACCGGGATGCGCTGGCGCACGAAGGGCATCAACTCCTCGCTCGCAGCCATCGCCGCGTTCGTCTCGGTGGCGAACCAGCCGGGTGCAATCGCGTTGCTGGTGATGCCGTATGGGCCGAATTCGACCGCCATGCCGCGCATCAGGCCGGTCAGGCCCTGCTTGGCCGCCGGATAGACGCAATCGCCGGGCATGACGACATGGCCGCTGATCGAGGTGACCGCGATCAGGCGGCCATGATTATGCCGCTTCATCAACGCGGCGGCATCCCGCGAGAGCGTCATCGCGGCCGCCAGATCGGTGCGCAACAGCTCGATAATGGCATCGTCATCGAATTCAGCCAGCGGTCGCCTGTCGCGGGCGCCGACATTGTTGATCAGAATATCGAGTCGGCCATGGATCTTTTCGATGTCGGCCATCAGCGCACGCTGCGCCTCCCGGTCGACGATGTCGAAGGCGGCAGCCTGCGCCGTGCCGCCGCTACTGCGGATCGTCCCTACGGCATCTTCAAGCGTCGTCGCCGTACGCCCGGTGACGATGACATGCGCACCGGCCTCGGCAAGTGCGCGCGCCATCTCGAATCCGAGGCCACGGCCGCCGCCGGTTACGAGCGCCACCTGGCCCGTCAGCGAAAATCTATCCAGTATGGTCATGGTTTTCATTGCCCTCGACCGGGTGCATTGAAACAACTAATGGACTCAGTCAACTAATTTGGCAATAGCAAACGATGCCCTGATTGCGTCTGCCCACTCTGCCGGACCGTGAGGCAGGCAAGCGACATCCGGTCTAGCCGAACAGACCGGCAAGCCAGCGCGGGTCGAGATACTGTTCCAGGCCGCCTGCGACCTCGTCGAGTGCCCGGTCGACGTTTTCGCGGTAGTTGCTCGCTTCGCCTGACAGGCCAAAGCTCTGAAGCAGCCGGGCGCGGTAGGCGTCGCTGCTGAAGAGGCCGTGCAGATAGGTGCCCATGATGCGGCCGTCTGGCGAAAGCGCTCCGTCGGGTGCGCCGTCGACGATAGCAGAGGGCCTGACGCAATCCGGCCCGCGAGTAATGCCGAGATGGATCTGGTAGCCGGCAAGCGGCGCGTCGTATTCGGTCGAGCGGGCGGTGCTGTTGCGCACGGTCTTTTCCGGCGCCATCTCGGTCTCGACATCGAGAAGCGAAAGCCCCTGCGTCTCGGCCGTCCCGCCTTCGATGCCGAGCGGGTCATGCACCTTGCAGCCAAGCATCTGGTAACCGCCGCAGATGCCGATCACCCGGCCGCCGCGCCTGACATGCGCCAGGAGATCGCGATCCCAGCCGGCCGCACGCAGGTCCGCGAGATCCGATATCGTCGATTTCGAACCGGGAAGGATGACGAGCGCGGCATCGTCGGGCAGCCGGTCACCGGACCTGATGAAGACGAGTTCGACATCGGGCTCTGTCCGCAGCGGATCGAGATCGTCGAAATTGGCAATGCGCGGCAGCACCGGCACGGCAATCTTCAGCGCACCCTGCCTGCCCCGCGCCAGCCGTTCGAGCACGACCGAATCCTCCGCCGGAAGGCGTGTGGCACCCGGCAGCCACGGCACGACGCCGAAGCACGGCCAGCCGGTGAAACCTTCGATGGCCCGGACACCGTCGTCGAACAGCGAGACATCGCCGCGGAACTTGTTGATGATGTAACCCGAAATCATGCCGCGATCCTCTTCGCTGAGGATCGCATGCGTGCCGACGAGCGAGGCGATGACGCCGCCGCGATCGATATCTCCAACGAGGACGACAGGGACGTTCGCCCGTGTCGCAAAGCCCATATTGGCGATATCGCCCGCCCTCAGGTTGATTTCGGCCGGCGAGCCCGCCCCCTCGACGATCACGAGGTCAGCCCCCTCGGACACCTTGGCGAAACTCTCCAGAACCGACGAAAGCAGCTGCGGCTTCAGCCGCTGGTAGTCGCGCCCCTTTGCCTGGCCGAATACCCTGCCCTGCACGATGATCTGGCTGCCGTTTTCCGATTGCGGCTTCAGGAGCACCGGGTTCATATGCACGGATGACGGTACCCGCGCAGCGAGCGACTGCAGCCATTGCGCCCGGCCGATCTCGCCGCCGTCGTCGGAAACCGCGGCATTGTTCGACATATTTTGCGGCTTGAACGGTCGCACCTTCAGACCGCGATTGGCAGCCAGCCGGCAAAGCCCGGCCACCAGCACTGTCTTGCCGACATCGGAGCCGGTTCCCTGCAGCATGATGGCTCTGGTCATTGGTGCCTGTCCGTGAAGCGTTTCCGGCAGGCCTACAATGCGGGCAGACGTCAGGTCAACAGACGGTTGAAAAGCCGACAAAGGCCCAGAAATGCGAAAACCGCGATCGGGCCATGGACCCTACGCGGTTTGCCATAAAACGCTGACGCCATCATCATTACGCAATGAAGCTCGCTTTTTCCGGGACGCACTACCTGATCCGGAAAAGCAGCGGTTGTCCCCCGCCGCGTCACAACAGATAACGGCACATCCTTACCGGATGGTTATTGAAGACGGCTCTTGAAGGGAATTTTGACTTTTTTTGAACTTTTTCGAATTTAGCCCTATCTGCGGCCCCCGCAAGCCTGCTGATCGGCGTCAAACTTCTCGCTTTCGCGCTCGGCCGCATAAATTCTTCGGATTCAATTATTTAGTAAGATTGCAACGCGCAAAAGAGAGTTGATTTCCTGCCGCAAATCCGTAGGTTTGCTAATAATGAGCCATCGATAGAAATGGCCAGCGACGAGCCGCCGGAAAACGAGACGAACGGCGCCGCAGACGGGAAAGCCTGGCGAAATCCTATTCCGGCCGGGCATTGGCACCCTGAAGCGGCGGAGAGATTTGTCGGCTAATGACCCGGCGCATGCGCGTTCGATCACATAAAGATCCGGGGAACTTTCATGAAGACATTTTTCACGTCATTCATTCTTGCCGTCTGTTTTTACGCGGGAATTGCGCAAGCCGCCGGCTGCGGCAAGGTCTCGATCGCCGAGATGAGATGGGGCTCTGCTGCAATCGCTGCGAGCTTCGACAAGTTCATCCTGGAAAAGGGCTACGGCTGCTCCGTCACCATTGTCGATGGTGACACCCTGCCGACCTTCGCTTCCATGGATGGCAGCGGCACGCCCGATATCGCCTCGGAATTCTGGGTGAAAGCGGTCAAACCGCAGCTCGATACCGCCATCAGTGCCGGCCGCCTGGTCAAGGGCGCCGAAATTCTGGCGGATGGGGCCGTCGAAGGCTGGTACATTCCGAAATTCATCGCCGATGCAAATCCGGACATCCTGTCCGTGCAGGATGCGCTGAAGCATCCGGAACTCTTTCCCGATATCTACCATCCCTCGCTTGCTGCGATCTATAATTGCCCCGAAGCCTGGGCCTGCGAAATCTCGACCAGCAATCTCTTCAAGGCGCTCGGTGCCGATAAGCTCGGCTTTGCGCTGATCGACAGCCCGACCCCGGCCGATTTCGACAATTCGATCGCCCGCGCCTTCAAAAACAAGGTCGGCTGGCTCGGTTATTACTGGTCGCCGACATCGGTTCTCGGCAAATACGACATGAAACAGCTGGGTTTCGGCGTGCCTCACGATCAGGCTGAATGGGACGCCTGTACCTCAGTGCCCCACTGCGCCAATCCCAGGCTGAACGCCTATCCCGTGTCCCAGGCTTTCACGCTGATTACCAGCGCTTTTGCCGATCGCGCCGGCCCCGTCATGAACTATCTGAAGGCCCGCAGCTGGGACAACGAAACAATCAGCCAGGTACTGGCCTGGCAGGATGAGAACGGCGAAGACAACGAGAATGCCGCCCTCTATTTCCTTGAGAATTATGAGGAACTGTGGAGCCGCTGGGTTCCGGCCGATGTAGCCGAGAAGGTCAAGGCCAGTCTATAAATCTTCCTGGCAACAAGGATTGGACGATTCGTTATGACTGGCACGGTGCCCTTCCCCGATCGCGATACCGTCGCGGAAAAACTTGCGGCGCTCTCGGAAACCGACAAATCCTACCTGTCGCTGCTGATGGAAAATCCGCAGCAGGACGACAACCTGCTCGGGGGCCTGCATCGGCATCTCGATGTCGCCTCGTCCTCGCGTCTTCTAAACTCGCTGAAGCTCGAAGCCCTCGGCAAGTGGATCGGCGAAGCTGCGCCCGACCGGCTGCAGATCAGGCTCATGGAAGCGGCGCGCTCGAGCCAGCACCCGGCCTATGCCGCATTCCGGACCGGGCTGACCCGATCCGGTGGCCTCGAAAAAGCCTATCCGACTTCAAAAATCTGAAAATAACTATCTCTTAGCTGCGCGATCGACACTGCGGCCGGCATCCTGCGTGGCATTGACGGCATTGGCCGTATCCCTGCCCACGCCACGGATCGTGTTGGCGCAGGAAGAGAGCGCGAGAAGGATCATCAAGGCGGATGCGATTTTACCCGTGGTCGTCATTTGCGAAATCCCTTTGTGAATTCAACCCCGAACGGCCGATGCCGTCCGGGCGGGATAACGCATTCGTGAGCGAAAAGTTCACCGGCTAAGAGCCTTTCTCCAGACAAGGCCGACATCCTCGATATCGCCGCTCCTCAAGCGCATCTCAGCTGCGCTCGATGCCCCTTGCCGACAGGGTCTCGTCAATGTCTGCCGATAGCAGGAACGCCGATAGCTGGCTCGCAGCCTCCGCATCTGTTGAATCGGCGCTGACGCCAATGGCAAAATCGATGTAACTTTGCAGTTCTGCCGGAAACCTGCCGACCAGCATGGCCTCGGGCGCGGCGGCAAGGATGGACGTCACGGGAACGACACCCAGATCTGCCTCTCCACGGCCGACGGCCGCCGCCGTCTGCCCTCCCGATACCGGCACCAGCTTCGGCTTCACCTCATCGGCTATTCCCAGGCGCTCCAGCAAACCCGAGAAGTAGCCGCCGCTGGTTCCATCACTGGCATAGGCGATTGATCGCGCGCCCTTCAGGGTCTGTTTGAAAGCTTCGACGGAGCCGATACCGAGGGCCCGGCTGCCTTCCCTCGCCGCCACGCCCATTGCTATCCGGCCGAACGTGACCTGGCTTCCCGTCCTGATCTTTCCAAGGGAGACGAGTTCCTCGATAAGGTTCGGATTGGTAATGACGAGATCAAAAGGCTCACCGGCTTCGATCTGCGTCCTGACGGCGGGATTGAGCTCCCACCTGGCCGCGACCTTGTATCCCGTGACCGTCTCGAAGCGGGGGATGACGGCAAGCACGGCCGGCCGGACTGCGACAGCGCCAAAAAGCCGGATTTGCTGATCCATGGCCTGACCTCCCCCTGCAACAGGTTAGTAAGCCTGCATTCGCAGGCGCTCATCGTTCCCTACCCAGGGTCGCAGTGCGTCCGTTCCCGGCTCTCCCGGATAATCAGGCTGCCGCCGCCTTGGACTTTTCGGCGAAGGATGCGCGGATACTGTCGGCCACCGTCTCGATCGGCCCTGTCGTCTGTGATGCGGTCAGGAGCTGGATGTCGAAAGAGCCGAGTTCGGGCAAGCCTTCCTGGATGCCCAGGATCGCCATGTCCTCACTGACATAGGAGAGCGGCAGCGGCGCGATGGCGAGATCGGAAACCACGGCGGCGCGCTGCGCCATCGTGTGGGCACTGAGATAGGCGACGCGATAGGGCCGCTTGTTGCGCTCGAGCTGGGTGATCGCCTCCTGCCGCCAGATGCAGCCGTCTTCCCAGATCGAGATCGGCAGCGGATC
Source organism: Sinorhizobium sp. B11 (assembly GCA_039725955.1). Classification (NCBI taxonomy): domain Bacteria; kingdom Pseudomonadati; phylum Pseudomonadota; class Alphaproteobacteria; order Hyphomicrobiales; family Rhizobiaceae; genus Sinorhizobium; species Sinorhizobium sp. B11. The sequence continues at coordinate 2,906,920 of CP091034.1, forward strand.
GCGCCGATGCGCCGAACCGCATTTGGCGCCCGCCCAGACAAGGCGCTCGCGGTAGACAACCTCGCCATTGGTCGGGAACGGCCGCGTTGCGCAGTTGATGAGCGCGAGATCGAGGCGTTGCTCCTCCATCCGCTTTTTCAGGCAGATGCTCATGTCGATCGTCACGTCGACCATGATGCCAGGATAGATCTGCGCAAAGCTCTTCAGGATCTGCGGCAGCAGGCGCTCGCCGATATCCTCGGGCGCGCCGAGCCGCACCACGCCGCTAAGCTCGGGCATGATGAAGCGCGATACCGCCTCGTTGGAGAGTGCCAGGATGTTGCGCGCGTAAGACAGCAGCATTTCACCATGCTGCGTCAGCGTCACCGAGCGCGCATCGCGGCGAAACAGCGTGACGCCTAGCTGCTCTTCGAGCTTCTTGATCTGCATGGAAACAGCCGATGGCGTGCGAAACACGGTTTCGGCCGCTGTCGAAAAATTACCGGTCTCTGCGATGGCGACGAACGTGCGCAACACGTCATTATCGAGCAGAGGAATGGGACGGCGAAATGGGATAGTCATCGTCACATCTTTCAATTTTTCTGAATGACCGAGGTGTATCATTCTATTTGATTGAAAGTCAATCTGCCCCCTATTTTGAGGGCGATCGCCATGAGCCGATCAGAGTTCAGCCCTCGGTGCCGAAACGGCTGGTCTTGAAGCTGGCCCCAGCAGCACCCGAAGCAACCGTCCTGCCCTCGCCCTTCGGATAGGTGTTGCCGATCAAGGAAGGCGCGGTGAGTTCAACCGACGTTTCCGGAGACCGCACCGCCCAGGCAATCAGCGCCCGTGCGGACATTTCTCCGACGCCGCCCGAAACATGCTCAGACGCGGAGACCGGCAATACCGCGATCTGCTCCGCCGTCGGTGCGGGATGGGTCAGCCGGTCGGCGACGACAGATGTGTTGGCGGGCTTGCGGCCAACGACGAAGCGCGTGAAGTCGGCCGCAGCCGGCTGGACGGATGCGAACACCGGCGCAAGCGTGGCCACAGGCGGCGCAGGCACCGGCACCGGCGCCTCGCTCTCGACGGCCTCGACCTCGACCGGGCGCAGCATCGGCAGCGGAACGGTGAGCGAGGCGAGATCGGCAAATGCGCGGTCGGCAATCGCCCGGTCCCCGGGCTTGGCAAGCTGCGACGCAAGTCCGATATCGGCCCGCTTTTGCGGCGTCGGCAGCATGGCGGTGACAAGGCTTCCGGTCACGACGGGATCGGGTGCCTTGGCAGGTGCTGTCGCACGCGCCGTCAGCAGGGTCGGTGCCGCTGCCTTTGGCGTTACCGGCGCATCGTCATCCTCATCCTCGCTCGCCACGATCTCGATCGGCGCGGAGCGGATGCCCTTCTTGCGCTCGGCAAGGGCTACCTGATAGCCCGGCAGCGGACGGCCGTCCGCCGGCAGGTGGATCGTGCGCCCGTCCGGGAAGAGCCGCGCCAGCTCCTGGCGCGACATGCGCGGCCAGGCGCGCACGTTGCCGACATCGAGATGCACGAAGGGCGAACCCGAGGTCGGGTAATAGCCGACGCCGCCGACCTGCATCTGCATGGCGAGCCCGCGCAGCGTCGCAAGCTTGACGCCCGGAATATAGAAATCCATCGCCTTGCCGAGCATGTGCTGGCTGCGCTTGGCGACGCCGGTATTGCGCGAGCGGTTGCGCAGCATGTTGTTGGTCGCCGGCGAGCGGTAGGCGGAAACGACGTGGATCGTCTCCTTTGCCCCGCTCTTGCGATAGACTTCCCAGACGAGATCGAGCAGCCGCGGGTCCATTTTGGCCGGCTCGTTGCGCCGCCAGTCACGCAGGAAGCGGTTGATCTGGTTGAGGCCGCGCTGGTCATACTTGCCGTTGCGCTTGAAGACGATAGTCGCCCGCTCGCCCGTATGCGTGAAGTACAGTTTCAGTGCCCTGTCCTCGGCCGCTGCCTCGCCCGCTCCGGCTATGACGGCAAAGACAAAGGCCGCCACGACCGCCAACCGATGGGCGACGACAGACAGAAACCACGCACAGGCGGTCGTCGGAATGGCGGCGATGGCTTGATGAAGGGACACAGGCTTCGTCCTTGGTGCGAGACACGAAAACATCACAGGCACCGCACACGCGGGCGGCGTTAAGCCTTCATTATGGTCAACAGATCCTTAAGAGGGGGTTTATGAGCCGCCGATTATACGACGCTCGGTTTCAGGCAGATGCCATCCTGCGTTTCCGAGGCGGCGCCGGAAGCGAGAAGTCCGCCATAATTATCTTGCCAAGTGCCCATGATCTTCGCTCGGAACTCTCGCAAAGCGATGCGAGATCGCATAGTTTCGACGGATCGTTATCATCAAAACAGGCCAAAGTTTGTATACCGAAATAGCCATCGTCATTCTTCTCACCATTCTCAATGGCGTCCTTGCAATGTCGGAGCTCGCAATCGTCTCCGCCCGCCCGGCACGCCTCAAGGTCCTGGCGGACCAGGGAAGCAGAGGAGCACGACTGGCTCTGCGCCTGGCTGAAAATCCCGGGCGTTTCCTGTCGACGGTCCAGATCGGCATCACCCTCGTCGGCGTGCTGTCGGGCGCCTTCTCGGGCGCGACACTGGGCGCACGATTCTCCACCTGGCTCCTGGCGCAGGGCCTTCCCGATGCCTGGGCGGACGGGCTCGGCGTCGGTACCGTCGTCGTGGCGATCACCTATCTTTCCCTCATCATCGGTGAGCTGGTGCCCAAGCAGATGGCCCTTCGTGCGCCGGAAGCCGTGGCAGCCAGGGTCGCACCGACGATGACCTACCTGTCGAAGGCGGCTCTGCCCCTCGTCTGGCTGCTCGACGGCTCGGGCAAGCTCGTTCTCGCCCTGCTCGGCCAGTCCGGAAAGAACGCCGATGGCGTCACCGACGAGGAGATCAAGACCGTTCTCGCCGAAGCACAGAGCGCCGGCGTGATCGAGATCGGCGAATCCGCGATGATCACCGGCGTCATGCGCCTTGCCGACCGGCAGGCCCGCGCGTTGATGACGCCGCGTCGCGACGTCGAGCTGATCGATATCGAAGATTCCGCCGAGGAAATCCGCAAGACCATCCAGTCGACGTCGCGCACGCGACTGCCGGCCCGCAAGGGCAGTTCCGACGAGGTTATCGGCGTTCTCGCCGTCAAGGATTATTACGACGCGCTCGAGGCCAGCAGGTCGGTCGACATCATGACGCTGGTGCGGGACGTTCCGATCATCTCGGACCTCGCTCCCGCCTCCTCGGTGATCGAGGCGATCAGAAGGTCGTCGCAGCATATGGTGCTGGTTTTTGACGAATATGGCCACTTCGAGGGTGTGATCACCTCGGGCGACATCCTGGAATCGATCATGGGCGTCTTCGGCGATGCGGCCTCCGGCGAAGAGCCAGCGATCAAGCGGCGCGATGACGGCTCCTACCTCGTGTCCGGATGGACGCCGATCGACGAATTCTCGGAATTCATGAACTTCCCGCTCGACGAAGACGTCGAATATCAGACCGTCGCCGGTCTCGTTCTGGAAGAACTGAAGCATCTTCCCGAACTCGGAGAGACCTTCGTCAAGAACGACTGGAAATTCGAGGTGATCGACCTCGATGGAAGGCGCGTCGACAAGGTTCTCGTGAGCGCGCTTGCAAAGGATGAGGCACGGGCGGAGATATGACCCGCGCGTCGCCAGTCCGGACGCAGTCTGCATGATGCATTCGCGCGCAGCTTGGCGCGCGTTTGACATGCCTTTCTCATCGTGCCGCCCCATATCTATTCCTGCAAATCAAGGGAAGCTCAATGTCCGCCACGACGACGCACGAAGCAGACCGGCCTCATCACGGCCAGCAGAAGTTTGCCGCGCTTCTGCTTGGAGCTGTCGGGGTGGTCTATGGCGATATCGGCACGAGCCCGCTCTACGCTTTCCGTGAAGCGCTCCGGCCCTTCGCGCATGACGGCGTGACCCCGAACGAGGTCATCGGGCTGATCTCGCTGATGATCTGGACGCTGACGATCATCGTCACCTTCAAATACGTGTTGTTTCTCCTGCGGGCCGATAACGAGGGCGAAGGCGGAACCCTTTCGCTGCTGGCGCTGCTGATGAAGAAGACCAGCCGGCATGCGACGATCTTCTTCTTCGCCGGCATCATCGGCGCAGCACTCTTCATCGGCGACGCCATGATTACGCCTGCCCTGTCGGTCCTCTCGGCGCTCGAGGGATTGAAGCTCGTGACTCCGGTCTTCACGCCCTACATCCTGCCGGTCGCCATCGCGATCATGCTGCTGCTTTTCCTTGTGCAATCGGTCGGCACCGCCTCCGTCTCGAAACTCTTCGGCCCGATAACGCTGCTCTGGTTCGTCGTGATGGGGCTCGGCGGCCTCATCCATCTCGCTGACGATCCCGCGATCTTCGCAGCGCTCAATCCGCTCTATGCCTTCGACTTCATCACTCATGCCGGTCTCGTCGGCCTCATTGTCCTCGGCGCCGTCTTCCTGACAGTGACGGGAGCCGAAGCGCTCTATGCCGACCTCGGCCATTTCGGCAGGAAACCGATCCAGGCTGCGTGGTTTGCCGTGGTCTTCCCGTCGCTTGCGCTGAACTATCTCGGCCAGGGCGGGCTCGTCCTGGCCAATCCTCAAGCCGTCTCCGATCCGTTCTTCCTGATGTTTCCGGAATGGGCGCTGCTTCCCGTGGTCATTCTTGCGACCGCTGCCACCATCATCGCCAGCCAGGCGGTGATCACCGGCGCCTTTTCGCTGGCACGCCAGGCAATCCATCTCGGCTTCCTGCCCAGGCTTGAGATCTGCTTTACCTCGGCTTCCAATACGGGCCAGATCTATGTGCCGGCCGTCAATATCGCGCTCCTGCTCGGTGTCCTTGCCCTGATCTTCGCCTTCGGCTCCTCCGAGGCGCTAGCCACGGCCTACGGAATTTCCGTCACCGGCGCGATGGTCGTCACGACGATCCTCTCCTTCCAGTTTCTCCGTGTCGTCTGGGGGTGGACGGTGCTCGCTGCCGCTGCCGTTCTGCTGCCGCTCTTCCTGCTCGAAAGCATCTTCCTGGGCGCCAACCTCCTGAAGATCCACGACGGCGGCTATGTTCCGGTGCTGATCGCCGGTGCGCTGATGATCATGATGTGGACCTGGAAGAAGGGCACCATGCTGGTTCGCGAGAAGGCGGCAAGGAACGAGATACCCTTGGTGCCGTTCATCGCCTCGATCGAACGCAAGTCGGACCACTCTCCCGTCCAGGTGCCGGGAACCGCGATCTTCCTGACAAGCCTCACCGACATGGCTCCGGGGGTGCTGCTGCACAATCTGAAGCACAATCGCGTCCTGCACGCCCGCAACGCGATCCTGAACATCAAGACCGCTCCCCGCCCCTATGTGCCGGAGGCGGAGCGGGTAACGATCGAGAGGCTCTCGGACCGCTTCATCAAGATCCAGCTCCTCTTCGGCTTCATGGAAGACCAGGACGTTTCCAGGGCCTTGCCGCTGTGCCGCAAGGCCGGCTTCGATTTCGAGATCATGTCGACTTCGTTCTATGTCGGAAGACGCAAGCTCGTCGGTGATCCGAACACCGGCCTGCCGGCCTGGCAGGACCGGCTCTTCATCGCCATGGCCGGCTTCGCAATCGACCCCTCGGACTATTTCCAGCTCCCCAGCAACCGCGTGGTGGAGCTTGGCGAGCAGATGGTCATCTGACGGCCGCCGCATAGCTCATCCCTTCCGTCGACATGTCGACCGAGAAGGCGTCGGCCGGGGCTTAAGCCAGCCTATGGCGCGCGGTTATTATCTTTCAATTTCGCTGAACCTTAAGGCCAGTTCATCTCATTTGTTTGAACCAGCCCGAGTACCTATATTTTAGTTGTGACGATGAGGCTGAAGAAAAGGAGGCCGATCATGTCGCAACTGGCAGGCTTCAACATTCTCCAGGCTTTCTTCGCGTTTCGGGCCCGCATGTTTCGGGTGGCGGCACGCGAACGGATCAGGCAGGAATTGAAGCATTATCCGCCGCATCTCGCGGCCGATATCTGCGCCCTGCCCACCCTGGACGAGCAGCAGCGATAGTTCAAAATCGCTTATGGTACTTATAAAATCTATTCGTTTGAATGATGAGTACCGCAAGCGCATATTTCATCTCAAGGATACGGCGATCCCGTGTCTCGCAAGGAAAGGAAACGGCAATGTCCTCGATCACTTACAGAGATGGCGGCAAGAGCCTGTCATCCTACCGCACACATTCTTCGTTCGGTTCCTATGCTGAAAAGCTCGTGCGCGCATGGCGCCGCTGGCAGACGGAACGTCAGATCGAATCCATGCCCCTAGACATCCGCAAGGATATCGGCTGGCCGAGCGCCGATGAGACTGGCAAGAACCGAGCTCACTAACGACAGGGCTCGTGAATGCAAGATCATGCAATGAATGCGACATACCTCCCAAGCTAGAGGCGGTGCCTGTCCCAAGCAGCACCGCCTTTTTCATGTCCGTCGCCTGCCTTTCCCCGGTGAATTTCATAGAACCGCTATGCTGCAGCGACGCTTTTTGCTTCGCTCGCGCCGCAAATCTCCTGCCATGTCGCAGATTTGCTCTTCCTAGCCGCATTTTTCCATGCCAGTGTCGCTTTTAGAACATCGGAGCGACGCATTCCACGCGACCAATATGCAGTCGCCCTCGAGCATGGATTTTCCAATGAACAAGATGCAGCTCAAGAAACGTTCCGTAGTCTTCTTCATGGTCCCTCAATTCACCATGCTGCCCTTTTCGGCGGCGGTGGATACACTGCGCATCGCAAACCGCATGCTCGGCTATCAGGCCTATACGTGGCGCCTGACTTCGGTCGACGGCGAAAAGGTCTATTCCTCCTGCGGCATCGGCGTGGAGGCCAATTCCTCGCTCGCCGAAGAGCGCCGCCATCTCGGCGGGGAAAACCGGCCGGGCATGGTGCTCGTCTGTTCCGGCATCGATGTCGAGACCTTCAACAATAAATCCGTCAATGCCTGGCTGCGCGAATCCTACAATCGCGGCGTTGCCGTCGGTTCGCTCTGTACGGGCGCGCATGTGCTTGCCCAGGCGGGTCTCCTGAATGGCAAGCGCTGCGCGATCCACTGGGAAAACCTTCCGGGCTTCTCCGAGGCGTTTCCGCAGGCCGAGGTCTATGCCGACCTCTACGAGGTCGACAATAATCTTTATACCTGCGCCGGCGGCACGGCCTCGCTCGACATGATGCTGAACCTCGTCGGCGAGGATTTCGGCGAAAGCCTGGTCAACCGCATCTGCGAACAGCACCTGACCGATCGCGTGCGCAACCCGCATGACCGTCAGCGCCTGCCGCTGCGCGCCCGCCTCGGTGTCCAGAATGCCAAGGTGCTGTCGATCATCGAGCTGATGGAAGGCAATCTCGCCGAGCCCCTGTCTCTGCTCGAAATCGCCGAGGGCGCCGGCCTGTCGCGCCGCCAGATCGAGCGCCTCTTCCGCCAGGAAATGGGCCGGTCCCCTGCCCGCTACTATCTGGAAATCCGTCTCGACCGCGCCCGCCACCTGCTGGTGCAGTCCTCCATGCCGGTCGTCGAAGTCGCCGTCGCCTGCGGCTTCGTCTCCGCCTCGCACTTTTCCAAGTGTTATCGCGAACTCTACCAGCGCTCCCCGCAACAGGAGCGCGCCGACCGCAAGATGACCATGGCAACGGCCCGCCAGCAGGCAGTCGCGGCTTGAGGCAGTGACGGCAGGATGATGGAACATGAAAGGCGGCTCGGTGGCCGCCTTTTTTGATTTGCGGCGGCACTGCCACCGTCATGGTTGCGCCTGTCCCGAGGAGGACGGCGCAAGCGAATTGCGCCCTTACTGCGCCGCCTCTTCCGTCATCTTGGCATCGGAATAGACAAGGTTACGCCCCTTGTGCTTGGCCATGTAAAGAAACTGGTCTGCCGCGTTCAGATAGTTTTCGAAGGTCTCATAGCCGGCGATTTCGGCCACGCCGATCGAGACCGTCACCGACAGTTCCTCATCGTCGGCGGTCACCTTGAGACGGGAAATATCCGAGCGGATTTCGTCGCAGAGCTTGGTGGCCGCAAGCGAATCCATTTGCGGGAAGAGGATCGCGAATTCCTCGCCGCCGAGACGCGAGAGAAGATTATCGCTTCCTTCGAAGATCGTCTGTAGCCTGTCTGCGACGGCCTTCAGCACCTTGTCGCCGATCTCGTGGCCATAGGTGTCGTTGAGACGTTTGAAATGGTCGATATCGAGAATGGCGACCGCGCTCGACATTTTCAGGCGCAGGCATTCGTTCACCAGCTTCGGGCCATTGTCGTAGAAATAGCGCCGGTTATAGAGGCCGGTCAGGTAATCGCAGGCGGCCGCCGCGCGCAGCTGCTTCATCTGCGTCAGCGTCTCGACATTGTTGGCGATGCGGCACTGCAGCTCTTCGACGACGAAGGGCCGGTAGACGAAATCGCTGGCGCCCGCCTTCAGGAAACTTGCCGACAGCATGCGGTCGTTCGACGAGGAAACGCCGATGACGCGCATCTTGTCCGAGCCGAACCGGTGGCGGATGCGCCGCGTCAGCTCATAGCCGCTCATATCTGGCATATGATGGTCTGTCACGACGAGTTCGATGTCGCCGAAGGCTTCGAGTGCCGCGAGCGCCGCGAGGCCGGAACTGGCCTCCACCACCATATATTGCTGCGCCCTCAGCAGATCGACCAGCACCTGGCGCGCCGATGGCACGTCATCGACGACGAGCACGCGCGTCTTGCGGTTCATGATCGCCCGGCGCACCGTCGCGACCAGATTGTCGAGCGCGAACTCGTTATCCTTCAGCACATAGTCGATGACATTGCGTTCCAGGATGCGCGCACGCGTATTGAGATCGAAAGTCGCCGTGAAAACGATGGCCGGAATATTGTGCTCGATCATGCAGTCGAGCGCCTCGCCATAGGGCGCGTCAGGCAGGTTCAGGTCAACCACGGCCATGCCGTAGTCATGGCCTTCCTGGGAGAGCTCCTCTCGCAGCGCCTTCAGCGACGAACAGCATTTGACATTGAGATTGAGCTCGGTCTGGAAGCGATGGCGGAGCACGGCCGAAAACATCCGGGAATCTTCAACCAGTAGTACGCGAACTCCTCCGAACCGAGGACCCGAACCATCTCGCTGAAACTCCCCCTGGAATGCCACAGCTGCCTATCCCCCGACGCGCCCGGAGGGCTCGACTCGCCCTCTCTCATAACGCGCTGGACGATAACCGAGAGCCCCTCCTCCGTGAAGGGGACAAATGGCGGTCGCAATACCTGTGATTGCAAGAATATGCGCCGCCTTTGCGCCACCCCGATGAAGACCGATCATCGGGCCGCTTCCCTGTCGCTGATCTTCGCGGCCGGGTCAGGCAACTGCGCGTTCCCTGCGCATCGACTGGATCTGCAGAAGCGTATCCAGGTTCTGGTTGACGCGGCAGTAGAATTCCTCGTCGATGAACGGGCGCAGCATGAAATCATTACCGCCGGCCTTCAGGAACCGCGCCGAAAGCAGCCGGTTCGATGAGGAGGAAACGCCGATGATGCGCAGCTCGTGCGAGCCGATCGTGGCGCGGATGCGGCGCGTCAGCTCGAAGCCGTCAATATCGGGCATGTTGTAGTCGGTGACCATCAGGCCGATATCGCGGTTGGCCTTGAGGATCTCGAGCGCCTTGGCGCCGCTCTCGGCGGTGCTGACGCGGAAATTATAGCGCTTCAGGCGGCTGGACAGCAGCGCGCGGGCCGTGGCGCTGTCGTCGACGATCAGCACGTGATGACGGTGATTGGTCAGGAACCGGCAGATCGACTCCGCCAGCAGATCGACGGCAAAGATATTGTCCTTGAGGATATAGTCGACGATATCCTTGGCGAGCAGCTTGTCGCGCATGCCTTCCTGGAAAGTACCGGTAAAGACGATCGTCGGGATCGACAGATCGACCAGATATTCCAGCGCCTCACCGTTTTCGGCGCCCGGCAGGTTGATGTTGGAAATCGCCAGCGTGATCGGGTCTGAAGACTTGTCATAGGAAAGCTGCAGCTCTTCGAAGCTGCGGCAGATCTCGACGTCGATGTCGAAGAGCTCCTTCAGGCGCTTTCCGATCATCGAAGTGAAGACATTGGAATCTTCAGCGAGGATAATACGCGCGCCGGCAAACATTTCTCCGGAATATTGCATTCCCGAAATACCTAGAAACGCCATGGCAAACCTTTAAAGTGGAAATTGTGTCCCCGAACGAAACGGTTACATGAATTCATTTGAATAATTATTAATCGAGCTGCCATGGCCAGCGATGAAAAAGGCGGCCGATGGTGCGGCCGCCTTTTTTCTTCTTCATATGCTTAAGAAACTAGAACAGGTTACAAGGCGGTCAGGCGCGAAGTGCCGCGTTCTCCGTATCGAACGGGCTCTCGCCGACGACGGTGGCGTTGTAGGTGGTGCCGAGGATCTTGATCTTCAGCTTCGTGCCTTCCTTGGCATAATCGGGCCGCAGCATGGCAAGCGCGAGCGACCGGTTGATGCGGAAGCCGAACGTACCGTTGGTGGCGCGCCCGACGAGCTCGCCCGCCTCGTTGTAGATCGCTTCCGAGCCCCGAGCGTCGACGTCGTTGCCGGTCTCCACGATCAGCGTCGCAAAATTCCACTTCAGGCCCTTGTCCTTGTAGGAGAGCAGGCCCTCGCGGCCGAGGAATTCCTTCTCCGGCTTGATGAAGCGGTCGAGGCCGGATTCATAGGCATTGTACTCGATCGACATTTCGCGCGGGATCAGGCGGTAGGATTTTTCGACCGACATGGAAAGCATGGCGCGGATGCCGAAGGGCTTGATGCCGAATTCGGCGCCGGCTTCCATCAGCTTGTCGAAGATGTAGTTCTGCATCTCGATCGGATGATGCAGCTCCCAACCGAGTTCGCCGACGAAGTTGACGCGCAGCGCATGGGCGCTCGCCGCACCGACCGAGATCTCCTTGCCCGAAAGCCAGGGGAAATCCTTGTTGTCGAGGCTTGTGCGCGTCAGCTTCTTCAGCACATCGCGCGACTTCGGACCGGCGAGAACGAGCACGCCCCAGCCCTGGGTGATCGGCGTGAACTTGACGCTGCCGTCTGCCGGCAGGAGCTTGCGCATATAGTCGTGGTCATGCGCCTCATAGGCGCCCGCCGAGACGAGATAGAAAGTGCCGGGCGCGCTTTCATAAACGGTGAATTCTGCGCGCACGCCGCCTTCCTTGGTCAGCATGTGGCAGAGCGCGATGCGGCCGCGCTTCTTCGGGATCGCATTGGCGAAGATCGATTCCAGCCATGCGCGCGCGCCGGGACCGGAGACCAGCGCCTTGGCGAAAGCCGACATGTCGAGCACGCCGACATTCTTGTTGACGTTCATGACTTCGTTGCCGACATGCTCGAAATAGTTCGAGCGGCGGAACGACCACTTTTCCAGGATACGGCCGTCTTCGGTCGGGTCGGAATGATTGTGGTTGGTGAGAACATCAGCGCCAACGCCGATCTGGTCCTTCGGCAGGTCATAGCCCTCGGGCGCAAACCAGTTGGCCCGCTCCCAGCCATAGACGGAACCGAACACGGCGCCGAGCGCCTTCAGGCGATCGTAGACCGGCGTCGTCTTCAGCGGACGGGCGGCGGCGCGCTCCTCGTCCGGATAATGCATGGTGAAGACGTTGGCATAGGCCTCCTCGTTCTTGGCGATGAGGTAGCCTTCCTTCGCATAGGGGCCGAAGCGGCGCGGGTCGACACCCATCATGTCGACCGTCGGCTCGCCATCGACGATCCATTCGGCAAGCTGCCAGCCGGCGCCACCGGCCGCGGTGATGCCGAAGGAATGGCCTTCGTTCAGCCAGAAGTTCTTGAGGCCCGGCGCCGGGCCGACGATCGGGTTGCCGTCAGGCGTATAGGCGATGGCGCCGTTATAGACCTTCTTGATGCCGACTTCGCCAAAGGCCGGCACGCGGGCGATCGCGGTTTCGATATGCGGCATCAGGCGCTCGAGTTCTTCCTGGAAGAGCTCATACTCGCTGTCATCGGAGGGACCGTTGACATAACAGACCGGTGCGCCCTGCTCGTAAGGGCCGAGCAGCAGCCCGCCATTTTCCTCGCGCATGTACCAGGCGCTGTCGGCCTCACGCAGCACGCCCATTTCCGGCAGGCCCTTGGCCTTGCGGGCCAGAATATCGGGATGCGGCTCGGTGACGATATACTGGTGCTCGACCGGGATGACGGGAATGTTGATGCCGACCATATCGCCGGTCTTGCGGGCGAAGTTGCCGGTGCAGGAGATGATGTGTTCGCAGGTGATCTCGCCCTTGTCGGTCGTCACCTTCCAGAGGCCGTCAGCCTGCTGCTCGATGGCGGTGACCGTCGTGTTGCGGTAGATCGTGGCACCACGGTCGCGCGCGCCCTTTGCAAGCGCCTGTGTCAGGTCCGCCGGCTGGATATAGCCGTCATCGGGATGCTGGATCGCGCCGAGCAACCCATCGGTCTCACAGAGCGGCCAGATTTCCTTCACCTGCTCCGGCGTCAGGATATTGACCTTCACGCCAATCGTCTCGGCAATGCCGGCATAGTACATGAATTCGTCCCAGCGATCCCTGGTGCGAGCGAGACGGATGTTGGAAACCTTGCTGAAACCGACATTCATGCCGGTTTCCTCTTGCAGTTCCTGATAGAAGCGCACGGAATATTTGTGGATCTGGCCGACCGAGTAGCTCATGTTGAAGAGCGGCAGCAGGCCGGCTGCATGCCAGGTCGAGCCTGATGTCAGCTCCTTGCGCTCGATGAGCACGCTGTCGCCCCATCCCTTCTTCGCAAGGTGATAGAGCGTCGAAACGCCGACGACGCCGCCGCCGATGACCACTGCCCGCGCATGTGACTTCATGGAGAAAATACCCTCTTCTACCTGATATCCGGCAGCCCATACCGGATGAACTCCCAATATCCGGCTGTTCGAGCCGGACGAACCATCTTCGCGAACTATGCAGCGAGGCCTGCGTCATGAGAGGCCTGTTTACGACATGGGAAAAGCTTGCCGCGACGATGCGCAAATAGACAAGCGTCAAAAGCCACGAGGCTCAAAAATTCATAAAAATCGATGGTGGCCAGGCGCAAGCCGCCGTCATTTGATGACGGCGGAACCCTTGACGATCTCGATCGTCTCGTCGCCGGAAAGCCCGATACGGTCGCCATCGGGCGTCGTCATGAAGCAACCGGAAGGACAGAACCGTTCGGAAGCGCCGGCGTCGACGACGACTTCGACGCGGTTGCCGCCCTCGGTGACGGTCAGCACAACCGGGGCCCCGTCCTTGTTGGTAACGGAGGCCGCCAGTGCGAAAGATGTCGTGGAAAGGAGAAGAAGAAATGCGACTGCGGATCGTGTCACGGTATGCGACATAGGCTTTACGCCCTCCCCTGGAGCGCTCGTCGCTGCGCCTGCAGCGATCGATTGCCTGAGGTTATAGCGCAAAACCCGTGAATGAGCGCTGAATGACCCGTTCAGCCTTTGAGCTTGCCGTCTGCCGTCTTGCTGCGCAATTGGCGCACCGGCCGCTCGTCTTCTACCGTTTCTATATCCTTGACCTCGTCTTCAGCCGCGGCCTCTTCGGGCTCATCCGGCTTTTGGACGAGCACCTTCTCCGCCTCCGCATTTGCCTGCCGGTGAATGGTCAGATCGCTCTGCGGCAACGGGATCTCGATGCCCTCCGCCTTGAAGCGCCTGAGGATCTCGATCCTCAGATTGTTGCGCACGGTCAGGCCGTCGCCCATATCGGCCAGGAAGAAGCGCAGCTCGAAATCCAGCGAATAAGGTCCAAAGCGCAGGAACTCCACATGGGGCTCGGGATTGCGCAGGATCAACGGCACGGCGGCTGTCAGCTCCAGCAGAATATCCATCACCTTGCGCGGATCGGCCTCGTAGCTCACGGAAACCGGGATTTCCGAACGGCCGAGCTTGTTGCGATGCGTCCAGTTGCCGACGAGCCCGTTGATCAGATCCGAGTTCGGCACGATGATCGACTGCTTGCGGAAGGTCTCGATTTCGGTGGCGCGCACCGAGATGCGCTTGACGATGCCTTCGGCGGTGCCCGAAACGACATGGTCGCCCACCTTGAAGGGGCGCTCGACCAGCAGGATCAGGCCTGAAACGAAGTTCGACACGATATTCTGCAGGCCGAAACCGATACCGACCGAGAGTGCCGAAGCAACGAGCGCAAGGTTCGAAAGGTCGATGCCGGCAGCCGAAACGCCGAAGATCGCCGCCAGGCCTACGCCGAGATAGCCGATGCCGGTCTTGACGGAATTGCGCACGCCCAGATCGACATGGCTGCGCGCCATGACATTGCTGTCGAGCCATTTCTGCACCCAGCGCGTCGCGAGATAACCGCCGGCAAAGAGCAGGATGCCCGTGAAGATGCCGAGCAGCGAAATGCTGATGCCGCCGAGCCGCACCTCTGTGAATAGCCGGTAGGCAAGCAGCTGCAGATCCTGCACATGGAAGCCCCAGAGCAGCAGGATGAGCGGAATGCCTGTCAGGAGTGCCACGGCGTAGATCAGGAGGCCGACAACCAGCCCCACCTGATCGATCGCAACGTCGCCAAGCTTGAAGCGGGTCTGCAGGAAGCGCCCGAGGAACGTATCGGCGAAATTGTCCTGCCGCGAGATCGCCTTGCCGAGCAGCAGGCCGATATAGGTGGTGACGATGATGGCACTGGTGATGATGAGCTGCGTGGCGACGAATCGCGCCAAGCCCACATAGCCCGAGAGCGCTGCAAGGATGAGGCCTGCACCGAAAACACGCAGCAGGATCGCCATGCCGCGCGGCCAGTGACGGCCCGGCGCATCGGGATCGCCATTCTTCGCCAGCATCGGCTTGCCGAAGGAAACGGCAATCAGGATGAGGCCGATGATCAGCGCCGCAAGCAGGCTGCGTACGACCGTCAGAACCAACGGCGATCCCATCGCCTCGCCGATGGCGCCGAAGAGATAATCGAGCGCGTTGACGACGGCCATGGCGATCAGGCAGTAGCCGACCGAGCGGGCGCCGAGATTGGAAAGGCGCACCAGACGCCAGGACGGATCATTCGGCGCAAAGACCGCGTTGACGAAACGGCCGACGAAATAGACGAGGCCGATCGAGCCGAAAAGCGCGCCGATCACAGGCGTGATATCGCTTCTCAGCACATTGAAGCCGTCGAGGAAGATCAGCGACGTCACCAGCAGCACATCCAGCGAAGCCGTGCGGATCAGCGTCGACCAGAAGGCAAAGGAAAGGCGGCTGATATAGGAGGGTTCCTCGACATGGAGATCACGCCGCAGATACTGGCCGAAAAGCCGGTAGCCGCCGGAAAGCAGGATAAGGGCCGTCGCGAGCGACAGGAAGATCGCTGCAAACAGCTGCAGGCTCTTGAATTTCCAGACGAAGGTAATCCAGCTCGAAAGCGTCTGCAAAAACTCGCCCGCCTCATCAACGAACGCACCGACCGCATCGTCGATGACGGAGGCGGAAATTTCGGTGCGCCGGAACAGCGTATCGGCAAAGAGCTGGCGCCGCGTCGCCGTGATCACGTTGGAAAGCTTGGTGATCGCGATCGACAGATTCTCCGCGTCACCCGTGACGGCATTGATCTGCGAGCGTTCCGCCGTCAGCGCATTGCGCTCGTCGGTGACGATCTGCGCTTCCGGCGGCTGGCCGTCCTTCGGCGGCTCGCCAAGTTCGGTCAGGCGGCTCTTGATCTGGTCGAAACGCGGGCGCAGGCTGACGGATGTCGCGATAACGCCGCGGCCGAGTTCATCCGTCTGGCCGGCAAGCTCCACGAGAGCATCGTCATTGTCGGCATTCTGCTTGACGCGGTCCTGCAGCGAGACAAGCTGGTTCTTCGCCTTGTCGATATCCTTCAGCGCCTGATCGAGTGCGCCGTTGGCAAGGGGCGGCTCTGTTGCAGCCGCCGGAGCTGGCGGCGCCTGGCCCGGAGCTGCCTGGCTTGGAGCTGCCTGGGCCGGAGCGGACTGCGTCTGTGCCTCGGCCGCAGGCTGAGGGGCCTGCGCGAAGACGGCCTGCCCATCGAGGTGCAGGCCGGCAACAGCCAGCGACAGCAGAAGAACGGTGCGAAACAGCCAGTGTGTCAAGCGCAAGAAGCCCCCGGGTGGATTCGTATCAGAGGTAATTGACCGCTTCTTATAGGAAAGAAAGGCGACAGAAAGGCGGAATTCCAAGGTAATGGCTCAGAAACCGGAACCGGGAAGCGCCAGATACGCCAGTTCGGCCTCGCTCGACTCCCGTCCGACGATAGCGTTGCGATGCGGAAAACGCCCATACGTCGCGATCACGTCCCGGTGGCGAAGCGCATAATCGCGGAACTCCTCGTCGCCGAGTGCGGTGAAAAGCACGACCGAACGATCCTGCTCGACGAGGTCTTCCGCATGTTCGAACGGCATGTAGAAGAACGTCCGCCGGATGCCCTCGACGGCGTGGTCGGCGCCGACGGCAAGCGCCATCTTCGCCTCGCGCAACGCCAGTCCGTCGGTCGAAAAGGCAAGCGGTGTCGCCCGGTAGATGTTGCGCGGAAACTGGTCGAGCACGATCACGGCCGCAAGCCGGCTTTCCGGGGTGGAGCGCCATTCCTCGGTAACGCTGCGGGCAAGCGACAGGTGGGTTGCGCGGAACCGGGCCCGGATCTCCTCGTCCAGTTCTGCGGTCGAGCCGAACCATTCCTTCCGGCTACAGCGAACGAACCAGAAATCGTAGACTTCGTCAGGCGTGCAGACGATATCCGTGTTCATGATGCCTCCCCAGGCGTCAGGTCAGCCTATGGAAAAGACCAGTATCGCCCTCGTGCCGCGATGCTCCGGATCGTAGACAAGTTCGGATTTCAGGCTGCCGGCCATTGCGGTCAGGATTTTCGAGCCGAGGCCGGTTCCCTTCGCCGGGCCGGAGGGATCAAAGCCCTGGCCGCCATCCTCGACGGTCACTTTCAGCACATCGCTATCCTGCTCGACGATAACATTGATCTCGCCCGAACTGCCATCCGGATAGGCATATTTAAAGGCATTGGTGACGAGTTCGCTGACGATCAGGCCGAGCGTGATGACCTTGTCGGTTGAGAGATTGACCGGCTGGGCGGTCAGCACCACGCGGTGCGGCCGCTTGTCGTCGCGGATCGAGGTCTCGAGCTCGGTCAGAAGGCTGCTCAGATATTCATCCACCTGCACGGTGCCGACCTGCCGGTTGGTGTAGAGGCGGCGGTGAACGCTGGCGATTGCGTTGATGCGCATCTGCGTTTCCTGTAGCGCATCGACCGCCACCTGATCCTTGGTCATGGAGGACTGCATCCGGATCAGGGCGCCGACGAGGCCGAGACTGTTGGCAATGCGGTGATTGACTTCGGCAAGCAGCATTTCGGCATGATCGCGCTGCTGGCGGATCACCTCCTGCGCCTGCGCCGTATCGCGGCGGAAGCGCGCCCGCTCCAGCCCCTGTTCCAGCGCCGCAGCCAGAAGATCGAAATAATCGGGCGAAATGCCTTTCAGCACATAGTCGTCCGCGCCAGCCTTCAGGGCTGCAACCGCAATGCTCGTATCGCCGGAGCCGGTGGCGTAGATGACAGGCGGATGATCGGGCAGCGCCATGATGCGCGGCAGGATTTCGAGGCCGGTTTCGGCTTTCAGGAAATGGTCGAGAACGACTGCATCGATGCCCCCCTTGGCGAGCCGCTCAAGGCCCGTTGTCCCGTCGCTTGCCCATTCGAGCGTAAAGCCGCGACGGCCGAGGTTCTTCTGCATCAGCAGCGCCAGCGCCTCGTCATCATCGATATAAAGGATACGGATTGCAGCATCCGTATTGGACTCGCTCATTCTGCCTCCGGGCGTTTTCCCGCAGCAATACCGGCTGTGAGGCCGCCGAGTCGTTCTGCATGTGACTGTCGTATTGCATCGACAGGCGCGCGTAAACAGCACCTAGCCTTTGGTATGATGTGACGCCTGATGCCAGACGAATCGAAGGAAAATGCCATCGGAAATGTCGACCCCTGCCCCGGCTGCAGCCGGAAGCCCCTCTAAAAAAATTGCGAACACGAATACTGAAAACCAGGTTCTAAACGCAAGGAGAGGCAAATGGTTCCGCCCACAGATCAGCTTTTTTGAAAGCGGCGGTGGTGCGAAACTTCGGCACCCGCGTCGGCAGAAAGCTGCAGGAATCGCAGACAAGACAAAAAGCCGATCATGCCGACCACGAAGAACGCCCAGCGGAAATCGCCAAGTTCAGGGCCGGCGGCACCGCGAAGCCCGGAGGAAGTGTTGAGCACGGCGGCCGCAACGGCAACACCGAGCAGCATGGAAATCTGCTGCAGCATGCTCGACAGTGTCGAAGCCGAACTTCTCTGCGACGGGCCGATATCGGCAAAGGACAGCGTGTTGAGCGCCGTAAACTCCATCGACCGGGAAAGCCCGGCAACGAGGAGCAGCGCCGAAATGACGACCTCAGGAGTATCAGGCGTGAGAAAGCCGCAGCCAATGATCGAGCCAGCTGCAATGACGCCGTTGAAGAAGAGCACGTTACGGAAGCCGAAAAGCCGCAAGAGCGGCGTCGTCACCGTCTTCATGCCGAGATTGCCGAGGAAATAGACCAGGAGATAGGTGCCGGCAGCAATCGAGCTCAGGCCAAAACCCAGCTGGAAGAGCAGCGGCAGCAGGAACGGCGTCGCATTGATCGCCGTGCGGCAGGCCGTGCCCGCCGAAAGCGTCGTCATCGAGAAGGTCTGCACCCTGAAAGCGGCGAGATCGAGCAGCGGATTGTCGACCCGCCGGAAATGCCGCGTCGCCATGACGGAAAACACGATACCGGCGCCAAGCAGCACGACGAGCGGCAGTAAGCCGCCCTCCCATTTGACCGATAGTTCGAGCCCGGCAAGCAGTAGGGTCAGGCCGGCCGCACTCAGGAAAAAGCCCTTTACATCGAGCGGTCCGACCCTCTCCTCGCGCTGCTCCGGTACGAAGCGCAGCACCAGCGCGATGCCGATCATGCCGATCGGGATATTGATCAGGAAGTTCCAGTGCCAGCTGGCATAGGTGGTGATGAAGCTGCCGAGTACCGGGCCGACGACGGGCGCCGTCAGCGCCGGCCAGGTGATCAGCGCGATCGCCTGCACCAGCTCGGACTTGCGGGCGTTCTTGAGCACGATGATACGCCCCACCGGCGTCATCAGCGCACTGCCTACGCCCTGCACCGCACGCGCAATGACGAATTCGGTGAGGCTTCCCGACAGGCCGCAGAACAGCGATGCCACAGTAAAAACGGCAATGGACGTGAGAAAGACGCGTCGCGCCCCAAACCGGTCGCCCAGCCAGCCTGAAAGCGGAATGAAGGCCGCCGTCGTCAGCATATAGACGGTTATGCCGATGCTCATAGCGACCGGCTGTACGCCGAAACTCGCCGCCATCTGCGGCAGCGAAGTGGTGACGATCGTGCCGTCGAGAATCTGCATGAAGAATGAAACGGCAACGACCAGCGCTACGATCTTGGCCTGACGGGCGCCGAACGCCTCATCTGTCTTCTCACTCGTCTGAACTGCAGTCATCGATCTGTGCGAATTCCGGATTACGGGAGAAAAGGCGGGAAACCGAAAGGCAGGCCGCGCGGAGGGATACCCGATCTGGATACGCCCCTTATCCGGGATCGGAAAGGAAAAATGCCGCGAGGGCCAATATTTTTGTCGCCCGGTGCGGCAACAATTCGGGATCAGCGACCGACGGCAGTTTCAATCGGCTTTGCAGTCACGCTTGCTGCCGGAAGCTTGCCGAGTTCGGACCTGCGGCTGGCCGTGTCGAGTTCGGAAAAGTTGTCGGCCAATTCAGACGTTACTTCGCCCTGCACCACGCAGTCGATCATGAACATCGGCCGGCGCTTGTGCTCCTGCACGAGGCGGCCGACATATTCGCCGAGCGTGCCGAGCGCGATCAGCTGGATGGCGCTCAGGGCCGAAATGGCCGCCATGATGCTCGACCAGCCGGTGATGACATTGCCCTCGAACCATTGCACGAGCGTATAGACCAGAAGTCCGACCGCAAACACCGCCGAAATCAGCCCCATCCACGCGCTGATGCGCAGCGGAATGATCGAGAAGCTGGTGATCGCATCGATGGCGAAGCGGATCATCTTCTTCAGCGGATATTTCGTCGAGCCGGCATAGCGGGCATCGCGCGTATACCGCAGCGCCACCTGCCTGCCGCCGATCCAGCTCACCATTCCCCGGATGAAGCGGTGCCGCTCCGGCATGTTGAGGAGGATATGCACGATGCGCGCCTTCATCAGCCGGAAATCGCCGGTGTCCTGCGGGATCGAGATGGAGGTAAGCCGCGTCAGCAGCCGGTAGAAGACGGAGGCGGTGATGAGCTTGAACTTCGTCTCGCCCTTGCGCTCGCTACGCTGCCCGTAAACGACGTCGGCGCCCTGATCCATGATCGCCATCATCTGGGAAAGCAGTTCCGGCGGATCCTGCAGATCGGCATCGATAAGCAGCACGCGCTCGCCGCGCGCCACCGCAAGGCCCGAGGTCGCCGCGAGCTGATGGCCGTGATTGCGCAGGAGCTTGACGCCGAGCACCTGCGGAATGCCTGCCGCAAGCTGCGATATCACGCCCCAGGTATCGTCGCTGGAGCCGTCGTCGACGAGGATGATCTCGAAGGATTGGCCGGCAACAGCCTGCGCAGCCGCCCTCGCCCGCCGGCAGAACTCTTTCAGTCCCTCGGCTTCGTTGTAGCAGGGTGCCACGATGGAAAGCTTCGTCTTCGTCTCGGCACCATCAACGGATTTGCCCATATCCACCGAACCTCCTTGCTCCCCGCAGGGCAGCATGACCAATCACCTGAAGGCACAGAGGCAGCGCGCCCTGGCCTGATGGTCGCAACCTGCGCCTCCGGCAATGGCTTGATATCATGCGTCTGCTTTGCAGATTCTAAAGGCAGAGCCACAAAGTGAATTGCGCGGCATAAGCGCAAGGAGGCGTCATGCAGGATGCAGCACCTGATCTCGGCCGCAGGGCCGCCGAAGCCAATGCCAAGTTTCTCGTCGCCCTCGCCGTCATGGTCTTCCTGGCGGCAGGCACGCTCGCCTATTGGCAGGGCTGGCTTTTCTTCTTCAATTTCGCCGCCTGGTCAGCCGGCTCATCGGCCTATTTCTATTATCGGGACCCGGCACTCCTGGAAAAGCGCATGCGCGCAGGCCCTGCCGCCGAGACGGAACCGGTGCAGAAGCGCATCCAGCTCTTCACCAGCGTCGTGATGATCGCCCTCATCGTGGTTTCAGCGCTCGACTACCGCTTCGGCTGGTCGAGCGTTCCGGCTTGGGCAGTTATCCTCGGCAATCTGCTGATCTCGGCAGGCTTCCTGTTCGTCGTGTTCGTCCTCAGGGAAAATACCTTTGCCTCCGCCACGATCCAGGTATCGGAGGACCAGAAGGTCATCTCCACCGGCCCTTACGCCCTCGTGCGCCACCCGATGTATGCCGCCGTCCTGCCGCTCGCATCCGGCATTCCGTTGGCCCTCTCCTCCCTGTGGGGGCTCGTTATCGTGCCATTGATCTTTATCGGCCTGATCCTGCGGCTCCTGGACGAAGAAAAGCATCTGCGCCGGGATCTGCCCGGTTATGAAGATTATTGCCGCAAGGTGAAGTACCGGCTGTTTCCCGGCCTCTGGTGAAAATCCGCCTGAGACTCAGGGCTCATAGCGGCTGACCTCCAGCCCCGATCCGACCGGCAGCAGCACGCTGGTGATCCCCGGCTTGGTCCTGATGGCCCGGGCATAGATCTTCACATCTTCAGTCACCGGATAAATCATGTTGTCGGCAACGATGGTCGCGCCCGCATTGAGCTTCGGATAGAAGGCTTCGAGGCACGGCAGGTAGAGATCCTTCCAGAGATCGACGAGCACGAAATCCACTTTGCCCCGTAATTCGCGGATCATCGCGACCGCATCGCCCACCCGGAAATCGATATGTTCGGCGAGCCCGGCCTTCTCGGCCATCGTCTGCGCGTAGGCGGATTTGTAGCCATGCACTTCCATGGTGATCAGCCGACCGCCGGTCGCCCGCGCGGCCTCGGCAAGCCAGATGCCGGAATAGCCGAAGGAGGTGCCGAGTTCGAGAATGGTCGGCGCCGTCAGGCTTCTGACGAGAATATTGAGAAACCGCCCCGTCTCCGGCCCCACCGCCCGCATCCGCTGATCCTGCCCGCCGTCGCGTCCGCCCGGCGCCTCCTGGCGCAGCGTGCCGCGCTCCTCGTCGATCCGCTGGTGATAGGCACCGAGCACTTCGAGCACCTTCTGATCCGGCCGATGTTCGCCGACATTGCTCTGCTTGTCATCGCTCATTGGCATTCCTCCCGGAGATAGGCCTGCGAGGCTGGATACCGCAGCGGCGACCTCGCTCCAGCGAGTTAAATACCGGGGGCGTCGTCGGGCAAGAGCAGAATGTCTGGAAAACGGAAGCTGCCGATTCCCGCCAGCGGAGGCGGCGGAATCAAAAAAACAGAAAAAGCCAGCAAGCCTTTGAAATAAAAGGCTGTGCTTCTCTACTCTGTTCTCTTTGAAGGAGAATTTGGTGGGTGATGTAGGGCTCGAACCTACGACCCGCTGATTAAGAGTCAGCTGCTCTACCAACTGAGCTAATCACCCGTACCGTGCTTGGCTGCGCGGTGTGACGGGGCATATAAATAGGATCGTCCGGCTTGTCTAGCGCCCTGTCGAAAATTCTTTGGTTAATTGCAAAGTTTTTTTGTCAGGGGCCGGAAATCCAATGAAATCAAAGGTCGAGAGTGCCGGTTGCAATCCGCACTGCCTGACCGCCGATCCGGGCGTTCGAAATCGTCCCGCCTTCGATATCCATATGCAGGTGGATGAAGGAGGGGCGGCCCATCTCCACGCCCTGCTCGATGAGGATCGGATGATGCCCGTCCGTCAGCCGGTCGAAATGGTTGATCGCGCCGGAGAGAGCGGCCGCTGCCGAACCGGTGGCCGGGTCCTCTGAAATACCCATGCCGCTTGCAAACATGCGGGCATGGAACTTGGCGACATGGTTCACGCCGCCGCGGCAATAAATATAGGCCGAGGCGAGAGCGCCATCGACGAAGGGCACGGTCTTTTCCCAAAGCTGCGGATCGAACTCCAGCCGCTCCGCTGCGCCGACGTCGTGGACCGGCACCATCAGGAAGGGAACGCCGGCGCTCCAGATCGACGGCACGTGATTCTCGAAGCCGATCTCGGTGGTCTTCAAGGACAGCGCGTCAGCAATGCCGAGCCTGTCGAGCGGCAGCGGTATCTGCTGGGATTTGCGCGGCAGGTCGAATTCGGCAAAGCTCGCCTCGCCGTCCCTGAGCCTGACGGCACAGCGCACCGGGCCGACATTTTCTTCGAGCACCGAAACGAGGTCGAGGGCGGCGGCCCCGTGTGCCCGCTCCGCCAGCGCGATCGCCGTGCCAACGGTGGGATGGCCGGCAAAGGGCAGTTCGCGGCCGGGCGTGAAGATGCGGATGCGCGCCGTATAGGCGGGATTGTCCGCAGGCTGCACGAACACCGTCTCGGAGAGATTGGTTTCGCGGGCGATAGCCTGCATCGCCTCGTCCCCGAGTCCCCCTCCATCAAAGATCACGGCCAGCGGATTGCCGGCAAGCTTGGTGTCGGTGAACACGTCATAGACGCTGTAGCTTAACGCCACATCGGCCTCCCTGGATGGTCATCGAAGCGCCAACCTGCCCGACCGCACGCCTGAGTGCAAGATTACCTGTTGAAATACCAGTCGATGATTGGAAGCATGGCGACGTTGTAAGGCTGCGCTGCCGGATCGGCGGAACGAATTGCGACAGCGCCGGATATTTCCTTGTCATCGGCGACCAGCATATGCCTGCCAATGAAATCGACCATCTCGTCGGCCGTCATGTCGAAGCGAAACAGCTTGAAAATCGAGACCGAGCGTCTGACGTGACCGGCATAGAGCCCCTCGCCCGCAACCGCATCCGAGAGATCGAGACCCGTCTCCTCCATCACCTCGCGGGCCATGTTGCTGTCGATATCACAGCGCCCGTCGACGATATCTTCGGGCTCCAGCGAACCGGCTGCAAAATAGACCTGGCCGGGATTGGCCGTATGCGCCCCCATGCGAATCGCGACCAGCGCGCCGTCGGATGATTCCAGCACGGGATAGGCGAAGAGATGGATGGCCCCCTTCCGATCCGGCTGCCTGCGCCACCACATGAAGGTCGAGAAAGGAACGGTATGAGCCTCGCTCGAAATTCCTTCTTCGGAGAGCTTCAGCCGGTGCTGCAGCACCATGCGGCCATCGAAGAGCGCCGGATTGGCGGCAATTTCCCGCTCCCAGTTCTCGCGGATCGCCGACCTGTTGGCAATAAGCAGCGGATGATCGCCGTCGAGCACACGCAGATTGGTGCCGGCGATCAGAAAAACCGTCTGTTCCGGCGGAAAGGCTGAAAGGTCTTCTGAAAAAATTGGTGTCATATGAGGTCCAGTGTCATGACGACGGGGCAATGGTCGGACGCCTTCGGCCTGTCCCACCCGGCGCGCGGGTAGCGCTCCACCTCCTGCCCCGGCGGGAAGATGGTGCGGTAGGGCTGTCCGTGGCGAATGATTTCGGGGATGCGCTTCGCATTGGCGGCAGCAAGTGCCGGCGACAGCCAGAGATAATCGAGCTGGCAGAGCCACTGCTCCTCCGGCCCGCGCGAATGATAGAGTGTCCAGCGGTCGAGCGGCTCGCGGCGGCGCACGACATTTTCGGCAAATCCATCCTGGCTGAAGACATCAAGCGCGCTCTCGGCCTCGTCCCGATGCTCGAACCGGTACCCTGTCCCGCGCCGGCCGATGACATCAACCCGCTCCTGATAGTCGTTCATGTCGCCGCAGATGACGAAGTTCTTTTTCGCCGTATGGCCTGCGCCGAATCTGTCCTCGATGATACGGCGAACGGCGCGCGCCTCCGCCCGGCGGATCGGCAGGGTCGATTGCCGCCCGTCCAGCCCGTCGCGCGGATTGCCCATCGACTTGAAATGCACGACATAGAGCGTAATCGGCACACCGCCGATCCTCAAATCCAGTTCCAGGCAGTCGCGCTTGAAGATCTTGTCGTCGAGCCGGTTGGTCTTGCCGATCTCCTCGTCGAAGAGATCGAAATCACGATAGGTAGCCATCGCGTGGCTCTTGATGTCCCTGAGCTCGATCTTCTGCCCGTCGCGCGTTTCCTCGCGCATCAGCACTGCTACATCGATGCCGCGGCTGTCATTGCCCTCGACCAGGTATTTCTGCCGGTAGCCATTGCCGACCATGCGGTAGAGATAGCCATATTCGAAGGCCTGAAGTGCCGCCATGTTGTCGATTTCCTGCAGGCAGAGAATATCGGCATCCGCATCGGCAATGGCGAGCGCCGTCATCTGCCTGGTGTCGTCGGTGGATGCGATCACCCGCGCCTGCTCCAGCTGCTGGTAGACGCCTTCGTTGTTGACCTCGAAAAGTTTGATGACGCGGTCCTGCCGGAGCTGGTTGCGATAACCTGTGAAATCGAAGCGCGTCATCAGGTTTTCGACATTGAAAGTGGCAAGGCGAAGCGACATCGGGCATTCCCGGTTGGAATCACGGATACAACTAAAGCAATTCCAGAAAAAATGTGCAGCGGTTTTACGCCCGGAATTGCATGAAGACACCTAGACCCGAAAGCGCGCTTCGCAAAGCCATTCGTCTTCAGAGCCGCCAGCCGGCGCGGATGACGACGTGCACAGCTTCGTCAGGCACGACCGCCACGCGGCTGTAGGCGCGCAGCGCCTGGCCGTTGCCGAGCGTGAGCTTCACGGCATAACGCTCGCCTTCGAAAAGCACGGATTCGATGGTTGCCGGAGCCCCCTCGCCGCCGATGACGACATCTTCCGGCCGCACCAGAATATCCGCGCCATCGATATTGGCCGCATGCAGCGCCCCCTCGAGCTCGTCCCACTCGAGCTGACGTTCGCCGCCCATGACCGGCAGCGTGATAATCGCGCCCCGGCCGATCAGCCCGCCGACCATGCGTCCTTCCGGCCGCGCATAGATCTCCGCCGGCGGTGCCACCTGCAGCAGCCGTCCTTCGGACATGACGGCGATGTCGGTGGCCAGTGCCATCGCCTCGCTCTGGTCATGCGTCACATAGATCATCGTGGCGCCCGAGCGCTGGTGGAACTCACGGAACGTCTCTTCCATCTCCTGCTTCAGATGCCGGTCGAGATTGGCGAGCGGCTCGTCAAGCAGCACGACATCGGGCGAAGTCACCAGGCAGCGGGCAAGCGCCACGCGTTGCCGCTGGCCACCCGAGAGATCGGCCGGACGCCGCTCGGCATAATCGACAAGACGCACGGTCGACAGCGCTTCCCGCACCCTGGCCTTGTAGGACTCGCCGGAGATGCCGCGCACCTTCAGCGGATAGCCCACATTGTCGGCCACACTCATATGCGGCCAGAGCGCGTAGGACTGGAACACCATCGCCATGTTGCGCTTTTCCGGCGGCAGCGATTGCGAGGCATCGGCCAGCAGCCGTTCGCCGAGATAGATCGATCCGTCGCTCGGCGTCTCGAAACCGGCGATCATGCGCAGCACCGTGGTCTTGCCGCAGCCGGAGGGGCCGAGCAGCGCGAGAAAGCCGCCCTCGCGCACATCGAGCGAAAAGCCGCTGACCGCCGCCCTGCCCGTTCCGAAATCCTTGGCCACCTGATTGAGGATCAGCTTCGCCACGGCACCACTCCCTTGGGCAGATGTTTCGCCAGAAGCTCCAGAAGCAGCATCATGGCAACGACCATGAAGACGACGAGCACGGAGAGAGCCGAGGCAAGATCGGAACTGCCGCTGTCATCGAGATTGTAGATCGCGACGCCGAGCGTCTGCGTGCCCGCCGACCAGAGCAGCGCCGAGATCGTCAGCTCGTTGCAGGCAATCAGGAAAACGAGGATGACGGATGCGCCGGCCGCCGGCGCGATCAGCGGCACGATAATATCCTTCAGCCGTCGGAAGAAGCCGGCACCGGAAAGCCGTGCCGCCTCTTCGAGCGCCGGATCGAGCTGATGAAAGGCACTGACGACAGGCTTCAGGCTGACGGCAAAGAAGGAAGAGAAATAGGCGATGAGAATGATCCAGACCGTGCCGTAAAGTGTCACGTTCAGCACCGGAATCGGCGCGGCAAAAACAAGGATGAAACACACGGCCATGACGATGCCCGGCAGCGAATAGGGTATTTCCACGAGGCTGGAGACGATGCGCGACAGCCCGTCCCTGCGCCGCGTCAGTGCATAGGCCGCCAGCACCGTGACGAAGAGCAGCCCGACCGCCGCCCCGCTTGCGAGCGAGAGCGAGTTGACGAAGGCGGTACGCGTTACCGCCTGCCGGAAGAGAATCTCTTCGAATGCATGAAAGGTCATCGTCTTGAAGGTGAGCGGCACGCCATAGGCGGGCACCAGAGCCCCCGCGACCAGCGCGAAGAAGGGAGCGGCCAGCATGAAGAACAACACGACCCAGAGCAGCGGCGTGAAGAGGAGCTTCCACCCGCCAAGCTCGAAGGTGGCCGTCGCACCTGAAAGCCCGATGACACGATAATCGCGCCCGCGCAGCGCCCGGTCCTGGATCGCCAGGCCCGCAACCGAGATCAGCGCGATAATGGCCGACAGCAGCGCCACATCGCCGAAGGTGCGGCCGGTAAAGGCAGTGAATTTCGAGAAGATCAGCGTCGGCAGCGTGAAGATCGAGGCCGGGATGCCGAGAATGGCCGGGATGCCGAAATTGCCGGTGCAGGAGACGAAGGAGATCGCAGCCCCGGCAATCACGCCCGGCAGCGACAGCGGCAGGATGATATCGCGGAAGACCCTGAGGCTCGACGCGCCTGACAGCCGCGCCGCCTCCACCCCGTCGCGCGGCAGGGTCATCAGCCCTGCCCTCAGCGCCAGATAGATGAGCGGCGCATGCTGCACGCCGTAGAGCAGCGCAATGCCGCCGATAGAATAGAGCGGCTGCGGAGACCCCAGCGGCGGCGCGATATGCAGTGCCTTCAGAAGCGGGCTCGACGGCCCCGACATCTGCACCCAGGCGAGCGCCGTCACCTGCGGCGGGATCATCATCGGCAGCACGAAGAAGAAGCTGAGCGACCCCTTGGCCGGGATATCGGTGAGCGTCAAGAGATAGGCGAAGGCGCAGCCAATAACGAGCGAGATGACCGTGCCGAGGACCGCCGTGACGATGGTGTAATAGACCGCCGACCAGACCATCGGGTCCGAAAGGACCACCATGACGCCGCCATTGGCAAAGGCGGAAATGCCGACGATCGCGAGCCGCGCCAAGGGCAGCACGCTGAGGAAGAGAACCACCGAAACAATAAAAGGAAACAGCCAGACGGGCTGGCTGCTTCCTGCACGTATATAGCCCTGCATGGGTCTATTATTTCGAACCGAACAGATCCGTAAAGGTCTTCAGATCCTTGTCGGTATTCTTGAGAGCCTCGGCGGCATTGATGGGCAGAACCTTGATCGTATCGCGTGCCGGGAAGCCGTCAGGCAGCTTCATGCCGTTGCGAGCCGGGATATAGCCGAGCTTGAGGAAACCTTCCTGGCCCTTTTCCGAGAGAACGTAATCGACGAACTTCTTGGCGGCATCGGCATTCTTGGCGCTGGCGAGAATACCGACCGGCTCGGTGACGGCCGAAACGCCTTCGCTCGGGAAGACGAACTCGACCGGAGCGCCCTTGGCCTTTTCGCGGATCGGCAGATAATCGACGACCATGCCGTAAGCCTTTTCGCCCGAAGCGACGGACTTCAGCACCACGCCGTTGCCGCCGGAAGCGACAGCTGCATTGTCGGCGAGCGACTTGTAGAAGTCCCAGCCGAGACCCGGAACGGCAGCGAGCGTCTGGGCGTGGATGAGAGCGGCACCCGAGGCAAGCGGGCTCGGCATGGTCACGAGGCCCTTGGCTTCGGGCTTGGCAAGGTCTTTCCAGCTCGTCGGCTTCATGGCGGCCGAGGTGTTGTACATGATGCCCGTCGTGATCAGCTTGGTGGAATAGTAATAGCCGTCGGCATCATAGAGCGCGGCATCGTAATTGGCGGCTTCGGGCGACTTGTAGGCAAGCAGCTTGCCGTCTTCCTTCAGGCGCTCCAGCGTCACGACATCGGCGATCAGCAGGACGTCTGCAACCGGATTGCCGGCTTGAATTTCAGCCTGCAGCTTCGCCATGATCTTCGGCGTGCCATCGCGCACCCAATCGACCTTGATATCGGGATTGGCGGCCATGAAGCCATCGACGGTCGCCTGCGCGTCTTCGTTCGGCTGACTGGTGTAGAGAACGAGGTTGGCAGCGGATGCCGGGATAGCGAGAAGGCTCGCGGCAAGAAGTGCTGCGGCGGAAACTAGAGTTTTCATGGAAGGAATCCTCGAATGATGATGCCCCTCCTTATTGGGGGTGTTTTACAGCGGTGTGACAGGAGACTGCAACTCGGCTCCAGCCGACGAAGCCGATATCCTCACACAATTTTCGATGAGAGACTTGCTGTCTTTGTCGATAGCGCCGCAAAATAATCTAAACTTAAGATTGCACGATATAGATCTCTATAAAACCAAGCCATTTTCAACAGCCTGGAGTCTGCATGAAGATCCGAATTGTAACCCTGCTTGCCTGTGCGAGTCTCACCGCATGTCAGACGACAGACGGTAAAACGTCCAAAGATTTGAAGGATTATCCTGAGGCTTTAGCCTACAGGGACTGCATGTGGTCGCGCGCAGTTGCCTATGCACCGCAGAACGGCTCGCCATTGGAATTGGGCTTGATCGCTGCCAACTCCTGCAGTTCCGCACGTCAGGCCCTGCTCGACGCCGTCAGCAAAAATGAAAGACCGGGTTTCATCCGCGAATTGTCGCGCCGGATGGAGCACAGCGAACCGCTCGTTGCAGCGGATATGATCATCGCTGTGAGGACGAGGAAATAGCGCTGGTTGCGGGCAACATGCCTCGCGCTCGCATAGAAACCCGTTGTCTAATACGCTCGCACAGGCGTCGGCAAAGGCGTAAATTCACGCAGGCGTGAACAGCATCGCGCTTGCCTCGGCAGTCCGTTGCGGTACGTCAATCAGGCCATTTTCAAGAGGAGGAATTTCAATGGAATATCGTTTGCTCGGCCGTTCCGGCCTTAAAGTTTCCACCGTGACCATGGGCACGATGACCTTCGGCGGCGTCGGCTGGGCCAAGACCGTTGGTGATCTCGGCGTGCAGGAAGCCCGCCGCATGGTCGATATCTGCCTCGATGCCGGCGTCAACCTGATCGATACGGCCAATGTCTATTCCAACGGCGAATCCGAGCGCATCATCGGTGAAGTGTTCGGCGGCAAGCGTCCCGATGGCGTGCTGCTCGCCACCAAGGCCCGCTTCGGCATGGGCGACGGCCCGAACGATCGCGGCCTGTCGCGCTATCATCTGATCCGCGAATGCGAGGCAAGCCTGCAGCGCATGAAGACCGATGTCATCGATCTCTACCAGGTCCACGAATGGGACGGTCAGACGCCGCTCGAAGAGACGATGGAAGCGCTCGACACGCTGATCAAGCAGGGCAAGGTGCGCTATGTCGGCTGCTCGAACTATTCCGGCTGGCACATCATGAAGGCGCTCGGCGTTGCCAATGAAAACAAGTACCAGCGCTTCGTCAGCCAGCAGATCCACTACACGCTGGAAGCCCGTGACGCGGAATATGAACTGCTGCCGGTCTCGATCGACCAGGGCCTCGGCGTGCTCGTCTGGAGCCCGCTCGCCGGCGGCCTTCTCTCCGGCAAGCACCGCCGCAATGCCGCCGCTCCCGAAGGCACCCGCCAGTTCGCCGGCTGGACCGAACCGCCGATCCGCGACGAAAACCGCCTCTGGAACATTGTCGAGACGCTTGTCGCGATCGGCCAGGAACGCGGCGTTTCCGCAGCCCAGGTGGCGCTCGCCTGGCTGATCGGCCGCAAGGCGGTCACCTCGGTCATTATCGGCGGCCGCACCGAAGCCCAGTTCAAGGACAATCTCGCCGCCGCCGAGCTGAAACTGTCTGCCGACGAGCGCAAGCGTCTCGACGATGTCAGCGTGCCGCCGGTCATCTATCCCTATTGGCACCAGCTCAACACGGCCAATGAGCGGCTGAGCGAAGCCGACATGGAACTCTTCGCCCCGCATGTGAAGAAGTAAACTCTCCAAAACGTTGCATGGCGGGTAACCGGCGTCACAAAAGATGCAATTCCGCCATGCTATCGTGAACCTCGCCCCCACCACGAGGTTCATCATGCTCCGGAATTACAAGGTGCTGAAGGGTACGGCTTCGGCGCTCGCCCTTGACGACGACAACGATCCCCACATCGAAATCCGCCTCGAGGCCGGCGACATCAGCTATCGCATCGCCATGAACGTGCGCTCGAAGGAATCGCCGCACGATCTGCTCTATGCGAATGTCATGGACTTCCAGCACACGGAGCTGACGGCAGAGCTCGCCGCCTTGCCGATGGGCCTCACGGATATCAGGGGCGACCGGCAGGATCTGGCGATCGACTATGTGCGCGGCGGCATCATCGAGCGCGAGGACATGGATGTCGCGCCTTTTCAGCTCGACGGACCGAAGAACGACCTGCGCGATTTCATCGAACCCATCGTACAGGAAGGCATCGCCGACAAGTCCATCCATTTCTACGCCTTCGGTGAAGCCTGGGGCCCTGAGAACAACAAGCCGGACGAATATTTCGGCTTCGAGCCCGGCAACGGCATCCACGACATCCACATGAACCAGGGTGACAGCGGCAGCTTCCGCGCCACCAACGCCCCCAATCAGGACGGCGCGCTGCTGATCCATTTTTCCGATGAGGATCACTGGGCGGCGATCTTCCTCGGCTTCCAGTCGCAGAACTGGAATACGGACGCCAATACCGGCCATCCGGTCGGCGACAACAGGGGCGGTCAGGGCCGCGGCGAAGGCACCCGCCGCCCGCAACCGATCGTCGCCTCGTCGCTGCGCATCATCGCCGCCATGATCAACCCGGTGAACCACCCTGACGGCACCGAGGACGAGACGGTGACGATCATCAACCGGTCGGATGTCGCCATGTCGATCGAGGGCTGGTCGCTGGAAGATGGCGAAGGCCGCCGCCAAAAACTCTCGGGCTCTCTCGCATCGGGCGAATTCCGTACCGTGACGCTCGACCCGGAAAATGGCGGCCCGCAGCTTGCCAACAAGGGCGGCGACATCATGCTCGTCAATGCCGATGGAGCGGTCGCCGACCGTGTCGGCTACGGCAAGAGCGAAACCGCCAACGAAGGCTGGACGACGATCTTCTGATCGCCGCCCATGCATCTCGACATATCAGCCGACCTCGCTGGCGATCAGCTGGCCGAGACGGCTAATGCCCTCCTCGATCATCCTCTCGTTGGCGCAGGAGAAGCTGACACGAAACGTGTTGGCGCCCGAACCGTCGGCAAAGAAAGCCCGGCCGGGAACGAAGGCGACCTTGGCGCTTTCGAGCGATTTGGCGAGAAGCTTCGCGCCGTCCATGCCCTCTGGCAGGGTGACCCAGATGAACATGCCGCCTTCCGGCTTCGTCCAGCTTGTGCCTGATGGCATGTATTTTTCAAGCGCCGCCAGCATGCAATTCCGCCGCTGGCTGTAGGCGGCCCTGATCTTGGCGACCTGCGCGTCGAAACCACGCTCGGCAACTTCCGAAATTGCCATCTGGTTGATGGTCGACGAATGCAGGTCCGCCGCTTGCTTCATCAGCACCAGCTTGCGGATGACGGGCGCATTGGCAACGATGAAACCGACGCGAAGGCCCGGCGCCAGCGTCTTGGAGAAGCTGCCGCAATAGATCGTGCGCGTATCGTTGATATGTCCCTTCCGCGCAATTTCCAGCGCCAGGATAGGTGGGATCGGATCGCCGTCATACCGCAGCGACTGATAGGCGGCATCTTCGATGACGGCGATGTCGAGCTCTTCGGCAAGATCGAGAACTTTCTCGCGACCCTCGCGATCGACGGTTTCGCCGGTCGGGTTGGAGAATTCGGCCGAGAGATAGGCGAACTTCACCTTGCCACCCTTCTGGGCAGCCGCATCGCGATAGGAACCCGGCGTGCGATTACCGCCTGGTGTCAGCTGGTCGTAGGCGGGCTCATAGGCATTGAAGGCCTGCAGCGCGCCGAGATAGGTCGGCCAGGTGACGAGCGCCGTGTCGTTGGGCGAGAGAAACAGCTTGCCGAGATAATCGAGGCCCTGCTGCGAGCCTGAGACGATGAAGACATTCTCGAGTTCGCAGGGAATGCCTAAGTCGGCCATCTGCGTGACAAGCCATTCGCGCAGCGGCTTGTAGCCTTCCGATACCGAATATTGCAGCGCCGAGTTCACCGCCGCACTGTCGAAAATATCCGCATAGGCCTTCTTGAATTCCTGATCCGGAAACAGTGCCGGGTCCGGAATGCCGCCGGCAAAGGAGATGATATCCGGCCGGTCGAGAAGTTTCAGAAGCTCGCGGATTTCCGAAGCGCGCATCCGTGACGAGCGCGTCGCAAACATTGAATCCCAGTTCAGCATGGGGTTTCCTCATCTTTTTTTATGTTGTTCGCAGATCACCATGCCGCGCAATTTATGTCAACAATACTGACCTATTTTCTTGTCACTGTGACAAGTCGGTGATCCGGCAGTCCGACGCCTTGGCGCCGATCTCCAGGATTTCACGCAGCCAAACCGATGGTCTGCGTCATTGGCTCAACATTCGCCACATCGCTGAATTATTCGTCCGATCACGAGCAAAATCGGCTCATTCAGACCTTTCCAAAACCGGCCCGGCGGCAGTAGTGTGCCGGCCATTATTCAATGGACTATCAAGGTGCCAGCATGACCGCGACGTCGACCTCTCATGAAATCACAATCGAATTCCACAAGTCTCCCGTCTCCGACGCCGACCGCATCAAGGCACTGGAAACACCCGGCTTTGGCAAGATCTTCACGGATCATATGGTCCTGGCACGCTGGACCGCCGACAAGGGCTGGCACGATGCGAAGGTGACGGCGCGCCGCCCGCTGGAGCTCGATCCTGCAAGCGCCGTCCTGCACTACGCCCAGGAAATCTTCGAAGGCATGAAGGCCTACAAGGCGGACGATGGCCGCATCCTGCTCTTCCGGCCCGAAGAGAAACGCCCGCCGTTTCGCGCAGTCGGCCGCCCGCATGGCGATGCCCGCCGTGCCGGAAGAACTTTTCCTGAAGGCGGTCGAAGAACTTGTTCGTGTCGACAAGAACTGGATACCCTCCGGTGACGCCAGCCTCTACCTGCGCCCCTTCATGTTCGCCAATGAGGCTTTCCTCGGCGTTCGCCCGGCCCAGGAATATATCTTCTGCATCATCGCCTCCCCGGTCGGCGCCTATTTCAAGGGCGGCGCCAAGGCCGTCTCCCTCTGGGTCGAGACCGCCTATACCCGCGCAGCCGCCGGCGGCACCGGTGCTGCAAAATGCGGCGGCAACTATGCAGCCAGCCTCGTCGCCCAGGCTGAAGCGGCCAAGAAGGATTGCGACCAGGTCGTCTTCCTCGACGCGGCAGAACATCGCTGGGTCGAAGAGCTCGGCGGCATGAACGTCTTCTTCGCGATGAATGACGGCTCGATCGTCACCCCGCCGCTCGGCGGCACCATCCTTCCCGGCATCACCCGCGCCTCGGTCATCGTGCTCGCCAAGGAAAAGGGCCTGCGCGTCGAGGAACGCCCCTATTCCTTCGAGGAATGGAAGGCCGATGCGGCGAGCGGCAAGCTCGTCGAAGCCTTCGCTTGCGGCACGGCAGCCGTGCTCGCGGGCATCGGCCTGGTCCGTCATGCCGACGGCGAGTTCAAGGTCGGCGACGGCCAGACCGGCAAGCTGACATCAGAACTGCGCCAGCAGCTCGTCGGCCTGCAGAAGGGCGTCACCAACGACGAGCGCGGCTGGACCCGCCGCGTTCTCTGATCTCAATCCTGGATATCGGGAATGCTGCCGCGTTCCCGATCGCGATTCTCACGTAAAACAGAACTTCGAAACCGGGCTTGTCGCCCGGTTTTTTTATTGCGGAAAACCACCCACCATTGACGGCAGCGAACCATGTTCTTACCCAAAGGTAAGAATGGCAACAGCAACTCTCTCTGCAAAGTTCCAGATCTCCATTCCAAAGGAAGTGCGCGAGCAGCAGCACTGGTCCGCGGGCCAGGAATTCGTGTTCATCCCGAAGGGCAAAGGCGTTCTGCTCATCCCCGTCCCTGAACTCGCCGATCTCAAAGGCATCGCCAAAGGCGCCGACCCCGCCAACTATCGCGACAGGAAAGACCGTTTCTGATGCGCGTCGTCGATAGCTCGGCCTGGATCGAATGGCTGACCCAGGGCCCTGCAGCGGATCGCCTGCAGGGTGAAATGCCCGCGCGAACAGAATGCATTGTCCCCACGATCGTCCAGCTCGAGCTCGCCAAATGGCTGGAGCGCGAACGCGGTGAGGACGCCGTCGATTCCTTTTTCGCCTATATACCGCCACCTGCGTCATCGCGCCCCTTGATACGGCCCTCGGCCGCCGCGCCGCCGAAGTGTCGGCCAAGCGCAAGCTCGCGCTTGCCGATGCGATCATTTACGCCACGGCCGAATTGCACGATGCCGATGTCCTTACACTGGACGCTCATTTCAAGGATCTGGACCGCGTGGTCTATATCGGGAAGCATCCATGACCACTTCCTTCTACGACGACAACGCCGAAACTTACGCCGCCCGCGATCGCAAGCCGCCGACCGCAAGGCTCGATGCATTCCTTGCCGCCCTGCCCGAGAAGGCTCGCATCCTCGAACTCGGCTGCGGTGGCGGGCAGGATTGCGCCCATATGCTGTCCAAAGGCTTCGACGTCACGCCAACGGATGGTTCGGCTGAGCTTGCTCGCCAGGCCGAGAAGCTGATCGGCAGGCCCGTCAAAATCATGCGTTTCGAGGAACTGTCCGCACATGAGGAATTCAATGGCGTCTGGGCCGAAGCGAGCCTCCTGCACGTACCTCGCGCAGATCTGCCCGGCATCCTCACTCTCATCCGTAGCGCCCTGAAGCAGGACGGCGTCTTTCATGCGAGCTTCAAGGCCGGTACCACCGAAGGCCATGACAGCTTCGGGCGCTATTACAACTATCCTTCGATGGAATGGCTGCAGGCATTGCTCGACGCGGGCGGCTGGAGGGATGTCTCGATCATCGAGGTCGATGGCAGCGGCTATGACGGTAAACCGACCCGCTGGCTGCATCTTGCCACCCGCAAATGAAAAGGCCGGAGCTTTCGCCCCGGCCTCTCATAATCTCAATCTCAGAACCGCTTAGTTGACCGACTTGTCGACCAGCTTGTTCTTGCCGATCCAGGGCATCATGGCGCGCAGCTTGGTGCCGACTTCCTCGATCTGGTGGCTGTCGTTCAGACGGCGGATGCCCTTGAAGCGTGCGCCGCCGGCACGGTATTCCTGCATCCAATCCGACGTGAACTTGCCGGTCTGGATATCGGTCAGGACGCGCTTCATCTCGGCCTTCGTCTCGGCGGTGATGATGCGCGGACCGGAGACATATTCGCCCCACTCGGCCGTGTTGGAGATCGAGTAGTTCATGTTGGCGATGCCGCCTTCATAGATCAGGTCGACGATCAGCTTCACTTCGTGCAGGCATTCGAAATAGGCCATTTCCGGAGCGTAGCCGGCTTCGGTCAGCGTTTCGAAACCAGCGCGGATGAGTTCGACGAGACCGCCGCAGAGAACGACCTGTTCGCCGAAGAGGTCGGTTTCGCACTCTTCACGGAAGTTGGTTTCGATGATGCCCGAACGGCCGCCGCCGACGCCGCAGGCGTAGGAGAGAGCGAGTTCAAGCGCATTGCCGGAAGCGTTCTGGTGAACGGCAACGAGGCAGGGAACGCCGCCGCCCTTCTGGTATTCGCCGCGAACCGTATGGCCCGGGCCCTTCGGGGCGATCATGACGACGTCGACCGAAGCCTTCGGCTCGATGAGGCCGAAGTGAACGTTGAGGCCGTGGGCGAAGGCAATCGCTGCGCCGTCACGGATGTTCGGAGCAATCTCGGCCTTGTAGATATCGGCCTGCAACTCGTCCGGGGTCGCCATCATCATCAGGTCGGCCCAGGCGGCAGCTTCGGCCACCGTCATGACCTTGAAGCCGTCGGCTTCGGCCTTCTTGACGGTCGGCGAACCGGCCTTGAGCGCGATAGCGACGTTCTGGGCGCCGGAATCCTTGAGGTTCAGCGCATGGGCGCGACCCTGCGAACCGTAGCCGATGACGGCGACCTTCTTCGACTTGATGAGGTTGAGATCGGCATCACGATCGTAATAGACGCGCATTGAAATTCCTTCCCTTTTGCTTGTCCTATTGACTGTCAGAAAGCGGTTCAGCCGAGGATCGGCATCTCCGCCAGAACTTTCTCCGTGCCGTAAAGGCGCAGGAAAGCGGTGACCGCCTTCTCCGCCTGACGCGCGGTATCCTTGAGGCCCGGCTCGCCGAGCAGCATGCGCACATGCAGGTCGGAAACGATGAGGCCGTATAACGTATGATAGGCTTCGTCGGCATCATGGAAGCGCAGCAGCCCTGCCCTCTTGCCGGCATCGATCAGTGCCATGGCGCGGCGGTCGATCTGCCGGCGGCCGCGTTCGAGCAAGAGCTTGCCGAGCTTGGAGCCGTCGCGATGCGAATCATGTGCACTGGCATGGCCGATCGCCAGCCGGTTGAGCGCCAGCGACACGTCGCCGGCCAGAACCTCGAGCAGGTCGCGGGCGAAGATCACGAGATGGTCGTGCAGGCTCGTATAGGTCAGCCGCTCGCCGCTGCGCTCGAACGTGCGCACCTTGCTCGCCTGATAGGCGATCATTGCAGACAGAAGACCGTCACGGTCGCCGAACCATTTATAGAGGCTTTCCTTGGAGCAGTTGGCGGCGCGCGCCACACCCGAGGTCGTCAGCGCTTTCTCCCCGCCATCGACGAGAAGCTGCAGCGCCTGCTCCAGAACAGCGTTCTGGCGTGGCGAAAACTCGCTCGGCTCTGCGACATCGACTGACACGGTTTCAACTCCCAATTTACGTACCGTACGGTACGGTTCGTGGCGTTTATGCGCCAGATGGCAGGCCCTCGTCAAGAGCCATCAGGAGATTTTTCATGTCATATGAAACAGCGGAATTCGGCTGTTCGAAGGCAGGCAAATAGCTGAACCTGAAAGCCAAGGAGAATCGCTCATGAAAATAACAGCCCTCACCGTTGCCCTGTCGCTTGCGCTTGCCCTTCCGACCCTTGCCGCCGAGACGCGCTGCGGCTGGATCCAGAACCCGACGCCCGGCAACTGGTGGCTGGACGATGCGCAAAACACCTGGACGATCATGACGCAGGGCGGCAACGATGAGCCCGAGGGCATGGACCTCATCCCCGACATCTCCGAGCATGATTATGTCAAGACCAACGGCAATTACGGCTATGCCTGCGCCTGCATGAGTGTGGAGACCGACGGCGAGGAACGCATCACGCAGATCCTCTCCTTCCGCCAGCTGCCACTTGCCAAGTGCCGCAACGACAAGGCGCTGAAATTTCCGGGCTGAGGCTTACTCGGCTGCTGCCATGATCTCGCGCGCGCCGTCGACATCGCGCGACGGCGACGCGCCATAGAGACGGCTATATTCACGGCTGAACTGCGACGGGCTCTGATAGCCGACGCGGTGGCCGGCAGTGCCGGCATCGAGCCGTTCCACCAGCATCAGCCGGCGCGCCTCGTGCAGGCGAAGCTGCTTCTGATACTGCATCGGCGTCATCGCCGTCACCGACTTGAAGTGGTGGTGAAACGACGACGCGCTCATGCTGACATGCTCGGCCAACTCCTCGATACGCAGCGGCCGGGCGAAATTCTCCTTCAGCCAGGCAACGGCGCGCGCGATCCGGTTGCTGTGGCTGTCGGCCGTCGCGATATTGATCAGCCGTTCGCCATCGGGGCCGGTCAGGATGCGATAAAGGATTTCCTGCTCGATCAACGGCGCCATGGCTGGAATTTCGCCTGGACGATCGAGCAAGCGCAGCAGGCGCACGGCAGCATCCAGAAGCTCCGGCGGCGCGACGTTGACCGTCATGCCGCGCTGCCCGTCGGTATGGGCGGCCGGACGCGGAATGTCGATGCGGCTCAAGAGCTCCAGCAGCTTTTCGGAATCGATTGCGAGCCCGAGACAGAGATGCGGCACCTCGGGGCTGGCCTCGGCGATGCGCCAGGCAACCGGCAGATCGAGCGAGGTCAGCAGATAGTCCCCGGTTCCGTAACTGATGAACTCATCGCCAAGGCGCAGGCTCTTGGCGCCCTGCAGCACAAAGGCAAAGCAGGGCTTGTAGCTGCTGTGCAGCGGATCGCTGGGATTGGAGCGGCGGCTGATGTGAAGATTGCCGATCGATGTACGAAACTCACCGTCACCAGGCGCAAACCGCATCGCGATATCGACGATTTCCCGATAGGGGCTGAAGGGCAATGTCATGCGGCAACTCTTTCTGTCTCAGGCCTGCGATCTGATCCCAATTTAAGACTGCTTTTCCATTTCGCAAACAGGTGGCCAGCTCACTTTTGCAGGATCGTGCAAAAAGCTGAGAGTATCGCTCTAACGCTGCTGCAAGGTTCCGCGCAATAGTTCAGCCACCCCTTTCACCCCACCCTCCCAAATCGGAAAGGAAGGCACCCATGCCTATTGCCAGAGGTTACGCCGCGACTGACGCTTCCAAGCCGCTGACCCCTTTTACCTTCGAACGCCGCGATCCTAACGAGGATGATGTCGTCATCGACATCAAGTTTGCCGGCATCTGCCATTCGGACATACACACTGTCCGCAACGAATGGAAGAACGCTGTCTACCCGATCGTTCCGGGCCATGAGATTGCCGGCATCGTCAGGGCTGTCGGTTCCAAAGTGACGAAGTTCAAGGTCGGCGACCGCGTCGGCGTCGGCTGCTTCGTCGATTCCTGCGTCGGCTGCGCCACCCGCGACGTCGACCGCGAACAGTACATGCCGGGCCTCGTCGGCACCTACAACGAGTTCGAAGCCGACGGCAAGACCCGCACCCAGGGCGGCTATTCTGACTCGATCGTCGTCAAGGAAGGCTATGTCATGTCCATCCCGGACAACCTTCCGCTCGATGCATCCGCACCGCTTCTCTGCGCCGGCATCACGCTCTATTCGCCGCTGCGCCACTGGAATGCCGGCCCCGGCAAGAAGGTCGCGATCGTCGGCATGGGCGGCCTCGGCCATATGGGCGTCAAGCTCGGTGCGGCCATGGGTGCCGATATCACCGTGCTCTCCCAGACGCTGTCCAAGAAGGAAGACGGCCTGAAGCTCGGCGCCAAGGAATATTACGCCACCAACGATCCGGAGACCTTCACCAAGCTCCGCGGCGCCTTCGACCTCGTCATCTGCACTGTCAGCGCCGAGATCGACTGGAACGCCTATCTCGGTCTCGTCAAGGTTGACGGCGCCTTCGTCGTGGTCGGCGTTCCCGAAAATGCGATCCCGGTCCACGCCTTCTCGCTGGTCCCCGGCCGCAAGAGCATTTCCGGCTCGATGATCGGCTCGATCAAGGAAACCCAGGAAATGCTCGACTTCTGCGGCGAGCACAACATCGTCTCCGAAATCGAGAAGATCAACATCCAGCAGGTCAACGAGGCCTATGAGCGCGTGCTGAAGAGCGATGTGCGCTACCGCTTCGTCATCGACATCGCCTCGCTGGCAGCCTGATGAAACAAAAGGGCGGCTCTCGAGCCGCCCTTTTCATGTCCGTATCCTGCACTGATGGCGACAGCATCGTCAGAGCAACTGCCCGACAGGCTCTGCCCGTGGAGCTGGGTGCGGCGGCATGAGCGAATGCCCGATCATCCGCTCCCGAACGCGAGATTCTCCCCGTTCCCCCACGCATTCTCGCTGAGGCTGCAGCGATGGGAAGATCACAACCAACCCTTCCCAAAGACCGAACTCCCCAAGTCTATCCAGCGCGCGCAATAAGTAACTGCTTGGATAAATGTTCTATTTACGACTCATTATGTCGCTCAGGCATATTTCGGCATATCAAAGCCAATGTATGTTCGCGATGCCTCATAAAGTAGTCAGTAATGGGCGGATATAATTGAAGTATCCGTAGTAGCATCCGGCTGCGTACATACGTCGGGCCGTCGATTTCGCATATCTGCAACTTTAGAAGATCGATGCTCAAAACGACGATCTAGACCTCCGTCGTACCTTTACTTTCTCGCATTGCCTGTGGGGACATTGCCGCAGCACTCCCTACGACGGCCAGCCTGCCTGACAGTAGCTGCGCGTCCTGCCTTGTCGCAACTTGATGGAAAAGGGGACTTCATCATGAATATCTCGAAAAGCACCGCTGGAATAATGCTTGTCATGGCCATACTGGCCGCGACTGCAGGGCCGGGCCATGCCGATCTTGCAAAGATCGGCATCCTCTCCTGCGACGTCTCGAAGGGCGTCGGAGAGATATTGAGCCGCAAGCAGTCACTCAATTGTCAGTTCAAGCCCGATGGCGGACAGCCCGAAAACTACACCGGCAGCATCGATGAATATGGCATCGAGCTTGGCAAGGTGGATCAGGGCCATCTGATCTGGGGTGTCGCATCCGCAATGCGCGGCGTCCCGAAAGGCGCGCTTGCCGGCAAATATGTCGGCGTCGGCGCAGGCGCATCCGTGGGCGTCGGCGTCGGGGCCAATGCGCTCGTCGGCGGCAATGATCAGTCTTTCTCTCTGCAGCCGCTTTCCGTTGACGGCGAAACCGGCATCAACATCGCAACCGGCGTGCTCCGGGTAACACTGACCGCCTCCGAATAGACAACCCAACCGCAGCGAAAGGAAATGACATGCCTGAACTCATTCTCGCACGCCGAAATCTCCTTGCCGGAATGGGCGTCGCCTTGGCTGCCGGACCGGCGGCAACGCTCGCGGCCTCACCTGCCATGGCTAACCAGGGCAATATGGACGCGGCGATGCGTGCCCTCGAAAACGCCCTCGCTGCCTTGCGTCGCGCCACTCCCAACAAGGGCGGGCACAAGGAGCGGGCCGTCGGCCTCATCGAGCAGGCCATGGCCGAAGTGCAGGCAGGCATCGCCTATGCCGCCGAGCATGGTGGCGGCTAGGCGGCTACCGCATCGACCAGTGGCAATCAGCATCCCCAAAAGGAAGGTATCGATGACACGCACATCAACGATCGAACTGTTGCTTGCAGCTACTCTAGCGTTGCTCGGCGGCAGCGCTCTCGCTCAGGACGCAGCCCCGAAGCCGCATGTTCCGCTCGAGAAGACTATCGGCCAGGTCAGTCGCCAGGGACCGGTCGCATCGCTGATCGTCGTCAATTCGGATGGCGCGAAGCTTGAAGGAGACAAGCT
The DNA here is from genome assembly GCA_039725955.1 of Sinorhizobium sp. B11. NCBI lineage: Bacteria > Pseudomonadati > Pseudomonadota > Alphaproteobacteria > Hyphomicrobiales > Rhizobiaceae > Sinorhizobium > Sinorhizobium sp. B11. The sequence goes on from CP091034.1 coordinate 2,949,360, forward strand.
GACCCAGACGGGCGTCTCCTCAAACGCCATCATCTTCGCAGACCGGCCCGTCCGGGCAGCCGGCCATCTGGCAACGGACGAACTCGTCAAGCAATGGGGGACCGGACCTGACAATTTCGATGCGGATCCACCCAATGCCACCGTCTCAGTCCTCGGCGGTGGCTCAAACATTGCCGATGCTGTCGTCACGCTGAAATCGCCCAAGCTTGAGGGCACGACTCTGACTTTCGACGTTTCAGTGCTGGAAGGGAGCCTTGCCGGCTCCTCCGGACCTGCCGCCGTCTTCATCGATCATTGGCGCGGCTGGAACAATGCCGGCTGGTATGGCTTGGGCCTTGCGACAGGCGCCGCCTTTGGTCTGGCGGCCCGTCCGGGCTATGCAGCGCCCTACTATCCCCCTCCGTACTATCCGCCGGTCGAAGCCAACCCCTGCCCTCCCGGCTACTGGCTCGGCCCGTGGGGACATTGCCGCGACACGCCTTATCACGGCCGCCTGCCCAACGGCAGCTGGCAATAAGCCGGTATGAACGGGCGGGATAGAATTCCCGCCCTCGCGACACGTACAGTCATGCCCCTACAGCCGCGCAATTTCCGGATAGCTCGGGAACATCCGTATCCGGCCGGAGTGGACGATATTTCGTCAGCGCCGGCTGTCGCGACCGGGTGCGCCTTTTGCTAGCCGTCGTCGCGCATCGTCTCGCGCTGGGTGATCAGCCGAGCGCTGTGCTGGCCGCTCATATAGATCCAGAACCAGTTCCAAGCGACGCTGAAACGCGAGCGGGTGCCGATCAGGAAGTAAATATGGGCAAGACCCCAGATCCACCAGGCAAGCCAGCCCTTGAGCTTGAAAGGGCCGAAATCGATGATCGCCGCACTCTTGCCGATCGTTGCCAGGCTCCCCTGATGGAAATATTTGAATGGCGCAGGCGCGGGTTTGCCGGACATGCGCGCCCGGATCACCTTCGCGACATAACCGCCCTGCTGCTTGGCAGCCGGCGCAATACCCGGCACCGGCTTGCCATTCTCCTGGGTTACGGAGGCCGTGTCACCGATCACGAAGACATCCCGCAGGCCCGGTGCCGTCAGATCCTTTTCGACGATGGTGCGCCCTGCCCGGTCGGCCGGCACGCCAAGCCAGAGCGCCGCATGCGAGGCTTGCACGCCCGCCGCCCACACGATGGTCCGGCTCGGAATGAAGGCCTCACCCATGGTTACGCCACCGGCAGTGCACTGTGTCACCGGCGTTCCCGTCAGCACCTCGACACCGAGTTTTTCGAGCGCCTTCCGCGCATAGGCCGAGAGATCCTCGGCAAAGGCAGGCAGCACGCGCGGTCCTGCCTCGATCAGCACGACACGGGTCTTGCGCGTATCGATATTGCGGAATTCCTTGGGCAGCGTGAAATGCGCGAGCTCTGCAATAATGCCGGCAAGCTCGACACCAGTCGGGCCTGCGCCGACGATGGAAAAGGTCAGGAGCGCATCGCGCACCGCGGGATCGCTTTCCACTTCCGCCCGCTCGAAGGCAAGCAGCACACGGCGGCGGATCGTCGTCGCATCTTCCAGCGTCTTCAGGCCGGGTGCGACCGGTTCCCATTCGTCATGGCCGAAATAGGCATGCGTGGCGCCGGTCGCCAGCACCAGCGTGTCGTAGTTCAGCACCATGCCGCTGCGCAGCGTAACGGTCTTTGCTTGTGCATCGACGCCATTGACCTCGCCGAGCAGCGTCGTCACCTCGGGCCGGTCGGCATAGAGGTGGCGGATCGGCCAGGCGATCTCGGAAGTGGACAGGATCGTGGTTGCCACCTGATAGAGAAGCGGCTGAAAGAGATGATGGTTGCGCCGATCGATCAGCGTGATCTTCACGCCCGCCCCCTTCAACCCGTTGACGAGCTGCAGCCCGCCGAAGCCGCCGCCGACAACGACGACATGATGTTCGCTCATGACCCTACCCTTTCGTCATTTCGCTGCAGCAAATGTCGCCTTTCGCAGGAAGGATTCAACCGCCGTTTCAGCATGCCTGCCCACGACTTCAGGCATAGGAGACAGGTATGGAGTTGCCGCTCTTCATCAGTTCCATGGAGATCGAGGCAGAGACATCGAAAAGCTCGATGCGGCGTACGATGCGCTTGTAGATGACGTCGTAGTGCTCGACGCGAGGCAGCACGATCTTGAGGATGTAATCGTAGTTGCCGGTCAGCCGGTGCGCCTCGACGATCTCGGGGATATCGCTGATCGCCCGCCGAAAACTCTCGGTCCACTCGTCGGAATGATGTGCGGTCTTCACAAGCGCGAAGACGGTCGTCGGCACGCCCATCTTCTCCCGATCGAGCACGACGATGCGCCGCGCGATATGGCCGGTCTCTTCCAGCCGCTGGATGCGCCGCGAACAGGCGGAAACCGAAAGCGCCACCTGTTCGGCAAGCTCGGTCACGGAGATGCCTGCATTCTCTTGCAGGATATCGAGAATCCGCCTGTCGCGATCGTCGATCATGAAAAGTCCACGCTGAAATTTTGCAGAGAAATCGAAAATGGTGCAAAAGTATAGCACAGAACGATGCAAAAGAACAAACAACGCAAACACATCGCGCCCGATCTGCAGCATCATCAGGACATCAGAAAACACTCCAGGGAGCGAGCATCCATGAAAACAATCGGCCTCATCGGCGGCATGAGCTTCGAAAGTTCGGCAGTTTACTATCGTCTCATCAACGAAATGGTGCGTGAGCGCCTGGGCGGCCTAGCCTCTGCCGAACTGACCATGCATTCGGTGAATTTCGAAGAGATCGTTGCCCTGCAGAAGGCCGGCGCCTGGGACAAGGCTGCCTCGCGCCTCGGCGATGTTGCGTTGCGTCTGCAGATTGCCGGTGCCGATTGCGTGCTGATCTGCACCAACACCATGCATCTGATCGCGCCCGAGGTTGCGACACATATCTCCGTGCCGCTGATCCACATCATCGACGAGACCGCCAAGACGATTCACGCAGCAGGCTGCAAGCGCCCGCTGCTACTCGCCACGCGATACACGATGGAGCACGGCTTCTATACCGAGCGCATGAAGAGCCTCGGCCTCGACATCGTCGTGCCTGATGCCGCCGACCGCACCACCGTCCATGACATCATCTTCAACGAGCTCTGCGCCGGCAAGGTGCTCGACAGCTCGCGGGAAAAACTGATGGCCGTGATCGAACGCGCCCACGCCAAGGGCGCCGATGGCATCATCCTCGGCTGCACCGAGATCTGCCTGATCCTCGATCCCGATCATCTGCCCCTGCCCGGCTTCGACACGACGACAATCCACGCCCGCGCCGCTGTCGATTTCGCGTTCGAGGGAGAGCTCCCAAACGAAGAAGAAGACGCGGCCTGAGCCATCAATTTAGTTGACTCAGTCAAATAAAAGCAGCAGGGTTTCGATAGAACGCCGTGCGTCCATTCTGACGCACGGTGTTCTATCTCTTTGAATCTGCGCATCAGGCTTACCGAAAATCGAAACGGATTTTCGGGCCGGTGCTGTAGGAGACCCTGCCATGACCGATATTGCCCTCATCGAGTCCGCCCGCGAATTCAATCGCTTCTACACGAACTTCCTCGGCCTTCTGAACAAGGCCTATCTCGATACCCCCTTCACGCTGACCGATGCGCGTGTGCTCTTCGAGATCGGCGCCCATGATGGCGTCAATGCCGGCGCCCTCGCCCGCGACCTGCAGCTCGATCCCGCCTATCTCAGCCGCATCCTCAAGCGCTTTCGCGAAGAACACTTCATTGAGGCAACGCCCGATCCGGCCGATCAGCGCAGCCAGATTCTGACTGTCACCGCCAGGGGTCGCGCCCAGTTCGAAGAGCTCGGCAGCCGCTCCAACGCCCAGATCGCCGCCCGCTTCAATACGCTCGCCGATGGCGAGCCGCAGGCCGCCATTGCCGCCATGCGAACGATCCGCGCGATCCTCGATCCTCAGGCAAAACCGGCAGCCCCCGTCATCCGCCCGCATCGCGCCGGCGATATCGGCTGGATCGTCCAGAGCCAGGGACGTTTCTATGCCGAGGAATATGGCTGGGACCTGCGCTTCGAGGGGCTGGTCGCCGACGTCGCCGGCAAGTTCCTCGCCAGTTTCGATCCCGAGATGGAATATTGCTGGATCGCCGAGCGCGGCGGCATCAATCTCGGCTCGGTGCTGATCACCAATGGTGGCGATGGCATTGCCAAGCTCCGCCTGCTCTATGTCGACAGGGCCGCCCGCGGTCTCGGCCTTGGCAGGCAACTCGTCGACGAGTGCATCGCCTTCTCCCGCCGGAAGGGGTACCGGCAGATTTCGCTCTGGACCAACGACTTCCTCCACACCGCCCGTGCCATCTATCAGAAGGCCGGCTTCCGGCTTGTCTCCGAAGAGAGACATCGCATGTTCGGCCCGGAAGCGAACGGCCAGACCTGGGTGCTCGACCTCTGATTTTGCTGCCTGGCAGAAAATTTACTTGATTTGGAAACGGTCATTCCCTAATTAGGCGCCATGACCGTTGACACCCTCACACCTGACCCGAAAACCCGCAGCCGCGGCCGCCCGCGCGAGTTCGACATGGACTCGGCACTCGATGCGGCTTTGCGCGTCTTCTCCGAGCGCGGCTACCATGCCGCCTCCATCAGCGAATTGACCGAGGCCATGGGCCTTGCCTCCGGCAGCGTCTACAAGGCTTTCAAGGATAAGCGCGGCATCTTTCTTGCCGCCTTCAGGCGCTATCGCCAGCTCGGCCGCGGCCGGCTGGAGGCGAAGATCGCATCCGTAAAGACGGGCCGCGAAAAGGTCTTCCAGATGGTCCTGTATTACGCCGAGCTTTCCCACGGCGAAGCGGGCCTCAAGGGCTGCCTCGTCGTCGGTGGCGCAAACGACATTTCGCTGCTCGACGAGGAGACTGCGGAACATGTGGCCGCCGCCTTTTCCGCTGATGAAAAGCTGATGGCCGATCTCATCCGCATCGGCCAGGCCGATGGCACGATCCCGTCAACTGTGGATGCCGATACGACCGCCCTCACATTTCTCTGCCTGACGAAGGGCTTTCGCGTCATCGGGAGGACGGGACGCGGCGAGAAAGAGATGATGGCTGCGGCCGAGGCCGCAATGCGTCTCGTAACTTGATGACAGAAATACCGTCATCCGGTCAGGGATCGGGTGGCGGCAAACGATAAAATTGCATTCAATCCTCCCAATCATTGCCTATTGGAGTTTCTGATGAGCGTTTCAGCCACCACTCAGGATGCGGCCTTGCCTCGCGCCCTATCCCCTTGGCTAACCTTCCTTTTTGCAGCCTCCTGCGGCTTCGTCGCCGCCAACCTCTATTACGGCCAGCCACTGGCAGGCCTGATCAGCGCCGATCTCGGTTTCTCGCCTGCCGCAACTGGCCTCATCGTCACGCTCACGCAGATAGGCTACGGTCTCGGCCTTCTGCTCCTGGTGCCGCTTGCCGACCTCTTCGAAAATCGCCGTCTCATCCTGACACTGACGGTCGGCTCCGCCCTTGCCCTCGTCGGCGCGGCCTTCTCCTCCACGCCCGGCATGTTCCTGACGGCTTCGCTCTGTATCGGTCTCGCCTCGGTCGCAGCGCAGGTCCTCGTCCCCTTCGCCGCCAGCATGGCGCCGGACGCGACGCGCGGCCAGGTCGTCGGCAATGTCATGAGCGGCCTGCTCTGCGGCATCATGCTCGCCCGCCCCTTCGCGAGCCTCGTTGCCCAAGCCTCGTCCTGGCATATGGTCTACTATGTCACTGCAGCGGTCATGATCGCCCTCGGCATCGTGCTGCGCGCCAACCTGCCGGTCCGCGTCCCCCACACCAAGCTGCGGTACGGTGAACTGCTGGCCTCCATGGGCCATCTTGCGGTGAACTCGCGCGTGCTGCAGCGCCGCGCCCTCTATCAGGCCGGCATGTTCGGCGCCTTCAGCCTGTTCTGGACGACTGCGCCGCTGCTGCTCGCCAGCCCCGCCTTCGGCATCTCGCAGAGCGGCATCGCTCTCTTTGCGCTTGCCGGTGCCGCCGGCGCCATTGCCTCGCCGATTGCCGGCCGTCTGGCCGATCGCGGCATGACGAAGGTCGCATCCACGCTCGCCATGCTGCTCGGCATGGGCTCCTTCCTCATCAGCCACTTCGCCACCGATGGCTCGCTGATGGCGCTCATCCTGCTGACGGCTGCTGCGATCCTCCTGGATTTCGGCGTGACCACCAATCTCGTCTGCGGCCAGCGCGCCATCTACGGGCTGAGCCCGGAACATCGTGGCCGCTTGAACGGCCTCTTCATGGCGACCTTCTTCACCGGCGGCGCCATTGGTTCGGCGCTCGGCGGCTGGGCCTATGCAACGGGTGGCTGGACGATGGCGGCCTGGATCGGCTTCTGCTTCCCGGCAGTCGCCTTCCTGTTCTTCCTGACGGAAGGCCGCGAGAAGTAATCATTCAGGATCAGGCGGCTTGTCCGCCTGATCCTCTACAGCAATTCCAGCAAAAGTGTGCAGCGGTTTTGCGTCCGGAATTGCGCTCTACACAGCATCGGCGTCGAAGCGAAGCCGGGCGGCCCGAACTCCGTCATGGTTCGCTTCGGCCCAGTTCAGAAGCTGCGACAGCGCCGTATAGAGCGAGCGGCCGAAATCGGTCATACGATATTCCACGCTCGGCGGCTTCGTCGGAAAAACCTCCCGCTCGATATAGCCGTCGCGCTGCAGGTCGCGCAGCGACTGGGTGAGCATGCGCTGGGAAATATCCGGGATCATCCGGCGCAACTCGCCGAAGCGATAGGGCTGCTTGGCGAGCGCCTCCAGAAGCAGGGTCGACCATTTGCCGCCGATCTGCTGCAACACGTCCCGCACCGGACAATTGGTAAAATCCAGACTGGCTAGGTCGATCTCGCGCCGCGCGCCGCCCTGCCCATCGGCGGGCACTGCCGACTGGCGCGTTCTTTCCTTCAGGCTAACGATGGTTCCGGCCATGAGCTGGTTCCCTTTTGGTAACGAACTCCCGAAAAACTGCCTTCTTTACAGCATCGGGTCAATTCCTATTCTAGTGTTACTCTCTTTTTGAGACCACCTGTCAACCACTATAGAGGATATCATGAGCGAAACCATTCTCGTCACCGGCGCAGCAGGCCAGCTCGGCCAGCGTGTCGTCCATCACCTGATCGAAAGCTACGAGGTCGCTCCGGCAAACATCATCGCCGCGACCCGCAGCCCGGAAAAGCTCGCCGGTCTCGCTGCCAAGGGTGTCGTCACCCGCAAGGCGGATTTCGATGATGCCGCCGGCCTCGAAGCCGCCTTTGCCGGCGTCGACCGCCTGCTGATCATCAGCACTGACGCGCTCGACACACCCGGCAAGCGCCTGATCCAGCATAAGGCCGCCGTCGCCGCCGCCGTCAAGGCCAAGGTGAAACACATTACCTACACCTCGATGCCGGCCCCCGATAATTCGCTCATCACCTTCGCGCCCGACCACCTCGGCACCGAAAATGCCATCAAGGAAAGCGGCATCCCCTACACGATCGTGCGCGACGCCTGGTATCACGACAACTACATGCACAGCATGCCGCACAATCTGCAGGCCGGAAAATGGTTCACCTCGGCGGGTGACGGCAAGATCTCGACCATCTCGCGTGACGACTGCGCGCTCGCCATTGCCTCGGCTCTTGCAGCCGGCATCTCGGCAAGCGCCATCTACACGCTGACCGGCAAACAGTCGCTGACATCAAAGGAGATCGCCGCCATCGCCACCGAGGCCACCGGCAAGCCGCTGGACGTCGTCACCGTGACCGACGAGCAGCTCGGCCAGGGCCTCCGCGGCGCCGGCCTGCCGGGCTTCGTTGCCGACATGCTCGTCTCTGCCGACGCCAATATCCGCGCTGGCAAGTTCGACATCGTCACCGATGACTTCACCAAGCTGACGGGCAAAGAACCGCAGTCGCTGAAGGATTACTTCATCGCCAACAAGGCCGCTCTCATCGCCTGAGCCGGCCCGCAGCATCGGCCCGAAGATCGGAATCGATTTTCGTAAGAGCGGCCTTTGTGCGTCCGAATGGACGCGCGCCGCTCGAATGCCCGCCCTTTCATCCACAGAGGGCGGGCCTTTCTTGTCAGATTTTCTGGCCGCATGCCCGGCAGAAGCGGCGCACCGTTTCCGCCATGCCATATTCCAGCGCATCGGCCGTCAGCCCGTGGCCGATCGAAACCTCGGCGAGATCGGGAATGCGCTTCACCAGCGCTGGCAGGTTGTCCACCGTCAGGTCATGGCCGCCATTGACAGCAAGGCCGAGGGCAAGCGCCGCATCCGCCGTCTTGCCGAGCCCTTCGAGGATCGGCCCCGCCCTTTCAGGCGCATCGTAGCAGCCGCCATAGGGGCCGGTATAAAGTTCGATCCGGTCAGCACCCGTCGCTTTCGCGGCTTTCACAGCCTCCGCGTCGCCATCGCCATCGGCAAAAAGCGAAACGCGGAATCCCATCTTCTTCAGCCGTCCCACGACATCGGTCAGGAATGCCTGATGCTTGCGGAAATCCCAGCCGTGATCGGAGGTCGCCTGCGAGGGATCGTCAGGCACGAGCGTCACCTGCTCGGGCTGGGCCTTGGCGCAAAGCTCCAGGAATTCCTCCGTCGGATAGCCCTCTATATTGAATTCGGCCTCTGGAAATTCGTCGTCGATCAGGTTGCGAATGACGGGAAGGTCGGAAAAGCGGATATGCCGCTGGTCCGGCCGCGGATGCACGGTCAGGCCCGAAGCGCCGGCCTGCAACGCGATGCGCCCGAGCCCTTCCACGCTTGGCCAGGGCAGGTCGCGCCGGTTGCGCAGCATGGCGATTGCATTGAGGTTCACGGAGAGTTTGGCGGGCATGGCGATATCCGTCTGGGGTGGGGACTGGCCCTGCTTTTAAGCCAAGGCGGCAGCGAAGGCCAATCAGATTCGCGTATGCATTCATGCCTGGCCTTGATGGCCACGCCTCCCATGACGACCGGCATCATCAGCGTACCGGAAACAGTAATTTCCGTTCCCTTCGAAGATCATTCGTGAATGGCGGAAAACACTGTGGTTCCTCTATACCACACACCCGAGCAAGAGGTGGACCGGGATGCCCTGACATTGCTATCCCATTTAAAAACGGTTATTTTTAGCACTTACAAAAGAAACCGTCCGCGCATAAAGTGAGCGCTGCGTAAACGAGTCAAGTACGCCGAGTACTGCTTCTTCCAACGATAAGAACGCTAGAGGAAACCCCACTCGCCGCGCTCCGGAAGCAACTGGCAAAGCCGCATCAGGTGCAACTACCTGCCCCAGGAGGGTTCATGCCAGACGGTTCCAAACGTTTGTTTGCTGCCGCCGGTATTGCTTCGGAGGCCCGGTCGAAATACCGGTTCCTGCCTTCGGCTGCTTTGCCGCCGGATATTCCACAAGGTCCCGTTGCCATCGCCGACATGGCGAACGCTTTCGGCGTCACGCACAGGACATTGCATTTCTACGAAGAGAAGGGCCTGATTTCCGCAAACCGCATCGGCCTGATGCGCGTTTACGATCAGGATGACGTCATGCGTATGGCGGTCATCACCGTTTGCCGCGAAACCGGCATGCCGATCGCGGTCATACAGGAGCTGATGGAGGTCCTGCGCAGCGCAGTCTCACAGGAAGAGGCCGAGTCGATCTTCCGCGAGGCCCTTTCCCAGCGCAAGCGCGAGCTGACGGCCGAGATGTCGACCTTGCACCGGCAGTTGCAGCAGGTGAGCGATCTTCTCGAATATGACAGCAGTCTCGACTTGCCACCGATCAACGACAACAGGGATCCGGCAAGCCTGACCGATCAGGAGCGCCAATGCCTGGAGCTGATGTCAGAGGGCTATTCGACGCAGCGCATTGCCCGCGCCCTCGACCTCAAGCATGAGGAAGCGCGCGGACTGGAAGCCAACATCATTCTGAAATTCCATGCCAACAACCGCTTCCAGGCAATCGCCAAGGCGGTTCTCCTCGGCATCGTTCAGGCTTGATTCTCCCCACGCCGGCTGCGGCCGCCACCGCATCCCGCACGACCGTGATCGCCAAACTTTAGGGAACGCCAAGTTTAGCGGACAATCGTCAGCGTTTCTGCTGCACGTGTAATCGCGGTGTAAAGCCAGCGCTCGCGCGTATCGCGGAAAGCCCAGCTTTCGTCGAACAGCACGACATTGTTCCACTGCGAACCCTGTGCCTTGTGAACCGTCAGCGCATAGCCGTAATCGAACTCGTCATAGCGCTTGCGTGTGTTCCAGGGGATCTCGCCTTCCACATTCTCGAAAGCCTGTTTCAGGAGCTTGATCTTGGCAGCCCCCCGATCCATGTCGTCATCTTCGGGGCGCACCAGCAGATTGATGCCCGGCTTGGTCGTTTCCTTGGATGAGGTCATGACCTGCCAGAGCGAGCCGTTGAGCAGGCCCTTTGCCGGGTCGTTGCGCAGGCAGACCAGCTTGTCGCCGGTTTGTGGATGTTCGGTCGTAAAACCCTTGAGTTCCCGCAGGCGCTGGTTATAGCGCCGCCGCGTCTTGTTTGTGCCGACAAGCACCTGATCGGCATCCATCACCAGCGGCTGCGTCACCTCGTTCTTCGAGATCACCTGCGCCTTGCCGTAGTCGCCATACATGATCTCGTTGCCCTCACGCACCTGCATGGCGAGCTTGATGATCGGATTGTCGCGCGCCTGCCGGTGGATGTCCGTCAACAGATAATCCGGTTCCTGGTTTGTGAAGAAACCGCCGCCCGTGACCGGCGGCAGCTGGCCGGGATCACCGAGCACCAGGATCGGCGTGCCGAAGCTCATCAGGTCCTTGCCGAGCGCCTCGTCCACCATCGAGCATTCGTCGACAATGATCAGCGCAGCCTTGGCGACCGGACTCTGGCGGTTGATGGAAAACATCGGTGCGATCGAAGTCTTGCCGGTTTCCTCGTCCTCCACCTCTTCCTCGCCGCGCGGCCGATAGATCAGCGAGTGGATGGTCTTGGCGTTCGACGCCCCGCGCGAGCGCAGTACCTGTGCAGCCTTGCCGGTGAATGCGGCAAACAGCACATCGCCATCCACATGCTCGGCAAAATGCTTGGCAAGCGTCGTCTTGCCCGTTCCGGCATAGCCGAACAGACGGAAGAGCGGCGACCTGCCCTCCTTCAGCCAGTTCGAAACGGCCTTCAGGGCTTCATCCTGTTGCGGGGCGAATTGCATGGAAGCGACTTGGCAGGATTCGCCTCGCATAGGCAAGGCGGAATTTTCCTTGAGGCGAGCTAGCTCTTCACCGCCTCGTTGATGACCCGTTCACGCAGCAGGCCGACGAGATAGAGCGATCCCGTCAGGATCACCCAGGCGCCGGAGCGGGCTGCCCGTTCGAGCGCCTTTTCATAGGCAGTCTGCGGATCCTCGATCACGTCGCTCGCGAGACCGATCTGACCGGCAAGCCTCTGCAATTCGGCAGGAGAACGGAAACGATCGGAGACCGAGGTGAAGATCGGCGAGACGCCATGGCGGCCCATCACCTCGAGAAGCCCCGCTGCATCCTTGTCGGCCGCGATCGCCACGACAGCAATGCCCGATCCGGCAAATCCTTCCATGCCGGAGAGATCGTCGAGCACCGCTTCGAGATTGAACGGCACATGCGCGCCGTCGAGCGCAACGGCAACATTGCTGGCCGCGGCACGGCCCGGGACAGGCACGGTAAATCGCTCCAGCCGCCCCGGCAGCTGCGATTCCCGCTCGGCCTCGGCATCAACAAGCCATCCGCCGACCGCCTTGCCCTCGCGCGCCCTGACGCCGAGTTCACCGAGCACATCGAGCGCGGCACCCGCGACTGCGGCATTGCGCCCGGCTATCGTCGACGCTTGCGAAAGATCCGGCCGGATCAGACGCGCATCGATCTCGGCTGCCCGCCTGGCTATCACCGCCCCCGCCTCGTCATCCGCTTCAAGCGGTGTCACGACAGTCGTATGCGGCTTGATGATGCCGGCCTTTTCGAAGGCGATCGCCGCCCGCGTCTTGCCCAAAATCTCCGTATGTTCGAGGCCGATATTGGTGACGATCGAAACATCGCTGTCGACGATATTGGTCGAATCCAGCCGGCCGCCGAGCCCTGTCTCGACAACGGCCCATTGAACGCCCGCATCGCGAAAAATCAGGAAACCCGCCGCTGTCAGTATGTCGAACCATGTTGCAGCCTCGGCTGCCGTCCCTTCCGTCCTTGCTTGCCTGAGCGCATCAAGGCCCAGGAACAGCGCCTCGGCGAGCACGGCCTCTTCGACCGGCTGGCCGTTGACGCTGACGCGCTCGGAAATATGCTCCACATGCGGCGAGGCATAGCGCCCGACGGAAATGCCGGCATGGCGCAATCCGGCTTCAAGCAGTGCGCAGGTCGAGCTCTTGCCCTTGGTGCCTGCCACATGGATCGAGCGGAAGGCGCGGTGCGGATTGCCGAGACGCGCCGAGAGATCGAGGATCGGTTCAAGCCCGACACGCATTTCGCCGCGCGGGCGTTGTTCCCAATTGGTGAGCTGATCAAGTTGCGAAAGGGCTTCGATAAGGCGGGGATTCTGGTTCTGCATGGGGCATGGCACAGGTTACAGGAGTTACTATCTTGGTGCCCAGGCGAGCGGCAGCGGCAGCCTGCGCTTCCCGATGGTTCTCCATCTGTCTCGCCAGTCACGCAGGCGAACCGACACTAGAACCTTTCCATCGCCCTGCCTAGCCTCGCTAGCGTCATCGGCAGCGCCCGGCCGCGACACCGCCCACGGCAACTGCCAGTTAACGCTGGCGAATTTTAGCCCTTGCCGAGATTTTCAATAGGGCCATTTCTATCCCCTGTCTTTGACAGAGACGGAGATCCGAGTGGGGCAGACTATCCGAATTCCAGTCAACGAACCGCAGCGACTGCTTGCCGTGCGCTCGCTGAGCGCCATCAGCAGCAGCCCGACGCCCGAGCTTGCAGCGCTTGCCGAGCTCGCCAAGAATGCATTCGCAATGCCCTATGCCGCCGTCAACATCGTCGATGAGGACTGGCTGCGCATTGCCGGCGAAGCGGGCATGCAGCTTTCCGAATGCCCGCGCGACCTCTCCTTCTGCACCCGCGTCGTCTTCGCCAACGACATGGTCGTCGTTCCCGATTTGGAACAGGATGCGGAACTGAGCACCGCACCTTATGTGACAGGCCCGCCGCATTTCCGTTTCTATGCCGGTGCACCTCTGGAACTTGAAAGCGACCTGGCAATCGGCGCGTTCTGCATCCTTGATCAGAAGCCGCGGCTGTTCACCGAACAGGAGGCCACCAATCTTCGCCGTTTCGCCCGTGTGGCCAGCGCGCTTCTGCGGCTGCAGAAGGCGAATTTCGTCATGGGCCTTGCCGAAAACAGCCTGCGCACCGCCGCCATGACCGATCCGCTGACGGGCTTCCTCAACCGATCAGCGCTCGATGCCATCGTCGACCGCGCGCTGGAAGCAGCCCTTGCCTCCGGCCAGACCTTCGGCGCCCTCTATCTCGACATGGACGGCTTCAAGTCGATCAACGATACGCTCGGCCATCATATCGGCGATGAAGTGCTGCGCGAAGCGGCAAGCCGTATTCGCTCGGTCATCCGCTCCGGCGATATCGTCATCCGCATGGGCGGCGACGAATTCGCGATCTTCGTTCCGAACCCGCCGAACACCGAAGCGCTTGTCGCCGTCTCCGAACGTCTTCTCGCGACCTTCCGCAGCCCCTTTACCATCGAAGGAAACATCATCCGCGCCCGCCTGAGCATCGGTGCGGCACTTGCTCCGCTGGGCGGCCGCCGCCGCGCCGAATTGCTGCGTAACGTCGATAACGCCCTCTATCGCGCCAAGGCGGCCGGACGGGACTGCCATGTTGTTTTCAATCCGAACTGACGTTTGAAAAACAGACGGGAATAAAACCAAGCCCTGACGTGTCTCATGTCAGGTATCGCAAAAATGCGTGCCTAACCCGAGGAGAGAGACCATGAAGTCCGTGAAATTCCTGTCCGTGCTTGCAGTCGTCGCTGCCACCGCCACTGCAGCCTTCGCCGCCCCCGCCATCACCGAGGTCGAAACGGCCAAGGGCAAGGTCCTCGCCGGCGAAAAGGGCATGACGCTCTACACCTACAAGAAGGACGAAAAAGGCGTCACGAACTGCTACGACAAGTGCGCCACCAACTGGCCGCCCTTCCTCGCTGCTAGCGACGCCAAAGCCGATGGTGCATACTCGCTCGTCGAACGCAAGGATGGAAAGAAGCAGTGGGCCAAGGACGGCATGCCGCTCTATTACTGGGTGAAGGACACGAAGTCCGGCGATATCACCGGCGATGGCGTCGGCGGTTCCTGGGATGTCGCAAAGCCCTGATGAGGCCAGCGTGAAGACGCCCCCACCCGATACGTTCGAGGGCCAGATCCTGGCCCTCCTCCCCTCGCTTCGCCGCTATTCCCGCAGCCTCACCCGCTCGGATGCCGAAGGCGAGGATCTGCTTCAGGATTGCGTGGAAAAGGTCCTGGCCCGGCGCGGCCAGTGGCGCGGCATCAACCTGCGCGGCTGGGTCCTGACGACGATGACCAATCTTTACCGCAACGCCCGCCGCGCAAGCCCCCGCGACCGGCTGGTCGAACTCGATGCCGCCGAGGATATCGCCAATTCCGATACTCAGGCCGATCCGCTGGAGCGCCTGCGGCTGGAACAGGCTCTCAACAGCCTGTCCGAGGACTACCGCTCCGTACTGATGCTCGTGGTCATCGAAGGCTACAGCTACAGCGAAGTCGCCGCCATGCTGGAGATCCCGATCGGCACAGTCATGTCGCGCCTGTCGCGCGCACGCCAGCGCATGAGCGAACATATGAAAGCCGACAACGTGATTACGCTTCGGAGACCGAAATGAACGAAACCAATCGAGCCGTGACCGAAGCGGACCTGCACGCCTACGCCGACGGGCAATTGCCGGAAGCTGCCCGCGCCCGCGTCGAAGCCTACCTCGCGGAAAACCCGGAGGAGGCCGCCATGGTCGCCGCTTGGCAGACGCAGAATGCCGGCATCAAGTCGCTTTTTGCAGGTTATGAGAAGAGCCGCGATGCCGATCTCCGGATGGTGACATCAGTAGTTCAGCCAACCTCCCCCTGGAAGATACGCTCGGCATTCGCCGCAGCCGCCGTGATCCTCTTTGCGCTTGGCGCCGTCAGCGACCGCTTCATCCCGCCGCTCTTTGAGCGCCCACCGCTGCAGCTTGCCGAATCCGAGACCCTGCCGAAGCAGGCCGAAACCGCCTTCCTTGTCTATGCGAGCGAAGTGCGCCACCCGGTCGAAGTCTTCGCCAATGAGGAAGCCCATCTGGCGACCTGGCTCGGCAAGCGTCTGGCGATCCCCGATCTCAAGGTTCCGGACCTGAAATCCCTCGGCTTCCACCTTGTCGGTGGTCGCCTGCTACCCGTCGATGACAGGCCGGGCGCCATGTTCATGTACGAGGATCAGGGCCGCGAGCGCCTGACGGTCATCGTCGGCCGCAACAAGGAAAACAGGACGACGAGCTTCCGCTTCGCCTCGGCCAAGGATGTGGAAACCTTCTACTGGATCGACGGCGAACTCGGCTATGCGGTGACGGGCGAAATCTCCCGCGACATGCTGCGCAAGGTGGCAGAGGAATGTTATAGGCAGTTCCCATCCTGAGACGGGAACTGCATCTGAAACTCAGCGCAGCGGATCGTTCGCAAGCTCGATCGGCTTGCCGTGCGGCGTTGCTTCCGCCGCCCTTTGCCAGCTCTTCTGCAGGTCGAGGATCACGGCGGCATCCGCAACGCCGCGGCTGACGAGCAGTTCGGAAAGAGCAGCCACCCAGCAGTCGAAATAGTCGCTGCCGTCGTCGGCGCGGCCGGGTTTGTGCAACTCCTTCGACAGGGCCTCAGCCCATTCGTTCCAGGCAAACAGCCCCTTCTCATGCAGATGCACGGTCATGGCGAAGGCCTCCGCAGCCCAGGGCTCCGGGAAAACCGGATCACCTTCCGGTGACTTCGGCAGGCTGGGCGATTGGGCCAGTTGAGAGGGCACCTCACACACGCTCAAGATAGCTCTCCCACGCATCGATCGAGACCGTCAGCGATGGGTCTGCCCCCTCGCCCCAGATCTCACCACCATCGAAGACCACGGTATAGAGCCATTGCGGGTTCTCGCCCTTGCCATGCGCATTGTCATCAGGGAAGACGAATGAGCCCTGCACCGCCTCGATGGTGCCGGTCTTGGCGCGGGCATAACGCGGCAGCCGGGTATGGGTGGCCGGATTGAAATTCTTGGTCTTTACAGTTTCGCCGACGACGAAGAGCGGCGCCGCCTCGACAGGCCGGTCGCAAGGCCCACCCTTGGCGAGCACGCCGGCGACCATGTCGGCCTTCAGCACTCGCTTCGGCACCGAGCCATCCTGCAGCTTCGAGCCGGACAGCAATTCCTCGCGGTTCGCAAAGCCATGGCGCTCCAGAAGCATGTCAATGCCGCGGATCCAGATCTCGTAATAGCTTGCCGCAAGATAATCGGCCGGCGGAATGCTTTCGCGCGCATGCCGGCTCTCGTCAATAGTCCAGGCACCAAAAGCGCCACAGGAGAGCGTGATGCCGAGCGCCCGCTTCTCCCATTCGGCATGGAAATAGGGTTCGTTGACTTCCGGCGCGACGGGGCCGAAGCCCATCTGGCCCCCGAGATCGTGTGGGCCGTTCATCGGGCCACCTCCGGGTTGCCGGCGCCCGAAATTTTCGCGCTTCCCGCAATTGCAGTGCCGATCATCGCATCGCGGCTGACGAGATCGGCAAGCGCCTCCTCATCCATGCCCTCCGTTCCCTCGGGTCGCTCGGGGATGACGAGATAACGCAGCTCCGCCGTCGAATCCCAGACGCGAACCTTCTTGCTCTCAGGCAGCGTCACCCCGAATTCAGCCAGCACGCCGCGTGGATCGATGACGGCACGCGAGCGATAGGCGGGAGCCTTGTACCAAACCGGCGGCAGGCCGAGAACCGACCACGGATAGCAGGAGCAAAGCGTGCAGACGACGAGGTTATGCGTGTCAGCCGTGTTGAAGACGGCGCGCATGTGCTCGCCCTGCCGACCAGTATAACCGAGGCTCGCAATCGCTGCCGTCGCGTCCCGCTTCAGCCATTCGGCAAAGTCGGCATTGCTCCAGGCTTTCGCAACGACACGCGCACCATTGCGCGGCCCGACCTTTGTCTCATAGGTTTCGACAATCGCATCGATCGCCGCCGGATCGATCAGCCCCTTCTCCGTCAGCAGCGATTCCAGCGCTTTCACACGCGCCTGCATGTCCGAATAATGGTTGTCGTGGTGATGATCATGGTGATCGTGGTCATGATCTGCGTGGTCGTCTCTGTGCCGCATGGCGCGCTCTCCAGGCTAGAGCGCTCGATCTTATGCGGCGATCGGAGGAGCGCCAAGCGCATTTCTCGTCAAGAAGTGTCCCAAATGAATGCCGTCGGGGATGACTGAAGATGGAGCTAATTAAGCAACTCCTTATTTTTCGCCGTGATCCTAACCAAACGTTAACGGCTTCATCTCAACATCGCACACATGAAACTTCCGACATTCGGCCGCAGCACCAGATCACCCGCGCCTCCGTCCGCGCCTCCGCGAGACGAGATGGAGAGCCTTGCCGATAGCTCGGCCTCTGTCGATCCGCGCCGGCAGGAGACCGAAGATACTGTCGAGAGCCCAGGGCTGGTTGCACGCGCCCTGCTGGATCATGTGATTCAGGAAATGGCGACGGACGGCCATGTTCAGCCGATCGATCTGTTTGGAGCCCTGGGATCGGTTGGCGGTTTTTCGTGCGTCCTCACCGCCTTTGATATTGCTTCCGCAGGAGATCTCAGCGACGACGCTGATCTCATCGCCATGGAAGCCGAAGACGGCTCCCGCTATTATACCGGCAACCTGCCCAATGCCTTCCTTCTGGAAAGCCACGATTCCCTGCTCAACCTGACATACGGCGCCGCGAGAAGGTCCGGTGCTCTGATCTCGCAAGAGATGGCGATGGAAACGCTTCGTTACGTGGTCTCAACAATCGGACATCCGCAATTCGGAATACCGCGATTGACGGATGAGAACCGTCCAGCCGAGACGCCCGTTGCCTACGTTCGCCGCCTGTGGCCGAAGTTGGCCGATGCTCTCGATCGAAATCGCGTACCCCTCAGCAGGCGACCTTTCGCGATCGGCCTGGCGCTGGAACTTGCCTTCTTCCACGTCAGGCCGCCGCTTGACCCGTCTCTGGCGGCCCGGATCGTCACCGAATGCGCTATTCCCATGGCGAGACTCGATCCCCGCCTGATCGCTTGAGCTATCCGGCATGAAAGGCAGACAATTTCTTGCAGGCGTTATACCGCCCGCCCTGCCCGACATGCCGTTTTTGGGTAGTCTCCCATCATGAACATCCTGATTCTCGGTGCCACAGGCTTCATCGGCTCGGCGATCGCAGCACGGCTGCTTGCGGACGGCTGCACAGTGACCGGGCTTGCCCGCAATCCCGACCGGGCGCGGGTTCGCCAGCCCGCTATCCGCTGGATCAGGGCCGACCTGGAGAGGATGACCAATGTGGCCGACTGGGCCTCCGTGCTGGAGGGCCAGGACGTGGTCGTCAACAGTGCCGGCGCCCTCCAGGACGGTCTTTCTGACAATCTCGCGGCCACCCAGCAACGCGCAATGATCGCGCTCCAGCAAGCGGCGCGACCGGCCGGCGTGACGCTCATCGTCCAGATATCCGCCCGAACGGATGGCGCCGGCAGCGACCTGCCCTTCCTCGCCACCAAGCGCGCTGCCGATATCGCGCTTGCGGCATCCGGCCTGCCTTATGTCATCCTTCGCCCGTCCCTCGTGCTCGGCCGCAATGCCCATGGCGGCACCGCACTTCTGCGCGCACTCGCATCCTTCCCGTTTGCCCTGCCGCTCATCCATGCCGACAGCCCGGTTGAAACGGTCGCCGCCGAAGATGTCGCCTCTGCAGTCTCGGCTGCGATTTCAGGCACGCTTCCCTCCGGCAGCGACATCGAACTGGCTGCCACCGAACGGCACACGCTGACAAGCCTCGTCAAACTGCATCGTGCCTGGCTTGGCCTGCCGGATGCGCCTGTTATCTCGATCCCGCCGGCACTCGCACGGCCCGCCTCATGGCTTGCCGATCTCGTCGGCCATCTCGGCTGGCGCTCACCGCTGCGCTCCACCGCCATGACCGTCATGTCCGAGGGCGTCAGGATGGACCGCCCCACCCGGCAGCGTCTGCCGACGCTTTCGGCCGCAGAGACGCTTGCCGCCAACCCCTCCGGCGTTCAGGATCTGTGGTTTGCCCGCCTCTATCTCCTGAAGGCGCCCATCATTGCCGGCCTGTCGCTCTTCTGGCTGCTATCGGGCCTCATCCCGCTTCTGGCACCTGAACAGGCAAGCGCCCATTTCCTGCGCGTCATGCCAGCCGATGCGGCCATGGCGATGACAATCATCACCTGCCTGATCGATATCGCGCTCGGCGCCGCAGTCCTCGTGCGCCCCTTCGCCCGTCGCGCCCTTGGCGGCATGCTCATCGTCTCGCTTGCCTATCTCGCCGGCGGCACCATTCTGGAACCGGCGCTCTGGCTCGATCCGCTCGGGCCGCTGGTCAAGGTGCTGCCATCGCTGCTGCTGACGCTTGCGGCACTCGCCATCCTGGATGAACGCTGATGCTCGCCGAATTGCTGCTTCTTGCCCATGTGGTGGGTGCCGCCGTGCTCTTCGGCACCGGCGCCGGCATCGCCTTCTTCATGGTGATGGCCCATCGCACCCGTGATCCCGGGCTTATCGCACACGTCGCCGGCACCGTCGTCATCGCCGACACGATCTTTACCGCCACCGCCGCCATTCTGCAGCCCGTGACAGGCTATCTTCTCGCCCGCATCATCGGCTGGGACCTGACGGAAAGCTGGATTGCGCTCTCGCTGTTGCTTTACGTCGTGACCGGCATCTTCTGGCTGCCGGTCGTCTGGATCCAGATCCGGCTGCGCAATCTGGCGCGGGCCGCAGCGGCTTCGGGCGCCGCCCTGCCATCGGCCTATTTCAGCCTTTACCGCGTCTGGTTCGCTTTCGGCTTCCCGGCTTTCTTCGCGGTAACAGGCATTCTCTGGCTGATGCTCACGAAGCCGACGCTATTTTAGCATCGGCCAGAGGCTGAGAACGAGCAGCAATGCCATGGTGATATTGAACCATTTCAGCCGCACCGGATCGGACAACCACTCCCGAAGCGCCGAGCCGAAGCCAGCCCAGGTGGACACAGAAGGCACGTTGACCGCCGCAAAAGCAAGACCGACGAGCAGCACGCTGGCCAGATAAAGCTCAGGATTGGTATAGGTCGCCATGGCCGTCACCGCCATCACCCAGGCCTTCGGATTGACCCACTGAAAGGCCGCAGCACCAAGGAACGACATCGGCTTCACGCCGCTCGTGCCCTCGCCCAGCGAGCGCGACGTTCCGATCTTCCAGGCGATCCAGACGAGATAGGCGCCGCCTGCGAACTTCAGCGCGGTATAGACCGCCGGCACCATATGCAGCAGCGCACCGAGCCCAAGCCCGACGCCAAGAAGCAGCGACAGGAAACCTGCCCCGATGCCGAACATGTGCGGGATGGTGCGACGGAAACCGAAATTCACGCCCGAGGCAAACAGCATCATGTTGTTCGGCCCCGGCGTGATTGACGTCGTGAAGGCAAAGAGCAGCAGAGCCAGAAACGTATCCAGCGGCATGAAACCTCCCGGAAAGCATGTGTCGATGATGTGGCCGACTTATTGGATTTAGGTCAGCATAACTGTCCTAAACCCTTGTCACCATAACATGATTGTCACGGTGACAGGATTACCTGATAGTCTGCCGGAGACGCAAAGGACCAGAACCGCCATGGATGACCCGATCCCCACCATCAGTTTCCCCGATGGCACCGAAGTCCCCGCTCTCGGCCAGGGAACTTGGGGCATGGGCGAGGATGCCGGCCACGCGAGGCAAGAAATCGCAAGCCTCAAGGCCGGCCTCGATCTCGGCATGACGATGATCGATACCGCCGAAATGTATGGTGACGGCGGCGCCGAAGAAATCGTCGGACAGGCAATCAAGGGCCGCCGTGAGGAGACCTTCATCGTCAGCAAGGTCTATCCCTGGAATGCCAGCCGCACCGGCACGATTACCGCCTGCGAAAATAGCCTCGACCGCCTCGGCACTGACCGCATCGACCTTTACCTGCTGCACTGGCGCGGCAACTATCCGCTCGCCGAGACCGTCGAGGCCTTCGAAACGCTGAAGGCTTCGGGCAAGATCCGCGCCTGGGGCGTCTCCAATTTCGATACCGACGACATGCAGGAGCTGCTGTCTGTTCCCGGAGGAAAGAACGTCGCCGCCAATCAGGTCCTCTACAATATCGCCCGTCGCGGTATCGAATACGATCTCCTGCCCTGGTGCCAGAGCCGCAACATCCCCATCATGGCCTATTCACCGATCGAACAGGGCCGCATCCTGCACCATCCGGACCTGATCCATATCGCCAAGGCCTATCAGGCCACCCCGGCGCAGCTGGCGCTCGCCTTCGTGCTCGAACGCGACGGCGTCTTCGTCATACCCAAGACCTCCAACATCGAGCGCGCCCGCGAAAACCGCGACTGCGTCTCCCTCGACATCACCGACGAGGACTGGGAGGCGCTCGATGCCGCCTTCCCGCCACCGGCAAGGAAAACGCCGCTGGAAATGCTCTGATCTCCAACGGCGCAATCGTTTTGCTATTGTGTTGCAGTTTCTACATGCCCCGGCTGTAGTTTCTACATGCCCGGGCTGTAGTCCTACATGCCCTGCGCGCCGCGGTTCATCGCGGCAATGCCGGTGCGGCAGACTTCGATGAGGCCGAGCGGCTTCATGATCGCGATGAACTGGTCGATCTTCGAAGACTTGCCGGTGATCTCCAGGATGAAATGATCGATCGTTGCATCCACCACCTTGGCGTGGAACGCATCGGCAAGCCGTAGCGTCTCGGCGCGGGTCTCACCGCTGCCAATCAACTTCAGAAGCGCCACTTCCCGTTCGATCGGCCGGTCCTGGCCGAGTTCACGGGCACGCACCGTGAGGTCCACCACACGATGAACAGGCACGATACGCTCCAGCTGCGCCTTGATCTGCTCCAGGACCTGCGGCGTGCCGCGCGTCACGACGGTGATGCGCGACAGATGCGCTGCATGCTCCGTCTCGGAAACCGTGAGGCTTTCGATATTGTAGCCGCGGCCGGAAAACAGGCCGATCACGCGGGCGAGAACGCCCGGTTCGTTATCGACGAGCACCGAGAGCGTATGGTTCTCGACGGCCGCCGTTTCCGGAGAGATGAAATAGGCAGAGCCGGTGGGTTGAAGGTGTGCGTTCATAATCCTGGGGTTCCTACCTATCTGTTCTTATACGAGCTGACGGCCCTTGGCGTCGATCGCGTTGGCGACCGCCTCGTCCGTGGCTTCGTCTGGCAGCAGCATTTCATTATGCGCCTTGCCCGAGGGGATCATCGGGAAGCAGTTGGCGAGATTGGCAACGCGGCAATCGACGATGACCGGCTTCTTGACATCGATCATCTCCTGGATCGTCGCATCGAGATCGTCAGGCTTTTCGCAGCGCAGGCCGACCGCGCCATAGGCTTCGGCGAGCTTCACGAAGTCGGGCATCGCTTCCGTATAGGAGTTGGACAGGCGGTTGCCATGCAAGAGCTGCTGCCACTGGCGCACCATGCCCATGTACTGGTTGTTCATGATGAAGATCTTGATCGGCGCATTGTGCTGGATCGCCGCCGACATTTCCTGGATGCACATCTGGATCGAGGCATCGCCGGCAATGTCGATGACGAGGCTCTCCGGATGGGCGATCTGGACGCCGAGGGCTGCCGGCAGGCCGTAACCCATCGTGCCGAGGCCACCCGAAGTCATCCAGCGGTTCGGATGCTCGAATCCGTAGAACTGGGCTGCCCACATCTGGTGCTGGCCGACTTCGGTCGTGATGTAGGTGTCGCGATCCTTGGTCAGTTCATAGAGACGTTCCAGCGCATATTGCGGCATGATCACGTCGTTGCTCTTGGTATAGGCGAAGGAATTGCGCGCGCGCCAGCGGGCGATATCGGCCCACCACGCGTCCAGGCGTCCCTTCTCCGGCTTCTTCGGCAGCGCCCGCCACAGGCGGATCATGTCTTCCAGGACATTGCCGACATCGCCGCGGATGCCGAGATCGACGCGAACGTTCTTGTTGATCGAAGACGGATCGATGTCGATATGGATCTTCTTGGAATTCGGCGAGAAGGCATTCAGGCGGCCGGTGATGCGGTCGTCGAAGCGTGCGCCGATGCAGACCATGACGTCGCAATCATGCATCGCCATGTTGGCTTCGTAGGAGCCGTGCATGCCGAGCATCTTCAGCCAGTTCTTGCCTGAGGCCGGATAGGCGCCGAGGCCCATCAGAGTCGAGGTGATCGGGAAATCCGTCAGCTCGACGAGTTCGCGCAGCATGCGGGAAGCTTCCGGGCCGGAATTGACGACGCCGCCGCCCGTATAGAGGATCGGCCTGCGGGCATTCGCCATCAGCTCGATTGCTGCGTGAATCTGGTTAATGTCGCCCTGAACTTTCGGCTGGTAGCTCTTCTGGATCGCGTGATCGGCCGGCGGCGTGTAGGTACCGGTGGCGAACTGAACATCCTTCGGAATATCGACGACGACGGGACCGGGGCGGCCGGACTGCGCAATGCGGAAGGCTTCATGGATGACGGCGGCGAGCTCGTTGACATCCTTGACCAGCCAGTTGTGCTTGGTGCAGGGGCGCGTGATGCCGACGGTGTCGCATTCCTGGAAGGCGTCCGAACCGATGAGCGAGGTGGGAACCTGGCCGGAGAGGCAGACGAGCGGAACCGAATCCATCAAGGCGTCCTGCAGCGGTGTCACGGCATTTGTGGCACCCGGACCTGACGTGACCAGCATGACGCCGACCTTGCCGGTGGAGCGGGCATAACCTTCGGCCGCATGGCCGGCACCCTGCTCATGGCGCACGAGGATATGCTTGATCTCTTCCTGCTGGAAGATCTCGTCATAGATCGGAAGAACCGCGCCGCCGGGATAGCCGAAGATGTGCTCGACACCATTATCCTTCAGCGCGCGGAGAACGATTTCCGCTCCCGTCATTCGATTGCTGTCCGCTTGATTGTCCGTGCTCGCCATGTATCTGTTCCGTTTGATGCTGAGGAGTTGAGGTTCGTGCCGGAAGCCCTGATTTCGGGCATAAAAAAAGGCCCCTGAGGAGCCTTCGTCTTGCGCATGGGTGGCTACCGCCGGATGGTTACACCATCCTGCCCATGCGCTTTCCCACCACGATAAGAACGTTCGAAATTGTCATGGGCGGAATTGATAGACAGAAAATTTCGCAGCGTCAACGCATTCCGCAATAAAAAATCCGCGGCCGGTCAGCCGATCACTTCTCCCATAGCCCGTCCAATTCTGGGGCTGAAGGATTTATTAAAGGATCGGTCATATCCTGTCCTTTACTGCGGGGAGTAACCCTTTGCTGAACAACGACATGATGACGACAGGCAAGGCAGGCGAACAGGATCGCCGCGATAGCCTTACGCCGGGGAACCGTTTCCTCGGGCGTGTCGTTGCGTGCAGCGGTTCGCGCGCCACCATCGCCGCCGTGGCGGAAGCCGGTGGCACCGATCTCACCGAACTATGGTCCGTCGGTCGGCTGATTTCGATCAGCGTCGGCAGGAATCGTGTCGTCGCCCTCGTCTTCTCCATGAATACCGGCAACCAGGGCTGGGGCGAAGGCCAGGACAATGTCTTCCGCATCGAGACGGAACTGCTCGGCGAAGTCCGCGTCGACGAAGACGGCCGCGAGGAATTCTCGACCGGCATTTCGTGTTATCCCCATCTCGGCGCCATCGCCCATCGTATCCGCGCCGCGGACCTGATGCGCATCTATGATGCCGGCAAGGGCGCCACCGCAGTCATCGGCAACCTGACACAGGATGAAAGCATCGAAGCGGCGATCCATGTGCCCTCGATGCTGTCGAAGCACTTCGCCGTGGTCGGCTCGACCGGTGTCGGCAAATCGACTGCCGTCTCGCTGCTCCTGCACAAGGCGATTGAGGCCGATCCGAAGCTGCGCGTGCTGATCCTCGATCCGCACAACGAATTTGCCGCCGCCTTCCCGAAACACGCCGTTACCATCGATACCGATACACTCGACCTGCCCTTCTGGCTGATGCGGCTCGAGGAATTCGCCGAAGTGGTCTTCCGCGGCCGCCCGCCGGTACCGGAAGAGCTCGACATGCTGCGCGATATCCTGCCGGAGGCCAAGCGCGCCTTCCGCGGCAGCGACAGTTCGCTTGTGCGCCGACAGACGGAAAAGAGCTCGATCACTGCCGATACGCCGGTGCCGTACCGCATCGCCGACCTGCTTGCTCTCATCGACGAGCGCATCGGCCGGCTGGAAGGCCGCACCGAAAAACCGTTCCTGCGCTCGCTGAAAATGCGCATCATCGCCGCGATCAACGATCCGCGCTACCACTTCATGTTCTCCAATAACACGATCAGCGACACGATCACGGAGACCATCGCGCAGATCTTCCGCATCCCCGGCGACAACAGGCCGATCTGCACCTTCCAGCTCGCCGGCATCCCCTCCGAAGTCGTCAATTCGGTCGCGTCCGTGCTCTGCCGCATGGCCTTCGAAATCGCGCTCTGGAGCGAAGGCGCCATTCACATGCTGGTCGTCTGCGAAGAGGCGCACCGCTATATACCCTCGGATCCGAACCTCGGCTTCGTTCCGACCCGCCAGGCGATTGCCCGCATTGCCAAGGAAGGCCGCAAATACGGCGTCTCGCTCGGCATCATCACCCAGCGCCCGGGAGAGCTCGACCAGACGATCCTGTCGCAGTGCTCGACACTCTTTGCCATGCGCCTCGCCAACGACCGCGACCAGGAAATCATCCGCTCGGCCATCCCCAATTCCTCGATCTCGACGACGAGCTTCATCTCCTCGATCGGAAATGGCGAGGCGATCGCCTTCGGTGAGGCGATCCGCGTGCCGATGCGCATGCGCTTCCTGCGCGTCGATGACAGCCTGCTGCCAAAGGCTCACAGTGCCACCAGCAAACATGCCGAGGAAGACCCGGACACCGTCGACCTGCGCCGCATCGTCACCCGCATGCGGGCGATCACATCAGGCCCCGATATTTCGACCTTCCAGCAGAGCTACAGCTCCGCGATGACGGATTACGAGCCGGACGAGGATTTCGAGGACGAGGACGCCGCCCAGCCCTACGCCGCTCCGTCGGCAACCGAGGCGCCGCTCGAGCCCTATCGGCCAGCACTCCTGCCACAGACCCGGGCCCCACTGCCCGAGCCTCCGCCGCTCTCGCCGCAAACCTCCATCGACGCGCGCCTGGAAGCGCTGCGCCGGGAAATGCGCCGCGACGAGCAGCCGAAGCCGGCCTTCGGCGAACAGACGTCACAGCCACGCCGCGAGGGTGGCATGTCACTGCGCGAAAGCATCCTGAAGAAGCCGCTGAGCAGCCTCTACAATAAGGATTGAGCGGTGGCTCAGTGAAAATAGGAGATTGCCTCGATCCGCATGGTCTCGTCTGCGACCGCCAGCTTTATCACGGTTGGCATGGTGAGGAGCTTCCACAATTCGTAACCGGACGTCCCAGAGAGATTCCCGAGGAAGCTGCAGAGAATGCGGCCGTGGGAAACAACGGTGCATCGCGTCGCTCCGTCCAGCTGCGAGGCAATATGGCTCAGACCGGCTCTGAATCGCGCTGCCGTTTCGGCATGGGAATCGCCCCAGACCCGGTTCTCCCGATCGCTGAAATAGCGCTCGACCGATATCGCGAAATCGTCGCTTGATATCCACGCCACTTTGTCGGCTCGATGCTCGCGAAACTCCTCGACAGCCGTCACCTCCAGGTGCGTCAACTGTCTTGCCGTCTGCATTGCCTTTGCTTCGGGGCTGCTGAAGACCAGTTCGGGCAATAGGCCTTTGAGAGATGCAGCCACGGTACGGCCAGCCTCGGTCAACGCCCAGGAGGCGGGAGGGCGCTCCGGATCGGGCATCGTCTCTGCATGGCGAACAAGATATATTTCACGCATTCCTGGAACACTTCATGTCAACCGCTCCCAGCTTTCATCCATCTGGTTGCGGAACCATGTCATCTGCCGCTTGGCATATTGCCGCGTGGCGGCCGCCCCGCGCTCGATCACCTCGCTGCGGCTCATCTCACTGCGCAGCATCGCCGCGATCTGCGATACACCGATCGCTTTCATGACAGGCATCTCGGCGGGAAGATCGAGCGCCAGCAGCGCCTTCACCTCTTCCTCTGCTCCCTGCTCCAGCATCTTCTCGAAACGGCCATTGATGCGCTGGTGCAGTACGGCGCGATCCGGCAGCACGACGATCTTGCGCGCCGTCTCGGGATCGACGATGACTGGCCCCGCCTGCCCCTGGAATTCGGCGATCGACTGGCCCGTCGCCTCGAAGACTTCAAGCGCCCGCACGATCCTCTGCCCGTCCTGCGGATTGAGGCTTCCGGCGACGGCGGGATCGGCCTTGGCAAGGTCCGCATAGAGAGCTTCCGGCCCCTGCTGCAGCAGTCGGCCCCGCAGCCGCTGGCGGATCGCCTCGGGGATGACAGGCATCTCCGAGAGCCCGCCTGTCAGCGCCTTGAAATAGAGACCGGTGCCGCCGACGAAGACCGGCAGCTTTCCCTCGGCGCGGATGCGCGGCAAGAGCGCCGTCACATCCCGCAGCCAGGCGCCCGTCGAATAGGCCTGCCCCGCCGGCACGTGACCGTAGAGATGGTGCGGCACGCCTTCCATATCTTCTTCCGAAGGCCGCGCAGTCAGCACCCTCAGCGTGTCATAGACCTGCATGCTGTCGGCGTTGATCACCACGCCGCCATGCTGTTTGGCCAGTTCCACAGCGAGCGCGGACTTGCCGCTGGCAGTCGGCCCGGTTATCAGGATCGCATTCAAAGTGCTCAGAAGGTTTTCCATCATGGCCCTCGTTGCCACGCTTGTTGCCAATCCGTCAAACCCCGTTCTTTCGCCCGCGATCGCCGAGCGCGCCGCCGACGCCGTCAAGTCATCGGGGCTCTACTGGCTGGCGGACGGTGTTGCCTGCGATATCGTGCTCGCGGACGGCTCCGACGGCCAGGCGGCCGAGGCCAGCCTGCACGCCGTAATCGCCGGCAACCCGATCGATCTCGTCATCCAGGAACAGGAAACCCGCCGCAAGAAGCTTTTGATCGCCGATATGGATTCCACCATGATCGGCCAGGAATGTATCGATGAACTCGCCGCCGAAGTCG
Organism: Sinorhizobium sp. B11; assembly: GCA_039725955.1. Lineage (NCBI taxonomy): Bacteria > Pseudomonadati > Pseudomonadota > Alphaproteobacteria > Hyphomicrobiales > Rhizobiaceae > Sinorhizobium > Sinorhizobium sp. B11. The sequence goes on from CP091034.1 coordinate 2,977,720, forward strand.
GCCTCAAGGACAGGGTCGCGGCCATCACCGCCCGCGCCATGAACGGCGAGATCGCCTTCGAGCCGGCATTGCGCGAACGCGTCGCGCTCCTGAAGGGCCTGCCGATATCGGTCGTCGATGAAGTCATTGCCAAGCGCATCACGCTGACCCCGGGCGGCCCGGAACTGATCGCCACCATGAAATCGAAGGGCTATTACACCGCCCTCGTCTCCGGCGGCTTCACGGTCTTTACCAGCAAAATCGCCGCGACCCTCGGCTTCGACGAAAACCGCGCCAATATCCTGCTTGAGGAAGGCGGCGTCCTCTCCGGCTACGTCGCCGAACCCATTCTTGGCAAGCAGGCCAAGGTCGACGCCCTGAACGACATCGCCGCCCGTCTCGGCATCTCCCCTGAAGACGCCATTGCCGTCGGCGACGGCGCCAACGATCTCGGCATGCTGCATCTGGCCGGCTCCGGTGTCGCCTTGCACGCCAAACCGGCTGTCGCCGCTGAAGCAGGCATGCGGATCAACCACGGCGACCTGACGGCGCTGCTCTATATCCAGGGCTACCGCAAGACGGATTTCGTCACGGCTTGAGCGCAGCGAACCACATCTGAAAACAGAAAAGGAGCGGCTAGCCGCTCCTTTTTGATCTTCGGAACCGTATTCGAAGCCCTTACTCCATCGGCACGGCTACGAAGCGCAGATCGCCATTGGCAGCGGCGACCATCATCTGCGCATTGCGCCGGCCTTCCTGCTTCAGCGTCTGCACTTTCGTGGCAACCGCATCCGGCGACTTCATGAATTCCTGCGCCACTTCGACGATCACGTCGCCGGGCTTGAGACCCTTTTCGGCCGCAGCAGAACCCGGCGCGACCTCGGTCACGACGACACCGTCGACGCTTTCGGCGATGCCGAAGGCCTTGCGGGTTTCGGGGCTAAGCAGCGAGAGCGACAGGCCGAGCACGTGCTTTGGCGTAACCTGGCCTGGTGTCGCCTGATCCTGCCCCTTTTGATCTGGGCCCTTCTGATCCTGTCCTTGATCCTGCTGATGCGGATCCTGGCCGTCCGGCGCGGTCTGTCCCTGATCGCCGCCCTGATCCGGTTCGTCCATATCGTTGTTTTCGCCGGGATCGGGATTGATGACGCCGCCATCGCCGGAATTGTCGCCGGCAGCAGCCGCCTGGTCGCTGTCTTCGAGACGGCCGAGCGTCACCTTCACGGTCTGCTCCTTGCCGTCGCGCAGCACGATGACATCGACCTCCTTGCCGACAGGGCTTTCGGCGACCACGCGCGGCAGGTCGCGCATCTCGCTGACGACCTTGCCGTCGAATTTCAGGATGACATCGCCCGCCTTGATCGAACCATCATCGACAGGTCCGCCCTTGATGACCCCCGCAACCAGCGCGCCCTTGGCGCTGTCGAGGCCGAGGCTGTCGGCCACCTCGTCGGTGACGGGCTGGATGCGCACGCCGAGCCAGCCGCGGCGCGTCTCGCCATATTCGCGAAGCTGATCGACGACGCCGGAAGCAAGCTCCGACGGCACCGAGAAGCCGATGCCGATCGAGCCGCCCGAGGGAGAAATGATCGCCGTATTGATGCCGATCACCTCACCCTTCATGTTGAAGAGCGGACCGCCCGAATTGCCCTTGTTGATCGCCGCATCCGTCTGGATGAAATTGTCATAGGGGCCGGCATTGATGTTGCGGCCGCGGCCCGAAATGATGCCGACCGTGACCGATCCGCCGAAGCCGAACGGGTTGCCGATCGCCATGACCCAGTCGCCGATGCGCATGACGCTGGAATCGCCGAACTTGACGGATTTCAGCGGCTGCTTCGGCTCGACCTTCAACACCGAAAGATCGGTCTTGGTATCCGTGCCGATCAGCTTGGCCTTGAGCTTGGAGCCGTTGGCGAAATTGACCTCGATGTCGTCGGCGCCTTCGATCACGTGGTTGTTGGTGACGATATAGCCGCTGGGATCGATGACGAAGCCGGAACCGAGCGAACTGACATTGTGGTTGGGACCGCGATTGCCCTGCTGCTTATTGAAGAAATCGTTGAAGAATTCCTGGAACGGCGAGCCATCCGGCGCGCGCGGAGCCGGCCCTGCACCCTCGTCATCCTTCACGTTCTGCGAGGTCGAAATATTGACCACGGCATCGAGCAGTCCCTCGGCGAGATCGGCAACGGAAGCCGGCCCGTTGCCCGGCGCCGTCATCTGCACCGGCGGAGCCGCGGGTGCGACCGCAGCAGGAGAAACCGCTGGTGCTTGAGGCGCCGCAGGGGCCGGTGCTGCCTGTTCAGGTGTCGCTGGTGCGGGAGCGGTTTGCGCATGCGCAACACCGCTTGCGCCGACATTTGCCAGAAGGGCGGTGCCGGCCAGGAGCGCGAGCGTTCGTCTGAAGGGCGAGCGATTCGTGGGGGCCATCAAGCTTCCTCTGCTGGGGTAAAGGCGCACATACAGCATCAGCATACGGCGGAATGATGGAGGGCGAAATCACCTTTTCGCGAAATCCCCTTCCGAATGTGACCTACCCTCGCAAAAGCCAGACTCCTCCGACGCCAAGCGCCGTCGCTGCCAGGCCGAAGGCTCTCAATTGCCACTCTGGAATGCTGGGAAGAAGCTTCGCCATCCCGACAAGAAAACGAGGGGCCAGTGCATAGACCAGCCCCTCGATGATGAGGAAGAATGCAAGTCCCGTCAGGAAATCCTGCATTCTCTATATCGTCAGTTCGCCGCCGGAGCAGGCGCAGGCTGCGCGGCCGGCGGCGGCACGAGGCCGCCCGTCTGGCCGGGTACTGCAGGCTGATTGCCGTTCGAATTTTCGAAGTAGCGGAAGAACTCCGAGCTCGGCGACAGAACCAGCGTCGTATCCTGCGAGGACAGGGCCGTGGAATAGGCCGACATCGAGCGATAGAACTCGAAGAAGGCCGGATCCTTGCCGAAGGACTCTGCGAAGATGCGGTTACGATCTGCGTCACCCTGACCACGCAGGATTTCCGAGTCGCGCTGGGCATCAGCGGTGATCTCGACGACCTGACGGTCGGCGATGGCCCGGCGGCGCTGGCCTTCTTCGTTACCCTCGGCGCGAATACGCTCCGCCTCGGCCAGACGCTCTGAGCGCATGGCGTTATAGGTATTCGGAGCCACTTCCGGCGACAGGTCGGTCCGGCGAATGCGGACATCGTCGATATGCAGGCCGAGATTTTCGGCGTCGGTGCGCAGATCGTCCCGGATTTCGAGCATCATCGCCACGCGCTCTTCCGAAAGCGCGGCATTGTAGTCGCGCAGACCGTAGACGCGGCGAAGCGAGGAATCGAGCTGCGCGCGCAGACGTGCCTCGGCAGCGTCACGATCACCCGACACCGTTTCGCGGAAACGGCGCACATCCGAGATGTTGTAGATCACGAAGGCATCGACATCGAAGGTCTGGCCGTCCTGAACCTGAACGCGGATATTGTCGAGGTCGAGCCTGAGTGCGCGCTTTTCGACATATTGCACCCGGTCGGCATCCATGAAGCCGAACGGCAGCTTGAAATAGAGGCCCGGCTCGGTCTTCACCGACTGGATCTGACCGAAGCGCACGACGATCGCCTGTTGACCCGCGTTGACCACGAAGATCGACGAATAAAGAATGGCCAGAAGGATCGCGAGTGCGATGAGGATTACGGGAAGTCTGTTCGATAGCATGGTTCAACCTCCCTGCCGTGCCGGTGCCGCCGGTCGATTGATCTCGTTGAGCGGCAGGTAGGGCACGACGCCCTGCTTGTCGTCGATCACGACCTTCTTGGAGTTCTTCAAGACCTGTTCCATCGTTTCCAGGAACAGGCGCTTGCGCGTCACGTCGGGAGCTTTCGAATATTCGTCATTGATGGCGGTAAAGCGCTGGGCCTCACCTTCGGCTTCCTTGACGACGCGATCCTTGTAGGCGGCTGCGTCTTCGCGGATACGGGCGGCATCGCCTCGCGCCTGGCCGAGCTTCTGGTTCGTATAGCGGTTGGCGTCCTCGATCGTGCTGTCGCGGTCGCGGCCGGCACGCTGCACTTCTTCGAAGGCATCGGCGACTTCACGCGGCGGCGCCACGTTCTGGATCGTCACACCGGTGACGGTGATGCCCGCGCCGTAGCGGTTCATCGTATCCTGAACGATGTTGAGGACCTGTGTCTCGATCGGCTGACGATTGCTGCGGAACGCATCCTGTGCCGGACGGCGGCCGACGATCTCGCGCATGGCGCTGTCGGAAACCTGCTGCAGCGTCTCGGCTGGATTCTCGACGCCGAAGAGGTAGGCCTTCGGATCGCTGATCGTGTAGAAGACGGCAAACTGTACGTTGATGACGCTCCTGTCACCCGACAGCATCAGCCCGCTCGAAGAGCCGGCCGTGGTGGCGCCGATATTCTGCTGCTGCACCGTCACCTTGACCATCTCGACGGTTTCGAACGGCCAGAAGTGGAAATGCAGGCCCGGCATGGAAATTTCTTCCTTGGGCTTGCCGAAGCGCAGTTCCACGCCGCGCTCGTCCGGCTGGACGACGTAAATGCACTGGAAAAGCCAGAAGATCGCAATGACCGCGACGATGATCGCAACGACACCGCCGTTGAAACCGCCGGGAACGATGCCCCGCAACTGATCTTGTCCGCGACGGATGATATCTTCCAGATCGGGCGGACCGCCCTTGCCGCCGCCACCGCCGCGTGGACGGTTCGGCCCCTGCCCCCATGGTCCCTGATTGTTATTTCCGCCGCCGCCGCCCCAAGGGCCGCCGCCGCCATTCTGATTGCTCCAGGGCATCAAAACCTCGTTGTTCGTTACGTCATACACATCCGACCGCCGTGGGGGCTACCGGCGGATGCGATGGGACCGTTATAGGTATCACCGCATCTGCTTTCAACGCGGCGTCAGAAACTTGGTCAATATAATTGGAAAATAGTTCCTTTTCAGGCATCTCGACGTTCATAAACGACGAAACGCGTGGGATAGGTATCCCTCTCCCCTGCCGGAACATCAAGACTTTCGGTCGCCACCCAGGCGGCCGGATCGATGGCCGGAAAAACAGTATCGCCATCCACATCGGCCTCGACATGCGTGATGCACATGCGATCGACGAAAGCCATGGCCTGCGCGTAGATCTGCCCGCCGCCAAGGATGGAGATTTCGTTTTCGCCCTGCTTGCGGGCGAGCGCCTCGGCCATTGTGATCGCTTCGTCGAGCGAGCGGGCCATATGAACATCGGGATGGTCGATATCGGCATCCCGCGAGATCACCACGTGCTGGCGTCCCGGCAGCGGCTTTCCGCCGAAACTCTCGAAGGTCTTGCGGCCGACGACGACGGGCTTGCCCACCGTCATCGCCTTGAAGCGCTTGAGGTCTGTCGAAAGCCGCCAGGGCATGTCACCGTCGCGGCCGATGATGCCGTTGCGGGCAACGGCGACGAAGATGGTCTTGCGGATATCGGACATCGGCCTTCCCGGCTTGGAGCACGCCACGCAAACCTGTGAAGCGGTCTGCGGTAACGACATGCGAAACAGAAACCTGAAGCAGGCGATCTGAAAGATCGCGACACGCTTTAGACGGCGATCGGCGCCTTGATACTGGCATCGGCCTCATAGCCGACGAGCTCGAAATCCTCGTAGACGAAGCCGAATATATCCTTGACGTCGCGCTTGATCGCCATGCGCGGCAGCGCATGCGGCTGGCGCGTCAGCTGCAGTTTCGCCTGTTCGAAATGGTTGTGGTAGAGATGTGCATCGCCGAGCGTATGGACGAATTCGCCATATTTCAGCCCTGTCACCTGCGCCACCATCATCGTCAGCAGCGCATAGGAAGCGATGTTGAAGGGGACGCCAAGGAAGATATCGGCCGAGCGTTGGTAGAGCTGGCAGGAAAGCTTGCCGTCGGCCACATAGAACTGGAACAGGCAGTGACAGGGCGGCAGCGCCATCTCGTCCACTTCGGCCGGGTTCCAGGCCGAGACGATGTGACGGCGCGAGTTCGGATTCTTCACGAGGCCTTTGACGAGATTGTCGATCTGGTCGATATGGCCGCCATCCGGCGCCGGCCAGGAGCGCCACTGGGCACCGTAGACCGGTCCGAGATCACCGTTCTCGTCGGCCCATTCGTCCCAGATGCTGACGCCGTTTTCATGCAGGTAGCGGATATTGGTCTCGCCCTTGAGGAACCACAGGAGCTCGTGGATGATCGAGCGCAGATGCAGCTTCTTCGTCGTCAGCACCGGAAAGCCGGCATCGAGATCGAAGCGCATCTGGTGACCGAAGACCGAGCGCGTGCCGGTACCCGTACGGTCGCCGCGGTCGGTGCCGTTTTCCATCACATGGCTCAAGAGGTCGAGATATTGCTTCATGGTCGCCACCGATTCCTTTTGCGCCTAATTTAAGGGGAAAACGGCCGCAAACCAATGCGCCTTGCTGATTATCCAAGCAAAATCGCTGGAGAGCACGAAGCTTTTGTGACGTATCCCCTTTCCTTGCGATCACAAAAACACTATATCACCCGTGCCGGCTTTCGGGCCGGCTATGGCGATAAACGGGCGATGGAATAAGCCTATTGGACCCGGGGGCGGTACCCGGCGCCTCCACCAAAAACAGACGGCTTCCCTGATGGGAAAAGGACTGCTTTTGATGGGGGCGAAATAGGATCGACAAGGGTGTAAAGATCGACTTTTTGCTCGGCATGATACCGCCGTTATCGGGTCACAAGTGTAGTTGCAAACGACAACAACGCTAAGGAATACGCTCTCGCTGCCTAATGGCGGTGTGAGAATTCCGAACTAAGCCCTTACGGTTAGCCCCGTAAGGCGGGGTCCGAAGGCACCTGGCAACAGAAGCCTTCACCTTCTCCCCTTTTTCGACGAAATCATGTATGCTGATGGGTGCATGAATCGGCTTGCGCCTTTCCCAAAGCGGCCGGACGTGCCATAGAAGTTCGTGAAAAGACTTCCAAACCGACGAAAGACAGGAAAAGCATGGGGCAGGATCATATCCGCTACGACATTCTGGCACAGGACGCGTTGCGCGGTGTCATCCGCAAGGTCTTGACCGAAGTCGCAACGACGGGCCGTCTGCCCGGCGACCATCACTTCTTCATTACGTTTCTGACCGGTGCTCCCGGCGTGCGCATCTCGCAGCACCTGAAGTCCAAATATCCTGAGCAGATGACCATCGTCATCCAGCACCAGTTCTGGGAACTGAAAATTACGGAATCCCACTTCGAGATCGGTCTGTCCTTCTCGGACGTGCCGGAAAAGCTCGTCATTCCCTTCAATGCCATCAGAGGCTTCTACGACCCCTCGGTCAATTTCGAGCTGGAGTTCGATGTGCCGCTGAGCGATGGCGAGGAACTGCCGGCAGCCGAGATCACCGCCTATCCTGTCGATGCAGCCAAATCCGAGGATGCGGCGGCAAAACCTGCCGTGGAAGGCGAGGAAAAGAAACCGGGCTCGGTCGTTTCACTCGATTCTTTCCGCAAGAAGCAGTAATGCCAAGGGAGGCGAAAGCCTCCCTTTTTCTTTCATGACGGAGACAACCGCATGAGCGCCGAAATCGTCAACCTGCGCCAGTTCCGCAAGCAGCAGGCTCGCTCCGAAAAGGAGAAGCAGGCAGAGCAGAACCGTATCTCGCACGGCCGTACCAAAGCTGAAAAGCAATTGACCCGTGCCCTCAACGAGAAAGCCGAAAAGGTGCTCGATCAGGGCCGGATCGAAGACGACAAGACCTGATCGCCGACGTCTGAAAGGCTTGGGCGATCAAGCAGATGCGATTCCTTACTGAATCACTTTCTCAATCAAGACGAAGCAGGGCCGATGATCCGCAAACATTCGGCGACGTTGCACGGGCACCGCACCAGTTTTTCGCTGGAAGATGAATTCTGGACCGAGTTGAAGGCGATTGCCGCGAGCCGCTCCATGCCGCTCGCGGCACTGATATCAGAGATCGACGATAACCGCATGCCCGACAGCAACCTCTCCTCAGCATTGCGGCTGCACGTCCTGTGCTGGCTGAAAAAAGCCGCGGCGAACGCCTGATTGGGCGTGTTTGACCGCCGCCCTTTTTACTGCGCCTGAACGCCTGGCAGCTGATCGAAATTGAGCTGGCCGGGCGGTGACGGCCGTTCAGTCCGGCGCGCAGCCTCGGCCTCCGACGCGGCCCTCGCCTCCGCCTCAGCCTTGGCACGCGCCTCTGCTTCAGCCGCTGCCTTCGCTTCGGCTTCGGCCTTGCGCTGAGCCGCATCCTGCGCCAGACCCCGCAGCCGCTGTTCTTCTGCCTGCCGCTGCCGCTCGATCTCGGCAGCCGCGACCCGCTGGGCGTCATTGAAGCGATAGAGCGCCACCTCGCGCCGCAGCCGCTGCTTCTCCAGCACGTTGGCCTGCAGGCGCTCGACGCGACGCCGCTCGCGCTCGAAGGCACGCAGCGAAAGATAGCTGGTGATGTCGGTCACATCCATCGTCTTGCCGGGCGAGGCCAGCAGGCCCGAGAAGTTCAGGCGGATACCCGGCTCCGCGCCTGAAAGCGCCTCGGCGCCAGGGTTGAAACCGATGCCGAGCGTTGCGCTGATACGCTGCTGCGGCAGCTCGATCTGCGCATCGGCGCTCAGATGCGCCAGATCGTTGGAGACACTGACGTTCTGGATACGCAGCGTACCGTCGGTCACGTTGAAGGGAATACCGAGTGGCGGCAGTTTTGCCTCGCCGTTGTTCAGCAGCGTCTCGACGATCGGATGCACCTTGCCCGCATTGATCTGGTCCTGCATCGGATCGGTCGCGGCCAGAAGCGGCGCCAGGATCGCAAGGTTCAGCCCGCGAACGCTCGTTTCGCCAAGCCGGATTTCACCCGAGCCGTTCAGCGAGCTCGCAATCTCCGAAACCGTCTTGCCGGAGGCTTCGAGCGCCAGCGACATGCCGAATTTTCCGTTGGCGACAGGTGCGCCGTCGCGCGGCCAGATGACGCCACCGAGATCGGAATCGGCAAGTGCCAGTCGCGACTGCAGGAAGCCCGTGCCATTGGCATTGGTGAAAAGCAGGTTGCCGGAGAGTGTGCCGCCGTCCCAGTTGCCCGCAATGTCGTTGAGCTGCAGCTCATCACCCTTGTAGGCAACATTCGAGCTGAAATCGTTCACCGCCGTGTTGAAAACACTCGGCCAAAACTGCTTGGCTGTGAGCTTCAGATTGACGTCGAGATCGCGGAAGAGCGGCATGCCAAGGGCTGCCGTCGTCAGCTGGCCATTGGCGGGATCATTGATCTGCCCGAACACGGCCTCCCCGAGCCAGCCGAGATCGGCCGTGGCAAGCGCAAGCGCGCCGCTCGCCGTCGTCTTTGCCGCCTTGCGGTCGAAGGTCAGCGCACCGGCAAATTCGTTGTCGGCCGCATGCCCGTTGAGATCGGCGAGCACCACCTTGTCGGCATCGATGGTCGCATTGGTCTGCAGCTTGAAGGGCAGCCCGGTGCCAAGCTCGGGCAGCGCAATGCCGTTCATGACCAGATACGGGTCGAGATCGGCACTTTCGAGCGACACGGCGACCTTGCCGTTCATGAAAGTATCGGGCCGCACGTCGACCTTGCCGTTTGCCGTAAACGAGGTCCGGTCGGTCGCAAAGGTCAGCGCGGCGTCGGCGGGATCATTGTCGGTCGCCGTGACCTTCAGCGTCATGCGGCCATTGGCGCCGGCATCGACCGGCAGCGGATCGAGGCCCGCCTGCCCGAACAGGATCGACGGCACGGCATTGTCGAGCGTTGCCTCGAGCGTCGTCGTGCCGTTGCCGGTCAGCGCCAGCAGGTCGGACATGCGGTAATCGAGATTGACGCGGCTGCCGTTCGAAACGCCCGCGAGCGTCACCGCCAGCGCATCGCCATCATCGCCGCCGAGCGTCAGCGCACCGCGCAGCGCCGTATTGCCATACCAGCCCGCATTGCGCACCAGCCGGTCCATGACCGGATGATGCGGCAGATGCTCGCGCAGCATGGCGAAGAAGGCGCCGGGATCGGCAGCCTTGAAGGTGATCTCGCCGGTGCCCTTATAATCGAGCAGCGATCCCTCCGCCTTGCCCGTCGCCGTCAGTTCGGCGCCAGCAAGGTTCTTGATCGCCAGCCGATCGACTGAAAGTGCCCCGTCTGCGAGCGTGAAAGTCGTTTCGACATTGTCGGCCTGCACGCCGAAGGCGGTGAACTTATCGGCCTTGAGCTGCGCGGCGATCCTGTGATCGAGCACGTTGTCACCGGCATCCTGGCCCGTAAAGAGGCCGGTCAGCGCCCTCAACGCATCGAGATCGAGTGAATCACCGTTGAGCGCAACGGAAAGCGACGGTGTCTGGCCGTTGGTCGCCTGCCGCTCCAGACGCCCCCTCAGCGTCGCGGCACCGATCGCGATCTCCAGATTCTCGAAACGCTGCAGATCGTGCGTCAGGCTGACATTGGCGGAGAAACCCGCCTGCCTTAGTTGGCGGATCGCCGGATCGACCGAACCTGCCAGCCAGGAAGCAAGCCCGGTCGGCTGGTTGGAGGCAACCACCATCTGACCGTTGAAGGACGGTTCGCCCGTAAGCGTCAGCTTGCCCTTGCCTTCCACCTGCGTGCGGCCGGGCAGCGTGCCGACGGCACTGTCGATCATCCAGCCGTTGCCGGCAGGCTCCAGTTCCAGAGCCACGTCGCGGATCGTCGTATCGCCCGCAACGATCGCCGGCAGGCGCACGGTCGCCTTGCCCGGCACCTGCGGGATCGGTACCTGGCCGACAATTTCAAGCAGCGAATTCAATCGCTGACGTGCCGAAACCGCTGGGTCGCGGTTGGTCTTGCCGGCGGCACCCTGATTGCCGATACGGTTGACGTCGATCTGCTGGCCATCGGCGGTCAGCAGGAATTCCGGCGCCTTTCCGGTATCGAGCGTCGCCTCGCCGGTGATCACATAAGGGTCACTCGTGGAGCCGACCTCCATGCGGTATTCGGGAATGCGGATGCGGTCGTTGGTAAGCTCGAAACGACCCTTGAGGCGCGGCGGCGCCTCCCCTTTTTCAGTCTTGCCCTCGCTGCTCTCGATCGCGGCCGAGAGCGTGCCCTGGTAATTCGGCCGGCTGTCGACGAGCTTGAGTTCACCGTCGAGATCGATGCTGACGGGATGTTTGTCGGGCGCAAGTCGGGTGCGCACGCGCAGCACACCGTTTTCGTCCGGCTGATTGCTGGCAATCGAGAAGCTGCCATGCTCGCCGTCAAGCGCGCCGTCGCCCTCGATGCGCCATGGACCGGCGAGCGACTTTGCCGACATCTCGGCATTCAGCCCCGTTACGTGGCGCGAACGACCGGATTGATCATCGATGAACTCGATCTCGCCGCCGCTGACATGCACATTTTCCAGAACCACCGTCTTGGCTGGAATTTCCGGCTGGCTGCCGCGCATCCAGTCCAGCGAACCGTCCTTCAGGAGCCGCAGCTGCACCTTGGGATTGACCACGCGCATGTCGAAGATCAGCGCTTCGCCCGAAAGGAAGGGCGCAAGCTCGGCATCCATGGAGAACTGCTCGACCTGCACCACAGGCGTGCCGTCTTCCTCCTGGCCGACGCGCACGTCATGCAGCGTCACGGAGGGAAACGGCAGCAGCCGGGCATCGACCGTGCCATGCACCGTCACCTTCTTGCCGATGATGCGGCTTGCCTGATCCTCGAAATTCTTCCGGAAATCCGTCCAGTCGATGAATAGCGGTGCCAGCAGCGCCACGAAGAGCACTACGACGATCACTCCTCCTAGAAAGACGAGGAACCGGCCTATCAAGTCAGGGATTCTCCATTCGGGATTCTGTTGCCGACACTAGCGCTATTCATGCCGGGGGCAAGGGCCAAGATCATGAGATTGTTCCATTTTCAGCCCAGATGAAAAATCTTGCCGGGATTGAGGATATTGTCCGGGTCGAGCGAGCGCTTGATCTGGCGCATCAGATCCACCGTACCCCCGAGCTCCTGCTCCAGAAATGCCATTTTCCCCTGCCCGATCCCGTGTTCGCCGGTGCATGTTCCGTCCATTGCCAGTGCCCGCGCATTCAACCGGGCGACGAATTCCTCGGCCGTCGCGATGTCCGCGGCGCTCTTGTCGTCGAACAAAAGCTGCACATGGAAGTTCCCGTCGCCCGCATGGCCGACGATCGGCGCCAGCAAACCATTTGCCTCGATATCGGCCTGCGTTTCGGCAACGCAATCCGCAAGCCGGGATATCGGAACACAAACATCGGTCGAAAGTACGGCAAGCCCGGGCGCCAGCGCCCGCACCGACCAATAGGCATCGTGACGCGCCTTCCAGAGCTTCGTGCGCTCCTCCGGGCTCGACGTCCACTTGAATTCACCGCCGCCGCATTCGGCCGCAATCTCGGCAAAGGCGGTCGATTGCAGCGCCACCGTCTCGTCCGTGCCATGGAATTCGAGGAAGAGCGCCGGGCTCTCCTCATAGGGAAGATTGGCATAGGCAATGCTGGCGCGCATCTGCAGCGCATCGACAAGCTCGATACGCGCCACCGGAATGCCCATCTGGATCGTCATGATCACGGCGTCGCACGCCGCTTTCACGCTCGGGAAGGCACAGACACCGCCGGCGATCTTCTGCGGAATGCCGTGCAGCCGCAGCGTCACCGAGGTCAGAATGCCGAGCGTACCTTCCGCCCCGACGAAGAGCCGCGTCAGATCGTAACCCGCCGACGACTTGCGAGCGCGGCGCGCCGTGCGAATTTCCTCGCCGGAGGCCGTCACTGCCGTCACTGCAAGCACATTGTCCTTCATCGTTCCATAGCGCACGGCATTGGTGCCGGAGGCTCGCGTCGAGGTCATTCCGCCGATCGAAGCATTGGCGCCGGGATCTATCGGGAAGAACAGGCCGGTATCGCGCAGATGGGTGTTCAGCGCCTCGCGCGTGACGCCCGGTTCGACCGTGCAGTCGAGATCCTCAGGATTGACTTCAAGCACTCGATTCATGCGGTTGAAATCAATGGAAATGCCGCCGTTCGGCGCGTTGACCTGCCCTTCGAGCGAAGAGCCGGTGCCGAACCCGATGACCGGCACCTTATGATCGGCGCAGGCCCGCACAGCGGTCTTCACATCGTCGGCCGTCTCGGCAAAGAGCACGCCGTCGGGCAGCTGGGCGGGAATGTAGGTGGTCGTGTGCGCATGCTGGGCGCGAAAAGCCTGGCCGGTCTGGAAGCGCTCTCCGAAGCGCTGTTTCAGGATACCGGTGACGGCCTCGATACCTGCCTCGTTTCGCATCCCAGCCTTCGCGTCGCGCAGTGCCATGCCCTTGATCTCCCTGCATTCCACAGCCTGCTACAGCATCTGTAGCAGGCCGGGTATGAGGCAAGTCAAAGCGGCTGTCCAGCCAAGATTCAGGGAAGATTTCATCCCATCCTTGTTGTGGGGATCGCGGGCGGGTTCAGCCGCGCAAAGCCCTCCTGCCGGTAATAGGGAAAATAGGGATAGGGCGGTGTCACGGCACTGACCGCATCCAGCCGCCCGATCTGTTCCGGCGTCAGGCTCCAGCCTACGGCACCGAGGTTTTGGCGAAGCTGTTCCTCGTTGCGTGCGCCGATGATGACGCTTGAAACCGTCGGCCGGCCGATCAGCCAGTTGATGGCGATCTGCGGCACCGTCCTGCCGGTCTCGGCGGCAATCTCGTCCAGCACGTCGACGATATCGAAGAGCCTTTCGTCATCGACAGGCGGGCCGTATTCCGCCGTCTGATGCAGGCGGCTTCCCTCGGGCAAAGGCGCACCGCGGCGGATCTTGCCGGTCAGCCGTCCCCAGGCGAGCGGACTCCAGACGAGTGCACCGACCTGCTGATCGGCCGCAAGCGGCATCAGTTCCCACTCGTAATCCCGCCCGGCAAGCGAATAATAGATCTGGTGGGCAACGTAGCGCGGATATCCATATTTCTCCGACAGCCCAAGCGATTTCATCAGTTGCCAGCCGGAGAAATTGGAAACACCGATGTAGCGAACCTTGCCGGCAGCCACGAGCCCATCGAGCGTCGCAAGCACCTCTTCGACAGGCGTCGAGGCATCGAAGGCATGAAGCTGCAACAGGTCGATATAGTCAGTGCCGAGCCGGCGGAGCGCATCCTCGGTCGCGCGGATCAACCGCGCCCGCGAGGTGCCCCAGTCATTTGGCCCCTCGCCCATAGGCAGCGCCATCTTGGTCGAGATCAGCACCGTCTCGCGCCTTCCGGAGATTGCCTGCCCCAGCACCTCTTCGGACGCACCGGCCGAATAGACGTCCGCCGTATCGAACAGCGTCACACCTGCCTCCAGGCAGATATCCACCATCCGTCGCGCCTCTTGCGCATCCGTCGTGCCCCAGGCACCGAAGAGCGGACCGCTGCCGCCAAAGGTACCGGCCCCGAAGCTCAGCACCGGCACTTTCAAGCCCGATGCGCCCAGATTTCTGTATTCCATGGCTCAATCTCCTGTTTCCCAAAGAGATAGACCCGGCTGGAACGATGATATAGATTGCCTCAGAGCATATCATCTGTGATTTGAATTCATCATGAGCCGTCAGGACATCAATCGATCGGGCGAAATGGAAGTCTTCGTCAGCGTCGTCGAACGCGGCGGTTTTTCCGCTGCCGCGCAGGCGCGGCGCATGACGCCATCGGCCGTCAGCAAGCTGGTCGCCCGGCTGGAGACAAGGCTCGGCGCCCGCCTCGTCAACCGCTCGACGCGCAAGCTGCAGCTGACACCGGAGGGATGCGCCTTCTATGAGCGCAGCGTGGCGATCCTTGCCAACATATCGGAGGCGGAGCGTTTCGCTTCGGCAGGAGAACAGGCGGCCGGCCGCATCAGCATCAACACCAGCGGTTCCTTCGGCAATCATGTTCTGGCCCCGCTCGTCCCCGCCTTCATGGCCGGGCATCCGGGCGTGACACTCGATATCACCCACACCGACAAAGTCGTCGATCTGCTGGAAGAGCGTGCCGATGTGGCGATCCGCGCTGGACCGCTGAAGACATCGAGCCTGATCGCCCGCAAGCTCGGCGCCGCCAGGAAGATCATCGTCGCCTCCCCCGATTATCTCGCGCAATATGGCGAACCGCATTCAGCCGGCGAACTACAAAACCATCGCCGCATCGGCTTTTCCTATGCTCGGGCGCTGGAAGGCTGGCCGATCCTGGAGAACGGCGGGGAAATCACCATTCCCCTTACCCCGGGCCTGCAGGTCGGCGATGGCGAGGCCATGCGTCATCTGGCGCTCTCGGGCGCCGGCCTTGCCCGCATGACGGAATTCACCGTGCGCGCCGATATCGCCGCTGGACGGCTCGTTCCGCTGCTGGAAGACCTCAATCCCGGCGATGTCGAGGAATTCTACGCAGTTTATATCGGCCAGGGCGGGCCACTGCCGGCCCGTGTTCGCGCTCTGCTCGATTTTCTCGCGAAACACACCCGCCTTTAGGAGCAAAAGGGCCAGATTCCGCAATTGACCCTTTGGCCGCCCCGTGCCTATACCGAGTCTGCGCTTGCCGGCCCTCAGCCGGCCTCTTCATGCTGCCGGGGCCTTCTCCCACCTCCGCCTTCGGGCTCGCTCCGGTCGAAAAGTTCGGGGATGACAATTTTGGACGCAAGCAGCTTCCAGCAGAAAGCGAGCCTGCCCAAATGGGCATTGCTGCTCGCCATGTCCGCCATTCTTGTGCTGTTCCTCGAACTCTTCGCCCTGCCCGCCTCGCTGCTGATCGGCCCGATGGTCGCGGCAATCGTGCTGGCCCTTACCGTCAGCAAGGGGCAGTTGCGCGTCCCCTACTGGCCGCTGCAATTCGGCCAGGTGCTGGTCGGCCTCCTGATGGCGCGCAACATCACGCCCGATATCCTCGGAACCATGGCCAAGGATGCGCCGCTCTTCTTCATCTTCATCGTCTCTGTGGTCGCCATTGCCGCCGGTCTCGGCTGGCTTTTGACACGTTGGCAGGTTCTGCCCGGCACGACGGCTGTCTGGGGCTCCACGCCCGGCGGCGCCTCGGCGATGGTCATCATGTCCGAGGCCTATGGGGCGGATGCCCGCCTCGTCGCCTTCATGCAATATCTGCGCGTTGTCTTCGTCGCCGTCGGCGCCTCCGTCATCTCCCGTCTCTGGGCCGCCGCCGATGGGCAAGAGCCGCCGCCGGTCATCTTCTTCCTGCCGGTCGACCGGCCGGCCTTCGCGATCACGATCACCTTCGCCGCCCTTTGCTGCTACGGCGTCTTCCGCTTTCGCATCCAGGGCGGCAATATCGTCATCCCGCTGATCGGCGGCGCCGTTTTGCAGGGTTTCGGCCTGCTGAAGATCGAACTGCCGACCTGGATCCTGGCGCTCAGCTACGCGCTGATCGGCTGGAGCATCGGCCTGCGCTTTACCCGCTCGATTCTCGAACACGCCGCCCGCGCCCTGCCCCGCGTTTCCGCCTCCATCATCATCCTGATGGCGCTCTGCGGCTGCATGGCCGTCGCCCTCCACAAATTCGCCGGCATCGACCCGCTGACGGCCTATCTCGCCACCAGCCCCGGCGGCGCCGATTCCGTCGCCATCATCGCCGCGTCGAGCGATGTCGACGTGCCCTTCGTCATGGCCATGCAGACCGGCCGCTTCATGATGATCCTGTTGATCGGCCCGGCAGTCGCCCGCTTCGTCGCCCGCCGCTCCGGGCTTGCGGAAAACGCTGCTTGAGCATCAAAACCCTCGGCAGCCCGCAGCCACTCAACGACCGCTGAAGCGTTGCCTCGCGGCCTCCGTAACGGGTGTATAAAGCGCCACGCGGGTTCCCTCCGGGTCCGAAAACTGGACCGTGCGATTTCCCCACGGCATATCCCTGGGCTCATGCACGACCTCGATATAGTCCTTGAGCCGAGCGAATTCAGCGTCGACATCCGATACGATGAATTCAAGAATGGCGGTTCTGTTGGCGCCTGGCTCCGCACTGCCCTCTTTGAACAGGGCGACCGTCTCCGCGCTCCCTATCGCCACGACGGCACCGGGTGTGACGATCTCGGCAAAGACGGGAGCAAGCCACTCCGCGCGATAGCCCGTCACGAGCTCATAGAAGGCCACCAAGCTTTTAATATCCGAGGCGACAAGACGGGTGGATGCGAGCTTCATCATTTTCTCCTTCAGGCGTAACGATCTCTTTGCCCGCTCTTGTGACATAGTCATCCTGCCAGCGTTGTGGCAGCAGGAGTCACCAGCATGCGAAAAGCGGAACGGCTTTTTCAAATCATCCAGATACTTCGAAGATCAAACCGTCCGGTCACCTCGGCACAGCTTGCCGATGAACTCGAGGTCGCGCGACGCACCGTCTATCGCGACATCGCTCATCTGATCGGCCAGCGTGTTCCCATAGAAGGGGAAGCGGGGTACGGTTACGTCCTCGATCCGCAATACGACATGCCGCCACTAATGCTGACACCAGAGGAAATCGAAGCCGTTCTGCTCGGCGTCCAGATGGTTGCAAAACTGGGTGACCCGGCGATCACCAATGCCGCCAGAGATGTCATCGCCAAGATTACCGATACGGTACCCGACGACCTCCTTCCGTTCATTGCCGAACCCGCAGTCGGCCTGAAGCCCGAGGAGGTCACCAACAGCTTGACGTTCGACACCCGCCCGGTCAGGCGGGCGATCAGGGAGGGGCGAAAGATCGATCTCGAATATCGCGCGGCCAGTGGCGAGGTAAGCCACCGCATCGTGTGGCCGGTGCTTCTAGGCTATGCAGACACGCATTGCCTCCTGATCGCGTGGTGTGAATCAAAGCAGGCCTTCCGCCATTTTCGCACCGAACGCATCCTCGACTTCGAGGTTCTCGAAGAGACTATCGGCGTATCCAGAGGCAGGTTGAGACAGCAATGGCTGCACTGGCGTGAAACCGAACTATCCCGTTTGCGCGCTGCTCCGTGACTGGCGGTCTGCGGAAAACGCCGTCTAAATGCGGGGACCCATCAAACTGCGTGGCCTTCGAAACAGCCTCTGAATTGTCCTGCTTATGCCTGACTAGCCGCAGGTCCGGTTATTCCCTAGACTGAACTTAATGAACATCACTGTGCTGAAAAATGGATAACACCGGACTGTCTCTCGACCGAATGCGCACCTTTGTTCGCGTTGCCGAGCGCGGCAATCTGTCTTCTGTGGCAAGGGAGCTCGGCATCGGTCAATCAACCGTGACGCGGCACCTCAATGAACTCGAGGACGCAGTCGGCGTACCTCTCCTCAGCCGAACCACGCGTCGGGTCATCCTAACCGACGAAGGCAGCCGCTATTATAGCAGCTGCCTTCAGGTGTTACGCCTGGTCGAGCAGGCTGCCGAGGAAGCCAGGAATGCCCGTCGGGCGGCCGCAGGCGCTGTCAGGCTTTCATGCACTGCAGCGCTTGGCGTGATGCACATCACCCGCCTCATCTTCGAATTTCAGGACCGGCATCCTGATATCAGCGTCGATCTCAACCTGACCGACGAGCGCATCGATCTGGTTCGCGAGGGCGTTGACGTGGCACTGCGGCTCGGACCTCTCACCGACAGCTCCATGAAGCTTCATGCGCTCGGAAAAAGCCACCGGCTGATGGTCGGCGCTCCCGCTTATTTCTCCATCCACGGACGGCCGGAGCGACCGGACGATCTCTCGCGATACGAAACCGTCATAATGTCCAATGTGGCCGGGAGCGATCAGATTGCTCTCTCCTCCCGCGATGGCGCGAATGTGACGGTTCCAGTCAACGGGAAGCTGCGCGTCGATCACGGGCTTGCGGCGCGCGAAGCCTTGGCCGCAGGACGTGGCATCGGCCCCGCTCACCTTTGGCTGGTCCATGATCTCCTGGATAGCGGTCGGCTCGAGGTCGTGCTCGAAGACTACCGTCCGGCGCCGGCGCCGCTGAGCCTGCTCATCGTGCCCGAGCGTTCAGCTATTGCCCGCGTCCGCCTTCTCACCGACTTTCTTGTCGCCGAGATTCCCAGACTGCCGGGAATCCGCCCGTCATGACTCAGAGCCCGAAAGATTTCTTGTCGCCGCGCCAGCCCGTGGTGCGAAGATACTGCTCCCAGTCGAGTGTATCGGGATCCAGTCGGCGGCTCCATTCCAGGTCATGCTCTTTGCCGAAATAACCGTATTCGACAGCATACTCGACCATACCGACAAGCTCTCGCGCGAGGAATTCGTTGGCGGCAAACTCCGGAAAATACTGCAGCAGGCCATCCCTGGTGAAAGCGTTTCGATATTCTGCCCTGAGGCCGGTTACCGCTCGGAAAGTCTCGACCATCTCCCGGGGCGAGATGATATCGCCGACAACAGGCAGCGTTTTCCCGTTGTATCGCTCGGGATTTGAGAAGATTTCGAGCACGGCCGGCCCGGTCGCCGTCAGTGGATCGACGAAAGGCGCCCGGAAATCTTCCGGCAGATAGATCGGCAGCACGAGCGTGTCGCCTTCCATGCGCGGCGGATAATATTCGAGAAGGTTCGTGTAGAAGAATGCCAGCATGACGAAGGAATGCGCGATCGGCAGACCGCGAATATAATCTGCAACGCGCGCTTTATCGGTGAAGTGCGGAGCAAACTTCGTCCCGCCCGAGATCGCATCGACATTTTCGAGCGTGCTGAACACGATATGTCCGACGCCTGCCTCAACCGCGGCATCCGCCAGCTGGCGGCCGATAGGAGCCTCTATCGTTGCTGGCGGTGTAACGGGCGGCGTCATCAGAAACGCGCCGTCCGCGCCTTCGAAGGCAGCGACGAGATCCTTCTGGAAGCCAATCTGGAGAGGGACGGTTACAATTTCAGCTCCAAGCTTCTCCAGGCTCGAAGCCTCCGGTGAATCCTTTTGTCGGGTCAGGGCGCGCACGCGGAAACGCCCGCTGCGAAGGAGCGTCGCTGCGACGCTGCGACCCTGTTTGCTGGTTGCACCGACAATTGCGATAAGTGGCTTATCATTTACAGACATAGTTGCGCTTTGAACCTTTTCCCTGTCGCTGGCTGCAGACTGCGTAGCCAAGCGTCATTTCGGGGAGAGCATTCGGCTGATGCCGCTAGCTCCAACTCGGGAGCAAGTTATCTCATCAGGTTTTCTTGCTGTAGGCATGCGCAATGCATATGATAATGCCGTTTTCTGGATAAATGCCACGGCTTCACACGTCAGTATCAGCGGCTGAACGGTCCGGTCTCTGTCGTATAAAGACGTTGAAGCCCCGCCCATCGCCCGGGCGTCACCCCATAGGCCTTCTTGAAATGCCGGATGAAATGCGCCTGGTCGGCAAAGCCGGTAGCCGCCGCCACATCGGCAAAACCCTCGCCCTCGCCCATCAGCGTCTTTGCCTGCTGCAGCCGCCGCATCAGCATGTAACGATGCGGACTGGTGGCAAAGGCCGTGCGAAAATGCCGTGACAGCGTGAAGCGGTCGAGGCCGGTAACGGTCTCCAGCTCGCCGGAGCGCACCGGCCGCAGTGCATGTGCCTCCAGATAGTCGCGCGCTGCCCGCACCTGTTTCCACGCAACCGCGCCCAGCGCACGGCGGCGCACCTGCGAATGCCGCGACAGGCCACCCGCCACGCGGCTGACGAAATCGTCGACGAAGAGTTCGTCCAGCTCCCGGTCGAGCTCGCCGAGTGCGGCAAGCAACACCTGCGCCAGCGCCCCATCGGCAATGACCGGCTGGTCGACGAAGGGAAGGCCGATCTTCTCTGCCGCCAGACACTCCATCAAGAGCGCCGGCTCCATGTAAAGCATGCGGTAATGAAGGCCTGCCTCGGTCGCTGCCCCGCCGTCATGTTCCTCGTCCGGATGCAAGACGATCACCTGGCCTGGCATGCTGAAGCGCCGCTCGCCGCGATAGGTGAAGGTTTGCACGCCATGAAGCGTGACGCCAAGGGCATAGGTATCGTGCCGATGCGGCTCAAAAACATTGCCCGAAAACTGCGCCTCGATACGCTCGATGCCCGGAAAGGCCGGCGCGGTCAGAATGCCGCTGTCCGCGGGCGCGCACAAACGTTCAAGACCCTCAAAGACCTGCGGCGTTAGATCCTGGCTCAACGCGTTTCGATACCCTGATGAGAGAGACTGAGATGTTTGATACCAAAATTGCGATCGTCCTGCGAAACAATCTTGCCGGCTGGCAGAAGCTGAATGTCACAGCCTTCCTCTCGACAGGCATTGCCGGGCAGTATCCTGAGATCATCGGCGAGCCTTACAAGGACCGCGCCGGCAACCTCTACAACCCGCTATCCATCCAGCCGATCATCGTCCTGTCGGCCGACGAAGCGACGATGTCGACGATCCATCGCCGCGCGCTGGAGCGCGACGTGACCTCTTCCGTCTTCATCGAAGAAATGTTTGCAACCGGCCATGACACGGCCAATCGCGCCGTCTTCGCCGAATACGCCCCCGATGACGCCAAGGTGGTCGGCATCGCCCTGCGAGCCGACAAGAAGATCGTCGACAAGATCACCAAGGGCGCAACGATGCAGCATTGAGGCAAACGGCGGAAACGAAAAAAGGCCGGGCGATGACCCGGCCTTTTTGTCGTCTGAAGGCGACCGATCAGCCCTGCGTGATCGGCGCGATCTGGATTTCGACGCGGCGGTTCTGCGCGCGGCCGGCTTCGGTCGCGTTGGAAGCAACCGGCTGCGACGGGCCGAAGCCGACGGCTGAAACGCGGCGCTGGTCGATGCCCTGGCTGCCGAGATAATCAGCGACGGACAGCGCGCGGCGCTGCGACAGGTCCTGGTTATGCTGGAGGCTGCCGGTAGAGTCCGTATGACCGTTGATGTCGATGAGCGTCCGGTTGAACTTGCGCAGCACGATCGCCACCGAATTCAGCGTCGGATAGAAGCCCGCCTTCACCGCATCCTGGTCGACGTCGAAGGTGATGTTCGACGGCATGTTGAGAATGATGTTGTCGCCCTGGCGGGTGACCGAAATGCCGGTACCTTCGAGCTGGGCGCGAAGCTCGGCTTCCTGCTGGTCCATGTAGTTGCCGATCGCGCCGCCGGCGAGTGCGCCGATGCCGGCGCCGATCAGCGCCGCGTTGCGCTTGCCATGGCCGCCGCCGCCGACGGCGACGCCGACGAGAGCACCGCCAAGCGCGCCAAGGGCAGCACCGCCAGCGGTATTGGATACCTTCTGCTCACCAGTATAGGGATCGGTCGTCGTGCAAGCTGAGAGGTAACTCGCCGCAACGGCCAGAAGGATGAATTTCTTGATCATGGACAGGAGGTTCTCCGTTCGAAGCTGGTGCGAGCAGATATTAGGGAATGCGGCAACAAGATGAAGATGCCAATCTGATAAGCCAAATTCCCCATGGGAAACATCGGTCTGTTGCAGCCGCGCACCGATATCACCAGCTTTATTGGCAAACCGCAGGACTTCAGTCGAGGCCGCGACGTTTGGCATAGGCCGCCCGTGCCTCGTCCATGCGTGCGGAGTTTGTAACGACCCACTCGGCAAGCCCCCGAACCGGATCCAGGAACTCCCGGCCGAGATCCGTCAGCGCATACTCGACCTGCGGCGGTGTGGTGGGCGTGACGGTCCGGGAAACGAAGCCGTTCTCCTCCAGCTCCCGCAATGTCGATGCCAGTACCTTCTGGCTGATCTCGCCGACCTCACGGCGCAAAGCATTGAAGCGGAGCGGCCCGTGACCCAGCACACGCACCACCAGCAAGCTCCACTTGTCGCTGATGCGCGCCAGCATGCGGCTGATGTGATCGCAGGCGTGAACCTGCCCGCAGTCTTCGGCGCCCTCGCAGGCGGCGGTTTCCTCGTGGTTATCTGGTTTCAATAAAGTGCCTCCTTGTGCTGCTCCACGAACCATCCGTAATCTGGTTACCGTTGGAAACCAGCATACAGGAGGTTACTATGAATTCTAAGCCCCGTATCGCCGTTATTGTCGGCTCTACCCGCCCCACCCGTTTCGCCGATGCCCCGGCACAATGGATATTGAAGCAAGCTCAGGCACGCGACGACTTCGACGTCGAGCTGGTCGACCTGCGCGATCACCCGCTCCCCTTCTTCGAGGAAATGGCATCGAACTTCTGGATGCCAAGCCAGAATCCGGAAGCGGTGCGCTGGCAGGAAACGATCGGGCGTTTCGACGGCTATATCTTCGTCGTCGCCGAATACAACCATTCGATCACCGGCGTTCTTAAGAACGCGCTCGACCAGGCCTACAAGGAATGGATGCGCAAGCCGTTCACCGCGATCGGCTATGGTGGCACGGGTGCCACGCGCGCGGTCGAACATCTGCGTGGGATCGGCGTCGAGCTCCATATGGTCTCGACCCGCAGTGCCGTG
Source organism: Sinorhizobium sp. B11 (assembly GCA_039725955.1). Lineage (NCBI taxonomy): Bacteria > Pseudomonadati > Pseudomonadota > Alphaproteobacteria > Hyphomicrobiales > Rhizobiaceae > Sinorhizobium > Sinorhizobium sp. B11. Next base: position 3,000,968 of record CP091034.1, read on the forward strand.
CATATCGGCGGCAGCGACTTCATGTCGATCCACCCGGCCTTCGGCAACAAGCCGATCGATGAGATCGAGGCGAACCTGCTGCCGACGGCAAAGGCAGCCCTCGACGAACTGGTCTGGTGGGCCAAGGCAACGATGGCTGCCAAGGCTGCCTGAAGCCAAAGAAAACCGCGCGGCGAGCATCGCTTGCCGCGCGGCCGGTATTACAAAACCGAAATCAGAAATTCTGGAAGAGCTGACGAACCTTGTCGTAGGATGCGTTGGCGATATTCAGCGATTGCAGGCCGAGCTGCTGCTGGGTCTGTAACGCCTTGAGCTTGCTCGATTCGGTCTCCATGTCGGCATCGACGAGGCGGCCGATACCCGTGGTGAGATTGTCGGACAGGTTCTTGGCGAATTCGTCCTGGATGCTGATGCGCTTTTCCAGTGCGCCGAAAGCCGAGCCGACGGTCGTCAACTGTCCGAGCGCGGCATCGACGACACTGATCATCTCGTTCAGGTCCTGTTTGCTGGTGCTTGCCGTCAGGCCAATTTCCACCTGGCCGGCCGTATTGCCGTTCTTGCTCTTCGTCAGCACCCAATTCTGCGCCGCGCCCAGTTCGCTTGCGAAGAAGCTGGAAGTCAGAACGCCATATTCGCCGGTGCCGCCTGCCCGGTCGTCGATCACATAACGTGCATCCTTGGAGGATGTCGCGCCGCTCGGCGGGATATCGATATGATAGCTTAGCATGCCGACCGATACCGTCCCGTCCGAATTGCGGATGAAGGAGGCCGGGATCTGGCGCGGCTGCGTCGGCGTCGTCGTATTGTCGAGGATGATCCAGTTGTCGTTGTTGAAGCCTGCACCCTCGGAAACGCTGCGCAGCTGCGCCTTCAACTGATCGAGCTCTTCACCGATCTTTGTCTTGTCGACGCCCTGCTCGGTTGCCGCGACAAGCTTTGCCTTGATCTCGGTGACGACGTCGACGACGCTGTCGACGCCCGCCGATGCTGTACCCATGGTGGCAGCCGCCATGCCGAGGGCATCCTGAATGGCGGAAAGCGCCTTGTTGTCGTGGCGAGCTGTCGTCGCAACCGACCAATAGGCGGCATTATCTTTTGATTTTTCGACGCGCAGACCTGTCGTGACATGGTTCTGCGTCACCGTCATGTTCCGATTGATATCACGCAGCACATTAAGCGCCGCATCCACGGAGGTGCGCTGATAAATACTCACGGTACGAACTCCAAAAACACAACAAGACGCAACACAACAGGATGTACCGAAATCAAGCGGACGCTCATGTCCGCCGTCGCTGGAAAATCAGCGCAGTGGCCTTCGGAAAAACTGGGGAAGACCGGCCGGTTACTGATCGCGATCATTGCCGCTTATGCTTAATAAACGGCTAAAGTTCAGAAGTAATTTATCTTATTTCACAAGACTTCATACACCATAAAAACGCCTGCCGGAGAGATACGGCAGGCGTTTTCGAAAGTATTAAAAAAGCTTGTTCGCCCTCTTACTCGGCAGCCTGAAGCTGCTGCGGATCCGGCTTCGGACGCGTCGCATGCGTCATTTCCTCGTGCAGGCGCGCTTCCTCATGGGCATGCGGCTTGGCGAACCGGGCAATCAGGAGATAGGCAACCGGCGTGATGAACAACGTCACCAGCGTCGCGAAGCCGAGACCGCCGACGATGACCCAGCCGAGCGCCACGCGCGCTTCCGCGCCCGCACCATGCGCGAAGACCAGCGGAACGCCCCCAAGAATGGTCGCGATCATCGTCATCATGACCGGGCGCAGGCGAAGCGCGCAGGCCTTCTCGATGGACGAGCGCACGTCCTCGCCGCGGTCACGCAGCTGGTTGGCGAATTCCACGATCAGGATGCCGTTCTTCGCCATGACGCCGACAAGCAGCACCAGGCCGATCTGGCTGTAGATGTTGAGACTGGAGCCGGTGATGACAAGCGCGAAGACGGCGCAGGCAAGACCGAGCGGCACCGTCGACATGATGATCAGCGACGAGAGCACGCTTTCGAACTGTGCCGCGAGCACCAGGAAGATGATGACGATCGCAAAGCCGAAAGTCAGCGCCATGCCGCTGGAATTCTCCTCCAGCGTCGCAGCTTCTGCGAGCGGCAGCAGGCGCGCGCCGGCCGGCAACAGCGGTGCTGCCATTTGCGTGACGCTCTTCACGGCGTCGCCAAGCGACATACCGTCCTTCAGGCCTGCGGTGATCGCCACCGAGGCGAGCTGCTGTTCACGGTTGAGCTGCGGGGCGACCGAGCCTTCCTTCAGCGAAGCGATGACCGACATCGGCACGATCTTGCCGTCACCGGTCTTCAGGAAGACGTTTTCAAGATCGGTCGGGTCGTCGATCGGCCGCATCGTCGAGGTCAGAAGCACCGGATAGGATTCGCCATTGACGAAGACGTCGACCACCGATCTTCCTTCGAGCAGCGACTGGATGGCGGTCGAAAGGCCGGTGATATCGATACCGAGATCGGAGGCGCGTTCACGATCGATTGCGACGGAGACTTGCGCCTGCGACGGTTCGTTGGTCAGGCGTGGCGTATCGTACTGGCCACTGGCATCGAGCTGCTGCACGAGCTTGGCGGCAGCCGCCGTCAGCGCCTCGTGGTCATTGCCGATCAGCGCCATCTGCAGGCCGCTGCCGGCGCCGCGAATACGCAGGCTGTTCGACGAGATCGCATTGCCGCGCAGCGCCGGCACCTTTGACGCAGCCTGGTTGATGTCGCGGACGATATCAGCCTGCGTGCGGTGGCGCTCGCCCCAGGGCGCCAGCGTCAGCACCATGAAGCCGCTGTTGGAAGCGCCGCCCTGACCGGAGATCGAGAAGACGTTCCTGATATCGCCGCTGTCGACAAGCGGCTGCAGATATTCCTCCACGAGCTGCAGCTTGTCGCGCGTATATTCGAGGCTGGAACCCTGCGGCGTCGTCAGCCGCATCATCACCATGGCGCGGTCTTCTTCCGGCGTCAGTTCGCTCTTGACCGTGCCGAAAGCGACAACTGCTGCACCGCCGAAGATAAGTGAGAAGACGATGACGACGACAGGCGCGTTCAGGCAGGCATGCAGCGCCCATTTGTAGAGGCCGGCGAAAGCCTCGCCGAAGCGGCCGAGCAATCCGTGATCCTCGATCATCGGCTTGGTCAGCATGCGAGAGGCGAGCATCGGACACAGCGTCAGCGCCACGATCGACGACAGGCCGACCGAGAAGGCAAGCACGAAACCGAATTCGCGGAAAAGACCACCCACCTGCCCCGGCAGGAAGGAGAGCGGAATGAAGACGGCGGCAAGTGTGGCCGTTGTCGCGATGACGGCGAAGAAGACTTCACGCGTGCCGAGCACGGCGGCAGCGCGCGGCCCCATGCCCTCCGAGCGTCGACGCACGATGTTTTCCAGCACGACGATGGCGTCGTCGACCACGAGACCGGTCGCCAGCACGATCGCAAGCAGCGTCAGGATGTTGATCGAGAAGCCGACCATATAGATCGCCGCCAGCGTGCCGATCAGCGCCACCGGCATCGAGACGGACGGGATCAGCGTTGCGCGCCAGTCGCGAAGGAAGAGATAGATGACGACGGTGACGATGACGGCCGAAAGCAACAGCGCCAGCACCACTTCATGGATCGCGCCCTCGATGAACACGGCATCGTCGCTGGTGATTGCGATCGTCGTGCCCTTCGGCAGCGTCTTCGAAAGCTGGTCGACGGCAGCATGAATGCCGGTGGAAATATTCAGCGTATTCGACTGCGCCTGGCGGATGATGCCAAGACCGATGCCCGGTTTGCCATTGGAGCGCAGCGCCGTCTCGCCGTCGCGCGGCCCGAGCGTCACGGTCGCAACATCGCCGAGACGCACATTGTGCTGCAGGATGACGTTCTGGAAGTCTTCAGGCGTCTGCAGGCTGGCGGTTGCGCGCACCACGATATCCTGCATCGGGCTCTTCAGCGAACCGGCCGGCACGTCGAGCGCGGCATTGTCGAGCGCCTTGGTGAGATCGCCGATGGTCAGCCCGCGGCTTGCAAGTGCCCCCTGATCGACGTCGACACGGAAGACCTTTTCCTGATCGCCGTATTCTTCGACATCGGCAACGCCATCGACGGAGGCCAGGCGATCGACCACCTCGTTCTCGACGAGGAGCGTCAGATCGTCCATGTTGAGTGTATCCGACGTGACCGCGAGGCGCATGATCGCCGAGGAATCCGAATCCGCCTTGACGATCTGCGGCGCATCCGCCTCATCGGGCAGGTTCTGGGCGATGCGGCCGATTGCGTCACGCACGTCATTGGCGGCAACGGCCAGATCGATGGAATCGGAAAACTCCAGCGTGACACGGCTCTGACCGAACTGGGAACTGGAAGAGATGGATTTGAGACCGCTGACGCGCGCAACCGCGCCTTCGATGACCTTGGTCAGTTCCTGGTCGATCGTCTGCGGCGAAGCGCCGTCGAATGTCGTGCGCACGGTCACGACCGGCCGGTCGACATCGGGCAGCTCGCGCACTTCGACGCCCACATAGGCCGCAAGGCCCGCCACCACCATCAGCGTATTGAAGACCAGCGCCAGGATCGGCCGGCGCACGAAGAGTGCGGTGAAGGTCGCCTTGCCGGATTCCGGTTTGTCCTGGTGGATCTCGGTCACGCTCATTGGGCGGCGACCTTGTCGTTGGCGGCGACATCGGTCGCCGTGCGCACAGCGCCGTTCTCGCGCACGCGCTGCAGGCCCTGGGTGACGATCTGATCGCCATCCTTCAGGTCAGCCTTGACCAGCACATAGTCCGGATTGCGCTGCACGACCGTGACCCGCACCTTGTGCGACTTGTCGTCGGTCACCCGCCAGACGAAGGAACCCTGGGCATCCCACTGTACGGAGAGCGGGTTGACGGCTGGATATTTATCGCCGGCAAACTTCATGCTGACCGCGAAGGACATGCCGGCGCGCAACTCGTCCGAGCTGTTGTCGATCCGGCCGCGCAGACGCAGCGTCCGGCTTGCCGCGTCGATACGATTGTCGACCGCTTCAAGCACGCCCGAAAAGATTTTGCCCGGCCGCGCCACGGAGGTTGCCTCGACCACCTGGCCAACGGAAACCGTATTGGCGAAACGCTCCGGCACCCAGTAATCGACGAGGATTTCGGTGCGATCGTCCAATGTCACGATCGGCGTCGAGGTGGTGACATTGTCACCGATATTGACGGGCACGATGCCGACGATGCCGTCGATGGGGGCCACGATATTACGGCGCTGGAGATTGAGATCGGCGGCCTGCAATTGCAGCCGCGCATTCTGCTCGGCGATCTCGGAATCGAAGACATCCATGCGCGAAACGCTGGACTTGATATTGTGGTAGAGGCTGGATTTCTCGAGCGCGCTGTTCAGCGCCACCTGCGCCTGCCCCTGGGCGATGACCTGCTCCTCGCTGTCGAGCTTGGCGAGAACCTGCCCCTGCTTCACCATATCGCCTGACTTGATCAGAATCTCGCGGATCGTACCCGTCGCCTGCGGCGTGACCGCAACGGAGCGGATCGCGTCACCCGTGCCGATCGCATTCAGCCGGTCGTTGACGACGCCCTGCACCACCGCCTGGGTGACGACAAGCACCGCGCCATTGCGTCCGCCGCCACCGCCGCCATTGCGGCGGTTCTGCCCCTGTCCCTGCCCTTGCGCTTGGCCACCTTGAGTCTGCCCCGCGCCGGCATCGGCTGCCTCTTCGCTCTTCGGTGCGATCCTGGAAACGATGCTGTCGGGAATACCGGCATTGCGCATCGTCTCGCCAGCGCCGGGCACAAAATAGACCCACGCGGCAAAGCCGGCGATAATGACGACAAGGCAAAGTACAAATTGCTTCCAAAAGGGCATTCACGTCTCCGGAGGGACTCGAGGTTGTCCAGGGTCGGTCGAAAGAGGCGCGCGAGACAAAAAGTCTCACCTGGTGCGACAATATCGCACCTTTCCCCGGCCGGCAGCAAGCACAACCACCCGTCATTACCGATTTGTAATATCAGCAAACTTTGAAAATAACCCGTGCGCTCACTTTTACTTGAACAACGCTAAAGCAGTGCCGGCAAAACGCTTACCGATTTTCCGTCCGGCACCGCGCCAGGCTTCAGATGCGCCTCTCCCGTCGCCATGTTCCGGGCGAAACCCCGTGGAGTGCGGTGAAGATACGCGTCAGGTGGCTCTGGTCGGCAAAACCGCAGGTAACCGCGATCTCGGCAATGGAGGCGGTGCCAAGCAGCATCTGTCGCGCTTTCTCCGCCCGATATTCGAGCAGCCACCGGTGCGGCGTGCGGCCGGTCGATTTCTTGAAGGCGCGAATGAAATAGCTGGTCGACAGCCCGCATTGCGCCGCGACATCCGAGATCGTCGCCTCCCGCGCCGTCAGCGAAGCAAGGAATGCCGTCGCCAGGTTGAGCTGACGCCCCGAGAGCCCGCCGCTGCGTTCTGCCGGCAGGTTGATCTTGCCGTAACGCGTCACAAGATGCGCCTGCAGCGCCAGCAGGATGTGATCGATGAAGAGCGCGCTCGCATGCGCCGGCTGGCTGAGCGCCGGGAGCAACGCCGTCGCAAGGGCCTGCACGACAGGATCAAGCTGGCCCTGCCCGCAATCGAGCCCATTGAAGCCCGACCGTCCCGCCTCGTAGCTGAAATCGGAAAGCCCCTGCCGGGAAATATTGAAGCGCATATTGTCGAACGAGGAGCGATGGTGGCAGCGCCATTCCTCCCCGAGATCGGTGATCGCCAGCGCGCCTGCCGAATGGCCGCCGTCGTGAACGAGCTTGCCGCCGCGCCAGAGACGATGGTTGTCGAAAGGTTTCAACTGGGCGATGACGCTGAAAGCCTCCGCTTGGGGAATCGGCCCGCTTTCGTCATGGTCGGCGCTGGTGCTGCGCATGCGCACGATCGAGACTGCACCGGCTTGCAACAATGAAACCTTTGGCCGAGATGCCAATTCAATCACCCCCGTTTTCGAATTGCCTCCCACTGTCATAATCGCATTGTTTGCTTTCGAAATCCACCTGGTGAAATCGAAACGGCAGCCCCTTCGAGGCTGCCGTCCGCTCGCGTCGCACCGCTTCCCGATGTCAGGCGGCTTCCTGAAACGCCTGTTCCAGGGTAGCGACGTCGATCTTGATCATCTTCAGCATTGCTTCGGTCATCTTCTTGGCATTGCCCTTGCGTGTGCCGCTCATCATCTCGGCCAGCGCCTTGGGTACGATCTGCCAGGAAAGACCCCAGCGATCCCTCAGCCAGCCGCAATGTTCGGCCGTTCCGCCATTGGCGAGGAAGCCATCCCAGATGCGGTCGAGCTCCGCCTGATTCTCGCAGACGACCTGCACCGAGAAGGCATGGTTGAACTGCTCGAACGGCCCGGCCTGCATGGCGATGAAATTCTGATTGCCGAGCGTGAATTCCACGATCTCGACGCTGCCGGGAGGCCCGCTCGGGGTTTCAGATGGCACTGTCGTGATATCGCCGATCGAAGAATCGGGAACCAGCGAGACATAGAATTCGACCGCTTCGCGCGCCTGTTCGGCAAACCAGAGAAAGGAAATGACCTTGACCATGAACTGTCCTCCTTGAGCTGTTGGTCACTATGGCCCTAGGACGCATGGGCATGGCCTCTCCCGACAGGACGGCGCAATTTTTTCTCGAATGGCGATTTTTCAACGTCTCCGGGGCCTTCCGCGGAGCCTCTTCAGCCGAGAGCAATTTTCGACAAAAGAGGGTCAGAACCGACAATCGGATTTGCCGTTTGCCAAGTAGGTTCGCCGTCAATTCGCAACCTCGCCCTTGCGGGGAAGCGATGCCGACCGACGCCCGCCAGCCTCTTTTGGCGACAGCCCGGCAGCCCGTTTATTGGCCGCAAGGCCCCACGACCAGGGAGAACGCTCAATGTCCAGATATCTCGAAGTCCTGACGCCGCAGAACAGCCAGCTGATCTTCATCGACCAGCAGCCGCAAATGGCCTTCGGCGTCCAGTCCATCGACCGCCAGGCGCTGAAGAACAACGTCGTCGGCCTCGCCAAGGCAGCCAAGACCTTCAAGGTTCCGACCACCATCACCACGGTCGAGACCGAAGCCTTCTCGGGCCACACCTATCCGGAGCTGCTCGCCGTCTTCCCCGAAAACACGATCCTCGAACGCACTTCGATGAATTCCTGGGACGATCAGAACGTTCGCGACGCATTGGCGAAGAACGCCGCCGGCGGCCGCAAGAAGGTCGTCGTCTCAGGCCTCTGGACGGAAGTCTGCAACACTACCTTCGCGCTCTCCTGCATGCACGACACCGATTACGAGATCTATATGGTCGCCGATGCTTCGGGCGGCACCTCCGCCGAGGCCCATAAATACGCCATGGACCGCATGGTCCAGGCCGGCTGCGTGCCCGTCACCTGGCAGCAGGTGCTGCTCGAATGGCAGCGCGACTGGGCGCGCCGCGAAACCTATGATGCGGTGACGGCTATCGTGAAGGAACATTCCGGCGCTTACGGCATGGGCGTCGATTATGCCTATACCCATGTCCACAAGGCGCCCGAGCGCATCGCGCATGGCAAGCGCATCGGCCCGAACCCGGCCAGGTGAGTTCTCTTCGGGGAGCGGCTTCATCGCCGCTTCCCCATTGCCGCATGCCGAAATGAATCGAGCCCCCAAATGAAAATCTATCTCCTCTCCCTCGGCGCCGGCCTGCTCGTCGGCATTGTCTATAGCCTTCTCAATGTCCGTTCGCCGGCGCCGCCGGTCGTGGCCCTTGTCGGCCTGCTCGGCATCCTTGTCGGCGAGCAGGTCATTCCTTTCGCCAAAACGCTGATCAACAAGGAACCGGCAGCGGTCTCGTGGTTGCATCAGATCAAGCCGCACATGTTCGGCCACATGCCCAAGGGCAGCACGCCTTCCGACGCCAAGCCCTCCGACAAGGCCTGATAGCGCTCGCGCTCAAGGACGAAGACCATGGAAAACACGACCGCTGACCTCATCCTGCATCACGGGCTGATCACCACGCTCGACCGCTCCAACCCGGCCGCGACCGCCGTTGCCGTGAAAGACGGCAGGTTCCTCGCCGTCGGCCACGACGCCGAGATCATGGCGCTCAAGGGACCGGAGACCAGAGTCGTCGATCTCAAGGGCAAACGCGTCCTTCCCGGCCTGATCGACAATCACACCCACGTCGTCAGAGGCGGCCTGAATTTCAACATGGAGCTGCGCTGGGACGGCGTGCGCTCGCTCGCCGACGCGATGAACATGCTGAAGCGCCAGGTGGCCATCACACCTGCGCCGCAATGGGTGCGAATCGTCGGCGGTTTCACCGAACATCAGTTCGCTGAGAAGCGTCTGCCGACCATCGACGAAATCAACGCCGTCGCGCCCGATACCCCGGTCTTCATCCTGCATCTTTATGACCGCGCCCTTCTGAATGGCGCCGCGCTGCGCGCCGTCGGCTATACCAGGGACACGCCGAACCCGCCCGGCGGCGAGATCACCCGCGATTCCCAAGGCAATCCGACCGGTCTGCTCCTTGCCAAGCCCAATGCCGGCATTCTCTATTCGACGCTCTCAAAGGGGCCGAAACTGCCCTTCGACTATCAGGTCAATTCCACCCGCCATTTCATGCGCGAGCTGAACCGCCTGGGCGTCACAGGCGTGATCGATGCCGGCGGCGGTTTCCAGAACTATCCCGATGACTATACCGTCATCCAGAAACTTGCCGATGACGGCCAGATGACCGTCCGTCTCGCCTACAATCTCTTCACCCAGAAGCCGAAAGCGGAGAAGGAGGATTTCCTGAACTGGACGGCGTCGGTGAAATACAAGCAGGGCAACGACTATTTCCGGCATAACGGCGCCGGCGAAATGCTGGTCTTTTCCGCCGCCGATTTCGAGGATTTCCGTCAGCCGCGTCCCGATATGCCGCCGGAAATGGAAGGCGAGCTGGAAGAGGTCGTGCGCGTACTTGCGGAAAACCGCTGGCCCTGGCGCCTGCACGCCACCTATGACGAGACGATCAGCCGCGCGCTCGATGTGTTCGAGAAGGTCAATCAGGATATCCCGCTCGAAGGCCTCAACTGGTTCTTCGACCATGCCGAGACCATTTCCGAACAGTCGATCGACCGCATCGCAGCCCTTGGCGGCGGCATCGCGGTGCAACACCGCATGGCTTATCAGGGCGAATATTTCGTCGAGCGCTACGGTGTGGGCGCAGCCGAAGCCACCCCGCCCGTTGCCCGCATGCTGGAAAAGGGTGTGAAGGTTTCGGCCGGCACCGATGCCACGCGCGTTGCCTCCTATAATCCCTGGGTCTCGCTCTCCTGGATGATCACGGGCCGCACCGTCGGCGGTTTGGCGATCTATCCCCGCCGCAATTGCCTGGACCGTGAAACGGCCCTGCGCATGTGGACGGAAAACGTCACCTGGTTTTCCAATGAGGAAGGCAAGAAGGGCCGCATCGAAAAGGGCCAGTTCGCCGACCTCATCGTGCCGGATAAGGATTTCTTCGCCTGTGCCGAAGAGGAAATCTCCTTCCTCACCTCGGAGCTCACCATGGTCGGCGGCAAGATCGTGTATGGATCAGGCACTTTCGCCAGTCTCGACGAAAACCCGGTTCCGCCGGCCATGCCCGACTGGTCGCCGGTGCGAAGTTTCAAGGGATATGCTGCCTGGGGCGAACCCGAAGGTGCCGGCAAGAACTCGCTGCACCGCCGCCTGATCTCCGCCTGCGGCTGCGCCAATGATTGCAATGTCCATGGCCATGCCCACGCCGACGCCTGGGGTTCGAAGGCGCCCCGTCTCCGATCTCAAGAGCTTCTGGGGTGCGCTCGGCTGCGCCTGCTGGGCCGTTTGAGGATAGATGCATGCATGCCTTTGAAATCCGGCTTGCATCCTTCGTCCGCCCTCTTTTCGGGGCAGCGTGGATGCGCTTCATCGCCTATCTCGGTCTCTGCGCCGCCTATCTGCAGGGCGGCCTCAACAAGCTCACGGATTTTCCGGGCGCGATTGGCGAAATGACCCATTTCGGCCTGTCGCCGGCACCGGTCTTTGCGGCGATCGTCATCATCATGGAACTTGCCGCCTCGCTCATGATTCTCGCCGGATTCCTGCGCTGGCTCGGCGCTCTCGCGCTCGGCGGCTTCACGCTGATGGCCACTTTCCTCGCCCTGCGTTTCTGGGAATTGCCCGTGGGAATGGAGCGCTTCATGGCCGCCAATTCCTTCTTCGAGCATCTCGGCCTCGTCGGCGGCTTCCTGCTCGTCGCCTGGCTCGATCTCGGGCAAAAGGCATAGGCAACCTACACCAAAGGATCGCTTACACGGCCATTTGAAACATGTTTCCTGATCGCGTCACGCACCACGGTGCAGAAAATCGCGCCAGCAGGCGAATACCTCCCAACCCCAAGCATAGGACAGAGACGATGCCGACGATCACCACCAAGGATGGAACGACGATCTATTATCAGGATTGGGGCAACGGCCAGCCGATCCTCTTCTCCCATGGCTGGCCGCTCTCGGGCGATGCCTGGGAAGTGCAGATGCTATATTTCGCCCAGCAGGGCTACCGTGTCATCGCTCATGACCGCCGCGGCCATGGCCGTTCCTCCCAGCCGTGGAACGGCAACAATATGGATCAATATGCCGATGACCTCGCCGAGCTCATCGAGAAGCTCGATCTGAAGAACCTCGTCATGATCGGCCACTCCACCGGCGGCGGCGAAGTCGCCCACTATATCGGCCGCCATGGCACGAGCCGCGTCGCCAAGGTCGTGCTCGTCGGCGCCGTGCCGCCGCTGATGCTGAAGACCCCTGCCAATCCCGAGGGCACGCCGATCGAAGTCTTCGACGGCATCCGCAAGGGCACGGCCGGCGACCGTTCGCAGTTCTACCGCGATCTGACCATGCCCTTCTACGGCTTCAACCGCGACGGCGCGAAGGTCAATGAGGGCCTGCGCGAAACCTTCTGGCTGATGGGCATGGCCGGCGGCATCAAGGGCCATTACGACTGCATCCATGAATTCTCCGAGGTCGATTACAGCGACGACCTCAGGAAGATCGACGTCCCGGCGCTGCTCATTCACGGCGATGCCGACCAGATCGTGCCGATCAAGGCCGCCGCCGAAAAGGGCATCAAGCTTCTGAAGAACGGCACGCTGAAGGTCTATCCGGGCGCCCCGCACGGTCTTGCCCAGACCGAAGCCGACAAGTTCAACGCCGACGTTCTCGCCTTCATCAAGGCGTAATCCATGAGAGCGGCCGGCCGGGCCGAAGGAGATCATACATGCTTCGTCTATCGTTAGCCCTTGTTGCCCTTCTCGGTCTGACCGGCGCTCCGGCCCTTGCCACCTCGCCACAGTCAGGCGTCGGCCCGCAATATGATACGACCCATGTCTATGTCGCCCCTGGCGACGTGGACGCCTTCGCCAGGAGCTTCCTCGCCACCTTCGGCGGCACCAGCACCAGGCAGGTGACGGCAACGGTGACGCCGACGCCAAGCAGCACCACGTCGCAGCTCCTGCAGACACCGGTTGGCACCGTCTCGCTCTTCGGCTTCAAGACGCCGATCCCCTACCCGTTCGGCGCCGAGCGCACCGGCTACCTCGTCACCGACCTCGACAAGGCCGTAGCCGCCGCCAAGGCTGCCGGCGCCGATGTGATCGTCTCAGCCTTCCCCGACCCGATCGGCCGCGACGCCGTCATCCAGTGGCCGGGCGGCGTCAACATGCAGCTTTACTGGCACACGACCGCGCCAAATTATCCGGCCTTCACGACCATCCCCGAAAACCGGGTCTACATGTCGGCTGATCGCGCCGCGGCTTTCACCCACGCCTTCCTTGCCTTCTCGCACGGCAGGGTCGTTTCCGATGAAGAGAAGGCGCCGGGTATCGATATCGGCCTTCCGGATCAGACCTTTCACCGCCTGCGCATCGAATCCGTCTTCGGCCGCATGACCGTGCTCGTCACCGACGGCCATCTGCCCTTCCCCTACGGCCGCGAGACGACCGGCTATGAGACGGCCGATCTTGATGCGACGCTCCAGAAAGCCAGGGAGAGCGGTGCTGAAATCCTCGTCGAGCCCTATCAGTCCGGCGAACGCCGTGCAGCCATGGTGGAATTTCCGGGCGGCTATATTGCCGAAATCCACGCCGTCGCGGCACACTGACGAACGAATATACAGAGGGGGAAAAGACCGATGCGCCCAGCCCTGCCCGTGCTTCTGAGCTTTACCGGTGGTTATGTCGATACAGCAGGCTTCCTGGCACTTGGAGGTCTCTTTCCCGCCCATGTAACCGGCAACTTCGTCACCCTCGGTGCAGCGCTGACCCACGGCACGTCGGGCATCATCGCCAAGCTTATGGCGCTGCCCGTCTTCTGCCTGACGATCCTCCTGCTGCGCTACCTCACCTACAAGGTACCCGCCGGTGACGAGAAGGGTTTGCGCATCCTGCTCGTCATCAAGCTATTGTTCCTGATCGCCGGCGGCGCCTGCGCCATCTGGCTTTCGCCCTTCACCAATCCGGATGGCCTGCCGCTGGTCGCAACCGGCATGCTGCTCGTCATCGCCATGGCGGTCCAGAACGCCGCTCACCGCATCCATCTCGGCGCGTCACCGCCGAGCACGCTGATGACCGGCACGACGACGCAGATCATGATCGATCTCGGCGATCTCGCCCATGGCATGTCAGGAGATCAGGCAAAGACAGTGAAAGGCCGCCTGTCGCGCATGGCAATTGCAGTGGCCGCGTTCGCGCTCGGCTGCGGCCTGGCCGCCCTGCTCTTTGCTACCGTCGGCATCTGGTGCCTGGCGCTACCGCCGCTCTTTGCCCTGATGTCGGTCTGCCTGGCCTTTGCCGGGCCGAAGGCCGCCTGAGAACAGCGCTTAGCCGCCGATGCCGCTGCCGGCGGTCGCAGCCTCAGCCACGGCAATGCGCTGTCGCAGTGTCGCCTTGCGTGCCCGAATCTCAAGCGAAATGAGTTCAGCAACCGATCCATTACGGCGCAGCAAGGCGATCGTGCTCAACACGGGAGACACGATGGCGGCGAGGACGGTTCCGAGGCCTTCACCACTGTCCGGCAAACCATTCGCCGCGATCAGCGCGACAACGGCGATCAGCAGGATCAGATTGGCAAGAATGGCGATGACATGCATATGGCTCTCCCGATGGCTGGCGCGAAACCATAGTTGAGGTCCAGGAGGACCACAACTCCTGCGCAGGCTTCCCGACCGGGCAACCAAACCTGCTGAGGATAGCGCAGCCGCTGGGAATGAAAGCAGAACATCTTTTCTGGTCTTTCCTTCCCGAATCACTACATTACGCGCCATGAGCAATAGTTTCGACGATATGCCCTTCTTCGACGAGGAACCGGGCGATGCGCCGCGCAAGCCGCAACAGCCTGCCGCTCCAGCAAGGGCGCCCGCCGCCGGCGGCGGCATTGCCGCCCGCGCCATGGCAGCCCGCGACGGCGGCCGCCCCGATTATCTCACCGGCCTGAACCCGGAACAGCGCGAAGCAGTCGAGACGCTGGAAGGCCCTGTTCTCGTGCTCGCCGGCGCCGGCACCGGCAAGACGCGCGTGCTCACCACCCGCATCGCCCATATTCTCCAGACCGGCCGCGCCTTCCCCTCGCAGATCCTCGCCGTGACCTTCACCAACAAGGCCGCCCGCGAGATGAAGGAGCGCATCGCGCTTCTCGTCGGCGGCGCCGTTGAAGGCATGCCCTGGCTCGGTACCTTCCACTCGATCGGCGTCAAGCTCCTGCGCCGCCATGCCGAGCTCGTCGGCCTGCGCTCCGATTTCACCATCCTCGATACAGATGATGTGGTCCGCCTCATCAAGCAGCTGATCCAGGCCGAAGGCCTCGACGACAAACGCTGGCCGGCCAAGCAGTTCGCCGGCATGATCGATACCTGGAAAAACAAGGGCCTCGGCCCTGCCGATATTCCTGAGGGAGATGCGCGCGCTTTTGCCAATGGCCGCGGCCGCGATCTCTATTTCGCCTATCAGAACCGCCTGTCGACGCTGAACGCCTGCGATTTCGGCGATCTCCTGATGCATCCGATCGCGATCTTCCGCAAGCAACCGGACCTCTTGAAGGAATATCACCAGAAGTTCCGCTACATCCTCGTTGACGAGTACCAGGACACCAACACCGCCCAGTACATGTGGCTGCGGCTTCTCGCCCAGCGCGCCAAGAGCGAGCCACAGAATGTCTGCTGCGTCGGCGACGACGACCAGTCGATCTATGGCTGGCGTGGCGCTGAGGTGGACAATATCCTGCGCTTCGAAAAGGATTTTCCAGGCGCCAAGGTGATCAAGCTGGAGCGCAACTACCGCTCGACGGCCCATATCCTCGGTGCCGCCGCCCATCTCATCACCCATAATGAAGGCCGCCTCGGCAAGACACTCTTCACCGACCGCTCCGATCCTGACGACGTCAAGGTGCAGGTCCATGCCTCCTGGGATTCCGAAGAGGAAGCGCGTGCCATCGGCGAGGAAATCGAGCGCCTGCAGCGCGGCGATGCCGACGGCAAGAAGCATCTGCTGAACGACATGGCGATCCTGGTGCGCGCCTCCTTCCAGATGCGCGAATTCGAAGACCGCTTTGTCACCCTCGGGCTGAACTACCGCGTCATCGGGGGCCCGCGCTTCTACGAGCGCCTCGAGATCCGCGATGCCATGGCCTATTTCCGCCTGGTCTCGCAGTCGGCCGACGACCTCGCCTTCGAGCGCATCATCAACACGCCCAAACGCGGCCTCGGCGATACGACGGTACGCGCGCTTCATGATTATGCCCGCGCCCGCGATATCCCGATGCTGGCCGCCGCTGCCGACATGATCGAAACGGACGAGCTGAAGCCGAAGGCCCGCAAGGCCCTTTTCGACGTGATTCAATCTTTCCGCCGCTGGCAGGAACTGCTTGAAAACACACCGCATACCGAGCTTGCCGAGCAGATCCTCGAAGAGTCGGGCTATACCGACATGTGGAAGAACGACAAGAGCGCCGAAGCGCCGGGTCGCCTTGAAAACCTCAAGGAACTCATCCGCTCGATGGACAGCTTCGAATCCATGCGCGGCTTCCTCGAGCACGTCTCCCTCGTCATGGATGCCGAGACCAACGAAAATCTCGACGCCGTCTCCATCATGACGCTGCACTCGGCCAAGGGTCTGGAATTCGACACCGTCTTCCTGCCCGGCTGGGAGGAAGGCCTCTTCCCGCATCAGCGCTCCCTCGATGAGTCCGGCCGCGCCGGCCTCGAGGAAGAACGCCGCCTCGCCTATGTCGGCATCACCCGCGCCAAGCACCGCTGCCACATCTGGTTCGTCTCCAACCGCCGCATCCACGGCCTCTGGCAATCGACCATCCCCTCGCGTTTCCTCGACGAACTGCCGGAAACCCATGTGGAAGTGGCCGAGATGGAGCAGAATTACGGTGGCTACGGCCGCGGTGGCGGTTACGGTCAGTCGCGATTCGACAAGGCCGATCCCTTCGCCAATTCCTATTCGACGCCGGGCTGGAAACGCGCCCAGGCCAACAAGACCGACGCCACCCGCGACAACTGGGGCACACGCTCCGGCCATGCGGTGGAGCGCATCGGTTACGGCGAAAGCGGCCCGCGCGGCCGCACGATCGAGGGCGAACTGGTGGCGAAATCCACAGCCACCGAACCCTCACGCTTCGCCCTCGGCGACCGCGTCTTCCACATCAAATTCGGCAACGGCTCCATATCCGGCATCGAAGGCAACAAGCTGACGATCGATTTCGATCGCGCCGGCCAGAAGCGGGTGCTCGACGGATTTGTGGAGCGGGTCTGACCGCTCGCCTTCCTTGGCGTGTGGGGAATCACACGCGCAGCCAAACGCGCTTCTCCAGATGACAAAACGCCGCTTTGACCCGACTCGCGAACAGGCTTAGCCCGGTCATTGCCCGCCCATGAAAGGCAGGCTTCACAAGACCTTCAAAGGAGGTTCAAGTGACCAGTGTTTCAGCTCTGGGCAGCACGCTGACCCAGTACCAAGCCCCTCTCAATCCTCTCGACAAGAACGGTGACGGCGTCGTCTCTGCGGACGAGCTTGCCGCCGCTTCAAAGTCCTCGTCCACCAACCCCTCGTCCGCCGGTGATGACGATTCGTCCGGCTCCGATGTCGTTCAGAAGATCGCAGCCGATATTCTGGCGCTCATGCTCTCGCTCCAGAAGACGGACGACGACAGCAAGGCCGGCACCGATGACAACGGTGATGACTCCAAGGGTGCGCTCGCTGCCCTGGATGCGAATGGCGACGGCAAGTTGACCACATCGGAACTTCTTTCCGCCGACCCGCAGAAGATTGCCGCCGCCGGCGGTGACGATCAGGACGGCGGCCTGATGGCCAAAGTCCTGACCGACATGCAGACCGCGCTTCGCGCATACCAGACGACCTATGGTAACTCGCCCGTAGCCACCGGCGAGAGCGACAAGACGGCCTGATGCAATGAGGCTCCGCCGGGGGAGCCTCGCTGATTGGGCCAAACGCTTTACGAGGTCGCAGACTTCTCCCTTCGCCGCTGCTTGCGCGGGCCCGATTTATCGGAGAGGCTGCAGAAATGGCTGATCATTCAACAGTTGATATGAAAATACTGCGCCGGATTGGCTGGGATCACTGGGATCCGATCGGCATCAGGCAAGTAGATGATCCGGCATGGCGAACCATCGCCACCAGCGAATACGATTCCTATCTTCTACACGCTGCCAATATGCTCCTTCACGGCTCGATGCCCGCGGCAGTCGCTGCTTACCTAGAAGAGATCGTCGTCATCAAAATGGGCCTCGGACCTGTTAATGACGTGATTCAAGATGCCGCGATTCAAACCGTGGATGCAATTGCGACTTACCTTCAATCCAGGTCCACGCAGGCACAAGACATCCGATGACGACCATACCGACCCTTCACACCGACCGATTGATCCTGCGGGCTCCCGTCATGGCGGACTGGCCGGACTATCATGCGCTGATGATCTCCGACCGCGCCCTCTACATGGGCGGTCCGCATTCGACCAAGGCGGCCTGGGGCATGTTCTGCCACGATGTCGCGCTCTGGACGCTCGAAGGCCACGGCGCCCTGATGATGGAGGATCGGGTTACGGGGCAATGCCTCGGCCAGGTCGGCATCAATCACGGCCCGCTGTTTCCTGAAAAGGAACTCGGCTGGCTCGTCTATCCACAGGCCGAGGGTAAAGGTTATGCCTATGAGGCAGCCGTCGCCTTGCGCGATTGGGCTTTTGCTGTGCGCGGCCTGACGACACTGGTGAGCTATATCGCCCGCCCCAATGTGAGGTCGATCCGGCTGGCCGAGCGGCTGGGCGCCGTGCCGGATGCAACGGCAGCGCGTCAGGACGGAGATCCCGATGATCTGGTTTTCAGGCATCCGGCCCCATCATCGCATGCATAAATCCTAATATAAAACGCGAAGTACTTGCCGCTTTCGCGTAAAGCGCGAACGGCAACAGAAAAATACGTTGATGCAGCGATTTGCCACTCTTCATACTAGAAATAGGACTTGCGCCCGGCCCCCCGGAAATCCACTAGTTGATTGCGCCGAATGTGATTGGCATTTTGCGATGCGATATGCGTAAGGGATAGCTTGATGAAGGCGCTGCTGCTTGTCGATATTCAGAATGGCTTCTGCCCCGGAGGCAACCTGCCGGTTCTCGAAGGCGACGAAGTCGTCCCCGTCGCCAACAGCCTCATCGACAGCGGCAAATACGATCTTATCGTCGCCTCGCAGGATTGGCATCCCGCCGATCACGGAAGTTTCGCCTCCTCGCATCCTGACAAGCAACCTTTCGAGATAGGCGAACTCTCCGGCAAGCCGCAGATGTTGTGGCCAGATCACTGCGTGCAATATACGCGCGACGCCGAGCTGCATCCCAAACTCCACTCGGCTCAAATCGACCTTATCCAGCAGAAGGGCGAAAACAGGAACGTCGACAGCTATTCCGCCTTCCGCGACAACGATCAGCATGCTCTGACCGGTCTGGCCGACTTCCTGGTCGATCAGGGTGTGACGGAGCTCGATGTCTGCGGGCTGGCAACCGACTATTGCGTCAAATTCTCTGCGCTCGATGCGCTGGAACTCATTCCCGGCGTCAAGGTCCGTCTCATCGAGGACGCGAGCCGTGGCATCTCGCCCGAGGGTGTGGCTGCTGCGATCGACGAGATGCGCGGGCACGGCATCGATATCGTCAAGAGCGCGGATATTCTCGCCTGACGCAGGCCGCGCAAAGCTTTTGCGATAAAGACATGCGCAAACTATGGCTTGTTCAGTCTTTCGTCCCTTCCTCACGCTCCAGCAGATAAATCTCTTCGCCGAAATCCTCCATCTTCTTCACGAAGGCCGCGTGCGCATCTCTGAGCCCGCGATTATAGAAATAGGGTCCGATCTTCTCGGCGAAGAATTCCAGCAGGAATTCGGCCGGCAGCACGCCGATCGGGTCGAGTTCGCGATCGAAATATTGGCGGATCTGCGAAACGATCTCCGCCTTTTCTTCCTTGGAAAATTCGATCTTCTTCATTGTCTCCCTCGCCTTGCCGGTGACGTAAACCGGTAACGCTTCAGCAAAATCGATTGGTGAATCAAGGAAATTCAATTGCCGCCGCAGGTGAGACACCATAGAGGGAAATTTCAATTCCAACAGGACGTATTCCCATGAATCGCGCCGACTTTGTCGAAGGGTTGCGGGGCGGCTTTCCCGTGGCGCTCGCCTCTGCCCCGTTCGGAGCGTTGTTCGGCGCCCTTGCCGCCGAGCAGGGCATGTCGCTATCAGAACTTACTTTCATGAGCGCCTCCGTCTATGCAGGCGCCAGCCAGCTGGTCGGTATCGAGCTTTTCGGCCACAATGTGCAGGCTTGGGTGATCGTTCTCTCCATCCTCGCCGTCAATTTCCGCCACGTGCTCTATTCGGCAGCGATTGCCCGCTACATCAGGCACTTCACCGCGCTGCAGAAGTTCTTCACCTTCTTCCTGCTGGTCGATCCGCAATTTGCCGAAACCGTCAAGCGCGGCGAGGCAGGGACGCCGGTTACCTTCACCTGGTATCTCGGCTTCGGTATCATCATCTACATACCCTGGGTTCTGATCAGCCTCATCGGTGGTATGCTCGGTACCCTTATCGGCGATCCCAAGACGATCGGCCTCGATATCCTGCTGCCGACATATTTCCTCGGCATCGTGCTCGGCTTCCGCAAACGCGACAATTTCCTGCCGGTGGCGCTGACGAGCGCCGTCGCCTCGGTCATTGCCTATCATTTCGTGGGCTCGCCCTGGCATGTGAGCCTGGGGGCTGCAGCCGGCATCATCCTTGCTGCGCTGATGCCTCTGCCTGCCGAGGAGCCGGATCTCGAAGCCGACGCCCTCAACACCGAAAATCACGAGGTCTGAGATGCAATTCGATCTCCACATGGCTCTCGTGATCCTGGCCGCCGCAGCCGCGACCTATGCGACGCGCATCGGCGGGTACATCCTGATCACCAAGATGAAGCGCATTCCGCCGCGCATGGAAGCAGCACTCAATGCCGTACCGGCGGCAGTGCTGACGACGCTCGTGGCGCCCGCCTTCTTCATCGGCGGCTGGGATTCGAAGCTGGCGCTTGCGGTCGCCCTCGTCATCGGCCTGCGCTTCTCGCATACCTGGATGCTCGTGGCCGCCTGGATCATCGTCATGACCTGGCGGCACACGATCGGTCTTTAAACCTGAGGCTCAGTATTCCAGCGGCAGCGTCGCATTTTCCAGCCATGCCTTGACGTCATGGTCATGGATCAGCGGCATCAGCGCTTCGCGCGTGCGATGGTGATAGTCATTGAACCAGTGCAGCTCGTCATGCGTCAGCAATTCAGGAATGACGATGCTGCGGTCGATCGGGCAGAAGGTCAGCGTTTCGAAGCCGAGCATCGGCATGTCGCCGCCCTCGACGGCTTCCGCCTCCCGCACATAGATCAGGTTCTCGATGCGGATGCCGAAATGGCCCGGCCGGTAATAACCCGGCTCGTTTGACAGGATCATGCCCGGCAGCAGTTCCTGCGTCGAAAGCCGCGAAATGCGCTGCGGCCCCTCGTGAACCGAGAGATAGGAGCCCACGCCATGGCCGGTGCCATGCGCGAAATCAGCCCCTGCCCGCCATAGCGCGATGCGCGCCAGCGGATCGAGATCGCAGCCACGGGTGCCCTTCGGGAAACGCGCCGTGCTGATCTGGATCATGCCCTTCAGCACCAGCGTGAAGAAGCGCTTGTGCTCCTCGCTGACGGTACCGATGCCGACCGTGCGGGTGATATCGGTCGTGCCGTTGATATATTGCGCGCCGGAATCGATCAGGAAGAGCTCGCCAGGCTGGATATGACGGTCGGTAGCCGTCGTCACCCGGTAATGCATGATGGCCGCATGTTCGCCAGCACCCGAGATCGTGTCGAAGGAAATATCCTTCAGCGGATTCTGCATGCTCTGGCCCATGCGGGCGCGAGCCGCCTCCAGCCGCTCGGCAGCACCGATTTCGGTGATCGTGCCGGGTTTGCTCTGCGACAGCCAGTAGAGGAATTCCACCATGGCAGCACCATCCTGCAGATGGGCTGCGGCCGAGCCGTTGATCTCGGTGCCGTTCTTCACCGCCCGCGGCAGCTTCGCCGGATCGGTCCCCTCGACCACCTCGCCGCCCGCCTTGCGGATGATCTCGGCAAGCGCATAGGAAGCGATATCGGGATCGATGAGGATACGCCCGCCTTCCTTGGCGACCGCAGCGAGCTTCTCGTCAAGCAGCGAAGGCGCAAGCTGGGTGGCGATCTGTGCGAGATAGGCTTCCGGCTCGATGCCGGTCTTGCGCTTGTCGAGGAAGATCTCGGCCTTGCCGTCGGCATGGATGATGGCGCGCGCCAGCGGATGCGGCGTGTGCGGCACATCGGCGCCACGAATATTGAAGATCCAGGCAATGGAAGAGGGATCGGCGATCAGCACCGCCTTGAGGTTCTTGCTTCCAAGATCGGCGGCGATCGTTGCGATCTTGTCTTTTGCAAGGACACCCGCCTGGGCGACGTTCTGGATCGTGACCGCCCCGAGCGGCTCCGCAGGCCGGTCGGCCCACAGCTTGTCGAGCGGATTATGCGGCAGGAACACCAGTGCGCCGCCGATCTCCGACAGTGCCTTTTCGAGCTTGCGAACGTCCGCACCCGAATGCAGCCATGGATCGATGCCGAGCTTCAGCCCCTTTTTGCCATGCGCCGGAAGCCAGACATGCGGCGGCTCGTTGACGAGATCGCCGCCGGTAAAGACCGAGCCGTCCACCTGCTCCGCAAGCTGCGTCACGTAGCGGCCGTCGACATAGACGATCGCTTCCGTGCGGGTGATCAGCGCAATACCCGCCGAGCCGGTAAAGCCCGTCAGCCAGGAGAGCCGTTCCGCACAGGCAGGCACATATTCGCCGTTGAACTCATCGGCGCGCGGCACGAGGAAGGCATCGATGCCAAGCGCGTCGAAACTGGCGCGCAATGCGGAAACCCGTTCCCTGCCGAACTGTGGCGTGGAGGTGACTTCGAAAGACTGAAACATGCTGGAAACCCGAATGAATGAAACGAATCCGGTTAATGGGATAGCGGCCATGTTAGCGAAATTTCAGTCATTAGGGAGAAAAAGCGACGCGAAGCACCCGGAAAGGCTCGGCTGCCCAATAATTTGGCAGAAATGTGTCTCGATGTGGGAAACTGGCACGCTTCATGCATTGCACGCATGGCTGCAATGAAACAAACCCTCTACCACCGCATGCCGGAATAGCTACATAGGGCGCATCGAACGGTTCACGACGAACCACAAACAAAGGATTTTTTGAAATGACCGCCTCTCTCTCGCGCTTCGCTTACAGCAGCCCGGTACAGGCTGGCGAACGCCAGACTGTGCGTCATATCATCGGCGCCCGCCGCCCGCAGCATGAGGACAGCCTCAAGGTGCTCGCAGCAGGCCAGCGTTCCACGCGCCACAAGGGCGCACCGAGCTACGCATTCTGAGCTTAAAGCCTTTCCGATCCTCCTCCCCTCCACCGGACAGGCCTATCGGAATGCAGTAGTGCCCGCTTGAGCATCCTCCTCCTTCGAGCTCGCGGGCAAGACCGGATTTAAATGCCGGTCCAAGGCGGTGCCACTGGCACCGCCTTTTTTCTTGTCTCTCTTTCCGGAAAACCCTCGCGGACGCGTCAGGGACGATCCAGATGGATCGTCACCCAGCCATTGCGCCAGATGGTGCGCACATGCCGCAGCCTCGCGCCATTATAGGCGGCCAACACCTTCCAGCGCTGACTGGCGAGAATTCCGGACAGGACGACCGATCCGCCCGGCGCCAGGTTGGCGACGAGCTGCGGCGCCATCTTGATCAGCGGCCGCGCCAGAATATTTGCGATGATGAGATCGAAGGGCCCGTTCTCCGAAAAAGCCGTCGAATGAAAGCCGGGCGCCGTCACCGTGCGGATGCCGCTGGCAATGCCATTGCGGCGAACATTCTCGGCCGCAACACCAACAGCGATCGGATCAATATCCGTTGCCAGCACCGGAATATCCTTGAGCTTGCGTACGGCAATCGCCAGAACGCCGCTGCCGGTCCCGAGATCGAGCGCATTGCGCACCTTGCGCGCCCTGACAACCCGGTCGATCACTTCAAGGCAGCCGGCGGTCGTGCCGTGATGACCCGTGCCGAACGCCTGGCCGGCATCGATCTCGATGGCGATATCGCTTGATCGCACCTTGTCCCGGTCATGCGAGCCATGCACGAGGAAGCGCCCTGCCCTGACGGGCTTCAGCCCTTCCAGCGATTTGACGACCCAGTCCACATCCGGAATGACTTCACGCGACAGCACGGCATCGGGAAATGCCGGTCCCAGCGCCTCCTCGATGCGACTGCGCACATCCGCCTCGTCCTCCGCCATCATGTAGACGGAGGCTTCCCAGATATCTTTCTTTTCGTCGATCTCGGTGGTGCCGATGGCGAAATCTTCTTCGCCGAAGACCTCGCTCAGAAGGTCGAGGATCTCTTCGGCCTGCTTTTCACTTGTCGACACGTAAAGGCGGATTTCACTCACGATAGGCAATCTTTCCGGTTGCGTCGCTCGCGACCGGCGCGATGCTTCAAGCTGCCGATCATCCCTTGGCGACGAGATTCTCCAGCTTCTTTATCGCCGTATCCGGGTTTTCGCCATAGGAGATCGTTCCCGAAAAACGCCCGGCTGAATCCAGCAGGAAGACCGAGGCCGTGTGGTCCATCGTGTAGTCACCATCAGGATTGTTCTCGTCCACCGGCACTTTCTTGGCATAGACGCGGAAGCCCTTGATGACGTCGGCGACCTTGTCCGGCGCGCCGGAAATGCCGGTAATACGTTTGGAGACGTTGGAGACATACTGGTTCATGATCTCGGGCGTATCGCGCTCGGGATCGACGGTCACGAAATAGGCCTGCAGCTTGTTACCCTGCGGATCGACCTTCTCCATCCAGCCGTTGAGCTCGAAGAGCGTCGTCGGGCACACTTCGGGGCAATGCGTGAAGCCGAAGAACAGGGCGGTAGGCTTGCCGCGCAGCGCCTGCTCCGTAATCGGCTGGCCGCTCTGCGATACCAGCGTGAACGGCACGCCGAACGGGCCCTCGGCCACCACCTCCCTCGTCCGGCTCTGGTCCAGCGTGAACCAGCCGAGCACGCCCGCAAGCGCAAGCACGGCGATCCAGACGGCGATACGGAAATTCTTCATGATACTTTCCTTACTAGCAACTCCAGCAAAAGTGCGCAGCGGTTTTGCGTCCGGAATTGCCTAAAAACAAAAGTGCGGATGCCCCATCCGTCCCGCCCGTGTGATTATAGTCGCGATCGCAGCCACGCAATTCAAGAATGCGTTTTCTCACCCGTGATTAATTGCCCCACCTTGATGAATGCCAAATGCGGGCAACTGCCCCGCGAAAAGGTCGTACAAAGACGAATTATCACGCCTTTCTAAAGGCTTGCCGCGAAGACCTCCAAGCAACCCCAAGAAATACATCGTTAGGAAAGGCTTAATAGCGCATATCTATATTTAGTAATGCACACAGCGCTTCGTCGCTGTTCCGACATGATGTCGGCCGGAACACGGACCGGATCAGCATAAAAATCGAGGGAACTGAAAACCGCCTGAGGCGGAGGGTGGCTTTATGACAAATTCGACGGTTCGCAGAAGCCTTTCGGTCGGCCAGCGGCTCTGGACGCTCGGCGGCGCGGCTTTCATCGGCTTCAGCTCGATGATCGCTATCGGCTGGTACGAGAATACGCAGGTCGATGCCGGCCTGCGCCGCACGGACGAAATCCAGCAGAGTATCGACACCGTCAACGACATGCGCGTTGCCAATCTGACGCTGGTCCTTACCGCCATGGACATGATCGTCGACAAGGACGAGAAGACCATCCAGCCGGGCCGCCTGAAGCTCATTACCGACTCGCTCGCAACGCTGTCCAGCGGCTCGAAGGGAATAGGCGCGCTCGCCGAGGAGCTGAAAGCCGGCGACCTCCTGAAGAGCTACGATGCCGATGTCGACGCGCTTCGCCAGGCCATCCAGGTGGATCTCAAGGCGCTCGTCGAACAGGGCGCCGCCGATGACGAATTCGACAAGATCGACGACCGGATCGACAGCGCCGGCGACAAGCTCACAGGCACCCTCGACAAATTGGCCAATGACGGCACCGCTATTGCCCGCAATCGCATCGAAAGCGCCAACGACACCTCCCACAACTCGCTGATCATCCAGATCGCGCTCGGCCTGATCGCCATCCTCACCATGGCCGCCCTGCAATACATCCATGGCGGCTCCATCAGCCGCGGCATTGCTTCCGTGCGGGAAAGCATGCTGCGCATTATGAACGGCGACCTGACAACCAATGTCGCCGGCAAGGAGCGTGGCGACGAGATCGGCGAAATGGCCCGCGCTGCCGAAAGCTTCCGCCTCGCAGCCATCGAAAAGATCGATCTGGAAGCCCGCACCGAGACCGACCGCAAGCGCAGCGATGCCGAACGCCGCGAGCGCGAAACTGCCAAGCTTGCCGATACGGAAGCGCTGAACAACGCGGTCACCGCTCTCGGACAGGGCCTGACCCGCCTTGCCAACGGCGACCTGACCGCAAGCATCGATCAACCCTTCCGCGACGAGCTGGAAAGGCTGCGTCAGGACTTCAACCAGACGGCCGTGCGCCTGCGCAGGGCGATGAGCGACATTGCCCTGAACAGCACCTCGATCCAGGCCAACAGCCATCAGATGCGCGCCGCCGCCGATGATCTCGCCAAGCGCACGGAGCAGCAGGCCGCCTCGCTGGAAGAAACCTCAGCGGCGCTGGACGAGATCACCGCGACCGTGCGCAACGCCACAAGCCGCGCCGAAGAAGTCGGCAACATGGTTGCCCATACCCGCCAGAATACCGAGAAATCCGATGCCATCGTCGGCGATGCCATGGCGGCGATGGAGCGAATCGAAGGTGCTTCCCGCGAGATCGGCACCATCATCAACGTCATCGACGAGATCGCTTTCCAGACGAACCTGCTGGCACTCAACGCCGGCGTCGAGGCCGCACGTGCGGGTGAAGCCGGCAAGGGTTTTGCGGTCGTCGCCCAGGAAGTGCGCGAACTGGCCGGTCGCGCGGCCGGAGCAGCCAAGGATATCAAGGCCTTGATCAGCAAATCCGGCGCCGAAGTCAAAACCGGTGGCGAACTGGTGACCGCTGCCGGCGAGGCTCTGCGCCAGATCGGCGAAGATGTTCTGCGTATCGACGGTCATGTTAAATCAATCGTAACCTCTGCGCGCGAACAATCAGTCGGACTGAACGAGATCAATACAGCCATCAGCCAGATGGATCAGGCGACGCAGAAGAATGCGGCCATGGTGGAAGAAACGAATGCCGCCAGCCACACTCTCGCAACCGATGCGGAAAACCTGACGCAACTGGTACGGCAGTTCAATATCGGCGAGGGCATGAACGCCCGTCAAACGCCGCGAGAAGCCTCCGCAGCCTCGCATCCGAAAACCTCACCCGCACGGAGCCTGATTGGCAAGGTCGCGGGCGCCTTCACGGGCGGCTCCGCCGCCAAGAAACTCGCCTCCTCTCCGGCCGGAGACAACTGGGAAGAATTCTGATCATGAGCAACAACAACGCCATCAAGCAGTCGGGCGCCTATCTGGAAATCGTTTCGTTCCACCTCGGCGATCAGGAATTCTGCATCGATATCATGGCCATCCGCGAAATCCGCGGCTGGGCGCCGGTGACCCCGATGCCGCACACCCCGCCCTACGTCCTCGGACTGATCAACCTTCGCGGCGCCGTGATCCCG
Organism: Sinorhizobium sp. B11; assembly: GCA_039725955.1. Lineage (NCBI taxonomy): Bacteria > Pseudomonadati > Pseudomonadota > Alphaproteobacteria > Hyphomicrobiales > Rhizobiaceae > Sinorhizobium > Sinorhizobium sp. B11. The sequence goes on from CP091034.1 coordinate 3,028,300, forward strand.
GTCATCGACATGGCCTGCCGCCTCGGCATGAAGATGACGGAACCATCCGAGCGCTCCGCCATCATCGTAACCGATATCGCCGGCAAGCTGGTCGGCCTGCTGGTCGAACAGGTCTCCGACATGATGACCATCAAGAGCGAAGACCTGCAGCCGGCGCCAGAAATCATTCCGGAAGCCCAGCGCGCCTTCTGCCGCGGTATCGTCGCGCTGGAAAAGACCATGGTCTGCTTCCTCAACCTCGACACGGTCATTGCCGACGAACTGGCGCGCGAAGCTGCCTGATACGTTTCGATATCTCGAATGCGAAGGCCCGGCTTGTCCGGGCCTTTTTGATTAGGACAGACACCGATTCCTGACACATCCGGCCTGCGCTCGGCTGGCTCAGGCTTTCTCGTTCAAAATTCCTCAATGGTGAACGGCGCATCATCATCGAAGTCGTTGCCGAAAAAGTTTATCCGTTTGAAATTTCCGTGAACGTAGCCTCTGTCGCGAAACCACTCGAGATGGAGATCTGCACCTCCATGTCGATGGGTGGCATAGGGAATGCTCATATCACGCAGAGTTTCACACATTAGGTGAATCTTCTCAGGCTCTTCAGAGCGGAATGCATAGACATTCTCGTAGGTGTCAATCTTCTTGAAACCGAGATCGACTAAGTCCTCTGATCGCAGGTCTTTTCTCAGTTCGACCAGCAGTCGCTTAGGCTCGCAGATCGTTACCATTGTTGGTCTAAACATACATTTCCTACCGCCTGAATTGATCGCTAGGCGTCAATTGCGTTTCAGCCGTACCTGAAGGCGCCCTGCGGAAACCTCAGGGCTTAAAGCGACCTAACACCGTCTTAGATCCTCAAGGCTTGCCATTCTTCCAAACCACATCCTGGCCATAGAGCGGGATCGTTGAAATCGACATCTTCGCCGACCCGTCCGTCACCTGCCGCGAATGAGCGAGATAGATCAGCGTATTGTTTGTCTTGTCGTAGATCCTGTTGACGGCAAGCGTCTTCCAGATCAGCGACATGCCCTGACGAAATACCTCGCTGCCATCCTTGGACATATCGATATTGCCGATCTCGATCGGCCCCGTCTGACGGCAGGCGATGGAATTGTTTGACGGGTCTTCGAACCAGTTGCCGTTCTTGAACCGGTCGATCAGGCTGCGGTCGAAATAGGTGACATGGCAGGTCACCCCCTTCACCTCAGGGTCGGAAACCGCCTCGATGATGATGTCGTTACCGATCCAGTCGACCCCGACCTTGCCGACGACTTCCGCAGAAGTCGCGCCTGCGGAAATGGTCAGGAACGCTGCAGAGAGGAAAAGATTGCGCAAAGCGGACATGGCAACTCCCGTGTTGATCCGGAAGCTAAGATAAGAATGGGCGGACCCTTTGCAAGAAAGCGCCCGAGCCTTTGCAGGAAAGCAAAAATCACGCCTTGCGGCAGGTGCAGGGCTCATAGCCGGCAGAGGTCAGCCGACCGGGTTTCATGCCGATCGCAGCGGGAATGGCGGCAACCGTCGCAGCCTTGACGGCCCTCGCCATCTCGATCGCCGCTGCCGCGCAGACGGCAGCATCCTCGGCTGCATTATGGTGGACGAAGCGCAGACCGAGATGTTCGGCAATCAGGTTCAGCCGATGCGACAGGAAATGCGGCCAGATGCGCTGCGCCATCTTCAGGCTGCAGAGATAGGTGAGCTCCGGATAGGACTGCCGGTAAAGATCGAGGCTCGCCCGCCACACGCTGAAATCGAAGGCGGCATTGTGGGCGATCATCGTCGCGCCCCGGAAATCCTCATGGAATTCGTCCATCACCTCGGGAAACTCAGGTGCGTCTTCGACATGTTCGGGGCGAATGCCGTGGATCGCGATATTCATGCCGGAAAAGCGCATGTCCCGCGGTCGGATCAGCCGCTCCTCGACCCGCGTCACCTGCCCGTCCTCGATCCAGGCAAGACCGACCGAGCAGGCACTGCCGCGCTGTTCGTTGGCTGTCTCGAAATCGATGGCGATGGTCTTCACGGGCAAACATCCGAATCGTCTGTCCTACCGGAATAAAGACTGCCGCATCCGAAGGCAAATTTTGACCTGTTGACATCTGCACGCAAATGGCGAAACTTCCGCTCATGATCAACTCCGTGACCCACAATATGCATCTTATCGCCACGACCCTTGCAGGGTGCGCGGGAGAGATGGTGCGTCACTAGCCGTCTGATCATCCCCGAGAACCCTGCCGAGGCGAGCAGGGTTTTCTGAAACTCCGCTCTCCTCCTTTTGAAACCCAAGGAGAGCACTATGTCGACCAGTCAAGCCAGTCAGGATACCCCGCCCGAAAAGCCTTCTCTGAAGAGCCTTAGCGTTCGTGCCCTGCGCATGAGCGACGCCGAAGCCGTCACCGAACTGATAAACCTGCCGGGCTACCGCGCCGGCACGCTGCGCCCGCCTTTTCAAGGCATCGACGCAGTGCGCAAGCGCATGGAGAACCCCTCACCCGGCGCACTCAACCTCGTCGTCGAACTCGATGGCAAGCTCGTCGCCAACGGCGGCATGAACCGCTTTGAAGGACGGCGCCAGCACGCCGCCAGTCTCGGCATGGGCGTACACGATGATTTCACCGGTCGCGGCATCGGAACCTTCCTGATGGCCGCCATGCTCGACGCCGCCGACAACTGGCACGATATCAAGCGGGTGGAATTGACCGTCTATACGGATAACGAGACAGCCATCCACCTTTACGAGAAATTCGGCTTCGAGAAGGAGGGCCTGCTCCGCTCCTTCGGCTATCGCGACGGGCAATATGTCGATGCCTATACGATGGCGCGGCTGAGGGCGTGAACCGCTCGCACGTCATGCTCGGGTTCGTGTCGCAGAGGATGACACCGAGGAGGAGGCAGGCGCGCCGAAAACAGAAACGCAGTGTCTGGCACAGAGCTTCCTTACCCGCCGATCAACGCCAGCCACTCATCCTCGTCCATCGTCTGGACGCCGAGTTCGCGGGCCTTCTCGAGCTTGGAGCCGGCGCCGGGGCCGGCTACAACGATATCGGTCTTCTTGGAGACGGAGCCTGCAACCTTGGCACCAAGGCTTTCGGCCCTGGCCTTCGCCTCTTCGCGGGTGAATTTCTCCAGCGAACCGGTAAAGACCACGGTCTTGCCGATGACCGGGCTCCCGGTCGTCACCGGCTGTTCGGCCTCCTGTGGCGTCACCTCGTCGAGCAGGCGGCCGATCACCTCGATATTGCGCGGCTCCTTGTAGAATTCGACAATGGCGCGCGCCACCACCTCGCCGATGCCTTCGATGGCGTTGAGGTCATTCCAGGCATCGCCGGAAAGCGTTGCCGCTTCCTTCATGGCCGTCGCAAAGGCCTCATAGCTGTTGTAGGAGCGCGCGAGCAGCTTTGCCGTCGTCTCGCCCACATGGCGGATGCCGAGCGCGTAGATGAAGCGATGAAGGGCAATGCTGCGCCGGTCGTTGATCGCCGCATAGAGCTTGCCGACGCTGACCTTGCCGAAGCCGTCGATATTCTCCAGCTTGGTGATCGACTGCTGCTGGCGCTTTTCCAGCGTGAAGATATCGGGCGCGGTGCGGATCTGCAGCGCAGCGTCGTCGCTCTCGAAGAAGAAGTCGATCTGCTTGGAGCCGAGCCCCTCGATATCGAAGGCATTGCGCGAGACGAAGTGCTTCAGCTCTTCCGTCGCCTGCGCCCGGCAGATGAAACCGCCCGTGCACCGCGTGACGGAATCGAGCTTGCCTGTCTTCTCGTGCCGCTCACGCACCGCGTGCGAACCACAGACCGGGCACACCTTCGGAAACTGGTAGGGCGTGGCGTCCGCCGGCCGCTTTTCCATGACGACGTCGAGCACCTGCGGGATCACGTCGCCGGCGCGCTGCACGACAACGGTATCGCCGATGCGGATATCGTGCTCCTCCTCGCGGATGCGCTCGCCGCTATTGCCGATGCCCTTGATATAGTCCTCATTGTGCAGCGTCGCATTGGTGACGACCACGCCGCCGACGGTAATCGGCGTCAGCCGCGCGACCGGCGTCAGCGCACCGGTGCGGCCGACCTGGATGTCGATATTCTCCACGACGGTGAAGGCTTGTTCGGCCGGGAACTTATGCGCCGTCGCCCAGCGAGGGCTGCGCGAGCGGAAACCGAGGCGCTGCTGCAGCTCGAGGCTGTCGACCTTGTAGACGACGCCGTCGATATCGTAATCGAGCTCCGGCCGTTCGAGGCCGATCTCGGCATAGTGGGCGAGGATATCGTCCACCGAGCTCAGCCGCTTCATCAGCGGATTCACCGGGAAACCCCACTCCCTGAACTTCTCGACCATGCCCAGCTGCGTATCCGCGGGCATCTCCGACATCTCGCCCCATGCATAGGCGAAGAACCTCAGCTTACGGCTCGCCGTCACCTTCGCATCGAGCTGGCGCAGAGAGCCTGCAGCGGTATTGCGCGGATTGACATAGGTCTGCTTGCCTTCGGCTTCCATCTGCGCATTGAGCGCCATGAAATCGCTCTTGGCCATGTAGACCTCGCCGCGCACTTCCACGACGGAGGGAACACCCTTCGGCAGTTCGTTCGGAATTTCCTTGATGGTGCGGATATTGGCCGTGACATTCTCGCCGGTCGTGCCGTCGCCGCGGGTCGCGCCCGTCACCAGCTTGCCGTTCTCGTAGCGTATCGACATGGAAAGCCCGTCGATCTTCGGTTCGGCCGTGAAGGCGATGGAATTGTCCGGCAGGCGGCCGAGGAAGCGATAGACACTGGCAACGAAGTCGCGCACATCCTCCTGTGAAAAGGTGTTGTCGAGCGACAGCATCGGCCGGGAATGAACGACGGGCGCAAAGGTGTTGGACGGTTCGGCCCCCACGCGGCGCGACGGACTGTCCTCGCGGATGAGCTCCGGAAAGCGCGCCTCGATCGCATCGTTGCGGCGCTTCAGCGCGTCGTAATCCGCATCCGAAATCTCCGGCTGATCCTTGCCGTGATAGAGCGCGTCATTGCGCGCAATCTCCTTGGCAAGCCGCTCCAGTTCGGCGGCGGCGTCTTCAAGCGTCAAGTCCTCAACAGCGACAGATTCGGTCGACATGCAGCTTCACTCCAGAGAATCTGCAATGGTTTTAGAGCAAAATTCGGCGATTGAAATAGTACCGAGGTTTGGAATTTACGGCCGGGCGTTGCGGAGTCTGATGGCGCTCACATGTAATGTCGTATGCTGCAAGGCCTTCATCGGCAGAAGACTGTCGACCACCTTGAGCTCGATACCGCGCGGTGCAAATTCCTGGTCGAGCCCGGAATGGGTCGTGAGCGCGAGCGGCACGACATTCCTCCGCGATACCCACATTCCCGCGTCCTCCAGATCCTCGAAACTCTCCGTCGGCATCTCGTAGCGATGGATGGTCCCGGCCTGCAGTCGCTCCAGCCAGCCTCGCTCGACATAGGCGGCACCCCGCCAGTTCCCGAGCAGGCGGCGATCCTCCTGCGATGTCTCCGGCTTTGCCCAAACAAGGATGCGCGGGCAATCACGCGGGAAGAGATACATGAAGTCGTGGACTTCATCGATCGCCCAGACGAGCGGCCCGTTCAGCCACGCCCGGCCCGGCCGCCGTTCGGAAGAAATGCGAACCGGACGCGGCTCGAAAACATCGATCGTGGGATCGTCGCTGAAATGGAAAAGCCGCATGGATAGACCTCACCGGTAGCTGAGGTCAGATAGCGCAACGCCTTGCGCTTGTCACCGATGGGGAAACCTACCCGTTACCTGCCAGCAGCCGCGCGGCAGCAGCCCTCGCCTCTTCCGTCACGGAGGCACCGGCAAGCATGCGGGCGATCTCTTCTGTGCGGTCCTTCTGCGCCATGGTGGCGACGCGCGTGGCGATCTTGTCGGCCCCCTCGCCTGATGGTCCCTTGGAGATCAGAAGATGCGTGGCCGCACGGGCCGCTACCTGCGGCGCATGAGTGACGGAAAGAACCTGCACCTTTTCGGAAAGCCGCTTCAGCCGCTGTCCGATCGCATCCGCCACCGCGCCCCCCACACCGGTGTCGATTTCGTCAAAGACGAGGGTCGGCGCCGAACCGCGATCGGCAAGCGCCACCTTGAGCGCCAGCAGGAAGCGCGAGAGTTCGCCGCCCGAAGCGACCTTCATGATCGAGCCGGGACGCGTGCCGGGATTGGTCTGGACATGGAATTCGACGACATCGATACCCTCGGCCGTCGCCTCCCCTCCATCGGTGGTGATCTCCACCATGAAGCGGGCGCGCTCAAGCTTCAGTGCCGGCAGCTCGGCCATGACGGCCTGCGCCAGCGCATCGCCGGCATGATGACGCTTCTCCGAAAGCGAGCGGGCAGCCGTATCGTAATTCGCCTTGGCGACCCCCACTTCCGCATCGAGCTTCGACAGCCGCTCTTCGCCGGCATCGAGATCGGCAAGATCGTTGATCATGCGCACGGCAAGAGCAGGAAGCTCGGTGACCGGAACGGAATATTTGCGAGAGGCAGCGCGCAGCGCAAACAGCCGCTCCTCGACACGCTCCAGTTCCTTCGGATCATATTCCGTCTTGCGCAGTGCCGCCTCGACTTCCATCTGCGCGTTGGAAAGCTGGTCCAGCGCCGCATCGAGCAGCGCTACGGTGTCTTCCAGCAATCCCGGCGCCTCGTGGCTCTTGCGCTCGAGACGGCGCACCAGCGAGGCGATATGGGGCACGGGAGAGGCATTGCCGTTGAGGAACTCGGAAGCCTCGGCAATATCGCCGGCAATGCGCTCCGCCTTCATCATCTTCTGGCGGCGATCGGCAAGCTCGTCTTCTTCGCCGTCGCGCGGTGACAGCTTTTCAAGCTCCTCGACGGAGGAGCGCAGATAATCCGCCTCGCGGGCAGCGGCTTCAACCTTCTCGCGGTGTTTCTTCAGCGTGCGCTCGGTATCGCGCCACTGGCGGTAAAGTGCGCCGACACCCTGCACGTCATCGCTGATACCCGCAAAGGCGTCCAGCAACGTCCTGTGTGCATTTGTATCGACAAGCGCGCGGTCGTCGTGCTGGCCGTGGATCTCGACCAGCATCTGGCCCGCCTGACGCATCAGCTGAACGCTGATCGGCTGATCGTTCACATAGGCCTTGGTGCGCCCGTCGGAGGATTGCTGGCGGCGAAAGATCAGGTCGCCTTCGTCATCGATGCCGTTTTCGCGCAGGAGCTTGCGGGCGCCGTGATCCATGCCGACATCGAAGACGGCCGTCACCTGCCCCTTGTCCTCGCCGTGGCGCACAAGACCGCCATCGCCGCGCCCGCCAAGGGCCAGCGACAGACTGTCAAGCAGGATGGATTTGCCCGCGCCCGTCTCGCCCGTCAGCACGGAGAGGCCGGTCTCGAAGGCAAGATCCAGCCGCTCGATCAGAACGATATCGCGGATCGAAAGCTGGATCAGCATTGGCCTCAGGAACCGAGAAGGAGTTTCTTGCCCGCTGCGGCGATCCACGAACCCTTGTTTTCACGCGGCTCCGCGCCACCCGACTGCAGCAGCTTGTAAGAATCAGCATACCACTGGCTGTCGGGATAATTGTGACCGAGAACGGCAGCAGCGGTCTGCGCCTCCTCGACGACACCCATCGCGTAATAGGCTTCGACGAGACGGGCGAGCGCCTCCTCGACCTGATTCGTGTTCGGATACTTCTCGACGACGATGCGGAAGCGCGAGATCGCCGCGAGATATTCCTTGCGTTCCATGTAGTAGCGGCCGACCTGCATCTCCTTGCCGGCGAGCTGGTCGCGCGCAAAGCGCATCTTGGCCTGCGCATCGTCGACATATTCGGAGTCAGGATAATTGTCGACGACAGCCTGCATCGCCTCGATCGTCTTCTGCGAGGCGCGCTGGTCCTGCGTCACGTCGACGATCTGCTTGGAATAGGTCAGGCCTACCAGATACTGGACGTAGGCGGCATCCTTGGACTTCGGATATTGCGCCATATACTTGTTGCCCGATGCCAGCGCATCGTCGAAGCGGCCCTGGCGGTACTTGACGAAGGTGCTCATGACAAGTGCCTTGCGCGCCCATTCGGAGAAGGGATTCTGCGCATCGATCGCGTCGAACTTGCGCGCCGCCTCGGCCATGTTGCCGGCCTTCATGTTGGCGAGGCCCTGTGTGTAGAGCACGTCCGGCGGATCGGTTTCGAGGCCGAGCTTGGTGATGTCGATATCAGGGTCCGACTGGCAGCCGGAAATCAAGGCACCTGCGCTCAGCACCATCAAGGATGCGAGCAAAGCACGCGCTGTCTTCATCATCATGTCAGACCTTGCATAAGCCATTCGAAAGAATCCCACCGCCGCCGTCCACTCCACAGCAGCCACGCCTAGCTGGCGTTTCTAGCCACAAATACCTATCGAGAGCAACGCAATGATCACGCATTAACGCATTTTTGTGGCAGCATTGCCGAGAATGTCGGGCTTTTCACCGCCATTCACATGAGGAGCGGCTAAATATATGCCGCGAAACATCTATCGACGCGCTGTCTGCCCCTTCCCCATAAAAAAAACCGCCCCCGTTAGGAGGCGGCCCTGGCCTTAATTGGTATACTGGAGGTCATGCCGACCAGGGGGCGAATTCCGGAGCGCTGACTGCAATGAATTCGCGAACGGCAACGCGCTGGCGCGGCGTCGATGTCTCGACCACTTCATAGGCCGAGGGATCGCTGAGCAGAGCCTTGAGAGCGTTGGCGTTCATCTTGTGGCCGCCACGATAGGAACGGTAGCAGCCGATGAACTGTGCGCCGGCAAGCGCCAGATCGCCAACGGCATCGAGCGTCTTGTGACGCACGAACTCGTCCTTGGCGTAGCGCAGGCCTTCGACATTGATGACGGTGTTGTCGTCGGAAATGACGACAGAGTTTTCGAGCGAGGAGCCGAGAGCATGGCCCGAAGCCCAGAGACGCTCGACATCACGCATGAAGCCGAAGGTGCGCGCGCGCGCGACAATTCGGTCTTGAAGACGGAAGCAGTGAGATCGCCTTCCCACTTCTGGCGGCCGATCAGCGGGCATTCGAAATCGATCTCGACTTCGAAGCGCGTGCCGTCATAGGGACGGAACTCGCTCCAGGAACCGCCATGCTCGATACGAACCGGCTTGGTGATGCGGATGTAGCGGCGCTTGACGCCGAGAGAAACGAGACCGACCTGTTCGATGGCTTCGACGAAGGGAACCGAGCTGCCGTCCATGATCGGCATTTCGGCGCCGCTGACTTCAATGACGACATTGTCGAGGCCGAGAGCGTAAACGGCCGCCATGACATGTTCGATCGTCGCGACGGAATGAGCAGGCGAGAAGCCGAGAACGGTGCAGAGATCAGTATTGCCGACCTGTGAGGAAACAGCCTTCAGTTCAGTGACATCGCCATTTTCATGCACGCGCTGGAAGACGACGCCGGTGCCGGCTTCGGCCGGATTGAAGGTGATCGAAACATCGGCACCCGAATGCACGCCGATTCCCGAAAGTGTCACCGGACGCGATACCGTCGTCTGAAAGCCCAGCAAGCCAAGTCCCATAAAATTATGCCCTTATTCTTCCATACCCGTCGTTGCCAACCGGTCGGATCTTTCTTCTATACTGCCCGCAGCGCTCGAAGCGGACTCTTGGAGCAGTTCGCTTGCCTCATACTTACGTGGAGCGGCGCTGCAATCCAAATCACTGTTCGTTTCGATTTGTTACGAAATCCGCAGCGGCAAAAGCATTTAGAATTCAAGCATGTAGAAATGCAAACGCCCGGGGTTTCTGTCCCGGGCGTTTTCTGTGGAGAAGTGCTTTCTCAGTTCGACTGGCGGCGCAGGAAGGCCGGGATTTCCAGCTGGTCGTCTTCCTGCATCATGCGGGCCTGCGGAACCGCACGGCCCTGGTCGTCAAGGTTGCCGCGACGCGGTGCGTAGAGGCTTGCTTCCGGCGACAGCGGACGGCGCTGCTGCGAAGAAGCAGCCGGCGCAGAGGTCATTTCCGGAGCGACTTCCTCTTCGCGACGGCCGAGCGAATTGGTGATTCGCTTGAGCAGGCCCATCGGACCGCGCTCTTCCTGGACATGCGCGGCAGCAGGCTGCGTGCGATGATCGATCTCAGCCTGGACGACCGGCGGGAAGTCCTCGACCTTCGGCATGCGGACCTGCTCGGGAGCCTGGCGAATCACCGGCTCATGGCGAACTGGCTGGTGCATCGGCTGCTGCATGACCGGCTGCGGAGCCGGCTGATGCATGACGGGAGCCTGCTGCTGGACCGGAGCCTGACGGAGAACCGGGGCTGCTTCCGGCGCAGAAGCGAAGATCTTGCTCTGCGGACGGAAGGTTTCCTGCATCACAGGCTGCTGCACGGGAGCGGCGGCACGCGGGGCCGGGATTTCCAGTTCGCGTTCCATCGCGACTTCAGCCTCGCGGATGGTCTGCGCAATCTGGTCGGCCTTCGGTGCCTGCATTACCGGAGCAGGCTGAATTGCGGCCGGTGCAGGAGCAACGGCCGCGGAGGGGCGGACAACCGGCTTTGCTGTCGGCTGGAATACGCGGTCGGTGCCCTCGCCCATGGCGCGGTCGATGCCGGTCGCGACGACGGAGACGCGGATGATGCCCTCGAGCGATTCGTCGAAGGTTGCGCCGAGGATGATGTTGGCGTCCGGATCGACTTCTTCGCGGATGCGGGTCGCAGCTTCGTCGACTTCGAAGAGCGTCAGGTCGCGACCGCCGGTGATGGAGATCAGGAGGCCCTGCGCACCCTTCATCGAGGTTTCGTCGAGCAGCGGATTGGCAATTGCCGCTTCGGCGGCCTGCATGGCGCGGCCCGAACCGGAAGCTTCGCCGGTACCCATCATCGCGCGGCCCATTTCGCGCATGACCGAGCGGACGTCGGCGAAGTCGAGGTTGATGAGACCTTCCTTCACCATCAGGTCGGTGATGCAGGCAACGCCCGAGTAGAGAACCTGGTCAGCCATGGCGAAAGCGTCGGCGAAGGTCGTCTTGTCGTTGGCGATGCGGAAGAGGTTCTGGTTCGGAATGACGATAAGCGTATCGACAGACTTCTGCAGTTCCTGAATACCGGATTCGGCCAGACGCATGCGGCGTCCGCCTTCGAAGTGGAACGGCTTGGTGACGACGCCGACCGTCAGGATGCCCTTGTTGCGGGCCGCCTGCGCGACGACAGGAGCAGCACCCGTGCCGGTGCCGCCGCCCATGCCGGCTGTGACGAAGCACATATGCGTGCCGTTCAGGTGGTCGATGATCTCATCGATGCATTCTTCGGCGGCCGCACGACCAACTTCAGGCTGCGAACCGGCGCCGAGGCCTTCGGTGACGTTGGCGCCGAGCTGGATAATCCGTTCGGCCTTCGTCATGGTCAACGCCTGGGCATCCGTGTTGGCGACGACGAAGTCGACGCCCTGGAGGCCTGCTGAAATCATGTTGTTGACGGCATTGCCGCCGCCGCCGCCGACGCCGAATACAGTGATGCGCGGCTTCAGCTCAGTGATGTCAGGCTTTTGCAGCTTGATAGTCATGGTACCCGTTCCTTCTCTCTCTGGCCGCATCGCCACGCCGGCCAATTCACTCAATTTCAAAAGCTTTCCTTCAGCCACTGGCCCATGCGGGCGATACGGCTGTTATTACCCCCAAGCGACATGAGCAGATTGCTCTGTGACGCATGTGTCTCCATGTCCGCGACCTGCGGATAGATCATCAGCCCGACGGCCGTCGAAAAGGCCGGCCCCTTGGCTGCCGTCGGCAGACCCGAGACACCCATCGGACGGCCGATGCGAACGTTGCGGGCCAGAATGCGCCGCGCCACTTCGGCAAGGCCGGTCAGCTGGCTGGCTCCGCCCGTCAGCACGACACGCTTGCCGACGATCGGGCTGAAGCCCGAACGCTGGATCCGGTCGCGGATGAGCTCCATCGTCTCTTCGATGCGCGCCGAAACGATGCGCGAGACGAGAGCCCGCGGCACCTGCGTCGGCTGATCACGATCATCCTCACCGATCGGCGGAATGGAGATCAGCTCGCGCTCATCGGAAGAATTGGTCAGCGCCGAAGCGTGGACCACCTTCAAACGTTCAGCATCCTCGATCCGTGTGGAAAGGCCGCGTGCGAGGTCGGTCGTCACATGATGACCGCCGAGGCCGACAGCATCGGTATGGACAAGCTTGCCTTCGGCAAAGACCGAAATCGTCGTCGTGCCGCCGCCCATGTCGATGGCCGCACAGCCAAGTTCGACTTCATCGTCGACCAGTGCGGCAAGACCGGATGCATAAGGTGTTGCAACGATTCCTTCCACCGAAAGATGCGCCCTGTTGACGCTCAGTTCGAGATTTTTGAGCGCAGAGCGCTCCGCCGTCACGACATGCATGTCGACTCCGAGCGCATCGCCGTACATCGCCAGCGGATCGCGGATGCCACGCTCGCCATCCAGCGAAAAGCCGGTGGCCAGCGAATGCAGCACGGCGCGGTCTTGGCGCAGCGACTGCTGGCAGGCTGCCGAAAGCACCTTCTTCAGGTCGTTCAGTTCGACTTCCTGGCCGCCGAGATCGATGGTTGCCGTGTAGATGTCGCTGCCGAGACGGCCGGCCGTCAGATTGACGATCAGGCTCTCGACGGTCAGGCCCGCCATGCGCTCGGCCGCATCGACAGCGAGACGAATGACGCCTTCAAGCGCGTCGAGATCGGCGATCACGCCGGTCTTGATGCCGCGCGAACGCTGATGGCCGATACCGATAATCTCGATATTGTGCGTGCGGCCCGGCAGGATCTGGCTTTCCTCGCGCGGCGTCAGCCGGCCGATCATGCAGACGACCTTGGTCGAGCCGATATCGAGGACCGAAACGATATGCGACCGCTTCGACGAAAGCGGCTTCAGGCGCGGCAATCCAAAGTGGGATGAACCGAACAAGCTCATATATTCTGCCCCGCCTTCTTCAATTCCTTGGTACGCGTTGCGACCGCCGCCTCCCGGCGCGCTGCCGCCTCCGGTGTCAGCTGGATCGTCGTGCGATCCGGCAGCCTGAGATCGACTGCGGCGATATCGCGCTCCAGAAGCTGCTGATCCCTGTCGAATTTCGAAAGCGTCGCGAGCGCCTGGTCGATATCATCTTCCGGCAGCTTGACGACGACGCCATTATCCATGTGCAGGTCCCAGCGACGACCGGAAACCCAAACGAACGCCTTCACGCGAGCTTTGACATCAGGCCACTTGGAGAACGCGTCCTCGATGGAAGCCGCAGCCGTTTCAGCGTCACGGCCGACGACCAGCGGCAGGGTAGAAAATTTATTGTCACGAAGCGGCGCGATCACGCTGCCGCTCTTCTCGATCAGCGAAAGCTCCTGGCCGTGTTGCCAGATAGCGTAGGCAGCGCGCTCCGAGAGCTTCACCTCGATCGTCTTCGGATAAACCTTGCGGACTTCGACATTCTCGACCCAGGGAAGGCGCGCAATCTTCTGGCGCGCAGCATCGACATCGAGCGCGACGAGCGATGTCGCGCCATCGAGGCCGAGAAGCTGAAGAATCTCGATTTCCGAGGTCTGGTTATTGCCGGAAACCTTCACATCCTCGATGGCAAATCCGACAGCGCTGGTCGTCGCTTGGGCGACCGCTTCCGTATGGCCGCCAAGCGACATGCCGTAGAGACCAGTCGCAGCCAGAAAGCCGAGCGCGGAAACCGTACCCGTATGGGCCGGAATGTCGATACGGCCACTTCCGAGACTTACAAGGAAGCGGACGACGCGACGCAGCGGGCGCGGCAGCACGCGGCGGTCATCGGCTTCCACATAGGGAAGCTCGGCATGACGGCTGGGGCGTCCTATTTTTTTGACCGTCAGCGCAAACAAGACGCGTCCTCCACCATCCACCGGAGAAATGCACCAAAGGAATATCCGGCATGGCCGGCCATTTCGGGCACAAGGGAGGTTGGCGTCATGCCTGGCTGGGTATTAACCTCCAGCCAGATGAGCTCGCCGTCTTCGGAGAAACGATCGTCGTAACGAAAGTCGGACCGACTGACGCCGCGGCAACCAATTGCTTGATGCGCCCTTAACGCCAATGTTTGTATTTTTTGGTAAATTTTCGGTGAAATTTTAGCCGGCAAGACATGTTTTGAACCACCTGCCGCATACTTGGAGTCGTAATCATAGAAATTGTGGCCCTGCGGCACCACCTCGATGACATCCATGGGTTGATCGCCCATGACGCCGCAGGTCAATTCGCGACCATGAATATAACGCTCGACGATGACTTCCTCGCCATAGCGCCACTCGGCCGAACCGATGACCTGAGGCGGGCGCGCCTGATCCTCGCCGACGATGACGACGCCGAAACTGGAGCCCTCGCGCACCGGCTTGACCACATAGGGCGCCTTCATCGGATGCTCCGACGGGAACGAGAAGCGGTTCAGCACCTGCGATTCGGCAACAGGAACACCGGCGGCAGCCGCCACACGCTTTGCCCGGCTCTTGTCCATGGCAAGCGCCGAGGCAAGCACGCCAGAATGCGTATAGGGGATCTGCAGATATTCGAGAATGCCCTGTATGGTGCCATCCTCGCCGAACGGCCCATGCAAGGCATTGAAGACAACATCGGGCTTCACGGCAGAGAGCTTCTCGGAAATGTCGCGCTCGACATCGATGCGCGTCACCTTGAAGCCTTCACCTTCGAGAGCATCGGCGCACGCCTTTCCCGAGGAAAGGCTGACAGGCCTCTCCGAGGAAAATCCGCCCATCAGGACAGCTACGTGCTCGCGACTCATCAACACCCCCAAAAATAACTTTCACTCTGCCGGACCAAGGCTTGCGCGGAGCTGGTCTGCGCGGTTCGTGGCCTTTGTCTGACTTGGGTGCATTAGAGCATCATTATGGTTAACGAACCGTTTACTTTCGTTAACTGTTGGCTCCTACCCTCTGCAATTTTTTGCCTTCTGCACATTTGCAGGCTTCGCGGCCTCACGTGATACGCAAGCTTGAAAAGCACCGGAAAAACCCATGCCTTCAAGGAGATATGGAGTCGCGCTCATCCGCACCGGAATAAGGCGAGCGAAGCGGCGAGCCTGTTTGAACCGTCGACTTGCGGGAACGCCGACAAGACACGGCGACGTCATTAATTAATGCGAGTCGCCGCTCGCGTGCCTGTCCGCACCCGTTGAGGTCAACACAAGAGAAGCAAAATGACCTGGATCGAAACAGATCCGCCTACTGAAAGGGGATGCTCTGACCGGCGGAGGCAGCGGCGAAAAAATAGTACAATTTCCGTTATATTCTTGCGTCTTTTGGCGTTGCGCGTGATGAAAATTGCGTTAAGACCCGTGGGGCCTTCCCGAGGCAATCTGTAAACTGAATGGAATAATAATGTCTGACGCGGTATCCGTATCGCCGACTCCCGCTTCGAACAGCACGCAAGTCAATTCCCCGGCTCGTGTTCTGATCGCGAGCCTCATCGGCACCACCATCGAATTCTTTGACTTTTATGTCTATGCAACGGCAGCGGTCATCGTCTTCCCACACCTGTTCTTCCCGTCGAGCGACCCGACCTCTGCGCTCCTGCAGTCGCTGGTGACCTTCTCGATCGCCTTCTTCGCCCGCCCCTTCGGCGCCGTGGTCTTCGGCCATTTCGGCGACAAGGTCGGCCGCAAGGCGACACTCGTGGCGGCCCTCATGACCATGGGCCTGTCGACTGTCGTGATCGGTATCCTGCCCGGCTACGATGCGATCGGCATCGCCGCGCCGCTGCTGCTTGCGCTGTGCCGCTTTGGCCAGGGCCTTGGCCTCGGCGGCGAATGGGGCGGCGCTGTGCTGCTCGCAACCGAAAATGCTCCTCCCGGCAAGCGCAGCTGGTACGCCATGTTCCCGCAGCTCGGCGCGCCGATCGGCTTCATTCTTTCTTCCGGCTTCTTCCTGATCCTGGCGGAAACCATGAGCAACGAGGACTTCCTCGCCTATGGCTGGCGCATTCCCTTCATCGCCAGCCTCGCGCTCGTCGCCGTCGGACTTTATGTTCGCCTGAAGATCGCCGAAACCCCGGAATTCCAGAAGGCTGTCGAAAAACACGAGCGTGTCGCCGTTCCGGTCGCGACCGTCTTCCGCGGTCATCTGCGCAGCCTGATCCTCGGCACGTTCATCGCCGTTGCCACTTTCGTCCTCTTCTACCTGATGACGGTCTTCACACTGTCCTGGGGTACCACGAAACTCGGCTACACGCGTGAGCAGTTCCTGGTCGTCCAGCTCGTCGGCGTCGTCTTCTTCGGCCTGACGATCCCGCTCTCCGGCTGGCTGTCTGACCGCTACTCGCGTCGCATGATCCTGACTCTGACGACGATCGCCATCGCCATCTTCGGCTTCTTCTATGCAAGCCTTTTGACGGCTGGCCTGACCGGCGCCTTCCTGTGCTCGATCATCGGCCTCGGCCTGATGGGCTTCACCTATGGCCCGATCGGTGCGGCCCTTGCCGCCCCCTTCCCGACCATGGTGCGCTACACCGGCGCCTCGATGACCTTCAACCTCGGCGGCATCTTCGGCGCTTCGCTTGCTCCCTATATCGCCACCTGGCTTGCGACTACCTACAGCCTCAATTACGTCGGCTACTATCTCACCGCCTCGGCTGCGATCTCCCTGATCTGCATCCTGCTGTCGGGTCGCGAAGAAGTCTGAGCTACTGACTGTCTGGACAAAAAGCCGCGACGGTCGCCGTCGCGGCTTTTTTTATTGATGCGATCGGCAGTTCCGGCTAGCGAGAGCCTCCATCGGCAAACAGGGAGAAGATCATGCGATGCCTCGTCACCGGCGCTGCCGGCTTCGTCGGCGCCCCTCTCGTCGAGCGTTTGCACAGGGAACGGATTTGGGACGTGACTGCCACGACACGATCCGCAAATTCTGCCTTCCCATTGGATGTCAGGCATGTTCCCGTCGACATCACCGAGACGACCGAGTGGACCGCTGCCCTCCAAGGCATCGACGTTATCGTCCATCTCGCCGCCCGCGTTCACATTATGAACGACAAGTCGAGCGATCCATTGGCGGATTTTCGCCGCGTCAACACTGCCTCTACCCTCAATCTCGCCGGACAGGCCGCCCGCGCCGGCGTGAAGCGCTTCGTCTTCATCAGCACGATCAAGGTCAATGGTGAAGAGAACGACCGCCCCTTCCGGCACGACGACCAACCGAAGCCCATCGATCCCTATGGCATTTCGAAAATGGAAAGCGAAATCGGCCTGCGCGAGATCGCCGCGCTCACCGGCATGGAGGTCGTCATCGTCCGCCCGCCGCTGGTCTACGGCCCCGGTGCACGCGGTAACTTCGCCCTGCTCGTCGGCCTTGTCCGCAAGAAGCTGCCGCTGCCCTTTGCGTCGCTGAAGAACCGTCGCACACTGGTCGCTGTGCAAAACCTTGTCGATCTGATCATCACCTGCATGCAGCACCCCGCCGCTGCAGGAGAAACCTTCCTTGCAGGAGATGGGGAGGATCTTTCGACACGAGGATTGATCGAAGGGATCGCCGCAGGGCTTGGCGTAAAGCCAGCACTCCTTCCCTTCCCGCCGTCGCTGATGCACATGGCAGCGAGGATTACGGGAAAGGAAGCCGTCTTTCAGCGCCTCTGCGGCTCATTGCAAGTCGACATATCCCACGCACGCGACGTTCTGGGCTGGTCGCCCGTCGTCACGCCGCGTGAAGGCCTCAAGCTCGCGGTGAAGTGAAGCCTATTCTGATGCAATGCCATGGAAGGGGCGAACCTCGCGGCCCGGCATGAAGAGGCCGAGACGCTTGATTTCCCACTCGAGTTTGATGCCGGACGTTTCGAAAACCTTGCGACGCACTTCTTCGCCAAGATATTCGAGATCGTAGCCCGTAGCCTGCCCCATGTTGATCATGAAGTTGCAGTGAAGCGACGACATCTGAGCGCTGCCGATAACGAGACCGCGGCAGTCCGCCTCGTCGATCAGCTTCCACGCGGAATGACCCTCGGGATTCTTGAAGGTCGAACCACCGGTCTTTTCACGAATAGGCTGCACCGTCTCGCGGTGATTGCGCACCGCATCCATTTCGGCGCGGATCTTCGCGCGATCATCCGGATAGCCTTCGAACAGCACCGAGGTGAAGATCAGATCATCGGCAGCATCCGAATGGCGATAGGAATAGCCCATCTCGGCATTCGTCAGCACATGCTTGTTGCCCTTGCGGTCGATCGCACGGACCTCGACCACACGATCCTTCGTCTCGGATCCATTGGCGCCGGCATTCATGCGGGCAGCGCCGCCGATACCGCCCGGAATGCCGTAATAGAAGGCAAAACCACCGATGCCATTATCCATCGCCATGGCCGCCACATGCTTGTCCGGGCAGATCGCGCCGGCAACGATGCGGTTTTCACCGGCGAGCTCGACAAAGCCGAAGCCCTTGGCCGAGAGGCGCAGCACCACGCCCGGGATACCGCCGTCACGCACCAGGATGTTCGAGCCGACACCAACCACCGTCAGCGGCACTTCATCCGGCAGGATCTTCAGGAAGGCGATCAGGTCTTCCTCGTCATGCGGCTGGAACATCAGCTCGGCCAGACCGCCGGCGCGGAACCAGGTGACGCGATCCATTGGAGCATCCGGCGTCAGCCGGCCACGAATGTCCTTTACGCCCTCTCCAAGAGAGGCAAGTAGCTTTTCTCCGTTAACCTGTTTCATGCGGATTTTCCTGAAAGGTCTTGCAACTGCTTCGGCAGCGCTGCTGCCCAATATGTAATGCTACCAGCACCCAACAAAACTACAAAGTCCCCGGGTTTTGCAATCTCTGCTACCATCTGCGGTAGAGCTTCCGCCGAAGGAAGGAAGCGCGCGTCGCGATGGCCACCCGATTTGATGCGGGAAATCAGCGATTCCGAATCCGCGCCCTCGATCGCATCCTCACCCGCGGCATAGACGGGTGCGATGAAAATGCTGTCGGCATCGTTGAAGCAGGCCGCAAATTCCTCGAACAGGCTCGACAGGCGGGTGTAACGGTGCGGCTGGTGCACGGCGATGATCCGGCCCTTGCAGGCCTCGCGGGCAGCGCGCAGCACTGCCTTGATCTCGACCGGATGGTGGCCGTAGTCATCGAAGATCTGCACGCCGTTCCACTCGCCCGTCAGCGTGAAGCGACGCTTCACGCCGCCGAAGGAGGCAAGCCCCTTGGCGATATCCTCACGGGAAATGCCAAGCCGGTTGGCAACGGCAATGGCCGCGGTGGCATTCGAGATATTGTGACGGCCAGGCATTGGCATGACAAGATTGTCGAGCCGTGTGACCTGTCCCGTGCGGCGACGGCGGATCTCCACATCGAAGATCGAGCGCGTGCCATCAATGCGGACGTTCATGAAGCGAACGTCGGCCTGCGGGTTTTCGCCGTAGGTAATGACCTTGCGGTCTTCGATCCGGCCGACCAGCGCCTGAACCTCCGGATGATCGAGACACATGACGCCGAAACCGTAGAAAGGCACGTTCTCGACGAACTGGCGAAACGCGGCGCGGACGGCATCGAAATTGCCGTAATGGTCGAGATGCTCGGGGTCGATATTGGTGATAACGGCGACATCGGCTGGCAGTTTCAGGAAGGTGCCATCGGACTCGTCGGCCTCGACCACCATCCACTCACCCTCGCCCATGCGCGCATTCGTGCCATAGGCATTGATGATGCCGCCGTTGATGACGGTCGGATCCAGCCCGCCAGCTTCGAGAAGCGTAGCGACCAGCGAGGTCGTCGTCGTCTTGCCATGCGTACCGCCAATCGCGATCGCATTTCGGAAGCGCATCAGCTCAGCCAGCATTTCGGCACGGCGCACGACCGGCAGCAACTTCTCGCGCGCGGCGACGAGTTCCGGATTGCTCTTCTTGATCGCGGTCGAGACGACGACGACTTCGGCATCGCCGAGGTTTTCCGCCTTGTGGCCGACGAAGACCTCGATGCCCTTGTCACGCAGGCGCTGGACATTGGCGCTGTCGGACTGATCCGATCCCTGCACCCTGTGGCCGAGATTGTGCAGCACCTCTGCGATACCGCTCATGCCGATACCGCCAATGCCGATGAAATGGACAAGGCCTATTGCCTTCGGCAGCTTCATGCGCGTGCCCCCTTGAATTCTGCAACTGTCTTGCCGGCCGCAATAGCCTCAACCATGTCGGCAAGCAAGTTTGCTGCATCCGGTTTTCCCGCGAGCTTGGCGGCCGCCGCCATGTTGGCAAGTTTTTCCGGGTCGTTCATCACATGCGTCAGGATGGAGGCGATACGCTCCGGAGACAACTCCGACTGTGCGATCACCTTGGCCCCACCGGTTGCCGCGAGCGCCGCCGCATTGGCCGCCTGATCGTGGTCGAGCGCATGCGGATAAGGCACCAGCACCGCCGGACGCCCTATCACCGAAATTTCCGAAACCGTCGAGGCGCCGGAACGGCAGATGACGAGATGCGCTTTGGCAAGGCGCTCCGCCATGTCGTTGAAAAACGGCGCGATATCCGCGCCCATCTGCAACTGCGCCACACAGCCGCTCACCATATCCATGTCTTCAGGCCGAACCTGCTGCGTCACCTTCAGCCGCGCGCGCAGCGCATCATCGATCAGGCTGATGGCCGTCGGCATCGCCTTGGAGAAATATTGCGCGCCCTGGCTGCCGCCGAAGACCACGAGGTTGAAATCCTCGCCCGGATGCGAAGGCTTGTAAGGCTGTTCGGCCGCGGCAAGGATGGCCGGCCGGACGGGATTGCCGGTCGCAACCGTCTTGTCGGAAAAAGTGCCGCCGCTTTCAGAGAGGAAACCGCCGGCAATCGCCCTGACGCGCGGCGCAAGCGCCTTGTTGGCGCGCCCCATCACGGCATTCTGCTCATGCAGCATGGAAGGCACGCCGAGGCGCGTGGCGGCAAGCAGCGGAGGCACGGTCGGATAGCCGCCGAAGCCGACGACGATCACGGGCTTCAGCCGCTGGATCAGCCGCTTTGCGCTGCGCATTCCGGTCCAGAGCTTCCACAGAGAACGGGCAACGGCCACGGGGTTCTTGGAACCGATCGTTGCCGACGGCACGACATGGATCTCGTCTGCCGGGAACTTGCCGGCATAACGCTCGGCACGGCTGTCGGTAACGAGATGCACGGAATAGCCACGCTCCCTCAGCTTGAAGGCCAGCGCCTCTGCCGGAAAGACGTGGCCACCGGTGCCCCCGGCGGCAAGAAGGACGATGCCCCTGCTCATAATACCCTTACTCCGCCGGCATGCCGTGCGGCACGCGGAAGAGGCTCCGGTCCTGCGCACGTTTTTCCGGGCGATGGCGTGTCAGCGCCAGAATGAAGCCTGCCGTCACGCAGATTGCCACCATGGACGAGCCGCCATAGGAAATCAGCGGCAGCGTCATGCCCTTGGCCGGCAAAAGTTCGAGATTGACGCCGATATTGATGATTGACTGGATACCCATCTGCAGCACGAGGCCAGCGACCGCAAAGCGGTTGAAGTCGTTGCGTTCGCGATAGGCATGAGACAGGCCGCGCAACACCAGCACGGTGAAGATGGCAACGAGCGCGATGCAGAAGACGATGCCGAACTCCTCGGCCGCGACCGAGAAGATGAAGTCGGTATGGGCGTCCGGGATGATGCGCTTGACGATACCTTCGCCCGGCCCCTGCCCGAACCAGTCGCCGCGAATGATCGCTTCGCGGGCGGTATCGATCTGGAAGGTGTCGCCTTCGCCGGTGAGGAACTTGTTTATTCGGCCCGCCACGTGCGGGAAGACGTAATAGGCGGTCACGAGGCCACCGGCACCGCCTGCGCCCAGCACGATGATCCATAGCCACGGCATTCCAGCCATGAAGAACATGCCGCCCCAGACGGCCGTCGTCAGGATCGTCTGACCAAGGTCTGGCTGAGCGACAAGAAGAGCGACGACAATGCCAAACAGGATGATGGCGAAGAGATTGCCCGGTATCTCCGGCTGGCGCGCATGTTCGGCAAAGAGCCAAGCGCAAACGACGACGAAGGCCGGCTTCATGAATTCCGACGGCTGAATGGAAAGTCCGGCGATCCAGATCCAGCGCCTGCCGCCCTTGACCTCCTGGCCGAAGAACAGCACCAGCAGCATCATCGCGAGTGCAACGATCAGCAGGATGATGGCGGTGCGCCGTATCTGGCGCGGCGTCAGGAAGGAAAGGCCGAGCATGACCGCGATCGACGGGATCATGAACGCGGCGTGGCGCTTGACGAAGTGGAAGGGTTCGAGGCCGATGCGCTCGGCAACCGCGGGCGACGCCGCAAACGAGAGCATGAAGCCGATCCCCATCAGGAAGAGGAACAATGCCAGGAAAAAGCGGTCGATGGTCCAGAACCAATCGGCCAATGCTCCACGTTCCGCGCGGCTCACCATGTCATTTGCCTCCTGTTGCCGAATTGATCAGCATGGTCACGCCGTCAAGGGCGGCCACATGGCCGACAAAGGCATCGCCCCTGACTTCAAAATTCTTGTACTGGTCGAAGCTTGCGCAAGCCGGGGATAACATCACGGCCACGGGACCGGTCTCATCCTTGTCCGCATCAGCTGCCGCATGCGCTACGGCCCGTTCCAGCGTGCCGGATATCTCGTAGGGTGCTGCCTCGCCTAGCGTCGCGGCAAATTCCGCCGCCGCCTCGCCGATCAGATAGGCCTTGGCGATGCGCGGAAAATAGGGCGCAAGTGTCGTGATGCCACCGGCTTTCGGCAATCCGCCGGCAATCCAGTAGATCCTGCTGTAGCTCGAAAGTGCCGGAGCCGCAGCATCGGCATTCGTCGCCTTGGAATCGTTGACGAAGACGACATTGCCGCGCTGGCCAACGGGCTGCATGCGATGTTTGAGACCGGGGAAGGATGCAAGGCCGGCGCGGATCTCTTCGGCGGAAACGCCGACGGCAAGGCAGGCCGCGACTGCAGCAGCCGCGTTCTGCGCATTATGGCTGCCGCGCAGCGTCTGGATGCCATCGAGATCGACGAAGGGCAGCATGGCGCCGCTCGTGGCCTGGATGAGTTTCGTGCCCTCGGCGTAGACGCCGTCGGCCAGAACATTGCGGCGCGAGATCCTGATAACCTTTACCCCTGCCCGCTCGATGCGATCGGCAATCAGCGCCGAATGGCTGTCGTCGACGCCGACAACAGCGACGCCGCTGCCGGCGACCAACCGTTCCTTGACATCGGCATAATGCTGCATCGTGCCGTGGCGATCGAGATGATCGGGCGTCAGGTTGAGAAGGATGCCGGCGGACGGGTTGAGCGTTGGCGCAAGATCGATCTGATAGGAGGAGCATTCGACGACGAAGTAGCGCTCGGCCTTCGGGGGATCGAGTGTCAGCACGGCCGTGCCGATATTGCCGCCGAGCTGCGTGTCACGGCCGCTCGATTTCAGGATATGGGCAATCAGAGCCGTCGTGGTCGATTTACCGTTGGTTCCTGTGATCGCGATGAAAGGGCAATCGGGAGCATGCGCCCGCCGCTCGCGCACAAAGAGTTCGACGTCACCGACAATATCGACGCCGGCGGCACGCGCGAGGTCAACCGTCCAATGAGGCTTCGGATGGGTGAGCGGCACGCCGGGCGAAAGCACGAAGAGCGCCTGAGCGCTCCAGTCGATCCCATGCAGATCGGCAGTGGTGATGCCCTCGGCCGCGGCCTTGGCGACGCTGTCAGGATTGTCGTCCCAGGCAATGACGTCGGCACCACCGGCAACGAGCGCCTTGGCGGTCGCGAAGCCGGAACCGCCGAGACCGAAGAGCGCGACCTTCTTTCCTGCAAGCGTCGTGACGGGGATCATGACGGCCTCACCGGAGCTTCAGGGTGGAAAGGCCGAGCATGGCGAGGCCGACGGCGATGATCCAGAAGCGGATCACCACCTGGCTTTCCGTCCAGCCCTTCTTTTCGAAGTGATGGTGGATCGGCGCCATGAGGAAGACGCGCCGGCCGGTCATCTTGAAAAAGCCGACCTGGATGATGACCGAGAGCGTCTCCATGACGAACAGGCCGCCGACGATCGCCATGACGATCTCATGCTTCGTGGCAACGGCGACGGTACCGATCGTGCCGCCGAGCGCGAGCGACCCGGTATCGCCCATGAAGATGGCGGCCGGCGGCGCGTTAAACCACAGGAAGCCGAGGCCGGCACCGATGACGGCGCCCAGCACGACGGCAAGTTCGCCGGTACCGGGCACGAAATTGATCTGCAGGTAATTTGCAAAGACGGCGTTACCGGCGAGATAGGCGATGATGCCGAAAGCTGCCGCGGCAATCATGACCGGGACGATGGCAAGCCCATCGAGGCCGTCGGTCAGGTTCACGGCATTGCCGGCGCCGACGATGACGAAACCGCCGAAGACAACGAACATGATGCCGATATTAATCATGAAGTCCTTGAAGAAGGGGAAAGCGATCGAGGAGCCGAAGGTCGAGCCGGCGGGGCCGGAGGCAAGGGCCGCGCGCATCATGAAATAGACGGCAATACCCGCAATGATAAACTCGATGCCGAGGCGCGCCTTGCCGGAAAAGCCCTTGTGGCTCTGCTTGGTGACCTTGAGATAGTCGTCATAGAAGCCGATCGCGCCGAAGCCGAGCGTCACGAGCAGCGTCGCCACCACGTAGACGTTGGACAGATCGGCCCAGAGCAACGATGCGCCGACAATGCCGGCCAGGATCATCAGGCCGCCCATGGTCGGCGTGCCGGCCTTCTTGAAATGCGTCTGCGGCCCGTCGGCGCGGATCGGCTGGCCTTTGCCCTGTCGGATGCGCAGCGAATTGATGATGGCCGGGCCGAAAAGGAAGACGATCAAAGCGGAGGTGAAGAGAGCAGCACCAGCTCGGAAGGTAATGTACCTGAACAAATTCAGAAATTTGAAATATTCCGACAGTTCGACTAGCCAAATCAGCATTCAAGGCCCCTTTTACCCGATCATAGTTCGCGTTGCGTGTCTGAAACTGGTGGGTACTTGTCAAGGAGCGCGGCGACAATCTTGCCGAAACCGATCCCCAGAGACGACTTCACCATCAACACGTCGCCTGGTGCGACCGAGTTCAGTACGAATTCCAGCAATTCTTCCGTCGTCTCGCGGTGCTCGACCGCGACGCTGTCGGGAAGCGATTCTTTCAGCGCCACCATCTCGGGCCCGGCGAGCCAGACATGTTCGAGACCGGCAGCCAGCAGCGGGCCGGCAAGTTCCGTATGGACCTGCTCGGCAAATTCGCCCATTTCCAGCATGTCGCCGAGCACGGCAATGCGGCGTCCGCGACCGGTCGGTTCGGCATCCGCAAGCAGCGCGATCGCCGCGCGCATGGAGGCCGGATTGGCGTTGTAGCTCTCGTCGATCAGCGTGAAGCTGCCATTGCCGATCGGAAGCCTGTGGCGCTTGCCCCTGCCCTTCTCCGGCTTCAGCGTCGCGAGCGCCTCGATTGCCTTGTCGAGGCTGGCGCCGACGATCGCCACCACGCCCAACGCGGCCAGGGCGTTTTCAGCGATGTGGCGCCCGGGTGCGCCGATGCGCACCTCCTTGGTATCCCCTCCGACGGTCATCCAGAGCGTCGAGCTTTCGTCCGAGCCGTTGAATTCAGCCAGCCGGAACTCGGCCTTGGCATGCTGACCGAAGGAATGGATCTTCGTGATGCCGAGCGCCTGGGCGGTTTGCTCCAGGAAATTGAACTGATCGTTGTCGCGGTTGAGGATGACGTCGCCGTTTGGCTCCAGTCCCTCGAAGATCTCCGCCTTGGCGGCGGCGATTTCCTGAACGTTCTGGAAATTGCCGAGATGGGCTGGCGCGATCGTCGTGATGACGGCCACATGCGGGCGGATCATCTTTACCAGCGGCCGGATCTCGTCCGGATGGTTCATGCCGACCTCGAAGACCCCGAAATAGGTGTCGATCGGCATGCGTGCCAAGGTCAGCGGCACACCCCAGTGATTGTTGAAGGACGCAACGGATGCGTGGACCTTGCCGGAGGGAGAGAGCACATGGCGCAGCATCTCCTTCGTCGTCGTCTTGCCGACCGAACCGGTGACGGCGATGATCTTGGCCCGCGAGCGCTCGCGCGAAGCCAGTCCCAGCTTGCCGAGCGCGGCAAGCACGTCCTCGACCACAATCATCGGCACGGTCAGGCGCCCCATGGCCGGCAGGCGGGCTTCGCTCACGACAAGCAGCGATGCACCGTTTGCCATCGCCATCGAAGCATAATCGTGGCCATCCACGCGGTCGCCCTTGATCGCGAAGAAGGCCTCACCGGGCGCGATCGAGCGGCTGTCGATGGAAATGCCGGTGATGCCCTGCGGCAGCGAGCCGAACGGACGGCCCGCCATCGCAGCAATCATGTCTTCGGTGGTCCAGAGCCAGTTCATGGTACCCGCTCCTCCAAAGCCTTGCGCACTTCGGCGTGATCGGAAAACGGCAGCGTGACGCTGCCGACCGTCTGCCCTTCTTCATGTCCCTTGCCGGCAACAATCAGCGTATCGCCGGATTTCAGCTGCAGAACCGCTTCGCGGATGGCCTTGGCACGGTCGCCGATCTCCGAAGCGCATGTCGCCGCCGTCATGATCTCGGCACGGATCGCCGCTGGTTCTTCCGAACGCGGATTGTCATCGGTGACGATGACGACATCAGCGAGCCGGCAGGCGATCTCGCCCATGATCGGCCGCTTGCCGCGGTCTCGGTCGCCGCCGCAGCCGAACACGACGATCACCCGACCCGTCGTGAACGGACGCACCGAGCTTAGCACATTTTCCAGGGCGTCGGGCTTGTGCGCATAGTCGACATAGGCAAGCGCGCCGTCTTTGGTATGGCCGACCAGCTCAAGACGGCCGGAAGCGCCCTGCAGCTTTTCGAGTGCCGCCATTGCGACTTTTGCCGGAACGCCTGTAGACATGGCAAGAGCAGCCGCAACCAGCGCATTGGCGATCTGGAAATCACCAGCCAGTGGAATATCGACCTCGAAAATCTCACCCTCGGCGTGAATTTCCGCGACCTGCTTGTGACGAAAATGCTCGACGCGCTTCAACGCCAGATAGGCACCCTTGCGCCCGACCGTGCGAACATCGTGGCCGGCGGCGGTTGCCGCCTTGATCGCCTGCTCCGACCATGGATCGTCGGCGAAGATGATCGCGGGCGAACCCTTCGGCAGCACCCGGTCGAACAGGTGCATCTTCGCCGCCATATAGTCTTCGACCGTCGGATGGTAATCCATGTGGTCGCGGCCGAGATTGGTGAAGGCGGCTGCCGCGAGCTTCACGCCATCGAGGCGATACTGGTCGAGGCCATGGCTGGAAGCCTCCATCGAGGCATGCGTGACGCCTTCATCGGCGAGTTCGGCGAGCAGCTCGTGCAGCGATACTGTATCGGGCGTCGTCAGCGAGCCATATTCATTGCGCGTCGGCGAGATGACGCCGGTCGTACCGATCATCGCGGCGGCATGGCCGGCATGCGCCCAGATCTGCCTGACGAAAGAAGCAACAGAGGTCTTGCCGGCCGTGCCCGTCACGGCAACCATCGTCGCCGGCTGACGGCCGTAGAAATGCGAAGCGGCAACGGAGAGAAAACGGCGCGGCTCGGAAACAACCAGAACCGGTACGGAAGTCTGAGCCGCATGCGATGCGATGACGACGGCCGCACCCTTTGACACCGCATCGGCGATGAAGCCCGCGCCATCCGCCTTGGAGCCCGCAATCGCCACGAAAGCCATCCCGGGTACGATCTTCCGGCTGTCGGAAGACAATCCCGTTACATCCAGCGCGCCGGCCGGCCCTTCGAGTTCACCTTTGATTTCCGGAAACGCATTTCCGGCGAGGTCCCGCAATTTCATCGAATGCACTTCTCTGGTTCAGGTCGACCGCCCCTTACGAATCGACGCCGACATTGATTCACACTCAATAAGACACCAACAAGGCCGAGCCGTCTTCGCCAAATTCCGGCTCGACACCAAGGATGGGGGCGGCGCGGCGAACGAT
Source organism: Sinorhizobium sp. B11 (assembly GCA_039725955.1). NCBI lineage: Bacteria > Pseudomonadati > Pseudomonadota > Alphaproteobacteria > Hyphomicrobiales > Rhizobiaceae > Sinorhizobium > Sinorhizobium sp. B11. The sequence goes on from CP091034.1 coordinate 3,056,232, forward strand.
GTTCTTGACCATGGGGGCTGCCGTATAGGCGGCGATACGCTGATGCTGCTCGCCGTCAAGCGGCTCGTCGCAGAAGGTCAGCACCACATATTTCGGATTGTCGATCGGGAACGCCGCCAGAAAAGCGTTGAAATTCAGGTTGCTGGCGTAGCGGCCGTTGACGACCTTGTCGGCCGTACCGGTCTTGCCACCGACATGGAATCCCGGCACATCGGCGTTGCGGCCGGAGCCCTTTACGCCATTCAGCTTGAAGAGATAGCGGATATCGTCGCTGGTGCTTTTCTTGACGACCATTTCGGCGACTTCATCGGCCTGCTCGCGATTGCGCGGCAAAAAGGTCGGCTCGATCAGCTTGCCGCCATTGATGAGCGCGGCACCGGCGACCGCCGTCTGCAGCGGCGTCGTGGCCACGCCATGGCCGAAGGAGATCGTGATCGAGTTGATCTTCTTCCAGACACGCGGCTGGCTCGGCATCTTCACTTCGGGAAGTTCCGTCTGCATCTTGGTCAGCAGGCCGAGGCGCGTCAGATAATCCTTCTGCATCTCCATGCCGACGATATCGATCATTCTTGCCGTCCCGATATTGGAAGAATATTCGAAGATTTCGGGCACGGTCAGCCAGCGGCGCTGGCCATGGAAGTCGTGAATGGTGAAGCCGCCGATGCGGATCGGGTTGGTGGCGTCGAAACTGTCCTTCAGCGAGACCTTGCCGCTGTCGATCGCCATGGCGGTGGAAAAGGTCTTGAAAGTCGAGCCCATTTCGAACGTGCCGTTCGACATGCGGTTCAGCCAGCCGTCCTTGGAGCCTTCCTGCGGATTGTTGGGGTCGAAATCCGGCGCGGATGCCATGGCAATCACTTCGCCCGTATGCGCATCCAGCACGACTGCCCCTGCCCCCTTGGCCTTGTAATTGACCACCGCATTGGCAACGACATCGCGCAGGATTGCCTGCACGCGCACGTCGATCGAAAGCCGCACCGGCTCCAACGGCTGGTTGCTCGTCATGCCGACCGAGGCGAGATCGGCGAGCCCCTGATCGTCTATATATTTTTCCATACCGGCAACGCCGCGGTTGTCGATATTGACGTAACCAAGGATATGCGCGGCCGTCGCGCCGCCCGGATAGAAGCGGCGCTTTTCCGGACGGAAGCCGATGCCGGGAATGCCGAGTGCCAGGATCTGGCTCTGCTGCTTCGGCGTCAGCTGACGGCGCAGCCAGGCGAAATGCGAGGTGCGGTTCGAGAGCTTCTTGTATGTGTCCTTGACGTCGAGGTCGGAAAGCACCGTCTGCAGCTTCTCGACTGCCTCGTCGGCATCGACGATCTTGTTCGGCTCGGCAAACAGCGAAACGGTGCGGATATCGGTCGCCAGCACTTCGCCGTTGCGATCGACAATATCGGGGCGCGATGCCATCAGCCGGTCGGGCGGCAGGATAGACGAGACCGATTCCGGCTCCTTCATCGCATATTCGACCATGCGGGCGCCGATGACGGCATAAAGCGCGGTAAACCCGACGATCAGCAGGCCGACACGGCTTCTGGCCTGCCCCGACTTGCGTTTGCGCGAGCCTTCGATCGCCATACCCGAGGGAGCGCCGAAACGATTGTAAACGCCGGCGGAAAAATGCGCCTGGCTCTTCAGCACCATGATGCGGGAAAGAAAGGACATTATTCCAGCGCCCCCGTCTCGATCTGGTCCGCGTCTTCGGCTTCGCGTGGCGCCCGCGTTGGGACCGGCTGAGACTTGGCGACGGCACCCGGCTTGGCGCCGGCCTTTGCTTCGGTAATGTCTGGCGGCGGAACCTGCGATTTCAGCATCGGCAACTCGCGCGCATGGGCAAGCGATGTCGAATCCGTCGGCTGCAACTGCAACTCGCTATTATAGGCATTGACCAGCCGCTCCAGCCGGTTCGGCTGCGACTGCAGCGCCCAGTCGGCCTTCAGGAGATCGATCGTGTCCTTCTCCAGCTTGATCTCCGCCTCGAGGCGGTGAACCTCCTCGAGCTTCAGCTCGGCGCGGTGCTTGATCGTATAGGTGACAGCGGCTGCCGCCGTCATGATGCCGATGAGGACAAGATCGAACGTTCTCAGCATATCAAGCTCCAAGCTTTCCGAGGCTGGCAAGATTGGGGAATCCGAAGAGCGACATGTCTTCGGCTTCAGCGGGAGCGCTGGTGCGCTGGCCGGCGCGCAGCTTGGCGGAACGGGCGCGCGGATTGACCTGGGCCTCCTCTTCGCTGGCAGAAACCATCGGCTTGCCGACCGGCTCGAAGGTTGCGGCGCGCTCATGCGCAATGGGCAGGTGGCGGGAGCCGGAGGCCTTGCCGGCCCGGTCGGAGAAGAATTTCTTGACGACCCGGTCTTCCAGCGAATGGAACGTGACGACAACGAGACGACCGCCGGGCTTCAGAGCCCGCTCGGCGGCAAACAGTGCCTGCGCCAATTCGCCGAGTTCGTCATTGACGAAGATGCGCAGCGCCTGAAAGACGCGCGTTGCCGGATGGATCTTGTCCTTCATCTTGCGCGGCGTCACCAGCTCGATAAGGCCGGCGAGATCCCGCGTCGTCTCGAAGGGCTTCTCGGCGCGATGCTTCTCGATGGCATGGGCGATGCGCGGCGCCTGGCTTTCCTCGCCGAGATAATGGAAGATCCTGATGAGATCGGCGACCTTGGCGCGATTGACGACATCGGCGGCAGAAACGCCTGAAACCGACATGCGCATGTCGAGCGGGCCGCTCTTTTGAAAGGAGAAGCCGCGCTCGGCCTCGTCGATCTGCATGGAGGAAACGCCGATATCGAGCACCACGCCGTCGAGCCCACCTTCCGGCGCATGATCGGCAAGTTGCGAAAACTGCGAATGGATGAGCTTGAGATGACCGCCATGAGCCGAGACAAGCGCCTGGCCCGCGGCAATCGCCGTCGGGTCGCGATCGAGCGCGATCACATCGGCGCCGACGCCAAGAATGGCGGAAGTGTATCCGCCCGCACCAAAAGTACCGTCAAGAATGACCTTGCCGGAAGAAGGCTCCAGCGCCGCAAGCACTTCCTTGAGAAGAACCGGAATGTGGCGAACCGGTCCGCCACCGGCTTCAGTTGAACCTCCGCCAGGATTCGCCACCATTCCGTTCCCTCGTCCTCTCAGGAACGCTTGCCCGCCAGCTTGCGCTCCCCTCGTGCCTGCGCCTGCGCGGCCGCGAATGCTTGCGGCTGCCAGAGCTGAAAGTGATCCGCCCGACCCACGAAGGTCACCTCGTCCGAAACGCCGGTGAAGTCGCGAATGAAATCCGTGACCATCAACCGCCCCTCGGCGTCGAGCTTCATGAAGACCCCGCCCCCATGAATGAGAAGCGACATCTCGCTTGCCTCCGGCGAAAACGGATCTTCCGCCGCAATCTGCCGCTCGAACCTCTCCAGAAGATCCGGGCCGCCGACGCTGATCGCCGGAAACACAAAATCCTGGAAGCAGTAAAGCTCCGGGATATTGCGCTGCGCCAGCACGGAACGAAACGCCGCCGGCACAGAAACCCGGCCCTTGGTATCGATCCTGTTGGTCGCATTCGAAAGGAAGCGGCTCATGACACGAAACATCCGTTTCCGAAAGAGCCCGGAAAGCATTTTGCCGCCCGAAACCCCTTAAGTCAGGCACAGCTTCGCAAGCCGGAAGAACCAGGATCCTCCCGACGCTTCCGGTCCGGAAGGCGCCTTTGCTTTGCGATGAATGGGCAGATGATTGCCCTGATGCAGTGCGCATTTGGGATAGCATGGGACCATATGGGCGTCAATGGGATGAGCCCCTTTTAAGGTGGGCGCAGTATCGAACATTTATAAGCTGTTAAGTTTAACAAAGGGTTAGGAAAGCGATTCTCCGACGCCGCCTGAAGTACCGCAGCCGAACGAGAAAATCGGCCGCGCAAGACCCGTGAGACCTCGCCTCGGTTTCAGGCATTTCAATGACTTGTCAGGAAAGAAATCGGATTTTGCGGCAATGGAAACGCCGCGGTGTTAATCGCCAGTTGGCCTGTAAGCCGGGTTCTGTATGGCTCCGGCGAACCGGAACGTGGCAGCCATTCATCTGGGACAGCGCTTGCACGCTGCCTCACGCAACCCACCCGGATGACTGACCCAGAAACAGGCCGGAAGGCTTTCGCCAACCGCGTCATCCCTATTCGGTTTTGCTCCCGGTGGGGTTTACCGTGCCATATCCGTTGCCGGAGATGCGGTGGGCTCTTACCCCACCCTTTCACCCTTACCTGTCATGACAGGCGGTTTGCTTTCTGTGGCACTTTCCCTGAGGTCGCCCTCGCCGGACGTTATCCGGCACCGTGTTTCCGTGGAGCCCGGACTTTCCTCACCCTACCGCCTTTCGGCATTGGTAAAGCGCGGCTGCCCGGCCAACTGGCAGGGGCTCCCTTAAACGAGGAAGCCCGCAAAAGCCAACGAAATATCGGGGGCAGGCTTAACGGAAATAAGGTGCGAAATCCGTGGCGTAGCCCTGATCCTTGATTCCGCCTGCCAGAATGAGCTCGGCCCCCAGCCTGCCGATCTCGTCGGAGCTCTTGGCTGACGTTCCCATGCAGCCGGTCAGAACAGCGATATGCGGCGAAGCGGTATAGCCGATCATCGGGTAGCGGCTCCTGGTATAGGAGACGACGCAGGATGCACTGGAAATGGACCGCGCCTCGAGTTCGGGCAATATGCGTGCGACAATGCTCTTGAAGTGTTCGCGGGCAACCTCCCTCCCGTCGGTGCGGAACCAGGCACGCATGTCCTTGTCGTTGTTCAGCACGAGATTGTCCGGATCACCACCGATCTTCAGATAGATCTTGCCATCGGAGTAACGGATTGGCGGCAGCAGATAGATATCGATGCCGGGTGCATCGAGGATTAGCGACGGCATGCCGGCAAAGCGGTGTGCATCCTCTTCCGCCACCTCGAAAAGGGTCACGGTGCGCCCGTAAACCGTCATATCAACGGATTGCGGCAAGAGATTCTGCGAAATGGAAAAACCACCGGCCGCAAGCAGCACTTTCTCGGCTCGCCAAACCTCGCCGCCATCAGTCGTGACGACAGCCACCCCACCCTCCTCCCGGATCGAGGTGGCGTGATCGCGGATGACAGTCGCACCTGCCTTTTCCAAGAGCAGCGACTGCGCCTTTACCAGCTTGCGCGGACTGATATGGCCTGCGCCCTTTGCTTGGAAAATGCCGGTGCTGCCGGCAGGAAAATCAAAGTAGGGAAATTGCCTCCTCAGCCCGGCTTCCTCGAAAGAAGCCGTGTCGACACCGAGCGAGGTTGCAGCCCGTCGCGTGGCGGCAAGATAATCGCTGGCCGGAGGCCCCACAGCGAGGCAGCCGGCTTGCGTATAGAAATCAACGCCACTTTCTTCGGCAATCTCGCCATAGCGGGCGATGGAGCGGTTGGCGAGCAAGGCCCAGTCGCGGTCCGGATCGATGGTGCGGGTGATGCGGCCTTCGTCATAGTGACTGGCGAAGACGCCTTCATGCGCCTTGCGGTCTTCAGGCTCATCCGGGCCGATGACGGCAACGCCGTCGGTCCGGCGGGCCAGATATTTTGCGGCCGCGGCACCCATCATGCCGCGGCCGATAACGATGAACCTGAAGTCGACTGCCATATCTCACCTCTTTTGGAGGTAGCGATAGCATGGCAATCGCCGTGAAGCATCAAGCTCCTGTCAGAGACGGGCGCCTGCGGTTCAGAGCATCGCAAGAACCTTGCCGCAATAGGATTTGGAGACAGGGTTCATGCGCGTCGCGCCGTGGCCGGCATTGTACTTGAGGATGGTATTGCAGGTCTGCCCACCACCGAGATCATGGGCGGCCGCCAGGTACTTCATGCCGTACTTGATGTTGGTTTCCGGATCGAACAGGCCCTTGGCGCTGCCGGAATAGCCCATCATGCGGGCTGTTGCCGGCTTGATCTGCATCAGGCCGATCTCGCCGTGGGTACCGCGCGCCATCGGATTGAAATTGCTTTCGACACGGATGACGGCAGTCGCAAGAGCCACCGGCACATCATATTGATTGGCATATTTGCTGATCAGTGCGGAATAGGAATCGCCGGAAACTTCGGCGACGGGATAGCCGCTCTGGCGCTCGACCGTCTTCAGCGGACGCTGCGCTTTCTTCTGCACGCGCTGCGCCGTCTTCTGCGGGCGTTCTTTCTCGTGCACGCGCTCCGCAGTCTTCTGCGGACGCTCGATTTTCTTCACAGGCGCATCGGCCCGCACACCCCAGTCATTCGCAAAGGCAAAGCTATTTCCTGCCAGCACCATGCCAACGCATGCTGCAGCAACAACAATCAGTTTTCTCATGTAGTCTTGATCACTCCGACCCAAAGAATTACCGGACTGCGCGCCTCGCGGTCCTGATGTATTCCTGACCAATAACTGATCAGGCCTCGCAGCAATTCTTATCGTTTCACATGACGCCTTCGATTTAGCTTGGGAACAACCATCGGCGTCGCTTAGCGGAAGCCCTTAGACCATCGCAATGAGGAGATAATAGGGAAATGATGTGGCAGTCCGAATTTCGCGCCCAAACATGGAAAATCGGTAATGTTGGAAACAGTGAAAAATCAGGAGTAACGCGGCAGCGCCGAGAGCAGGCGATGCAGCGTGTCGATCGTCGAGAAATCGGCGATTCCGTCCACCTGTTCGGGGCGGAAATGCCGCTGGAAGGCCTCCACGTCACCCGCCGTCCTATCACTGAATTCGCCCGTGATCTCAGTGCCGTAACCATAAAGCGAGAGCATGGATTGCAGCGCCTCGATCGGTTGCCCGCGGTCACCGCGCTGGAAGAAGCGGCCGCCGGTAATAGCGGCCGGTTCCACCCAATGGCCGACGCCAGCCTCGTAGAGTTCGCGCCAGGGGAATTTTTCGCCGGGATCGACCTTGCGAACGGGGGCGACATCGGAGTGCCCAAGCACCCTTTCAGGCACGATTGACCAGCGATCGCCGCAATCACGACATAATTCGATCACGGCAGCAATCTGCTCATTCGGGTAATCTGGAAGCCCGCCCGGATGGCCGGCATTGGCGATCTCGATGCCGATCGACCGCGAATTGATATCCGTCTCGCCGTGCCAGAAGCTCTTGCCCGCATGCCACGCGCGGCGGCTCTCCGGCACGAGTTGCAGGACCTCACCGTCAGGCTGCACGAAATAATGGCTGGAAACCTGGCTTTCATCCCGACAGAGCCAGTCGAGCGCTCCTTCAGCGCTCGGCATGCCGGTATAATGCAGCAGGATCATATCGGGTTTTTGGCCATCGGCACGTTCGCCATGGTTCGGCGAAGGCTGGACGCGCGCTCGGCTGTAATCGGCCTCGAATGAGGTCATGCGGCGCGGCGTTCCTTTTCGATCGCCGCATAAGCGTCGTTCAGCGCTGCCATCCGTTCATTGGCAATCGCATGAAACTCTTCCGGCACGCCGCGCGAGATCAGCCGATCCGGATGATGCTCGCTGACGAGCACATGGTAGTGGCGGCGGATGGTCGGGAAATCGTCTGCCGGCGAAACGCCGAGAACCTTGTAGGGGTCGCGCCCATCGGAGACGTGGCGGGCGGCGATCTGATCGAAGCGGGCGTCGCTCATCTGGAAGATTTCCGCGATATGGCGCAGGAAATACATTTCATTCTCGTGGATCAGCCCGTCCGCCTTGGCAATATGGAACAGGCCATCGAGCACGTCTTCCAGAACCGGGCAATTGGCAGCGCAGGTCGAGCAGAGCGTCGACAGCTTGGCCGCATAGGCTTCGTAACCGGCAACGTCCTGGCGGGCGAGATTATAGAGGCGCGCGACATTCTTTGCTTCGCTCGGCGGAAACTCGAAAATATCGCGGAAAGCCTGAACTTCCTTTTCGCTGACAATGCCATCGGCTTTTGCCATCTTGGCCGAAAGCGCGATGACGGCTACGGAAAAGGCGACCTTGCGGCGCGTCTCCGGATCGCCTTCGAAAACTGTTCGAATAGCCTCGACCACCGCAAAGAGCGCATTGCCCGCGGTATTGCCAATGGCATTCACCAGTTTTTCCCAGAAAGACATCGTCATCTTCTCGCAATGCAGCAAGTTCTAGAAGAAACACCTTGACCAAATAATCGTTGCCATTGCAAGGCGGCTATTGGTCGTAGGTTTGAAAACAGTTTTCACAATTCGGTAATTGTCGCTGATCCCGCGACCATCCGCTGTGTCCGCTATTTTCTGTATTATTCGCACAACGCCCGGCGATTTCCACAACACTTATGGATAGGTGGACCGGCATTGAACCGATTATATCGACGGTTCCGGCACCTGCACTGCAGAATGGTCCGTTTTTCGTAAATTCTTTACTTTACAGGGCACTTTCCCTGCCGCATCCATGCGTTACCGGAAGCATGTCGCGCAAAAACGTGCAGCGGTTTGCGATACCGGCATGCGTAAAACAGAGACTTGAGCCGCCGCAATCGCGCGCATCGGGCGCCAAAGGAGGGATCTATGGCCAAACAGAAAGTCGCAATGCTGACCGCCGGAGGCCTGGCGCCCTGCCTCTCATCCGCCGTCGGCGGCCTGATCGAGCGCTATAGCGACATCGCACCCGATATCGAACTCATCGCCTACAAGTCCGGCTATCAGGGCGTGCTGCTCGGCGACAGCGTTGTGATCGCCAAGGAGATGCGGGAGAAGGCGCCGCTCCTGCACCGTTATGGCGGTTCGCCGATCGGCAACAGCCGCGTGAAGCTCACCAATGCTGCAGACTGCGTGAAGCGTGGCCTTGTCAAGGAAGGCGAAAATCCACTGCGGGTCGCCGCCGAACGTCTTGCCAATGACGGCGTCACCATTCTGCACACGATCGGCGGCGACGATACCAACACGACCGCCGCCGATCTCGCCGCCTATCTCTCGGCCAATGGCTATGACCTGACGGTCGTCGGCCTGCCGAAGACCGTCGACAACGACGTCGTGCCGATCCGCCAGTCGCTCGGCGCCTGGACGGCGGCCGAAGTCGGCGCCCATTTCTTCGACAATGTCAGCAACGAACAGACCGCCGCACCGCGCACGCTCGTCATCCACGAGGTCATGGGCCGCCACTGTGGCTGGCTGACGGCTGCGACCGCCCGTGCCTACCTGCAGCGCACCAAGGGCAACGAATATGTCGACGGCCTGATGATGAACGCGCATATGAAGAGCATCGACGCCGTCTACCTGCCGGAAATGGCCTTCGACCTTGATGCCGAAGCCGCGCGCCTGAAGGAGATCATGGACAGGACCGGCCATGCCACCGTCTTCGTTTCGGAAGGCGCCTGCCTCGACGCCATCGTCGCCGAGCGCGAAGCCGCGGGCGAGACGGTCAAGCGCGATGCCTTCGGCCACGTGAAGATCGACACGATCAATGTCGGCGCCTGGTTCCAGAAACAGTTCGCGAGCCTGCTCGACGCCGAGCGCTCTCTCGTCCAGAAATCCGGCTATTTCGCCCGCTCCGCACCGGCAAACGGCGAAGATCTGCGGCTGATCCAGAGCATGGTCGACCTCGCCGTCGAAAGCGCCCTCAACAAGATTTCGGGTGTAACCGGCCATGATGAAGCGCAGAACGGCAAGTTGCGCACAATAGAATTTCCCCGCATCAAGGGTGGCAAGCCGTTTGATCTTTCAACTGCATGGTTTGGTGAAGTAATGAACCAGATCGGGCAAAAATACACCGGGGCATGATTGACGGATGGCTAATATGATGTCTTTGCTTGTTCTCTAGGAATAGGAGGAGATTCCATGTCGCTTGAAGCTTGGCTCGCTTTTGCAGCCGCATCCGCCATCATGCTGGCCATACCGGGACCGACCATTCTTCTGGTCGTTTCCTATGCGCTTGGTCATGGCCGGAAAACGGCGCTGGCGACCGTTTCAGGCGTGGCTCTCGGCGATTTCACGGCCATGACGGCATCGCTTTTCGGATTGGGCGCCCTGCTCGCCGCATCCGCGACGCTGTTTACCGTGCTGAAGTGGGTCGGCGGCGCCTACCTCATCTGGCTCGGAATCAAGCTCTGGCGGGCACCGATCATTGGCGAGCACATCGCTGACAACGATAACCTGCCGGAAGAAAAGTCCTTGCGGATCTTCCTGCATGCCTACGTGGTGACGGCGCTGAATCCGAAGAGCATCGTCTTCTTCGTCGCCTTCGTACCGCAGTTCCTCAACCCTGCCCTTCCCTTCTTTGATCAGATGCTGATCATGGAAGCGACCTTCCTCGTGCTCGCCACCATCAATGCCTCCTGTTACGCCCTTGCCGCTCACGCCGCCCGCGGCCTGATTCGCAAGGCGAGCGTGCAGCGTGCTGTTAACCGCACCGGCGGCACTCTGCTCATCGCAGCAGGCGCCGTAACCGCCGGGTATCGCCGTATTGCAGCTTAGAGCCTTTCCCGGTCAGATTGCAGCATTCTGCCGGAGCAGGTTTTCGACAGGGCAAGATGCCCGGCCCTTCGGGTTGGCTGAATCGGGCCGCCTGATCGACCGGCCGGCTTGGCCGTAGATCTGGGCTACGACGCGCGCCTGCCGGTCGACCATCCAACTCCGTTTGAGCCAACAGAATGCTGCAATCGGACCGGGAAAGGCTCTAATAATTTTCCGTGGTTGCTGGAAAGCCACGAATAGGTTAATGGCTATCCCCGGGCTTAAGGTATTTGATAACTTTTAAGACGCTGCCGGGGCGGCGCGATTCACGAAAGTGAGAGAATGGTAGCGATCGGATTTTCCGGCCTGAAACGCAGTCTCGTGGTCTCGACCATGCTCTGCGGCGTCATTTCCGGATGCGCGAGCGTTGAATATACCTCTCAGGCGGAACTGACCGCCGCACAGACCGTGATTCCCATGCCGAAGCCGGGTGAAGACGCAACGCTGGCTGCTATCCCGACTGCCGAAGGCGCAACTGCTCCGGCCGTCGCCACGCTCAATCCGCAGGCAGCAACTGCCGCACCTGTTCTGACCGCAGCAGCCATGCCGAATGTGGTCTCCCCCGTTCAGCAGCAGGCCGGCGATTTCGCCATGCAGAGCGGCGTACAGCAGGTTGCCGTCAATGGCTATGCTCCGATCCAGCTGACACCAGAGATGACGGCAATCCAGTCCGTCATTCCGACGCCGCGTCCGGGCTCGCCCGCAAGCCCCTCCACACAGCTTGCCTTCGCTGCAACGACACCGCAGAACGGCGCGCTCGCAGCGCTTGCCGCCGTCGATACCACGCCGCGCTTCGCCATGGACTACGGCTTTGACGAATCCGGCCCGATCGATCCGCCGGCCGCTCCGCCGATGTTCAGCGATGACGACGGCGACGATGCTCCGACCGTCGAAAAGAGCCTCGTCAGCAAGCTCATCAGCAAATATTCCAAGCTTTACGCAATTCCGGAATCGCTGCTCCACCGCGTCGTCCATCGCGAGAGCCGCTACAATTCCAAGGCCTATAACAAGCGCGGCTACTTCGGTCTCATGCAGATCAAGTACAACACCGCAAAGTCGATGGGTTACGACGGTAATCCCGCCGGCCTTTTCGATGCCGAAACCAATATCAAATATGCAGGCAAGTACCTGCAGGGCGCCTGGCAGGTTGCCGACAGGAAGGAAGACGACGCCGTTCGTCTTTACGCCCGCGGTTACTATTATGACGCCAAGCGCAAGGGCATGACCGACATCGCCCAGGGCAATTACTGATCGTCCAATAATTGATACAGACTGTCTGTGACGGGCCTCAGCCGGCTTTCGCCGCCTGAAGCGTATTGAGGATTTCCTTCAGCACGATCTGCGGCCTGTAGCGCAGCCAGCTCGGGGTCAGTCCCATGCGAACGAAGACGAGATTTGCCGAGGGAACGATTGCCATCGTCTGGCCGTCATGCCCCTGCAGCCAGAACGTATCCTGAGGCAGGCCGAATTCCGCGCTCGTGCCGCCGCCAGGTCCGGCAAGCCAGGCCTGGCCTTGCGTATATTTGCCCCCCGAACTTGCTGTCGGTGTCCGCATCGTCGCAACAAAGCCTTCCGGCAGAAGCCTCTGTCCGTTCCACACACCGTCCTGCAGCAGGAACTGGCCGAAACGTGCCCAGTCATGCGCCGTGGCATAAATATAGGAACTGCCGGTAAACGTCCCGCGCTCATCGGCTTCGAAGACCGCGCTCGTCATGCCGAGCGGAGAAAACAGCGCATCGCGGGGATAATCGAAGGCTGCCCGCGGATCACCGACCTTATCCATCCAGATACGGGACAGAAGCACCGCCGTTCCACTGGAATAATGGAAATCCGTACCCGGCGCGGCCACCAGAGGTGCGCCCGCCGGCAGGGAAACCATATCGGGGTCGAGATAGAGCATGCGCGTCACATCGGCGACGGCGCCATAATCTTCGTTGAAGGCGAGCCCACTTTCCATGCCGAGCAGGTCGGAGAGTTTGATGTCTCCGCGCGAATCACTCGCCCATTGCGGCAGGAGATGTGTGTCATCGAAGGAGATCTTGCCTGACAGCATCAGCCGGCCGATCAGCGCCGCATTCACGGTCTTCGTCATCGACCAGCCGATGAGCGGCGTATCGACGCCGAAACCCGGCCCATAATTCTCGGCAATAACGCGGCCATCCTGGATGACGACCATCGCCCGCATGGCAGGCCCGGCAAGCGCGGCATCGGCCAGAAGGGCGGCGACCTTGGCATTGCCTGTCGCAGGATCGACACCCTCACCGTCCGGCCATGATGCATCGTTCGCCCCCGCCCGCAGCGCCGGCGCCAGTGGCACGGCTCTGGCGGCGGCATCGAAATTGCCGTCAGGCACACTCGTGCAGCCGAGAGCGCCGCGATAAAGCGCGTAGCTTGGCGCAAACAGGCCCATGAAACGCGAAGTCACCCGCCCGCCGTCGCGGTCGATCTCGACGCGCATCAGCCTGAGCAACGGATTTCCTGGTGCCTGGACATCATCGTGGAGAACTGTGTCGGGATCGCGCCCCGCGATGAAGACATTGGAGCAGACGATCTTGGCGGCATAGCCATTACCCACCTTCAGGAGTTCCGGCGGAGCTATGGAGAGCCACGCGACTGCGCCTACGGCGACGAGAATGACGAGCAGGGCCAAGCCCTTGAAGATACGCGGAACAACTCGCATGCAATCCTCCACGGAAGGGAGAGAAGCAGGAAACGCTCCCCGCGAAAAGGGCGAAGCGAAAAGAAGTGTTTCAATCGCCTTCAATTTTCGCTGAGGTCTTCGCGGAGCGCCGTTGAAACCCTGGCCCACAGGGCGCGTCATCAAACTGTAGCAGAGGCGGGTTACACGCCCTGAACGCTAAAAAGGTGACAGACTCATGTCGGAATTTGCACCGGATACCGGCTTCCGCAAGAACCGGAAACTCAAGGCAGCGCTTCTCCGCCACAAGGCTTTTTCCAAGGACGGCTTCTCGGAGCGTCTCTTCGGCATGCTCTTCTCGGGCCTCGTCTATCCGCAGATCTGGGAAGACCCGGACCTCGACATGCAGGCAATGGACCTGAAGCCCAATCACCGCATCGTCACGATCGGTTCCGGCGGCTGCAACATGCTGGCCTACCTCTCCAAGGCGCCGGCTTCGATCGACGTTGTCGACCTCAATCCGCACCACATCGCGCTGAACAGGCTGAAGCTTGCGGCCTTCAAGAACCTGCCAGGCCATTCTGATCTCGTCCGTTTCCTGGCCATGCCGAACGAGAAGTCGAACAGCCGGGTTTTCGACCGCTATCTGTCATCCAATCTCGACGATACGACGCGCGCCTACTGGAACACCCGCAAGTTCGGCCGCCGCCGCGTCACGGTCTTCGATCGCAACATCTATGAAACCGGCCTGCTCGGCCGCTTCATCGGCGCCGCCCACCTTCTTGCCCGACTGCATGGCGTAAAGCTGCAGGAAATGATCAAGGCCCGTACGATCCGCGAGCAGCGCCAGTTCTTCGACGACCAGATCGCTCCCCTCTTCGAAAAGCCCATCGTTCGCTGGATCACCAACCGCAAGAGCTCGCTTTTCGGCCTTGGCATTCCGCCGCAGCAATATGACGAGCTGGCAAGTCTTGCCGCCGACAATTCCATCGCGCCGGTTCTGAAGCACCGCCTTGAAAAACTCGCCTGCCATTTCCCCATGCGCGACAACTACTTCGCCTGGCAGGCTTTCGCACGCCGCTATGCGGATGGCGAGGAAGGCCCGCTCCCGACCTATCTGAAGCCCGAGCATTACGACGTGATCCGCGCCAATGTCGACCGCGTCAACGTCCATCATGCAAGCTTCACCGAGCTTCTGGCCGGCGAACCCGCTGCCTCGCGCGACCGTTACATCCTGCTCGACGCACAGGACTGGATGACCGACCAGCAGCTCAACGATGTCTGGCGCGAGATTACCCGCACCGCCCGCGACGGCGCCCGCGTGATCTTCCGCACGGCGGCCGAAAAGAGCATCATCGAAGGCCGCCTCGCCCCTGTAATCCGCGACCAGTGGCACTATTTCGAAGAGCAGTCACGTGAAATGACCAGCCAGGACCGCTCGGCAATCTACGGCGGCTTCCATATCTACGGGAAGAAGGCGTGAGCAAAGTCAGCGAGATGACCGTCAAGAGCGAGGAACATGCCGACCTGATGGACGGCATGTATCGCTACCAGCGCCATTTCTACGATCTCACCCGCAAATACTATCTTCTCGGCCGCGACCGTACGATCCGCAACCTCGACGTTCCCCAGGGCGGCACGCTGCTTGAAGTCGGCTGCGGAACCGGTCGCAACATGGCGCTCGCCCACAAGCATTTTCCGACGGCCAAGCTCTACGGTCTCGATATTTCCCAGGAAATGCTGATCTCCGCCCGCAAGACCTTCGCCACCAAGGCGACGATACCGGATTTCCGGGTCGCGGATGCCACGGCCTATACGCCGCGCGAATTCGGCGCTGCCGGTTTCGACCGCATTCTGATTTCCTACGCGCTGTCGATGATCCCGGATTGGGAACGCGCGGTGGATGCGTCGATCGCCGCGCTCAATCCCGGCGGCCAGTTGCACATCGTCGATTTCGGCCAGCAGGAAGGCCTGCCTGCCTGGTTCCGCCGCCTGCTGCAGGCATGGCTCGCCAAGTTCCACGTCACACCGCGCTCCAATCTGCGCGAGGTTCTGGAAGCGCAGGCAGCTGAAAACAGCGCGACATTGTCGTTCGATAGGATCGGCGGCGGTTATGCGTGGCGAGCCGCTATTATCAGCAAGCGCTCATAATTCGCTTGTAAATAACTAATTTTTTACGTTGATATTAGAAAAGAGGGTTATACCCTCTGCTGGGCGCGTGTATTCGAAGGTCAGGCTGTGGGGCAGATCCATCATCACGACGGGACATTCATGCGTCGGCTTCTGTTTTGCGTCGTGCCGCTTGCCCTGCTGCTCGCCGGTTGCAGCTCCACGGGTTACGATTACCTCGAGACCGCTTCCATAAAGCCGAAGACCCGCTTCAAGGATACCGATCCGCAGGATTTCGGCCCCAAGCGCCCGCAGCAAAACGCAGTCCACGGCATCGACATCTCCAAATGGCAGGGCGATATCGACTGGCAGACGGTGCGCAAATCAGGCGTTGCCTTTGCCTTCATCAAGGCGACCGAAGGCAAGGACAGGATCGACCCGCGCTTCGACGAATATTGGCGCGAGGCAGCTGCGTCAGGCATTCCGCATGCGCCCTATCACTTCTATTATTTCTGCTCCTCCGCCGACGACCAGGCCGACTGGTTCATCCGTAACGTCCCGAAGGAATCGATGCGCCTGCCGCCGGTGCTGGATGTTGAGTGGAATGCAGAATCGAAGACCTGCCGCTTCCGCCCCGATCCGGCCACGGTGCGATCCGAAATGCAGCGCTTCATGAATCGCCTGGAAGCCTATTACGGCAAGCGGCCGATCATCTATACCTCTGTCGATTTTCACCGCGAGAACCTCGCCGGCTATTTCCAGGACTATCATTTCTGGGTCCGCTCCACCGCCAAACATCCCGACGTGACCTATGCCGACCGCCGCTGGGCCTTCTGGCAATATACGTCGACGGGCGTCATCCCCGGCATCCGGGGTCCGACGGATATCAATGTCTTCGCCGGTTCTGCGAAAAACTGGAACAACTGGGTGGCTGACGTTTCCAAGGATAGAAATTCTTAGTAACGTACCCTAATCTTTCTTGCTTCCGTCACATTCCTCTGGGAAAGCGACGGAATTCCATGTGTTTTTACGAGGATCATTTCATGCACCGCTCGCTTAAAGGCCGCTCTGCACTTGCCCTTCTGTTTGCCTGCGCCATTGCAACAGGCGCTGCCGCCCAGCAGGCTCCGAATGCGGCAGCTTCGGCCCCTGCAGCACCCTGCGGCGGCGATCTCTCTGCCTTCCTCGAGGGCGTCAAGAAGGACGCAATTGCAGCCGGTGCCAGCGCCGAAGCTGCAGACCAGGCGCTCGCCGGTGCTCAGATCGACCCCAAGGTTCTGAGCCGCGACCGCGCCCAGGGCGTCTTCCGCCAGACCTTCCTGGAATTCTCGCAGCGCACCGTTAGTCAGGCACGCCTCGACATCGGCCGCCAGAAGATGAAGCAATACGCCGATGTCTTTGCCCGTGCCGAGCAGGAATTCGGCGTTCCCGCCGGCATCATCACCGCCTTCTGGGCGATGGAAACGGATTTTGGCGCCGTGCAGGGCGATTTCAACACCCGCAACGCGCTGGTGACGCTCTCGCATGACTGCCGCCGGCCGGAGCTCTTCCGCCCGCAGCTGATCTCCCTCATCGAGATGGTGCAGCACGGCGACCTCGACCCGCAGACCAATACAGGCGCCTGGGCCGGCGAAATCGGCCAGGTCCAGATGCTGCCGCGCGATATCATCGCTTATGGCATGGACGGCGACGGCGACGGCCATGTTCGCCTCAAGCAGAGCAGCCCGGACGCGATCCTGACGGCTGCCAAGTTCATCCAACATCTTGGTTTCGAGCGCGGCCAGCCCTGGCTGCAGGAAGTCACCGTGCCGGATAATCTTCCCTGGGAAAAATCGGGCCTCGGCGGCACGATGACGGCAGGCGAATGGTTCAACCTCGGCGTCAAGCCGCGCGACGGCAACACTGCCTTTGCCAATCTCGAAGGCGATCTCGTGCTGCCGCAGGGCCGCCTCGGGCCGGCCTTCATCGCCTATCCCAATTTCAAGATCTATCTGGAATGGAACAAGTCGTTCATCTACACGACGTCGGCCGCCTATTTCGCGACCCGCCTCTCCGGTGCCCCGACCTATCAGAAGGGTACGCCGGAACAGGGCCTGTCCAACGAAGAGATGAAACAGCTGCAGACCAAGCTCGACTCGCTCGGCCATGACGTCGGCGAAATCGACGGCATCCTCGGCTCCGGCACCCGTGTCGCGATCCAGAAGGAACAGCAGCGCCTAGGCATGCCGGCAGACGGCTGGGCCACCCCCACCCTGCTCAACGCGCTCTGAGTAACGAGACGACCTCCTGCCACCCGGCCGCATGAATCGGGTGGCGGTCTCCTGCCGATCGGATATCAGTACTCCAACATCGGGAGGCATCGGCATGGAACAGAGAATGACCGCATTGACCTGGGGCCTGCTTGCCCTGCTCGGTCTCATCTGGGGCGGCTCCTTCTTCTTCGCGCGCATTGCCGTCATCGAGGTGCCGCCGCTCACGCTCGTCTTCCTGCGCCTTTCGATTGCAGCCCTTGCGCTGCATATCTATATCGCCGGCCGTTTCGGCATCTACCCGCTCTTGAGGAGCCGCTGGCGCGAATTCCTCGTCCTCGGCATCCTCAACAACGCCCTGCCTCATGCGCTGATATTCTTCGGCCAGACGCGCATCGGCGCCGGCCTCGCCTCCATTCTCAATGCCACGACGCCGATCTGGACGGTGTTGATCGCCAATTACCTGACATCGGATGAGAAGCTCTCTTCGGCCAAGATCATCGGCTGCCTGACCGGCCTGCTCGGCACGGCCGTGCTGATCGGCCCCAGTGTCGCCGCTCGTGGCGATCTGCCAGTGTGGGCACTGCTTCTGCCGGTGATCGCCGCAATCTCCTACGGATTTGCTGCAACCTACGGCAAGCGGTTCCGGGGCATCGCACCGCCGGTTATTGCCGCCGGGCAGATGACGGCCTCCTCGCTGGTCGCGTTGCCGCTATCGCTCGTCATGGATCACCCCTGGACGCTCGCCATCCCATCGGGCAACGCGATCGCCGCGATCCTGGCAATCGCCCTCCTGTCGACGGCCCTGGGCTATATTCTCTATTTCCGCATCATGGCAGTAGCGGGCGCGACCAATACGTCGCTGGTGACACTGCTCGTACCCCCGAGCGCGATCCTCCTCGGCTTCCTGTTCCTTGGGGAACGGCTGGAGACAACCGAGATCGCCGGCATGGCGCTGATCGGCCTCGGGCTAATCATACTCGATGGGCGCATCTATAGCCGCTCACGCGCCCTCGCCTGAAAGGACTATGCTGCAGCGCGCCATTCTTCCGCCAAAAGCATGAATCCCGATGCGCGGTATGTAACAAAGTGTTAAATTTTGAGAGCGTGATTTTCCGATTAAATTTCAGAAACTTACCGGATCGGCTCTAGACTTATCCACTGCCCTCTTCGGCAGTGCAGCACAAGAAGCGCTTCCCAACTAACACATTTCCGACATATTATTAGCTGGTTAACGCGAGGAGGCAGACATGGGACTTACGCAATCCTTGAATGTCCTGTTGGTCAGTGCAGCGTTCGCATTCGTCGTATCCATGCTCTTCATTTGAGCGGGTGCGAAGCGTAAAGACTGAAATACCGAACTCCTGAAACAATCAGCCCCAGATATTGAAAAGCGCATGCCCCGCCCGGCATGCGCTTTTCCTTTGCCACGGGCGACTGTCGGATCAGGCGGCCGCCCCGGCGCTTCTGGCCGTCTGGCGCGAGAGGCCGAGATTGTCTAGAACGGCAGAGACCAGCGGAGCGCGGTTCATCGTATAAAGATGGAATTCGTGCAGACCGCGACGCACGAGATCTTCGATCTGCTCGGCTGCGACATCGGCGGCAACCTTGGCCCGCTCCTCCGGCTTCTCCTCATACCCGTCAAAGCGCTCGTCGAGGAAGGCCGGGATGATCGTGCCGCAGGCGCCGGCAAAGCGCTTCAGCTGCGTCAGGTTCTGGATCGGCATGATACCAGGTACGACAGGGATCTTGACGCCGGCCGCACGCACCTTTTCAAGGTAGCGCTCGAAATTGTCATTGTCGAAGAAGAACTGCGTCAGAGCGCGATCGGCGCCATTGTCGGCCTTCCGCTTCAGCATCTCGATATCGGCCGCCTGGTCGCGGCTTTCAGGGTGCTTTTCCGGATAGGCCGAGACGGAGATCTCGAAATCGCCGATCTGCTTGAGGCCGGCCACCAGTTCGGCTGCGTTGGCGTAACCACCCGGATGCGGCTGGTACGGCGCACCAACGCCGCCAGGCGCATCACCGCGCAGTGCCACGAAGTGCGTAACGCCTGCCTTGCGGAAGCTGTCGACCACCTGATGCGTCTCTTCCTTGGTGGCGCTGACGCAGGTCAGGTGCGAGGCTGTTGCAAGCGGTGTGTCGGTCAGGAAGCGCGTGACCGTGGAAAGCGTCGGCGCCTTGGTGGTGCCGCCGGCACCATAGGTCACGGATACGAATTCCGGGTTCCAGTCCTGCAGCTCGCGGACCGTGTTCCAGAGCTGGCCCTCCATCTCCTCGGACTTCGGCGGGAAGAACTCGAAGGAGATCGCGATATCGCGGCGGCGAGCGTCGTTGTTCTGGGTCATTTATTCTCTCCCGGCAAATGTAGGTATGGCGCCTTCGCTCTCCAGCGAGGCCATCAGGCGCCTCGGGTCGCGCGCGAGCCAGATCGTGACCGTGAGGCCCTTCTCGCCCTGCTGACCCGGATGAAGATCGACGACCTGCTCGACATCCAGCCCCGCCTTGCGCACCCATTCCGACATGGCCTGATGCGAGAAGCCGAGACGGACATGGGCATGCTCGTCGCGAAGATATTCAAGGCCGTGCGGCGCCAGGTCGATGATGACAAGGCGACCGCCCGGCCGCAGCATGCGCGCAGCTTCGGTGATCGCGATCTCGGGCTGGTCGAAAAAATGCAGCACCTGGTGGATCGTCACCAGATCGAAGTCCTGCCCCTCGAAAGGCAGATTGAGGATATCGGCGTGGCGTACCGAAGCCGTGGTGATGCGGGACTTGTCGAGATTGGCGCGTGCCACACTCAGCATGTCGCGGCTGGCATCGACGCCAATTGCCCGGCGATAGCGGCCGGAGAGAAGCTCCAGCATGCGGCCGGTGCCGGTGCCGAGATCGAGCAGGGAATCGATCGGATTGCTGCCGAGCAGCTTGATGACGGCGGCATCCACCTCTTCATCCGCCGCATGCAGGCGGCGAAGCTCGTCCCATTCGGCAGCGTTACGGCTGAAATAGGCCTGCGCACGCTCGGCGCGGTGGCGTTTGACGGAGGCAAGACGCTCGCCGTCCCGCTGTACGACCGGATCGTTTTCGGAGACATGCTTCAGGAGGTTACGCACCAGCGCTGCGGCCTTGCCCTCATGCGCCAGCCGGAAATAGGCCCAGGCGCCCTCCTGATAGCGATCGATGAGCTCTGCCTCGCCGAGCAGCTTCAGGTGCCGCGAGATGCGGGGTTGGGATTGGCCCAGGATTTCCGTAAGATCGGTAACGGTGAGATCACCTGCCGCCAGCAGCGCCAGCAGCCGCAGGCGCGTCGGTTCGCCGGCCGCCTTCAAGACGTCCACCAGCGCATCCAGTCCAAGCCTCAGGGGTTCGCTCATATTCTACCCAATCAAGATATAAAGATATCTTTATGTGATTTGGGCAGCTGAGGCAAGCGGCATTTCACCGAATTGCGAACTTGCCTGTGCTGATCGCGCCAACAGAAGGGAAGATCGCGAGGCATCAAAAAAGCCCCGGAACAGCCGGGGCTTTTGAAAGCGGTGAAGAACCGATCAGCGCGTCAGGCGCTTGTGAGCCTGGCTGCCCGGGTTCAAGGCATCAGGGCCGAGGCGGCGAACCTTGTCCTGCTCGTAGTCCTCGAAGTTGCCTTCGAACCATTCGACATGGCCCTCGCCTTCAAAGGCGAGGATGTGTGTCGCCAGACGGTCGAGGAACATGCGATCGTGGCTGATGATGATGGCGCAACCGGCAAATGCTTCCAGCGCGCTTTCCAGCGCACCGAGCGTTTCCGTGTCGAGGTCGTTGGTCGGTTCGTCGAGCAGCAGCACGTTGCCGCCGGCCTTCAGCATCTTGGCAAGGTGAACGCGGTTGCGCTGACCACCCGAGAGATTGCCGACCTTCTGCTGCTGATCACCGCCCTTGAAGTTGAAGGCGCCGCAATAGGCACGCGAATTCATGTCGAACTTGCCGAGCTTGATGATTTCGGCGCCGCCGGAGATTTCCTCCCAGACGGTCTTGTTGCCGTCGAGCGCGTCGCGGCTCTGGTCGACATAACCGAGATGTACGGTTTCGCCGATGCGGACCGAACCGGCATCCGGCTTTTCCTGACCGGTGATCATCTTGAACAGCGTCGTCTTGCCGGCGCCGTTCGGACCGATGATACCGACGATGCCGCCCGGCGGCAGCTTGATCGACAGATCGTTGATCAGCGTGCGGCCTTCGAAGCCCTTGGTGATGCCTTCCATCTCGATGACGACCTGGCCGAGGCGTTCGCTGACCGGGATGATGATCTGCGCGTCGCCCGGACGCTGCTTTTCGGCGGCCTCAACCAGCTGCTCGTAGGACTTGATACGCGCCTTCGACTTGGCCTGACGGGCCTTCGGGCTGGAAGCAATCCATTCCTGTTCGCGGCTGATCGCCTTCTGGCGGCCGGCTTCTTCGCGGTTTTCCTGCAGCATGCGCTTAGCCTTCGCCTGCAGGTAGGCCGAGTAGTTGCCTTCGTAGGGAATGCCGCGGCCGCGGTCGAGTTCGAGGATCCAGCCGGTAACGTTGTCCAGGAAGTAGCGGTCGTGGGTAATCATCATCACGGCGCCCGGATAGTCGCGCAGGTGCTTTTCGAGCCAGGCGATGGTTTCGGCGTCCAGATGGTTGGTCGGTTCGTCGAGCAGCAGCAGGTCCGGCTGCGAGAGCAGAAGGCGGCAGAGCGCGATACGACGGCGTTCACCACCCGACAGGCTGGTGACTTCGGCGTCGCGCGGCGGGCAGCGCAGCGCTTCCATCGCCATCTCGACCTGGCTTTCCAGATCCCAGAGATTCTGGCTGTCGATGATGTCCTGAAGCTTGGCGCCCTCTTCCGCCGTCTCGTCGGAATAGTTCATCATCAGTTCGTTGTAGCGATCGACGATCGCCGTCTTGGAAGCAACGCCTTCCATGACGTTTTCGAACACCGTCTTGTTCGGATCGAGCTTCGGCTCCTGCTCCAGGTAGCCGACCGTCGCACCTTCGGCGAGCCAGGCTTCGCCAGTATATTCCTTGTCCTGGCCGGCAATGATGCGCAGCACAGTGGACTTACCGGCGCCGTTCGGGCCGAGAATACCGATCTTTGCATCGGGATAGAAGGAAAGATGGATGTTCTCGAGGATCTTCTTATTGCCATAGGCCTTGTTGAGGCCGGACATATGATAGATGAACTGACGTGCCATGCTGGGATGCTCCGGGCGGAAACTTGAAATCGTGGCCGCTATGTAGGCGAAACCACGCCCGCGGGCAACGCCGAAACCCTGTTTCGTCAGGATTTCGGCATGTTTCCGTCAGAAGCCGGCTGCATCCACAAGGCCTTCGTCACAGCCGAAGGACGTCTGCCCTGCCCCTTGGATCAGCCCACCGAGACCCTTCTCCTTCGCTTGGGCCGAAACGGCATCCTGCGAAAGTCCGATCGTCAGTTCGCTGATCACGCGCTTGTTGCCGACGCGCCGGCAGCTCATCTTCACGCGGTCGCTGGCACCGGCCCCAAAGCTCTTGTCGAAAGCCGCCTTGATCGCTTCGGATTTCAGCGTCTTGCCGACATTGGCGGCAAAGAGATCGCGCACGGCCGAAGCATTGAGATCGCCCATCAGGTGGATAGCAGTCGCAAAATAATCATCGGCACTCATCTTGGTGCACGTGCCGTGTTTGATCCATTCATGTCGTTCGAGCCCGGATTGCGTGCCGGGCATTGCCTTGTCGAGAGCGGTCTTCGTCTCGGCCGTAAGGTCTACTGCCGGCAGGTCCGTCCACTGGCCGTCCTTGTCGGCGGCCTTCTGCTCGGCAGGCACGCCGCAATAATCCTGGCGCATCGGCCACAGACCGTGGAGAGAAAAGTTGGTGGCATCATAGCGCTCGCCGCTCTGCGTGGCGCATTCGGCCTTCTTCTGATTGGTCTGGCAGAATGCCGGCTGCCAGCTTGCGGCGAGAATGAAGCGCGTTCGCCCGCTTTCTTCGGCGGATACGGAGCCGACAGACGACAGCGAGAGGAACAGGATGGAAACCGAGAGTAGAAACTTGACCATTATTAGCCCCGAAATAGTTCCGACAAAGAACAATACAAGAACAAACAAGCACGAAGCCGTGACTTGCGCAACCCTGAATCGCAGCAGGAAGCACGCTTTCTCGTGTATGAGCGACGCCGCAATATTGCATTTGCCTTGATATCTGGTCTTTTGGGCCCGGGAGGAATGCATGTTTTCCGAGACATTGCGGCTTCAAAACGCCGGGGCTTCGCTTGCCTGCCACTACCAGCCTGCAGAAGGACGAGTGCAAGCTATCCTGATGATTTCACACGGGCTTGCCGAACATTCGCGTCGCTACCAGCGCTTTGCCGAGGCCATGGCGGCAAGAGGCTATCACGTTTATGCGCATGACCATCGCGGCCATGGCGAGACAACCGCATCCGATGCGCCGCTCGGCCGCTTTGCGAGACGCAACGGCATCGAACACGTCGTCAGCGATATCGCCGCCGTGCACAGCTTCGCCACGGGCCGTCACCCCGGCCTGCCCGTCATTCTGTTCGGCCACTCGATGGGCGGCCTGATCGCACTCAATGCCGCAGCCGATCTTGCCGGCCGTTTCGCCGCCGTCGCCATCTGGAATTCGAATTTCGCCGTCGGCCTTTCCGGCCGCGCCGCGCAGGCGATCCTGCTTGCCGAGCGCGCGCTGAAGGGCTCCGACGTGCCGAGTGACATGCTGCCAAGGTTGACATTTTCCGCCTGGGGCAAGTCCGTCCCCAATCATCGGACGGAGTTCGACTGGCTGTCGCGCGATCCGGCCGAGGTCGATGCCTATATCGCCGATCCGCTTTGCGGTTTCGATGCTTCGGTATCGCTGTGGTTGGACGTCTTCGCCCTCACCTTCCGCGGCATCGCGAAGGAA
Source organism: Sinorhizobium sp. B11 (assembly GCA_039725955.1). NCBI lineage: Bacteria > Pseudomonadati > Pseudomonadota > Alphaproteobacteria > Hyphomicrobiales > Rhizobiaceae > Sinorhizobium > Sinorhizobium sp. B11. The sequence continues at coordinate 3,080,563 of CP091034.1, forward strand.
CAACTCGCCAGACTGCCGAAGGACATACCGATCCACCTGGTCGGCGGTGGAAAGGACCCGGCTACCAACAATGGAAAAGCTGTGCTCTGGCTGTCAGAGCGTTTGAAAAGCCAGGGCTTCTCCCGTATCAGCACTGAGATATATCAGGACATGCGGCATGAGACGCTGAACGAAATCGGCGCCGGCGCGGCAATAGCGGATTTGGCCGACTGGTGCGACGAGGCGATCCGCAACGGTCCGGAGCGAAAGGACTGAGATGACAAGCCCGAGCTATACTCCCCATCAAGCCTCCTCCGAAGTGACCTTCGGCCTGCTTTTCATGCTGCTCTCGGTGCTGATTTCGCCGCTGATCGACATCTTCTCGAAGCTCGCAACGGCAACGATCTCGTCCACCGAGGTCGCCGCCTTCCGCTTTGTCATCCAGTCGCTCACCATGCTGCCTATCGTCTTTCTCCGCGGCGCCAAGATCCAGTTCTCACTGAAGCAGAGCTGGTATCATGCAATCCGCGGCGCCATGGTCACGACGTCGATGATAAGCTTCGTCACCACGCTGAAGGTCATGGCGGTTGCCGATGCGATCGCCATCTTCTTCGTCGAGCCGATCATTCTGACGATCCTCGGCAGCATCTTCCTGAAGGAGACCATCGGCTGGCGCCGCTACAGCGCCTGCGCCGTCGGCTTCCTCGGCGCCATGCTGATCATCCAGCCGAGCTTCGAAGAGGTCGGCTATATCGCGCTTCTTCCTGTCGTCAGCGCCTTCTGTATCGCCGTCTTCGCGCTGATGACACGCGTGCTCTCGCACCGGGAAGATCCCTGGGCCATGCAGTTCCAGACCGGCCTCTGGGGCATCTTCTTCTGCGCCGTCATCCTGTTCTTCGGTTATGGCAGCGGTTCCAACATCATCGACATCACCATGCCCGATCTCCCCGCCTTCGGCTACCTGCTGGGTACGGGCATCGCCGCCGCCATCACCGGCATCCTCGCCGCCTATGCCTATCGCGCCGCACCGGCTTCGACGCTGGCACCGCTGCAATATCTGGAAATCGTTTCGGCCACCGCCTTTGCCTGGCTGGTCTTCGGCGATTTCCCGGATGCACTGAAATGGCTCGGCATCCTCATCGTCATCGCGTCGGGCCTCTACATCATCTGGCGTGAGCAGCGCTTTGCTTCCAAACCCGTATCCGATACATCTGAGGCAACGCGGGCGCCCTGAAATCCGACAGCCATGGGAGAAGCCCGGGAGGAAACTGGGAGGAACATGACGCAGGACGAAAAGAAGAGGCCGCCGCTTGCGGGCATCCGGGTCATCGAACTCGCACGCGTGCTTGCCGGCCCCTGGGCCGGACAGATGCTGGCTGATCTCGGCGCCGACGTGATCAAGGTGGAAAACCCCGACGGCGGTGACGACACCAGACATTGGGGGCCGCCCTTCGTCGAAGGAGCGGATGGCGAAAATCTCTCGGCCGCCTATTACCATTCCACCAATCGCGGCAAGCGATCCATCACCGCCGATCTCAAGAGCGAGGAAGGCCAGTCGCTGGTGCGCCGCCTCGTCGCCACCGCCGATGTGCTGATCGAGAATTTCAAGCTCGGTGGCCTCGTCAAATATGGGCTCGACTATGACAGCCTGAGAGCGATCAATCCCCGTCTCGTCTACTGCTCCATCACCGGCTTCGGCCAGACCGGCCCCTATGCCAATCTCGCCGGCTACGATTATATCGTTCAGGGCATGTCAGGCTTCATGTCGATCACCGGCGAGCGGGATGGCCAGCCCATGAAAGCGGGGGTGGCAATCGCCGATATCTTCACCGGCATCTATGCAGTCTCGGCGATCGAAGCCGCCCTCATCCATGCGCTGAAGACGGGTGAGGGCCAGTTGATCGACATGGCGCTGCTCGATGTGCAATCGGCAGTGCTTGCCAACCAGAACATGAATTACCTGGTCTCCGGCCGCGCGCCCGTGCGGCTCGGCAACGCCCACCCGAATATCTCGCCCTATGAAGTCGTGCCGACGACTGACGGCTATCTCATCCTTGCCGTCGGCAATGACGGTCAGTTCCGCCGGCTTTGCACCATCCTCGGCCTCGTCATCGGCGATGACGAGAATTTCGCGACAAACAAGGCACGCGTTGCCAATAGAGACGCGGTGCGCCGGATTGTCTCGACCGAAACGCTGAAATGGCAAAAAGCCGATCTCCTGAAAGCCTGCGAAGACAATGCCGTTCCGGCAGGCGCCATCAACACGATCGAGGAAATGTTCGCCGATCCGCAGATTGCCGCGCGCGGCCTGCGCATCGACCTGCCGGATGCCGCAGGCACGGTGATCCCGGGTGTACGCACGCCGGTTGTTCTGTCGGAAACGCCACTGCGTTACGAACGGCCTAGCCCGCGGCTCGGCGAGCACAATGAAGAGATCCTGGCCGAACTTCTGCAACGGGAGAGGAAGACATCGCCATGAGGAGAATGGGGCCATGAGGAGGAAGAGGCCATGAAGAGGACAGGCGGACAATTGGTCGTCGAGGCGCTGAAGGCAAACGGCGTCAAACGCCTCTCCTGCGTGCCCGGGGAAAGCTTTCTCGCGGTGCTCGACGCGCTGCACGACAGCGACATCGACGTGATCGTCTGCCGCCAGGAAGGCGGGGCGGCGATGATGGCGGATTGCTGGGGCCGGCTGACCGGCGAGCCCGGCATCTGCATGGTCACCCGCGGCCCCGGTGCGACCAATGCCTCTGCCGGTCTGCATATTGCAAGGCAGGATTCGATCCCGATGATCCTCTTCATCGGCCAGGTCCAGCGGGAGGCGCGCGAGCGCGAAGCTTTCCAGGAGGTCGAATTCCGCCGCGCCTTCACCGAATTCGCCAAATGGGTCGGCGAGATCGATGATGCCGCCCGCATCCCGGAATTCGTCACCCGCGCCTTCGCGATCGCAACGTCGGGTCGTCCAGGTCCGGTCGTGCTGACGCTTCCTGAAGATATGTTGCGCGACGAGGTCGAGGCCCCGAAAGCAAGGCGCTACGCGCGCGTCGAAGCCCATCCCGGCCGCAGCCAGATCGACGATCTCTATCTGCGCCTGCTGAAGGCCGAGCGGCCGATAGTCATCCTTGGCGGCACCCGCTGGGATGCTGATGCGGTCGCCGATTTCCAGACCTTTGCCGAGCGCTTCCGCCTGCCGGTCGGCTGTTCCTTCCGCCGGCAGATGCTGTTCGACCACCTGCATCCCTGCTACGCCGGCGATGTCGGCATCGGCATCAATCCGGCGCTGGCAAAGGAGATCAAGGAGAGCGACCTCCTGATCCTGCTCGGTGGCCGCATGTCGGAAATGCCCTCCTCGGGCTATACGCTCATCGATATCCCCTACCCGGCGCAGTCGCTCGTCCACATCCATCCGGATCCGTCGGAGCTTGGCCGCGTCTATCGCCCCGATCTCGCGATCTGCGCCAGCCCCGCCGATTTCATCGCGGCACTCGCCGATCTCGAAGCTCCTGTCGAGCCGCGCTGGGTCGAACGCACCGAGCGCATGCACCAGGCCTATCTCTCATGGTCCAAGCCGCCGGCGACAGGTCCGGGCGCCGTTCATATGGGGCCGATCATGGAATGGTTGGAGGCCAATACCGGGCCGGACACGATCTTCACCAACGGCGCCGGCAATTACGCCACTTGGGTGCACCGCTTCCATCGCTTCCGCCGTTTCAATACACAGGCGGCCCCGACCTCAGGCTCCATGGGTTACGGCCTGCCGGCAGCAGTCGGTGCCAAACAGCTCTTCCCCGACAGGGACGTCATCTGCTTTGCTGGCGACGGCTGCTTCCTGATGCACGGACAGGAATTTGCGACCGCCGTGCGCTACGGCCTGCCGATCATCACGGTCGTGGTCAATAACGGCATCTACGGCACGATCCGCATGCACCAGGAGCGGGAATATCCCGGCCGCGTCAGCGCGACCGACCTCACCAATCCGGACTTTGCAGCCCTTGCCCGCGCTTATGGTGGTCACGGCGAGACGGTGGAAAAAACGGAGGATTTCGCGCCGGCTTTCGAGCGCGCACGCGACAGCGGCAAGCCAGCGATCATCGAGGTCAAGCTCGATCCTGAAGCCATCACGCCGGCGCGGACACTGACGCAGATCCGCGAGAAATCCTAATTGAAAAATCAGTGCATGAGAGAACGAGAACTCAGCGCGCAAGCTCGCGTTTCAGCATTCTATCCAGCTGATCGCAGCTCTCTTTGGAATATTGCCGGGTCGATTGCTGCGTAACGCCGCGGCGAGCCGTGCTGAAGGCCCGTTCCGTTGCAGCTTGCGGATCTTGCAGTTCCTTTCGAGCAAACTTCAGAAACAGCGCTTTTGCATTCCGAACGAGCTGCGGGCGCTTGTAATTCATGTCGCAGATCAATGCGATGGTCATGCTCATGGAGGCGACGCCAAGCCCATCGCCCTTGGGAATGGGCGGAAGCTCTTCCGTAAAAGCCACGGAAGCAACGAGGCAACCGGCAAAACACACCGTCAGCAGGCGCCTCGTTGACATTCCGTGTCCTTAAGATCAGATCGCCGCGGTGACGATGAATTCCACCTTGTACTTCGGCGCAGCCAGCTTGGCTTCGCTGGTGGCACGGGCCGGCGGGTTTGCCGGGTCGATCCAGCCTTCCCAGACGGCGTTCATCTCTGCGAAATAGGCGATATCGGAGAGATAGATGATCGTCTGCAGGATCTTCGACTTGTTGCTGCCGGAAGCGGCGAGCAGACGGTCGACTTCGCCGAGTGCAGACTTGCACTGATCGGCAACGCTTTCGCCTTCGCCGACCTGGCCTGCGAGGTATACGGTGTTGCCGTGGATGACGGCGCCGCTCATGCGGGCACCGATGTCGATACGCTTGATGCTCATCGTGTTCTCCTGTTCATCAAATAAAAGCGCCGCGTTAGCGCGGCGCAGGACTGGTTCGGGTAAAACCGGCTCAGGCGCGGATGTGGTGCGTCTTCTGATAGATCGCCGTCGAGCGTGCGCCGGAGCGGCAATAGCCGAGCATCGGGCGCTCGAATTCGTCGAGCGCGTCGACCATGCCCTGCACGGCCTCCTCGGTCACGCCCATCGGCCCGACCGGCACATGGGTGATCTGCAGGCCGATTTCCTTGGCGCGGGCTTCGATGACGGCAAAGGGCGTCTGGTCAGGGCTTTCGCCATCCGGACGATGGCAGACGATGGACTTGAAGCCGAGTGCCTTGATCTGGTCGAGTTCGTCAACCGTGATCTGGCCGGAAACGGAGTATTCATCGTCGATCTGGCGGATATCCATCGTCTCAATCTCCTCTAAAATGGTGGGCTGAAGGTCTACGACGCGTCCCCTTGGGCGTCAACACGTCTTCGCCGAACGCCCCGGATTAGGCTAGTAAGCTTAGACGAAGCCGAAACGAAGGCCGTAGCTGCGGCTTTCGCCCGGCTTCAGCCAGTTGAACTCACCGGCCGCCTCCAGCTCATGGCGCAGCACCCAGCGGTGCGACACCGGCTCGATACCGATAATATCAGCCGGCGCCTTCTGGTTCCGCCAGATCTGCAGATGCGGCAGCGTGTCGGCACGCACGCGCACCCTGAGCGTCTTGCCGCCGATCACCGCAACCGGCCCGAGCCGGACTTCGGCAAGACCATCCTCCGTTGCCGGAGCCTCGACGCAGAAGATGCCGCCCGGCTCCTCGCCGAAGGTCCAGGGAAAACCGCCCCCTTCGAGCATCCTCCCCTCGAGCCGCGTGCCCGCGTCCAGCCATTTGCCGCCGATATTCATATGGTACATCAGAAAGGTCGGCACCGTTTGGTCGCTCGTATTGACGACGCGATCCTCAAGCGAGACCTCGCCCGTTTCCCCGTCGATCCGCCACAGGCGCTCGATGCGCTGGGGCAGGCCTTCGACGGTGATGATGTCGATATCGGCGCGGCATTCGGCATTGCCATCTTCGAATCTCGTCCACAGCACTTTGGCGGCATGGCCGGAGGCAGACCCGTGCAGGGGATAGATCTTGCCGTCCGTCCCGGGAACAGGCTGGCGATGACGAATGTGATCGGGGCCGCAGGTGAAGAGAAAGCCTTCCAAGGAATGATCGATTCGCGGATCGCCATCGTCGGGGATGGCGCGCTTAGGCGCGATATCGATGCCCTCGACGATGCAGCCGCCGATATCCAGCACCGATCTTTCGTCCAGCATCAGGCGCGGTCCGCGTGCGGCGGCAAATTCGATCATCGGCTTATCCTCCCGGGAATCTTGGCTGCGGTAGGGTTAGGGGGTGCCGTCACCCTAGTCAATCAAGGACAGGAACGGCGATCGGCAGCACCGCAACCATCGCCTTCACGGGAACGCCATCTTCGCGCAAGCGTTTATGAGTAAACGCAAAACACCGTTGTTTTTATCTTTTGTTCAGCACGGCTTAAGAAATTCCACACTAGCGTCAAAATTCGCAGGTGTGTGTCTGCCGAGCCACTGATCGAGGTGTGAGACGTGAATCGCTTTATGAAATCGGCCCTTTCCCTTTCGGCCCTACTTTTGGCGCTTGCCGCCTTCACGCCGCAGCAGGCCGACGCGCAGCAATACGGTCGCAACAGAAGCGATATCGTACTGGTGACGCCGACCGGCGAAATCCTCGAATACGTCCCGCCCGGCCGCGGCTTCGTTTATGCCCACGACTATCGCGGCAATCGTGTGCTGATCGACCGCTACGGCAACATCGTCGCGACCGAGATGCGTGCTCGCGGCTACTATTCGCCGCGCACCAATCGGGAAGTCTATAACGACGCCTACAATAACGATCCCTATTATTCCGACGACAACCGCTATGGCGATACGCGCTATTCCGAGCGCGGCCCGGTAACGGGGTCCATCCCGCAGGACGCCTCCATAGAGCGCCGGCCACTCGATCAGGCCTATCCCGGCGATCCGCAGGGCCAGGATGACTATGCAGCGGTCGAGCCCGACCAGCAGATTCCACCCGCCGACGAGCCGCGCGCGGCGCCACAGGATCCTGTGATCACGCTCAAGGACAAGTCCAAGCCTGAGATCGTCGCCCTTCAGGTGTTTCTGGATCGCGCCGGCGTTTCTCCTGGTGTCATCGACGGCCACATGGGCTCCAACGTCACCAAGGCGATCTACGCCTATGAACAGATGACCGGCACGAAGCTTGATCCGAACAATACGGATGCGATCCTCGAAGAATTGCGCATGAATGGCGGCCTGCCGGTCGTCAACTATACGATCACGGACGCGGATGCGGCCGGTCCCTATGTGGCGCAGATACCGGAAGATTATTCACAGAAGGCACTCCTGCCGTCGCTTGCCTATACCACGGTCACGGAAGCGCTCGCCGAGCGCTTCCACATGGACGAGAACTTCCTGAAGGAAATGAACCCCGGCGCGGATTTCACGATCCCGGGCACAGTCATCAAGGTCGTCAATCCCGGCGCGAACAAGACCGGCGCTGTTTCAAAGATCCTCGCCGATAAGGGCCGCAAGCAGGTCTTTGCCTATGACGACGCCGGCAATCTTGTTGCCGCCTACCCGGCCTCGATCGGCTCCACCGACACGCCTTCTCCGTCAGGCACCGTGACCGTCGAGCGTGTCGCCTTCAATCCGGGCTACACTTACAATCCGAAGATCAATTTCCAGCAGGGCGCCAACGACAAGATCCTCGATATTCCGCCAGGCCCGAATGGCCCGGTTGGTACGGTCTGGATGGCGCTTTCCAAGCCCACCTATGGCATTCACGGCACGCCGGACCCTTCCAGGATCGGCCGCACCCAGAGCCACGGCTGCATCCGCCTGACGAACTGGGATGCGACGGAGCTTGCCAAGATGGTCAAGCCCGGCGTGACGGTCGAATTCGTCGACTGAGGAAATCTATTCGCCCGGTGTTTCTGGCGGGCGCTCGCCGAACTGGATCAGACGCAGGAGCTCCACCTGCTTCCTGGCACCGGTCTTCAGATAGACGGACCGCACCTGCGAGCGGATCGTCTCGCGCGAGCGGCTGGTTTCGGCAGCCAGGCCCGAAACCGAGCCTCCCGAAACCAGCGCCCTCACGACCCTGATTTCAGCCTGCGTGAGACCGAAATCTCTGCGCAGTTTCTCATCGCTCAGCCCTGCGGAGCTTTGTTTCGGCTCGATCAGGATGGCGACGACAGGTCGCTCGAAGAAGCGTGGCTGGTGGCTCTTCTCAAGCTTGAGCAAGGTGATCTTCCGGCCATCGTCCAGAACCGTCTGCTGACGCTCTGCCTCCTCCTCATGCCGCAGCATCAGAGTGAGACGGTCGTCGGCATCCTGGTCGGCAAGATGCAGCATTCCGAGCGGTGAAAGCCAGACACCCGCCCCCTGTTCGAGCACCGCCTCTCCGAAGACAGAAGTGGAGACCAGTCGCCGCTCCGAATTCAGCAGCAGCACACCGACGCCAATAGCATCGAACAGCCTCCCGTTGATCTCCGAAACATTCTTCTGTCGGCCGCCGGATTCGACCGCGATGAAGGCGCGCCTCAGATGAGGACCGATCCGTGTCAGAAGCGCAGCGCAGGCCCGGCTATCATCCGGGTCGGTCCAGCGGGTCGTGGTGATCGAAAGATTGAACGACCGGCTGCCCTCCCGCAGGATCGCCATGCCGACGGCGCCGTGACCTTCATGCCGATGCCAGAAGTCGTTGAAGAACTCGGTCCTGGAAAGCTCTGCATAGGATATGAAATCCTCACCGATTGCCCCCTGCCCAGGGGGCGTTCTGTTCAGGCCCGATATCCAGGGGTTCAGCCGGCAGTAATAGCGTGTGTAGGTGTCGATCCACGCCTGATCCATATTGATGTGGAATTGCGACGAACCTTCCGCCCGCGCCGCATCATGATAGAAAAGGCTGGTTCCCGCCCCTGGCAGCAGCCCGTTCAACTCCGTCAGAAACGTATCCCATCGCGCTTCACCAAAAACGATCCCGTAAATAGAATCGATAAGTTTGTCGTCGACTTGCTGGCTTATGCTCATGCGTTGCTTCGCGCGTGAAGAGATTTTTACAACCTGATCATCATTACAGCAGTGAGCAAATGTAATTTCAAATAGAAAATGCCCCGGCCGAAGCCGAGGCATCAATTTCCCTACCCCTGTCTATTCTGATCAGGCAGCCCGGCCCATGGCATTCGCCAAGCGAATCGCAACCGGCAGCCGGCCGGGCACCTTGCGAATGATTTCCTCTGCGAAACAGAGAGCGTTTTCACGGGCCTTGTCGAGATTGCTGACACGCGTTGGATCCATCGTATGCAGCGTGCCGCCACAATCGAAGATGTCACGGAAGGCGGAGCGTTCGATGATCGCCGTATCCAGAACCGACACGTGGCGTTCGTTCAACAGGGCCTTGACCAGCTGCAGTGCGCGGGTCGTGACCATGGAGTTAACGCGGGTCAGCACGACCGAATGCCCGATCTTGATGCCGGCCTTCTCCTCCAGATACTGCAGCAGTTCGAGAACCTGGGCGCCGCCACGAGCATCCATGGCGCAGCCCTGGATCGGGATCAGCACATGATCGGAAAGGCCGACTGCCGTTGCCAGCAGCGGGTTGCGCGCGCCGGGCAGGTCGATGATGAAATAATCGGTATTATGTTTGTTTTCGCTGATGTGCTGCGGCAGCGAGGCGGTTGTTACGAAGTCGATGACGCTGATGTTGGGCACATGACCGGAGATTTCGTGCCAGCGCGAAATCCAGTGCTGCGGGTCGGCATCGAGGATGGTGACACGGTAGCCCTGACGGGCCAATTCGGTTGCAAGCAGCAACACGGCTGTGGTCTTGCCGGCGCCGCCCTTGGTATTTGCGAATGTGATGACTGGCATATTCTTAGTCCTCGAACGGAATGGGCGTGAGCCGGCATCGCTCTTGTTGATCGCACAGTCGGAGCATCGTGCGGTTAACCCATCCTTTCCAATCGTGGTTAACAAATTCTAAACGCGCCCGCCGAAATTGCGGTCCGCATTTTTCACATCATCAAAAATTGGGATGGCCCGAAGCGCGAAAAACAACAAAAAAGCCCGGAAAACCGAGGTTTTCCGGGCCAGTTTAGAGGTCCGCCTTTATCTGTTCAGAAGCAATCCTTAAACAGGGTCTTCGTATTTTCGAGCGTCAATGCAACCGGATTGCCACCAGCACTCGGATCTTCGATCGCCATTGCGGCCAGTTCGTCGATCCGGTCGGGGGTGATTCCCATCGCAGTGAGATTTTCGGGCACGCCGAGTTCGGAGCGCAGCTTCAGCACGTAGTCGTAGAAGCCGTCGAAACCGCCGGATATGCCGAGATAGGCAGCCGCACGCGCAATCTTCTCTTCAATGGCCGAGCGGTTGAAGCGCAGCACCGCGGGCATGACGACGGCATTGGTCATGCCGTGATGGGTGTTGTAAACCGCGCCGATCGGATGCGAGAGCGCGTGAATGGCGCCAAGCCCCTTCTGGAACGCAACAGCGCCCATGGCAGCTGCCGACATCATGTTGGCGCGGGCTTCCAGATCCGTACCTTCCTTGTAGGCGCGCGGCAGGAATTCCTTGACGAGGCGCATGCCTTCCAGCGCGATGCCGGCTGACATCGGGTGATAGAAAGGCGAAGAATAGGCTTCCAGGCAGTGGGCGAAGGCGTCCATGCCGGTGCCGGCGGTGATGATCTTCGGCATGCCAACCGTCAGTTCCGGATCGGCGATGACGACGCCCGGCAGGAACTTCGGATGGAAGATGATCTTCTTCACATGCGTTGCGGAATTGGTGATGACGCTGGCACGGCCGACTTCCGAACCTGTGCCGGCCGTCGTCGGCACGGCAACGATCGGCGCGATGCCTGCAACATCAGCCCGCGTCCACCAGTCACCGATATCCTCGAAATCCCAGACGGGACGCGTCTGGCCGACCATGAAGGCCACGCACTTGCCGAGATCGAGGCCCGAACCGCCGCCGAAGGCGACGACGCCGTCATGGCCACCGTCACGGCAGGCCTTGATACCGGCTTCGAGGTTCTTCTCGTTCGGATTCGGATCGACATCGGCAAAGATCGCCCGGCCGAGGCCGGCATCTTCGAGAATGTCGAGCGCGTTCTTGGTGATCGCCATCGCGGCGAGGCCGCGGTCGGTGACGAGCAGCGGCTTCTTCATGCCGAGGCTCTTGCAGGCGTCTGCGAGTTCCTTGATGCGTCCGCGGCCGAGCTTGACGGATGTCGGGTAGCTCCAGTTGGCGGTGATGTTGGCGCTGCTCATGCTGTGACTTTCTTCAGGTGGTAGGATTTCGGGCGCGTCAGATTGTGGAAGCCGATGATCGACAACGAGCCGCCGCGGCCGGTTTCCTTGACGCCGGTCCAGCACAGAGCCGGATCGAGATAATCGGCGCGGTTCATGAAGACAGTGCCGGTTTCGATGTCGCGGCCGAGCCGCCCTGCACGCTCCGCGTCCTTGGTCCAGAGCGAGGCCGTCAGCCCGTACTGGCTGTCATTCATCAGCGCCAGCGCCTCATCGTCGTTCTTGACCTTCATGATGCCGACGGCCGGGCCGAAGGTTTCTTCGCGCATGAAGGCCATGGAATGATCGACATTGACGAGGATCTGCGGTGCGAGATAGGCACCGCCGTCATCGGCCGGGAAGAGCTTGGGATCGACGAGCGCCTTGGCGCCCTTGCCGACGGCATCGGCGATCTGCTCGCGCACTACCTTGGCGAAGCGCTTGTGCGCCATCGGGCCGAGCGATGTCTCCGGGTCGAGCGGATTGCCGAGCTTGTAGTTCGAAACCCAGGCGACCGACTTCTCGACGAAGGCGTCGTAGAGCGATTCATGCACATAGATGCGCTCGATGCCGCAGCAGCACTGGCCGGAATTATAGGTCGCGCCATCCATCAGCGTATCGACGGCAGCGTCGAGATCCGCATCTTCCATCACATAACCCGGATCCTTGCCGCCGAGTTCGAGGCCGAGACCGGTAAAGGTGCCGGCCGCAGCGCGCTCCATCGAACGGCCGCCTTCGACCGAACCGGTGAAATTGACGAAGTTGAAGCTGCCGGCGGCGATCAGCGCCGAGGTCGTCTCATGGCCGAGGAAGACATTCTGAAACACATCCTCGGGAACACCGGCCTCAATGAAGGCCTGCACCAGACGTTCGCCGACCAACAGAGTCTGCGAAGCATGCTTGAGCACGACGGTATTGCCGGCCATCAGCGCCGGCGCGATCGTGTTGATCGCCGTCATGTAAGGATAGTTCCAGGGAGCGACAACGAAGACGACGCCATGCGCTTCGCGCTCGATGCGGCGCTCGAACTTGTCGCTCTCTTCGACGACGAGCGGCGCCAAGGCATCCGCTGCGATCGAGGCGACATAGTTGGAACGCTCGTTGAAGCCGCGATATTCGCCGCCATACTTGATCGGCCGGCCCATCTGCCAGGCAAGCTCGGGCACGACGACATCCGACATCTCGTTGAGACGGGCGACACCTTTCAGCACCAACTGGACACGATCTTCTAGCGGGCGCCTGGCCCAGGCCTTCTGCGCCTTGCGCGCACGCGCAACGGCTTCCTTCGCCGCTTCAAGCGAAAGCGCCGGACGCTCCGCATAAACAGAGCCGTCGATCGGCGAAATGCATTGGACCATTGTCATGATCTGTTTCCTGTTTTCTTCTGAGCCGCAGGGAAAGACGCCATGACCGATCCCCCACAAGGAATCCGGTCACGCGGTTTTCCGCTTCGGATATGTTCTTAAGCTCTCTCGAAGCCGCGCGCCACTTCCCAATCCGTGATGCGTCGGTCGTATTCTTCCTGCTCCCATTCGGCAGCGCGGGTATAGTGATCGATGACATCATCGCCGAAGGCTGTGCGCAGCATTTCCGATTCCGTCATCGCCTTGGTCGCAGCCCGCAGCGTACGCGGGATTTCGCGGATATCCTTGCCGAAATAGGCGTCACCCACATAGGGCGCCTCCAGTTCCAGCTTCTTCTCGATGCCGTCGATGCCGGCGGCAAGCAGGGCCGCGAAGGCAAGGTAAGGATTGAGGTCGGAGCCGCCGACACGGCATTCGATACGGATCCCCTTGGTCTCCTCGCCGCAGAGGCGGTAGCCGGCCGTACGATTGTCCTTGCTCCAGACGGCCTTGGTGGGCGCGAACGTGCCGGCCATGAAGCGCTTGTAGGAATTGATATAGGGCGCCAGGAAATAGGTGATCTCGCTCGCGTGGCTCAAGAGCCCGGCAATATAGTTCTGCATCAGCGGCGACATGCCGTGATGGCCGGTATGATCGAAGAAGAGCGGCTTTTCTTCGAGACTCCAGAGTGACTGATGGATATGCGATGAGCTGCCGGCGGCATTGTAGTGCCACTTGGCGAGGAAGGTGATCGCCTTGCCCTTCGACCAGGCGATTTCCTTGCAGCCGTTCTTGATGATCGCATGGCGATCGGCCATGGCGAGTGCATCGGCATAACGCACGTTGATTTCTTCCTGGCCGGCGGACGCCTCGCCCTTGGAATTTTCGACCGGAATGCCGGCGCCCTGCAGGCCCTTGCGGATCGCCCGCATGACCTCTTCTTCCTTGGTCGTCTGGAAGATGTGGTAATCCTCATTATAGGCGCTGGCGAGTTTCAGGTCGCGGTAACCCGACGCCTGCGCCGCCTCATAGGTCTGGTCGAAGAGGAAGAATTCGAGTTCGGAGGCCATGTAGGCCTTCATCCCCATGTCTTCGAGCCGCTTGACCTGCTTCTTCAGGATCGCGCGCGGTGAGTGGGCCACTTCCTCATGCGTATGATGATCCAGCACGTCGCAGAGAACGAGGGCCGTGCCTTCGAGCCAGGGAATGACCCGCAGCGTCGAAAGATCGGGCTTCATCGTGTAGTCGCCATAGCCCTTTTCCCAGCTGGTCGCCTTGTAGCCGGAAACGGTTTCCATCTCCATATCCGTCGCCTGGAGGTAGTTGCAGCTGTGCGTTTCCTTCCAGGCGCTTTCGAGGAAGAATTCGGCCTGGAAACGCTTGCCCATCAGGCGCCCCTGCATGTCCACCTGGCAGGCCAGCACCGTATCGATGCGCCCGTCGGCAACGTCCTGTCTGAGATCGTCGAGAGTATAGTTGCTCATGATGTATCCGCCTGAAATTGAACTTGGAAATCGGGACAACGAAACGGCATGCGACCGCCGGGATCAACCCACCCGATGCCTTTTCGTTGAACCGTGAGGGGGCCGCGTGACGCGGCCCCGCCATGTGAGAGGGAAGCCTTGAACTATCAGTGTTCGCCGACAGCCTTTTCGGCCGCTGCGATTTCGGCCTGGCGTCGCGCCACTTCCTCGCCGATCGGCGGCCCCTTGAAGCGGCGGCTTTCGAAGCCGAACCAGACAATGCCGGTCAGAACCAGGAAGCCGACCGTCACATAGAGTGCCGGTCCGTTCGGCGGTTGAATGCCGAGCACGAAGATCAGGATCATCGCGAGGATCGAGAGAACCGCGAAGAGCTTGAACATGCCTTCGCCGAGGTTCCACGGACCCATCTTGTCCCACTTCGACGTGCCCCAGGCAAAGAGGCCGAGCGCGATCGGGATCGCGAAGGAGAAGAACAGGAAGATGACCGTGCAGGATACGACGATCGTGTAAACCGGCGTCTCGCCGATCGAAACGAGCGACGAGCCCCAGACGAAGAGCACCGAGAGGATCGAGCCCGTCCAGATGGCGGCAACCGGCGTGCGGTAGTTCGGGCTGACCTTCGACAGTCCCTTCGATGCCGGCAGGCCGCCGTCACGCGAGAAGGCGAAGATCATGCGCGAGACCGAAGTGACGGTCGCAAGACCGCACAGCCACTGGCTGATGAGGATCGCGAAGTAGAGAATGTCCTTCACGGTCGAATTGACCTGCGTGTCCATCGCCCAGAAGAACACGTTCCAGCCCTGCTTTGCAGCATCGTCCATGTTTGGCAGCATGAGCACGAAGGAGCACAGCATGATGTAGCCGAAGAGCGCTGACCAGAGGACGGAAGAGACCATACCGCGCGGAACGGAATGCGCCGCCTTGACCGTTTCTTCGGACGTATGGGCCGAGGCGTCATAGCCGGTGATCGTATAGATCGGCAGCAGCAGGCCGAGCAGGAAGACCCAGAGGCCCGAGGTCGAGGGCCAGACATTGCCGCCCGCTTCGCCCGAATAGTTGGCGAAGGTGAAGAGCCGGCCGAACTCGTAAGACGGCGCCGAAATCAGGCACACCGCGGCAAGCGCGATAGAGGTCGCGAAGATGAGATAGCCCGAGAAATCGGTGAGCTTGGCCGTGAGGCCGATACCCATATGGTTCACGAGGGCCTGCGCGCCGGTGATGATCACCAGGAAGACGATGCGCACCGTCGTCGTGTCCGTCAGGCCGAGATAGCTCGTGCCGAACGTGCCCATGAAGAAATAATAGGTACCGACATTGATGGCGCCGAGAACGGTGACGAGGCCGAGCAGGTTGAACCAGGCGGTCAGCCAGCCGGTGAAGCGGTTGCCGAGGATCGAACCCCAGTGATAGAGCCCGCCTGCCGTCGGATAGGCGGAGCTGATCTGCGCCATCGCAACGGCGAACACCAGCGAGACGAAGCAGCCCAGCGGCCAGCCGATACCGATCGCGGCACCGCCTGCACCCGCGGTTGCCTGCGCCAGCGAGTTGATGCCGCCCGACAGGATGCAGATAATCGAGAAGGATACGGCAAAGTTCGAAAACGAGCTCATGCGTCGTTCAAGTTCCTGGGCATAGCCCATGGAATGCAGGATGCTCATATCCTGCTTCTTATCATTTTCGGAATAGTCCGACATGACTTCCCCCTGTTGACAATCGCCCGCGGAATTGCGGCCGATCCTGTGCCAAAAGTGCCCGTGGCTTTTCGCCTTGCGGGCTGTTCGCAGTTAAACTGCTCCCCGGGGTCTTCTTTTATTCAGGCATCCAGGCTTTGCTGGAGAAGCCTTGTGAGATAGTCGGCCACGACCCCTTGGCCGGTATCTTCACTGATAAGGTCGTTGCGGACCTCGATCATGACATTGCGAAGCCCGTTGGAAATGCCGTGCAGGATCAGCGTGTGGGTCACGCCGTCAGCAGGCCCGTAGGGTTCGTTGCGTTCTGTACGATAAAGCGGCGCCTCGGCCGCAAAATCCAGCATGCGGTCGGCGAGACGGCTGTCCTCGTCATGGAGGATGCCGAGTTCGACGGCGCGCTGCTTTCCATTGTAGACCGGAGTGAAGCTGTGGATCGTCACGATGACGCTATCCTGCCCCCTCACCTGCCGATCCCGGATCAAGGCGCGCACGCCATCATGGAACGGCAGGTAAAGAGCCTCCGTGCGGGCCAGGCGCTCGCCCTCACTCAAATCCTTGTTGCCCGGAATCGCATAGATCTCGCTGACCTCGGGCATGGCGCCCGGCGAGCTCGGCGGCCGGTTGCAGTCATAGATCAGGCGCGAGAAGCGCTGGTAGATGAGCGTTGCATCGAGCGCTGCGGAAATGGCGCGCGCAACGGCAAGGGCGCCTGGATCCCAGGCGATATGGCTGGAAAGCGCTTCCTCGGAGAGGCCCAGATCGCCGAAATGTTCAGGAAGCGTGCGCGATGCATGCTCGCAGATAAGCAGCACGGGGCTCTTGCCGTGGACACGCTCGATTGCAACGCAATCGCCGTCCGCCTCGCTGAGAATTTTGGCCTGAGCCAGCACCAACGGCGCTTCCCCCATCGCTTAATAAACTCTTTACAAGAAAAGAATTCTTCAGCTTCACCGCAGTGTCAAGCGCACTCTGAAAATTTCTTTTCATGACAGTTATTGACATGGATTGTGACAGCGTTGTTAACTTTCAGTGGGAAAGTGGCACTAGACCATCCCGGGGAGCAAAATCACGTGAGTGTCGCGGCAAAGACCGTTTCGGACGTCATTCATTCGCATTTCGGCGTGCTCACGCGCGCCGAGAAGCAATTGGCTGAAAGCCTTCTCGACAACTATCCCGTCTCAGGTCTCGGCAGCATCACCACCATCGCTGAAAATGCCGGCGTTTCCACGCCGACAGTCGTGCGCATGGTCCAGAAGCTCGGCTACAAGGGCTATCCGGATTTCCAGCAGCATCTGCATCAGGAAGTCGAGGCGACGATCTCCAACCCCATCGCCAAGCACGACCGCTGGGCCCAGAACGCGCCGGGCACCCATATATTGAACCGCTTCGCCGATGCCATCATGGGCAATCTGCGGCAGACGCTCTCCGATCTCGATACAGCGACCTTCGACAATGTCGCCACCCTGCTCTCGGATCGCAAGCGCACGCTCTATTTCGTCGGCGGACGCATCACCGGCGCGCTGGCCGAATACTTCTTTACCCATATGCAGGTCATTCGCCCGAACACGGCGCTGCTGTCGTCCAATTCGTCGAGCTGGCCCCAATACGTCCTCAACATGAACCCCGGCGATCTGCTCATCATCTTCGATATCCGCCGCTACGAGCAGGAGATGGTGAGCCTGGCCACCGCCGCCCGCAAGCGCGGCGCCGAAATCATAGTTTTCACCGACCAATGGGCCTCACCCGCCGCCAAGCTCGCACGGCACGTCTTCCGCGTGCAGATCGAGGCGCCGTCGGCCTGGGATTCCTCCGTCGTGACACTCTTCATTGTCGAGGCGCTCATCGAAGCGGTGCAGAACTCGACCTGGGACGAAACGAAGGAACGCATGAAAACGCTGGAAGGCCTGTTCGAACAAACCCGGCTTTTCCGCAAACCCGGTTAGGAGGGACAGCTAAAAAAAGGGCAAAAACAATGGCGGCTTTCGCGGAAACAGGACAGCCTGTCGCAAATGAAACATTTGCCGCAAGCGACTGCTATTCATAGAAAAATTAACGTCATGCAACTGTCACACAAGCTTCATCTAACGACAGTAACAGCACATCGGACACTGAAAACCTGAAGGAGAACAACAGTGATCTCTAACATTTCTCGACTGCTTTCGCTTTCTACTGCGATGATCGTAGCTTCGACTGCGATCGCAGCCGCTGAACCGAGCGCCGATCTTATCGCTGCCGCCAAGAAGGAAGGCACGCTGACGACGATCGCTCTCCCGCATGACTGGTGCGGCTACGGCGATGTTATCGCAGGCTTCAAGGCGAAGTACGGTATCGAAGTCAACGAACTGAACCCGGACGCCGGTTCGGGCGACGAAATCGAAGCCATCAAGGCCAACAAGGGCAACACCGGCCCGCAGGCTCCTGACGTGATCGACGTTGGCCTCTCCTTCGGCCCGTCTGCAAAGGCTGAAGGCCTGATCCAGCCCTACAAGGTTTCCACCTGGGACTCTATCCCGGACACCGCCAAGGACGCCGACGGCTTCTGGTATGGCGATTATTACGGCGTTCTCTCCTTCCTCATCAACAAGGATCTCGTCAAGGAATCCCCGGCTGATTGGGCTGACCTTCTGAAGAGCGATTACGCAAACTCGGTTGCCCTCGCCGGCGACCCGCGCACCGCCAACCAGGCAGTTCAGGGCGTTTATGCGGCCGGTCTGTCGCGCAGCAATGGCGATGCGGCAAAGGCTGGCGACGAAGGTCTCAAGTTCTTCGCCGAACTGAACAAGGCCGGCAACTTCGTACCGGTTACGGGTAAAGCCGCACCGTTTGCACAGGGCTCGACGCCGATCATCATCTCTTGGGACTACAATGCTCTGTCCTGGGGTGAGAGCCTGAAGGGCAACCCTCCGTTTGAAGTCGTCGTTCCGAAGACGGGCGTTGTCGCAGGCGTGTACGTTCAGGCGATCTCCGCCTTCGCACCGCATCCGAACGCTGCCAAGCTCTGGATGGAATATCTTTACTCGGACGAAGGTCAGATCGGCTGGCTGAAGGGCTATTGCCACCCGATCCGCTTCAACGATCTTGCCAAGAACAACAAGATCCCGAAGGAACTCCTCGACAAGCTGCCGCCGGCAGCGGCCTATGAAAAGGCTGTTTTCCCGACTCTTGAGGAACAGGCTGCCGGCAAGGAAGCCATCAGCAAGAACTGGGATTCTGTCGTCGGCGCCATCGTCAAGTAACACCTGATCCTGCCTCCTCGCCTCAGGGCGGGGAGGTTTTCTCACTCCGACGCCCCAGGATGAGCTTTCCATGAGTACCGTTTCAACACCTATGGTAAGCAGCGCCCCCTTGATCAACAAAGACCGCGTGATCGACTGGCTGGGCATTGCACCCTTCATTATTTTTTCACTACTGTTCCTGATTATCCCCACGCTTTATCTCGTGGCGGGCGCGTTCTTGACGCCCGAGGGCGAACTCACGCTGAAGAATATCGGCGATCTCTTTACGCCATCCATTTTGAGCGCTTACTGGATCAGTATCCGCGTCTCGGTGGCGTCCGCCCTTGGCGGCGCCCTGATCGGTTTTTTCCTCGCCTGGGCCGTCGTGCTCGGCGGCCTGCCGAACTCGGTGCGCTCGACGCTTCTGACATTCTCCGGCGTAGCCTCGAATTTCGCCGGGGTACCGCTCGCCTTCGCCTTTCTCGCAACGCTCGGCCGCACCGGCCTTGTGACCCTCTTCCTGCGCGACTGGTTTGGCTTCAACCTTTACGGCACCGGCTTCAACCTCCTCTCGTTCTTCGGCCTCACCATCACCTACATGTATTTCCAGATCCCGCTGATGGTGCTGATCCTGACGCCGGCGTTGGACGGTATGAAGAAGGAATGGCGCGAAGCCTCTGAAATTCTCGGCGCTACCAACCGTCAATATTGGACGATGGTTGCCCTGCCGATCCTCTGGCCGAGCCTGCTCGGTACCACGCTGCTGCTCTTTGCCAACGCTTTCGGCGCCATCGCCACCGCCTTCGCGCTGACCGGCAGTTCACTGAACATCGTGCCGATCCTGCTCTATGCGCAGATCCGCGGCGACGTTCTGCACAATGCCAACCTCGGTTACGCGATCGCGCTCGGCATGATCGTCATAACTGGCGTATCCAATGTCCTTTATCTCATGCTGCGCATGCGCGCCGAACGGTGGCAGAAATGAAAGCTCAACGTCTCGGAGCCTGGATCGCCATCATTCTCGGCGCGTCCTATTTCATCATCCCGCTGATCGGCACGATCGAATTCTCGCTGCGCATGCGCCGCGGCACCTATAGCTTCGATGCCTATCAGTCAGTCTTCTCGGACGCTCAGTTCCGCGAGACCTTCGGCTACTCCATGGGAATGGCGTTTCTGACCATCATCTTCGGCATGCTGCTCGTCGTGCCGACAGCCTACTGGGTGCGACTGCGCCTACCGCAGATGCGTCCGGTCGTCGAATTCATCACGCTGCTACCGCTCGTCATTCCGGCGATTGTCATCGTTTTCGGCTACCTCAGGATGTACAATTCGTCGTCCTATCTGCCGCTGACGAATTCGTCGATGGGCACCAACGTCCTGCTGGTTTTCTCTTACATCACCTTGTCGCTGCCCTACATGTACCGCGCGGTCGATACAGCCATGCGCGCCATCGACGTCCGCACGCTGACGGAGGCGGCTGAAAGCCTCGGCGCTCGCTGGACCACCATCATGTTCAAGTGCATTTTCCCGAATGTCATGAGCGGCGTGCTCTCGGGCGCTTTCATCACGCTCGCGATCGTCATGGGCGAATTCACCTTCGCCGCGCTCCTCAACCGTCCGGCCTTTGGCCCCTACCTGCAGCTCGTCGGCGCCAACAAGGCTTATGAGCCTTCTGCGCTCGCCGTTATCGCATTTTCGATCACCTGGCTCAGCATGGGCCTGCTCAATCTCGTTTCGCGCTTTGGCAAAGCCCGCCCGGCTAAAGCATAAGGTATTTGGCTCATGTCCTTTCTTACGCTGACCAACATTCAGAAATCCTTCGGCCAGACCCAGGTCGTCAAGAACTTCAACATGAACATCGAGAAAGGGGAATTCGTTTCCTTCCTCGGCCCGTCGGGCTGCGGCAAGACGACCGTGCTGCGCATGATCGCCGGTTTCGAGACGCCGACCGGCGGCACGCTGACGATCAACGGCAAGGACCAGCGCGCCCTGAAGCCGAACCAGCGCAACATCGGCATGGTCTTCCAGGCCTACGCCCTTTTTCCGAACATGACGGTGCATGACAACGTCGCTTTCGGCATGAAGGTCGCGGGCGCTGCGAAGCCGGAGATTGACAAGCGCGTCAAGGAAATGCTCGGCCTGATCAAGCTCGATCACCTGGCGGACCGCTTCCCCTACCAGATGTCGGGCGGCCAGCAGCAGCGCGTCGCACTTGCCCGCGCCCTTGCGGTCAAGCCGCAGGTTCTGCTGCTCGACGAACCGCTCTCGGCGCTCGATGCCAAGATCCGCGTGTCGCTGCGCGAGGAAATCCGCCAGATCCAGCAGTCGCTTGGCATCACCACGGTTTTCGTCACGCACGACCAGGAAGAAGCGCTCTCGATCTCCGACCGCATCGTCGTCATGAACGGCGGCAAGGCCGACCAGATCGGCACGCCCTTCGAAATCTACAACACGCCGGCAACGCGCTTCGTCGCCTCCTTCGTCGGCACGCTGAACCTCATCGAAGCCAAGGTCGTCGATCCCGACAGCAACCGCATCCAGATCGGCGATCAGGGCATCACGCTGAAACAGTCGGTCCAGACCTACAAGGCTGGCGACACCGTTCAGCTTGCGCTCCGTCCGGAAGCCGGTTCGCTCGCCGAAGGCGCCCAGAGCGACACCGCCCTGACCGGCGAGGTCGTATCTGCCCACTTCCTGGGTTCGGTCATCCGCACCCGCATGAATGTCGGCGGCAACGTGATCTCCTTCGACATGTTCAACAGCCCCGGCGTCAGGCCGCCGGCCGCTGGCGAGACCGTGACGCTCCGCTTCATGGCCGCCGACCTGCTCGTCATCCGCGACTGATCGAGACGGACTGAAACAAACGAAGGCGCCGCAACGCGGCGCCTTTTGCATGCCTGCTACCTATTTTTCATGAGCCCTGCCCCTCCGAATATCCAGATCGGGGAGATAGCATCGAAACGGAAGGCAGCGTAAAGACCAAACGGCTTGCCTCGAATCCGGGCAAGCAATACAGACCGGACGGACATCCGCTCGGTCGTTCCACAACGGGGTCTTTCAATGATCACCTGCCATCTGCGATACGTCATCGACCCCTACAAGCTTGCAGAATTCGAACAATACGCCCGGCTCTGGATCCCCATCGTCAACAGGATGGGAGGCGCCCATCACGGCTACTTCCTGCCATCGGAAGGCGCCAACAACATTGCTATTGCGCTGTTTTCCTTCCCTAGCCTTGCCGCTTACGAGGACTACCGCACCCGAATGGCAAGCGACCCGGAATGTCAAGCCGCCTTCGAGCTCGACAGGCGCAACCGCAGCATCATCAGCTATGAGCGCAGTTTCATGCGCCCGGTTCTCGGCTGAGAGCCCCGGAATTTAGTCCAGGCATATCAATCCCGCCGATCGGGTTAGGACAGCACCAGATTCCATAGAATTCGGATATCGGGATCGTTCCGTCGCTGTTGCCCGCCCGCACGGGAGATAGACTGCAGGGCCTGTCTCCATTCATTGGATGAGGCTTTGCGCACCGAAGCGATGACACAGTCAATGTCAGCGAAGGATTGGGGCCAACTAACGCTCCTGGGCGCACTTTGGGGCGGGTCCTTCTTCCTCGCCCGCGTCGCGGTGTCTGAGATTCCGCCGTTGGCCCTCGTGCTTTATCGCGTGGCGATCGCCGCGCTGGTCCTGCATCTCTGGTTAAGGCTGCGCGGCATTTCCTTCGCACCCGTTCTCGCCCGGCCCGGCTCTTTCCTGTGTCTCGCTCTTCTCAACAACGTCATTCCGTTCTCGCTGATCTTCACCGGCCAAACGGAGATCGGCGCCGGCCTCGCCTCGGTCTTCTATGCAACGACACCTCTTTGGACGATCCTCGTAGCAAACGCGCTGACGCCGGATGAAAAGATCTCAACCGCGAAGATCGCAGGCGTCGTCATCGGCATCGCGGGCGCCGCCGTCATGATCGGCCCGGGACTTCTGTCCAATCTCGGCGGCCCCACCTGGGCAAAGCTCGCAGTCATCGGAGCCGCCGTCTCCTACGCTTTCGCCGTCGTCTACGCCAAACGCTTCAAAGGCATAAGCCCGACAGTCGTTGCCACCGGCCAGCTGACAGGTGCTGCCATCCTCATGCTGCCGATCGTCTTCATTTTCTACAGCCCGGCCGACATCGTCACATCGTCTGCTGCGATATGGATGGCCGTGCTTTTTCTCGCGATCCTGACGACCGCCTTCGCCTTCATTCTGTATTTCAATCTCATCGCCTCGGCCGGGGCGACCAATGCATCGCTGGTGACGCTGCTGGTGCCCGTCAGCGCGATCCTGCTCGGCACGGTCTTTCTCGGCGAAAGACTGGAGGCGTTCGAGCTTGGCGGGATGAGCCTGATCATGACCAGCCTGATCATCATCGATGGACGGCTTTTCCGGCGCTGACTTGCCTTCAATACCGCCTTAAACAAAAAAGCCCCGCTCCATGGCGGGGCCTTTTCATTCCGGTTGCAATCAGCGGATTGCCCTGTCGTTCCCATCGAAGCGGTGGATATGGCTTCCATCCGGGGTCGCATAGACGATCTCATCCGGCTCGTATTTGTGTTCGCCGAAGAGACGTGCAGTCAAGAGACCGCACTGATCCGATTCCAGATAGACGATCGTATCGGCGCCGAGATGCTCGACATGCACGGTCTTGGCCTTCCAGCTGCCGCTGTCGCGCGAGAGCGTCAGATGCTCCGGACGAATGCCGACCGTCTTGGCCTGCGCATCGCCGACCTTGTCGGCGGGGATGAAGTTCATTTGCGGCGAGCCGATGAAACCCGCGACGAACGTGTTGGCCGGGCGATTATACAATTCCATCGGCGAGCCGATCTGCTCGATCGCGCCGGCATTTAGCACCACGATCTTGTCGGCAAGCGTCATGGCTTCCACTTGATCGTGGGTGACATAGATCATCGTCGCCTTCAGGCTGCGGTGCAGGCGTGCGATTTCGAGGCGCGTCTGCACGCGCAGAGCCGCATCGAGGTTGGAAAGAGGCTCATCGAAGAGGAAGAGTTCCGGCTCGCGCACGATCGCCCGGCCGATCGCCACACGCTGGCGCTGGCCACCCGAAAGCTCGGCCGGGCGGCGCGCCAGATATTGCTCGAGCGACAGCATGGACGAGGCTTTCGTCACGCGCGTCTCGATTTCATCCTTCGCCGCCCCCGCCTGTTTCAGACCGAGGCCCATATTGTCCTTGACCGTCAGGTGCGGATAAAGCGCATAGGACTGGAACACCATGGCGATGCCACGCTTGGCCGGCGGCGTCAGCGTCTCGTCGCGACCATTGATGATGACGGCGCCCGAAGTGACGTCTTCCAGGCCGGCAATGCTGCGCAGCAGGGTCGATTTCCCGCAGCCTGACGGACCGACGAAGATGACGAATTCGCCGTCCTTGACCTCAAGGTCGATGCCCTTCAGCACTTCGTGCTTGCCATAGGCCTTGCGGATGGATTTGAGTTGAAGCGATCCCACTAGTCTTTCCTTATAGTCTAACCGGTCGGCCGGTGCGCACGCTTTCGTCAGCGGCAAGGCAGATGCGCAGCGAGGCCACCGCATCATCCATATGGCGGTTGAGGTCCAGATCCTCGTTGATGGCGCGCAGCACGAAGGCCTGCTCCAGGTCGCAAAGCGCCTGATGGCCGGGCTCGCCTTCCATCGTCATGTCCTGATCGGGACGAATGAACTTGCCGTCGGGCCCGGTCTCTGCCGTATGGAGGCGGATGACGGAGGTTTTTGTATGCGTGTCGATATCGTCGGACTTCGCGTTCGGATCCATGACGATCGAGACGGCGCCGTTCGGCGACATCACATCCTTCACGAAGAAGGCCGTCTCGGAAATCATCGGCCCCCAGCCGGCCTCGTACCAGCCGACGGAACCGTCCTCGTAGAGCACCTGCAGATGGCCGTAATTATACATGTCCGGCGCGATCTCGTTCGACAGGCGCAGGCCCATGCCGCGCACTTCGACCGCCCTTGCATCGGTGATCTGGCACATGACATCGACATAGTGGACGCCGCAATCGACGATCGGCGAGGTCGTCTGCATCAGCGACTTGTGCGTCGCCCAGGTCGGCCCGCTGGACTGCTGATTGAGGTTCATGCGGAAGACATAGGGACCACCGAGCTTCCGCGCCTCCTCGATCAGCTTCTTCCAGGACGGGTGATGACGCAGGATATAGCCGATGACCAGCTTCTTGCCCGCCTTCTTTGCCGCGGCCACGACGCGCTCCGCATCGGCAACGGTCGTTGCCAGTGGCTTTTCGACGAAGACGTCGCAGCCGGCCTCGAAGGCGGCGACGGCATAATCGGCATGGCTGTCGGAATAAGTATTGATCGAGCAGAGATCCGGCTTCAGCTCGGCAAGCGCCGTCATGAAGTCGGGATGGATCGTGTACTGCTCCAGCTCCGGCGCAAGCTGGCTCGGCTTGGAGCGGTTGACGAGGCCAACGATCTCGTAGCCCGGATTGTTGTGATAGGCGAGCGCATGGCTTCGGCCCATATTGCCGAGGCCGGCGACGAGGACGCGGATCGGCTTGTCGGATTGGCTCACTTGACGGCTCCCGAAGTAATGCCGCGGATCAGCTGCCGCGAGAAGATGACATAGAGAACGAGGATCGGCAGGATCGCGAGCGAAAGCGCCGCCAGAACCGCGTTCCAGTTGGTGACGAACTGGCCGATGAAGATCTGCGAGCCGAGCGTCACAGTCTTTGTGGCTTCGGATGGCGCCAGGATCAGCGGGAACCACAGGTCGTTCCAGATCGGGATCATCGTGAAGACGGCGACCGTCGCCATGGCCGGCCGCACCAGCGGCAGCACGAGGCGGAAGAAGATCGCATATTCCGAAAGCCCGTCGATACGCCCGGCATTCTTCAGGTCGTCGGACACGGTGCGCATGAATTCCGAGAGAATGAAGATCGCGAGCGGAATGCCCTGCGCCGTATAGACGAGGATCAGTGCCGTCAGCGTGTTGACGAGACCGGTCGCGACCATGCCCTGCAGGATGGCGACCGTGCCAAGGCGGATCGGGATCATGATCCCGATCGCCATATAGAGGCCAACAAGGGTATTGCCCTTGAAACGGTATTCGGACAGCGCAAAGGCGGCCATCGCTCCGAACAGCAGCACAAGGAAGATCGCAACGATCGTCACGATGAAGCTGTTCTGGAAATAGGTGGCGAAGTCCCCCTGCCCCAGCACCGTCTGGTAACCGACGAGGCTGAAGGTCGAGGGGGTCGGCACCTGCAGCGGCGACCGGAAGATCGAGTTGCGGTCCTTGAACGAATTCACGATCGTCAGGAACACCGGGAAGATCGCAATCAGCGTGTAGCCGATCAGCGCCAGATGCACGAGGCCGGCACGGATGGGGGATGTGCGCGCTCTGTTCGACATGGGCTCACACTCCTCAGAACTGATAGCGGCGCATGCGCCGCTGGATGGCGAAAAGATAGAAGGAGACGCCGGCGAGGATGATCAGGAACATGACCGTCGCAATCGTCGCGCCCATGGAGCGGTCGCCAAGCTGCAGCTGGAAACCGAAGAAGGTGCGATAGAGCAGCGTACCCAGAATATCGGTCGACATGTCAGGGCCTGCAAGCGCACCCTGCACCGTATAAATCAAGTCGAACGCGTTGAAATTGCCGACGAAAGTCAGGATCGAGATGATGCCGATCGCCGGCAGGATCAGCGGCAGCTTGATCTTCCAGAACTGCGCCCAGCCGGTAATGCCGTCGCATTCGGCAGCCTCGATCACTTCCTCGGGAATGCTCAGAAGTGCCGCATAGATCAGCATCATCGGGATACCGATATATTGCCAGTTCGAGATCAGCGACACCGCGATCAGCGCCGGGCCGGACTGGCCGAGCCAGGGCGCAAAAGCCCACTTGAGGCCGACGAGGCTCATCAGCCACGGTGCGACACCCCAGATCGGCGAAAGGATCAGCTTCCAGATGAAGCCGACGATGACGAAGGAGAGCAGCGTCGGCAGGAAGATAGCCGTGCGATAGAAGGCGACGAAGCGAAGCCGGGGCGTCGACAGAAGTGCGGCAAGCGCAATCCCGATCGGGTTCTGCACGCACATATGGATGATGAAGAAGATGACGTTGTTGCGCAGCGCATTCCAGAAGTCATGCACCCAGCGGGCATCGCCGAAGAGAACCTTGTAATTGGCAAAGCCAACGAAGGCCGGTGCGCCATCGACCGTATTGTAGAAGGAAAGCCGGAGCGTTTCGATCAGCGGCAGGATCATTATCGCCGTATAGACGATGAAGGCCGGAAGAAGGAAGATTCCGATATGCCAGCGAATGGGACGCTTGATCGGGATCACGTCGACTGCGGTGTCGGCTTCGCTCATGGCTTTTGCCTGTTTTTATTGGCTGGACCATCAGGCGCAGCGCAGGTGGAAATCTTGCCCCTCATTCCCCTCTCCTTATTCGGAGAGTCGGACCATGCCCATACCTGAAAACCACGGGCCAGGAGGCGGCTGCGAGTCTCTTGCCCCTCGCGGGACAAGATGGCCGGCAGGCCGATAAGGGGCGGTCCAACAGGCCGCCCCTCACCTTCAAAACCTTACTTGCCCGGCTTGTACCAGCTGTCGAGGCCCTTCTGGAGCTTTTCGGCAGCGACGGCCGGAGTGTCCGTGCCGTTGATGACGTTGGCCGATTCAACCCAGGTCTCGTTTTCGAGGTTCGGCGTACCGCGCGACAGGATCTGATAGGTCGAGCGGACGGTCGACTTGTACGGGCCGCGCCAGGAAACGAATTCCTGAGCGAGCGGATCGCTCATCTTGACCGGGTTGGAGTTCAGGCTGAAGAAACCCGGCAGGGAGTTTGCGTAGATGTCAGCAAACTCAGGCGAAGCAACCCAGGTGAGGAACTTCTTGGCTTCTTCCTGGTGCGTGCTCTTGGCATTCAGGGCAACGCCGATATCCGGATGGTCGGAGATGTAGCCCTGGTCGCCGGACTTCGGAACCGGCGGCGGGAAGGCGCCCATCTTGAACTGAGCCTGCGTGTTGAACAGCGCGATTTCCCACGAACCGGCCGGGTAGATGGCGGCGCGGCCGAGCGTGAAGAGGTTCTGGCTGTCCGAGTAGGTCTGGGCTTCGAAACCGTCGCCGAGATAGGGCTTCCACTTGGCAAGCTCTTCATAGGGCTTGACCCAGTCGGCGTCGGTGAGCTTCTGCTTGCCAGAGATCAGGGCTTCGCGGCCCTCTTCACCCTTCCAGTAGTTCGGGCCGATGTTCTGGTAGCCCATGGTTGCGGCTTCCCAGAGATCCTTCGTGCCCATGGCGAGCGGGATGTAGGTGCCGTCAGCCTTGATCTTGTCGAGGGCTGCGAAGAACTCGTCTTCCGTCTTCGGAATAGCGATGCCGAGCTTGTCGAAGGCATCCTTGTTGTAGATGAAGCCATGGATGACCGAAGCCATCGGCACGCAGAAGGTCGACTTGCCGTCGTCCGTAGACCATGCAGCCTTGGCGACCGGCGAGAAGTTTTCCATGCCGGAAAGGCTGGTGAGATCGACGAGCTGCTTCTTGTTGAAGAGTTCGAGCGAAGCGTCGAACGGACGGCAGGTGATGATGTCGCCTGCGGAACCGGCATCGAGCTTGGCATTCAGCGAAGCGTTGTATTCAGTCGGAGCGGTCGGCGAGAAGACGATCTTGATGCCCGGGTTCTTGGCTTCGAAAGCCGGGATGATCTTTTCCTGCCAGATCTGCAGGTCGTCGTTACGCCAGCTTTCGACGGTGAGCGTCACGTCGGCGGCATGAACGAGGCCGGCTGACGACAGCAGGCTGGAGGCAAGCAGCAAACTTTTCAGAGCAGTGTTTTTCATTTCCCTCTCCTGTTTTACGCGCCGCTAGGCGCTGTTTTCGGTCTGAAACAAGCGGTTGGCGTGCCTGAGGAAACACCCAACGCCCCTTTTAGAGCCGCCAAAACTGGCGGCCCTGAAGCTCTGCCGACACGAAGGACGCTAGCCTCCGGCCGAACGGTGCGCCCTCCCGATACGCTGAACCGGGCGCTTGAAATAAGGGAAAACTTGGAAAGATGCCGCACGCCTCCGCGAGCCATTCCGGCTCCTGCGATCACCGTCTGCACCTTTCTCGAAACCTGGCCGGCGCTGTTTTCTTTGCCGGTTTTCACATGCCTCGATACGCTGTTCCCTTTTCCGGAATTAAGGCCAAAAAAATACCAATTGTCCAGCCAAAATTAACTTCTGGACCCGAGAAAATTCATTAAAAATTTTTATCTTTTAAAATCAATAAGATAAAAACGGAAGAATTCGCGGTCATTTCCGCTTGGTAAATGGTATTTTTTTGGTATTGTATAAGAAAACATAAGGGAACGGCTTAACCGGAGGTCCGATGACGGAACTTGCAATCGGCATAGATGGTGGCGGAACAAGCTGCCGGGCAGCAGTTGCGGACAGAATGGGCAATGTCATAGGCCTCGGCAAGGCTGGCCCTGCCAACATCCTTTCCGATCTGGAAAACTCTCTCGTCAATATCGTCGAATCCGCGCGCCAGGCCCTGCGTGACGCCGGATTTGGGGTTGAAACCGCTTCCACAATCTCCGCGGTCGTAGGTGTTGCCGGCGCCAATGTCGGCGATTACGGCAAGCGCATCGAAAAGGCCTTGCCCTTTGATGACGGCCGGGTTGTCACCGATGCGCTGATATCGTTGCAAGGGGCACTCGGCGATGCCGACGGCATAGTCGGCGCCGTCGGAACCGGCTCCGTCTACAATGCGCGCCGAGAGGGCAAGCTGCACGGCATCGGCGGCTGGGGTTCGATAGTTGGCGATCAGGCAAGCGGCGCACGCCTTGGCCGCGACCTCCTGGAAAGGGCCCTGCTTGCCTATGACAAGGTTCGCCCCACGTCACCGCTGACGGAAAAGATCATGGCCGAATATGGCAATGATCCCGAGCGGATC
This sequence comes from Sinorhizobium sp. B11, assembly GCA_039725955.1. NCBI lineage: Bacteria > Pseudomonadati > Pseudomonadota > Alphaproteobacteria > Hyphomicrobiales > Rhizobiaceae > Sinorhizobium > Sinorhizobium sp. B11. The sequence goes on from CP091034.1 coordinate 3,110,490, forward strand.
GTCGAATTCGCCCATACCGCCCGCCCCCGGGATTTCGCACGATATGCACCGACAGTATTCGAGGCCGTAGAGGCCGGTGATGCGACCGCAATCGAGATCGTCAGGGACGCGGCTGATGCGATCGATGCCAGCCTCGACGCGCTCTCATGGCCCGAATGCCCGACGATCTGCCTGCTCGGCGGCCTTGCCAGAGCCTACCATCCCTGGCTTGCGGATCGGCACAAGACGTTGCTGGCAGAGCCGAAAGCCGATGCGCTGCAGGGTGCGGTCGATCTCGCCGTCAAACTGATGAACGACCGGCAGGGAGGTGTGGCATGACTGATGATCTCGCCTCCATTCTGTCTCCCGAGCGCCTGCAGGCCGGCGGCACTGGCCCCCTCTATGTAAAGCTCCGCCGTACTCTGGAAGAGGCCGTCCGCACCGGCACGCTCGCCCATGGCGATGCCCTGCCCCCGGAACGCGACATTGCCGAATTTGCGGCCGTCAGCCGCGTGACCGTGCGCAAGGCGATCGACGAACTGGTAGCCGACGGCCTGCTCGTGCGCCGTCACGGCTCCGGCACCTTCGTCGCCAAGCCGGTGTCCAGGGTCGAACAGCGCCTGTCCCAGCTCACCTCCTTTACGGAAGACATGGCCCGGCGCGGCATGACCGCCCGCTCCGAATGGCTGCACAAGGGCGTGCACACACCCTCGCCCGACGAGATGATGATCCTCGGCCTAGGCACGGACATCAAGGTTTCACGCCTGTCACGCCTGCGCATCGCCGACGACCAGCCTCTGGCGATCGAACATGCAAGCGTATCGGGCGAATTCCTGCCCGATCCCTCTGCTGTCACCAATTCGCTCTATGCCGAGCTGGAACGGCTCGGCGTGCGCCCCGTCCGCGCCGTGCAGCGCATATCTGCGACCAACATGAAGGAAGCCGACGCCCATCTTCTTGGCGTGCCCGTCGGCCAGGCCGGACTTTCCATCGAGCGTATTTCCTATCTCGGCTCTGGCCGCGCGGTGGAATTCACTCGCTCGCTCTATCGGGGCGACGCCTATGACTTCGTCGCCGAGCTGACGATAGGCGCGACCTGATTTTTCTTCGAATTCAAAAAGATAAAGCCGGGAAGTGAATCACTTCCCGGCTTTATCGCTCATTGAATCAACGACTGAGCACGCCACCTCAAGCGACGGAAAAGACTCCGCAATCAGGCAGCGTCTTCGATCTCTTCAGCAGTCTTGCGCGGCACGTAGTTGAGCACCGGTCCGAGCCAGCGCTCGACTTCGGTGACATCCATGCCCTTGCGCTTGGCATAGTCTTCGACCTGATCGCGCTCCACCTTGGCGACACCGAAATAGTAGGAGTCCGGGTGGCCGATATAGATGCCGGATACTGACGAGCCCGGCCACATCGCATAACTCTCGGTCAGCTTCACGCCGGCAGTGTTCTCCGCATCGAGAAGACCGAACAAGGTCTTCTTCTCGGTGTGATCGGGCTGGGCCGGGTAACCGGGTGCCGGGCGGATACCGGCATAGGCCTCGGTAATGAGATCCTCGTTGGAGAGATGCTCGTCCTTGGCGTAGCCCCAATATTCGCGGCGCACGCGCTCATGCATGCACTCGGCGAAAGCTTCGGCGAAGCGGTCGGCAAGCGCCTTCACGAGGATCGAGGAATAGTCGTCGTTCGAACGCTCGAAACGTTCGGCGATGGCGATCTCCTCGAAGCCCGCCGTCACCACGAAGCCGCCGACATAGTCCTGCACGCCGCTATCCACGGGCGCGACGAAATCCGACAACGCCACGTTCGGACGGCCATCGCGTTTCGAAAGCTGCTGGCGCAGCGTGTAGAACGTCGCCAACTCCTCCTTGCGCGCATCGTCCTTGAATAGGCGGATATCGTCGCCGACCGTACCGGCCGGCCAGAAGCCGATGACGGCGCGCGGGCGGAACCACTTCTCGTCGATGATCTTCTTCAGCATCGCCTGGGCGTCGGCCCAGAGTGCGCGGGCTGCTTCGCCCTGCTTCTCGTCTTCGAGGATCGCCGGGTAGCGGCCGCGCAACTCCCAGGTCTGGAAGAACGGCGTCCAGTCAATGTACTTGGCAAGGTCGGCCAGATCGTAATCTTCGAATACCTTGGTTCCGAGGAAGCTCGGCTTGGTCGGCTTGTAGGCCGCCCAGTCGACCTTCTGTGCGTTCTCGCGGGCACGTGTGAGCGGCAGACGCACCTTCTCGGCTTCGCTGCGCGCATGGGCCGCGGCGACCTTGGCATATTCGGCCCTGATATCGTCGATATAGCCCTGACGGGCGTCCGGCGAGAGCAGCGAGGACACGACGCCGACAGCACGGCTGGCATCCGTCACGTAAATGGACTGGCCCTTGTTGTAGCCCGGATGGATCTTGACCGCCGTATGCACGCGGCTAGTCGTGGCCCCGCCGATCAGCAGCGGGATATCGAAGCCCTCCCGCTCCATCTCAGCAGCCACATGCACCATCTCGTCAAGCGACGGCGTGATGAGGCCGGAAAGACCGATGACATCGACCTTCTCGGCAACAGCCGTCTCCAGGATCTTCGTCGCCGGCACCATGACGCCGAGGTCGATGATCTCGTAATTGTTGCAGGCGAGCACGACGCCGACGATGTTCTTGCCGATATCGTGCACGTCGCCCTTGACGGTCGCCATCAGGATCTTGCCGGCGGACTTGCGTTCCTCGCCGCCATTCAACCGCTTCTCCTCTTCCATATAGGGAAGGAGAACGGCTACGGCCTGCTTCATGACTCGGGCGGACTTGACCACCTGCGGCAGGAACATCTTGCCCGACCCGAAGAGATCGCCGACGACGTTCATGCCGGCCATCAGCGGCCCTTCGATGACGTGCAGCGGACGCGCCGCCTGCTGGCGGGCTTCGTCGGTATCGGCCTCGATATATTCGGTGATGCCGTTGACCAGCGCATGTTCGAGGCGTTTCGCCACGCTCCATTCGCGCCAGGAGAGATCCTGCACCTTGCCTTCCTTGCCGGCAGCCCCACGGAAACGCTCGGCCACTTCCAGCAGCCGCTCTGTTCCGTCAGGACGGCGGTTCAGCACCACGTCTTCGCAGGCCTCGCGCAATTCCGGATCGATCTGGTCATAGACGGCAAGCTGGCCGGCATTGACGATACCCATGTCCATGCCCGCCTGGATGGCGTGGTAGAGGAACACGGCATGCATCGCTTCGCGCACCGGCTCGTTGCCGCGGAAGGAGAAGGACAGGTTCGACACACCACCTGAGATATGGACGAGCGGCATGGTCTTGCGGATCGTGCGCGTCGCCTCGATGAAGTCGACGCCGTAATTATTGTGTTCTTCGATACCAGTCGCGACCGCGAAGATGTTCGGGTCGAAGATGATGTCCTCGGGCGGGAAACCGACCTTCTCGGTGAGCAGCTTGTAGGCGCGCGTGCAGATATCGACCTTGCGTTCGTAGCTGTCCGCCTGCCCTGTCTCGTCGAAGGCCATGACAACGACGGCAGCGCCGTAATTATGCAGGAGGCGCGCCTGGGCAAGGAAATTCTCCTCGCCTTCCTTGAGCGAGATCGAATTGACGATCGCCTTGCCCTGGACGCGCTTCAGGCCGGATTCGATAATCGAGAACTTCGACGAGTCGATCATCACAGGCACGCGGGCGATGTCAGGCTCGGCGGCGATCAGGTTCAGGAACTCGACCATCGCCTTTTCGGAATCGATCAGGCCTTCGTCCATGTTGATGTCGATTACCTGAGCGCCGTTTTCGACCTGGTCGCGGGCGACATCGAGCGCTGCCGTGAAATCGGCATTGGTGATCAGCTTGCGGAACTTGGCCGAACCGGTGACGTTGGTGCGCTCGCCGACATTGACGAAAGGAATGTCCTTGGTGAGCTCGAAGGGCTCGAGGCCCGACAGCGACATGAAGGGGCGATGCTCGGGGATCGGCCGCGGCTTGTACTTGGCCACCGTTTCGGCGATGACGCGGATATGTTCGGGCGTCGAGCCGCAGCAGCCGCCGACGATATTGACGAGGCCTTCGCGGGCGAAGCTGTCGATCTGCGCAGCCATCAGTTCCGGCGTCTCGTCATACTGGCCGAATTCGTTCGGCAGCCCGGCATTCGGATAGGCGCAGACGAACGTGTCGGCAACGCCAGAAAGCTCCTGCAGATGCGGGCGCATCGCATTGGCACCGAGCGCGCAGTTGAGGCCGATCGTAAAGGGATTGGCGTGGCGCACCGAATTCCAGAAGGCAGTCGGCGTCTGGCCCGAAAGCGTACGGCCCGAAAGGTCGGTGATCGTACCGGAGATCATGACCGGCAGACGGATGCCCTTGGCCTCGAAACGCTCTTCGCAGGCAAATATCGCGGCCTTGGCGTTCAGCGTGTCGAAGATCGTCTCGATCAGGATGATATCGGCGCCACCATCGATCAGGCCATCGATCTGCTCGGCATAGGCATCACGCAGATCGTCAAAGGTGACGGCGCGGAAACCAGGATTGTTGACGTCAGGCGAGATGGACGCCGTGCGGTTCGTCGGGCCGATAGCGCCGGCGACAAAACGGCGCTTGCCATCCTCGCGCTCTGCACGCTGCGCGGCGCGGCGCACGATCTCGGCACCTTCCTTGTTCAACGCATAGACCTCGCCTTCCATCGCATAATCAGCCTGCGCGATGCGGGTCGAGGAGAAGGTATTGGTCTCAAGGATATCGGCGCCGGCCTTGGCGTATTTGTAATGGATTTCTTCAATGGCGTCCGGCTGCGACAGGATCAGCAGGTCATTATTGCCCTTCTGATGGCAGGCACAGCCGATGAAACGCGAACCACGGAAATGGTCTTCATCGAAGCCCAGACCCTGGATCTGCGTGCCCATGGCACCGTCAAGGACGAGAATGCGTTCGCTGGCGGCCTTCTTCAGCGCCGCGAATACTTCACTGCCATCACGCTTGCCCCCTTCGGGGCCAAAGAGATTATCGAACACGGGAAGGCTCCTTGATATCACAAGATCGAAAACGACCAATCACATAAAGATATCTTTATGTCAACATATGCCTGTTGCTTTAGGGACATTACGAGCCTTGGCGGATGACAGACTCGCACGACCTCTATATAGGCGTTTTCCTAAAGGCATTGTGCACGAATTCGGAGGAGTATCATGGCACCTGCACTCGGCAACTGGTCTACCCGCGCCTACCACCGAGGCTGGCTGCTTTCGCAGGCCAACGGTCTCTTCGATTTCTTCCAACACAATTCCATCAATCACAAAGGCGGCTTCTACGATCTCGACGACGCCGGCAAGCCGCTCAATGCCGAAGGCCAGGTACGGCCACTCCATATTGCCTCGCGCGCCGTCCACTGCTTCTCGATCGGCACGCTACTCGGCCGCCCCGGCGCCGCAGATGTCGTCGATCACGGCATGAACTACATCTGGAACCAGCATCGTGACCGCAAGAACGGCGGTTACTTCTGGTCACTGGACAACAACGGTCCCGTCGATTCCAACAAGCAGGGCTACGGCCACGCATTCGTCCTTCTCGCCGCCTCTTCGGCAAAGACGATCGGCCATCCGCTTGCCGATGGCATGCTCACCGATATTACCGAGGTCCTCAACACGAAGTTCTGGGAAACCAGGCACGGCGCCATTGCCGAAGAATTCACCGCCGACTGGCAGCCGCTCGATGGCGGCACCTATCGCGGCCAGAATTCCAACATGCATCTGACCGAAGCGCTGATGGCCGCTTTCGAGGCGACAGGTGACCGCGATTACCTCACCAAGGCCGAAAGCATCGCCGATCTCGTCATCCGCCGTTCGGCCGGTTCCGTCGACTGGCGTGTCGCCGAGCATTTCGATGCCGAATGGAACCTCGATAAGGATTACTATCATCCGAACGAAATGTTCCGCCCGGCCGGCACGACGCCGGGGCATTGGCTGGAATGGACCCGCCTCATCCTGCAGCTCTGGGCGCTCGGCGGCAAGAAGATCGACTGGATGCCGGATGCGGCCAAAGCCCTCTTCGAGCAGTCCATGGTGCTTGGCTGGGATAACGACAAGGGCGGCTTCTTCTATACGCTCGACTGGGCCGACAAGCCGGCCAAGCGCAACAAGCTCTGGTGGCCGGCCTGCGAGGGCGCTGCCGCCGCGCACTTCCTCAACGAGCACCTGCCGAGCGATTATCATGAAGAATGCTACCGCAAGATTTGGAACGTGATCGAGCGCAGCTTCATCGACCATGAGAATGGCGGCTGGCACGAAGAACTGACGGAAGACCTCGTTCCCTCACACTCGCTCTTCCCCGGCAAGGGCGACATCTACCACGCCCTGCAGGCCTGCCTCATCCCGCTCTTCCCGGCAACGGGGAGCCTGACCAAGGGCATTGGCGAAGCCGGCGGCAAGCTCTGAGGCGAAAGCCTCAGTAGCCAGGCATGGCCGGCGGCGCTGCGTTCGGATTCTGCTGGAACCACTGCACTTCCGCGCTGGTATCGTCGAGTTCGTCCTGAGCGTCACGCTGCTCTCTGCGGATGCGGCGCATATCGTCTTCGAGATCGTCCATCCGGCGGCGGATATCGCGCCGGTCTGCATCCGGCGCATCCTTGAGCTTGCGCGACAGGTCGTCGATCTCGGCTTCCTTCGATCCGTAGTCGCTCTGAAGCGAACTCAGCCGCGACTGCTGTGAATTCTGGCGATTGCCGAGCGTGTAGCCACGCAGAAAACCGGGCGCTGTCTCCGGCGGGCAGACATTGGAATAGCCGTGACCCGCCTGCCCGTGCATCAGCCCGCTCATCGGCGTGCAATAGCGCACGAGACCTGCCTGATAGCCCTGATACCAGATGGTCTGGTCGGGTACGATCTTCACCCGCTCGCAGGACTTGGCATGCGCGGCAAAACGCTCCTGCGGCTCGTAACCGGCAGCCCCGTCGGATTCACCGATCACCCGCCAGTCGGCGGCGACGCATTCTTCCTTCGAGAGCGTATTGCAGGAGGCGAGGAAAAGGCTGAAACCAATGGCAAGAAAGGCAAAGAGCAAACGTAACATGGCGTCCCGGCAATAACTTACAAAACCGGGCGCACCTTATCGTCACGAAATACGTCAGTCACCGGGAACGGATCGCGATCTTGTGCTTTTCGTGGCTTTTATTTGTCAGAAATGCGGCAGCATTTACGCCAGCCGCAGCGTGTCGAGATCCTTCGCCAGAATCAGCGCCAAGGCTTCGACCGCGAGGTTGTGATCGTCCCGCTGCGGCAGGCCCGATACGGTGACGGCGCCGATGCAGCCAGTGCCTCTGACGTTGATCGGGAAACTGCCGCCATGCGGCGCGTAGTCGGTGCCGGAAAGACCGTTGTCCTCGACCGTCTTGCCTTCCTTCTGCAGCTTGAGGCCGGAAGCGTAGCTGCTGCGGAAATAGCGGAACACCATGTTGCGCTTGCGGCGCACCCAATTGACGTTATCAGGCGTCACGCCCGGCAAGGCCGCGTAGAAGACCGGCATGGAATGCAGCGTGATATCAATCGCGATGCCGAGCCCGCGTTCGGTGGCAAGCTCCTGCAAGAGCTTGCCGAGCTGCCATGCGGTCGTCAGATCGAAGGCATCGAAGCTTAACGCCTTTTCCTGTTCCGCAATACGGATCAGATCCTCGTCGATCGACATGGCACGGCTCTCCTCTAACGTGATAATCGGCTGCGACAATTCTCACGCGAGGGGAAAAAGTAAAGTCAAAACTTGGCGCTATGCACCATCAAGAGTTTTCGCCTTATGTTCAGCCTGCCGCCCGGATCGGCGCAAAACCGCTCATCGCGCCCGTGAAATGTTTCGGCAGCGGCGAGGCATAGGAGCCGCGTTTGCTGGTCGAAAGACCGAGCGAAACCAGCGCTTCCGCCTGCTTCACGGCAGCGGCAACCCCATCGATGACAGGTACGCCGTAGACATCCTGCAGTTCGCGCGCCAGATCCGTCATGCCGGCGCAGCCGAGCACGATCGCCTCCGCTCCATCTTCCGAAAGCGCCCGTTCGATTTCCGCCTTCAGCCTGCCGATCGCGCCAGATGCAGCATCTTCCAGCTCCAGCACCGGAATATCCGATGCCCTCACCTTCGCACGATCGCCCATGCCATACCGGCGCACGAGATTGTCGATCAGCACCCGGGACCGCTCCAGCGTCGTCACCACGGTGAAACGCTGGGCGAGGAAACCCGCTGTAGCGACAGCGGATTCGCAGAGCCCGAGGACGGGCACATCAGCAAAGGTGCGTGCCGCATCAAGCCCGGTATCGTCGAAGCAGGCGACGATCGCCGCATCGTAACCGGCGTCCTGTCGCTCCTTCAGCTCCGTCAGCAGTCCGGGGATGGCGAGCGCGCCGTCGTAGTGCCCCTCGATCGAGACCGGCCCCATGCGCGAGGTGGCGGCGATGATCTCGGTGCCGGCGGCGGCGACCGCACGGGCGGCGGTTGCCGCCTTCTCGGTCATGGAAGCGGTCGTGTTGGGATTGACGATCAATATGCGCATGTCAGCGTGTCTTTGCCTGCCGCCGGCCGAGCATCGTCATGATGCCGAGCGCGACGAGAATGATGGTGAAGGAGAAGAGCGTCGTGACCGTGCCGAGCGCATAGAGCACCGGCGTCGTGACGTTGGTGGTCATGCCGTAGATTTCGAGCGGCAGCGTATTATAGGTGCCCGACGTCATCAGCGTGCGGGCAAATTCATCATAGGAAAGCGTGAAGCCGAAGAGGCCGACGCCGATGAGACTTGGAGCGATCATCGGCAGAACGACATGGCGGAAGGTTTGCCACGACGTCGCGCCGAGATCGCGCGCGGCCTCCTCGTACGCCGGCGAGAAGCGGTTGAAGACGGCAAACATGATCAGCACGCCGAAGGGCAGCGTCCAGGTTAGATGCGCGCCGAAGGCTGAGGAATACCAGGCAGGTCGCAAGCCGCCCTGCTGGAAGACGACGCCGATGCCGAGCGAGATGATGATCGACGGCACGACGAGGCTCGCGACCGTCGCATAAAACAGCACCGACGAGCCGCGGAAGCGCCGGCGGAAGGCAAGGCCCGCCATCAGCGAGACGACGACGGTCACAATCATCACCATCAGGCCAAGAATGAACGAACGCTGGAAGGACGCGCCGAAATCGCCGACCGCCTGCTTCTCGAAGAGATTGAAGAACCAATGCGTCGAGACGCCGTTCAACGGAAAGGTCAGGCCACCATCCGGCCCCTGGAAGGAGAGGATGACGATCGCCGAGAGCGGCCCGTAGAGAAAGAGCACGAAAAGACCGAAAAAGGCGGCAAGCACGTAGAATTCGAGGGAGCGTTTTTCGCGGTTCATCCTAAAGCTCCTTGCGGATATCGACGACACGCAGGATCGCGGCGACCATCATCAGCACGACGACGAGCAAGACGACGGCATTTGCGGCTGCAGCCGGATATTGCAGCAGCGACATCTGGTTCTTCATCATCAGCGCCACCGAGGCGCTCTGCCCTCCGGACATGACCTGCACGGTCGAGAAATCGGCCATCACAAGCGTGACGACGAAGATCGTGCCGATCGCCATGCCGGGCTTGGCAAGCGGGATCACCACGTTCCACAGGACCTGCCAGCCCGAGGCTCCGGCATCGCGTGCTGCTTCGAACAGCGAGCGGTCGATGCGCATCAGCGTGTTGAAGATCGGCGTGACCATGAAGAGCGTGTAGAGATGCACCATGGCGAGCACCACGGCGAAATCCGAATAGAGCAGCCATTCCACCGGCTGCGGCACGAGGCCCAATTCCACCAGCGCCGAATTGACGAGCCCGTTGCGCCCGAGCACCGGGATCCACGAGATCATGCGGATGATGTTCGACGTCATGAAGGGCACGGTGCAGACGAGGAAAAGGATCATCTGCATCGAGGTCTTGCGGATATGAAAGGCCAGGAAATAGGCGACCCAGAAGCCGATGAAGAGCGTCAGCGCCCAGACGATGACGGTGAATTTCAACGTATTGAGATAGGTCTTCCACGTGACCCATGAACCGAGCGTGTCGGTATAGTTCATCGTCAGGAAGTCGGGATAGATGCCGGCGAAATCGTAATCCCAGAAACTGACGACCGCGATCATGGCGATCGGCAGGACGAAGAAGAAGCCGAGGATGGCGATCAGCGGTGTGGCCTGCAGATAGGAGATCGCAGATGGCGCAAGCCGCAAGGCGCGTCTGGGCATTTCCGCTGCCGGTATCGTCTGCTCTGAAGCGATCGTGGCCATGCCTGGTCCTTTCCTTCATCGAGGTGAGAAAGGAGAGGTCGATGAAGACCCCTCCCCAACCCTCCCCACAAGGGGGAGGGAGTTTTCTGCGGCACCCTCACCCACGTTCCCTCCCCCTTGTGGGGAGGGTTAGGGAGGGGAAAATCGCAGACGCTTACGCCGCGATGAACTCGTTCCAGCGGCGGACCATGTAGCGGTCTTCGTCCATGACGGAGTTCCAGCAAGCGATATGGCCGATACGGTCTTCGAAGGAACCACCGTCGCGTACCGAGCCGGCCTTCTCCATAACCTTGCCTTCGGGCGAAAGGATATCGCCCTGAGCCGCCTTGCCTTCCATCCAGTAGCCCCACTCGTCGGCGGTCATGAAACCCTTGGCGGTTTCGAGGCAGGCCGAGTAATAGCCCTGGCGGTTGAGATAGGCGCCGACCCAGCCGGACGTGTACCAGTTGATATATTCATAGGCTGCATCGAGCTGCGCACCCTTCAGATGCGCGGCAAGGCCGAGACCACCGCCCCATGCGCGATAGCCTTCCTTGAGCGGCTGGAAGCGGCACGCAATGCCCTTGGAGCGGACGGCGGCAACGGCCGGCGACCACATGGACTGGATGACCACTTCGCCCGAGGCCATCAGGTTGACCGACTCGTCGAAGCTCTTCCAGAAGGCGCGGAACTGGCCGTCGCCCTTGGTCTTGATCAGGAATTCGATCGTCTTGTCGATCTCTTCCTTGGTCATATTGCCCTTGTCGGCATATTTGATCTTGCCGGAGGCTTCGGCGATCATCGCCGCATCCATGATGCCGATCGACGGCACGTTGATGATCGCCGTCTTGCCCTTGTAGGCCGGATCGAGAATATCGGCCCAGGAGGTGATGTCGCGGCCGGTCAGGTCAGGACGAATGCCGAGCGTATCGGCATTGTAGATCGTCGGCATCATCGTGAACCACTGGGTCTGCTCCTTGGCGAACTTCTTGGAGTCCTGCGCCTCGACGAAGCCGACCGTGTGCGGCGCCGTGCCCTGCGCGATCGTGCTGTCCGCCTTCAGCTTGCCACTCGTGAAGATCGGCACGACCTTGTCAAAATATTTGAGCTTCTTGACGTCCATCGGCTGCAGAACGCCGGTCGGGAACACCTTCTTGCAGATCCAGTATTCGATATCGGCAATGTCGTAGCTGTCGGGCTGGGTGACGGCGCGCTGGGCGGCGGCATCGGAATCGGTCGCGGTCATCTCGAGCGTGATGCCGAGGTCCTGCTTGCACTTCTCGGCGATCGCATTGATGTTCGAGACGCCGGTGCCGAACTGGCGAAGCGTGATGTTGGACTGCGCCCAGATCGTCGGGAAGCCGGTGATGGCGCCCGAGCCGGCGATGGCGCCGACGGCGGCGGCACCGGTCTTCAGAAGCGAGCGGCGGGAAATTCCCTTTTCCGCCTTGGTGGTTTTCGTTTCAGTCGTCATGGCAGTTCCCCTTTTCTTGATATTGAAGGTCATGCGGAAACGCGGCCAAGGAGGACGGCATCCTCCAAAGCCCAACTCAAAGACACCGCATCGCCGACCGAGACCGGGCTGGCGAAGTAATCGCTGTCGCTTGCGATGACGGTGAAATCGTCGCTGCCAGCCCCCAAAACGGTGATCTTCACCGAGGAGCCGCGATATTCGATATTGGAGACGACCCCGTTGAAGCCGAGGGTCCATTCGGTCGCCACCTGAAGGCGTACGCGGTCGGTGCGGATGCCGATATCGACGGCTTCGCCGACCTCCCTGCCCGTCCCTCGTACGGAAAAACTCTGCCCTTCCGGCACAGTCATCACCATCACGCCGTTCTCGCTCGAAGTGACGCGGCCGGAAAGCACATTGTGATCGCCCATGAAGCGCGCGACGAAGGCGGTTGCCGGCTTTTCGAAAACCTGCCGGGGCGAAGCCGCCTGCTCGATCTTGCCGTCATTCATGATGACGATGATGTCGGCGAGCGCCATCGCCTCTTCCTGGCTGTGCGTCACATGCACGAAGGTAATGCCGAGCGTCTTCTGCAGCTTCTTCAGCTCTGCCCGCATGCGGATCTTCAGGAACGGGTCGAGTGCGGATAGCGGTTCGTCGAGCAGCAGCGCTTCCGGATCGGTAATCAGTGCGCGGGCCAGGGCGACACGCTGCTGCTGGCCGCCGGAAAGCTGTGCCGGCCGCCTGCTGGCGTAGGCCTCCATCTGCATCAGCTTCAGCATGTCCAGCGCTTTGGCGCGGCGCTCGTCCTTGTCGACCCCCTTCATCTTCAGGCTGAAGGCAACGTTATCGACGAGGTCGAGATGCGGAAACAGTGCGTAGGACTGGAACATCATCGCCGTGCCTCGCTTGGCCGGCGGGAAATCGGTGACGACGACATTGCCGAGGCGGATATCGCCCGATGAAATCGTCTCGTGACCGGCGATCATGCGCAGCGTCGAGGTCTTGCCGCAGCCGGACGGCCCCAGGAAGCAGCAATAGGAGCCAGCCGGGATTTTCAGGCTGATGGCATGGACCGCCGTGGTCGCGCCATAGACCTTGGAAACGGATGCTATATCGATCTCTGCCGCTTTCGACATCGTGTCTTCCCCTGTTCGAGAAAGACAATGCATCTGCCGTGCCAGTTTGGTGGGCGTATCTTAAACCCTTGCAAACCAAGAATTTTTAATAGCTTCATCTGGACTGACGAAATTTCTCGCACTTTTCGCATTGCACACAAAATGGGCTTTCGTCCTCAATTCGTGCAGAAAATCGTATACAATTTGGCCGATGCAGTGCGTACAAATTCATTTAACTTTTGAGACGAAGGCAGCTATGATTTGGTGACATCAAGGAAACCGATTTCATGAAATCCGCCGCCAGCGCCATGAGCCAAGACGATACCCAGGAAACGGGCGTCCCGCAGATTCGCGATGCAATCAGGGAAGCCATCGTCGAGCGGCGCCTGTCACCCGGAACGAAACTGTCGGAAAGCGATGTCGGCAATCTCTTCAGTGTCAGCCGCACGCTGGCACGCGCCGCCTTGCAGGCACTGTCCTACGAAGGTCTCGTCAGCGTCGAGAAAAACCGTGGCGCCTTCGTCGCCTATCCCTCTCCCGATGAAGCCCGGCAGATATTTGCCGCCCGCCGCCTGGTCGAGCCCGGCATTCTTCGCGAAGCCGCCGCCCGCATCACGCCATCGGATATCCAGCACCTGAAGCAATTGCTTTTGGAAGAGGGCCGGCTGATGAGCGAGCGCGGCCAGACGGCAAGGCGGGCCAAGATCAAGGCATCGGGCGATTTCCACCTGACGCTTGCAGTCATATCGGGCAATGCGATCATGCAGCGCTTCATGGAAGAACTTGTCGCCCGTTCATCGCTTGTGATCGCGCTTTACGGGCAATCGACCGTTTCGAGCTGTGGCCATTCCGAACATGGGGACATTATCGAGGCGATCGAAAGCAGGGAACTCGATCGAGCCTGCCATCTGATGCTCCACCACATCGCCCATATCGAGGCCGACCTCGACCTGCGCGAACGCAAGAGCCTCGGCCTCAAGGAAGCATTCGAACTCTAGTGGTTCGGCGAAGGGATATCGGCGGCGCGGCTGATATCCTCCACGCTCATCGGCTCGCTGGAACGCAGCTTCACTTTGCCGTCAGTGCCGACAAGCACCAGCCCGAATTCACCGCTGAGCGGCCCCTGAAGTTCATCGCGCACATCGTCGGCATCGAGATCATGTCCGTCTTCGAACAGAGAAAATGCGCCGCCGCCGGCAATCGTGAAAACTTCGATATCTTCTTCGATGAGCCGCATCTGTGATTTGCGCAGCAATTCGTCCTGAATGATCGGCCTGTCGTCCTCTGCATCCGCGAAGACGATCAGCACGTTCTTTTGGCCGAGGAACTGTTCCAGCGACCGCGGCAGACCGGCCTCGTGAACGCCTGTTCCCATGATTTCGTGAAGAATGGATCTCAACATGGTGCTCATTCCTTTTCTGCCTGTTTCAACGGCTGGAAATGAGCTGGGTTCCCTGAGGGGAACAGGATCGCGGCCAGTGCCGCGATCCCGAATGCCTAATCGCGGGGTTCCGCTTCGGATCCGCGCGTCGACAGCGCGACGATATCAGGCGTGCCATTGGCAAGAAGGCGCTTGCGCACCAGAACGCGCATCACGCGCGCCGCCGTAGAGAAAGTCATCTGGTCCAGCGGCCCCTCGCCCTCCCAGGGCTTGGTCAGCCGTTCGGTAACGGCGCCGACGATATTGGCCGGGACGATATCAGTGCATTCACGCATGGCTTCGAAAACGAAGCTGATCGGAATGACCCTGCCTTCATGGGTGACAATAGGCTCCGTCAGTTCGCTGTCCCATTCCTCGTAGGCATAGAGGGCCTCACGGAACAGCTGTTGCAGGGTAAACGGGGCATGTCCGTTGTGAAGTGGCGGCAGTGCATTCATCATGTCTGTCTCCTCTGATGGATTAAGCCAGCTTCCTCAAGACCCGGCCCGGATCGACGCGGAAACAACAGCTCGGCTCCTCCCTTCGGACCGGATACACGATTCATTTTATAGAGTAACACACGTGTGATAAAGCCATTTCTGGCTGTCCGGCCGGCGCGAGGATCTAACCGATTGAAATTCATGCACACTCAAGAGCATTTTTTTGCTGCGGGAAGCGACGCAAGCGAACTTTTCTCTGTAAACCGGCACCGAATCCGGTTTCGGAACTTTTAACGGACTGACCGGTTTTTCCTAGGCATAAAGCCTGGGGAGATTAGTAATGACGGAAATTCACCAACCTGAACGCCGTAGTCGGACCCTGCGTGGCCGCCCTTACAGCCTTCACGAGTTCGCCGCCAAATATGGCTTGAAAAACGAACAGGCAGAAAGCCTCTTTACCCGCTTCGGACCCTCTTCCATCGAACTGGACCTGCTGATGGCCGCCAAGCGCCGGCCGCCGGTATTGCCAGACCACATGAGCGATTAGCCATGATGAGCGATGGCAAGGACAAGATCCGCAAGGACGCCGAAGGACAGTTCGCACGTTCTAACGAGGGCCGCCGCAACAGCGGCGTCTCCAGCGCCAAGCCGCGCGATATCACGCATTCCGACGACGCGACCGTTCACCGCACGCCGCCCGGCGAGAAGCCGCGCAAGGATTGGGCCGTCAAACACGACGAGGCCAATAGCGAGCGGTCCCGGTCCGAATGATCGCCCGATCTCAGGGCAAAATTTCACAAAATATATCTGGAACACACGCCGGGTGAAAACCGTTCCTACCGCGAGCATGACGAAAAGCCATGCCGCCCATCGAAATCCCGGCGCATTGCCGGGTCCATCTACAAGGTGAGCTTGAGGTACCGTCTTCGACGGGAGGTCAGCCGTGTGGATTCGATGAGGTCAAACAGCGGCTCAAGAAGGACGCAACGATGAGCAATACCTCCCGGCACGACTGGATATGCAAGCGCGCCTACGCGATTTGGGAAGCGGAAGGAAGGCCGAATGGCCGCGACGCTGAGCATTGGCTTCAGGCAACTGCCGAACGCGACAGGCTGGAGCGGACGCGCGCTTCAACCGATGGCAACGAGGTTCTTGTCAAATTCCGCCCGAAAGCCCCAGAAGCCCGCAAACCTGCCGCCCAGATCGGCGAACGCCACAAGCTTCCGCGAGCGGTGTGACGAGGCCGTCTAATCCAGGCTGAGTCGGAAACGTGCGGAAAAATCGCCTTCCCACCACATGGGGAAGTTGGTTCCCCACTTGTTGTTATGCAGGTTGAAACGGATTCCCTCTTCAAAATCCGGCAATCCCCTGCAGAATGTCATGAAATCCCAGCTCTGCGGGGCAACCAGCGGCGTGTCGAGCGGCTGAACGACGACGGCTCCGACATCGGCGATTTCGCCGCTGACGGCGTTAACCGCCTGCAGCTGTGCACCCCCGGATCTGGCGAAACTGCCGGCCGGGTGCCACAGCCCCATCTTCCTGAAGAGCCAGTCCTTTGCACCGGCAGGCGTAAACGACAGGAAACTCGCCTCCGGCATGCGATTGGCCGGCTTGTCGCGCAGCGAGAGCCGCAATTGCAGCACACCGTCATCCGGCAAAAACTCCAGAGCCAGTTGCCTCGGAGCCCCAAATCGCTCGACTGCTTCGGCCGGCATCGACAAGAGAACGCCGCCATCGCCCGCGCTTTCGAGGCTCGGCACAAAAACCTTCGAAAGCGCCGCCCCCGAAGCGCCAAGCCCCGGCTTGTCGTGATCAAGCACGGCCCATTCCTGCCGATGCGTCAGATAGGTGTCCATATGCCTGTTGATGTCGGCAGCATCGTAGCTCTCGTAGCGATAGGCGATCAGCGAACCACTGCGGCCGGCAATCCGGCGCCCTTGCGGCGATGTAAGCGTAGCGATATCGCCCGTCACCTCATTGAGCTCGATCGACCAGCCGCCGATGGCGAGCTGCGTCTCGCGGCTCGCAGTTCCGACGAGCGCTGGCGCAAAGAGTTCCGCGAGCGCTGCCTGTGCCTGCTGCTGGTCGTCGGCATCGAGTTCGGCGACAGCCTGGTCGACATACCCGCGCTGCTCATCCCATGACGCTTCGGTATAGGCAAAACGGTAATCCGTCTTTCGGGCGGCATCGAAATCGGCTCTCGCCCAGGCCTTGTCGTCGCGCAGATAAGATTTGATATCCACTCCGCAGGTATGCTCCGCCACCATGGCGAGCCCGCGGCCGAAGGCAAGCCTGCGCCCATTGAGCCCCTCGCCCGCAAAGCGATCATAGAGCCGTTGCAAAGCGAGGAATTTCGCGGTCTTCAATGGATCGGTGGCGCTGCCATGGATCCAGCTATCGCCCAGTTCCAGCTCCAGCACCGGGAAACGCTCGCGCTTTTCCCAGAGGATCGCACCATAATCCTCCAGCGTCGCGCCGCGGATGACGGCATCGGGCTCGATGCGGCGAATGTCGCGATAGGCTTCAGCCGTCTGCGGCACGCTCTGGGGGCCGATATTGTCCTGCGTATGCGCAAAGCTCAGTCCATCGTCGAAACCTTCCGGGAAATAGGTCTCGCCATACGAGCGCTGGTACATGACGACGACTTCCGCGCCATCAGGCGCGCGCCAGCGGAAAATGTCCGGCACCTCGGGCGGCGGGGAAGCCGTGTTGACACCGAGATGCAGGAAGCGGATGCCGGCCTCGGCCAGCAAGGGCACCATGCCGAGCGTGTGGCCGGGAACGTCGGTCATCTTCGCCGCAATCGTCTGCTTGCCGAAACGGCGGTCGAGTTCCTGTGAATAGGAAAGACCCGCTCGGAAAAGCTCATGCGACATCAGCTCGGTATGGGTGGTGAACGGCAGGCCGTGCCAGCGGATGAGCCCGCGTTCGATTGTCTGTTCCAGTGCCGCGACTTCGGCGGGCGAACGGGAATTCAGATGATCCCAGATCAGCCAGGCGCCCGTTGTCCAGATGAACTTCGGCTCCTCGGGGTTTTCGGCATGGAAATGCGCACCGGTCTCGATCGCCTGCGGGATGAAGCGCTCGTGATATTGACGGCGGACCTTCTCGGCATGGTCGGTAAAACCGATATCGAGATGGGTCTTGAAGACAAGGTGCACGCGCTTTTCTGTCATCTGCATTCCGCTAGATCAGTCCTGCCGTCGTCAAGCAGCTCTTGCGAGACACAACGCAAATGATTTTGCGCACGACACGCAATCCTGATCCCCTCCCAATATGGCACAATGGCATTTTGTGTAATCGTTTCCACAAACACCTTTGCGCTTCACGGTAACGATCCGTCAAGCATATTTGCTGGAGGAACCCCGAATACACTGGATATTTCGCCGACCGAGACTTCGGCCATCTTGCCTCCAGCAGGCAACGCAACTTAAGTGACGACAAAATGTGAAAACGTGTTCATACGCCATTAACCTGACTGACCATGGCGATGCACGCGCGATACACCTGTCATCTTGCTGCTTTACACGACATAGCCGGGACCTTCGCCAATGGCATCTTCATGATCGAACTCACCGTCCGTGCCGCACGTTCCGATCAGGCGAACGAACGCCTTGTCCCGCGTGCAATTCTGCTGGGAAATGTCGGCACGGCCGTATCCGGGCGCGCCTCTCCGAAGGCAGTTGCGTGCCATCGGGATAAAGCCGCGATCCATCCGGTGTACGGACGTCGATATCGAAGAAATTTCGAGACCGAAGCAACGGTAAAGAAGCGACTACTTCTCTTCGCAGAGCGCCCGGTGAACCTCTGTCCAGAACAAGGCGAGCAACGTATCGCCGTTGCGCTCGGCAACGAGCGCGCGGATCAGCGCCTCGGAGCCAGCCATGTCCTGCCAACTCGATCTCAGCCCTTTTGCTGCCTGATGGCATTCGGCGATATCGAACGTTCTCTTGCTGTCCATCTGGAGCCTCCCCGAAAAAGGCGCTAACAGACGGACCTGGAAAAGTCATTCCCCGCATATGTGGGGATGCCTTGTATTTTCGACATTCCTCGCGGTAGGATTGAATGGTTTAAGGCAGGCGACACGATGACGGAAAACAATTATTCCCAAAAGTTCGAACCCGTTTTCGAACAGATCAAGGCCGCGGCCAATGTCGATGCTTCCATCCGCATTTTCCAGGCAGGCTATGCCGTTGACTATGTCACCTATCACCTCGCTCAAACCATTGCGGCAAAGATCGACGCTCCTTTCGTGCGCACCACCTATCCGGATGCCTGGGTATCGCGCTATCTGCTCAACAGCTATGTGAAGGTCGATCCCATCGTCAAACAGGGCTTCGAGCGCCAGCTACCTTTTGACTGGAGCGAGGTGGAGCCGACGCCGGAAGCCTATGCCATGCTCGTCGATGCCCAGAAGCACGGGATCGGCGGCAACGGCTATTCGATCCCTGTCGCCGACAAGGCCCAGCGCCGGGCGCTGCTGTCGATCAATGCCCGCGTTCCACTTGATGATTGGAACACCATGGTCAAGCTCTATCGCAATGAATGGATCGAGCTCGCCCATGTCATCCACCGGAAGGCCATCTACGAGCTTCACGGCGAGAACGACCCGGTACCGACGCTCTCCCCGCGCGAAATCGAATGCCTGCATTGGACCGCACTCGGCAAGGACTATAAGGATATCGCCGTCATCCTCGGCATTTCCGAGCATACGACCCGCGATTATCTGAAAACCGCCCGCTTCAAGCTCGGCTGTGCCACCATTTCCGCGGCCGCCTCGCGGGCCGTGCAGCTGCGCATCATCAATCCCTAGCCTTTCCTTTCGGCCGGATCGAAACCTGGTCAAATGTCGGACGTGCCTGAGGGCATGGCCTTCGCCAATCTTTTCCACACTGACGAAACCCGCTCCGCGGCATGCTTCCGGCTGCCCGCAAGATGCTTGAGCGATCCCCCCATATGCGGGGGCTCATCTGTAGGCGCCCATATGAGGGAATTTCCGATCCCGCCGTCCTGAACCATTCTGCTCTCACGAACCCAACACGCTGGAGGGAAAAATGTTCGTTATCATTCAGGCACATGAGTATCAGAAATACGCTTTCATACTCGACCAGATGTTCCGCCTGCGCAAGAAAGTCTTTGCGGACATCCTTGGCTGGAACGTTCCGGTAATCGGCCCCTTCGAGCGCGACAGCTATGACTCGCTCTGCCCGGCCTATCTCGTCTGGTGCGACGAAACCCGCACTCGCCTTTACGGCGGCATGCGCCTGATGCCGACGACCGGACCGACCCTCCTCTATGACGTCTTCCGCGCAACCTTCCCGCAGGCAGCCAATCTCGTCGCCCCCGGCATCTGGGAGGGCACCCGCATGTGCATCGACGAGGAGGCAATCGCCGACGATTTTCCCGAAGTCGATGCAGGCCGCGCCTTCTCGATGCTGCTGCTCGCACTCTGCGAATGCGCCCTCGATCACGGCATCCACACCATGATCTCCAATTACGAACCGCACCTGAAGCGCGTCTACAAGCGCGCCGGCGCCGAAGTCGAGGAACTCGGCCGCGCCGACGGCTACGGCAAATATCCGGTTTGCTGCGGCGCCTTTGAAGTTTCCGAACATGTGCTCACCAGGATGCGCGCATCCCTCGGCATCGATACACCCCTCTACACCCGCTACGTCCCGACACGTTCCGTCGTGACTCAATTTCTGGAGATGGCAGCATGAACCGCTTGAGCGAAACCACCGTACAAAAAGACATCGGTGCGCTGGAACGACATATCCTCGCATCCCGCGATATCGCAACGCAGATGGGAGACCCCTTCCTCTCCTATCTCCTCTCGATGGCTCTCTTCACGATCTATGAGAAGAAGGCGCATCAGGAAAACGACCTGCTGAAGAGCAGCTATAACTAAGGCCCCCCGGGGCCAGCGGCCGGGCTTGAAGCAGACCTCCCTTCAGGCTCGGCCGCACCTCCCGATCTCAGGCACCTCGCCGGAACATTCGGCTCCCTTGCCGGTTTTGCGATGAACGAAACCACTGGAGATAGCCATGACGGACCGGAACGAGGACAGCGTGCGCGAGCGCGCCTACGCAATCTGGGAAAAGGAAGGCAGGCCGGACGGCCAGGATCTGCGCCATTGGAGCGATGCCGAGGCCGAACTGCACGGCGAAGCGACGAGGGTCAACAAACAGGCTCGCAGACAGATCGAAGAAACCGAGGCCGCGACCGGGGCAACCGACGTTCCCATCCCGCCGCCGTCTTTGTCGAGCCCGGATTGACCGCTCTCGCCTTGCTACCGCGTCATGGAATCAATCGCCGAAATCAGCGCCTCGTGCTGGTAGGGTTTCGGCAGGAAGGCCGTGTTGGCCGGCAGCGACATGGGATCGAGCCGCACCATGCCCGAGGTGATGATGATGCCGATATTCGGCCGCATCGCCCTCACCCGCTTGGCCAGTTGTATGCCGTCCATCGAGCCGGCCATATTGACGTCGGTAAAGAGAATATCGACATCGTTACGAGCCTTCAGGAGCACCATCGCCTCATCCGCATTCCCGGCCTCGAGCGCCACGTGCCCCACGTCTTCAAGCACATCCAGAATATTGAACCTGATCAGCGGCTCATCCTCGACGATGAGCACCACGGCACCCTGGGAAGCCACCATTCTGCGATTGCCCTCTTCAGATCCAGTCTGACGGGAGTAAATGTAGCCCGCCTGCGAAGGTTCCAGAGGGCAAACCGGAAATATGCATCGTCCACAGATGCTTGCGCTCATGGCTTGTGACTGTCCCGGATTTGGGTTAAGCGGACAAAAGCCGCGGGTGCCATTGCCCCGGCTGACCGCACCCTGGGTGCCGGGCCTGTAGCTCAATGGTTAGAGCCGGCGGCTCATAACCGCTTGGTTGGGGGTTCGAGTCCCTCCGGGCCCACCATTCATTCTAGAACCGAGCGGCCGTTTCGTGTAGCTGTAGCCGGACGCGAAAAACCGGAATTTTGACAGCAGAAACCGGATTTTTTAAACGCGGCAGTCGGTTCGTAAAGCCGGCTTGAAGCGACCTTGAATGCGACTTGAGGATTCTTTTCACAGTCGGTCATTCTGTAAGGGCAACAGCCCAGCCCTAAGATCGCCGATATGATCGATCAAATTCAACTTTGTGACCCACAGTTCGGGCATCGATCTCATGGCAAGGTTCACTGCAGGGCTTTCTCTTCTCTGGTGGTCTTCCTCTTTCTGAAGAATGAGCCACTCGACCGTCTCCAACCCTGCAAGTTCAAGACCGATATCCGCGTTCAGGATTGGCAGCTGTGAGAAATTGAGACTTCTTGTTCGCCGCCAATTGCCGTTCTCCAAATGATAAACATGACCGTCCCCCGCCCCCGTCAACTCCGGAGCAGCTGGATGATCCCCTCCTTTGACATGTTGACGCCGCATCGGTTGGGCGACGATCAAAGATGCTTCCAATCTCGTACGCCTTGATCCGAAACCAACTGCGTTAATTCCCGTCCCGTCTGTCATAACTGGCTCGCCTTTTATAAGCGCACCCGTTGGAAGCCCGAACGTTGACGATAGTAGGAAGTTATTGCTGATCGTGACGATAACAAGATCTTTGATACGGAGTATGAGTGCTCCTGGTGTGGTCAGAAATGCTTCGAATCCACATTCCCAAAGATCTAGTGCCTCGGTGTACTTGTCGATTCGAAAGAAGAACGCCGCTCTGTCAAAGAGACCTATTCGCCAGTTTGGAAAATGCCATTTTTCGTAGTTCAACACGAGCCCGTGGCCCATGAATGCAGTCGCCAAATGGGCTGACGAAGTCCTCACCTTATCAAGCCAGTCCAACACTGCGTCGATTTGCTGTCCAGCTACCTGGCCGCCCTCAACCATGGTTTTGACCGCGTTCCGCGCTGGATCCTCTATGTACCGGGCAAATAGTTGATTGCAGGTGCGGTGGGCGGCTAGCTCAAGCTGACGCCAGGTCGGAATATTCCCGCGCAGGTGAATGAAAGCAGAGCGATTCTCACCGACGTCGCCTGCAAGGCGGTGAACCCATTTCGGGAACGGGTGTTCGTAGTCCCACTCATCGTCGTGCAAAATGAGGCCCCCGCACAGGACACAAGTGTGTAATGGAATGGCCTTTGCTCTTGGACCGTCTTCCACTTCAAACCGACCGCCCACGCGAAACCTTCGTGGAACAAACCCGAGGTCCGTCCAGCCGTCAGAAATTATTTGGACTCCTGGCTCGATGCCAGGAATTCCGTCACCTCCGAAACTCATCTCGTTCACCCCGGATCCGCCGAGCTCAAGAAATTGCTGTCTCGCGCCATCGACTCACACGTTCAAGCCAATGTTAGGTAAAAATGGCACTAGGCATGATGGGCATCCAGATGCCCTCCTATCCGACGGTTAGACGTTCCCGCGGCACGGTGCTCTCATTCCGCCCAAAGAAGAGGCCACTTCGCGCAAGAACGACGCCTGGAGGTGGATCGCGCTTCCAGCCATCGTTTCGCAAGCGCATGATCCCGCAGCAGAGCGGGGAAGAGACTGCACGCGAGGCTTCATGAAGGCCGAGCAGTATCACGATAAACCGATAGAGCTTCGCGGTCGGTAAAAGTTACTTCTTGTAAGCTTTTTGCAAAACTGTCAGCGCAGCGATCATCCATCCGTTACCGGGCAACATCGATAGAGGCTCAAAAAAGCCTATCGCGAGGACAAGGATCGTGGCGATGGTGGCTTCGGCTGCAATATCCACAATGCCGTCGACGACGGTTCGCACATAGCGACCAATCGCAGGGATGAGGATATTTTCCCAGGTCCGCGCTATTGCAAGCTTTATCTTCCCGGTGAGTTTTTTGATTCGACCCCAACTTGCTACTTCTTCCACGGTCGAGGCGAGGTCTTCGTTCTCAGGATCGACCGCTCTCAGTCTGGACCCCAACTCCTCGAACCCTGCTGCAAGCTCACGGACTGGCGCGTCTTCGATCGACAGTTGCGCTGCATTTTCCGAGAAGCGCTGCCAGTCGGGAAACTGAGCAGCATAGTCGCTCACCGCCTGGCTGAAGGAAAGGAGGCGAGCGTGGAGATCGGCTGCCAATTCCTCCTGAGCGGCAATCACGCTTGTGCGATAAGCTTCGGATGCAAGACCCAACTGGATCGCGCTGGCGCCAGGAAGCAGACGACGGACAACGGCTTCGAAAGTCTGTTGCACACGCGGGGAATTGCTGCCAGCCAGCCACTCTTTGAGCTGTGCGGCTGTTTCTTCAAGGTAATCCAAAGCCGCTTCGACGCTGGCCGCATCCGGACTTTCGGGAAAACTGTAAGTCTTCGAGACGACGACTCTGGTCCCCGACAACTCGAAGCGAAATGGAGCGATCTTCGGAGCAGGAATCGGCGTTCCCAAAACATGGTAGGCGGCAGTCTCTCGATCAGCCCCTTCTTGAGCCAAGATCGAATTCAAAATTCCATTCAGTCGCTCGTAAGTAACTCCAACTGCTTCGTCGACCGCTATCGCACGTCCTTGGTTCGTCATGAGTGGTTGAGATCGAAGCTCCTCAAATTTCGAATCTTGGATCAAGATCGCGAGCTCGCCGACAGCACTCTGAAGGTAGCCCCCACCCGGCTGCTCATATACTCCAATGGATCGGGCTTGCTCGGCGTACATGTTTGCTTGACGATAGAGTTCAAACGCATCCTGCGCAGCTCGGTCGTTCGGATTATTCGATTGGATCCTGCCGAGCTGTGCGGTCCAGTCCGACATTTGCTTCAGCGCCGCCTCCAGCTGGCTCTGGAGCGTATTAGGCCGAGATAGGGATAGGTCGTCTCGGGTAGATCTCGCTCGATTAATTATCGCATTTAACCTCGCGTCGACTGACGAGGAAACTCCGTCGGCGCGCGGTATATGCAATTGCAGAAGTTCGCTGGGTGTCGGGAAACTCTGCAGCCTCTCAAGCTCACGCAAACCTTTATTGATGCGATTAGGATCTTGAGAAATATCCCCACTTTCCATCATCGAGTCTCTGATCGATATGATCCCATCGATGAACTCTGCCAGCGTTGCATCGTCCTTGAACTCAGAGGCTCGCATTTCACTGAGTTCGCTTAGCATCTCAGTGATCGCCTGCATCAAGCCGTCGGTAATGTGACTCATCCCCAGTCCTTAAATATCAAAGCTACTCACGATCAGCTCTCGCGCCGGTACACCTTCTCCGCCAGCCACAGAGTAATTCAACTCTACGTTTTCATAGCGGAAGCCTGTGAAAATGTCTCGGATATCGGGGCGGTCGTTGATGGACATGAGAAATCGATCCTTCAGGCGCCTTACCCTTCACCTCGATCCGCTGACATCCCTGGACAACGTGCGCGTTGGCCAACAACCACCTGTCGGCTGTCACGGCAAAACCTGTCCCCGATGACGTCGGTTTTCAGCAAGACAGGTGGAGGCCAGAATGGCGGAAAAGACAGCGCTTAGGACTACGCGAGACACGGATGGCACAGTGAAATCCCCAGTTGCCCGAAGACTAGGACTCCAGGCAGGGTTTTTTCAACCATCTCTTGCAGTCAGTCTTAATGTGCGTTGATGTGAAGGCACGCGGATGCTCGCCGTAGTCCCAGTGAAAGGTTCCCCCGGACCTTAAGGGACTCAATATAGCTGATGACGTCGCCATTCATTGCCGCCTCCTCATATTCATGATAGCTTAACTATACTTTCGCGCTGTGAAGCCAGTGATGGCAAGACGGGGGTGCGCGATGAATGTCTTTTGGGTCAGCTTCATCTGTTTCGGTCTTGGGATTTCCGCAGCGTCCGCGGGCCCACTGCACGATGCCGCGCGCGAAGGCAATGTCGAGCGCGTCAAGCAGCTTGCCGATCAGGGCGCGAACCTCGCTGAACTTGATAATACCGGCGAGCCGGCGCTGCTGATTGCGGCGCTATCAGGCAAGGCCGATGTCGTTACCCTTCTTCTCGATCGCGGTTGCGACATCGAGATCCGCAACAAGGGCGGGCTCACGGCGCTGCATGCGGCCGCCTATGGCGGCCATCTCGATATCGTGGAGCTGCTGGTGGCAAGAGGTGCCTCCGTCAACGACCACGAGAACTTCTACAATATGACCCCGCTGCATGCGGCATCCGAGGAAGGTCATGCCGATGTCATTGCTTTCCTGCTCGCGCAGAAGGCCGATATCGAGCCTAAGGAAAGAAACGGCTACACGCCGGTGACCCAGGCCGGGTGGCGATCACACTGGGACGCCGTCACTCTTTTGTTGAAAGCAGGCGCCGCCTGCCAGGGAGCCGACCTCACGGGTCAGTGGCTCTATGACGAATGCACGAAGCGAAAATGAGCGTGCGCGCCTGAAAAACGGGAGCATTGAAATGTCTCACTGGAATGGATTTGTGAAGGCTGCAGCGATAGGCGGCATCGCCGTCCTGCTGCTGGCGAACGAGGCCACGGCGGAAGACTTCGTCAACACCGGCTATTTCGGCGATGTAGCGATCAAGGGCTATGACCCTGTCGCCTATTTCACTGATGACAAGGCCGTGGAAGGATCGCCGCAATATTCCCACCACTGGCTTGGCGCCACCTGGTATTTCGCCAGTGCCGAGCATCGTGACATGTTCGTCAAGGATCCCGGCAAATATGCCCCGCAATATGGCGGCTACTGCGCTGACGGCGTGTCCTTTGGAACGGTGACCACCAATATTGATCCGAATGCCTGGCGCATTATCGAAGGCAAGCTCTACATCAGCTATGATCCGGGTGCTGCCGAAGGGTTGGTGAAGAACCCTACCAAGGTGGTCGACTCCAAAAAGCACTGGTCGGAGGTGCAGAACATCCTGATCTCGGAAAAGACACAGAAAGACTGGCAGCACCCCTCTGCCCAGTAGCTGTCCGATCGGCGGTCAGCCCCCGATCGAGAAGAATTTCAGCGCCTGCGGCGTGACATGCACGTATGTCGCGCCGGGTTCGTCGGCGGCGCGGTTGCGATAGACGTTGCCGCAGACCATCCTGTCGAGGAAATAGCCCGGGAATTTCTCGCAGAGCCAGTCTCCCCTGATCTCGACGGTGCCGGTAATATTCGTGTTGGCGCTGCGATAGGCGGTATTGCCCGCTTTGTCGAAGAACTGAACGAACTGTGTGCCGTTGCGGTGTTTGCCGGTCCAGCTTTTGTCGCTGATGAGATCGCGCAACTGCTCGCCGGTGACCTGATCGGTCTTCTCGCCCTGAAATCCGAAGGGCCATTCGGGAATGCCCGCCTTCTGCAGCCTGCTCAAATGCAGGTTCAGATCGTCCTTGCGCCAGTAATCGTAGAGATAGCTGTAATAGGTCAGATTGCTTTCGGGAAAGAGCGCCAGCAGCTTCGTCTTCTCCTGCAGGCTGCGTTTCCTGTCGCCATCCTCGATATAGGCCGCGGTCAGGAATTCGCGCGCAGCCTCCGCATTGGGAAGCGCGTCGCGGGCCGCCTCCATCAGCGAAATCGACCGGTCGTCATCGCCGATGATGTAGAAGACGATACCCGCAAGCAATTGGAAGCCGGGCGATGGCGAAGGATCGAAGCGCAGCGCCTTTTCAATTTCCGTGGTTGCCTCGTCATGATTGCCGATATGAGCGAGCACGAGGGCCAGATTGCCATTGGCTTCAGCGTTGCTCGGCTGCGCCTGCACGGCACGGTTCGCCGATATCAGCGCCTCCGTCTGGCGACCATCGACCAATTGCAGGAGGGCAAGGACCGTATGCGCCCGCGCATTGTTCGGATCGATCTTCAATGCCTGCCCTGCCGCGTCATAGGCGATCTTGCGGGCGACTGCCGCCGACCAGAGGATATTATAGTCGTTGCGCCAGACATCGACGGCGATCCGCGCGATCCCCGCATGCGCATCGGCAAAATTCGGATCGAGGTCGATCGCCTTCTGGTAATAGGACAGCGCCTCGCGGTAGGTCGCGACGTCTCCATAGGTGAGGCCCGCCTGCTCGGCGCGCATATAATAGTCGTAGGCCTCGAGATTCTCCGTCGGGATCTGCGCCAATTGCGTGCGCTCGCCCTCGCTGAGCCGAATGGCAAGTGCTGCGATGATCTTGCTGATGACATCATCCTGGACCGCGAAAAGGTCGGCATATTCGCGATCGTAGCGCTCGGCCCAGAGGGAGAGCCCGGTCAGGGCGTCGATCAGTTTGACATTGATGCGCAATCGCGAGCCTGCGCGCTGCAGCGTGCCTTCGAGAACGTAGTGAACACCGAGCTCGGCTGCCACATCCTGTATCTTGCCGCCATCGTCACCCACCGCGAAGACGGAGTGGCGCGCGATAACGAAGAGGCCGGAGACTTTGGAGAGCTCGGTAATCAGGTCGTCGGTAAGGCCCTCGGCAAGATGATCGTGCTCGACGTCGCCGCTGACATTGATGAACGGCAACACGGCGACGGACGGCTTGTCCGGCAGCGGATAGGCAAACCGCCCGGCAACCGAAGGGCTTTCCAGCAACGCCCATGGCTGCCACCATAGCGCAGCTCCGGCAAAAATGAGCAGGAAGGCGCCAGCAGCCATTGCCACGATGCTCCGGCGGCCCGGATATCGGCGCGCATTGGCAGCTCTCTTTGCTGCCAATGGGCTGAGTACCACACGGTAGACTCGCACGGGCTCGGCAAGGCTTTTGACCTTCTGCTCGCCAAGCGAGATGAAACCGACATCGAGCTTCGATCTCACCTGGTCGTAGGCTGGGCCCGTGATCGCTATTCCGCCAGGTTCGGCGAGCGACTGCATGCGGTCGGCGAGGTTGACGCCATCACCGTGGATATCGTCTCCCTCGACGATGATATCACCGAGATTGATGCCGATGCGGAAATCGAGACGACGGTCGTCCGGCATCTCCGCATTGTGCCTTGCCTTCAGCCTCTGCACATCCACTGCGCAGCGCATGGCATCAACGACGCTGTGAAACTCGACCAGCAGCCCGTCGCCCATGGTCTTGACCAATCGTCCGCTATGCTCGGCTATCGAAGGTTCGACGATCTCCCTCAGGTCTGCCTGGAAACGCAGACGCGTCCCCTCCTCGTCGACCTGGCTCAAACGGCCGTAGCCCACGACATCGGCAATCAGGACAGCGGCAAGGCGGCGCTCCATGTCAGTCTCTTCCCCCGAAAGGACGACAGCGGGAAGCATCTTACAGCACCGCCATAGCCGATACCATCGACGGCGAGAGGAAGGTCGCCGGCCCGTGACGGGACGGCAGACGGAGCCATTGTCATATAACTGTCATATTATGCATAGGTGGCATGCCAAAATGCCCATTGTTGGAGCATCGCGCACAAATTATATGCTCGCCGGCTAACAAAAATAAAAAAAGTGAGCTTGATATGCCCTCGATTTTCAAACGCCGCAGAAGCGGCCTCATGCGACGGATCGTCAATGGTCTTGGTTCTGCCCAGCAGCGCTATCGTGATGCGCGCGAGGCAAGGAAGACCGCGATCCATCCTTCGTTTCTTGACGATTTCGGTATCTGACCAGACGGGCGCGCTCAGCTTGAGAGCGCTCGAATCCCTTCCAGGCGGGCTTCCATCGCCCTCTCAGGCAGCCTTCTGATCCCGGGATATCATCCCGGTATCCTGCCCGATCTCCCCCTTCTTCAGCATGATCCCGCAGGCAAACGCGACGGCGGAGAATACGAAGAAGAACGATTCGCCGATAGCCAGCCGGTTGTTGGAGTTGGACAGGATCGTTCCGAGGAAGAATAGCGTCACCATGCTATAGGCCAGCAGCGCGCTGAGGCTGATCAGCCCGGCCCTCCAGGCAGCGAAAACCCGCCTATACATGGCTGTTGCCAATATGGCGAAAACGATGATGCCGAACAGCCCGTGGCGAACAAGCATCTCGAAGTAGCCGTTATGGAGCAGAGTATAGGGCACGCTGGCATAGGTGGTCGAATTCCAGAGGGTGAGCCAATGGTTGCCGGCACCAAAGAGAGGCGCCTGGGCAATCACTTCCGAAGCATTCGCCCAGAGCTGCAGCCGTTCACTCATCGATTCCGGCGTAGCTCTTGACGCGATCGCAGCAGCGACGGCATCCCCAACGCCATGTGCGGAGATTTCGGTCTCGATCCGAACGGTGGCCTCATAAGTGGGGCCGGCAAACCTCCAGATATCATCGCCGCCGACAAAAAGCGCTGCTGCCACGAGAGCAACGACAGCAGCTCCTACCAGCGCAGCCCGGCGTCTGTTTGCATAAAGCAGCATCGAGGCCAGCATGAGAGGCCCGACGAGGACAAGGCTCAGCCAGACGCCTTTCGCCTTCGAGCCGTAAATGTTGAAAAGGCAGAGCGCGATGATGAGCGTCGCGACGGCAATGATCCAGCTGCCGGAACGGCGCTCGAGCTTGCCGGTCTCCCAGGCGTGCAACAGCCAGTAGAAGGCGCCGATCATCAGAAAACCGCAGCCGATGGCGCCATGGATCAGGTTGTTATGGAAGAGCGGCGAAATACGGTCGTCGCCTGCAAGAATCGGTTGGTAGTCGGTGGAGATCAGCAGCGCTGCAAGTGCGATCGGGAAATAGATCGCCAGGACCGTCCCGACCTCTTTCCGGCTGGAATAAAGCGCGATGCCGACGGCTGGGAAAAACAGCGGAAAGGCGTAGAGCCAGTCGGACGCACCCTTCTCGCCGTAGACGATCAGGCCGAAGAGGAAGCGCAGCAGTGCATAGGCGCCCCAGGCAACACAGGCGTTGGCCAGCCAGTCTCGCTTCAGCAGGCTCAAATTCGGCTTGAACCAGACAAAGATCGTCCCGATCAGCAGCAGCGCCGCATAGCGATAGCTGTCGCTTTCCAGAATGGGTGCCGAAATCAGCAGCAGCCACAGGATGATGAGTACAGGCTTGAGGCGGGAGGGCGTGGCGGTGGGCTCTTCGCTCGCTACCATGGAGAATATTGCACCCTTCTAGCATAGTCGGCAGCACGAAGCAGTTGGGTGACGGAGCGGCGTATTCCCT
This sequence comes from Sinorhizobium sp. B11, assembly GCA_039725955.1. Classification (NCBI taxonomy): domain Bacteria; kingdom Pseudomonadati; phylum Pseudomonadota; class Alphaproteobacteria; order Hyphomicrobiales; family Rhizobiaceae; genus Sinorhizobium; species Sinorhizobium sp. B11. The sequence goes on from CP091034.1 coordinate 3,141,082, forward strand.
TGAATTACTGCCGCCTGTAGTCGAGCTTCGTCGCAATTGCCGTGTCGTGGCTGTTCGGCCCTAGCTCTATCAGATTGTTCTTGACCGTAAAGACATTAACCTCGGTCAACCACCCGCGCTCTAACGCCACATCGAAGGGATAGACCGTGATGGTCATCGTCCGCAGGAGCAGCGAGAGGTTCAGATTGTCTACCATGCGTTGATTGCCCTCACACTCTTTGGTCGAAAGCAACCATCATGATAAAGCAGTTCCCGCATCGATTTCTGCCGCAATAGCTTCACAATCCGCAGACACAAAGCTCGCAGGGACGCAAACAGCCGAGGAACAAACATGGCGCCGAATTATACCAAGACTGCCCTTCTGACAGCCTTTCTGAGCCTGCCGCTCGCGGCATCCGCTCCACTTCTTGCGCAGGAGAATCAGCCGCGCGAAGCGGTCATCAACGTGTCCGGAGAGGGCGAATCGGCATTGGCTCCCGATATGGCCGTCGTCAATCTGTCCGTGGTCAAGCAGGCCAAGACTGCCCGCGAAGCGCTCGATGAAAACAACAAGGCGATGAACGAGGTGCTGGCCGCACTGAAGAAGAGCGGCATCGCCGACCGTGACCTGCAGACGTCCGGCTTTTCGATCCAGCCGCAGTACAATTACCCGCAGCCGGTCGACAATCAGCCACAGCCGCCGCAGTTGATCGGCTACCAGACCAGCAATTCGGTCACCGTTCGCGTCCGTGACCTTTCCAAGCTGGGCGAGATCATCGACCAGTCCGTCACCCTCGGCATCAATCAGGGCGGTGATATCCAGTTCACCAACGACAAGCCGGAAGCAGCCCTGGAGGCAGCCCGCAAGAACGCTGTCGCCAATGCGATCAAGAAGGCGAAGACACTGAGTGAAGCCGCCGGCGTGAAGGTAGGCCGCATCGTCGAAATCAGCGAAAATGTCGTGCGCCCGATGCCGCAGCCGGTTTATCGCGCAGCGATGATGAAGGAAGCTTCCGACGCCGCTGCCGTTCCCGTTCAGGGCGGCGAGAACAGCTACAATGTCACCGTCAGCGTGACTTTCGCAATCGAACAGTAAGTCTCCGCAGGGCGCTTCGGCGCCCTGCCCCGACGGGAAAGCCGCTCAAAAGAAAACCGCCCCTGCTATCTGCAAGGGCGGTTTTTTACGCACTGAACGGTCGCGCCTGGCGTCAGCGGCGCAGGAGCGGGCAGCCGCGAACGTTGCCGAAAGTCATCTCGCTCGGGCCGCGGCGGCTCCAGCCCTGCACGATGACACGGCGCGGCGTGATATCAACGACGCGCGTACGGCGCAGGCCGTAATCCTCGGCGATGTTTGCAGCGATGCGCGGATCGCAGCCGCCGCGGGGCGGACGCCCGTAACCCGGCGGAGGCAGAGGCGGACGGCCATAACCCGGCGGCGGTGGCGGCGGACGACGCCAATCCGGCGGGGGCGGCCCACGGTCCGGTTCACCGATAATGATATTTACCTGTGCTGCAGCCGGCGCAACGGTGCCGGCCAGCGCAGCGGCGGCAAGAAGGGCGGCAAGCCCGGCCTTCGCCATAAACTGCATCATAAAAAAGATCCTCATGGTTGATAGCCACGCTGGCAACTGCCGGAGCCTATTTCGGAATCACTTGCATACAGTTCCGAGAGAAGACGGGCGAAAGCATCGCGGTCAAGGCAAAACAGGCGGAGGCGAGGTTTTCCTGCTTCAAGTTCCCCTGCCCCCGGTCCACCGATCAGCGATACATGAGCGGGCAGCCGCGCACGTTGGCGAAGGTCATGCGATCCCAGCCACGGCGGTCACGACCGGCAACGACGACCCGGCGCGGTGTTATGGTTGAAATGCGCACATCGCGCAAACCGGAATAGCGGGCTTTGCGGATAGCCTGCATCGGCGAGCAGCCGCGAACCGGCGGGCGATTATACTGCGCCTTGACGATGAAATCGGACTGCGGCGCGGCGAAAGCGGCGGAGCCGGCAAAAGGAATGGAACTCAGGGCAAGCAGTGCGGCAAGCGAAGCCTTGGCAAGGAAATGCGACATTCGGGTTTGTCTCCTCGTGGTGTTTCCTCAATCTCCCTTTTGGGATTGTCTCGAGACTAAACGCATGAAGCTGAATGCTGTTCGAACCGGCCATTCAGTTGGCATTCAGGACGGTTAACGGCGCAGAACCAATGCCCGGCAAAGCGGCGCCGTCGCTTTCGTCCCGGAATGCGCAAGCCAATCTACGGGCCGAGATGCAGGATCACGTCGCGCCGATGCGGGCGATCACGGTGTTCGAAGAGATAGATGCCTTGCCAGGTGCCTAGCATCAGCCGGCCGTTGCCGACGGGAATGCCGATCGAAACCTGGTTCAGCGCCGCCTTTATGTGGGCCGGCATGTCGTCCGGCCCCTCGCTCGTATGGATGACCCATCGCATCGATGGGTCGGATGATGGCGGCACGAGGCGGCGGAAAAAATTGTTGAGGTCCGTCTTCACGTCAGGGTCGGCATTTTCCTGCACGAGCAGCGAACAGGAGGTATGGCGCACGAAGACAGTCAGCAACCCCTCGTCCATGCCGGACTGTCGCACGAAGGCATTAGCCTGATCGGTGAATTCGTAGAGGCCCTGACCGCGGGTGGATAGTGTAAGCATCGTCTGGGGCAAGGCGGTCTCCGTCGCAGATTGTCTCTCGCGAGGTGGCGTGCCTTGCCCCCGAAGTCAATGCCGCATCTCTGAGGTTACAGCCGCAGCAGTTCCTCGAAGCCGCCATAGATCATGCGCTTGCCGTCAAAAGGCATCTGCCACTTGTCGCTGGAAAGGCGTGGATCGGCCATTACCTTGGCATTGACCTCGTCGCGCTGCTGTTTGGACTTGTAGAGGATCCAGGAAAAGACCACGACCTCGTCATCCTTGGCCATCACGGCGCGTGGAAACGAGGTCAGCTCACCATAGGGCACGTCGTTGCCGAGGCATTCGACATATTCAAGCGCGCCGTATTCCTTCCAGATCGATCCGGCATAGGCAGAGAATTCCTTGTAGGCATCGACATTCCCGCGGGGAACGGCGACGATGAAACCATCAACATAGGACATTGCAGATCTCCCTTCGTTTTAACGTCCGAAGGACGTTCGACGCCGGCGGCATCCGACATGGGCGCGTCAATTAATGCCCACGGCCTATGCGGCAAGGAGACAGGGCCTAACCCTGAAGGGTCTTCACCTTGAGGAGATCCGGGAAAAGCCGCGTCCACAGGAGCACGACGGCAATCGTACCGACCCCGCCAACGATGCCGGCCACCACCGGGCCGATCACGCCGGCAAGCATGCCGGACTCGAATTCACCGAGCTGGTTGGATGTGCCTATGAAGAGCGAATTCACGGCATTGACGCGGCCACGCATCTCGTCAGGCGTCAGAAGCTGCACGAGAGAGCTTCGCACGACGACGCTGACCGTGTCGGACGCACCGACGACGAGCAGCGCGATGACGGAGACCGCTATATTGGTCGAGAGCGAGAAGACGATTGTGGCGACACCAAAGACTGCCACTGCCATCATCATCTTGCGGCCGACATCCGATGTCAGCGGCCGGCGGGCCAGCACGATGGACATGGCAAGCGCACCGATCGCTGGTGCCGCCCGCAGCAGGCCAAGGCCCCACGGGCCGGCATGGAGAATATCGCGTGCAAACATCGGCAGCAGGGCCGTCGCGCCCCCGAGCAGCACTGCGAACAGATCAAGTGAGATGGTGCCGAGCATCACCGGTCGGCTGCGGATGAAGGAAACGCCGGCGAAGACGGACGTAAGTGTTACCGGCTCGCGTTTCGAAGGCGTCCACTGCATGCGGATCGAAATCACATTGAAGCTCGCCACTGCAAAAAGCACGGCTGCGACCGCGAAGGGCGCAATGGGGCTCACGCCATAGAGAAGGCCACCGAGCGAGGGGCCGATGATCAGCGCCGTCTGCATCATCGAGGTCGACGTGGCAACGGCTCTCTGCAGCATCGAAACCGGCACGATACTGGGCAGGAGCGCCGCCATGGTCGGCCGCTCGAAGGCGACAACGGCGCCCATGATGGTGACCGCGACCAAAATTCCGGCCGGTGTCAGCCATTGCTGCCAGGTTGCGATAGCCAGAACCAGCGAGGTAACAGCCTCGATCAACTGACAGGCAAGCCCGATCCGCCGGCGATCGAACCGGTCGGCGACATGACCGACGACAAAGGTCAGCACGGCCATCGGCAGAAACTGGCAGAAACCGACGAGCGCGAGCGCGAAGGCGCTATGCGTCTGATCGTAGATCATCCATCCCATGGCGATCGCCACGGACTGGAAGGAAAGTGAGGAAAAGACCCGGGAGGCGGCGAAGTTCAGATAGCCGGGATGGCGCAGAACGCTTTCCCGCTCTTTCACTGGTATGTCCATGGTTCAGTCACCGGCCTGCGGCCAAGCCACAGGCGCCTATAGGAATCTTATAAGAGCGGAACGGTGTTCTGCCTGAAAGTGATCCATGTCAACCGCAATAAGCTCCGATGCGCAATTGCCGCATCAAGTCGAGCGCGGACAGCAGCCGACCATCTGGCACGCCGCAGTATGGAGCTGGTCGCGCATATCGAGCAGCCACATGGTCTCTTCCATGACGTCAAGGATTGCCATACGCAAATCCGGACCAATGAGAGCGAGCAGCTCATTTTGCGAACTGCCTAAGGTCGCTGCACCACCAAGAAGATTCCTCATCTGCTCGACAGTGGGGGCCGTCGAAATCTCGACCCTATCCAGAATGTCGGGAGATGGAATGCCCATCCAGGAAAGTGCGGATGCGACCAGCAGCTTGGAAAGCGCTCGGCACAGAGGACAGGACAATTCCTCGGATGTATCGACGATCTTCCGCTTGAAGCAGGCGATCGTCGCCCGGACCTTGCTGTTGACGGCTGCAAACATGCCTACAGCAATCCTGCGAGTAGCGTCGACCGGTCTTAATATGTAGACCCTTTGCCGGCTCCGGAGGGATGTGGCGGCGCTATTTTCTTCACTGAAACCCTGAACAAGGAAATCACCCCTTCCCGCCAGTATTTCCAGCAGGATCAGAACATATCCGTCACTGCGAAAGACATCGAACTCAAAATTGAAAGAACCATCGCCGATGCTCTCTACGATGCGGATATCCAATACTTCGGAACGAAGCTCCACCTGGTCGAGTTTCATAAGGCCCCCGGGTCTGCAATACCCCGCGCGCGGCAAAGATACTGCAACCTGAAGGGTATTCATATTAACCCAATACGCTTACGCATCCATCGTCATTTGACTGATGCGTAGGTCATAGGTGGAAGTCTGGTTATACCTTAGAACTGGCCTGCTTCGGGCGACGGCAGCTCTTCAATGGAATCGACCCTGTCAGGGTAAAAGGCCAAATGGTCCTTGATGTTGGCTACGGCGGGATTGGGCGCCTCGTAGGTCCAGATCGCATTCTTCGAACGCTCGCCGCCATCACGAATGCTGTAATAGGAGGCATCTCCCTTATAGGGGCAATGGCTCTCGTGCTCGGTGCGCTCCAGCAGCGACATATCCACATCCTTGCGTGGAATATACTGCACCGGCGGATAGGAAGCCTCGCGCAGGGTCAGCGCATCATGCGTATCCGCGATCACGCGCCCGCCGAGCTTGACGACGACACGGGAGGGATTGTGTTCGACGGTGATCGGATGATCCGGCCCGGGAATCTTAATCGGCTTGCCTGACATGGACGTCATCTCCGGATTGATATCTCTCCGAAAGAGATAGGGTGTGCAAGCGACCATCCCAAGAGGCTGCGCGACCATTCTCGTTCGGCCGATTTCATAAGCCGCAGATGTGCGCATCGACGATGCGGAAAGAGCCGCGGAGACGTTGACCTCCGCGGCTTGTGATCTGCTATCTGCTTACCAGCGGTCGAGGCCGAGCAGCTTGCGGCCGAGCGGCGTCAGCTCGGCGGTCTTGGCATTGTGCTTTTCCCATTCGCGCGGATCGCCGGGGAAGGCATCGCGCTTCGGATGATCGAGCTCCCGCCACAGGCGGATGCGCTCTTCGCGCTCTTCGGCGTTATCGTATTCGGCCGGATGCATGGAGATATATTGCGCCATGCGCACACGGTTCTCCGCATGGTTCGGGCGAACGCCATGGGCGAGCAGCGAGTTGAAGATCATCAGGTCACCCGGCTCCATGTCGATATTGACAGTTGAAAGGCCGGTCATATCAGGATGCATCGGATCGCGGTCCTCGGGCTGCGTCTTCACCCATTCGTCGAAATGTTCGAAGAGATAGGGTACGCACTGGAAGCCGCCGACATCGCCGTCCTGCTTCTTCAGGCTCAGGACTGCCTGCACGCCGATCGGCATCGGTCGGATGGACGTATCGACATCCCAGTGGATGAAGCCGTTGGGATTGCCCTTGACCTTCTTCGGCGGGTTGAGATTGGCGCGGTCGATCGTCACCCACAGGTCTTCGCGGTCCCAGATATCGACGAAGACGTCATAGACGCGCTTCTCCATCCGGTTATCCCACATTGCCTGGTGATTATAGATTTCCAGCATGCCGGTATTGTTGAGCTCTTTCATCTTGTGCTCACGGCGCTGCGGCGCATACCAGGTGGAGGAATCGTTCGGATCCTTCTCGTCAAAACGCCAGAGCACCTCCGCAAGCCGCTCGACATTGGCTGCAGGAACGGCCTGGCGAACGATGACATAGCCCTTCGTCGTCCAGTGCTGCCAGTCCGCTTCCGAGAGCACGCGCAGCGGCAGTCTCTTCTTGATGTCCTTGAGCTGCGTGGTGACCGACGAGGCCGTCGGATGAGCGTCGCGTTTCACTGCCAGTTCCATGAGATCCTCCCATCATTTGATCCATTCCTGTTGTTTCAGGCGATGGAGAGAGTGTAGCGGCTCGTCGCAACTCATGTTGTGTCAGCTTGGCAAAATATGATACTATTCTGGCGTCAATTATCTGAGAGGCGCTTGATGAGGCCGTATCTCGAAATCCTGCCACGCCACGCCGACAGCTCCTGGAGCATGCTGAACCGGCGGCTGGATGACGCGATCCCCTTCCAGTGGCACCACCACCCCGAATTCGAGCTGACGCTGACGCTGAACTCCATCGGCCAGCGCTTCATCGGCGATCACACGGGGGAATATGAGGACGGCGACCTCGTGCTCGTCGGGCCGAACCTGCCACACACCTGGGTATCGCGGGCCAAATACGACGAGGCAAACCCGCATATCGCCCTCGTGCTCTGGTTCCACCCGGACTGGATGCGGCAAATGACATCAGGCGCGGTGGAACTGCGCCCCGTCGAAGCAATGCTTGCTCGTGCAGATCGCGGCTTGCACTTCTCGAAGGAAGCGGCCGCTGCCGTCCGCAGCAATATCGAAGCCATCTTCGCAAAGCCCCCGGCCGAACGGCTGCTCTTGCTCTTTAACATCCTCGGCGCCATTGCCGCAGACCGGCAGGCATCTCCGCTTGCCAGTACACCCGGCCAAAGCCGTGAGTTGCAGGAGAGCCGTGAACGGATCGACAGGGTGCTTACTCATGTGCATCTGAACTATGCCCGCACGATCGCGCTGGAAGAACTTGCCGATATAGCTGCCCTCAGCGTCTCGGGCCTGCACAGGCTCTTCCGCCGCCATACCGGCACCACCTTCTCGGACTACCTGATCCGCATGCGCATCGGCGATGCCTGCGCCCGCCTTTCGGCCACGGTCCAGCCCGTCGGCCATATCGCCGATGCCGTCGGCTATAGTTCGCTTGCCAATTTCAACAGGCAGTTCAGGACGCAAACCGGAATGACGCCGCGGCAATACCGCAACGTCTTCCGCCCCGCTTAAACCTTGGCCGTTCGCCGCAGGCTGGCGAGGCCAAGGCCTATGACCGCGGCCAGAACGCAGGCAATCCCGAAAATCTGGTTGGAACCAACCGCCTCTCCAAGAACCAGGAAGGCAAAAATGACGGCTGTTGCCGGCGCAACAGCCGTAAACAGAGAGGCCTCCGCGCCACTGACGCGCTCCGCTCCCGCATACCAGAGGATGAAGCCGCCGACAGTCGGCACCAGCGCGTAATAGACGACCGCAAGCAGAGCGGGCTGCGAGGCGATGCCGATATCATGATGCTCAAACAAGGCGGGCACACCCGCAACGACGAAGCCGATGGCCGTCATCAGCGCCGACTGCGTCAATGGCGGGATCGACGTGCCAAGCCGCTTGTTGAGCAGGATGAACAGCCCCTCGCAGATGACCGCGCCGAAAATCAGCATGTCACCGACGAGAGACCCGCTGCCGGCAGCCGGCGAGAAGGCAATGGAAAAGACGCCGGCTGCAGCCAGCCCGATTGCCAGAAGCAGGAAGCGCTGCGGCCTCTCGCCAAGCACGAGAATGGAGATTGCCGCCGAGACGACCGGCAGCGTGCCGATGATGACGCCGGCATTGGCCGCCGATGTCAGCGACAGGCCCGAAATCAACAGCGTCGTGTAGCCCACGCTCCCAGCACCGGCCTGCGTGACGAGGATCAGCCAATCCCGTCCGGAAAGCCGTAACAGCCGCGATCCTGTCCATCGCATCAGGAAGAGGAAGAAGGGAAAGGCCACCGCAAAACGCAGGGCCGTCGCCGTAAAAGGCGGCAATCCGGAAGCAATGACCTTGCTGGCGACAACGGTACTGCCGACCGTCGTCATGGCCAATGTGAGATAGATATAACCTTGAAATTCCCTGCTCATCTGCCGCTCCTTTCGAGACGGGGCAAGCAAACAGGCTGAAAGGCCAGGGGTCTTGAACGAAATTGCAAGGGAACAGGCAAGCGATCAGGAATGCCCGCGCGCATAGGTGCCGGGCGTCAGGCCATAGCGGGAAACGAAGGCGCGCGTCATATGGCTCTGGTCGGCAAAGCCGCTTTCCGCTGCGGCCTCCGCCAGGGCCGCACCACCGGCGATCAGCCGCCGGGCAAGGTGCACGCGGGCCTGAACGTGATAGGCATGCGGCGTGAAACCCGTTGCCCGCGCAAAGGCGCGCAGCACCTGAAACCGGCTGAGGCCGCTCTCCCGTGCCAGATCGGAAAGCGAGATCTCGCCCGCCGGATCATCATCGATCATGTTACGCGCATGGACAATGGAATGCGGTGCAATGGCCAGCCCCTCCGTCATCGCGGTTTCCCGCAAGGCATCGGCAATGACCGACAGGAGCAGCTCCTCGCAGCGCATCCCTTCCCCATCCCCGGTCACAGCGGAAAACAGCACGCGAAATCGATCAGCGAGCAGCCTGTCGTGAATGACAGGGCGCGGAATTTCCGACCGATTGGTCCCGCCTCCTGCAACCTCGCGCGCAAGCCCCTCCATCACCGCAGGATCAAAATAGAGAATGCTCCAGGAGCGCGCCTCGCCGATCGGCGCGCCGTCATGAATCTCGTTCGGGTTGACGGTGATAAGATCGCCGGCCTCCGCCTCGACCATGCCGCGCCCGCTCAACGATTTCTGCGCCCCGGAAAAGATGAGGCCAATGCCGAACTGCTCATGCGTGTGGCGCGCGAAACGATGGCCTGATGTCGCCACCACCGCCTCCACGCCGGGCACGGACGAACGCAGCATCCTGAACTGGCTGGCGGCCATGGCAAACTCCTTCGCGCCCGACTGTGCCAGCCGGCAGCGAGCCTAGCAAGCCCAGAATGGGCAGCAGTTTCGCGTGCGGAATTGCGCCAAAACAGGAGTTCTAAAAGAACTCATCGAGGAGCTGATAATAGTCCATCTTCACAGGATCGATGATCGAAAGGCCATAGGCATTGAGAAACAGCCGCACGAATTCCTCGCCAAAATTATAGCCGATGCTATGGCAGGCGAGCGCGACATCCTGATAGCGGTCGGCAACACCGAGGCGGCAGCAATCGATGTAACCGGCGAATCGACCGCCCGCCGCCATGAAATTCGGCAGGCACGCATCGCCATGCGTTATAACGAGATTTTCGCTTTCCGGCCGCAGCCGCTGTAATTCGCCGAAGAGGAAGAAGGCGCTCTTGCCGAGCCGCTCCTCGTCGAAATCCGTTTCGTCGACGACGCCGGCGCGCATGCGCGCTGCAGCGGCCGCGAGGCGCTTCTCCAGCCGATGATCGAACGGACAGGCATTGATATCGAAGCTATGGAGCGCACTGAGCGCAGAGGCGAGGATCTCGATGCGCTCTTCAGGCAACAGCGTTGCGGCAGTGACGAGATCCACGCCCGGCAGCGCCGTCATCAGAAGAAAATTGCGCTCTCCGTCGCTCTCATGGGCAATGACTTCAGGGCAATCGAGGCCCTGGCTGCGAAGCCAGACAAGTCTCTCGGCTTCGTCGGCGAGCTCGCAAAACGGTCCGGCCTCTTCGACCTTCAGGTAAAGCCCCGGACGCCCTTCGCCCTCCAGACGAAAAACACAGGCCGAGGACCGCCCGAGAGCGTCCCGCCGCCATTCATAGCCGCCGAGACGGTTCCGGAGCGAGGCCGGCAGCCTGCCATCTTCCTGAAGCCGAACGACCATGATGATCCCTGGGGGAAAAGGCTCCGTCGGGAGCTTGGGTGACGGCCTTAGTGAAAGGTTCCGACCGGCGCGCTTTCAGCGAGAATTTCGAAAGCTTCTTCCAGAGCCGCGACCAGAATATCGGTCAGCTCGTCTGCCTTGTTTTCCAGAAACAACAGGCTGACAGCTTCTTCCTGGCGCTCGAAGAAGTGCTCGATCTCGTTCGACATATCATGTGTCCCTTCGCTACCGTACCATAACGGCTATGGGGAAACGATAGAGATGATGCCTTGCGTGTGGCTGTTGCGCGAATGAAGCAAGGCTAGCGAACAGCTATCGGCGAGAGTTGTAAATCGGATACTGGCTCTCGGGAAGCGGCCCACCGAACTTAAATGCAAACGACAGTATCCTCTTTGCGTCGGGATCCACTTCACATCGGAACTGTACGTTGTACCATTTTCCGCTCTTGAAAAAGGCCCCCTTCCTCGTTTCGATAACAGTTTCGTTGGTTAGCGAATATGACGGTAGCTCGGCACCCCGAAATCTCGGATTCTCATGAATTATCTGCTGATCGAGTTCTGACCTGCATAATTGGTTCATGCGCTCGCCGCGCTGCATGTTACCCATTGCCGTCTGCGCAATCTGATCGTCCGTCATATTCTGCGAAAACAACGTTTTTACCTCGGGCAATGGCGCCTTCGACACTTGATCTTTTTGCAGTGCGGGCTTCTTGGGCACCGAAGGCTTTTCGGGTTCGAAACTGGTCTTCACCTCTTCGGTTGTCGCAGCGGCAGGCGCGTCGCGTTCCGAATGTGTATCGGCAGCAGCGATCTGCGGCGGTTCTATTTCTTTTGGAACCGGATTTCCGGCGGGCTGCTCAAGCGGCTGAGACGTACTGGTAGCTTCCGCTGTCTGCTCTTCCGGTGGCTGCGGAGGCGAAGGCGGTGGAGGAACCGGTGTATCCTTTTTCTCTCCTTCCGAGGCGTTTCCATTCACGGACTTCATCGGGCCGGTGTTCTTGTCTCCAAATTCGAAAACAGGTGAACTCCCGCCCGCCCGCTTCTCGGACGAAGGTGGAGGCAGACTCGGTGGCGACGGAGAAGGAGGCGGTGCTGGTGGCGGTGGTGGTGGCGGTGGTTCGGCCTTTGCCTGTTCCTGTGGTTTCTTTTCCTCTTTTGGCTTTTCCTCCGGCTTTTTCTCGTCTTCCTTCTTCTCTTCCGGCGGCGGCACGAGCTCGACCTTCACGCTCTCGTCCTCGGCGGGTTGCGCCTGGATCTTAGGGAGGCCGAAAATCAACAGCGCGACGATGGGCACATGCACCAGCACGGACGCGATAACACCCCAGCGAGCGCGGGGCTCCTGGTGTTCCGTCTCGTGATCGGTATCTGCCGGTTCGACTTCTTCTTCTGTCACAGCAGCGATGTGGCCTTTAAAACCGGCAGCATCAAGCCACAAATGGAAAAAACCTTGTGATGATGACCTTCGTGACTGTTGGCAGCGGACTCACTGATCGGCCTCGCCATCCTCGGCCACCAGATTGTGCTCCTGCCACAGGTCCTTCGGAATGGCATCGCCAATCGCAAAGGCAAAGGCGGTGACAGTCTTTCCCGCGGGATCCACCTCGCAATGGAAGCGGATATTGAACCAGTTCCGCTTGCTTCGGAAAGCCCCGCCATCCACCTCGATGCTGTTGCCCCTCACCTTCTCCGGCTTCATGGCGTAAGGTGCCACGAGATCGGGCACCGATCCCGGACGGGAACGGTTGACCTGCTCCAGCGCTTCGAGGTTGCAGAGCTGCAGATTGCGCTCCTCACCGGACAGCGTGCCAAGCAGCTGACGTGCGTTGCGGCTGCGCGGGCTGCCGAGTGTTTTTGCGGAAAAGAGTTCCGTCGCCTGCATCAGCGGCGGTGGACCTGATACCGCCGGCTTCGCCAGCGCCGGCGCAGACGGAAGCACCTCTCTGGACGCCGTCTCGGGCATCAACGGCAGGATGTCCCCATCCGCCGGACTTCCGCTGTCCCCACGGCTTTGCGGCGGCGACAGGGCCGCAGGCTGCGGAACGGGAATTGCGGTGGCAGGCGGCGGTGATACGACCTCGACGTCGACACTCTCCTCCGGCGGCGCCCTGAGCGGCTTCACGTCGGGCAGGAATGCCAGCAGGATTGCGATGATGGCAAGATGCAGTGCGAGCGATGCCGGCCAGGCCGGATCGAATCTTCCTCTCTGCAACAGGCCGGCATGTTCCATCGAAGGCAAGTCCATGCTCTGGGTTCAAGGCGCAGCGACACTGCCAGCGCTGCGGACCAGCCACAACGCCATATCTGGCTCATCACCACTTATCGACCATCCTGATCTATGCGAGCGACGCGATGATGTCGCGATAATTCACTTCCGAAAATGCCTTCAAGGTTTTCGTGCGCACATTGCCGCCCATGCCAAGCGATAGCGTAAATCGCGCTATCACCCGGTCGTCGGGTGCCTCGCAAATAGCCACCATGTCATATTCGCCCATGGTGAGATAAAAGCGCTCGAAGGAGCCGCCCAAGCTGCCCATCAGAGCTTTTGCCGCATCGAGCCGTTTGGCAGATTCCTTCACATTGCGGATGCCCTGATCCGTCCAGTTTATCATGAGAATGTAAGTGGTCATGTTACACCTCCCGGCGGAGGCCATGGTCATCCAAGCAGGCTTGCGAAACCGTTCGCATGCTGCGACCGCTCAATTCCCCCGCGAGGGAAATTATAGGCCCATCACCACAGGGCGACAACAAAAAGCGAGCCATCAATCCGGCTTAGCAATAGCCCGAAAGGCTCATTTGTAGTGACTGAAACCAAAGAAAAACCCGGTCAGCAAGGCTGGCCGGGTTCTGGTATCGGTCGTTGGATGCGTGAAAACGCTCAGCTGTCCAGGAACGAGCGCAGCTTGCGCGAGCGGCTCGGATGCTTGAGCTTGCGCAGCGCCTTCGCCTCGATCTGTCGGATACGTTCGCGGGTGACCGAGAACTGCTGGCCGACCTCTTCGAGCGTGTGGTCGGTGTTCATGCCGATGCCGAAGCGCATGCGCAGGACGCGCTCTTCGCGCGGCGTCAGCGATGCCAGAACGCGGGTCGTCGTCTCGCGCAGGTTCGCCTGGATGGCGGCGTCGATCGGCAGCAGCGCGTTCTTGTCTTCGATGAAATCGCCGAGGTGCGAATCCTCTTCGTCACCCACGGGGGTTTCGAGCGAGATCGGCTCCTTGGCGATTTTCAGGACCTTGCGGACCTTTTCGAGCGGCATGGCGAGCTTTTCGGCCAGTTCTTCCGGCGTCGGCTCGCGGCCGATTTCATGCAGCATCTGACGCGAGGTACGAACGATCTTGTTGATCGTTTCGATCATATGCACCGGAATACGGATCGTGCGGGCCTGGTCGGCGATCGAGCGGGTGATCGCCTGGCGGATCCACCACGTCGCATAGGTCGAGAACTTGTAACCGCGACGGTATTCGAACTTGTCGACCGCCTTCATCAGGCCGATATTGCCTTCCTGAATGAGGTCGAGGAACTGCAGACCGCGGTTCGTGTACTTCTTGGCGATGGAGATGACGAGGCGAAGGTTCGCTTCGACCATTTCCTTCTTGGCGATACGCGCTTCGCGCTCGCCCTTCTGCACCATGTGCACGATGCGGCGGAATTCCGAGATCGAGATGCCGGTTTCCGTCGCGAGATTCTGGATCTCCTGGCGGATGTCGCGGATCGTCGTGTTTTCGCTCTTGGCGAATTCCTTCCAGCCGCGAGCGGCCAGATTGCCGATCGACTTCATCCAGTTCGGATCAAGTTCAGCGCCCTGGTATTGTTCCAGGAAGCTGTCGCGCTTGACACCGTAGGATTCAGCCAGACGCAGCAGGCGGCCTTCGTTCTGAACGAGGCGCTTGTTGATGTCGTAGAGCTGCTCGACCAGCGCATCGATGCGGTTCTGGTTGAGCGACAGCGACTTCACGGCCTTGATCAGTTCGTCCTTGAGCTCCTTGTAGCGGCGCTCCTGGGCGGAAGACAGCGTGCCGGTGGCGGCAAGGCGCTGCTCGACCTGCTGGTCCTGCAGCTTGCGCAGCTTCTTGTAGGTCTCGGCGATGATGTCGAGCGTTTCCATGACCTGCGGGCGCAGCTCGGCTTCCATCGCGGCAAGAGAGAGGTTGGATTCGTCCTCGTCCTCTTCTTCCTCTTCAGGAGGCATGCCTTCGCCGCCGACATCGGTGATGTCGTCGTCACCAGAGCGGGCGCGCCGGGTCTTTTCCTTTTCCTCGGCAGCCTTGCGGTCGGCCTCGATCTTCTCGGGGCTCTGGAACTGCGGGGCAGCCTTGGCTTCCGGACCGGAATAGGTGGTTTCGAGATCGATGATCTCGCGCAGCAGCGTCGTGCCTTCGTTCAGTTCGTCGCGCCAGATGATCAGCGCCTGGAACGTCAGCGGGCTCTCGCAGAGGCCTGCGATCATCGTTTCGCGGCCGGCCTCGATGCGCTTTGCGATGGCGATTTCGCCTTCGCGCGACAGAAGCTCGACGGAACCCATTTCGCGCAGATACATGCGCACCGGGTCGTCGGTACGGTCGGTCGGCTCTTTCTTCTTGGCGGTCGCAAGCGCGGTGCCGCTGGAAGGCGCAAGCTCGCCGCCCTCGCCGTCTTCGCTGTCGGAGCTGTCGTCGTCATCGCTACCGGAAGCGCCGGCTTCCTCGGCTTCTTCGTCTTCGATGACGTTGATGCCCATGTCCGACAGCATAGACATCGTGTCTTCGATCTGTTCGGACGTCACTTCTTCGGAAGGGAGGACGGCGTTCAGCTCGTCCATCGTCACATAGCCGCGCTTCTTGGCGGCCTTGATCATCTTCTTGACCGCGTCATCGGAAAGATCGAGAAGAGGGCCGTCGCTTGCGCCGTCGCGTTCGACTTCCGCTTCTTCGTTCTCTTTGACCTTCGTTGCCATTTATATCGTCGCCTTCCTGACGCTATTCATACTCGCTGCGGTGAATGGCCCTGTCGTGGCCTGGCACGTGCGCGCCGGCCTCGAATCACCTATACCCCACCTAACGGGATGACATTTAAAGCCTGATTAACCACGATTGCCGGCATCGGACAGCAAAACTTCATTGCCATTGGATTTCCGGCCATGGTTGTGCGATCCGCCTTGACCCAGTTCACCGCTCAAGTGGAACGGTGATTCCCACAAAATTTGTTCTCGTCAAGCTTTTCCAGAAAAAAAGCCACCGAAAACCCGGAAAAAGCCTTATCCACAGGCTTTGAACCGCGCCAGCGATTGCGAAGCTTATCTAGTATGTCACCGGCAAAAGACAAGGGCTTTTGCGCAAACACTGGAAGAACCGCAACTCGCTCCAACAGTACGCCATAGATTCTTCGCAAATCGCCAACATGAGTTGCAAAAAAGAGGCGCGCACGATTATGGCGAATTCCGCTCCGGTTCTGCTTGCACTTATCGCGTTGTTCGCCGTCTTCCCGGCAAGCGGCTATCCCGAGGATACCAGCAGCACAATCAGCTTCGGGATTTTGTTCGCAGATCGCGATCCGATAGCTGGGTCCGCCACTTGCTATAACGGCAAGACCTGCGAACTGGTCAAGGACATCGGACCAATACATTCGCTGAGCATTACGGACTTCTCGAAATCACCCGATCGCGGAAGTCAGCTGAAAATCGAATGCGCCTCCGATTGCTCCTTCGGCAATCAGCAATTCAGCACGGAAATAGGCCGTGAGCGTAAATTTCACTTCTTCAACGGGTCCGACACATATACCGCGAAGCTGCTGGTCATCAGAATACGCGATCCCATCGGGCAGATCCTGCTCAACTACTGACGTGGCATTCGGCTAAAGCGGTGTGGCGATTTCGTCAGCTCAAGGATTGGGATCGTGATGTTCAGAAGAAAGTTGATCATTTCAGCCACCGTCGCCCTCGGCGTGCTCGCCTATATGAAAGTCATGGCCAAGATCGGTTCAGGTTCGCCGCCCCCGGATGCGCCCTTGGAGCAACGAGCCGACCTCATTCGCGTTTATAAATCCGAACGCCGCATGGTTCTCCTCCGAGATGAGACTCCTCTTTCGACATATCGGATTTCTCTTGGAAGCGCTGCCGATGAGGGCCCAAAGCAACGGGAAGGCGACGAGAAGACACCGGAAGGCCGCTATGAGATCGACTGGCGAAATCCCCGGTCCATGGCGCATCTCAGTCTGCATATCTCCTACCCCAATCCGGCCGATCGACAGAATGCCGAGTTGAAGGGC
The DNA here is from genome assembly GCA_039725955.1 of Sinorhizobium sp. B11. NCBI lineage: Bacteria > Pseudomonadati > Pseudomonadota > Alphaproteobacteria > Hyphomicrobiales > Rhizobiaceae > Sinorhizobium > Sinorhizobium sp. B11. The sequence goes on from CP091034.1 coordinate 3,157,822, forward strand.
AATCCTCCCGGCGGCGATATCATGATCCACGGCCTTCCCAATGGCTGGGGCTTCCTTCAGACAATGCACCTGCTTTGGGATTGGACGGATGGCTGCATTGCCGTCACCGACCAGGAGATGCGCGATATCTGGGCACGCGTCCCCGATCATACGCCCATAGAGATCACGCCCTGAACCGCCGACCTAACGCGACAGCCCATCGTATGCATTCACCGTCAGGGCAGACAGATCGAGCGCTGGAATGCAGCGCAGATTGACGGATGCCATCTCCATGCCATTGGGCGCCGTTGCTTCCCCGAAGGGCGCGATGCCGCACTTGGCGCAGAAGTGATGTTTGATGGCATGACTGTTGAACGTATAGGTCGAGAGGTTTTCTTCCGGCACCGCCAGATGCAGCTTCTCCCGCGGCACGAAACCCAGCAATCCGCCGCGCCGACGGCAGAGCGAGCAGTTACAGTCGACCGCTTCCGTAAACGCGCCTTCGACCGTAAAGGCGATATTGCCGCAGTGACAGCTTCCCTCGTATTTCATTCCTGTCCCCTCACATCCAATCCATCACGACCTTGCCGGAATTGCCCGAGCGCATCGCCTCGAACCCGTCGCGGAATTCGTCGATCTTGATGCGATGGGTAATGACCGGCGAAAGATCGAGGCCGCCCTGTACGAAGGCGATCATCTTGTACCAGGTCTCGAACATTTCGCGTCCATAGATGCCCTTGAGGTTCAGCATCTTGAAGATGACCTTGTTCCAGTCGATCTCGAAACCAGCAGGCGCAATGCCGAGAATGGCGATCTTGCCGCCATTGTTCATCTTGTCGATCATGTCGCGGAAGGCGGGTGCCGCACCCGACATTTCGAGGCCGACATCGAAACCTTCGGTCATGCCGATCGCCTTCATCACATCGGCAAGGTTTTCCTTGGATGCATCGACGACATAGTCGATGCCGAGCTTGCGGGCGAGATCGAGCCGGTTCGGATTGATGTCTGTGATGACGACCTTGCGTGCGCCGGAACGCTTGGCAACGAGCGCGCCCATGATGCCGATCGGCCCCGCACCGGTGACCAGCACATCTTCGCCGACGAGATCGAAGGAGAGAGCGGTATGGACGGCATTGCCGAACGGATCGAAGATCGCCGCAATTTCATCCGGAATATCGTCCGGGATCGGTACGACATTGGCTTCCGGGATGCAGACGAATTCGCCAAAGGAGCCCGGGCGGTTGACACCGACGCCGAGCGTATTGCGGCAGAGATGCCCCCTGCCCGCGCGGCAGTTGCGGCACTTGCCGCAGACGATATGCCCTTCACCCGAGACACGTTCACCGACATGATATTTTGTGACGGCAGAGCCGATCTCCGCTATCTCGCCGCAGAATTCATGGCCGACGACCATCGGCACCGGGATGGTCTTCTGCGCCCACTGGTCCCAGTTCCAGATGTGCACGTCCGTGCCGCAGATCGCCGATTTCTTCACCCGGATCAGCACGTCGTTCGGGCCGACCTCCGGCACCGGCACATTCTCCATCCAGAGGCCGACTTCCGGCCTCGCCTTGACCAGCGCTTTCATCATGTTGGACATGATCTTTTTCTCCTCAAGGCTCTCAGATAACACCGAGTTCGCGGCCGGTTTCGGCAAAGGCCGCAATCACCCGCTCGACATCCGCCTTCGAATGCGCCGCCGACATCTGCGTGCGGATACGCGCCTGCCCCTTCGGCACGACCGGGAAGGAGAAGCCGATCACATAGACGCCCTTCTTCAGCATGAGCGCTGCCATATCCTGTGCGAGTTTCGCATCTCCCAACATGACCGGGATGATCGGATGCCCCTCGCCGGCAAGCGTGAAGCCGAGTTTGGTCATTTCGGTGCGAAACAGCGCTGCATTGGCAGAGAGCCGCTCACGCAGCGCATCGCCATTGTCGATGAGGTCGAAGACTTTGAGCGAGGCCGCCGCGATAACAGGCGCCAGCGTGTTGGAGAATAGATAGGGGCGCGAGCGCTGCCGCAGCCACTCGACAATCTCGGCTTTGGCCGACGTATAACCGCCCGATGCACCGCCAAGCGCCTTGCCGAGCGTACCCGTGATGATATCGACACGGCCTTCGACGCCACAATATTCCGGCGAGCCACGACCATGCTTACCGACGAAGCCTACGGCGTGGCTGTCATCCACCATGACCATCGCACCATATTTTTCGGCGAGATCGCAGACGCCCTGCAGGTTGGCGATGATGCCATCCATCGAGAAGACACCATCGGTCGCAATCATCTTGAAGCGGCTGCCTTCGGCCTTCTTCAGTTCTTCTTCCAGAGCCGCCATGTCATTGTTGGCGTAACGGAACCGCTTGGCCTTGGAGAGACGCACGCCATCGATGATCGAGGCATGGTTCAATGCATCGGAAATGATCGCGTCCTCTTCACCGAGTAACGTCTCGAACAGGCCGCCGTTGGCGTCGAAACAGGAGGAATAGAGGATCGTGTCTTCCATGCCGAGGAAGGAGGAAATGCGCGCCTCGAGTTCTTTATGCTCTTCCTGCGTTCCGCAGATGAAGCGAACCGAGGCCATGCCGTAGCCATAGTGGTCGAGCGCCTTCTTGCCGGCTTCCGCGAGCTCCTCATTATCGGCGAGGCCGAGATAGTTGTTGGCGCAGAAATTCAGCACCCGCTCGCCCGAGGCAATGGCGATCTCGCCGGCCTGCTTGGAGGTGATGACACGTTCGGACTTGTAGAGGCCAGCATCCTTCAGCGCAGCCAGTTCGCCGCGCAGATGCGAGAGGAAATTCGAGGTCATTGAGAGCCCTTCTCTTGATGTTTCCCGTCTAAGCGTCGGTTAGCACATCGCCACCGGCTTGTCTTGTTCAACGCTCGGCCACGACAAGCAGAAACATCGGCCGGTCGAGTTCTTCCACCCATTCCGGATGCTCGGCCAGATCCTGCTCGCTCGGCGCCCATTCCTCGACATGGCGAATGGTGAAACCCGAAGATATCAGCGTATTGAGCGTGGTGCCGAGACGACGGTGCTGCTTGACGACACCCTTGGCGAGCCAATCCGTCGTGCGGCTTCCTTCGATAGCATAGCTGTCCAGCGGCCATATGCGCTGCCCATTGGCATCCGTGCTCCAGCCGGCATTGCGCGGCGCCATGAAGATCGGATGCTCGATCGTAAAGACGAAACGTGAACCGGGAACGAGCGCCCGATAAACCGTGGCGACAAGCCGCTCGAAATTTTTGACATAGTGAAAGGCGAGCGAACTATGCGCGAAATCGAATGAGGTTTCCGGCAGTTCCAGCTCTTCGAGATCACCGATCCCATAGGTGATCGCCTCATCATGCGTATCCGCCCTCGCGCGGCCGATCATGTTCTCGGATATGTCGAGGCCGAGGACGCTTGCAGCACCCACCGAGCGGGCATAGCGCGCAAACCAGCCGAAGCCACAGCCGAGATCGACAACGCGTTTCCCTGCGAGCTCCGGCAATTGAGTGCGGACCGCCGGCCATTCGGCGGCGCCCTCCAACCCCTCGATCGAGCGGCGCATGGTGCTATATCCGGCGAAGAACTCCGCCGTATCATAGATATTCTGGCTCATGATAATCCTCCGGACGGTACTTATAGGATACCACCCATCATGATCTCAAGGATCGGGCATCTTAAGGATCAGGACCGTCGCCGATCTCAACGAGGCCGAACCTGTTCTGGATCGGCAAGATCGCTTCAGGGGTCGCCGCACCAGCCCGTTCGAGCTCAACGAAGAAATGCTCGAACCCACCAGGCGTGACGAAGCCCATCATCCGGCCCATGCCATCGCTGACATTGCGCCAATGATGCGGAACATTCGGCGGCAGCACGACGACGGAGCCGACGGGCGCCTCGATCATCTCGTTGCCGCACCAGAAACGGTAGTTCCCTTCGATGACGCGAAAAACCTCCGTCTCCCGTGTGTGCATATGCCGCGACGGGCCGGTGCCTGGTGCCGAAAAGGTCTCCCATATGCCGTAAGCACCGGCGGTTTCCTCCGCCGTTGCATGAATGAACACCTGCCCACCATGCGGATGTCTGGCAATCCGCTCGCGCCCGGGCAGTGATGCGACTGCTCTGTTGAAATGTGCCATTGAAGTTCCCCCAAACTCTGAAACGACCCTAGCAGAGATCCGTGCAGATTGCAGCGGAAGGTACGTGCAACCGGACTATTCGTCGTGGGAGAGAATAATATCGAGGAAGGCGTCGCCGTAGCGCTCGAGCTTCGACTGGCCGACACCGGAAATGCCAAGCAACTCCTTGCGGCTGCGCGGCCGCTCGGTGGCAAAGGCAATCAGCGTCGTATCCGGGAAGACGACATAGGGCGGCACGCCGAGCGACTTGGCAATCGACATACGCTCGGTTCTCAGCGCTTCGAAGAGCGAACCATCCGCCCCCGAAAGCCCGGTCCTGCGCTCCGCGCGCTCGGTTTTCTTTGCTCTTCGCTCCGAGGGAGCGCGGTCCTTGCGGAAAAAGACTTCGCGCTCGCGTTTGAAAACGGCCCCCGCCTCGGGTTCGAGTTTCAGGGCGCCGAAGGCTTCATGATCGACGCGGATCAGCCCCATCGCCATCAGCTGGCGATAGACCGATTGCCAGGTACGAACAGCAATGTCCTTGCCTGCGCCGAAAACCGGCATATCGACATGGCGGAAGCGTTCCGTCTTCTCGTTGACGTTGCCGACAAGCACATCGATGACATGGCCGGCGCCGAAACGCTCGCCGGTGCGGTAGATCGCCGCCAGCGCCTTGATCGCCGCTTCCGTCCCATCCCAGGTCTCGACCGGCTTCAGGCAAGTATCGCAGCCGCCGCATTTGCCGCCATGCGCTTCGCCGAAATGCGCCAGGATTGCCTGCCGCCGGCAGGAGGCCGTCTCGCAGATCGCCAGCAGCGCATTCAGCTTGCCGCGTTCGATGCGCTTGATCTCGTCGGCCGCGCTACCCTCGTCGATCATCCGCCGGCGCTGGATCACATCGGCCATGCCATAGGCCATCCACACCTCGGACGGCAGGCCGTCACGCCCGGCGCGGCCCGTCTCCTGATAATAGGCCTCGACCGAGCCCGGCAGATCGAGATGGGCGACATAACGCACGTTCGGCTTGTCGATGCCCATGCCGAAGGCGACGGTCGCAACCAGGCAGAGCTCTTCTTCCTTCAGAAACGCATCCTGGTTGGCATCGCGCAGCGCCCGATCCATGCCGGCATGATAGGGCCGCGCCCGGATACCTTGCGTGTTCAGCCAGTCCGCCGTCTCCTCCACCTTGGCTCGCGACAGGCAATAGACGATACCGCTATTGCCCTTGTGGCCGGAGAGAAAGCGCAGGAGCTGCTGGCGCGGCTGGTCCCGCTCGACGATTTCATAGGAGATATTCGGTCGGTCGAAGCTTGTGGTGAAGACCGCGGCATTATCGAGCATCAGCCGCTCGATAATGTCTTCCCGCGTATGCGGATCGGCCGTCGCCGTCAGCGCAATACGCGGGACGCCTGGATATTGCTCGGCGAGCTTGCCGAGTTCGCGATATTCCGGCCGGAAATCATGACCCCATTGCGAAACGCAATGGGCCTCATCGATGGCAAAGAGCGCAATCTTCGCGCTACCGATCAGTTCGCGGAACCCATCCATGAGGATGCGCTCGGGCGTGACATAGAGCAGGTCAAGATCACCGGAGGAAATACCGCGACGGATGGCGACATATTCTTCACGCGAAATGGAGGAGTTCAGCGCCGCGGCCCGAATGCCGAGCTGCTTCATCGCCTCCACCTGATCGCGCATCAGCGCAATCAGCGGCGAAACGACGATGCCGAGACCCGCGCGGCAAAGCGCCGGGATCTGGAAGCAGAGCGATTTGCCCGCACCTGTCGGAAAGAGCACAACCGCATCGCCGCCAGCAACGACATGCTCCACCACTTCCTGCTGCCTGCCACGAAAGGCCGAATAGCCATAAACGCGCTTCAGCACGTCGAGCGGCTTGGCCGCACTTGAAAACAGCGCATCGGATGCGGAGAAGGATGTTTCGCTTTGCTCGGCCTGCGACATCAGTGGCTCGCAGCGCCCTTGACGCGGCCCGAGAGCACACCGAAACCGTCGATGATGGCTTCCTGGTTTTCCAGCCGCAACGCCTCATAATGCACTTCCTGCGAGGCGCGCATCAGGCGGTCTATCTCGGAATCATCCCCAGCTTCGGTCGCCTGGGCAATGTCGCGCTCCAGCTCGATCTTCTGCCAGCGCAGATCCTTGGCGCGCTTGTGGAACGCAAGCGCCTGGCGGTAACCCTCGCGCGCGTCTTCCATCGCTGCCTCCTCCGTTGCCGTCCAGAGCCGGGCATTGCGCACCTGCTGGTCGAGGTTTTTCAGGAGCGGCGCAAAACCCGCAACGTCGAGGCATTCCAGGAGATAGTCGCGCGTCAAATGCGGCCCGGCAACGACGGCGGCCGCGCCCAGCATCGCCGACCACAGCTTCTGAAGCTCGCGATTGTCGTAGTCGATGGCGGCAATCTCGTCGTAGTCGTCGAGCATCAGCGACGGATGATTGATCACGGTCAGCGCGAGCACGCATTCTCTCAGCGCCGCATTGTCCTGATGGCCGCGCACGAGGCCCGAGCGGGTCAGGCGATCCGATGCAGCAACGGGGGTACGAGGCCCTGCAGGAGCACTGCCCTTCTGTCCACGGAAATTGCCGCCGCCGAAATTGCGCCGTTCGCCGCCTCCGCGATTCTGGAACTGCGGCTGGAAGAAGCTGTTCAGCCGGTCGCGCATGTCCTGCTGGTAGTGGCGGCGCACATTCTCGTCGGCAATCACCGCGACGAGCTGTCTCAGCCGCGCTTCCAGCTCGGCGCGCGCTTCCGGAGTATCGAACTTTCCGCTGCGGGCTTCACGATCCCAGAGCATTTCCGAGAGCGGCTTGGCCTGCGCCATGACCTTGTCGAACGGGGCCCTGCCCTCGTGCTTGACGAGATCGTCCGGATCCTTGCCATCGGGCAGCAGGGCAAAACGCACGCTGCGTCCGGGTTTCAGGTGCGGCAACGCCAGATCGGCAGCGCGGTTGGCCGCACGAATGCCGGCGCCGTCGCCATCGAAGCAGAGCACCGGCTGCGACGTCATCTTCCAGAGCAGATCGAGCTGGTTTTCGGTCAGCGCCGTGCCGAGCGGCGCGACGGCGTTTTCGACGCCTGCCTGATGCAGCGCGATAACGTCCATATAGCCTTCGACGGCAATGATCGTGCCTTCGCCATTCGCGCCCTGCATCGAGCGGCGCGCCCGCGCGAAATTGTAGAGCACGTTGCCCTTGTGGAAGAGCTCGGTCTCATTGGAATTGAGATATTTCGCCGGCGCATCCGGCGACATGGCGCGCCCGCCGAAGGCGATGACCTTTTCGCGCGAAGACAGGATCGGGAACATGATGCGGTCGCGGAACCGGTCATAGGAAACAGGCACGTTCTCGTGCACGACAAGGCCGCAAGCCTCGATCTGCTCCTTGCTGACACCCTTGCCGGCCAGGAATTCCTTCAGCGCATTGCGGCTGTCAGGCGCAAAACCGAGCCGGAATGTCTCGATCGTACGCCCCGTCAGGCCGCGATCGCGCAGATAGGCGCGAGCACGGGCGCCATTGGCCGTCTGCAACTGATCCTGAAAGAACTGCGTTGCCATTTCCATGACATCGAGAAGCGAGGTGCGCTCCTTCTCCCGCCTTTCCATCTGCGGATCGGCAACCGGCATCGGCACGCCGGCCATATCGGCAATCGTCTGCACCGCCTCGGGAAAACTCTGGCCCTCGAGCTCGGTGAGGAATCGGAAATGATCGCCGGTAACGCCGCAGCCGAAGCAATGGTAGCGGCCCTTGCGATCTTCGCAATGGAAGCTCGGCGATTTCTCGCCATGGAACGGACAGCAGGCCCAATAGTCGCCACGCGACACATTGGTCTTGCGCTTGTCCCAGCTCACACGCCGCGCAATCACGTTCGAAATGGGAACGCGGTCGCGGATATCGTCCAGGAAGGTGGGGGAAAAGCGCATCTCTACCTCTTGCAGAACATCCATATAAGCAGCTTTGCCGCGCCGCGCCACGAAACTTCTGCCGTAAATCCCGCTTTTCACAGGGCGCGAGAGATTGTCACAAATGCCTGCCAATGCCACTCAACAACCTGTTATCGGACCCTCACAGGGGGTGCGACATTTTTGACATTTTCCAAGTCGGGAGAGGTCGCCGATATCAATTTTGCCGAAAGCTGTAACAACAAAATAACAGTTAGAAACAATATGTTAAAAGAAACATTGCGGGATTGAACAGGCTTTCTCGGCATGCGTGGCCTAACCACATTGTCGCGTCCGGAAAGGCCGAATCCAGGATTATTATATTTTTGTAATTTGAATAAGCCGGGGGCTGGCCATAAGTTCGATCTCAACAAAGCGATCCCCAAGCGAGGCACCATCCCTACCCCCGGCGCCGCCTCGCAAGGGTGCCTTTGCAAATACCCGCCGGCTTGGGTTTCGACCCTGCGTCGCTGACGGAAGCAAAGAGCAAGAAGGCAGGAGCGCCCCCAGCTCCTGCCTTCTTTATTTTGGGCTTATGCGCTGCAGCTTTTATTGAGCTTTACCTTACCAATTAACCCCTGAAATACAAAAGCATTGACACTTCCAATAGGCGTGGCAAATGAATGCGCGGAAATCCTGGACAGCGCTATGGCCTACACCGCAGAAAATCTTGCAGCCAACGATAATTTTCTTGCTGCAATTCTTCATTGTGCCAATGAAATGCTCGCGATTTATCGCGACAGCCCGCGTATTGCGTCGATATTCGCAGCACAGCAGCGCTGGCTGATGGCGCATACAGGTTTTGCTCTCTACTACGGCTATCCTGGTGATGAGAAGCGCGGCCTCTATTCCGGCCGCTTCATCGATTTTGTCATGCAGAACAAGATCGCCAGCCGCAACACGGCAGCCGCCTTCGTGCAGGAAATGCTGGCCTACCGTTTTCTGCGCCCCATTCCGGGCGATGACAAACGCACCCGCTTTCTTGAGCCGACGGAAACGGCGGAGCACCATTTCACCAAATGGCTGGTCGCCCACCTGATGATTCTGGATAGCCTGGATGGCGGCAGCCGCGCAGAAAATCTGACGGCCGATCCCACGTTGATCGCCCGCCTGCAGCCGCTCATCGCCAAGAAGATCATCGAAACCGAAGCTGTGCGCGATCCGGGCGCTACCTTCAATCTCTTCAACTGGGCCAATTCCGGCGGCCTCGTGATGGATTATCTGATATCGCGCCTGCCAGGCTTTCCGCGTTCTGCCGACCGCATCATCGTCGGTCCGGTGTCGCTGCGCGAGATTCGCGACCAGTTCATGATTTCCAACACGCATCTGAAACGCCTGCTCACACAGGCCGCCGAGATGGGAAGCGTGGGCTGGACCGAGCCGCCGAGAAAGGGCGATTTCTGGCTCTCGCGCGGTTTCGTACTCGAATATTGGAACTATCAGGCGGCGAAATTTGCCATCATCGATTCTGCCGCCGAAGCCGTGCTTGGGCCTGCAGTCGAAGAACAACCGCAGGCAAGACGTCTTACTTCAAGAGCTCTTTGACCGTACCGGAAGCCTTGGCGAAATCCATCTGGCCCGCATAGCGCTCCTTCAGAGCAGCCATGATCTTGCCCATGTCCTTCGGCCCTTCAGCGCCGACTTCCTTGATGATGGCGGCGATATTGGCACGCACCTGATCGTCGGAAAGCTGCTTCGGCATGAAATCCTGGATAACGACAATTTCTGCGCGCTCCTTGGCTGCAAGCTCGGGACGGGCGTTCTCTTCGTAAATCTTCGCCGACTCATCGCGCTGCTTCACCATCTTGGCGAGGATCTGCAGCACTTCGTCATCGCCCGCCTCTTCCTTGCCGATGCCACGATTGGCGATGTCGCGATCCTTGATCGCGGCCTGGATGAGGCGGATGGTGCCGAGACGGTCCATCTGCTTCGCCTTCATGGCTTCCTTGAGCTGGGTGGCGAGTTGATCGCGCAGCATATCTTTACTCCTTCTGAAGCACCGGGCCGAAAAGTGTGAGAGAGCTTTTCCGATAGGCCGATGCTTGAACAAAAACTTCAAGCGGCGAATCCGTTTCCCGGCCCGCCGCTCTGGAATGGCGCTTTCATAAACCACGTCGATGTGTGGGATCAAATAAATTGCGAGAATCCCGGCAATATCGGCAGGAAAAGTGCCGCAATCTGCAGTACAAAGATTGACCTAGGCAGAGAGCGTGGCTATCTACCGCCACCTGCACCAAAATTCGTGATCAGGCGTCAAACGCGGCCAAAGCCGCGCGCCTGCACCTGCGAGATCAAATGGCCGGCTCGCGTTGCCAGAACGCCAAGCCCGCCGGAAACGGGATGAAGATGACCGCGACAGCACCCTGGACAACCGAAAAGCCGACCGCCCTGCTCGTTCTTGCCGACGGCACCGTCATCGAAGGCAAGGGTATCGGCGCAACCGGCAAGATCCAGGCGGAGGCCGTCTTCAACACGGCACTGACCGGCTACGAGGAAATCCTCACCGACCCCTCCTATCTCGGCCAGATCGTCACCTTCACCTTCCCGCATATCGGCAATATCGGCACCAATGACGAAGATATCGAAGACCTGACGCCGGCAGCACGCCATGGCGCGGTCGGCGTCATCTTCAAGGCCGATATCACCGAACCTTCGAATTACCGCGCGGCAAAGCATCTCGATTCCTGGCTGAAAGCCCGCGGCATCATCGGCCTTTGCGGCATCGACACCCGCGCACTGACCGCCTGGATCCGCGAAAACGGCTCGCCCAACGCCGTCATCGCTCACGAGCCCTCCGGCAATTTCGACGTCGAAGCGCTGAAGGCAGAGGCCAAGGCCTGGAGCGGCCTCGAAGGCCTCGACCTCGCCAAAATCGCTTCGTCTGGCCAGTCCTCGCAGTGGTCGCAGACCCCCTGGGTTTGGGACGAGGGCTATGGCGAACTCGGCGCTGCCGACACGAAGTACCATGTCGTCTGCCTGGATTACGGCGTGAAGCGCAATATCCTGCGCCTCTTCGCCGGTCTCGATTGCAAGGTCACCGTCATGCCGGCAACGACGAGCGCCGAGGACGTGCTTGCCCTGCAGCCCGACGGCATCTTCCTGTCGAATGGCCCCGGCGATCCGGCAGCTACAGGCGAATATGCCGTTCCCGTCATCAAGGATCTGATCAAGACCGATATCCCCGTCTTCGGCATCTGCCTCGGCCACCAGATGCTGGGCCTTGCGCTCGGTGCCAAGACCGAGAAGATGCACCAGGGCCACCACGGCGCGAACCATCCGGTCAAGGATCACACGACCGGCAAGGTCGAGATCGTCTCCATGAACCACGGCTTTGCAGTCGACACGAAGTCGCTGCCCGAAGGTGTTGAAGAGACTCACGTATCGCTGTTCGACGGCACCAATTGCGGGTTGCGCGTCCTCGGCAAGTCGGTCTTCTCCGTCCAGCACCACCCGGAAGCCTCTCCCGGCCCGCAGGACAGCCACTACCTCTTCCGCCGCTTCGTCAACATGGTGCGCGAGAAGAAGGGCGAACCGGCACTCGCCGAACGCTGACATCAGATCAAGGCCCGCACAATGCGGGCCTTTTTCTTTGCCCGCGTATTGACCTCAACTTAACTTGAGGAATTACAGAACTGCCTGCAACACATCATATGCAGGAGAAGACTGGATGAGCGGAGCTTTCTACAGGATAGACAAATTCATCGTGCCGGCTGCGGCGCGCGAAGAATTTCTCGTCAATGTGATGATGACCCATAAGGTGCTGGAGGCACAGGACGGCTTCATCAATCATACGGTGCTGGAACAGATTGCCGGTCCCGGCGAATTCAATTTCGTGACTGTTGCCGAATGGGAAAGCGCCGATGTCGTCGAACGCGTTCGGGCAGTCATTGCCGCAGCCCACAAGGCGGCCAATTTCGATCCTCAGGAAATGTTCGCGCGGCTCGGAATTCGCGCCGATATCGCCAGCTACAAACCGGTTGCGGCCTGACAGCTGAGATATGACGGCCGGCTTAAGCCCCGGCCGTCGCGCCCTCGCGGCGTACGAGAATATAGAAGCGGGCGCAGAGCATGGCGGCAGCGGCCGCCAGCCCGACGAGAAAGCCATACCAGATTCCAAGCCCGCCGAAGCCGAGCGGGAAGGCAAAGGCCCAGGCGAGGAAAAAGCCGATCGGCCAATAGGCGATCAGCGCCATGACCATCGGCACGCGCGCATCCTTCAGCCCACGCAGCAGTCCGCTGGCGATTGCCTGCAGGCCATCGACGAACTGGAAGAGACCGGCAACGACGATCAGCGGGCCGGCATAAGCCAGCACCTCGGGTGCCTCCGGCAGGCTGACATCAAGGAAGAGCCGCGCCAGAACCTGGGGTATGGCCGCAAAGATGATGCTGCCGATGATGGACGCGGCGGCGGCAATGATGAGCACTGTGATAGCCGCCCGCACCAGCCCGGCATGATCGCCCTGCCCGTGCGCAACGCCGACACGAACGGTTGCTGCCTGGCCGAGGCCGAGCGGGATCATGAAGGCCATCGAAGCCCATTGCAGGGCGATACCATGCGCGGCAAGTTCGATCGTACCGATACGGCCCATCAGCAGCGAGGCTGCCGTGAAGAGGCTGACTTCGGCCAGGATGGTGATGCTGATCGGCAGACCGAGGCGAACGACCTCGAAGAAGGCATGCCAGTCCGGCTTCCAGAAGCGCACGAAGATCTCGTAGCGGCGCGTCTCTTCCCTGCCCTGCACATAGGAGAGGATGAAGAGGAAGCCCGCCGTCTGCACCACGACGGACACGATTGCGGCCCCCTCCAGCCCCATGACCGGAAAGCCGAAATGGCCGAGCACGAGGATATAGGCGCCGATCGCATTCAGCACCAGCATGGCGATGGTGACGTTGAGGATGACGCCGGCCTTGCCGATGGCGCTGACGAGGGCACGCATGACGTTGTAGAGCAGCCCCGGCAGCACGCCGAGCTGGCCGATGATGATATAACCGTGGGCAAGCTTCGCCACTTCAGGCTCCTGCCCGAAATAGCGCAGGATCCTCTCGGAATTATAGAAGGCAGGCTGCATCAGCAGCCAGTAGCAGATGACGACCCAGATGCCCATGCGCAGCGACCGGCGCACGGTCACGACATCGCCGCGGCCATAGGCCTGGGCCACCATCGGGATAACGGCAATCGCAAAGCCCGAACCGAAAATCAGGATCGTGAACAGGAACTGCGCAGAAAGCACCATGGCGGCAAGATGCTCGGCTCCGAGCTGACCGACGATCATTACGTCGGTCATGCCGATGCCGAACTGCGCGAGCTGGGCGCCGATCAGCGGCACGCCGAGCATCAGCGTGGCGCGAAAATGCGCAGACCAACGGTTGTCCTTTGCAGGCGCGACGGCGCGCACATCGATCGGCGTGTCCATGACACTGTTCCTGAGATTGAATTATTGAGAGCCGCAGTGCGGCAAAATATCACGCTGGCTTAAAGCAAGGCAGCGCAAAGAACTACCCCAAAACAAGCAGATGCTGAAAAATTCATCACAGCTTCATTGTTTTTGATGGATCATTCCGCCGCGTTGAAGGCTTGTGCCGGCGCTTTCGCTATCCTCACACGCGTCAGAAATACAACCGCCGCAACCATGATGAAGAAAGCGGCCAGCAGATAAGGCGCACCGGCAAAGGTGATCGGCGCATCCGGCTTGGTGAAATAGCCGAACATCTGCGTGAAGATCAGCGGGCCGATGATCGTCGTGATGCTGCTGATACTCGTGAGCGCGCCCTGCAACTCTCCTTGTGCCGATGGCGGCACCTTGCCGGCGGCGATGCTGCGCAACGGCGGGTCGGCGACATTCTCCATGACGGTCAATACGATCACCGTGTAGACGACCCAGCCCTCCCAGGCGAAAGCGTAGCCCGAAAGCGCCGCCATCGAGAAGCAGAGGCCGAGAACCGCCGTCTTCCATTCGCCGAGAACGGGCACGACACGCGGCAGGACAAGCCCCATGACGACAGCCGCACCGATGCCGTAGATGCCGAGCGACAGGCCGATCTGCCCTTCGCTCCAGCCATAGCGGAAGGTCGAGACGAAGGGCCAGACCGAGGGATAGACGGCATGGGCGAGGAAGAACAGGAACATCACGAGGCAAACCCAGCCGATCCCGGGATAGTGCCGCATCTGCCGCAAAGCGCCGAGCGGGTTTGCGCGCTTCCACTCGAAGGTACGGCGGTTCTTCGCTTCGAGCGTTTCCGGCAGCAGGAAACAGGCGGCAACGAAATTGACGAAGGAAAGCGCGGCCGCACCATAGAATGGCACGCGCGGCCCGAACTCGCCGAGGAAACCGCCGATGACGGGACCGACAGTGAAACCGACACCGAAGGCGATACCGATCAGGCCGAAATTCTTGGCGCGGTTCTCTTCATTGCTGATGTCGGCAATATAGGCCGAGCAGGTGGCGAAGCTGCCGCCGCTGATGCCGGCGAGCACACGGCCGACGAAGAGCATCCAGTAACTGGTGGCGATGGCGCAGATGAAATTGTCGAACGCGAAGGTCAGCACCGAGAGCAGCAGGATCGGCCGTCGCCCGAAACGGTCGCTCAGGTTTCCGAGCAGCGGCGCAAACAGGAACTGCATCAGCGAATAGATCAGCATCAGCCAGCCGCCGTCGACGGCTGCATCGCTGACCGTGCCGCCCGTCAGTTCCTCCAGATAGACAGGCAGGACCGGCATGATGATCGCGATGCCGATAACATCCAGAAAGAGAATGATGAAGACCAGGAAAAGGCCGCGGCGAACGAATTTCGGATCAAGCATAAGACATCTCTACAGCCGATATTTTCTGGAAAGACGATCTCGTCGCCGAATATATGACATAGCCGATTGAATTGAGCGAAACAATCCGTGAACATTTCAATGTTTTTGATGGAGAATCCGCCAAAACAGATCATTCACGCGCTTTTTCGCTGCTCCACCCGCACGAAGTCCACAAAGGCCCGCAATGGCGCGGGCATGTGGCGGCGGCTCGGATAGTAGAGAAACGGGCCGGAAAATTCGCTGTCCCACTCACTCAGGATCCGCACCAGCCGGCCTTCCGCAATCCTCGGCGCGAGCAGTTCTTCAAAGGTGCGGATGACACCAAGACCTGCAAGCGCGGCCTCGATTTCCATCTCCACGGCATTGGCGATGACGGGACCGGACGGCGCGATCACGAGCGTTTCGTCACCCCTTTCGAATTCCCAGGCAAGCGAAGCGCCGCTGATGAAGCGATGGCGAATGCAGCTATGTTCCAGCAGATCCCGTGGATGCTGCGGTGTGCCCCGCCTTTCCAGGTAAGCGGGAGCGACCGCCGTCACATAGCGCTGCCGGCGCGGACCGATCGGCACGGCAATCATGTCCCGTTCCAGCCGCTCGTCATAGCGAATGCCGGCATCGAAGCCGGCGGCCAGCACGTCGATGAATGTATCTTCGCCAATGATTTCCAGGGTGATCTGTGGGTAGAGCGTCAGAAACCGGGCGGCGAGTTCCGCCATGAAAAGTTTGACGACAATACTCGGCACGTTGAGCCTGAGCGTGCCCGCCGGACTATCGCGAAAACTGTCGAGCTGACCGAGCGCGGCAGCCACTTCCGAAAGCGCCGGAGAGAGCTTCTCAAGCAATCGCTGGCCCGCCGCCGTCGGCGTGACGGAACGCGTCGTGCGATTGAGAAGCCTGACGCCGAGCCGCTCTTCGAGGCGTCGCAGAGAATCGCTCAGCGACGATGCGGAAACCCCGCGCTTGCGGGCTGCGGAGCGGAAGCTGCGCTCTCTTGCAATCGCGGCAAAGGCATCCAGATCACTGAGGGGAAGATCATCCATTGTGCATTTTTCCGTACGGCCCGTTCGATACCATCCGGATTATCGCACAAACATGGCTGCTATAAAACGGCATCCGAAGACGCCATCGGGGCGTCGCTGAAGGAGAAGAAGATGCAGACCTATCGTTTGGGAAAAACCGGTCCTGATGTTTCGGCCATCGGTCTCGGCTGCATGGGCATGTCGGGCATGTACGGCCCGTCCGACCGTGCCGAAAGCATAGCAACCATCCACGCAGCACTCGATGCCGGCGTCAATCTGCTCGACACAGGCGATTTCTATGGCATGGGCCATAATGAGATGCTGATTGGGGAAGCGCTCAAGGGCCGCAAGCGCGAAGACGCCGTCATCAGCGTCAAGTTCGGCGCCTTGCGCGATCCCTCCAGCGGCTGGAATGGCTACGACGCCCGCCCGATCGCCGTGAAGAACTTCCTTGCCTATACGCTGCAGCGCCTGGGCGTCGACTATATCGATATCTACCGCCCTGCCCGCCTCGATCCCAACGTGGCGATCGAGGACACGGTGGGTGCCATCTCCGATCTCATCAAGGCCGGCTACGTCCGCCATGTCGGCCTCTCCGAAGTCGGCGCCGATACGATCCGCCGGGCTGCGGCCGTCGCACCGATTGCCGACCTGCAGATCGAATATTCGCTGATCTCCCGCGACATCGAGGATGAGATCCTGCCTGCTACCCGCGAGCTCGGCATCTCCATCACCGCTTATGGCGTGCTCTCGCGCGGCCTCATCAGCGGCCACTGGCAGAAAGGCCAGCAGGGTGCAGGTGACTTCCGCGCCGTCAGCCCGCGCTTCCAGGAAGGCAATATCGATGAAAATCTCGCTCTGGTCGAGGAACTGAGAAAGATCGCCACCCTCAAGGGCGCCTCGGTTGCGCAGGTGGCAATCGCCTGGGTGGCGGCGCAGGGCACGGATATCGTGCCGGTGGTCGGCGCCCGCCGCCGCGACCGGCTGACGGAAGCACTCGGTTCGCGTGCCGTCGAGCTCACCAAGGATGATCTCTCCGCCATCGAACGCGCCGTACCGAAGGGGGCTGCCAAGGGCGCCCGCTACCCGGAGGCCCAGCTCAAGCATATGGACAGCGAAAAGTAAGCTGCCCGGCGTACCGGCACCCCGCCTGGAGGCAGGGTGCCGGATATTCCGCTCAAATCGGGTTGGAGAAAGTATCGCAGGCCGAAAGCTGCCCGCTGTCGAAGCCCCGCTTGAACCAGCGCACGCGCTGCGCCGACGTGCCGTGGTTGAAGCTCTCCGGCACGACATAGCCCTGCGAACGCTTCTGCAGCGTATCGTCGCCGATCTGCTGCGCAGCGTTCAAGGCCTCTTCGAGATCGCCGGCATCGAGAATGCCCTTCTGCTGTGTGAACTTGCCCCAGATGCCGGCAAAGCAATCCGCCTGCAGCTCGACGCGGACCGACATCTTGTTCGCATCCGCCTCGCTCATGCTCTGGCGTGCCTGATTGAATTTCGGCAGGATGCCGAGCAGGTTCTGCACATGATGGCCGACCTCGTGGGCGATCACATAGGCCTCCGCAAAATCGCCTGAAGCGCCGAACTGATCGGAAAGCTGCTGGAAGAAGGCAGTGTCCAGATAGACTTTATGATCGCCGGGGCAATAGAACGGACCGGTCGCAGCCGATGCGAAACCACAGGCCGATTGCGTCTGGCCGGAGAAGAGAACAAGCCGCGGCTCTTCGTAATCCTTGCCCTGCGACTGGAAAATGCCATGCCATGTATCTTCGGTTTCGGCGAGAACCGTGCGCACGAAGGCGGTCATCTCGTCATTGGCAGGCGCCTGCGGAGACGATTGGCTTTGCTCGTAACCGGGACCTCCGACCGAACCGCCGCCATCCATCACCTGCATCAGGTCGATACCCATCGCCTTGAAGATCAGGTAGATGACGACGAGAAAGATGATCGTGCCGATGCTGAGCCCGCCACCGCGACGGCCAACCCCGCCGCCCGACGGAAAACTGAAACCGCCACCGCGGCCAAAGGGATTGCCGCCACCGGACGGATCGCTGCGGCGATCCTCGATATTGTCGGATTGACGCCGGCCTTTCCATTCCATCTTCGATCTCCCCGGCTATGCATTGAAGCATGCTCTTAGGAGTCAGTTATATATCCGGTGCGAGAACGAATTCCAGCCGCCTCCTTACGCCGCCCGGCTGCGGCGCGGCGCGAACCGGATGGCACCGACGACCGCAACGGCGACCAGCACGAGCACCGCTACCGCCATCCAGCTGTCGCCGGAAAAGGCGACGGCATTCATCAACCGGCCCGGCAGCAGAGTGGCAAGGCCGGCAACGACGATGCCGCCGAAATACATGCCCGATACGACCCGGCGATGCGTACGGATATCGTGCCGCCGTGCAGCCAGAATAGCCCGCCAGCTTCCAGCAAGCACCGCGATGGAAAGAAGGTGGATCGGGCTGAAGCCATGGAACAGATTGATCCTGTGGATGAAGAAGCTCGAGAGCGCCGTGATGACCATCAGCGCCATCCAGACCTTGCCGAGCAGCCGGTGCCTTGGCGTGCCCTTCGGCCGGGCCAGCAGATAGGCGCCAAGGATTGCTGCCGGCACGACGGCAAGGACGTGGATCTGAATGGCAAGGGGCGCATTGAACAGTGGCTCGAGGGTCATGGTCGGCTCCGGTTGAAATCGCCCCCTGTTTCCGGCATGACTGCGTTCCTCTCAACAAAGATGGCGTAAACGGCGAGGAAACTTCGTGGATCACCCGTCCTTGCAATCCACGCTTCGCGAATTGCAGGTTTTCTGGCGCTCTCCGCGCTTCTGGGGAACCTTCCTCGCCGTCGTTTTGATCTTCGCGGTGACCGGCCCCTACGGCACGATGGAAAGCATGCCGGCCGGCAAGCGCTTCGCCTATTGGCTGATCCTGCACGCTGCCGCATGGTCGATCGCGATCCTGTTTTCGGTGCTTGCCGATACTCTGCTGCGCAAGGTGCTGGATCGCATGTTCTGGCGCATGATGATCGGCTCGCTGGTCGCAGCCTTGCCGATCGGCTTTGCGATCGGTCTCGTCGACTACATTTTCAGCGGCGATCCGGTCCTGCTGGAAAGCAGCCTCTACAGGGCCTTCTTCGCGCTGCCGCTCTGCGCCCTCTTCTGCTTCCTGACCTATCTCACCATGCATCGCCAGATCGAACAGGCAAAGGCGGAAATATCCTCATCAACCTCGATCCTCGATCGGTTGAAGCCGCAGAATCGCGGCGCCCTGCTGCGTCTATCCGTGCAGGATCACTACACCGAGGTCGTTACCAGCCGCGGTCGCGAGCTGGTGCTGCTGCGTTTTTCCGACGCGCTGCGCGAGATCGGCGGGACACCAGGCCTCCAGGTGCATAGGTCACATTGGGTGGCCGACGCTCATGTTGAAGCCCTGAAACGCGATAACGGCAAGATCCTGATCCTCACGCGCGACGGCACGCAGATTCCCGTCAGCCGGAGTTTTGCCGAGGAAGCCCGCCGGCGCTTCGGCTGAAGAAATGCCGGCAACTGCTTGACGCGACTCCTGCTTTCCCGCTTCCTCATGATGAGGAGACCTGGAGGAGAATGCCGATGAAAGCCGTGCGCCTGGAAGCGACCGGAAAGCTGTTCCTGCGCGAGGTCGAAAGGCCCGTTCCCGGACCGGATGACCTGCTGGTGCGCGTCGAAGCCTGCGGCATCTGCGGCACCGACCGACATCTTTTCCTCGGCGAGTTCCCCTCCCATCCACCGGTGACCCTTGGCCACGAATTCGCCGGCATCATCGAAGCGGTCGGCTCCGAGGTCAGCGGTTTCCGCCCCGGTATGCGCGTAACGGGTGATCCCAATATCGCCTGCGGTCGCTGCGAAGAATGCCACAACGGCCGGGTCAATCTCTGCCGGAACCTGCAGGCGATCGGCATCCACAAAGACGGCGGTTTTGCCGACTATGTCATCCTGCCGCAGAAACAGGCCTTCGCCCTTCCGCCTGGTCTCGATCCACTGCACGGCGCCTTTTGCGAGCCGCTCGCCTGCTGCCTCCACGGCGTCGATCTCGCCAATATTAAGACCGGCGCTTCCGTCATCGTGCTCGGCGGCGGTGTAATCGGCCTTCTCACCGTCCAGCTTGCCCGGCTCGCCGGCGCGACGCATGTCCTCCTCGTCACCCGAAATTCAGATAAACGGACGCTCGCTGAAACACTTGGCGCAACGGCCACCTTCGATCCATCGTGGAAGGATCCAATCAGCGGCATTACCGGCGAAGGCGGATTGCTGCCAGGCGGTGCCGACGTCGTCTTCGAATGCGCTGGCGTGCCGGAAACCATGATGCAGGCGCCGAAGCTCGCAAGGCGTGGCGGCACGGCCCTCATCCTCGGCGTCATGCCGCAAGGCGCAAAGATCGAGGTCGAGCCCTTCGATCTGCTGTTCCGCGAGGTGAGCCTCGTCACTTCCTTCCTCAACCCTTTCACACACGGGCGTGCGGCCGATCTTATCGCGTCGGGCGCAATCAGGGTCGAGCAGCTGATTTCGCGTCGGATCACGCTGGAACAGGCGCCCGAAGCGATCGCCAATCCGGCGCTCGGCGGCGAGATTCGCGCGCTCGTCGTGCCCGGTCAGCAATAGGCTTCCAAAGGGCGGTCCGGATTCCTGTCGATTCCTTGATTTATGGGGTTCCGTTTGCAAAAACATTTGCCTATAAGCCGCTTCTAGCCTGAAAAGACCCTCAATGCGCGACCCGACCCGGTGACCTCCCACCCTGGCCGGCTTTTTGCGCAGCTAGAAATGGATATCGCCCATGCCGAAGCGCCAAGACATCAAATCGATTCTCATCATCGGCGCAGGACCGATCGTGATTGGCCAGGCTTGCGAATTCGACTATTCCGGCACCCAGGCCTGCAAGGCGCTGAAGGAGGAAGGCTACCGCGTCATCCTCGTCAACTCCAACCCGGCCACGATCATGACCGACCCGGGGCTCGCCGATGCAACCTATGTCGAGCCGATCACGCCTGAAGTCGTCGCCAAGATCATCGCCAAGGAACGCCCCGACGCGCTGCTGCCGACCATGGGCGGCCAGACGGCGCTGAACACCGCGCTCTCGCTGAAGCGCATGGGCGTGCTCGACCGCTATAATGTCGAGATGATCGGCGCCAAGCCCGCCGCCATCGACATGGCCGAGGACCGCGCGCTGTTCCGCGAGGCGATGGCCCGCATCGGCCTTGAAACACCGCGCTCGATGCTGGCAAACGCCACCGACATCAAGGACGCCGATCGCAAGACCCATGAAGCCGAGCGCACCAAGCTGCGCGAAAGCCTCTCCGGCGCCGATCTCGACAAGGCGCTCGACGAACTGGAAAACCAGTGGAACCTCGGCGAGAGCGACCGCAAGCAGCGCTACATGAGCCATGCGATGGCGATTGCCGCCCAGGCGATCGACCATGTCGGCCTGCCGGCCATCATCCGCCCGTCCTTCACCCTCGGCGGCACTGGCGGCGGCATTGCCTATAACCGCTCTGAATTCTTCGAAATCGTCGGCAGCGGCCTCGATGCTTCGCCGACCACCGAAGTGCTGGTCGAAGAATCCGTCCTCGGCTGGAAGGAGTATGAGATGGAGGTCGTCCGCGACAAGGCGGACAACTGCATCATCATCTGCTCGATCGAGAACATCGACCCGATGGGCGTCCATACCGGCGATTCGATCACCGTCGCCCCGGCGCTGACGCTGACGGACAAGGAATACCAGATCATGCGCAACGCTTCGATTGCGGTGCTGCGCGAGATCGGCGTCGAGACCGGCGGCTCGAACGTGCAGTTCGCCGTCAATCCGAAGGACGGCCGCCTCGTCGTCATCGAAATGAACCCGCGCGTATCGCGCTCCTCGGCGCTCGCCTCCAAGGCTACTGGGTTCCCGATTGCCAAGATCGCCGCCAAGCTCGCCATCGGCTATACGCTCGATGAACTCGAAAACGACATCACCGGCGGCGCGACCCCTGCCTCGTTCGAACCGTCGATCGACTATGTCGTCACCAAGATCCCGCGTTTCGCCTTCGAGAAATTCCCAGGCGCTTCCCCGGTTCTGACCACAGCCATGAAGTCCGTCGGCGAAGTCATGGCGATCGGCCGTACTTTTGCAGAATCGCTGCAGAAGGCGCTGCGCGGCCTCGAAACCGGTCTGACCGGCCTCGACGAAATCGAGATCCCCGATGCCGAAGAAGGCGAATCCAGCCTGAACGCCATCCGCGCCGCGATCGGCACGCCGACGCCGGATCGCCTGCGCATGGTCGCCCAGGCGCTGCGCATGGGCCTCACCATCGAAGAGGTTCACGAAGGCTGCAAAATCGACCCATGGTTCATCGCCCAGCTGAAGAACATCGTCGACATGGAAGCCCGCATCCGCGAGCATGGCCTGCCGACCGACGAGACCAACCTTCGCATGCTGAAGGCCATGGGCTTCTCAGATGCCCGCCTCGCGACGCTGACCGGCAAGCGCCCGAAGGAAGTGGCAGAGCTGCGCAACTCGCTGAACGTCCGCCCGGTCTTCAAGCGCATCGACACCTGCGCTGCCGAATTCGCCTCGCCGACCGCCTACATGTACTCGACCTATGAGACGCCCTTCGTCGGCGCTGCGCGCTCCGAGGCGCTGGTCTCCGACCGCAAGAAGGTCGTCATCCTCGGCGGCGGTCCGAACCGTATCGGCCAGGGCATCGAATTCGACTATTGCTGCTGCCATGCCGCCTTCGCGCTGAAGGATTCCGGCTATGAAGCGATCATGATCAACTGCAACCCGGAAACGGTCTCGACCGACTACGATACCTCCGATCGCCTCTATTTCGAGCCGCTGACGGCCGAAGACGTGATCGAAATCCTGCGCGCCGAGCAGGAAAAGGGCGAAGTCGTCGGCGTCATCGTCCAGTTCGGCGGCCAGACCCCGCTCAAGCTTGCCGAAGCACTCGAAAAGAACGGCATCCCGATCCTCGGCACCGCGCCCGACATGATCGACCTTGCCGAAGACCGCGACCGCTTCCAGAAGCTTCTGATGAAGCTCGACCTCAACCAGCCGAACAACGGCATCGCCTATTCCGTCGAACAGGCCCGCCTGGTCGCTGCCGAAATCGGCTTCCCGCTGGTCGTTCGCCCGTCCTACGTGCTCGGCGGCCGCGCCATGCAGATCATCCATGCCGAGAGCCAGCTGCAGAGCTACCTGCTCGATACGGTTCCGGAACTGGTGCCTGAGGATATCAAGGCGCGCTACCCGAACGACAAGACCGGCCAGATCAACACGCTGCTCGGCAAGAACCCGCTCCTCTTCGACAGCTACTTGACGAACGCCATCGAAGTCGACGTCGATTGCCTCTCCGACGGCACCGACGTTTATGTCGCCGGCATCATGGAACATATCGAAGAAGCCGGGATCCACTCCGGCGATAGCGCCTGCTCGCTGCCGCCACGCACATTGTCTCGCGAGATGCTCGATGAGCTGGAGCGCCAGGCCAAGGCCATGGCGAAGGCGCTGAACGTCGGCGGCCTGATGAACGTGCAGTTCGCCATCAAGGACGACACCGTCTACGTACTCGAAGTCAACCCGCGCGCCTCCCGTACCGTGCCCTTTGTCGCCAAGACCATCGGCGCGCCGATCGCCAAGATCGCCGCCCGCGTCATGGCCGGCGAGAAGCTCGATGCGACCTTCGCCGCCTATGGCGAGAAGCCGGATCCCCGCGCGCTGAAGCACATTGCCGTCAAGGAAGCCGTCTTCCCCTTCGCCCGCTTCCCGGGCGTCGATACGCTGCTCGGTCCGGAAATGCGCTCGACCGGCGAAGTCATCGGCCTCGACAGCGATTTCGCGCTGGCCTTTGCCAAGTCGCAGCTCGGCGCCGGCGTCGAACTGCCACGTGAAGGCACGGTCTTCGTATCCGTGCGCGATGCCGACAAACCGCGCGTTCTCCCCGCGATCCGCATCCTTGTTGAACAAGGCTTCAAGGTGCTGGCAACCGGCGGCACGGCCCGTTTCCTTGCTGAAAATGGCATCGAGGCGACGAAGATCAACAAGGTTCTGGAAGGCCGCCCGCATATCGAGGACGCCATCCGCAACCGCCAGGTCCAACTCGTCATCAACACGACCGACGGCAACAAGGCGATCTCGGATTCGAAGTCGCTCCGCCGCGCCACGCTGATGCAGAAGGTGCCTTACTACACGACGATGGCCGGCGCCGAAGCCGCCGCCCAGGCGATCAAGGCGCTCAAGGCTGGAAATCTCGAAGTCCGCCCGCTGCAGAGCTACTTCTGATAATACCGTGAAGAGGCATCGCCTCTTCGCATTCATCTTCATCCATCGCCCGGAATACGGCCCGGAACTTGGTATCTTCGAAGCGGTTCCAATTCCAAAGCCAAGCCAAATGGCCTAGGAGTTGATACGCCGCTTAAATCGGATGGCCGAAAATGACTGAATATCCGTTCGATATTGATTACCCTTGGGTCGCGACCGACAAGGATGGCTTCCTTGCCACCTTTTTTACCGGCGGCGCTGGAGCAATTCCCCTGGCCGCGCTCCCAAACATGCATGCTGCATCCAGTGATTTGGAGGCAGCATTTTTACAGCTGCCTGTCGTCTCCGAAGTCAACCTGCTGGTAAGTTATCCGCGGCCTGATGACTTCGTAGCAACGGCAGAGCGAGGGCTTTTCGCCTACGATTGGGCAGATGTTCATCGGATAAAGCGCGATTACTCCGGGAAATACGAAAAGGTAGCAGCGCCTCAAAAACCCATTCGGATTGGAGATTTGCAGCCCTTTTTACAGGTCTTGGCGCGTCGCGCTATGATCAACCTCTCGTTTTTGAGTGCTGACGCAATAAGTATCGAAGACAATTTCAAACCTGACGAATTCATCGCTACCAATTCCTAGACATTGATAGCGTTCGCAATCTGCGACCCCAAATTGCAGACATGCGAACTTGATGTTAGCCTGCTCCCGAGCTGTATCGGGGGAGCAGCATGTCGAAGAACATCGTCATCCTGTTCGACGGCACGTCGAACGAGATATCCGCAGACCGCACCAACATTCTCCGGCTGTTCGGAACGCTGAAGCGCTCCGACGAGCAGATCGTCTATTACGACCCCGGGGTCGGCACGCTTGGCGCGGCAGATGCCTGGTTGCCCCTCTACCGCAAGTCCATTGAGGTCTGGGGCCTTGCCACCGGATGGGGTCTCGATGAGAACGTCAAAGGTGCCTACCGTTTCCTCGTCGAAAATTATGATGCCGGCATGCCCGATGATCACGGCGGCCATCCCGACAGGGACCGCATCTATATTTTCGGTTTCAGCCGCGGCGCCTATACGGCCCGGGTTCTCGCAGGTTTCATCCATGCCTTCGGGCTCTGCAGCAGATATCACCTGAACCTGCTCGACTACGCTTACAGAACCTATAAGGGCATTCCCGAACAGGAACAGCACGCAGATGGCGGAGATCCTTCATCTGCCTTCAAGAGCATGCGGCTCTATGAGCGCATGCTGCGCAACGATCGTCCGCCGATCAAGCTGCTCGGGCTGTTCGATACCGTTGCCTCGGTCATCGAAAAGGGCAAAGGGCGAATCCAGTTCAAGACGCACCCCTTCACCAGAAAGAACCCCAGTGTCGAATATGTGCGTCACGCCATGGCAATCGACGAACGACGAACGATGTTCCAGCCGGAATTGTGGACGCCGGATCAGGATTATCGCGGCAATCCTTTCAAGTCCGCAACCGCAAAGCAGGACTTCAAGGAAGTCTGGTTTGCCGGTGTCCATGGCGATATCGGCGGCGGCTATCCGGAGGCTGAAAGCGCTCAGATCAAGATACCGCTCGAGTGGATGATCCGGGAAACCGGGCCTGCGGGCCTGCTTTACGTTTCGCGCACGGTCAACAATATCGTCCTTGGCAGGAGCGACAACAGCTATGTCGAACTCAACGCCGCCGCACCGCTGCACGACTCGATGAGTGCGGGCTGGAAACTGCTCGAATATATTCCTCGGCGAGTCCCTGAAAACTCCTGGCGCAAACATGGCAACAGAGGAGGCATTTATCTGCCCCTCGAGGACCGGCGATTCATCCCCGATCGCGCAAACCTGCATGAATCCGTGAGAGTGCGCATGGTGACCGGATACAATCCGCTCAACCTGCCGAAGGATCCGGTCTTCGTTCCCTGAATCGAATTCTACGCTCAGTGAGCCAGAGCCTTGATCTGATTCATGTCTTGCCGGAAACGGGCAAGCTCGTGCGCCTTCCTGTCCTCGTCCGGAAGCCGCAACAAGTAGGAAGGATGCACCGTCACGAAAAGCAGCCGTCCTTCCTCCATCGCAATCGACCGACCGCGCACGTCTTCCAGTTTCTGCTTGTCGCCGGTCAGCGAGTAAAAGGCGGTTGCGCCCATCGCCACGATCAGCTTCGGCTTGACGAGATCGAGTTCCAGCTTCAGCCACCAGCGGCAATGCTGCACCTCGCCAAGATTGGGCTTCTGATGGATCCGCCGCTTGCCACGCGGCTCATATTTGAAATGCTTGACGGCATTGGTGACGTAAAGCCGTGACCGATCGATACCGGCCTGCGCAATGGCCTCGTCGAAGACCTTGCCGGCCGGTCCGACGAAGGGTCGGCCGGCAAGATCCTCCTGATCGCCCGGCTGCTCGCCGACGAACATGATGTCTGCATCGACAGGTCCTTCGCCGAAGACGGTCTGAGTCGCCCTGGCATGCAGCGGGCAGCGATTGCAGACCGCAGCTTCCTCGCGCAACGCCTCCAGCGTCCCGGCCGGCGCCGTCTCCGGCATCGGCAGACGAGCCGCCGCTTCCTGAATTCGGTTGTGATAGGGGAGCGGCATCGTCGCCTCGCGCTCGGCCATCGCGAGTACCTTTGCTTCCGCATCGGCAATCAGGCCGGGAATGAGATCGGCCTCCGGCAGGTTCTTCCAGTATTTTTTCGGCATCTCCGCCTGCATGGCCTTCACCTTCAGCCGCGCCGGATTGAAGATGCTGGCATAGTAGGTGCGCCAGAGATCGTCGGTCGCGTCACTGATATCAGGCTTTTCGCAAGGCGCATCGCTCGTCGTCAGCCGCTCGCCATCCCAGGCGGCCGATCCCTTTGGCGTTGCGATCAGCCAGTCCATGTCGGTGAAGCGGCGCTGGAAGAACGGAGCCTTGCGCGCGACAATGTAATGATCGGGCTCGAACCAGGCGATGAATTTACGCCGCCCGCCGGCAGCGGCCGCCACCTCCTTGAAGCGGACGAAGGCCGTCATCTTGTGGGCGTCGCGATGCACGCTCTTCTGCATCAGCCGGGCGCGCGACACCTCTTCATCGGATGCCAGCTCCAGCAGGTTCCGGTTTTCCTGCGTTCGCCAGAGCAGGCTGTAAAGCAGTGAGAAGCGCCTGGCATCGCTATGGCAGATCACCGCCTCGGCCAAAGCCATGAAGGCCGGCGGTACGCTCATCGTCCTGGCATCGACGGGCGGATCGGGCGGCAAGGCATCACGCTGGAAGGCAAAACCCGGTTCGCTGCTTCTTTCATGCCAGTCGATTTCATCAGGCAGAATTCCAGCTGCGGCAAAGGCGCGAGCCGCCTTGCGCCACTCCTCGAAATTCCCCCTGCCCTCCAGAACGACACGGCGCATCATAGCAGCGACAATTGTTCGGGTTGCGGTTCGAACATGGCGCGCAGGTCCGGTCGATCGGCCAGGCGACGCGGCGTCCAGCCCTCGGCAGTGATGAAGGCCTGCACCTTGCGAAGGGAGACACCAAGCCGCGGCAGATCCTCGAGCCGCAACCGGCGCTGCCGCCTCTCCGTCAGGATCGCCTTCACCGTTTTGGTACCGAGCCCCGGAACGCGCAGGAGCTTCTCGCGATCGGCGCGATTGATATCGACAGGGAAGTCCTCGCGATGGCCGAGCGCCCAGGCAAGCTTGGGATCGAGATTGAGATCCAGCATGCCGCCCTGCTGTGTCGAGGTGATCTCGTCGATGCCGAAACCATAGAAGCGATAGAGCCAATCCGCCTGATAGAGCCGGTGCTCTCGCATCAGCGGCGGCTTGATGAGCGGCAGGTTCTTCGAACTGTCGGGGATCGGGCTGAATGCGGAATAATAGACACGTTTGAGACCATAGCTGCTGTAAAGCTGACCGCTGGTCGACAGGATCGTCGCATCATTGGCGCCGTCAGCGCCGACGATCATCTGGGTACTCTGCCCGGCCGGCACGAAGCGCTTGCGCCGCTTGGTCTGCAGCGTCGGCTCTCCCGCCGCCTCGATCTTCAGCCTGAGATCGCCCATCGAGCGGCGGATGCTGGCGGGCTTCTTCTCCGGCGCAAAACGGCTGATGCCGCTATCGGTCGGCAGCTCGATATTGAGCGACAGGCGATCGGCATAGAGCCCCGCCTCCTCGATCAGATGTGGAGACGCCTCCGGGATGGATTTCAGGTGGATGTAGCCGCGAAAATGATGCGTGACGCGCAGTTCGCGCACGATGCGTACCATCTCCTCCATCGTATGGTCGGAAGAGCGTATAATGCCCGAGGAGAGGAACAGGCCCTCGATATAGTTGCGCCGATAGAATTCCAGCGTCAGCCAGACGACCTCTTCCGGCGTGAAACGGGCGCGCTCGACATTGCTGGACGAGCGGTTGATGCAATAGGCGCAATCGTAGATGCAGAAATTGGTAAGCAGGATTTTGAGCAGCGAAATGCAGCGCCCATCCGGCGCATAAGCATGGCAGATGCCGGCGCCTTCGGTTGAGCCGAGCCCGCCGGAGGCAGCCGAATCCCGTTTGACCGTGCCGCTGGAGGCGCAGGATGCATCATATTTGGCGGCGTCGGAGAGGATCGCCAACCGTTCTCTAAGCGATTTCTTCATCATCTTGTTCACTAAATGTTCACGGTGGCGAAATCAAGACGAAGAAATGAGCTTCCCTGCAAGTTCCCTTCAAAAGCAGGCACTTCTGCTGACGATAAAAAGCGCCGATACGAATTTTATGGAAATTGCGCGTGCCGATCTGCTATAAGCAATGAACTAGGTTTGTAACACGGTTCCGAAGTCCCCTTCGGGACCTGTTTTCTTTTGTGTCTGCGCGAACTGCGGATGCGGGGAGAGAAGGACGAAAAAATGGTTGATAAGGTACCGATGACACAGGGTGGTTTCGTCAAGCTGCAGGAAGAACTGCGCTGGCGTCAGCAGGAGGAGCGCCCGCGAATCATCGAGGCAATTGCGGAAGCGCGCGCCCATGGCGACCTTTCGGAAAATGCCGAGTACCATGCGGCCAAGGAAGCACAGAGCCATAATGAAGGCCGCATCACCGAGCTCGAAGACCTGACGGCGCGCGCCGAAGTCATCGACCTCTCCAAGATGTCGGGCGACAAGATCAAGTTCGGCGCCAGGGTGAAGCTCGTCGACGAGGACACCGAGGAAGAAAAGACCTACCAGATCGTCGGCGATCAGGAAGCCGATGTGAAGCAGGGTCGCATCTCCATCTCCTCCCCGATCGCCCGCGCGCTGATCGGCAAGGAAGTCGGCGACTCCATTGAAGTCAATGCGCCGGGCGGCTCGAAGGCCTACGAAATCCTTTCCGTTTCCTGGGGCTGATCGCCCTCGCCTTTCTTCGCACGAGCAGCCAGTGCCGGACATCAGTGACGTCGAGATCATCGCGCCCAACCTGAAACGCCGGCTCTCCGGCGTCACGTCCACTATCGTTCAGCTCATCCCCTGCCAGATCCGGCTGGGGATCAAGATCGCCGCGCTCGGCCCTGGTCTTCCGCCGGAACTTCCGCGGTTGAAATGGCCGCAACTTGCCGGCCTCTGGCGCCCGCCTGCCGGGCGCCGGCAGCGCGTCTGGCATGCGCGCCGCAACAACGAAATGGCCGTCGGCATCCTCATGCGCCACGTCCTGCGCATGCCGATGAAGCTCGTCTTCACCTCCGCCGCCCAGCGCCGCCACACCTCCTATACCCGCTGGCTGATCCGCCGGATGGATGCCGTCATCGCCACCAGCAGCCGCTCCGGCTCCTTCCTCAAGGTGCCGCATGTGATCATCCAGCATGGCGTCGATCTGACGCTTTTCCATCCACCCGAGGGGGCTGACGATACGATCGCCGCCAGCGGCCTGCCCGGCCGCTATCTCGTCGGCTGTTTCGGCCGCGTGCGCCACCAGAAGGGCACCGATCTTTTCGTCCAGGCGATGATTGCGCTGCTGCCGCAGCATCCGGACTGGACGGCCGTCATTTCTGGCCGCGTCACGCCGGAGCATACGGCGTTTGCCGACAAGCTGAAGGCCGATATCGCCGCAGCCGGTCTGACCGACCGCATCGTCTTCATCGGCGAAGTGCCTGATATCAAGGTCTGGTATCGCCGCCTGAGCCTCTATGTCGCCCCATCCCGCAACGAAGGTTTCGGGCTGACGCCACTGGAGGCCATGGCTTCGAAGACGCCGGTCGTGGCATCCGACGCCGGCGCTTACGCCGAAATGATCGTACCCGGCGAAAACGGCGTCATCGTACCGCCCGGCGACGGCGACGCACTAACGGCGGCCATCGCCACCTATCTTGCCGATCCTGCGCTGACTTCAGCTCAAGGCGAAACAGCACTCCGGCATGTGCGTGAAAACTTCGCGCTGGAAAAGGAAGCAACAGCCATCAACCGGATTTACCGGCAGCTTCTCGGCGCTTAAGCCGAGCCAGGTTATGGACATATCAGGAAGGCGGCGAGACGGAGATGTCGACCGCAAATAGAAACGACACGTGAAAACAAGAGCCTGAAGCGTGGCAAGCGGATCTGAAAGATCGCGACGCGCTTCGGACTATAGCTCGACCAGCCCGAGCTTCTTCACCTGTCGGATCGTCAGCATGGTGCGAACAGTATCGACATGCTCGTTGGCCGTCAGCACTTCGATGACGAAATCCTGGAAACGGGTGAGGTTCTGGGCCACGCAATGCAGCAGGAAATCGCTGTCACCGGAAACCATCCAGGCCTGGCGCACCAGCGGCCACTCGGCGGTGGCGGCAGCGAAGGCCTTCAGATTGGCTTCGGACTGGTGCTTGAGGCCGACCATGCAGAACGCGACGAGATCGAGCCCGAGCCTCGGGCTGTTCAACATCGCGTGATAGCCTTCGATGACGCCCGCTTCTTCGAGTTTGCGCACCCGACGCAGGCAGGGCGGCGCTGAAATTCCCACCCTGTCGGCAAGTTCCACATTGGTCATGCGGCCGTCGGCCTGCAGTTCCCGCAATATCTTTATGTCGATAACGTCAAGTTCAGCGCGAACCACGCTCAGGCCTTTCTTTAATTCCCCGTGGGCAGCTTCTATATAAAGCGACGGAATACGCAAGAAAGTTTCAGTCCGATGACGGAATCTTGCACGGCGCCTGCATTTGCCTTGTTGGTAATGCAAGGCTGCCCTTGAATAAAAGCATTGGTCGTTCATAAATGGCGCAGGGATCGCGAAACGGCCTTATTCGCCTCTTAGCCGCCGCATCCTGCTATCGAAAGGAAATTCCATGTCTGCCCGCCATACCAAGGTGCTCATTATCGGTTCCGGACCTGCCGGTTATACGGCAGCGGTCTATGCCGCGCGCGCCATGCTGAAACCGGTTTTGATCGCCGGTCTGGAACAGGGCGGCCAGCTCATGATCACCACGGATGTCGAGAACTATCCGGGCTTTGCAGATCCCATCCAGGGTCCCTGGCTGATGGACCAGATGCTGCAGCAGGCTCAGCATGTCGGCGCCGAAATCGTTAACGACCTCGTGACCGAAGTCGACCTCAACCAGCGCCCCTTCGTTGCCCGCACCGATAGCGGCCAGGTCTGGACTGCCGACACGCTCGTTATCGCGACCGGCGCCAAGGCCAAGTGGCTTGGCATTGAGAGCGAGCAGCATTTCCAGGGCTTCGGCGTGTCTGCCTGCGCCACCTGCGACGGCTTCTTCTATCGCAACAAGGATGTGATCGTAGTCGGTGGCGGCAACAGCGCCGTCGAAGAGGCGCTCTATCTCTCCAATATCGCGAAGTCGGTCACTGTCGTGCACCGCCGCGACAGCTTCCGCGCAGAAAAAATCCTGCAGGAGCGTCTCTTCTCCAAGGAGAACGTCAAGGTTCTCTGGAATACCGAGGTCGCCGAGATCACGGGCACGCCGGCAAAGCCCCCCATGCCGCCGTCCGTATCCGGTGCTCGCCTGCGCGATACCCGCACCGGCACTATTACCGATGTCGCCGTTGACGGTGTCTTCGTGGCAATCGGTCACGCGCCCGCAACGGAACTGTTCAAGGGCAAGCTGAAGCTCAAGGACAATGGCTACCTCTGGACCGCACCGGATTCGACTGCGACCAGCCTGGAGGGAGTCTATGCCGCAGGCGACGTGACGGACGACACCTTCCGCCAGGCAATCACCGCCGCAGGCTTGGGATGCATGGCCGCCCTCGAGGCAGAACGTTATCTGACGGGCCATATGCCCGTTGCCGTAGCAGCGGAGTAATAGTGGCATGAGGGGTGGGGGAATGCCATTGGACTGGGACAAGCTGCGTATTTTCCACGCAGCTGCCGAAGCCGGATCGTTTACGCATGCGGCTGACAAGCTGCATCTGTCCCAGTCGGCCATCAGCCGTCAAGTAAGTGCGCTCGAGCAGGACGTGGGCACCAAGCTGTTCCACCGCCATGCGCGCGGCCTGATCCTCACCGAACAGGGCGAGCTGCTTTACCGCACCGCCCACGACGTGCTGCTCAAGCTCGAAACCGTCAAGATGCAGCTGACCGAGACGACGGAAACGCCGTCCGGCAAGCTGCGCGTCACGACGACAGTCGGTCTCGGCCAGGGTTGGCTGACCGACAAGATCCAGGAATTCCTGCAGCTCTATCCGGACGTCCAGATCCAGCTCATCCTCGACAACGAGGAAGTGGACGTGAACATGCGCCATGCCGATTGCGCCATCCGCCTTCGTCAGCCGCAGCAATCGGACCTGATCCAGCGCAAGCTTTTCACTGTGCATATGCACGTCTATGCGGCCCCCTCCTACATCAATCGTCACGGCGAGCCGCAGACGATCGAGGATCTCGATAACCACCGCATCATCACGTTCGGCGAGCCGGCGCCGAACTACCTGCTCGACGTGAACTGGCTGGAAATCGCCGGCCGCTCGTCGGACAACAAGCGCATTCCGCATCTGCAGATCAACAGCCAGACTTCCATCAAGCGGGCCTGCCTGCTCGGTATCGGCATCGCCTGCCTGCCGGATTATATCGTTGGCCGCGACCCTGGCCTGATCCAGCTGGCGATCAATGCCGACGTCCCCTCTTTCGATACCTATTTCTGCTATCCGGACGAGATCAAGAACGCCGCCAAGCTGAAAGCCTTCCGCGATTTCATCGTCAGCAAGGCCCGCAACTGGAACTTCTGATTTCCACTTTTGTGGAATGAATCTCAAATCATGCAACCCACGCATGACTGACATGCACAAAAAAGGGTTGTTGTTTGCTCATTAAAGCACCATATCGCACATAGCTGATGCACACGGTGGCTTTTCCTCCCAGTTCCACCGCATTAGCTGTTCCCCTCTGGAGGTTTTTGACCTTCACACTTATAAAGGGCCCTGGTTTTCCGGTGGCCCTCTTTTTTTTGCCCGATTTTTGCTTTTTGCCTGAATTTTTATCGGAAGATACCGCAGTGCGGAAAAATTTTGTGCAGCGCATAGCTGGCATGCACAAAAGGCTATTGAAAGCTGCACAAAGAACCACCATATCGCTCATAGCCGATGCAATTCGTGGTTCTCTCCCAGTGCCACCGCGTTGGCTGTTCCCCTCTGGAGGTTTTTGACCTTCACACTTATAAAGGGCCCTGGTTTTCCGGTGGCCCTCTTTTTTTGCTTAAGATTTAAGCAGAGCCAGGAAATCAATCGCTCACGCCTCCGTGATTTGCATATCGAAAATCATCGATCCATATATCGGGAAAATCCGATTTATAGTTCGATGAACGACGATGGACAAAGACGAGATTCTCAAGGCACTGGCCAATCCTGCCCGAATGGACATCCTCAACTGGCTGAAGAAACCGGAAGAACACTTTCCGACGCAGGAACACCCGTTTGAAATGGGCGTCTGCGCCAGCCAGTTCGAACGCTGCGGCCTTTCCCAATCCACTGTTTCCGCCCATCTTGGTACCCTTCACCGCGCCGGCCTCGTTACCAGCAAGCGTGTCGGCCAGTGGATCTTCTACAAGCGCAATGAAGAAACGATCGCTGCCTTTCTCCAGCAGCTAACGCAGGATCTCTAGTCATGCCCCTTGCCCTGCTCGTCCTTGCCTTGAGTTCATTTGCGATTGGCACCACCGAATTCGTCATCATGGGCCTCCTGCCCGAAGTCGCCGCCGATCTTTCCGTGACGATCCCCCAGGCTGGCTGGCTCGTGACGGGCTATGCCCTGGCCGTCGCGCTCGGTGCGCCGATCATGGCGGTCTCCACCGCCAAGCTGAAGCGACGCTCGACGCTCATCATGCTGATGGCTTTCTTCATCGCCGGTAACCTGCTCTGCGCCATCGCGCCCAATTACTGGGTGCTGATGATCGCCCGCATCGTCACCGCGCTTTGCCACGGCGCCTTCTTCGGCATCGGCTCGGTGGTCGCCGCCAATCTTGTGAGCGAAGACCGCAAGGCCCGCGCCGTCGCCCTGATGTTTACCGGCCTGACGCTGGCAAACGTTCTCGGCGTTCCAACCGGCACTGCCATCGGCCAGGCTTTCGGGTGGCGCTCCACCTTCTGGGTCGTTACCGCCATCGGCGTCGTCACCATTGCCGGCCTGATCGCCATCCTGCCGCGCGACAAGCAGGAAACGCAGAGCAGCATCCTGCGCGAGATCGCGGCATTGAAGAACGTCCGCCTCTGGATGGCGCTCTCGGTGACCGTCTTCTTCGCGGCCTCGATGTTCACGCTCTTCACCTACATCGCCCCGCTGTTGCGTAACGTGACCGGCATCTCGCCGGAAGGCGTCACGTGGACCCTGTTCCTGATCGGCATCGGACTGACAGTCGGTAATCTCATCGGCGGCAAGCTTGCCGATTGGCGGCTTGGAGCCACGCTTGCCAGCGTCTTTGCTGTAATCGCACTCACCTCCGCCGTCTTTTTCTACACCAGCCGCTTCGTTATCCCGGCCGAGATAACGCTCTTCCTTTGGGCTGCCGCAACCTTCGCTGCGGTCCCTGCCCTGCAGGTCGGTGTCGTCGGCTTCGGCAAGGATGCGCCAAACCTCGTCTCGACCATCAATATCGGCGCCTTCAACACCGGCAATGCGCTGGGCGCCTGGGTCGGCGGCATGGTCATCAATGCCGGTCTCGACTTCGTTCATGTTCCCCTCGCCGCTGCCGCCATGGCCCTGATCGGCCTCGCAGCGACGGCGCTCACCTATCTCTCCGGCCGGGCACAGACTAACCCCGCTACCGCCGAGTGATCCCCCAAGCAGAAAGGACCTTCCATGGCCAAGCTTTTCCAGCCGACGCAGGTCGGCGATATTTCCCTCAGGAACCATATCGTCATGGCGCCGCTCACCCGTAACCGCTCGCCGGGCGCAGTCCCGAACGATCTCAACGTCGAATATTACCGCCAGCGCGCCTCGGCCGGCCTCATCATCACCGAAGCGACCGCCATCACGCATCAAGGCCAGGGCTATGCCAACGTTCCCGGCCTCTACAGCAAGGAAGCGCTCGACGGCTGGAAGCGTGTGACGGATGCGGTCCACGCCGAAGGCGGCAAGATCGTCGTGCAGATGTGGCATGTCGGACGCATCTCCCACAACACGCTGCAACCCGACAATGCCAAGCCGGTCTCCTCGACCAACCGCATCGCCAAGGCCAAGACCTATCTCGTTAATGCAGACGGCACCGGCGCCTTCGCCGAAACGTCCGAACCGCGTGCACTCGAAACCTCCGAAATCCCCGGCATCATCGAGGATTACCGCAAGGCCGCCCGTGCTGCGATCGACGCCGGCTTCGATGGTGTCGAAATCCACGGCGCCAACGGCTATCTGCTCGACCAGTTCATGCGTGATGGCGTCAACGACCGCACCGATCAATATGGCGGCTCGATCGAAAACCGCGCCCGTTTCCTCTTCGAAGTCGTTGAAACAGTGACCAGGGAAATCGGCGCGCGCCGCACCGCGATCCGCATCTCGCCGGTGACGCCGTCGGGTGAATCCTATGATTCCAACCCGCAGACACTCTTCACCCATGTCGTTGAAGGCCTTGCCAGGTACGACCTCGCCTATATCCACGTCATCGAAGGCCAGACCGGCGGCGAGCGTGATTATCGCCAGGGCGACAACCCGTCCTTCGACTACAAGGCACTGCGCGCTGCCTATGAAAGGGCTGGCGGCAAGGCTGCCTGGATGGTCAACAACGGCTATGTCAGAGACATGGCGATTGAAGCCGTGGAAAACGGTACGGCCGACCTCGTCGCCCTCGGCAAGCCCTTCATCTCCAATCCCGATCTTGTCGAACGCCTGGAGAAGAACCTGCCGCTGAACCCACCGGACCAATCGACCTTCTATGGTGGCGATGCCAGGGGCTATATCGACTATCCGTTGCTTGAAAAGGTCGCCTGATCCTTTTCGCCGAAGCGAAATCCCGCCATCCGGCGGGATTTCCATTCGTGACCATTGCCGCTAGCATGCGCGCATGTTCTCACCCTATCTCGAACGCTGGTCGCTTACCTCGGACGGCGAGCCCATCATCACCCATTCGAGCCGCCTCCTGCCGGTCACCTGGCGGGACAAACCCGCGATGCTGAAAGTCGCAACCGACAGCAGTGAGCGCGAAGGCGCATTGCTGATGAAATGGTGGGATGGTGACGGTGCGGCCAAGGTCTATGCGCAGCAGGACGACGCCATTCTTCTGGAGCGCGCGGCCGACAAGTATTCGCTGCTGGAAATGGCCCTGAACGGCGAGGATGATGAAGCAAGCCGCATCATGGTGCGCACTGCAGCAAGGCTGCATGCGCCGCGCCCCGTGCCTCTCTCCGGTTCCCCGACACTCGAGCGCTGGTTCCGCAGTCTGGAACCGGCAGCGCGCGCCCATGGCGGCACGTTTGTTGATAGCTGGAGGATTGCCAACAGCCTGCTCGCTGCACCGCAACAGCTCAGCATTCTCCACGGCGACATCCACCACCGCAACATCCTCGATTTCGGCGAACGCGGCTGGCTGGCGATCGATCCCAAGCGGATCTACGGCGAACGCGGCTATGACTTTGCCAATATCTTCGCCAATGAAGACCTGCCGACCACGACGGATCCCAAGCGGCTCCAGCGCCAGCTTCCGATTGTCTCCAAAGAGGCAGATATCGAACCATCAAGGCTGCTCAAATGGATCGCTGCCTATTCCGGTCTTTCCGCTGCCTGGTTTCTTGAAGATGGCGACCAAGCCTCGGCGGAAAAACCTCTGACGGTTGCCCGTATCGCCCTCGCGGAACTGGGCTAGCTTAATTTCCGATCGTGAGAGAGTGCGCTGGCGTCGCTGCAGAATGCGGTTCCGGCAGAGATCCCTGCGCGATGAGCGTCGCGCGCACGGCCTCGTCGATCGGCGTATGTGGCTCGGTTCCGAGTTCGGCCACCAGCTTGTCGTTCCTCATACGCACCGTCACCTTCCACAGGTAACGCATCTCCTTCAGCTCATGCATGACGGTCATGAAAGGAGCGAGCAGCGGTACAATGAACCAGGGGAAGCGACCGATCTTTGCCGCGCCGCCGGCAACACGCCGGACAGCCTCCGCCATCTGCTGGCCGTCACCATCCCAGAAGCCGTTCAGGTGATAACAAGCGAAAGCTGGCAGGCGCGCTGCCCGCTCGACGAGTTGCACCATCGTCTCGGCAACATCGGGCAAATAGGCCCATTGGTGACCAATGCCCGGTCTCGCCGGATTCTTGATCGTACCAACAGGCTTGCCCGGCGTGGCGAAGGCGGCGGAGAACCAGCTGTTGCTCGTCGCGCCCGGCCCGAAGAAATCGCCGGCGCGAACGATGATCACACCTGTGCCGGTCTCTGAAGCCGCCTTCAGACGCTTCTCCATCTCGACACGTATCTTGCCCTTCTTCGTCACCGGATGCTGCGGACTATCCTCCGTCACAACGGGAAACGCATCCGGCCCGAAATTATAGACGGTGCCTGGCAGTACGATGCGGGCGCCAACGGCACGAGCTGCGGCAATCGTATTATCAAGCATCGGCAGAACCAGCTTCTCCCAGTCGCGATAACCGGGCGGATTGACGGCATGCACGATAAGGCTTGCACCTTCGGCCGCCTTGCGCACATCCGCCGCATTCATCGCGTCCCCCTGCATCCAGTCGAAACCCTGCCCGCTCGCCGATGCTTTCGCGGCGTTGCGGTTCAGCGCCCTCACCGTCCAGCCGCGGGCCTGCAGCTTGCGGGCCACCGCACCGCCGATGCCGCCGGTAGCGCCGAGAACCAGCGCCAGTTTCTTATCCTGATATTCACTGCTCATGATCATCTCCTTGTTCGATGAGACGACTATGCCTTCTATCCACGATAAACAAAATTGACGAAATAAGTTCCGTCGCTATACATAATTATATGGATACCGAACCAAGCTGGGATTTCTATCGCTCTTTCCTCACTGTCCTGCGTCAGGGATCGCTCTCGGCTGCCGCGCGTGAACTCGGCCTGACCCAGCCGACGATCGGCCGTCATATCGACGCGCTGGAGCAGGCTGTCGGTGCGGAGCTTTTTACCCGCTCTTCGAATGGCCTGTTGCCGACCGATATGGCGCTCGACCTGAAACCCTATGCCGAGACGCTCGCAACGACGGCCGACGCCTTCCTGCGCACGGCATCCAGCCGGCGCGACAAGGTGGAAGGCACCGTGCGCATCAGCGCCAGCGAAGTGATCGGCATCGAAGTGCTGCCGCCGATCATCGCCGATCTGCAGGAGGCCTATCCGGGTTTGCAGGTGGAGCTGTCGGCATCGGATGCGCTGGAAGACCTCATGAACCGGGAGGCGGATATTGCCGTGCGTATGACCGAGCCGCAGCAGGATGTGCTGCTGGCGCGGCGGATCGGCGATATCCCGCTCGGCTTCCACGCCCATCGCCGCTATCTTGAACGCCACGGCACACCGCAGACAATGGCCGATCTCACTGGTCATCGTATCATCGGCTTCGACCGGCAGACGGCCTATATCCGCATGATGCGCAAGCTCTATCCGGCAGTTGACGAACTCGCGGCCGCCTTTCGCACCAGCAATCATCTCGCCCATCTGGCCGCGATCCGCGCCGGGATAGGCATCGGCATCTGCCAGACGGGGCTCGCCCGCCCGAACCATGATCTCGTCCACATTCTGTCGGATGAATTCGAGATGCGGCTTGGCACATGGGTTGTCATGCACGAGAGCCTCAGGACCTCGCCGCGCTGCCGCGTAACCTTCGACGCGCTGGTTGATGGTCTGCTGAGCTACATCAAGTCATGCAGGGGAAACGCGCGCCTGATGACGCGCTGAAAGACGTCAGATAATCGGCGGGAGATCAGGGCTCGGGGGAAACCTCGGGCGAACGGCTCTTGGTGAACCCGTCCACAACCTCGGTTTCGGGACGATCGCCACCTTCGGCATATTCCTCGTGCCACTTGCCCTGCGCGTCCTGCCAGCTGATCTCGGCGGAGTCGCCGCCGACCTGCTGCTCGGCCGCAACGATGCGGGCAGCTTCTAGCGCCTCGGAGTGGCTCGGAAATGCCTCGGAATAGACGTCTCCAAGCTTGTAGGCCCAGCCGCCGTCATGCGGTACGACCTCATAGACCACCTTGACCATGCATGTGTCTCCTCTTTCTTCTCGTTGCGCATCCGTAGGCTCCCGGATCATGTCCGGTTCAGCGCGGGCCGCTTGAGAAGATTTCGAGGACGCCGCGATCTGGGTTCGGCTGCCGTATGAAAAGCAGTATTTCATTAATCGTCACAGACTGCAAATTTCATCAGCTACGAGTCCGCTTGCCTAGAAAAATCACCGGCTTAGATTCCCGGAGGGAATCAAACTCGGCGCTGGCGGTAGACATGGCATTGCATCTTAAGGAAGAAAAATTCTTGATCGTGGCGGTCGTGGTCGCGATCATCGCCTACATGCTGGAACATTCGGTCATGGAGGCCGGCCGGGCCATGGCGCTTGTCGCGGCCGCCGCTCTGATCGCGACCATTGTGCTCGCCTCCATGCGCGTCGCCCATCACGCCGAACTGTTGGCCGTCAAGGTCGGCGATCCCTACGGCACCATGATCCTGACGCTCTCGGCCGTCGCCGTTGAAGTCATCATCCTCGCCATCATGATGAGCGGCGAGGAAACGTCGCCAACGCTCGTGCGCGATACGATCTATTCAGCGCTCATGCTCGATATCAACGGCATCCTCGGCCTGGCCGCCCTGCTTGGCGGCCTGAAACATGGCGAGCAACCCTATAACGACAATTCCGGCAAGACCTATGGCGTGATGATCCTGACCGCCATGGGCATCTCGATGATCGTTCCGGAATTCGTGCCCGACGACAAGTGGCACTATTATTCCGGCTTCACCATCATTGCCATGATCGCCCTCTACGGCCTCTTCCTGCGCATGCAGGTCGGCCAGCACAGCTATTTCTTTTCCTACAGCTATCCACGCTCGGAACGGCAGAAGGAGCATCCCGAAGAACACCACGACGAAGGGTCGGTCGCGACCTCGATCACCATCATCCTGATCGGCGTCGTCATCATCGGTGCGCTCGCCGAATTCATGTCGGGCTTCATGAATGAGGGCCTGCGGGATAGCGGTGCTCCTGTGGCCGTGACCGCAATCGTGGTCGCCGCCATCTCCGCCGCTCCTGAAATTTTGACGGCCCTGAGGGCCGCACTCCGCAACCGCATGCAGGCAACCGTCAACATCGCCATGGGCGCCTCTCTCTCGACAGTGATCCTCACAGTGCCGGTCATGGAAGCGATCGCGCTCTATACCGGCCAGCCCTTCATCATGGCCATGTCGCCGGTCCAGACGGTGATGGTCATGGTCACGCTGATCGCCGCGGCAATCAACCTCAACGACGGCGAAACGAATGCCATCGAAGGCATGACACATTTCATCCTCTTCGCCACGTTCATCATGCTGACGGCGATCGGACTTTGAACCTGAAATCAGCGACTTAGCGCCAAGAGCGGAATCGCCTTCGAAGCACGTTGAATCAAAAAATGAGACAAAGAAAAAGCCCGCCATCTCTGGCGGGCTTTTCGATAGGGCTGATGCTGCCGATTACTTGCAGGCGCCGCAGAAGCGCTGGATGCGGCGGCAAGCTTCCTCGAGCAATTCTTCCGACGTCGCATAGGAGATGCGGAAGTTCGGGCCGAGGCCGAAGGCCGAGCCATGAACGACGGCAACGCCTTCCGATTCCAGCAGTTCGGAAACGAAATCCTCGTCCGTCTCGATCACCTTGCCGGACGGGGCTGTCTTGCCGATGAGACCGGCGCAGGACGGATAGACATAGAAGGCGCCTTCCGGCACCGGGCAGACGATGCCCTTGGCCTGGTTCAGCATGGAAACGACGAGGTCACGGCGGCCTTCGAATATCTTCTTGTTCTCGGGGATGAAGTCCTGCGTGCCGTTCAGCGCTTCGACGGCCGCCCACTGGGCGATCGAGGTCGCACCCGATGTCTGCTGCCCCTGGATCATGTCCATGGCCTTGATCAGCTGGATCGGGCCTGCCGCATAACCAATACGCCAGCCGGTCATCGCATAGGCCTTGGAGACGCCGTTCATCGTCAGCGTGCGGTCGTAGAGCTTGGGCTCGACTTCGACGGGCGTGACGAATTTGAAGTCACCATAGGTCAGGTGCTCGTACATGTCGTCCGTCAGCACCCAGACCTGAGGATGCTTCATCAGCACGTCCGTCAGTGCCTTCAGCTCGTCATGCGTATAGGCAGCGCCCGTCGGGTTGGACGGCGAATTGAAGATGAACCACTTGGTCTTCGGCGTGATCGCCTTTTCGAGATCGGCAGGCTGGAGCTTGAAATTATGCTCCTGGGTGGCCGAAACGAAAACCGGTGTGCCGCCGCAGAGCGCCACCATCTCGGGATAGGATACCCAGTAAGGCGCGGGGATCACGACTTCATCGCCGGGGTTCAACGTCGCCATGAAGGCGTTGAACAGGATCTGCTTGCCACCCGTGCCGACAATTGTCTGCTCCCAGGAATATTCCAGACCGTTCTCGCGCTTGAATTTGGCGGCAATCGCCTTACGCAACTCGGGGATACCGGATACCGGCGTGTATTTCGTTTCGCCGCGATTGATCGCGTCGATCGCCGCTTTCTTGATATTCTCGGGCGTATCGAAATCGGGCTCGCCGGCGCCAAGGCCGATCACGTCGCGTCCTTTTGCTTTCAGTTCGCGCGCTTTCTGAGAAACGGCGATGGTGGCTGAAGGCTTCACGCGGGAAAGGGCATCGGCAAGGAAGGCCATGATATCGGTCCTACAAGGTTGAAACGGGCAGAAGGCCGGGACCGGAGTTCTGCGCTAAGCTCTATGTCCAATGTATGACATCATTTCAAGCGCAAAGGCATGATGGCCGCGATGATTCTTATTGATCAATTGCCGCATCTGCGTCTGGAAATTTGAATGGAGCTTTGAAGTGGCGCTGCGGGTGGTCGATCCACGCACACGGGAAGTTGATTCAATTTCTGAGGTCGGCCCTAATTTATTACTAAAAATCAAGGTTATCGCCCGTTTACCATTTGCCATGAATAAGCCGCAACAAATGCCGTGGCGCGCCGCAATTCGGTCGTGAGAGTGCCGAGATCGAAACGATATTCTCCACCATCCGACACTGGTTATTGAGGGCATACCATGTTTCTGGAAGACGAACGCGCGGCAGAACGCCTGCGTGCAATCCGGGTT
Source organism: Sinorhizobium sp. B11 (assembly GCA_039725955.1). NCBI lineage: Bacteria > Pseudomonadati > Pseudomonadota > Alphaproteobacteria > Hyphomicrobiales > Rhizobiaceae > Sinorhizobium > Sinorhizobium sp. B11. The sequence continues at coordinate 3,200,587 of CP091034.1, forward strand.
TCCCTATCGCTGATGGTGGCAGTCATTGCTTTTGCAAGCTGCATCGTCGCGACGTTCTGCCTGTTTTCGGCCGCCGAAGCAGGGCCGGCCATGGCTTCCAGCTCCCTCAAAACGTCCTATGCCGATCAGAAGATCCTTGATGGCGCAACCGTACTTTTGGCCGCGTTCGTCGCCGCAAACGGACTTGCCATCTGGCTGCGCCGCATCAAGGGCCGTCTCTCGGAGGGGCCGCGCCATGTCCGTTAAGCCGCAGCGGTCCGGCTGGACCGAGGAAACGGGCTCGTTCGAGCCGCTGCCGACCTATCTCGAACTGGCAATGGCCGCGGCGTCTGCCCATGAGGCCCCGCCTTCACCGCCGAGACCTCGCCTCCCCGGGCTTTCTGTCGTCGAAAAACTGGTCGCCGTCGGCATCGTTTGCCTCGCCTTCTACGGCATGGCCCTGATCGGCTGCGGCCTCTTCCTGAAAGCGGAAGCAAAGCGCACCGGCTTCATCACACAGCGGATGATGAGTGCGGAGCTGCAGGATGCCGATTTCGATATCCGCTTCTCTCCCCGCATAATCAACTGACCCGCACTCGTTCAACCCGAGAACACAAAACCGTTATGAGCGGCGATTGCGGTTGAAGCGCCCCATGCCCCGCGCCAACTTCCCCTCAAAATGACGACGGGGAATATGATGGATACGATCTCGCCATTCCGTTTTATCCTGCTCCTCGGCGGGGCCATGGCTTTTTCGGGGCCAGCCCTTGCCCAGATTGGAGACATTGTCAGGACAAAGGAAGTTTCGGTTCGAGTCGAAAAGCTCGCCGAAGGGCTCGAGCATCCGTGGGCGGTCGAGGTCCTGCCCGATGGCAGCTATATCGTCACGGAGCGACCGGGGCGGCTCCGCATCATCCGTGACGGCAGGGTTTCCGATCCGATCCGCGGCGTGCCAGAAGTCAGCGCCCAGGGCCAGGGCGGCCTGATGGATGTCGCCCTCGCCCCGGATTTCGCGACCAGCCGAAAGCTTTATCTGACCGCTGCAACCGCCAGCGACCGGGGTTCGGGCACAGAGGCGTTCAGCGCAACACTTTCCCCGGATGAAAAGAGCCTCGAGAACGTCACGCCGATCTTCACCATGCGGCGCTTTACCCGCGGCAACATCCAGTATGGGTCGCGCATCGCGATCGCCCCAGACGGCTCGCTGTTCATCAGCGTCGGCGACCGCGGCAACCGCAACCGCTCGCAGGATTGGAAGGATGATGCCGGCTCCATCGTCCATCTCAACGCCGATGGCAGCATTCCCGCCGACAATCCCTTCAAGGATAGCAATAAGGCCCTGCCGGAAATCTGGTCCAAGGGTCATCGCAACCCGCAGGGCATCACTTTCGACAGCGCCGACGGCAAGCTCTACACCGTCGAACATGGCGCGCGTGGCGGTGACGAGATCAACAATCCCGAACCCGGCAAGAATTACGGCTGGCCTGTTATCACCTATGGCCGAGACTATTCCGGTGCCAAGATCGGCGAAGGAACAGCCAAGGAGGGCCTCGAACAGCCTCTGCACTACTGGGACCCGTCGATCGCCCCTGGCGCCCTCGTCGTCTATCGCGGCAAGATGTTTCCGGAATGGAACGGCAATTTCATCGTAGCAGCGCTGAAGTTCCAGTTGCTGTCCCGCATGCAGCGGGATTCGAGCGGCGCCTTCGCCGCTGAGGAGCGCTTGTTTGAGGGTGACTATGGCCGCATCCGGGACGTGATCGTCGCCCCCGACGGCGCATTGCTGATGGTGACCGACGAGAATGACGGCGAACTGCTCCGGGTTTCCCGCGCTGAAAGCCGGGCCGGCTAGAGCGCGTTCCGCAACTCCTTGCGGATCATGAATTTCAGCCCGGACCAGACATCATCGACGGCGCAGACTTTGACGTCGACGAGACCTGTCGGCAACAGGACTTCCCTAAGGGCGTCCTCGGTGATGCTGGTCGGGACTTTCGAACTCTTCTTCGGCCAGGATATCCAGACCATGCCATCCGGCTTGATCGCGGAAAACAAAGCCGCTGCCATGTCTTCCAGCACCGCGCGCTGCGTCTCAAAGATATGGACATAGTCGAATTGCCGATGAGACCCTTGCGATAAGATACGTGCGACCGAAACAAAGCCCTCGAACTCGTCGATCTCCTTCAGCCCATCGGGGACATTGACAAGCAAAGCCGCCTGCCCCGCTTTAAGCCCCAGCTTCTTTGCGAGCGGCGTGCCGGAATAGCCTGACGTCATTGGCGCTTCCACACGAGCGGCCACGTTGCCGGACCGCCGTCGGCCCTGGCATCGCATTCTTCCTTGATGCGCACTTCCTCGAGAACGAGAAAATCCGTGCTATCGAGCCCGGCGGCACGCCACGCATAATAGCTGCCGCAATCGCCCAGGCCGCGCCCCTTCAGCAAAGAGGTGAAGCGTCCTTCCGCAGCGTCGTAGCGTATATTGACTGCCGTATCGCCGGTCGTTTCCGAAAACTTCAGCGGAAAGACCGTTCGAGAAATCCGGTCGCCGTAACCGCCATAGATCGCGAAAGGCATGTTGTAGGCGCCGGACTGGCCGCAAGGCACGATGATCAGTCTCTTCCCGGTCTCGCCGGTGACTTCGAAGGCGTCGCCATAGGCTAGCCGCTGCTCTTCGATGTGGCAGTCGCCGTCATCGGACTCGACATCCGCGCGCACCGCATCGGGCAAATCGGCAAAGTGTGCAATCGGCCGGACGGGTGATGAAGCCTCGGCCGAAACATTCCCAGGCCCAGCCAGGGCAGCTGCCGTAACGGCCGCAATCAGTTGCCGCTTCATCCGTGCCTCCGAACCATTTGAGGAATTCCCATCCTTGTCGAAAAGAGATGCGCCTGCTAACCCGGCAGCACAACTCTTAAATGCTTCCCGAACATCGAGGGCGAGATGACGCGCGTTCAGGCGAACCTCCTTCTATTGCTTGCAGCTGCCATCTGGGGCGGCGGCTTCGTCGCGCAGTCGACGGCAATGAAGGCGATCGGCCCCTTCTGGTTCATCGGCCTGCGCTTCGCCATCGCCGCATTTGCCACCCTGCCTTTCACACTGATCGAAGCGCGCAAGGCGAAGGTCGCAACCAGCCGCCGGCATCTCGGCCTCTATCTGATGATCGGGCTGGCGCTCTTTGGCGGTGCTTCGACACAGCAGATCGGCCTGCAGACGACGACTGTCACCAATTCCAGTTTCATTACCGGGCTCTATGTAATCTTTGTGCCGCTGATCGCAGTCTTCTTCCTGCGCCGCTCACCGCACTGGATCATCTGGCCGGGCGCCATCATGGCCGTGTCGGGCATCTACATGCTGTCGGGCGGCCAGCTTTCGGCCCTGACGGTGGGAGATCTGCTGACGGTCGTCTGCGCCGTCTTCTGGTCGATCCAGATCACGCTTGCCGGAACGACAGTCGGCGAAACGGGACGGCCGCTTGCACTGTCCAGCGCCCAGTTTGCGGTCACGGCAGCCTGTGCGCTCATCATCGCCGCCCTTTTCGAACCGGTGAGCCTGGCAGATATCCACGTGGCTGCACCCGAAATCCTCTATGTCGGTATCTTCTCCTCGGGCGTCGCCTTCGTGCTGCAGGTCGTCGCCCAGCGCTACACGACGCCGTCACAAGCGGCGATCTTCCTCTCCGCCGAAGCGCTGTTCGGCGCCACGCTTGCCGCACTTCTTTTGGGCGAGAGCATGCCGCCACTCGGCTATATCGGTTGTGCGCTGATGTTTATCGCTATGCTTGTAGTCGAGCTCGTGCCCGAAATGACCCGCCGCCGCTCCCCGACGGCCTGAACACGCGTCCATTTATGGGGCGTTTAGTACCATCTGAAATTTTTTTTAAGCCAACAACAAGACGCGCTAGCGTTGCATTTTTGGTAAAATCTGCCCGGAACTTATATTGCAGACGATATAAAACGTTAATCAATTGCTTCCGACGAGGATTTTTTGGCGTTTTTGCGAAAACAGGCCATATTTGCGGGGGTCTTCTTAGGAACCCGTTAAAAAACTTTTGCTTGCCAAAATCCTTCAAACGCAGCACTCTTCGCGCGTTCGGGCATTTTGCGAGCATGGGAAGTCCTTAAGAATTTGCGAGCCGGAAACGCTAATATTCCGGTCAGCCGGTCCCAATGAAAGCGGGCGTTAAGTCCTGCCTGGAACCGGTGGAGGTAGAGGGGACCTTTTTCTCACATTTCAAGATCTGCCTGCCAGCGTCTTCGCGAGAAGGCAATAGCGTAATGCTGCCCGTGTGGATGGCGGGCGGAGACAAAAGGACCTGAGGCATGGCCGAGACTGGCACTGTAAAATTCTTCAATACCGACAAGGGCTTCGGCTTTATCAAGCCGGACAAGGGCGGCGCCGATATCTTCGTTCACATTTCTGCCGTTCAGGCTTCCGGCCTGGCCGGTCTGACGGAAAACCAGAAAGTAAGCTTCGACACAGAGCCGGATCGCCGTGGCAAGGGCCCGAAGGCCGTCAATCTGCAGATTTCAGGCTGAACCCTCGCATAGGCGTGGAATCGAGTTGAAGCCCGGCAGCCATGCCGGGTTTTGTCGTTCAGACTCCATTCAGCATGCCGCGGCTAGTTTCGGAACCATAGAGAAGGGACCGCTTCCGGTTTCCGATACTGGGATTTTACGCGATGAACAGGCTTGCAAAGACCATTCTTCTGACAGCAACCGCAGCTGCTCTGACCCTCGCAGCCATCGGTGAAGCTTCGGCTGGAGATCGCTACTGGCGTCATGGCCACGACCACGGCAACGATGCACTGGTCGGCGGCGCTGTCGGCCTTGCGACCGGCCTGATCGTCGGTTCTGCCATCGCCAATGCCAACAACGGCCCGGTATATGAAGAGCGCCGCTACATTGACCCGCCGGTCTATGAGCCGGAATATGCTCCCCCGCCGGTCTACCGCGCGCGTCCCGTCTACTCCGAACCCGTCTATTCCGAGCCGGTCTATGGCCGCCCCGTCTATGGGCGCGCGGTAAGCGCCATGGAACCCTGGAGCGCCCAGTGGCAACGCTATTGCTCCTATCGCTATCGCAGCTTCGATCCGCAGAGCGGCACCTATGTCGGCAATGATGGCCGCGAGCACTTCTGCGTCGCAAGCTGATCGGCCGAAGATGTTTTGACGAAAAGCGCCGCAATAGTGCGGCGCTTTTCTTTTGTCCGCACCTCAGCCGGCCTTCTTATCCCAAGGCATGGGCCGGGCATCGCCGCTCTGTTCGAAATCGGTCGACTGGCTGACGACACGCCAGCTGCGATCGGCCTCCATTCGCGCTGCATCCGCCTTTTCCACTGCTGCGGCCGCATCGCTGCCGAGCAGCAATCTCAGCGGCGGCGTATCGAGCGAAGCGATATGCAGCACCGCGGCGGCCGCCCTGGCCGGATCGCCGGGCTGGCGGCCATTATAGTTGCGCTGATATTCCGCCATGGCGCCGACCGTTTCGGCATATTCCGGACGGCCTTCGTAGATCGCCGTCGACGAGCCCGCAAAATCCGTGCGGAAGCCGCCGGGCTCGATCACCGTCACCTTGATGCCGAGCGGCCCGACCTCCTTGGAAAGCACTTCAGAAAAGCCCTCGACGCCCCATTTCGCTGCCGCGTAGGGCGCGCGCCCGACAGGCCCGATCCTGCCGCCGACGGAAGAGAACTGGATGATATGGCCTGCCCCCTGCCCGCGCATGACCGGGATCGCCGCCTTGGTCATGATGATCGTGCCAAAGAGATTGGTCTCGATCTGCGCCCGGAATTCGGCAAGGCTCGTATCCTCGATCGGCGCGACATTGCCGTAACCGGCATTGTTGACCAGCACGTCGAGCCGGCCGAATGTATCGACCGCGGTCTTCACGGCCGCTTCTGCCGCCGCCTCGTCGGTCACATCGAGCGCCAGGGCGAGAACGCGCGAGCCATACGCATCAACAAGATCGGCAAGCTGGGCGGGATCGCGCGCCGTCGCGACCAGCTTGTCGCCCGCCTCAAGCACGGCATTGGCGAGCGCGCGGCCGAGGCCACGCGAACTTCCGGTAATCAACCAAATCTTTGACATGGGAAACCTCCTTTTCGGTTCTCAATCCATTTAGGATCTATTGTTTCCTTTAGAAAGAAGGTACCCAATGGATCTATACAAACCTGAAGGTAACTGTAATGAAAGACGACATCTTTGATTTCTGTCGTAACATGAGCGATGAGCAGGATGCGCGAGCCCGGCAGATGCTGGAACGTGCCGCTGCAAAATGGCCGCTACGCGTCCTGCACGTGCTTTCGGAAGCGAACGGGCCTCTACGCTTTTCAAGAGTGCTGGAGCGGGTGGAGGATATCAGCCAGAAAGTCCTGACACAGACATTGCGCACGCTCGAAAGCGACGGCCTCGTCATCCGCACGCTCTATCCGCAGGTACCGCCGCGCGTCGAATATGAGTTGACCCCGCTCGGGCGCGAATTGCTGACGCAGGTCGTCTCGCTCTGGCGCTGGATCGTAGTCCACCTCAATGAGTTTGACGCCGACAAACCTGCAGCCAGCCGCTAGGCTGGAATACGTACCGTCGCCCTCAGCCCGCCAAGCGGACTGTCGCCGAGTGTGATATTACCGCCGTGACTACGGGCAATGTCTCTCACGATGGCGAGTCCGAGACCGGTACCCGAGGCATCGAGATTGCGTGCACTGTCCAGCCGGAAGAACGGCTTGAACACGTCCTCCCGATACTTCTCGGGGATGCCGGGGCCATCGTCGTCAAAGACAATCGTCAGCCACTTTGCGCTATGCTTGGCCTCGATATGAAGCGTATCGGCATAACGCCTTGCATTCGAGGCCAGATTGGTAACAAGCCGCGTAAAGGCATTGGGGCGCACGGCGATATGGTCCTCGCCATCGATGGAATAGGTCAGCGCCTTGCCGTGCAGGTCGAAATCGGCCTCGAGTTTCTCGAAGACTTCACTGAGCTTCAGCTCCCCGACATCCTCCTCAACCTCGCCCCTGGCAAAGGCCATGTAGGCCTCCAGCATGGTCTGCATGTCGTTGACGTCTTCGTTGAGGCCGGCAAGATCGGGATTCTCGCCGGCGAGCGCCAGCTGCAGTTTGAAGCGTGTCAGGATGGTCCTAAGGTCGTGGCTGACACCTGAGAGCATCGCCGTGCGCTGTTCGATCTGCCGCTCGATTCGCTCACGCATGAGGATGAAGGCAAGACCGGCGCGCCGCACTTCATCGGCGCCGCGGGGATAGAAATTGTCCGCCTTCTGCCCCTTGCCAAAGCTTTCCGCCGCCCGCGCGAGATTGAGGATCGGCCGGATCTGGCCGCGCAGGAACAGGATCGAGATGGCGATCAGCACCAGTGACGCACCGACCATCCAGAGAATGAAAATATGCGTGTTCGATGCATAGGCCTGACTGCGTTTCGTGATCACGCGCAGGATGCGATTGTCGAGTTTGATACGGATCTCGATGAGATTGGAATTGCCCACCGTATCGATCCAGAACGGCCGGCGGATTTCATCGGTGATCTCATCGCTCAGAATGCCGTCGAGGATCGAGAAAAACGGCTTGTTGCGCGGCGGCGGCAGATCGCCATCCGGCTCGATCGAAATTTGCAGGCTGAGCTGGTCGCGGGCGATGCGGGTTATGTCGCTGTAATCGGCATCCTGCGGATAGGTGTCGATGACCTCGATGATGGCGGCAATATCGCGGGTGACGGCAAGCGACAGACGCTCCGTCACCATCTGCCAGTGACGTTCCATGAAGACGGCTGCGACGACCGACTGCAGGAGCACCATCGGAATGATGATGATCAGCAACGAACGCGTATAGAGACCCGTTGGCAATCGCCGGCGCAGCCAGCGGACGAACCAGCGCCAGCCGGGTGCAGGAGAGCGGTCTTCCCGCCGCAAGCTGTCGAATGTCACCATCTGCGCCGGTCCCGAACCCGTCGTTTCAGTCGATACTCAGTCTGTATCCGATCCCGCGCACCGTTTGCAGCCAGACCGGATTGGCAGGATCATCCTCGATCTTGCGGCGCAGGCGGTTGATCTGCACGTCGATCGTACGTTCGCCGACTTCGGCATCGTCTCCGATCAGCTCGTGGCGCGGGATCGTGTCGCCGGCCCGACGGGCAAAAAGCAGCATGATCTCCTGCTCACGGTCCGTCAGGCGGATCACTTCCGCAGCCTTCTTCAGCTCCTTGCGCGTGAGCGAGAAGGTGTAAGGACCGAACATGATCTGCTCGATCTTCGGCGTATCGCCACTGCTGTTGCGCCGCAGGATATTGTTGACGCGCAGGACAAGTTCGCGCGGATCGAAGGGCTTGGGAAGATAATCGTCGGCTCCGGCTTCAAGCCCCGCAATACGGCTGTCGGATTCTGCAAGCGCCGTCAGCATGATGATCGGCACGTTCTTCACGGCCCTGAGCCCGCGTGTCACTTCGATGCCGGATTCGCCGGGCATCATCACGTCCATGATGATCAGGTCGAAATCGAGCCCTTCCAGCTTGCGCTGCGCCTCCGCCCCGTCAGAGGCAATGGTCACCCGAAAACCGTTTTCCGTCAGGTAGCGGTTCAGGAGCGCACGGATACGGGTATCGTCGTCGACGACGAGAAGATGCGCCGCGTCATCGGAAATGCCTGTCTTGACCGCCATTCAATCCGCCTTCTGTCTGTCTCGCATGCCTCTGAGGAATGCCTTTACGCCCTCCCGTGCCTCCGGGGTAGCTCCCCCGAATGCCCGTTCAATACGGCGTGATTGCGGCTCGGCGAGCGCCAGAGCCAGCTCCCTGCCCGATTTGGTGGGATAGAGCTTGCGCTGTCGGCGATCCTCCGGGCCGGCCACCTGCCGAATATAGCCTGAATCGATCAGTTGTTTCAGCACTCTTGCAAGGCTCTGCTTGGTGATCTTCAGCGTATCGAGCAGATCGGCGACCGTCATTCCCGGATTTCGGTTGACGAAATGTACGACGCGGTGATGCGCGCGACCAAAACCACTCTTTTCGAGAATGGCGTCGGGATCGGATACGAAGTCACGATAAGCGAAGAAGAACAGCTCGATGATCTCGAAATCGATGATCCCGGTATCTTCCATCGGCGTGGCCAGCGGCTCAGGTTTGCCTGCTTTCGAGCTGGTCTGTCGTGGCACTCGGCATTCCCTTCCTCTTGGCGCGATATAGCGAAGCTTGCACAAAAGCATGCCCGCCTTATTGGCATTACGTCGGTGGTCGTTTCCCCGGACGTTGCAGGAGGCCTCGCACGGGCTCCTCCTTCCGGAAACTAAAGCCCGCCTGGCAAATCTCCAACACAACGCGCAATTTCCCCCAACGTCAGTGGATAGAACGTAATGGGGACAACAATCAACTGACATGGCGCAAAAGCGCCGGGAGAGGCAAGGATGCATTCTGATCTGCTGCCGATCGCATGGCGCAGCTGCGATGGCGTTTTGTGTCAGGCGAACCGCAATCGAGGTCCATCCCGGCCTGTTTGAGGACCGGCACACCCGCAGACGGTGATCAAGTTCACCGGCCGCCGCGGCATTGAAGCCGTCGAACAATCAATCTTCCCGGAAGAGCCAAGCGGCTTCTCCGGATGCGTCCTACGGGCTCGGCCGCGGAAATTACTCCCGTATCCGAAATCGGTTGTAGCATCGCGCCGGCGACCATCTCCGAACGCTTGAGGAGCAACCCATGGAGGAAATCTATCCGGCCGCGGCAATCGCTGCCGAATAAATCATTCGCCAATCATGACAGCCCAGCCAGACGTGTCGTCCACGGGCCATTTGGTTGTCCTGCGTCGGGCGTGCCGAACCTTCAGCGTGCCTTGGCCATGACCAGCCCGGCAAGCGTCGAAAGGATGCCGCCGCCGATCAGCCCACCGATACCGTCGGCGATCAGCCCGGTCGCTGCAGCTTCACCGCCGAGCATGCTGAGCAGCATGCCGCCGCCAATACCGCCAATTGCGCCCGCAATCGTTCGAGCAACGACGTTGATCGCCGTCTGTTTCAGTGCGGCGCTCGCAGCATTGCCGCCGACTGCCCCTGCAATCACTTGTGTGATGAGCGGAAGTAGAGCTTCCATCATTTCCTCCTCTGGCGATCTCCCCGATCGCCGACTCATGCCATCACCGGATGGCATGTTAGAATATTATCATATTCCAGAGAGGAAGTAGAGATACATGACAACCCACGCGGGAGCTGCGACATATGAGAAAGGCGACCCGAAGGCCGCCTGTCACTTCTGCCGCTTATTGATAGACGTAGACGATGCGGCGCGTGCCCGGATCGACCAGCACCGGTCGGTCGTTGATGCGCACGTAGCGATACTGGTAATCCGGAATCGTCTGGAAGGTCACGTCCGCAGGCACTTCGGCGCCGACGACCACATCACCGCCAAGCTGTACAGCCTGCCCCGGCGTCGTATCGATATAGGTACGGACTTCCTCCGGTGGCGTGATGGTCTCGACCGAGCCAACCGGACCAATGAGTTCGTCGCCTGGCGCAGGCATCGGCTCTGCCGGCACGACGCTGGCGGTTGTCTCATAGGTCACTACAGGCACACCGAGATCGCCGCGATGCTGCTCTACGATGACGGGAGAACCGCCCTGATCGACCTGCAGATATTCGGCATAGACCCAGCCGCGCACGCCATTCACATCGACGCGGCACCAGCGGCTGCCTTCGATGCAGCCATCAAGAACTGCGGTCGAGCCACGCGTGGCAAGACCGACGGACGGATATTGCGGACCAGGCCCCGAACGGATGTTCAGGTCGTTGATGGACGTCGCCACCATCTCCGCCTGAGCAAGGCCGGCACTCGCAGCCAGAAAGGCGCCTGCCAGCAAAAGGTTTCTCTTCAAGGTCATTGTAAGGTCTCCTTGTTGCGATGGGCTGACAACGCGCGGGTTGCGTGGTTGTTCCGCCGCATCAGGCAAGGCGGAAGAATGGCGTAAAGAAGACAGTGGCAAACATTTGAAATCGCTTCATAAAGCGTCCACAAGTCGAAGCCGCGCAACTCTCCCGAACCCGATAAATTCCTGTTGCGACCTGTCGTTTCCGCGTGAACCAGCCGAAAATTCCGGCTGCCTTCGACCGCAATTGCGCCTATAGAGACAGGCGATTGAAAAGACGAAACGAGGCATTCATGGGCATGCTCCAGGCCGGCATCATTCCGGTAACCCCCTTCCAGCAGAACTGCACCATTCTCTTCGATCCCGATACGAAGGAAGGGGTGGTCGTCGATCCCGGTGGCGACGTCCCGGTTATTGTCGGGGTAATCGAGGAGCACGGCCTGAAGATCAAGGAAATCTGGCTGACCCACGGCCATCTGGACCACGCCGGCGGCGCCAAGGAACTGAAGGAAAAGCTCGGCGTCGATATCGTCGGCCCCCACGAGGACGACCTGCCGCTCCTGCAGCGCATCGAAACTCAGGCCGCGAAATATGGCGTCGAGGGCCTGCAGAACGTCGTGCCCGACCGCTGGCTGAAGGATGGAGACAAGATCTCCTTCGGCTCTCACGAATTCGAGGTCTATCACACGCCGGGCCATGCGCCGGGCCACGTCATCTATTTCAACCGTGCGCAGAAATTCGCCCATCTTGGCGATGTGCTCTTCAACGGCTCGATCGGCCGCACGGACCTGCCCGGCGGCAATCATCGCCAGCTCCTGGACTCCATCAGGGACAAGGTGCTGCCGCTCGGCGACGATGTCGGCTTCATCTGCGGCCATGGACCGGGAAGCCGCATCGGTGACGAACGCCGTGAAAATCCCTTCCTGAAGGAGATCTGAGCATGAAGCATATGAGCTGGCTGAACCCGCCGCCCTTCTTTGAAGAGCGCGACGGCGCGCTCCATGTCCGCTCCGGCGAAAAGACCGATTTCTGGCAGGGCACCTATTACGGCTTCCATCGCGACGATGGTCACTTCCTGCATGAAAGCCGCAAGGGTGACTTCACTGCCGAGGTTACTTTCTCCGGCAATTATGAAGCGCTTTACGATCAGGCCGGCCTGATGATCCGCGCCGATGAGAAGCACTGGATGAAATGCGGCATCGAATATACCGATGGGGCCAGGCACTTCAGCACCGTGGTTACCAACGGCAATTCAGACTGGTCGGCTTTCCGCATAGGCCATGATTTCGATGCCATCTCGATCCGCGCCACCCGCAACGGCGACGCCCTGTTCATTCAGTACAGTACGGACACTATGGACGAATGGCGCATGGCCCGCCTCGCCTGGTTCGATCCGGCCCTTGAGGAGGTGCTCGTCGGCCCGGTCTTCTGTTCACCGCAGCGTGCCGGCTTCGAAGCTGTCTTTCACGATTTCACGTTGGGCGATCCGCTCTCGCGCGACATTCACTGAGGCTGCTTGCAAAGGTGCCGATCGACGACAAGGAAGTCTGACGGCCTACATCAGCTTCTGGCCGTTCGGCACAGGCCGCTCGACCGCGGCAAGGACGATATCGCCCTTCTCATCGGCAAAACCGAGTGTCAGCACTTCCGAGCGGAACGGACCGATCTGCCGCGGTGGAAAATTGACGACGGCGAGTACCTGTCGCCCGACGAGCCGTTCCGGCGAATAATGAATCGTGATCTGCGCCGAAGATTTCTTGACGCCGATCTCGGGGCCGAAATCGATCAGAAGCTTGATCGCCGGCTTTCGCGCTTCCGGAAATGGATTCGCCTCGATGATCGTGCCGACACGAATGTCGACGCGCTCGAAATCTCCAAAGCTTATCTCTTCGGCCATGACCGCCTCTCAGCCGGCAAGTTCTTCGGCGCGTTTGCGAGCTGCCGCAAGCGCCTGGTCGAACAGCGGCTGCATACCGTCTTCCGCCATCAGCACGGAAAGAGCGGCAGCGGTCGTACCGCCGGGAGAGGTCACGTTCTGGCGCAGGCGCGCAGCGTCGTCGGGGGACTGGTGCAGCAGCTCACCAGCCCCCGCCACAGTTTCCCGCGCAAGACGCATGGCAAGGTCCGCCTGCAGGCCAAGTTTGCGGCCTGCTTCTGCCATGCACTCGACGAGATAGAAAACATAAGCAGGCCCGCTGCCGGAGACCGCCGTCACGGAATCGATATCGGATTCGGAAGGCACCCATTCTACAGGACCGGAGACACGAAGAAGCGCATTGACGCCGTCGCGCTGTTCGGCGCTGACACGCGCATTGGCAAAGGCGCCCGTCACGCCGCGCCCGATCATGGCAGGCGTGTTCGGCATGGCGCGCACCATCGCCGCCTCGCCGAGATGCTTTTCAAGAAAGGCCAGTGTCTTGCCGGCCGCGACCGAAACCACCACTGTCTGAGGCCCGACGACACTTTTGACCGTGGGAAGCACGGCCTCCATCACCTGCGGTTTCACCGCAAGAAATAAGACGCCGGCTTTAAGATCGGCCGGAGCGGCAGTGACATGCGCGGCGCCGGCATCGGCAATCGTCGACATCATCGCCGGCGACGGGCCAGGATCGACAACGAGGACAGCAGAGCCCGGAACTCCGCTCTTCAGCCAGCCCGAAAGCATCGCGCCGCCCATATTGCCGGCCCCGATGAGGACAACCGGATTGGTGGCGGAAAAGGTAATCGCAGGCATGTTACGCCTCGCCGACAGTTTCGAAGAGAACGGCCTCCATCGCCTTGTTGGCTTCCATGCCGGACCAGACGACGAACTGGAAAGCCTGATAATAGGCTTCGCAGGTGTCGAGTGCACTCGAAAGCAGCACCTCGACCTGACGATTGGTGGGCTCGGCACCGCCGGCAAGCAGCAGCGACTGGCGGAAGATGACGACATCTTCCTGGCGCCACAGGTCGAAATGACCCATCAGCACCTGGCCGTTGATCGCCGAGAGCAGCTTCACCACCTCGTTGACCCTGATTTCGGGAACCCTGATGTCGAAGGCGCAGCCGAGATGCAGCGCTTCGAATTCCTCCATCCAGGAAAAGGAGACGTGATAGTCGGCCCAGCGGCCTTCGACCGTCATCGCGATCTCGTCTTCGCCGGAGCGCTCGAAGGCCCAGTCATTGTTTGAAGCCACGTACTCGATCATGTCGACCGGGTTCGACTGGCGTTCGACTTCCAATTCCATAAGGCTCATGCAGCACCTTCTTGACCGGAATGAATGCGGCCTAACTTCGTGAAAAACACAAAACGAGACACACGCAATACCGGAAACAACCACTGGGGATGATCGTTGAACCGCTGCCAGACTAACGCAGTGAACCTGCCCGGAGCTTACCATTCGCTTCGAATCATCATTTAAAATCAGTCTATAATGGCCCTCGCGGCCTGCCAGCCCCCTTCACGGAATTTTGGCCGGACCTGCTGTGGAAAGCACTTATGGAATCAGATTCAGCGGGGGAGGTAAAAGACTCTGCCCATTGGCTTTTTTGGCAGTGTCCACAGGTGAAAAATCACACCCGATTTTTTTATCGAGGATGCGGCATGTTACATATGGGCCACGCCGCACCTTATACAGCATCTTCTTTAAGCTGAGATCACTTGCCCTTTGCGGCGAGCTTGGCTTCGAGCACAGCGATGCGGGCGGCGAGCGCCTCGTTCTCGTCCCGGGCCTTGATAGCCATTTCGCGCACGGCTTCGAATTCCTCGCGCTTGACGACATCCATGCTGTTCAGCCAGCGCTCGGCATGGGCGTTGAAGGCGGTTTCGACTTCCTTGCGCACGCCCTGCGCGGCCCCCGCGGCATCGGTCATCAGCTTGGCGAATTCATCCATGATGCGGTTCGTTCCGGTCGTCATGGCGTATTTCTCCCTTCGCACGACGTGAATGTCAGACCCTGCGGCCTCTGAAATGGAGGTAGGGCTTCGCCGTTAAGGATGCAAGCGCTTTACACGGGATAAGCCCTTGCGCGCAGGGCCGTGACGAACAATGCACTTGACCCCCAGAGATCGCAGGGTCATGTTCCGCGCATCTCAACGGGTGGGAAAACCTTGCCGATAGCTGCTGATCTTCTTGCTATAATGCCTTTCCCTGATATCGATCCGATCGCTTTTTCGATCGGCCCGCTGGCGATTCATTGGTACGGCCTGGCCTATGTCGCCGGCATCCTGCTTGGCTGGGCCTATGCCCGGCGTATCGCGGCAAACGATGCGCTCTGGCCGCACAATAAATCGCCAATAACAAGGGCCCAGCTCGACGACTTCATCGTCTGGGCCGCACTCGGCATCGTTCTCGGCGGCCGCATCGGCTACATCCTTTTCTACGATCTCGGCGCCATTATTGAAAATCCGATCCGCGCCGTGCAGATCTGGAACGGCGGCATGTCATTCCATGGCGGCCTGGCCGGCACGACGATCGCCATGATCCTCTTTGCTCGCCGCAACCACATTCCGATCTGGAACCTTTTCGATATCGTCGCGACTGTCGTGCCCTGCGGCCTGTTTTTCGGCCGTATCGCCAATTTCATCAATGGTGAGCTCTGGGGCCGGCTGACGGATGTGCCATGGGCAGTGGTCTTTCCGACGGGAGGCCCTTTTGCCCGCCATCCGAGCCAGCTCTACGAAGCCGGCCTTGAAGGTATCGTACTGCTCCTCGTCCTTGCCGCACTCGTCTATGGCACCAAGGCGCTGAAAAGCCCCGGCTTGATCACCGGCGTCTTCGTCTGCGGCTACGCGCTCTCGCGTATCTTCGTGGAATTCTTTCGCGAGCCGGATGCGCAGCTCGGCTACCTGCTGGGAACGAACTGGCTGACGATGGGAATGGTCCTGTCGTCCCCGATGATCCTGCTCGGCCTTTGGGCGATCTTCCGCGCCCGCCGACAGGCCGCTGCCTTGCAGCACTGAAGCTACCGGAATTGTTGCCATGACCACCGCTTTGGGCGAAAAGATCAAGACGATCATCCAGGCAAACGGGCCGATCAGCGTCACCGACTACTTTTCGCTTTGCCTGGCCGATCCCGAACACGGCTATTATCGCACCCGCGAACCCTTCGGCCGCTCCGGCGATTTCGTCACCGCGCCTGAAGTCAGCCAGCTCTTCGGTGAAATGATCGGCGTTTTCGTCGTTCACGCCTGGCAGCGCCATTCAACGCCTGCTGGCGTTCGCCTGGTCGAGATCGGCCCGGGCCGCGGTACGATGATGGCGGACATGCTGCGTGTGATTTCACGCATCGCTCCGCCGCTCTTCGACAACATGACGATCCATCTCGTCGAAACCAGCGAACGCCTGCGCGATGTCCAGAGCCAGGCGCTGGAAGCCTATGCCGGCAAGATCAGCTGGCATGCCGGCTTCGACGAAGTACCGCCGGGCTTTACCCTGATGGTCGCCAATGAACTCTTCGACGCGATCCCGATCCGCCAGTTCATCCGTACGCCGACCGGCTTCCGTGAACGTATGGTCGGTCTCGATGCCGAGGGCGAGTTGATGTTTGCCGCCGGCGTCGCCGGCATCGATCCGGCGTTGCTGCCGGAGCCCGCGCAGAATGTCCCCGTCGGCACGCTCTTTGAGATTTCGCCTGCCCGTCAGGCGGTCATGAGTGCCGTCTGCGAAAGGCTGCGGGCCTTCAGCGGCACGGCGCTTGCAATCGACTACGGACACCTCGTCACCGGCTTCGGCGATACGCTGCAGGCCGTGCGCATGCATGAGTTTGATCCGCCGCTTGCCCATCCCGGCGAAGCGGACCTCACAAGCCACGTCGATTTCCAGCAGCTCGCCGAAACGGCGGCGTCCGCCGGTCTCCATATTAACGGCGCGCTGCATCAGGGCGATTTCCTGACCGGCCTTGGCATCCTTGAGCGCGCCGCCGCACTGGGCCGCGACCGCGAGCCGCACACGCAGCAGATTATCCAGAGCGCCGTCGACCGTTTGGCAGGAGCTGGGGAAGGCCGCATGGGTGAACTTTTCAAGGTGCTGGCCGTCTCGCATCCGGCAATCGACCTGATGCCGTTCCGCCCGGTGGATTGACAGACAACATCGCGCTCGCCAACATCCAGGCAAATGACAGTGCTTCGCCGGACAAGAGCCGGCGGAGACGACGTCGATCCCCTCCAAAAAACCGGAATATCACATGACAGATGCGGACTCTCCGGCACCGATCGAAAGCGCGCTGCTGAACGAAGCGGCCGGCAGCACGATCCGCCACGGCTATTTCACCCGTGCGGGCGGCGTTTCCCAGGGAATCTATCGCGGCCTCAATGTCGGCCTTGGCTCGCATGACGAGCGCGAAAATGTGCAGGAGAACCGCAGACGCGTCGCCGCCTGGTTCGGCCTGCCGGTCGAGCGGCTGGCGACGGTCCATCAGGTCCATTCCCCCGATGTCGTCACAATCGGACCGGACTATGACGGCGACCGGCCGCAGGCAGATGCCATGGTCACGGCAACACCGGGCATCGCGCTCGGCGTGCTTGCGGCCGATTGCGGCCCGATCCTGTTTGCCGATCCGGAAACTCGGGTCATCGGCGCGGCCCATGCCGGATGGAAAGGCGCGCTGACCGGCGTGCTTGAAAACACCATCGATGCCATGGAGGCCCTTGGCGCGACCAGGGACAATATCGTCGCCTGTCTCGGCCCCTCGATCAGCCAGGCAAGTTACGAGGTCGGCCCGGAATTCGTCGAGCGCTTCCTTGCCTATGATCCGACCTACGAACGCTACTTCATCCCCTCCCGGTCAGCGGGCCACGCAATGTTCGATCTGCCGGCACTGACCGTCGAACGGTTGAAAAACGCCGGCGTGCGCGCCGAAAGCCTGGGTGTCTGCACTTATCCCGATAGCGAGCGCTTTTTTTCCTATCGCCGGACCACACATAAAAAGGAGCCGGATTACGGCCGCCAGATTTCGGCGATAAGCATCAGGGAGATGTAAGCAGCATGGCACTTCATTTCGAACCGGCTGAATTCGCCAGCCGCCTCGCCCGCCTGACGGACAAGATGAAGGAAGAAAAGCTCGATGCGCTGCTGCTTTTTGCACAAGAGAGCATGTACTGGCTGACCGGCTACGACACCTTCGGCTACTGCTTCTTCCAGACGCTGGTCGTCAAGGCTGACGGCACCATGGCGCTCCTTACCCGCTCGGCCGACCTGCGCCAGGCCCGGCACACCTCCGTTATCGAGGACATCCATGTCTGGGTCGATCGCGTCAACGCCGACCCGACGATGGATCTCAAGAATCTGCTGGTCGAAATGGACCTGCTCGGCGCCCGTATCGGCGTCGAATATGACACGCATGGCATGACCGGCCGCGTCGCCCGGCTGGTGGACGCGCAGTTGACGACCTTCGGCCAGATCAGTGACGCCTCCTACCTCCTCAGCCGCCTGCGCCTCATCAAGAGCCCGACCGAAATCGCCTATGTCGAGCAAGCGGCCGTGCTGGCCGACGACGCGCTGGATGCTGCGATCCGCCTGGCCAAGCCTGGCGCCGATGAAGCCGATATTCTTGCGGCCATGCAAGGCGCGGTCTTCACCGGTGGTGGCGACTATCCGGCCAACGAATTCATCATCGGTTCAGGCGCCGACGCCCTGCTCTGCCGCTACAAATCTGGCCGTCGCAAGCTCGATGCCAATGACCAGCTGACACTCGAATGGGCCGGCGCCTACGCGCATTATCATGCCGCCATGATGCGCACGATCGTCATCGGCGAGCCGACACACCGCCACCGCGAGCTCTACAATGCCTGCCTCGAGACGATCCAGGCGATCGAGACCGTGTTGAAGCCCGACCACACCTTCGGCGATGTCTTCGACATGCATGCAAGGATCATGGACGAGCGCGGCCTCGCCCGCCATCGCCTCAATGCCTGCGGCTATTCGTTGGGAGCCCGTTTCTCGCCCTCCTGGATGGAGCATCAGATGTTCCATGCAGGCAATCCGCAGCCGATCGAGCCCAACATGTCGCTCTTCGTGCACATGATCATCGCCGATTCCGATACAGGTACGGCCATGACGCTCGGACAGACCTATCTGACGACAGATGAAGGCCCGCGTGCGCTTTCACGCCATCCGCTGGATTTCATCGGCGCCTAAGTTCTGCAATCACCGGCAAGAATCCGGAATTGACAGACAGGTCCCCCCACCCCCATAAATTCGCACGGGGCTGATGCTGACGTGGGAAGGGACGAACCGAGGGATGACGCGAGTTGCGACTGCGCCCACGCTCCTGATCTGTCTTGCCTTGCTTTCTGCTTGCAACACGACCGATGCATTGACGCTCACGCCGCCGATGGAAATCGGCGACTCCTCTGCGGACCAGCGGTCATCCACACCGGTGACGCAGGGCGAAGCCGAGCGTATGGCCGGAGCGCCGCAGCAGACATTTCCAACTGCACCCCGTCGGAACGGTTATACGCCAGCCTATAGCCAGCAGACATATCCGACCCAGCCAGATTATCAGGCGCAGACCTACCGGCCCGGCACCGGCGCTCCGCCGACGACCATGCAGGCCCAAGCCGATGCGCTGTCCCGCAACGGCTCTTCGCCCGCTGTGTCCGGACCGATCGAAAGCGGGTCGCTTGCGCCACCGACCGTCGCTGCCGAACAACCGCCGTCGCGTCAGCCGACACAGACGGCAGCGCTTGATCCGTCCGTTTCTTCATCGACGTCGGCGCGCGGCAATACCGTGCGCTTCCTGCCCATCATCGGTGCGCCGGTGCAGGCCGTGACCCCGCTGTCCCGCCAGCTCGGGACGGAAGCCCGCGCCCATGGCCTTGCCATCAAGAGTTCCAACGACACCAGCAGCGACTATATTCTGAAGGGTTACCTCTCCGCCTTCAGCGACGAAGGCAAGGTCACCGTGGTCTATGTCTGGGATGTGCTGGACAATGCCGGCGGCCGGCTGCACCGCATTCAGGGACAGGAAAGCGTGCCGACGGCGGCAACCGATCCCTGGGCCGGCGTGCCCGCCTCCGTGATGCAGCAGATCGCCTCCAAAACGATTTCGGAATTTACATCCTGGCGGCAAAGCCAGGGCGGTTAGTCACAAGCTTTTTATAAATATAAAAGTATGTGATGCCTTAGCCCTTGCATTCACCGGGAAGCTGGCTAAAAAGCGCGGCTATCAGCGCATAACAGGCGGACCAAGATGAAGGTTTTCGCAGGCAATTCGAACCGGCAACTCGCCGAAGCGATCTGCAACTATCTCAATGTTCCCTTAGGGAAAGCCAGTGTCCGAAGGTTTGCCGACCAGGAAATCTTCGTGGAAATCCAGGAAAATGTCCGCGGCGAGGACGTCTTCCTCGTGCAGCCGACCGCCTTTCCTGCCAATGACCACCTGATGGAGCTGCTGATCATGATCGACGCCATGCGTCGTTCGTCAGCCCGCCGCATCACCGCCGTGCTGCCGTATTTCGGCTACGCCCGCCAGGATCGTCGCGCCTCAGGCCGCACCCCGATCTCCGCCAAGCTGGTTGCAAACCTGATTACCGAAGCCGGCGCCGACCGCGTCATGACGCTCGACCTCCATGCCGGTCAGATC
The DNA here is from genome assembly GCA_039725955.1 of Sinorhizobium sp. B11. Classification (NCBI taxonomy): domain Bacteria; kingdom Pseudomonadati; phylum Pseudomonadota; class Alphaproteobacteria; order Hyphomicrobiales; family Rhizobiaceae; genus Sinorhizobium; species Sinorhizobium sp. B11. The sequence goes on from CP091034.1 coordinate 3,220,984, forward strand.
CAGGGCTTCTTCGATATACCGACAGACAACCTCTTCGCCCTGCCCGTTCTGACGCGCGACATCAAGAGCCATTATGACCTCAGCAACGTCATGGTCGTCTCGCCTGACGTCGGCGGCGTGGTGCGCGCCCGCGCGCTCGCCAAACGGCTGGACTGTCTTCTGGCCATCGTCGACAAGCGTCGCGATCGGCCCGGTGAATCCGAAGTCATGAACATTATCGGCGATATTACCGGCAAGGATTGCCTGTTGATCGACGACATCGTCGATTCCGGCGGCACGCTCTGCAACGCCGCCGATGCCATGCTCGCCAAGGGCGCTTCCAGCGTCACCGCCTACATCACCCATGGCGTGCTCTCCGGCGGCGCGGTCACCCGCGTAACCTCGTCGAAGCTGCGCGAACTCGTCATCACGGATTCCATCCAGCCGACGACGGCCGTCCTTTCGGCCCACAATATCCGCGTCGTCACGACAGCACCGCTGATCGGCGAAGCCATCAGCCGCACGGCACAGGAAGAGTCCGTCTCGAGCCTCTTCGACTAAAAAGAGCCGGCATTCGACCGGCGCTTTTGTTTCGGCTTGTATGCTTGTTACTGTCCGGTCTCACTCAGCCCTATCAAGGGCTGATTATTCACCGTCACAGAACCATCCGGATGTCGAACAACGGCCCACAATGAACGGCCGTCTCCCTCTTGAGTAAAGCCCTTCGCCACCGTCATCCAGAGGCTGACTTGACCTCGACTTTCGGTGCCGGTTCAAAAAAGCCGGCACGGAGCCGGCTTTTCATTTTCAGATTGCAAGCCGAAGGCCTTATTGCGGCTGTACCGGCTCCTGACCTTGTTCCTGTTCCTGATCGGGTTCCTGCCCTTGATCCTGATCCTCGCTCTGATCCGGCTCCTCGGCATCCGGTCCCTTGATCTGCTGACCGTTGACCGCCACCGAACCGTCGCCGGCAACGCTGATATCCCAGCGCGAGCGGCCATCCGGATCGGTCTTGGCAAAGCCCTTGGCCATCATCATGCCGAAGGAGACCTGCTGGAGGTTCGGATCGCTCTTGGCAAGCTCCTGAATGGCGGCGATCGACTTGTCGAGATCGCGCGCAAGGACCGAAGCCTGAACCGAATAGTCCTTCTGCGTATCGATGCGGCCCAGCAGTTTGCCGGTGACGTCGATATCGTAGACGTCGGAGACCGCGGTAAACTTCGGCAAGTCGACGACGAGCATACCATCATGGAAAAGCTTTTCGGCCGCCTGCTTGCCGCTTTCCTCCGAATTGCTGCCGGCCGAGAAATCGATCTTCATGAACTCGTCGCCGAAAGCGGCAAAATCCATGTCGGGGACGGCGATCTGCATATCGATGCTCTTCGGCAGGAAGGCGTGGTAGCTCGCCGGCACGACAGGGCTATCGAGCGTCACATCTGCAGCGTTCATACCGAAGGCAAACCGGACGGCGTCGCTCGGCCCGGCGATCGAGAAATTATAGCCGAACGCCTTGGCGCCACCGTTACCTGCGGCAGTACCGACCGTCAGGTTGTTCGCCGTGATCGATTCATTGAGCGAGGAAAATAGCGGGAACGATGCCTTGAGCACCGATTTCAGCTTTTCGCCATCCTCCTTGCTCAGTTCCTTCTCGTCCATATGCTCCAGGATGAAGAAGACGATATCGCGGATTTCCTTCGCCGGCAGGCTGGCGACATCGGCGTTGAAGTCTATCGAATCCGCCTTGATGTTGACCGGTGGCATCTGCGGGCTCGTGACGGTCTCCGACAGCGCGGAAAGCGAACCGTTGGCCTTGAAATCGAGACGACCATTACCGCTGGCGCTGTCGGTCGAATCGAGCCGGTAGTCCATGCCCGCAAATGTCGCGTCGACCTGGTCCATATCGGACTTTGACGTGACGCGAATGTCAGTGGCCTTGAAATTGCCGGAGCGCAGATACGCGATCGCAGGATCGAAAACGCCGTCATAGACCATCGATGCTATCGAGTAGGTAAAATCCGTGGCCTTGTCATCCGGCCCCTTGAGGTTGCCGGAGATATTGAAGCTGTTATTGCCTTCAAGGTTCCACAGACCGCTGTCGAGCGGCGTGGCAAAAACCGACCATGGTGTCAGGCCATTCACCACGACCTTGGTCGTGTCGACCTTGCTGAGCAGCTTGGCGAAATCATAAATGATCTCGTATCGGCTACCCGCCGGGTTGACGGTTAGAAAACCGCTCTTTGCAAAATCGTCAGGCAACACTTTCGTCAGGCTGTCGCGAAGCTTGTTGGCTCCATCCTGATTGATCTCAGCCGCATTCGCTGCCCCGAACAGCGATAGGGCAATAATGCTCGTCGTGGTGACAAGTTTGAGACGCATCCGTACTCTCCTCAGCCGCTTTGAATGCGGCATAGGAAGATCGGATATCTTCCGGTGTCAAGCCGCAGTGTTGAGTGCAGCGGCTTGTTTTTCCATTCGTGCCGGGCGGCCAAAGTAGTAGCCCTGAGCCTCATCGCATCCTTCCGACGTCAGCAGCTCGAGCTGGCTCAGCGTTTCCACGCCTTCCGCCAGCACCGGAATCGACAGCCCGCGTCCGAGGGCCAGGATGGACCGAATGACCGCTTTCGCCTCCTGGCTCGTCTCGACTTCGTTCATGAAGCTGCGATCGAGCTTGATCTTGTCGAAGGGGAATGAGCGAAGGGTCTCGAGTGACGAATAGCCTGTTCCAAAATCGTCGATGGCGATAGCGACGCCCTGCTGCTTGAGCGCGCGCATTGCAACCAGCGCCTTGCTCTTGTCGACGATGATCGACGACTCCGTTATTTCAAGTTCGAGCCGCGATGCCGGCAGGCCGGTTTCCTGGAGCACGGCGCGAACGAGCTCGGCTATGTTTGCATGGGCGATCTGGATGGGCGAAATATTGACGGCGATCTTGATGTCGTCCTTCCAGCTGACCGCTTCCCTGCATGCCTCGCGAAGGACCCATTCTCCGATGGGCACGATCGCGCCGCATTCTTCGGCAATCGGAATGAAATCGACGGGCGAGATGTTTCCGCGTTCAGGATGGTTCCATCTGAGCAGTACCTCGTAGCCGGTCGTCTTGCCGGTCGCGACCGACTTCTGCACCTGATAGTGAAGGTACATCTGGTCACGCTCGATCGCGGTCCAGAGGTCACGCGCCAGCCTTCGTCTGTCACGAGACGCTTCATCCATGGATTCTTCATAGAAGCAGACATTGCGCCCGACCTCATGCTTTGCACGATACATGGCCAAATCTGCGTTTGCGAGAAGCGTTTCGGCATTTTCGCCGGCCTCGGGGTAAAGTGCGACGCCAACGCTGGCGCCGGGGATGATATGGTGTCCCTCGAAATCCATCTTCTCCATGAGCGTAGCTTCCAGCCGCGCAACGAAGTCGTCAAGCTCTGCCCTGTCGTTGAAGCGCTTCACGGCTGCGAACTCATCGCCGCCAAGTCGGGCGACGAGCTCCTCGTCGCGCAGGATTCCGTTCAAGCGGGCGGCCAATGTGCTCAACACGAAATCACCTGCGACATGACCCATCTGGTCATTGATTTCTTTGAACTTGTCCAGGTCGATGCCAATCACCGCAACCTTGCTCGACAGCCTTTTGGCGATTGTCAGCTGATGTGAGAGATAGTCGTTGAACGTGGGACGGTTAGGAAGGCCAGTCAACGCATCGTGCTTGGCCATGAACGCGATTTTCTCTTCGCGTGCCAGTCGTTCGGTAATGTCTTCGAATGTCGTAACCCAGCCGCCATCCGCCAGAACGTTGAATGTCGCAAGAATCGAGCGACCGCTCGTCGTCTGATGCACCAGGGTTTTCTGGCCGGAGCGCATGGTCGCCATATGCCGGCGATAATGATCGGTCGCCCTTGTATCTGCGGCGTCGCCATCGCCAAAGACGATCTGATAGCCGCTGCGAACGATCTCGGAATAGGCAAGGCCCGGGCGAATGAAATTCTCGGGAAACCCGAAGAGCTGGCTATATCTGGCGTTTGCGAGGATCAGCCGCTCATTGCGGTCGAACATCGAGATGCCCTGGCTCATGTTCTCGAGTGCCAGATCGAGGTTCCTCGATACTTCCCTGATCCGATCCCCGTCGATCTTTGCCTGCGTGATATCGCGGGTAATCTTCACGTATCCGATGAGATGATGGTCATCATCATACACGGGTTGGATGACGACATGTGCCCAGAACGAGGATCCATCCCTGCGAAAACGCAGCCCTTCCGCTTCAAATCTGCCGTTGGCGAGAGCGGATTGGAGCGCACGCTGCGGAAGACCATTCTTCTGATCCTCTTCGGAGTAGAACCGTGCGAAGCTCTGGCCGACGATTTCAGCGGCGCTATAGCCCTTGGCGCGTTCCGCCCCGGTATTCCAGTTCGTCACGATGCCTGAAGGGTCGAGCATGTAGATTGCGTAATCTGTCACGCCCTGCAGGAGCAGCTCGAACCTGGTTTCGCTTGCACTCGCCTGCCTGGCGGCGCGAAACGCAATGATCGATGCCGAAATGCCCGAGGCGAGCATTGAGATCGATACGGCAAGAATGGTCGCCAGAAGAAACGGCTTCGAAAGCGCCTGCGGCTCGATCGCGTTTGCGCCTCCTTCGATAATCGTCAGCGCCCCCATCGCGGTGAAATGCATGAGGACGATGCCGAGTGATAGTGCGGACGCTGCAGAGAGAATGCTCCAGTTCGAGCCCTTCCAGTTCTTTGTGAGCGTAAATCCCCAGGTCGCCATGGCCGCCGATATGATCAGCGCAACGACAACGAGATACCGATCCCAGACGATGGTCCCTGGAACCTGGAGTCCGGCCATGCCGATGAAATGCATGGCTGCGACGCCGACGCCAAAAGCCAGGCCCGCGGCAATATTGGCCTGGGAGCCCGCAAGTGACACGGCAGCAAGGCCGGCCACAAAAGTGGAGGCAAAGGCCGCGCCGAGTGAAATAAGCGTCAGATCGCGATCAAAACCGACGACGATGCCCGGATCATAGGCGAGCATCGCGACGAAATGCGTCGACCAGATACCGAAGCCGCCCGCTGCCCCGGCCACGGAAAGCCAGATCCAGCGCGGCACACCTTTTGCCCTGCCAGCGCTTCTCAAGAACAGGATCGTTCCCAGATTGGACACAAGGCATAGTGCGGCAGCCAGGAGAACCAGCGTCAGGTCATGTTGGTATGTCAGGCAGTATGCGATCGCAAACATGAGAAAACCCATTCTTTTCAAGCCTGACATCGATCTGACCGCGTTAAAGAAGGGATAATCCGGCGCCTTTGCAGGCAAAGTGGAACCTTCTGTTCGACTTTGTGATTAACGCCCGGACAACGAAAGCTTATCAGTGGTTTTGGTGCCACCCTCGCAATACCAACGATTGCATTGCGCGATTTTTCGGGTGTATTACGGCAAGACGCGATGGGCAGGATATGGCCGACGACATGCTCTTCTCGACAGAGCCTGTCACCGCTTGCGTTTCCGTGACACTTATATTATAGGCCACGCGTCCGCGTAGACACCCTTGGAGGCAACGCGGATGAGGACGGGCACGCCCGCCTCCGGTCCGACGGCACAAGGCTTTTTGCCCGCCGCGGGCTCTCCAAATAACCTCGAAAGGACTAGCCATGAGCCACGAAACTTACGAGCTCAAGGCCGAGGCGCGCGAACGGGTTGGTAAGGGGTCCGCCCGTGAACTCCGCCGCAACGGCTTTATTCCCGCTGTCATCTATGGTGACAAGCAGGCCCCGATTTCCATCGCTATCAACACCAATGAGGTGACGAAGCGCATTCATGCCGGTGGCTTCATGACCACCGTTGCGACCATCGACGTCGACGGCAAGAAGTACCAGGTTCTGCCGAAGGACTACCAGCTCGATCCGGTCCGCGACTTCACGATGCACGTCGACTTCCTGCGCGTATCTGGCAACACCCAGGTTACCGTTGAAATCCCGGTTCACTTCGTCAACGAAGACAAGTCCCCGGGCCTCAAGGTCGGCGGCGTTCTGAACATCGTTCGTCACGAAGTCGAAGTTCAGTGCCCGGCAAACGCGATCCCGGAATTCTTCACGGTTGACCTCTCCGGCCACAAGATCGGCGACAGCATCCACATTTCGGAAGTCACGCTGCCGAAGGGTGTTACGCCCACTATCGCCGATCGCGACTTCACGATCGCAACGATCGTTGCTCCGGCTGCAGGCATCGACGAGTCCGCTGCCGAAGGCGAAGCAGAAGCCTGATCGCTTCTACCAATTTGTAAAGCATAAGCCCGTTTTCCCTGAGGAAAGCGGGCTTTTTCATTTCCGGAAAAGGCCCATTTCAGCAACATTTAACACATTCATGGAAGCATGTTCCTGCTGGTTGCGAAGTCCCCGCCCTGCTGCGTGACCGCAGAATATTCCGACCCCGTGGAGCAAACGGAACCATGAATAATTCCGTTGAGAACAGATTTTTTGCGATTGTTTGCGGCGCGCTGCTTGTTTTTGTAGCCCCCCTTTTTGTTCTTTTTCTTTTCCTTTCCTCCGAACGCGCCGACAAGGAAATACGCGACCATATTTCCGTTCTTCTTGTTGCCAATGCCCAGGCGCTTGCCAAGCCGCTTTGGGATCTTGATGCCGACAGCGTAACCCAGATCAGCGCGACGGTCGTTTCGCAGGGTGCCATCGTTAAGGTGGAAGTGCGCGATCAATCCGGCCAGCTCGATGTCAGCCAGTCGACCATTCCGAGGTCATTCGACGGTAAGCTGGTTCAGGTATCACGCGCCATCATCTACAACACCGTCGATGGGCCGAAAAACCTCGGCAGCATTTCCGTCTTCTATCCGGCACTCGGCCTGTTTTCCGGCCTGAAGCAGGAAGAGGTCGTTTTCGTCTCGATCTTCATCTTCGCGGTGCTGGCCGTTTTCGCCACCGCGCTCATCGGCAACCGCATCTTCGTCATCCAGCCCCTGATGCGCCTGACGGCCGCAATCGAGGCGACACGCCAGCTCGGCTCCCGCCATCATGTCGACTGGCGGTCGAACGACGAAATGGGCCGCCTCGCCCAGAGCTTCAACGAAATGCAGACGAAGCTCGAGAATGAGGAAACCGAGCTGAAGCTCGCGCATCGCCGCACCACCGATATCTATGACCTGACGCCCGCCATGCTCTTCTCGCTCGACGACGAAGATCGCATCACCGCCGTCAGCGACTATTGGCTGCTTGCAACCGGTTATCACCGCGCCGCCGTCATCGGCCGGAATTTCTCCGATCTCGTGACCTCCTTCACCCGCGACAAGTTCGTCAATCGCAAGAGCCAACGTGAGAACGGCACCGGTGACGTCACCGTCAAGTTCATCTGCATGGACGGCCGCATCATGGACGCCCTGATCATGGAGTCGGCGCTGACGACCCAAGGACAGGAAGGTCAGTCGCTCTCCGTCATGACCGATGTGACGGAACTGAAGGCCTCCGAAGACCGCAATCATCGCCAGGCGATATCGGACCATCTGACAGGTCTGTTGAACCGCCAGGGCTTCGAAGCCGTACTCGACAGCAAGATCGCAGCCGCCGATGCCGCCGATCAGGAACTCGCCTGCCTCTTCGTCGACCTCGACCGCTTCAAGTGGATCAACGACAATATGGGCCACGCCGCAGGCGACGCGGCCCTCATCGAACTCGTCGAGCGGCTGAAGACGTTGCTTGCTCCCTCCGATGAAGCTGCCCGTCTCGGCGGCGATGAATTCGCCATCCTGCTGCCCGCCAAGAATGCCGAGAAGCGCGCTCGCGCCATGTGCGACCAGATCGCTTCGATCTTCGAGACACCTTTCGGCCCGGACATGCATCTCAGCGCCTCTGTCGGCATCGCCATCTATCCGCGCCATGCTGCGACGGCAGCCGAACTGCTGCAGAAGTCCGACATGGCCATGTATGCCAAGAAGCGTGACGGCAAGAACGGCGCACGGATTTTCGACAACGGCATGCTCGACCATGCCCGCCGGCGTGCCGAGATCGAAGCGCATATCGAAGCCGGCCTCGCCGACGACTGGTTCGAGGCCTATCTCCAGCCGATCGTGAACCTCAACGGCCGCGGCATCGCGGGCTTCGAGGCGCTGATGCGCCTCAACCATCCGCAGAAGGGTCTTATGCCACCGGCCGAGATCATCAGCGTGGCCGAAGAGACTGCCAAGATCGTTCGCGTCGGCAATGTCATCATGGAAAAGGCGATCGCCAATCTGGCGAAGATTTCTCGCCTGCCCGGCATGCAGAATACCTATCTCGCCATCAATTTCTCGCCGCTGCAATTCGAGCCGGCGCTCGCCGCCCGCCTCGCCGCCATCCTCGGCCGCCACGGCATTCTGCCGGATCGTATCGTCGTCGAGATCACGGAAGCGGTGCTGATGCACGACAACCCGCAGATCCGCATGATCGTGACGGAACTGCGCCGTTTCGGTTGCCGCATCGCGCTTGACGATTTTGGTACCGGGTACTCGTCGCTGAGTTATCTCAATCGTTTTCCGGTCGACATCATCAAGATCGACCAGTCCTTCACCCGCGCCATCAATGACGCTGACGATGACGTGCGCCAGAAGAGCCGCATGCTGATCGAGGGCATCACGACGCTGTCGCACAAGATGAACTGCACCGTGATTGCCGAAGGCATCGAGACCGAGGAAGAATGCGGCACCCTGCACCAGATGGGCCTCGATTATGGTCAGGGCTATCTGTTCCACCGTCCACAGAACGCCGCCAGGCTGATCGAGGAATTGAGCAGCTCGCTCTCGGATGTGGCGCGCGCTTCATGAATTGACGAGATACGGGAGGTATCGCGATGAAAAGGCTGCTGCTTCTTGCACTTCTTTCCCTGCCCTGCATTTCCGCGTCGGCGTCAGCCCAGACGGTAGCCTTCGTGACCGAGGAATACGCCCCTTTCAACTACCGCGACGGAAAGGTTATCAAGGGCGCGACCGTGGAACAGGTTCAGAAGGTGATGGCCGATATCGGCGTCGATTATACGCTCGACGTCATGCCCTGGGCCCGTGCCTTCAGTCTCGCACGCACGACATCGATGACCTGCGTCTTCGCGACCGCCCACAATGCCTCGCGCGACGGCCTGTTCAAATGGGTCGAGCCGCTTCTCGTCGACCGCAACATCCTGATTACCCGCCAGGGTTCAGGCGTCTCTGCCGCCAACCTCGAGGCGGCAAAGAAATACGTTATCGGCACACAGCGTGACGACTATACCGAAGTGACACTCAAGGAGAAGGGCTTTACCAAGCTCGACGTCGCCAGCGATTTCAACGCGACGCTGCGCAAGCTGCTCGGCGGCCGTATCGACATGATGCCGATCTCCGAACTCTATTTCGACAAGCTGAAGGCTGACCAGCCGCTGGAAATGGTGACCGTGCTGTCCTCGCAGCCGATGGGAATTGCCTGCGAGAAGAACTTCCCGGACGATCTCCTTGCCCGCATGCAGGCCTCGCTGGACAAGCTGATTGCCAGCGGCGAACAGAAGCAGATCTTCACGAAATATGGCCTGCATCTGCTGAATTGATCGGCCGCCCGCCGTTCACGCCCGCCTTTGCCACTTGACTTTGCCGCCGTTTCGCGGTGGTGAACGCCAACAGCTCTTGCAAGGAAGACAGGCCATGCTGATCATCGCGGGTCTCGGCAATCCCGGCGCGAAATATGCCGGCAACCGGCACAATATCGGCTTCATGGCGGTGGATGCCATCTATCGCCGCCACAGCTTTTCGCCCTGGTCGAGGAAATTCAAGGCCGAGATTTCCGAAGGTGAACTGGCGGGTGAGAAGGTGCTGCTGATCAAGCCGCAGACCTTCATGAACCTGTCGGGCGAAGCGGTCGGCGAAGCCATGCGCTTCTACAAACTGCAGCCTTCCGATCTCGTGGCGATCTATGACGAGCTCGATCTCCCGGCCGGCAAGGCGCGGCTGAAGACCGGCGGAGGCCATGGCGGCCACAATGGCATCAAGTCGCTCGACGCCCATTGCGGCAAGGAATACCGCCGCCTGCGCCTCGGCATCGGTCATCCAGGCGCCAAGGAACTCGTGCACAACCATGTACTTGGTGATTTCGCCAAGGTCGACCGGGATTGGCTGGAACCGCTGCTCGACACGCTCGCCGACAACGCCGACATGCTGGTCCGCAATGAAGATTCCCAGCTGATGAACAAGATTGCACTCGCGCTCGGCGGCGGCAAGGCGGAAGAGGAAAAGCCGAAGCCGGAGAAGAAGCCGGCAGGAAAGTCCCACATTCACCAGGCCCGCAATCACGGCCAGCAGAAGCTTCCGGCGACTGGCCCCATGGCCGAGATGCTGAAAAAGATGTTCGGCAACAAGGGCGACTGAACGCGATGGCAGGCGGGGACTTCAGCATCCGGCCCGCGGCCGTCGGCGATTTACAGGGCCTGACCACGCTCTACCAGCACCTCAACCCGACCGATCCGGTCCTCTCTGCTGATGTGGCAATGGAACGCTTTTGCGCCATTCTGGCGCAGCCCGGCATGACGGTCTTGATCGGCTTTGCCGGCGAGATCGCTGCCGCGACCGTCACGCTGGTCACCGTGCCCAACCTGACGCGCAATGGCGCCTCCTACGCACTGATCGAAAACGTCGTCACCCACGCTGATCATCGCAAGCAAGGTTATGCCGGCAAACTCATCCGGCATGCGATTGAAGAGGCCTGGAACGTCGGCTGCTACAAGGTGATGCTGCTCACCGGATCCAAGAATCCGGCGACCCTGCGTTTCTATGAAAACTGTGGTTTCATGCAGGATAAGACCGGTTACCAAATCCGCCGCCCGTCTTGAGACGCGCGTCCTTTCCTCCGGCCGCTATTCCTCAGGCTCCGTCGTGAACATCAGTGGAAAGCCCATCTCCTTGGCAAGGTCGATGGCTTCCTTGGCCTTCGTCTCCGCAATATCTTTGGTACAAACCACGACCACGCAGGAGCCGAGCTTGTGTGCCGTCATCATGACGCGGTAACCGGCCTCTTCGCTCATGCGAAAAACGACCTTAAGAACCACGGTGACAAATTCGCGTGGCGTATAATCGTCATTGACGAGAATGACCTTGTAGAGCTTCGGCTTGTCCAGCTTCGGCTTCACCCTGGTCTTGGGTTTTAAGGCAATGTCGTTGTCAGCCATCGGAAATCCGCCCGTTGATGACATGGGAAGGGGTTTGGATCTAACTAAGCTTTTTAGATTGCAGAATTTCGACACCTGGTGCCGGGGGAAATCCCGCGAGAGTAAGAATAATGCTGCCAAGCCCCGACGGCAAGGGAGCGGCGAGAAAAGCGCTCTAAGACTTGACCGCTCCCCTCCTTTATCCCATAGCCACGGCCAAGGATTTCTTGAGAACAGCAGGTTTCAGCCATGGGCTTCAAATGCGGTATCGTCGGTCTGCCGAATGTCGGCAAGTCGACCCTCTTCAACGCACTCACCAAGACGGCGGCAGCGCAGGCGGCGAACTATCCCTTCTGCACGATCGAGCCGAACACCGGCGAAGTGGCCGTTCCCGACGCCCGCATGCAGAAGCTTGCCAATATTGCCAAGTCGAAGGAAATCATCCCGACCCGCATCAACTTCGTCGATATTGCCGGCCTCGTGCGTGGCGCATCGAAGGGTGAAGGTCTCGGCAACCAGTTCCTCGCCAATATTCGCGAAGTCGATGCCATCGTGCATGTGCTGCGCTGCTTCGAGGACGGCGACATCACCCACGTGGAAGGTCGCATCGATCCGGTTGCCGACGCCGATACGATCGAGACCGAACTGATGCTCGCCGATCTCGAAAGCCTTGAGCGCCGCACGGAGCAGACCCGCAAGCGCGCCGCCGGCAAGGACAAGGAGTCCTTGGCCATGCTGCCGATCATGGAAGCCTCGCTCGCCCTGCTGCAGGACGGCAAGCCGGTTCGCACCCTGCTCGCGAAGCTGGACGCGGAAGAGATCCGCATCCTCCAGGGCCTTAACCTCCTGACCTCGCATCCAGTCCTCTATGTCTGCAACGTCGCCGAAGGCGACGCTGTGATCGGCAACCAACATACCGAGGCTGTCGCCGTGATGGCGAAGGCGCAAGGCGCCGAAACCGTCATTATCTCGGCTGCGATCGAATCCGAAGTCGCCCAGCTTCCAGATGAGGAAGCCAAGGAGTTCCTTTCAGCCCTCGGCCTTGACGAAGCTGGCCTCGACCGCTTGATCCGCGCAGGCTACAAGCTGCTCGACCTTATCACCTATTTCACGGTCGGCCCGAAGGAAACGCGCGCCTGGACGATCGCGCGCGGCACCAAGGCGCCGCAGGCAGCCGGCGTGATCCACTCGGATTTCGAACGCGGCTTCATCCGCGCCAATACGATCGCCTACGACGACTACATCCAGTTCAATGGTGAAGTCGGCGCCAAGGAAGCCGGCAAGGCGCGCGACGAAGGCAAGGAATATGTCGTCCAGGACGGCGACGTCATCCACTTCCGCTTCAATACCTGATGCATAGGCATGTCGCGCAAAAGCCCGCAGCGTTTTTGCGATAACGACATGCGTCAAGCAGAAAAACCAAAGCTGCCGCTCAGCCGGGCGGCAGTCTCTCTACCACGCCTGACGGCAAGGCACGCAACACGATGCGCCGAAGCGGCATCCAGCCCGTACCGATGACGAGCACGATCACGCCGACGATAATGAGCGTTCCGAAAATATAGGTATCGACGGTCGCACTCCCCTGCCGGAATATCCCATAGATCGCCAGTCCCAGCGTCAGCAGGCCAGACGTGACGAAAGCGCGCCGGTCGATGATCAGGCCGATCAGCATCAACAGCACGACGATTACGACGACAACCGGGGTCTTGAAGGAGTTGGCGTCCATGATGTCCAGCCAGCCGCCGTCGAGTGAGAGCAAGATCCGGATGCTGTAGAGCAGCGCAGGTGCGGCAACGAGATGAAGCCAGAAGGCGACATCCGATCGCGTCGTGCGGCGAAGCCTGTCGCTGAGATCGAAACCGAGTGCAGCGACGAACAGGCCGACGGCGCAGGCAAACAGGATGACCGACACAAGAGTCGGATGGTTGAGGATGAAGGCATCGTCGCCGCTCGCCCATTGAAGCAGGCGGAAGACAAGCGCGAGCACGAGTGCCAACCCCGAGAAGATGGAGAGCGCAAGCGCAAGCGGCACACGGTAGCGCAGATAGAAAAGTCCCATGATGACGGGGAATGCGACGATGAACCTGTCGATGCCATCGCCTGTCAGCCACAGATCGGCATTGGAGGGGTAGATCGACAGCATCATCCGGAAGGTCCAGGCAAAAACCGCCAGCGTCAGCACGACAGCCGGCAGCGCGAGGCGCTGGCGCTTCACGAGGATTTCCGCCAGAACAAGAATTGCCGGCAGCACCGCATAGAGCGAGGCAAGTCCCCAGAGGCCCGCCAGCGCGATCAGGATGCCGATGGTGATGAGGACGTCGTGAAAGCCCCTGACGAAGCGTGGCGTCTCCGTATCCGACCAAGCCGGCTCCAGAGGCCCCGCCGCACGCGCGTCGACGACGACACCGCGTGCAGCCAGGAACGGCACCAGCCGCTCGCCAGCCTCGGCGGTAATCAGCCCCTCGCGCGCCGCCTCGTCGAGTATCGACCTTAGTTCAGCCATGCCGGTTCGTTCCTATGGAATCATTGAGCCCGCGCGGATGCTATTGTAAGCAATGACGCCTGCCTATGATGAGGAGCCCTAATGCCTGCAGAAAAGCTCGCCTATGAGGATTTCCAGCCCGGCCGGCGCTTTCCGCTTGGCCCGAAAGCAGTGACGGCACCCGAAATCATCGAATTTGCCGCGGAGTTCGACCCTCAGCCCATGCATCTGGACGAGACCGCGGGCCGTGCCAGCATCCTCGGCGGCCTTGCCGCTTCCGGCTGGCATACGTCGGCGATGTTCATGCGCATGATGGCCGACAGTTTCGTCCTGAACTCGCTTTGCGAAGGTGCACCGGGCGTCGATTTCATGGAATGGCGCAAACCGGTGTTGGCAGGCGACACGCTCTCCGGCCATTCGACGGTGCTCGAGGCACGTCCGATGCGCTCGCGTCCAGGCCTCGGCATCGTTAAATTCCGCCACGAGGTGCAAAACCATCGCGGCGAACTGGTCCTACTGTCGGAAAACTCCGTCATCTTCGGCATGCGTGGCAGCCCGGAGGTCAGCGCATGAGAATGACCGAACTCTACGCCGCCGGTGAGAAGAGTGAGATCGGGACCTATGTCTTCACCGAAGAAAAGATCCTCAGCTTCGCCCGGAAATACGATCCGCAGCGCTTCCATACCGACAAGGATGCGGCCGGAGACACGATGTTCGGCGGGCTCTGCGCCTCCGGATGGCATACGACGGCCGCCTGGATGCAATGTTTCCTCAAGTACTGGATGGCGGAGATCGACCGGCTGAAGAGCGAGGGCCTGGCCCCGCCGAACCTCGGCCCCTCACCCGGCTTCCAGAAGCTGCAATGGCTGAAACCGGTCTTTGTCGACGAGACGGTCAGCTATTCCGTGACCTTTCTCTCCGGCCGTCCGCTGGCGTCGCGGCCCGGCTGGCATGTCAACAACATCCTCTGCGAAGGCGTCAATCAGGACGGTATTGCCGTCATACGCTTTGAAAGCAGCGTGCTCGAATTCGAGTGATGCGGGCAGAAGCAATTCCAGCAAACGCCTAAAACGGCTCTGCTGGAATTGACAGGTTCAATGGCCGGAAAACTCGACGAGCGTATGCACGTCGACCCCGAGATCCTCGAGCTTCTTGCGACCGCCGAGATCCGGCAGGTCGATGACGAAGCAGGCACCGACCACTTCCGCGCCGATCTGGCGGAGAAGCTTTGTCGCCCCCACAGCCGTGCCGCCCGTCGCAATCAGATCGTCGACGAGGATCACTTTTTCGCCTGGCTCAACGGCATCGCGATGCATCTCCATTTCGTCCACGCCATATTCCAGGCTGTAGGCGATGCGCACCGTGTCATGCGGCAGCTTGCCCTTCTTGCGGATCGGCACGAAGCCCGAGGAAAGCTGATGCGCAACCGCGCCGCCGAGGATGAAGCCCCGCGCTTCCATGCCGGCAATCTTGTCGACCTTCAGACCAGCATAGGGCTGCACGAGTTCATCAACCGCGCGGCGGAAGGCACGGGGATTGCCGAGCAACGTGGTGATGTCGCGAAAGATGATGCCGGGCTTGGGATAATCCGGAATGGAGCGGATGCTGGCCGCAAGCTCCGAAAGCGTGTTGTTCATCGAAAATCCGTATCTGCGAGGGGCACAAAACGCCCGCACACTATCAATTGCGCCGGGTCAAACCAAATAAAAAAGGCGGCTGAAAAGCCGCCTTTTCCGATGAGACCGATTATATCTCAGTGGTCGGTGCGTCCGTAGATCGAGCGCTTGGTCAGATAGACCAGCACCGTGAAGATCAGCAGGAAGACCATGACCATGAAGCCGGTACGCTTGCGCTCTTCGAGATGCGGCTCGGACGCCCACATCAGGAACGACGAGACATCCTTGGAATACTGATCGACCGTCTGCGGCGAACCGTCGTCATAGGTGACCTGGTCGTCGGAAAGCGGCTTCGGCATGGCGAGAACGGCAGCGGCATGGAAATACGGGTTGTAATGCGAACCTGCCGGAACCTGGAAGCCGGCCGGCGGCTCTTCATAGCCGGTCAGCAGCGAGTGGATATAGTCCGGACCGCTTTCCTGATACTGGGTGAAGATGTCGAAGACGAACTGCGGGAAACCGCGTTCGACTTCGCGGGCCTTGGCAAGCAGCGACATGTCCGGGGGAGCCGCACCGTTGTTGGCAGCAGCGGCAGCTTCCGCATTCGGATAGGGCGATGGGAAGTGGTCGGATGGAACTGCCTTGCGGGTGAACATTTCACCACTGGCGTCAGGGCCGTCCTGAACTTCGTAATTGGCCGCGAAGGTCTTGACCTGTGCATCCGAATAGCCGAGTGCGCCCAGCGTACGGAAGGGCACGAGGTTCATCGAGTGGCAGGCGGAACAGACCTCCGTATACACCTTCAGGCCGCGTTGGAGCTGGCCCTTGTCGTAATGGCCGAACGGGCCGGCAAAGGTCCAGTCGATTTCCTTCGGTTCCTTCAGCGGATAGTGCGGGGTAGCACTTTCCTCATGATGGGCAGCCGGGGCGGCAGCTTCCTGGGCGAACGCGACGCCGCCAAGGCCGGCTGCGACAGCGAGCGAGAGGATGCTTGCAACAAGCTTTTTCATATTTCTATTCCTTCCCGTCCGCTCGCTCAGGCCTTGATCGCAGCAGTCTTGTTGCGCTTTTCGAGCACCGCTTCAGTGATCGAGTTCGGAATACGGCGCGGTGTTTCCACCAGCCCAAGGACCGGCATCGCGACCAGGAAGAATGCGAAGTAGAGCAGCGTGCAGAACTGCGAGATCGTCGTATACAGGCCTTCCGCAGGCTGCGAGCCGAGCCAGCCGAGGATGATCGCGTTGATCACGAACAGCCAGTAGAACAGCTTGAACCACGGACGATAGACTGCCGAGCGCACCTTTGAAGTGTCGAGCCAGGGCAGGAAGAACAGCACGATGATGGCGCCGAACATGACCAAAACGCCGCCGAGCTTGGAGTCGATCGGGCCGACATTGAAGGTGATCGAGCGCAGCATCGCGTAGAACGGCAGGAAGTACCATTCCGGAACGATGTGGGCCGGGGTCTTCAGCGGATCGGCCGGGATGTAGTTGTCGGCATGGCCGAGATAGTTCGGCAGGTAGAAGACGAAGTAGGCATAGACGATCAGGAAGACCGAAACGCCGAGCGCATCCTTGAGCGTTGCGTAAGGCGTAAAACGAACCGTATCCGTCTTGGTCTTGACCTCGACGCCCGTCGGGTTGGTCTGGCCGGTAACGTGCAGCGCCCAGATGTGCAGGACGACGACGCCGGCGATCATGAAGGGCAGCAGGTAATGCAGCGAGAAGAAGCGGTTCAGCGTCGGCTGGTCGACGGCAAAGCCGCCGAGCAGGAACTGCTGGACCCATTCACCGACCAGCGGAAAGGCCGAGAAGAAGCCGGTGATGACGGTTGCGCCCCAGAAGGACATCTGGCCCCAGGGCAGGACATAGCCCATGAAGCCGGTTGCCATCATCAGGAGGTAGATGACGACGCCGAGGATCCAGAGGATTTCGCGCGGCGCCTTGTACGAACCGTAATAGAGGCCGCGGGCGATGTGCAGGTATACGGCGACGAAGAAGAAGGATGCGCCGTTGGCATGCAGGTAACGTAGCAGCCAGCCGTGATTGACGTCACGCATGATCTTTTCAACAGAGTTGAACGCGATCGTGGTGTCGGCGGCATAGTGCATGGCGAGCGTTACGCCCGTCAGGATCTGCACGATCAGCATGACGGCGAGCATGGCGCCGAACGTGTAGGCATAGTTCAGGTTCCGCGGAACCGGATAGGCAATGAAGCTGTCATAGACCATGCGCGGCAGCGGAAGGCGCGCATCGACCCATTTTTCCAAGCCGGTTGATGGCTCGTAGCTGGAATGGCCACTCATTAATCAGTCTCCCCTCAACCGATCTTGATCTTTGTGTCGGACACGAATGAAAAGGTCGGGATCGCCAGGTTCTGCGGCGCCGGGCCTTTGCGGATACGGCCGGCCGTGTCGTAGACCGAACCATGGCAGGGACAGAACCAACCATTGTATTCGCCGGCCTGACCGAGCGGAACGCAGCCGAGATGGGTGCAGGTGCCGATCATGACGATCCAGTTTTCCTTACCCTTGCCGCCGGAGCGGTCATCGCCCGTTGCAGGCGCGTCAGCAGGAAGGTTTGCATTGCGGGCGATCGGATCCTTGAGGTCCGACAGCTGGACATCGGCTGCAGCCGTAACTTCTTCCGGTGTGCGGTTGCGGATAAAGATCGGTTTGCCGCGCCACTTGACGGTCAGCGACATGCCGGGCGTAAGGCTTGTGACGTCCACTTCGATGGAAGCCAGCGCGAGCGTCGACGCATCCGGACGCATCTGGTCGATGAACGGCCAGGCAACCGCAACGGCGCCGACCGCACCGGCCATGCCAGTGGTGAGATAAAGGAAATCACGGCGAGTGGGCTCTGAAGCCTCGCTTGTCGTTACGTGTTCGCTCACGGCTTAACCATCCTCTGCGCAATTGTCGCGGAATTCCGCCCTGCCCCTCCAGAGGCGGCGAATCTATCAGAACATATTTCGGCCATAGATTCCCCACCAATCCGGCGCGTTCTATGCTTGATCGCAAATTATGTCCAGCCTTGACAAGGGGATGGGGGCACAATGTCGCGGGAAATTTGAGTGAATTTTTTAAGGCAATCACTGGCTTGCAACTTTGCTGCATTGCAACAATCTGGGGCGCGTGTTAGGCGCTGGTGAGTTTGCCATACGAATTTGGATTTGCGCCGATGAGGCATACTGTTTTCTGCGTATTGAGCGCCCTCATCACCATTGTTCTCGCCCTCGTTTCGCTCCGTTATCTTACCGATTTCTGGCTGCTTTCGCTCGTTTACAGCTTCCAGGTTCATCTCAGCATCATCTGTGCTGTCGGTGCCGTTATTGCCCTCTTTTTCAAGCGGCACTGGTATGGGTTCCTGATGCTGGCGGTGGCAACCTTCCTGAATATCCATGGCGTCATCATGCTGCGCGAATTCGCCGGCAAGCCGCCTTCGGAGAACGCCCCTCGCCTTTTCCGGCTCATGTCCTTCAATATCGAGAATGACAATTTTGAAAACGGCGGGCGGATTGCTGATGCCATTCTGGCCTCGGGCGCCGACGTGGTCGACATCATGGAGGCCGAGCCGGTCTTCGCGCAGTTGCCACGGCTTCAGCAGCTCTATCCCTACCGGATCGGCTGCGATGCGAGCGCGACATGCGATACGCTCGTGCTGTCGAAACGTCCCTTTGCCCGGCAGGAGATCCGCGACATCGGCGAGCTTTGGAAACAGCGGCTCGTGTCGATTTCGATCGACTTCGACGGGACGCCTGTCGATCTCCTGTTTCCCCATCTCTCCAAGCCGTATTTTGATGATTTTCAGGCTGACGAGCTCGAGGATCTCACCGCTTTCATGAAGCCTCATACCGGCGCGCTGGTGGTTGCCGGAGATTTCAATTCTTCAATCCTGGCGCCGACCATCCAGCATTTTTTGCGCGGGACGGGACTGAAGACGGATTTCCCGGAACCAACCACCTGGCCCGTCAGCGCCGGCTCCTTCGGCATCAGCATCGACCATATCTTCGCAAGGACGCCACTGCTCATCCGCTCGACGAGCCGGCTGGAAGACAGCTTCGGCTCGAACCATTACGGCCTAGTCAGCGATTTCGTTCGCGAACACTGAACGCGTATCGTCGTCGTCGGAAGCGAGGAAGCCGCCGGACTGGCGTGCCCAGAGCTCGGCATAAAGGCCGCCCTGTTTCAGAAGCGCATCATGCGTGCCTTCCTCGATGATCTTGCCGCGATCAATCACGACAAGCCTGTCGAGCGCGGCGATGGTCGAAAGCCGGTGAGCGATCGCAAGCACCGTCTTGCCTTCCATCACGCGATTGAGGTTCGACTGGATCGCCTCTTCCACTTCCGAATCGAGCGCCGAGGTCGCCTCGTCGAGAACGAGGATCGGCGCATCCTTCAGCATCACCCGTGCAATGGCGATACGCTGACGCTGGCCGCCCGAAAGCTTGACGCCACGTTCGCCGACATGGGCGTCAAAACCCTTGCGCCCCTGCTGGTCTCGCAGCCGCTCGATGAAATCGAGCGCCTCGGCGCGTCTGGCGGCCTCGACAAGCCGTTCTTCACCGGCATCAGGCCGACCGAACAGGATATTGTCCCGCACGGATCGATGCAGCAGCGACGTATCCTGGCTGACCATGCCGATCTGCATGCGCAGCGATTCCTGGGTGACGCCGGCGATATCCTGCCCGTCGATCAGGATGCGACCGCCTTCGAGATCGTAGAGGCGCAGGAGAATGTTGACGAGCGTCGATTTGCCTGCACCGGAGCGGCCGATGATGCCGACCTTTTCGCCCGGACGGATCGTCAGCGAAAATTTGTCGATGACGGCATTCTCCTTGCCGTAATGGAAAGACACGTTCTCGAAACGGATGCCTGGCTGCTTGATGACGAGTTCTTTCGCATCGGGGCGGTTGACGAGATGCAGCGGTTGGGAGATCAGCTCGGCCGCGTTCTGGATGGTGCCGAGATTGCGCATAATGCCGTTGAACTGCGTCATCAGACGTCCGAGCAGGAAGTTCAGTCTCAGAACCAACGTCAGCGAGAAGGCGACGCCCCCGGAGCTGATCAGTCCGCGCAGCCAGAGATCCACACTGATTCCGGCCATGGTCACGATCATCAGGCCCGAAAGCAGCGCCATCGAGGCGCGCACGCCGGTGATGAAACGCGTGAACTGCAGCACCGTGTCCTGATATGCATTGAAGCCATTGAGCATGTAGCGATCGCTCTCTTCGTCGCGAGCAAAGAGCTTCAGCGTCTGGATATTGCTGTAGGCATCGACGATCCGGCCATTGAGCAGCGAGGCTGCCTCAGCGGTTTCGCGCGAATGATAGCGGATACGCGGCACGAAATAGCGGGCAAGCACGCTGAAAGCCACCAGCCAGAAGAGCACCACCGCAGCCAGTGAGAAATCAAGCTGCCCGACCAGAACCAGCGTGGTGACGGCATAGATGCCGACGAACCAGACGCTTTCCATCAGCGATGTCACGAGATCGCCCGTCGCCTGGCCCGCTGACCAGACCTTGGTAACGATGCGCCCGGAAAAATCGCTCTGGAAGAAGGCGAGCGACTGGCGCGACACATGCAGATAGGACTGCCAGCGCGCAAGATTATAGAAACCGGGCGTAATCACCTGCTGGTCGATGAGCGCAATCAGGAAGGCGACGACGAAGCGAACGATGCCGATCAGTGCCAGCATGCCGAAGATCTCGCCGCCATGGGCAGCCAGAAGCGTGCTCCAACCGGCTCCCGGCTTGATCGTGCTGAGGATGTCGACGAGCCTGCCGACGAACCAGAAGAGCGCCGCTTCGATCGCAGCCGACATGCCCCCGAGGATCAGCATGGCGATAAACGGCCACTTGGCCTGGCCGATATAGAAAGCGATGAATCCAAATGTACTGCGCGGCGGCTGAAGATTGTCGCGAGCGCGGAAGGGATCTATCCAGGTTTCGAACAGGCGAAGGATCGGAGTGAGCAGCATCACCGCGATATAGGCCCGTTCAGAATTGTGGCAAAGAGAATATAGGGCCGCCAAAACCTTATATTTTGGTAATGATCGGTAATATCGGCGTCATCACCATTGATACGGGTGGCAGCGACCACGATCTCGTGCCATGATCGCTACTTACCGGAGACCGCGGATATGGAAACGAAAACGCTCAATGCGCATCTTCCGCTTCCCCTTGCGGAAAAGCTCGACGCCCTGGCCGACGCGCTCGATGTGCCACGCGACAGCATCGTGACGGAGGCGATCGCGAGCTGGATCGAACGGGAAGAGCGGCAGCGCATCTTCACGCTGCAGTCGCTTGCCTCGAACTCAATCATGGTAGTGGAACATCATCGCGTCATCGACTGGGCCGACAGTCTCTGCGCAGATCGGGTCCGCACGCTCTAGCGATATGGCCGGACAAGGAAAAGCCCTCCCCGCTCATGCGGGAAGGGCTTTTTTATTGGGCTGCGACTTCAGCCTCTTCCTCGTGATCGGCGAGGAAGCCGCCGGACTGGCGGGTCCAGAGGTCGGCATAAATGCCACCGTGGCTCACCAACTCGGCATGTGTGCCGCTTTCGATGATGCGGCCCTTGTCGAGCACGATCAGCCGGTCCATCTCGGTCAGCGTCGACAAGCGGTGGGCGATCGCGATGACGGTCTTGCCTTCCATCAGTGCGAAGAGGTTTTCCTGGATCGCCGCTTCCACTTCGGAATCGAGCGCCGAGGTCGCCTCGTCGAGCACCAGGATCGGCGCATCCTTCAGGAAGACACGCGCGATCGCGATACGCTGCCTCTGGCCGCCGGAAAGCTTGACGCCGCGCTCGCCGACCTGTGCATCCAGCCCCTTGCGGCCCTGCATGTCGACAAGCCCTTCGATGAACTCCCAGGCGTTGGCCCGCCTTGCCGCCTCGATGATGTCCTCGTCACTCGCATCCGGGCGACCATAGGCGATGTTGTCGCGGATCGAGCGATGCAGGAGCGAGGTATCCTGCGTCACCACGCCGATCAGCGCACGCAGGCTGTCCTGCGACACGGCAGAAATATCCTGTCCATCAACGGTGATGCGCCCGGACTCAAGATCGTAGAACCGCAGGAGCAGGTTCATCAGCGTCGTCTTGCCAGCACCCGATCGACCGACGAGACCGACCTTTTCGCCGGCTCGGATGTCGAGCGACAGGTTCTCGATGATGCCCTTGCCCTTGCCATAGTGGAAGCCGATCCGGTCGTAATGGATCGCACCCTTCTTCGCCGTCAGTGGGGCGGCGCCCGGCTTGTCGACGATATCGTGCTGCTTCGACATCATCTCCATGCCGTCATAGACGGTACCGATGTTTTCGAAGAGCGCGGAGATTTCCCACATGATCCATTGCGACATGCCGTTGACGCGCATCGCAAGACCAATGGCGATGGAAATCGCGCCGACCGAGATCGTACCGTTCAGCCACAGATAGATCGACAGGCTGGAGATGACGAACAACGAGATGCAGTTGTTCAGATAGACGCTCATGTGAAAGAGCGTCACCTTGCGCATCTGCTGGTGAACCGTATCCAGGAACCCGTCCATGCTTTCCCGCGCATAGACCTCTTCACGGCCGGCATGGGAAAACAGCTTCACGGTCGCGATATTCGTATAGCTGTCCACCACGCGACCAGTCATCAGCGAGCGTGCATCGGCCTGCTGCGCCGCGATCTTGCGAAGCCGCGGCACGAAATAGGCAACGATACCGATGTAGATACCAAGCCAGGCGAGGACGGGCAGCATCAACCGCCAGTCGGCGGCCGCGATGATGACGATCATCGACAGGAAATAGGTCACGACATAGACGAAGACGTCGAGGATCTTCATCACCGTTTCGCGCACGGCAAGCGACGTCTGCATGACCTTGGTGGCGACGCGTCCGGCGAACTCGTTGGCAAAGAAGGTCATGCTGTGACGCAGCAGGAAGCGGTGCATCTGCCAGCGCGCGATCATCGGGTAATTGCCGAGCATCATCTGATGCATGATAAGCGAATCGAGACCGGCAACGAGCGGCAGGCCGATCAGCACCAGAGCACCCATCCAGATGAGCTTGTGGCCTTCGTTCTGCAGGAAGGTCGCGCGGTCGGCATTCGTCAGCCAGTCGACGATATCGCCGAGGAACTGGAACAGCGCCACTTCGCCGATGGCGATCGTCGCCGTCAGAACGGCCATGAGCGCAAGCCATCCCGCCGCCGGCTTCGTATAGTGCCAGCAGAAGGCAAAAAGGCCTTTCGGGGGAGCAACGGGCTCCTCGCTCGGAAAGGGATTAAGTCGCTGCTCGAACCAGCCAAACATGAAAATCGCTCCGGAATTTCCGCGTTCCGGCCCCGTCTTCGCGCCCGCACGGACGCATGCAAGCACATATGGGAACCGGAGGCTCAAGGGGCGAGGCCATAACGGCCGCGCAATGAATCAAATGGGCAATTAGGGAAGAAAAGCGCTTTATACGCGCCAGATCACCAACAGCGGCATCACAGGCGGGAGACGCATCTGCACAAAGATATCCATGTCGGCGCTCCCTGTTGGCGATTGAAGATATGCACCGATAACGCGAAAATGCCCAAATTTCCAGCCCCGCAGCATCGGAAAATGACCATCAAATGGTCAAAAAACGTCCTGTTGCGTCAAAATCACAGTTCGGATAGGCCATTTTTGTATCATCGCAACGGACAACTTCCCATGGCAGACCTCAGGCTTGCGCTCTACCAGCCCGATATTCCCGGCAATACCGGCACAATCCTGCGCCTAGCCGCCTGCCTTGGCTTTGCAGTTGACATCATCGAACCGGCCGGCTTCGACATTTCCGATCGCAACCTGAAGCGCGCGGGCATGGACTATCTGGCCGCTGCCGCACTGACACGCCATGTCAATTGGGAACGCTTCGAGGAATGGCGTGCAGCCACCGGCCGCCGCCTGATCCTCGCCACGACGAAAGCATCGCAGCGCTACACGGATTTCGCCTTCCGCACCGACGATATCCTGCTCTTCGGCCGTGAAAGCGCCGGCGTGCCCGATCACGTGCATGAACGTGCCGATGGGCGCCTTCTGATCCCAATGGTGGAAGGCCAGCGTTCGATCAACCTCGCCGTCTCCGCCGCAATGATAACAGGCGAGGCAATGCGCCAGACCGCCTGGTCGTGAACCTGCACCCATGCCGATGCTTGGCGGCCTTGATGTCGCAAACACCGCTTTGAATCGACGGAAAATCGCCTATATTAATTAGCCAGGCAATCAATAAATCTGCACAAGCGGTGAGATTCCAATAATTTACTCGACTGCGCAAATGTAGAATCGGGAAAAGCTTCTCAAGAAGAAGAAAAAGACCAGGACCATGGAATCCACAATCGTCATGATCAATCTGTTCGGCGCGATCGCGCTGCTGCTCTTCGGCCTGGCACAGGTCAAGGACGGCGTCACGCGCGCTTTCGGAGCACGTCTGAGGACCGGGCTTGCAACCGGCACGGCGAGCGGCCCACGCTCGATCCTGTCAGGCTTCCTGGCAACCATCGCCCTTCAGAGTTCGACGGCGACGGCCCTGATGACGGCGTCTTTCGTGGAGCGCGATCTCATCAAGCCGCGCATGGCGCAGATCGTGTTGCTCGGCGCCAATGTCGGAACGGCTGTGACCGCCTGGATCGTCGCAACCGGCATCGAGTGGCTGTCGCCGCTTCTCATCCTCCTCGGCATCGTGCTCTATCGCGGCAAGTCTGCTGCCCGCCACGGCGGAGGTGCGGCCATGATCGGCATCGGCCTGATGCTGCTCTCCCTGCATCTGCTCAGCAACGCGACGGAACCGATGCGCAGCTCTCCGGCGCTGGCCGCCTTCATCGGCCTTCTCGGAGATGCCTGGCCGGTAGCTTTGGCCCTTTCGGCGGCCCTCGCCTTCATCTCGTCGTCTAGTCTCGCCGTCGTCGTGTTGATCCTCTCATTGGCCTCGACCGGCATCGTCTCGCCTGAACTGATCGTCATTCTCGTGCTTGGAGCCAACCTGGGCGGCGCAATCCCGCCTGTCATCGCCACCCTTTCCGGTCCGGCATCGGCAAGGCGGGTGACGCTTGGCAATCTTATCGTTCGTACGGCCGGCTGCCTCGTGGCGTTGCCGCTTGCCGGCTACGCGGCGCCGCTCCTCGAAATGCTGCCTTTTGGCCCTTCCAAGCTGCCGGTCGATACGCATCTGATCTTCAATATCCTGCTCGCAGCCGTCGCGTGGCCCTTTTCCCCGATGCTTGCCGCTTTGACCAGCCGCCTCGTGCCCGACGATGTTCAGCCGGATCAGGGGCCGAAGTTTCTCGACATGCAGGAATTGTCCACACCCGTGGTGGCGCTTGCGAGTGCCACCCGCGAAGTGCTCGGTGTCGGCGACCTGATCGAACGCATGCTGATGCGCAGCTCGGAAGCTTTCCAGCACAACGACATGTCGAAGCTGGCCGAGATCCCATCTCTCGAGAAGAGGGTCGATCTCCTGCAACAGGAGGTGAAGATCTATCTTTCCAAGCTCGGCCGCGTCGGCCTGAGCGACGAGAATGCACGGCGCTCGATCGTCATTATCGACTACGCGATCAATCTCGAGCACATCGGCGACATCATCGAGAAGGGCCTGCTGGAACAGGTCGGCAAGAAGGTCTCGCTCGGCCTGAAATTCTCGGAGGATGGTTACAGGGAACTGCACAAGCTGTTTGACCTGACGATCGACAACTTGCGCGTCGCGCAGACGATCTTCGTCACCCGCGACTTCAACCTTGCCAAACAGATGATGGAAGTGAAGGTCGAAGTCCGCCGCATGGAGAAGCAATCTGCCGAGCGGCATCTCGAGCGGCTTCGTGACGGGCGTGCCGACAGCCTGCAGACCAGCTCACTCCATCTCGACATGCTGCGGGATCTGAAGCGTATCAACGCTCATATCGTCTCGGTAGCGCACCCGATCCTCGATGAAAGCGGCTTGCTGATCGAAAGCCGTCTGCGCGATGCGGCGGAATAAGGTCAGTCGGCGGATGGCAGGCGGCGCATGGTGAATTCGATCTGGTCGCCTTCAAGCTGGCGCCAGCTCTCCACCTCTGTCCAGTAGGCAGCTTTGGGATATTCATCGAACCATTCGCGCGCCTTGGCGCGGGCTTCCAGAAGCCCCATCCGATAGGTCTCGCGGACGAAGTGATCTTTCTGACGGGCGGACGCTTCTGCCCGATGCTTTGCGATCCTGCGCTTCAAGCCTTCAAAGGGCGGAGGCCCCGGAATTTTCGCCATAAAACCTACCTCTTGAACGAAAGGTAGTATCGAAATCGCCCCTTTGCGAGTCGAATCTTGCAAGCCCTTGCAGCTACCTCCCTGTGCTGGCGGGCGCCTGCTGCACCTGCTAAACGATAGTCATAATCAGGAAAGAGCGAATCGCATGGAAAGACCGGAACTGCCGATCGGCCTGCCCGAAGACATAGAGGTCAAGAAGACCGCCGCCCGAACATGGTTCGAAGGATTGCGCGACACGATCTGCTCTTCCTTCGAGGCACTGGAAGATGAACTCGAAGGCCCGCTATCCGATCAGGAGCCAGGCCGTTTCGTCGCCAAGGACTGGTCGCGCGAAAACGGTGCGGGTGGCGGTGGCCGCATGTCGATGATGGAAGGCCGGGTTTTCGAGAAGGTCGGCGTGCACACCTCCACCGTCTACGGCGAGTTCTCACCGGATTTCCGGGCGCAGATACCAGGCGCCAGTGAGGATCCACGCTTCTGGGCGTCAGGCATTTCGCTGATCGCCCATCCGGTCAATCCCAATGTGCCGGCCGTTCACATGAACACCCGCATGGTGGTCACCACCAGCCGCTGGTTCGGCGGCGGCGCTGATCTGACCCCGGTGCTCTCTCGCCGCCGCACGCAGGAGGACGAGGACACGGTGCTCTTCCATAAGGCCATGGAAATCACCTGCCGCAACCATGCGGTCGCCGATTACGATGCCTACAAGAAATGGTGCGACGATTATTTCTTCCTGAAGCATCGCAACGAAGCGCGTGGCGTTGGCGGCATCTTCTACGACTGGCTGCATTCCGCCGAGGAAGCCGGCGGCTGGAATGCAGATTTCGCCTTCACGCGGGATGTCGGCCGGGCCTTCGCCATGGTCTACCCCAAGATCGTCCGTTCAAACTTCAACAAGGAGTGGACGGAAGCCGACCGTGACGAACAATTGATTCGCCGTGGTCGCTACGTCGAGTTTAATCTGCTCTACGACCGGGGAACGATCTTCGGCCTGAAAACCGGCGGCAATGTCGAATCCATTCTCTCTTCGCTGCCACCCGTCGTGCGCTGGCCATAAGCCAGCGCCAAGCGTGCGGGCAAAGACCGGCACGCTGATAAATTTGAAACACAATTCCGGTAAAATCGCGTTGAAAGGCCTTCATCAGAACTGAGTGCGTCCTAAATTAGCTTCTGTGCGTTACAATCGGAGGAGGATTGTCATGACGGTACAAAGCAGCCCCCCTGCTTCTGCAGGTGTTCAGGAAACGTCCCGCGCAATCGAAGCGCCCGAGTTTCTAACGCGCATCGCCGAAGACTTGAGAGCGAAAAGCGGCTCCGACCTGCCGCTGTCCTGCTTTGTCGAGCAGGTGAAATTGCAGCTCGCAGGCGGCAAGACCCCGGAAGAACTTGAACAGCAGGCAACAGGTGCGGCCAACAGCAACAAGCCCGCACACCTTTCGGACACTTACATGGCCTGGGCAATGCCCCACCAATAACAGAGCCTTTCGGCCGACTTCCAGGTCGGCCGGAGTTTTCCTCCGCCGGAACCTTCTCCATTGCCGCACATTCCCCAGTCGCGCGAAAGCGCGATGGTTCTGCATTTCAGAAACAGGAGAAGACCATGCGACTTTTCGAATGCGGTACGCTCGTTCCCGGCTGCGATTGGCACACAAGGGCCGATAATGATGCTGAAGTTGTTCGCCGCGCCGTCGAACATATGAGAACCGCCCACGGCGAAACGACCATTCGCGAAAACATGGTGGACAATATCAAGGCCCGCATCCGCGACGAGGCGAACGCGGCCTGACCTCAACCTGCAATCTCCGAGAGCCGGGCGAGCAATGCCGCCCGGTCGGAGACGAAATTCTCTTCCACCCACTGGTTTTCCAGGGTCGACAGGATTTCGCCGACCTTCGGGCCGGCCGGTATCCCTGTGGCCATCACGTCCCCACCATTCAACGGAAACTGCGGTTTTTTCCAGATACGCGCATGATCCAGAAGCTTTGAAAGCCGCGCCGAACGGCTCATCTCATCAAAACTGCCATTCTCTGCCTTGCCGCGGGCAACGCCAAGCGCCAGCTTCAGCCGCACGACGATACCGTCTGGGCCGTCTCTGTAGAGCAGCTTTTCGAAGGCTGCGGCGGAAATCTCGTCATTGACCGGAGCAGCCTTCGCCCAGGCCCGCAAATAGGCCGCTTCCGTATTTGAGAATTTCAGCCGTGCGGCCAATTCCTCCAGCCGCGCGGCATCGGGCGGGACGATCGAGGCAAGCCGCAGCAGGGGATCAGGCGTCCAGCCCACCGCTTTTTCGGTTGAAACGAGCGCCGGAATGGCATCGATGCCCCATTTCTCCGTTTCCGGCAGGATTTCCGAGAGAACCGCAACCTGTCGCATCCAGAGAAGCGCCCGGCCTGGATCTTCAGCCGAGAGCAGCTTCCGCAGTTCAGACCAGACCCGTTCGGCCGACAGTGTCTTCAGCTTCGACCTTGCAGCCGAAGAGGCCTTCAGTCCCTCCGCATCGGGCCGGCCGGAACCATACCAGGCAAAGAAGCGGAAGAAGCGCAGAATGCGCAGATAATCCTCTTCGATCCGCGTCGCTGCATTGCCGATGAAGCGGATGTTGCGCTTCTCGATATCGGCAAGTCCTCCGACGAGATCGATCACCTCACCCGAGGCATTCGCATAAAGCGCGTTGATGGTGAGGTCGCGCCGCTCGGCATCGGACTGCCAGTCCATGCTGAAAGCGACCTTGGCGCGGCGTCCATCCGTCTCCACGTCGGTGCGCAGCGTCGTCACCTCGAAGGGCCGTCCGTCGATGACGAGCGTCACGGTGCCATGCGCGATGCCTGTCGGCACCGCCTTGATGCCGGCCGCAGCCGCCCGTTCCATCACGGTCTCCGGCAACAGGGTTGTTGCGATATCAATATCGGCGACCGCAAGCCCCATCAGGCTGTTGCGCACGGCACCGCCGACAACCCGCCCTTCTCCGCCATCGGCGTTCAGGAGCGCAAAGACGCGGCCGAGCGCCGGATCCTGAAACCATGGCTGATCGACCACTGAGGTCATGCATAGAGCCTTTCATAGAGCGTGCGGACGATGCCGGCGGTGATGCCCCAGATCATCCATGTTTCATATGGCATGCGATAAAAATGCCGGTCGATGCCATCAACAACGCGCTTGTCCCTGTTGTGATTGGCCGGATTCATCAGGAAGGAAAGCGGCACCTCGAAAACATCGTCCACTTCGATCGGATTGAGTTGCAGTGAGAAGCCGCGCTGCACCACGCCGAGGACGGGCGTAATGCGGAACCCGGTGGATGACAGATAGTTCGGCAACCGCCCGACCGTCTCGACGAAACCGCCGTCAAGGCCGATCTCCTCTTCGGTTTCCCGGATCGCGGCGGTCTCGGGCGAGACATCGTCCGGATCGATCGAACCACCGGGAAAGGCGATCTGGCCGGAATGCTTGCGCAACGTCGACGTCCGCTTGGTGAAGATCACCTTCGCCTCATCGCCATCGTCGACGACAGGCACCAATACGGCCGCATCGCGCAGCTTCAAGGTCTCGGCCAGCGCCACGATATCGGGATTGAGCACATGGTCGCCATGGTCGCGCCAGGCATGGTCGACAGGCGCCCCGACCTGATTGAGCGCGCGGCGGCGGAACTCGGCAGCCGAAAACGGGGGATAGATCCTGCTGATCGCTTCGCTCATCGGGAGGCTGCTTCCAGTTCATCCGCCGGCATGATCGGAAAGATCTCGCCGCCGGAGCGAACGACGAACATATCCCGGCCGGCAACCTCGGCCACTTCGCCGAGTTCTACCATTTCATACATCACGGCGCGTGACACGAGCGCTTCAAGCCGCCCCCGTACATGCAGATAGGGCTTCAGTTCGTGGTCTTTCAAATGTGCTGGCCCATCTCCCGGCCCATGCCCGGGAAAACGCAGAGGATGATCCTTGCCGGCCTCTATGACATCGCCGACGTTGGTGCGGAAGGTCAGAACCTTCTCTCCGTCCTTCTCGCTCGCATTCATCTCGACGGCGACAAAGGGCGCGTCGACGACCCTGATGCCGACCTTTTCCACAGGAGTTACGAGGTAGGTCTTGCCGTCTTCATCTTTCCTCAAAACGGTGGAAAAGAGCTGAACCAGCGGCTGCCGGCCAATCGGGGTGCCCATATAGAACCAGGTGCCATCCGCCCTGATTTCCATGTCGATATCGCCGCAAAAAGGCGGATTCCATTTCTCGACAGGCGGCAACCCGCGCTTTTTTCCGGATTTCGCCTCGGAAGCGCGCGAAATCAGCGCGGCAAGCCCCGCTGCATCCGCCATATGCTTCATTTCCTCGGCTGCCATTCTTCTGTCCCGGTTTGCTCTTAACGAAATAAGTCACGAGATAGTCATTTGAAACAAACTTGTCAGCCCGCAACATCTTCATAACTGTATCGGGTATGAGGCACGCCTAGTAAAATCAGACGATTCGCAGCCGAATGATTTCAGCCGTTGGAGACGCCCGTGGGTATGATCAAGACCGAAGCTAGCCTCGATGAACAGGCGATTGTCGCCGCCGCAGAACGAGCGCTATCCGATATCGCCGCCATCCGCACGGAAGTTTCCAAGGTCATCTTCGGTCAGGAAAGCGTGGTTGAAAATACGCTTCTCGCCGTTCTCTCCGGTGGTCATGCCCTTCTCGTCGGCGTTCCCGGCCTTGCCAAGACCAGGCTCGTGACGACGCTTGGCGAAGTCCTCGGCCTCGCTGCAAACCGCATCCAGTTCACCCCCGACCTGATGCCATCTGATATTCTCGGCTCTGAAGTCATGGACCAGGACGACAGTGGCCGCCGCTCCTTCCGTTTCGTCAAGGGTCCCGTCTTCGCCCAGCTTCTGATGGCTGACGAAATCAACCGCGCCTCGCCACGCACCCAGTCTGCTCTGCTGCAGGCGATGCAGGAATACCATATCACCATTGCCGGCCAGCGTTATGACCTGCCCTCGCCCTTCCACGTTCTCGCAACGCAGAACCCGCTGGAGCAGGAAGGCACCTATCCGCTTCCCGAAGCCCAGCTCGACCGTTTCCTTCTGCAGGTCGATGTCAACTATCCTGAACTTGCCGCCGAACGCCAGATCCTGCTGGAAACCACGGGCCTGACCGAAGCCAAGCCCGAACCGGTCATCAATGCGGCACGTCTGTCCGAAATTCAGACGCTCGTCCGCCAGATGCCGGTCAGCGACACCGTCGTCGATGCCATCCTCTCGCTCGTGCGCTCAGCCCGCCCGGGCCAGGGCAATGCCTCCACCGACAAGCATGTCGCCTGGGGCCCCGGCCCGCGCGCCGGCCAGGCGATGATGCTCTGCGCCCGCGCTCGCGCGCTCTACGAGGGCCGTCTGGCACCCTCGCTCGACGATATCTACGCACTCGCCGAGCCCGTTCTCGAGCATCGCATGGCCCTGACCTTTGCCGCCCGTGCCGAGGGCATGTCGGTGCGCGACGTCATCGCCGGACTGGTCAGGCAGGCAAAGGGATAAGGAAGCGTAGCGCGTGGCATCCATCGGACAGATCGTCAACCCGACGTCAGGCAATGATGCCCTTTCCCGCGCAAGGCAGCGGGCCGCTCTCGTGCCGGATTGCCTGGTTGAAGCCAAGCGTATCGCCAATACCGTGATTGCCGGCTGGCATGGGCGCCGCAAACGCGGCATCGGCGAGAATTTCTGGCAGTTCCGCCCCTATAGCGAAGGCGAAAGCCTGTCGCGCATCGACTGGCGCCGCTCCGCCCGCGACGACCATACCTATGTGCGCGACCGAGAATGGGAGGCCGCCCACACGATCTGGCTCTGGGCCGATATGTCGCCCTCGATGATGTACAAATCGACCTATGGCAGCGCATCGAAGGAGAGCCGTGCGCTGGTCATCATGCTGGCGCTGGCCGAGATCCTCGCCCGCTCCGGGGAGCGTATCGGTTGTCCCGGGGTGATGGAGCCCGTCTCCGCCCGCAACGCCGCCGAAAGGCTTGCAGCTGTCCTGATGCACACGCCGTTGACCGGCGGCCTGCCGGAAACTGCGATGGTGCGCGGCTGGAGCGATCTCATCCTCATCGGTGATTTTCTTGATGACGCACCCGCCATTATGGCCCGTCTCGGGCCGCTTGCCCGCCGCGGCCTGCGCGGCCATGTGGTCGAAATCGCCGATCCGGCCGAGGAAATCTTCCCCTACAACGGCCGCACCGAATTCACCGATCCGGAAACCGGCGAAAGGCTGACCTCCGGACGAGCCGAGAGCCTGCGCGAAGCCTATCGCAACGCATATCTCGCCCGGCGCGAAAACCTCGGTCAATCACTGCGCCATCTCGGCTGGACATTCGTCAGCCACCGCACCGATCACCTGGCGTCCGAAGCGCTGGTCGCAATCCATATGTATCTTTCGGGAATGCCGGCAAAGGCAACACATGGAGGACAGCTTTGAGCGCTCTTCCTTTCGCCTTTGCCTATCCCGCCATCCTTGGCGCGTTGATTGCCCTTCCCGTTATCTGGTGGTTGCTCCGGCTCACGCCGCCGCGTCCGCAGGCAGAAGTCTTCCCGCCGCTGAAGATCCTCGCGACCGTGCTGAAGCGCGAGGAAACGCCGGCGAAAAGCCCCTGGTGGCTAACGCTGCTGCGCATGCTTCTGGCCGCCGCGATAATCTTTGCGATCGCCGATCCGGTCTTCAATCCGCGGACCAGCACGCTTGCATCCGGTGGTCCGCTCGTGCTTTTCGTGGACAATAGCTGGGCTTCGGCACCCGACTGGGAGCGCCGTGTCCAGACGGCCGACGCACTGATCGACGATGCCGAGTCCGCCGGTGCCGTCGTCTCGGTCGCCTTCACCGCAGAGCCCACAAACGACGCGACACCCGGGACGGCCTCGGCCGCCCGCGAAAAGCTGCGTGCCGCCCAGCCGAAGCCGCTCGTGCCGGATCGCCAACGGGCATTCGAGGCCCTGCGCTCGGCGCTCAACGGCACGCATCCGGGTACGCTTGTCTTCCTCACCGACGGCGCGGCAAGCAGTGACAATGACGCCATCGTGCATCAACTCTCCGACCTTCAGCCCACCGAACTACGCGTGATCGAAGGCGATGCGGCCCAGACGGTCGCAATCTCTGGCGCCGCCAATGCGGCTGACGCGATGACGGTCAAAGTGACCCGCCTCAGCCCCGGTGGCGCGATCTCCGTCCCGCTCAACGCACAGGACGCACAGGGCCGCGTGATCGCCACCGGCAGGGCAGATTTCGCCCCCGGCCAGACAGCCGTCAATGCCGGCATTTCCGCTCCTTTCGAGATGCGCAACGATTTTGCCCGCGTCAGCATCAACACCGGGGCCACTGCAGGCGCCGTGCATTTGCTCGACGATGCCTTCAAGCGTCGCAGGGTCGTGCTGCTGTCGGGCGAAAGCGGCGATGAATTCCAGCCGCTGCTATCCCCGCTCTACTACATCCAGCGGGCGCTTGAACCCTATGCGGACCTGGTGAGGCCGACCGATGCCAATCTTTCGGTCGCCATCCCGAAACTGCTCGCCAACAATCCCTCCGTCATCATCATGGCCGATATCGGCCGTCTTCCGGAGGATACCTACGCGCCTCTGCAGCGCTGGATATCTAATGGCGGCATGCTGCTGCGCTTTGCCGGCCCGCGCCTGGCTGCAGCCCCTGCCGAAGACCCGCTGATCCCGGTCACCTTGCGACAAGGCGAACGGGCGCTTGGCGGCAGCCTGTCCTGGAGCGAACCGCAGGCGCTTGCCGAATTCCCCGCTTTCGGCCCGTTTGCCGGCATACCGCGCCCGACCGACGTCACGATCAACCGTCAGGTATTGGCGGAGCCGACGCCTGATCTTGCCGAACGCACATGGGCAAGCCTTGCCGATGGTACCCCGCTCGTAACGATGAATAAGATGAATGCCGGCCAGATCGTTCTCTTCCACGTCAGTGCCGAAGCCACCTGGTCAAACCTGCCGATTTCAGGCACGTTCGTCGAAATGCTGCGACACCTCATCCAGATCTCGCGTTCTGGCGGCGTGACCTCGGAATCGACAGGCAGCGCGCGTGTCGCCGAAACCCTGCCGCCCTTCCGCATGCTGACGGCCAAGGGCACGTTGGTGACGGAAACCGGCAATGCCCGTCCGCTGATACCGAATGCCAAGGCCGCACCCCTTGCCAATTTTGACAACCCGCCCGGCCTCTACGGTTCGGAAGATGGCTTTGCGGCACTTAACGTGCTGCCCGAAAACGCGAACCTGAAACCACTCGACATTGCTGGCGTTAATGTCGTCCGCGCCGGTCTCATCGGCGGCGAAAGCTGGTCTGCCAAGCCCCTGCTCTTCTTCATCGCCTTCCTGCTGCTCCTCGCCGACAGCCTGATCGTGCTCTTCATGAACGGCGCCTTCTCCCGCATGCGCCCGCGCGCCAGGGCTGCCGCGACGATCGCCGTGGCGCTTGCGGCCGGCCTGATGCTGCGGCCGGACATCTCGCATGCCAATGATACCCAGCCGGGCGATGACATCATCATGCAGCGGCTGGACAATACCCATCTCGCCTATGTCGTGACCGGCGAACAGGATGTCGACAATATTTCCGAAGAGGGGCTCGACGGCCTCACGAAATTCCTGACTTACCGCACGACGCTGGAGCCGGCTCCGCCCGTCGGCGTTGACCTGAACAAGGACGAGCTGTCCTTCTACCCGATCATCTACTGGCCTGTTTCCGCAACTGCGCCGATGCCGTCCAACGCCGCCATCAGCCGTATCGACGCCTACATGCGCAACGGTGGAACGGTGCTTTTCGATACGCGCGACCAGATCGACTCTCTCGAAGGCGGCAGCGACACGACTGCCAACGGTCAGCGCCTGCAGCAGATCCTCGCCAATCTGGATATTCCGCCACTGGAACCCGTACCGCACGACCACGTGCTGACCAAGTCCTTCTATCTGCTGTCCAGCTTCCCAGGCCGCTACGCCGGCAGCCCGCTCTGGATCGAAGCGCGGCAGGGAGGTCAGAACCAGAGCAATGCCAATAGGCCAGCCGCTGCCGCAGACGGCGTCTCGCCGATCCTGATTACCGCGAACGATTTTGCCGGTGCCTGGGCCGTCGACGATAATGACACACCGCTCCTGCCCACCGTGCCGCCGGATGAAACGCAGCGCGAATATGCCTTCCGCGCAGGCGTCAACATCATGATGTACATGCTGACCGGCAACTACAAGACGGACCAGGTCCACGTGCCCGACCTGCTCGAACGGCTGGGGCAGTGACATGACGATCGATTATTCGCCTTTCCTTCCCTGGCCCTTTCTGGCGGTGCTGACCGGCATCGTCCTGCTGATCGCCATATTCGCGATCTGGCGCGGCATTCGCGGCGCGTGGATCCGCACGCTTGCCGCTCTCGCCCTTCTGGCAGCACTTGCAAATCCGGTATTGCTGCAGGAAGACCGCGATCAACTGTCGACCATCGTCCCCGTTATCGTCGACCGCAGCCAGAGCCAGCAGACGGCCGATCGCATGACGATGACCGATGAGGCGCTCGCCTCTCTGAAGACGCAGCTGGCGCGCTTTCCGCAAATCGAGCCGCGTTTCGTGGACGTGAACGAGGACCGCAATTCCGATGTGCCCTCCACCCGTCTCTTCGATGCGCTCTCGGCCTCGATCGCCGATGTGCCGCCTTCGCGCGTCGGCGGCGCGATCATGCTGACGGATGGCGAGGTGCATGACGTGCCCGGCGTCAATCAGGCGCTCGGCTTCGACGCACCGATCCACGGCCTGATCACCGGCAAGCCGAACGAGTTCGATCGCCGCATCGAAGTCATCAAGGCCCCCCGCTTCGGCATCGTTAACGAGGAACAGCAGCTCGTCCTGCGGGTGTTCGACGACGGCCCGAGCCCGGGCGGCGTGGCAAATGTGACGGTGCGCCTCAATGGCGACGAGATCGCCACCCTTCAGGCAACACCCGGCCAGGATACGCCCTTCTCCTTCAAGGTGGCCCGCGGTGGCCCGAATGTGCTGGAATTCTCCGTTGCCGGCATTCCCGGCGAGGTGACGGATGCCAATAACCGCGCCGTGCACATCATCGATGGCATCCGCCAGAACCTGCGCGTCCTCCTCGTCTCGGGCGAACCGCATGCCGGCGAGCGCGCCTGGCGTAACCTCCTGAAATCCGACGCGTCGGTCGATCTCGTACATTTCACCATTCTGCGGCCGCCGGAAAAGCAGGACGGCACGCCGATCAACGAGCTGTCGCTGATCGCCTTCCCGACGCGAGAGCTCTTCGTCGACAAGATCAAGGATTTCGACCTGATCATCTTCGACCGCTATCAGGACCGCGCCAATGTGCTGCCGATGCTCTACTACGACAACATCGCGCAATACGTGGAAAACGGCGGCGCGCTGCTGATTGCCGCTGGCCCCGAGCATGCAAGCCCGGAATCGATCGCCATGACGCCGCTCGCGTCCGTGCTGCCGGCAGAGCCAACCGGCCGGATGATCGAGCAAGCCTTCTATCCCCGCCTGTCAGAACAGGGCCGCAAGCACCCTGTCACGCGCGGGCTTGACGGCTCCGGCGACGAGCCGCCGCATTGGGGCCGCTGGTTCCGCAGCGTCGATGTCGACCGGCCACAGGGCCAGACCGTTATGGTTGGCGCCGACAACCATCCGCTGCTGGTTCTCAACCGCGCCGGCCAGGGACGTGTCGCCATGCTGCTTTCCGATCAGGGCTGGCTCTGGGCGCGTGGCTTCGAGGGCGGCGGCCCGCATGTCTCGCTCTATCGTCGCATCGCCCACTGGCTGATGAAGGAACCGGCGCTGGAAGAAGAGGCGCTGACGGCGCGCACCTCCGGCCGCACGCTGGAAATCACCCGCCAGACGATCGGCGATGCTCCCGGTGACGCGGTCGTGCGCTACCCCTCGGGCAAGACCGAGAACCTGCCGCTGACGCAGACCGAGCCCGGCCTCTACAAGGCCGAAAAGCGCATGGACGAGATCGGCCTTTTCGAAATCCGCAATGGCGACCTGACGACACTCGCCCATGTCGGCGCCGTCGATGCCCCGGAATTCAAGGCGATGATCTCGACGACGGCGGCTCTTAAGCCTATCACCGACAAGAGCCGCGGCCTCGTGACCCGTGTCGTCAACAATGCCGGCGCCATCAGTGTCCCGCCGATCCTTCCCGTGCGGGGCCAGGTACGCGTCACCGACAATGACCGCATGCAGATCCGCATGACCAACGAGACCGTGTTGAAGGGCATCAACACCTTGCCGCTCTTCGCAGGCTTTGCAGGTGTCGGCATTCTGCTTCTCGCCTTTGGCGCCATGTGGTGGCGCGAAGGACGATAAAGATGCCGGAATTCGAGCTCACCGCTTCCCCTTCACCGGAAGAGCTCGCTGTCATCACCGATGGCCTGACGGCTTTCAACACCGAGGATGTCGGCCCGTCCGAGCGGCAGGCGCTTGCCGTTCTGATCCGCGATACCGACGGCAAGGTTTCCGGCGGTCTGTCCGGCTACACTGCCTGGGGCTGGCTCTTCGTACAGTTGCTCTACATTCCCGATACGCTCCGCGGCAGCGGCATGGCCGGCAAGATCCTTGCAAAGGCGGAAGAAGAAGCCGCTGCCCGCGGCTGCCGCGGGGCCTGGATCGATACGTTCAATCCGAATGCGCTCAGCGCATACAAGCGTCAGGGCTACGAGGTCTTCGGCGAACTGCCGGATTTTCCCGACGGCCGAACGCGGACCTTCCTCAAGAAGATGCTGTGACGAGAGCAATTCCAGCAAAAAAGGACGGAAATGCCCTACTTCCGCCAGGCAATCTTGCCCTTCAGCCGGGCATGCGCATCTTCCGCGAATGGCACGACGAGAACGCGGCCCGGATCGACCGGACCGGGAAAGGTCAGCGCGCCATAGGCGACCTTTTCGAAGCCGAGCGGGCAATAGTAGGGCGGGTCGCCGACCAGTATGACGGCTTCCGAGCCCTTGCGTTTGGCAGCTTCCACCGCAATGCGCACCAGCTCCCGGCCAATGCCCTTGCTTTTGTGCGACGGCCGCACCGCAAGAGGTCCGAGCAGGTGCCCCTTCACCGTTCCGGCCATAACCGGCGTCATCCGCACAGAAGCGATCGTTTCGCCGTCATCGGCGCAGATGAAGGAGAGCGACAGGTCATGCGGTCCCTGCTCGCGGATGCGTGCAGCGGCGCGCGTATGCCGGCCCGGGCCGAAGGCTTCTTCGTTGATGTGTTCGATAGCAGCGTCGTGAGACGCATCCTCGGTGAGGTAGACGAGATCGTGCTTGTACATGAGCATGGGAACAGAGACCGTATAGACGCAGATATATGGGTTCGCGAACACGCCCTCAGGCGTTCGGGAACATCAGCGTCGTCGCAGGCCTCTGAGAATGGACATCAAGCAGGATTCCAGAATTTTGTGAGGAAGGCGGATAGCAGGAAAAATTTCCGGCGTCCATTGCAAAAATTCGGTCAAGAGCTGGGTGGCCGAGACGCAGTGTTCAATCTTTGCCAACCTGCAAAATGCAGCGCACTGCAATATCTATGCTGCAACAACCAATTTCAGAGGTAGAAAACATGGGCATGCTGGTAGACGGCGTCTGGCATGACGTCTGGTACGATACGAAGGAAACGAAGGGTCATTTCAAGCGTCAGCCATCGCAGTTCCGCAACTGGATCACGGCCGACGGAGAAGCCGGTCCCAGCGGCAAAGGCGGCTTCAAGGCGGAAGCGGGTCGCTATCATCTCTATGTTTCCCTCGCCTGTCCCTGGGCGCATCGCACGCTGATCTTCCGCAAGCTGAAGAAGCTCGAAGACTTGATTTCCGTTTCGGTCGTCGATCCGCTGATGGTGGAAAACGGCTGGGAGTTCAAAGTCGGCAATGGCGCCACCGGCGACCATATTTTTGGCTCCAAAGCGCTCTGGGAAATCTACGTGAAGGCCGATCCGCACTATTCCGGCCGCGTCACTGTCCCTGTTCTCTGGGACAAGCAAACCGGCACGATCGTCAACAACGAGTCGGCCGAAATCATCCGCATGTTCAACAGCGCCTTCAATCACCTGACGGGCTCAACAGCGGATTATTACCCGGAAGCCCTGCGGGCAGACATCGATGCGCTGAACGACGTGGTCTATGACACCGTCAACAACGGCGTCTACAAGTCAGGCTTTGCCACCACGCAAGCAGCTTACGAGGAAAATGTCGTCAAGCTCTTCGAAACACTGGACAGGCTCGATGAGCGCCTTGGCAAGGGCCGTTACCTTTTCGGCGATCGCCAGACCGAAGCCGACTGGCGGCTCTTTACGACGCTCGTACGTTTCGATCCCGTTTATGTCGGCCACTTCAAATGCAATATCCGACGCATTGAGGACTACCGCAACCTGCAGGCCTATCTGCGTGACCTCTATCAGACCCCTGGTGTTGCCGACACGGTGAACCTGCGACACATCAAGGAACACTACTACCGGAGCCACAAGACCATCAACCCGACCGGCATCGTGCCCGTTGGGCCGGCGCTCGATCTCGACCGGCCGCATGGCCGTGACAAGCTGGCGACGGCGGCCTGAGCTTTACCAATAATGCGCCGGCTCCGCCTCGCCGCGGAGCTCGGCCAGCCTCCTATGCGTCGCTTCGGTCGTTTCCGCCGGCAGGTTGTGGATTTCGAAAAAGCCGCTATCGGCAATTTCCCAGTCCGGCGGCCGAGGTGCCGTCTGTTCCACGGTGGCGCGATAGAAGACCACATGATCGCGCCGGGTGATACTGGTGTTGAAATAGACGTGGAAGAGTTGCGGCTTGCCGACGATCCTTAGGTTGCCTTCCTCCCGCAATTCCTTGATGAGCGCTTCTTCTGCGGTCTCGTTTCGCTCCAGCCCGCCGCCTGGCATATGCCATCCGCCGGTATAGCCGTGACGAACGAGAAAGAGGCGTCCCTGCTCGTCGAAACAGGCTGCACGGACCCCCATCGTCATTCCGCGCGCAATGGAAAAATACACGTGCAGCAGCCGCACCAACACTTTCATGTGAAGGGGCCATGTTTGTTTGTCTGCCATGGGCTCTTTCATACTCTCATCGCGCGGATGTGTTTGAATTGTAAATAAGCTGGTCTATGTGTCGTTGCATGTTCAAGCTAGCGCATATCTCCGACGTCCATCTCGGACCCCTGCCCCGCCTTTCCATTCACGAACTTTTTTCAAAACGTATTACGGGCTTTGTGAACTGGCACCGCAACCGGCGCAAGCATCTTTTCGGCAGCACGCTCGATCTGCTGCTGAACGATATCCGTTCGCATAAGGCTGACCATCTGGCGGTGACCGGCGACCTCGTCAACCTCGCAAGCGGCATCGAGATCCGCGCCGCCGCAGCCTGGCTGCGCGAACTCGGCGATCCCGCCGCGACCTCGGTCGTTCCCGGCAACCACGATGCCTATGTGCCAGGCTCCTATGAGAAGTCGATGCGCGCCTGGTACGACTATGTGCGCGGCGACCTCGCTCCGCCGCAATGGGAAGAAGACCGCCACATCTTCCCCTACCTTCGCATCCGCGACAAGGTCGCAATCGTCGGCTGCTCGACGGCCGTTGCAACCCCACCCTTCGCGGCCTCCGGCTTCTTCGGCGCGCGCCAGGCGCGCGATACGGTCAACATGCTGCGCGCTGCCGGTGAAGCCGGTCTCTTCCGTGTCGTCATGATCCACCATCCGCCCATCCGCGGCGCGACCTCCTTTTACAAGCGCATGATCGGCATCCGCCGTTTCGCAGCCGTCATTTCCACCGGCGGAGCGGAACTCGTGCTGCATGGCCACACGCATCTCAATACGCTCTACTGGCTGCGCGGGCAGACGGGTCCCGTCCCTGTCATCGGCATCGCCTCTGCCTCGCAGGGACCGGGCGGCATCAAGCCCCGCGCCGCCTACAATCTCTTCTCCATTTCCGGTTCTCCCGGCG
This sequence comes from Sinorhizobium sp. B11, assembly GCA_039725955.1. Taxonomy (NCBI): domain Bacteria; kingdom Pseudomonadati; phylum Pseudomonadota; class Alphaproteobacteria; order Hyphomicrobiales; family Rhizobiaceae; genus Sinorhizobium; species Sinorhizobium sp. B11. The sequence continues at coordinate 3,262,374 of CP091034.1, forward strand.
CCTGGGAGGTGAAGGGCGAGCGCTTCAGCATCAACGACACCGGTGACGGCATGATGCCGGAAAGCGCTGATATTTTCGCATTTTAACGCCGTTTGCGGAATCAGTCCCGACGGCGATTGAAGCAACGCGTGAAGAGCGTTTGCCAGTGTCGCAACATCAGCAATAAAGGCCGCCGGGGCTCTTGGTATTTTCAATCGTCGGCGTACAATCCGGCAACCGCAGCGTTTCAAAACGGAGTACGCCCGATGACTGCTTCTCTTCGTCGCCTGTGCAGACTTTCGCTTGTTTCCGTCTTTGCTTTAGGCCTCGCCACGTCCGCCTTCGCGGTCGGCGACAACAATGACGATACCTCCCCGCCGCAGAAGACCCAGACGACCAAGACCTGCACCAAAGGCAAGGTGTGGGATGCCAAGAAGAAGGAATGCGTCGACCCGAAGAAGCAGAGCTTCAACGATGACGATCTCTACAAGTTCGCCCGCGAATTCGCCTATGCCGGCCAGTATGAAAACGCCATCACGGTGCTCAATCTCGCCAAAAACCAGAACGATCCGCGCATCCTGAATTATCTTGGCTATGCCAACCGCAAGGCCGGCCGCATGGAGCTCGGCATGTCCTACTACAAGAAGGCGCTGCAGCAGGATGAGAACTATATCCTCGCACGCTCTTATATGGGCATGGCGCTTGCCGAGCAGGGCGACATCCAGGGCGCCCGCGTCCAGCTCGTCGAGATTCGCGATCGCGGCGGCGAAAACACCTGGGCCTATCGCGCTCTGCTGCAGAGCCTGAACGGCTACAGGACATATTGAGACAAGCTCCGCGGGGTATCGTGCGGAAATCCCCTGGCAAGGGATGGATGAAATGAACCCCGCGCTTGCGAAATACAGGCGACCTGTTCCATAAAAGCCGCCTGTATGGCCGGGATGAATACGATGGCTTCGCGCCCGCCGGGCAAGCCCCGCATGCGAAGCTGGCCCATATTCGATGCTGGTATGAGTTTCGGCCAATGTGAATGCTTCTTGGAAAGACCATGCGCCAACCCGCAACCACCACCGATATCCGGCGTGACCTCGTCGGTCTCTTGCCCCGCCTCCGCCGCTTTGCCATTACGCTCGCGGGAGAGACGACTGCGGCCGATGAGCTGGTTCAGTCGGTCTGTCTGCGCGCTATTTCCAAGGGACATCAGTGGAACGGCGAAGGCCGGCTGGAAAGCTGGATCTACATGCTGGCCCGCCAGCAATGGGCGGAAGACAGTCGCAAGCGCAAGCCGCGTCCGGCCGCGCGAGGCAATGTGACCGATATCCGCGACGCCATTCGCGACCGCGTGGCCGCCGTCGATACCGACGCCCTGCACCGCATGCTTGCGGAGATGCCCGAGGGCGTGGCCAGCATTTTCGTGCTGATCGACGTGGAAGGCCACAGCTATCAGCAGGCAGCCGAAATCATGGGCATCGCAATCGGCAATATTGCCGGCCAGCTTTCCACCGCACGACTCCATTTCGCCGCATTGTCCGGTCACAATCCGCCCGTTCACAGGTACTGACTGATTTGCTCGATTTCAAAAAACAGCCGCTCGAAGCCCAGCTTGCCGCCCTCCTCGATGGCGAAACCACACCGGAACAGAAGCTGGAGCTGGAAGGCCGACTGGCAACGGATGAAAATGCCCGCAAGATCTACGACAAGCTCCGCCACGGCGTCGATTTCGGACGTCGCAAGCTCGACGACATGCTGAAAGAGCCTGTTCCGCTGGCGCTTGTCCGATCCATCAAGAGCACGCAGCCGCCGAAGACGCCGATCGCCCCGCGCAGCGCGCGCCCGCAGCTGAAGCTCGCGCCGAACGGCCGTCAGGCGCTTGCCGCTGCCCTCATTCTCTTCGTCGTCGGTGGTGGCATCGGCTATTTCATCGGCAATGCGCCGGATACGGATGACGCTGCACCGGTCGCCGCGGCGCAGATCAACACCAATGACTGGCTGGGCGACGTCACCGCCTTTCAGCGGCTTCTCGTTCGCCAGCCGCGTCACCTCGTCGAGGTGCCGGCCTCCCAAGCCGAGGAAATCTCCTCCTGGCTCACAACGGCGATCGGCGTGCCGTTCCGCGTGCCGGATCTTTCCGCTGGATCCTGGACCTTCCAGGGCGCGCGCGTGATCCTTGGCGACAACCGCCCTGTCGGCCAGCTTGTCTATTCCAACACAGATGGCGATATCATCTCGATATGTTTCCGCAAGGATGCGCAGCCACCGGAAACGGAAGATTTCAAGGAAACGATCCGCGACGAAATCGGCCTTGTAACCTGGCACAATGCGGGCACGTCCTATGTATTGGCTGGCCCCTCCGCCGAGGCTTCTCTCGGCCAGCTCGCCATGGAAGTCGCCGCCGCCATTTAATGGTCAAGGCATCAGAACGACTTTTCCGCCGACCCGGCGCTCTTCGAGCACGCGATGCGCCTCAGCCGCTTCATCAAGTGAAAAACTCCCGCCGTGCACGAGCTTCAGCGCTGCGGTTGCGGCGAGATCGAAGAGGAGAGCGAGATCGTCCTTCCATTTGTCGGCGGCAATCAACGGCAGCAGCGAAAAGCCCTTCAATGACTGGTTTGCATCCAGCATGGAGCGGATATCGGAAAGCTCCAGCGAGAACCGCCCCATGGCCGCCAAGAGCATTTCTCCGGCCGGAGCAAGTGCGGCGAGAGACGCCCTCGCGACATCACCGCCAACCGTCTCGTAAATGACATCGGCGCCCTGCCCTCCGGTCGCTGCCTTGACGGGACCGGCCCAATCTCTGGCGGTGTAGTCGACCGCCAGGTCGGCGCCGAGCGAAAGTGCTATTTTCCTCTTGGCCTCGCTGCCTGCTGCGGCAATGACCTTGCTCGCTCCCTCCAGCCTGGCAAGTTGCAGCAACAGCGATCCCACCCCGCCGCCGGCAGCGTTGACGAGCACCACCTTTCCCTTCGGCGGACTACGACGCACCATGTGCAGAGCCGTCAGGCCCTGCACCATCAACGCCGCCGCATCTGCAAAGGAAAGGCTGTCCGGCAAACGCACCGCCGCTCCGGGATCCACAGCCACATATTCGGCATAACCGCCAAAGCCACGCCCGATTGCGAAGAGCGGTACAGCGACACGCGCACCGGAGAGCGACGGATCGGCATCCACCCCAATGTCTTCGACGATGCCTGCCACTTCCACACCGGGAAAGACAGGCAGTGGCGGCGTGACGGCATAACGATCCGCCCGCATCAGAACCTCGAAAAAATTGACACCGGCAGCATGGACACGCACCAGCACCTCGCCGCCTTTGGGTTCCGGTTTGGGCACCTCGATCGTTTCGAGAACCTCAGGCGGACCGAAGCGGGTGAATTGAACGGCTTTCATGGCGAACCTCACGTTTTGATGGCGTGAAGCAGGCCTTAGCACTCGATTTACAGTTCAAAATACACACATATCAGTGCCATACCCACCAGGAGGTGACCATGGCCGAGCCCATGAAAAGATTACCGAAACTGCCTGTGGAACGCGCTTTGAAGGTCATTTCCGGGCGATGGAAACCCGTCATCCTCTACCACGTCTTCTCAGGACCCAGACGACTTTCGGAACTCAAGCGCATGATGCCTGACATCACCCAGAAGGTGCTGATCCAGCAGTTACGGGAAATGGAAGAGCACGGCCTTGTACACCGGGAGATCTTTGCCGAGGTGCCGACGCGGGTGGAATATAGCACAACCGAGCTCGGCCTCGGGCTGGAGCCAATCCTTCTTGCTCTCTGCCAATGGGGACAGAACCACGCGGAGGCGCAGGGCGAACTCGATGAGCTCGCCGATTGCATCGTCAGGCCGCGTCATCCTGAGGCGATCGCGGCCTGATCGGAATACTCAGGCCTTGCCGGCCTTCACGTCGAGCACGCGGTTCGCAGCCGACACGATCGCTTCGAGCGATGCCGCGACGATATTGGTGTTGATGCCGGCACCAAAGAGCTTGCCGCCCGGGTAGGACGTCTCGACATAGGAGATAGCGGCGGCATTGGAGCCGTGCTGCAACGAATGCTCCGAATAGTCCTCGACCGACATCTCGATGCCGAGATAATGCGACAGCGCATTGATGAAGCCATCGATCGGGCCATTGCCGCGGCCTTCGATACGCTTGATCTCGCCATTGTCAGTGATTTCGGCCGCCACGACCCTCTGTCCCTTGCGCTCGGTGTCAGGGTAGGTGTGATGATCGACGAACTTCAGGCGGCCATTCGGCTGGGTCACGTAGCGCTCGATGAAGCGGTCGTGGATACGCTTTGACGGAAGCTCCTTACCTTCTTCATCGGTAATGCGCTGGATGTCTCCGCGGAATTCGACCTGCAGGTTGCGCGGCAGGTTGAGCCCGTAGTCCTGCTGCAGGATATAGGCGATGCCGCCCTTGCCGGACTGCGAATTGATGCGGATGATCGCCTCGTAGGAGCGGCCGACGTCGCGCGGGTCGATCGGCAGGTACGGCACTTCCCAGACCGGATGGTTGGCAACCTGCGCTGCCTTCATGCCCTTGTTGATCGCATCCTGATGCGAGCCGGAGAAGGCCGTGTAGACCAGCTCGCCGACATAGGGATGACGTTCGGTGATCGCCATCTGGTTCGAATATTCGAACACTTCCTTGATGCGCTCGATATTGGAGCAGTCGATCTGCGGATCGACACCCTGCGTGAACATGTTGAGCGCCATGGTGACGACATCGACATTGCCGGTGCGCTCGCCATTGCCGAAGAGCGTTCCCTCGACGCGGTCGGCACCAGCCAGCAGAGCGAGCTCGGCAGCGGCGATACCGGTGCCGCGGTCATTATGCGGATGCAGAGAGATGATCAGGTTCTCACGGTTGTCGAGATTGCGGCACATCCACTCGATCTGGTCGGCGTAGACGTTCGGCGTCGCCATCTCTACCGTCGAAGGCAGGTTGATGATGAGCTTGTTATCAGGCGTCGGCTTCATCACCTCGATGACGGCGTTGCAGATTTCCAGCGCCACATCCAGCTCAGTACCGGTGAAACTCTCGGGCGAATATTCGAAACGATAGCCGCCTCCGGCCTTGGCCGCCATGTCGCTGATCATCTTGGCGGCATCGACGGCAATCTGCTTGATGCCGTGCACATCCTTGGCGAAGACCACGCGGCGCTGCAGTTCGCTGGTGGAATTGTAGAAGTGCACGATCGGCTGCTTTGCGCCTTCCAGCGCCTCGAAGGTGCGGGTGATCAGTTCGGGCCGGCACTGAACCAGCACCTGCAGCGAGACGTCGTCGGGCACATTGCCCTCTTCGACGCACCAGCGGGCGAAATCGAAGTCGGTTTGCGAGGCGGACGGGAAACCGATCTCGATTTCCTTGAAGCCCATTTCCAGGAGCAGGTGGAACATGCGCGCCTTGCGATCATGGCCCATCGGATCGACAAGCGCCTGGTTGCCGTCTCGCAGGTCGACGGAGCACCAGATCGGCGCCTTGGAAATGGTCTTGGTCGGCCAGGTGCGGTCGGGAATGTTCACCTGCGGATAGGGCCGGTATTTGACGGCGGCGTCGGGCATACCCTTGGCGCCTGCGGAGGATCGGCGGGTGGTCGTGTCCATTGTCTTGTCTCCTCGTCCCGGCATTTGCCTCGCGTCTTAGCCGATCATATCAGGCTTGGCGACTGCAAATGCGGACCTTTGATCGGTCGTTTGGTCAATTTTGAATGTGAGTCGCGAGGAGCGATGGCCGGGCGGGCTTTCGGCCGCCGGGCGCTCCTCAAAGGACCCGGCAACCGCGCGTAAGGCCGAGGAGAAGAAGCGAGGTCAGGGCGCGCGTATTGTCACGCAGGGCCGTGCGGCCGCGTGCAATCGTCTCGGAAATCCGTGCGCTTGTGCTCTTCATGTCCGCGCTTATAGCCTCCGCCGGAAATTCCGGCAACCCCTCGCCTATTTTTTCCTCGCCTGCACGATACGGGACAGCGCCAGCATCAGCCCGCCCGCGATCAGCCCCCAGAAGGCGCCGGATATGCCGCCGAAGGAAACGCCCGACGCAGTGACGAGGAAGGTGATTGCCGCTGCCTCACGCGATTCCGGTGCCTGGAAAGCGGCCATGGCCGAACTGGAGAAGGCGCCGACAAGCGCCAGACCGGCCACGGCCTCGATCAGGATCGGTGGCGCCAGCGCGACAAAGGCCGTCACCGCTCCGGCAAGCAGGCCGAAAATGATGTAGCCGACGCCGGCGATCAACGCCGCCCAATACCGCCGCGAGGGATCGGGATGCGCGTCCTGCCCGGCGCACATCGCTGCGGTGATCGCCGCCAGGTTGACCGCATGGCCGCCAAAAGGCGCCGCAAGAAGCGAGAAAACGCCGGTCACGGCAAAGAGCGGCCCCGGCATCGGATCATAGTGATTGACCTTCAGCACCGCGATGCCAGGAATATTCTGCGACGCCATGGTCACGATGAAGAGCGGCAGGGCAATCGACACGAAACCCGAGAGATTGAAGACCGGATGCACGATATCGATGACCGGCACCAGCGACTGCTCGAGCGAAGAGAAGGCACCCGCGGGAATATCGACACCGAAGGCCAGTACCAGCACGAAAGCCACCAGCGCCGCCGGCACCGCCCAAAGGCGCTTGAAGGCGCCGACCACGATCCAGGTCAGAATGATCGGCAGACCGAGCAACGGATTGAAGGCGACGGCCTTGACCGGCGCAAAACAAAGGCCGAGCAGCACGCCCGACAGCATTGCATTGGCAAGCGGCGCAGGAATGGCGGCAACCGCCCGTCCGAGCGGCCTGAACAGCCCGGCAACAACGATCAGCACACCGCAAAGAATGAACGCGCCGACCGCTGCATTGAAGCCACCATCAATCGTTCCGATGCTCGCAAGCAGCGCCGCCCCTGGGGTCGACCAGGCGATACTGACCGGCAGACGCGTGACGGCGCTGAGTACGACAGCGCAAAGACCCATCGAGATCGACAACGCCATCAGCCCCGAAGCCGCCTGCGCATCCGTCGCACCCACCGCTTGAAGCCCATGCAACACGACGGCAAAGGAACTGGTGAACCCGACGAAAGCCGTCAGAAGCCCCATGAACAGGCTCTGTACGGAGAAATCTTTGAGCATGGCGCGACTCCGGCTGCGAAGATTGCGCATGGAGCAGCATAAGCGAATTGCGCGCAAGCCGGATTGCCCCTGGAAATGATCGCTTGCGCGGCAATCCCACGAGATTGCATGGCAGCATGCCGGCAGTCATGGAAACGCCCCGCCTGCGGATCGCAAACGGGGCGTCAATTCAAGGCAGAATCAGCGAAAAAATCAGATTTCGCTCTGCGAGGTCACGACGCGAGCGACGAGACCATAGGCAACGGCGTCTTCAGCCGAGAGCCAGTAATCGCGGTCGATATCCTTGGCGATCTTTTCTTCCGACTGGCCGGTAGCCTTCGAGAAGATCTTGATCAGGCGCTCGTTCATCTTGATGATCTCGCGTGCCTGGATCTCGATATCCGAAGCCATACCGCGGGTGCCGCCGGACGGCTGGTGCAGCAGGAAACGGGTGTTCGGCAGGCAGATGCGGCGTTCCTTCGGAGCCGCGGCATAGATGAGGGCGCCGGCCGAGGCAACCCAGCCCGTACCGATCATCCAGACCTTCGGCTTGATGAACTTGATCATGTCGTGAATGGAATCGCCGGATTCGACGTGGCCGCCAGGCGAATTCACATAGATGCGGATGTCTTCGTCATTGGCAGCGGCGAGCGCCACGAGCTGGGTGCAGACCTTCTGCGCCAGTTCCTGCGTGATCGGCCCGTAGATGAAGATCGAACGCGACTTGAAAAGGTTCGCCTCCGTTTCCTTGCCGAGCGGCAGTTCCTTCGTCTTGTCGTCCTGTTCTTCTTCGTCGTTCATTCGAACCTCTCTCGTCCAATGCGGTTCCTCGCACATAGTGCGACTCAATGCGTAAAACAATGCGGGAAAAAGAGGAAGCAGGAAGCGGTGAAGATATTCTTATGACAAACGGACGATATCATCGCATCATCTGAAAAGCCCGGGAGAAACATAAAATGGCCTCCTCCTTTCTGCGTGCTGCCATCAGCAACAATGCATTCTGGTGCGATGCGGTCTGCAATGCGCTGGGCTCACCAGGTGAGTTCACGTCCACACTCTGGTTTCACCGCCGGGGCACGCCGCCCTTCTATCCTGACATCGTGACGCTGACGGAGGCGGACGGCGAGCAGACGGAGGCGATCGCGACGCTCGTCAACAGCGAGGAACGCGTTTGGGCGATCAAGGATAGCTATGCGGCCCTCGATCTTGAGCCGCTCGGTTTCACGCCGCTGTTCGAGGCCGAATGGATCGGAATGCGCACGCCAGTTTCAGTGCCATCCCCCATCTCCTGGAAGCGCATGGAAAGCGCTGCCGATCTTGCCCGATGGGAGGTGGAATGGAGTAAGGCGAACGGCCCGGTAGCGCAGAGGATCTTTAGCGAACCCTTGCTCCACGACCCCGAAATCGCCTTTCTGCTCGGCTTCGAACACGACAAGCCGATTGGCGGCGGCATCCTCAATCTCGATGCCGGAGTAGTCGGCCTGTCGAACCTGTTTGCAGAAGGCCGGCACGGCGAAACCATCCGCCGCGGGCTGATTGCGCAGGCGGCCGAGCTCTATCCGCGAGAGCCGCTTGTCGGTTACGAACGCGGCGACAATCTGGACGAAGCGCTGCGCGCGGGCTTCGAACTTCTGGGACCTCTGCGCATCTGGCTGAAGGAGGCCTGAGCTTACTGAAATGTAAGTCGCCAAGGCTTTGAAATGCCCTAATCGCTTCCTAACTCAGCTTTACGCGGCCCATCCGCCGAATGTTAAGGCCGCAGAACTTTAAAGGAGACAGAACATGTCACCGGAAGAACGCCAATTGCTGACCTCCCTTTTCGATCGCGTCCGCACCGCAGGCACAACACCGCGCGATCCGGAAGCCGAAGCGCTGATATCGGAAGCGACCCGCACGCAGCCCTCCGCCACCTACTATCTGGCGCAGGCCGTCATCGTGCAGGAAAAGGGCCTGGAGGCGGCGGCCAACCACATCAAGGAACTGGAAGAGCGTGTCCGGCAGTTCGAAGCCGGCGCCGGTGATCACCGCCAGGCCGAGCAGGGCGGCTTCCTGAGCTCGATCTTCGGCAGCACCCAGACGCAGCAGCCGGCCCCCGCTCCCGGTCCCTGGGGCAGCGCGCCGAGGGACAGCTACGAACAGCCGCCGCGCGGCTATGACAACAGTCGCCAGATGCCGCAGCAGCCAACCGGCCCATGGAGCCAGCAGGCCTCTGCACCCTCTGCCGGCGGCAGTTTCCTGCGTGGCGCTCTCGGCACCGCGGCCGGCGTGGCCGGCGGCATGCTTCTCGCCAACTCCCTGTCAGGCATTTTCGGCAACCACATGTCGTCGCTCGGCTTGGGTTCACCTTTTGGCGGCGCCAATCCCTTCGGCAATGCCGGTGCGCCCACCGAGGAAACCGTCATCAACAATTACTACGGCGACAACAGTCAGGCGGATGATTCCAGAGCTGACAACAATGATAACAACGACAACATCCAGCAGGCCGATTACGACGACAACGATGACTTCACGGATGATTCCGGTGACGACACGACGGATGTTTAGGATTTAGCTTAAGGAAAGAGTGGCAGTTGGTTTCAATTGCCACATCGTTTCCCGGCCCTTCGCCTTAAGCTCAGGGCGTTCGCCGTTGCAATCGATTCACTGGATCGATCGCTGGCTGCGCCCGACGACGTCTCACCCACGTCCACGGTAGGTGGCGACACCCTGATCCGGCAGCCATACGCCTTCCGGCGGCTTACCGGTCTGCCAGAAGACGTCGATCGGAATGCCGCCGCGCGGATACCAGTAGGCGCCGATGCGCAGCCACTTCGGATCCAGAAGCTCGACGATGCGCTTGGCGATATAGATCGAGCAATCCTCGTGGAAGGCGCCGTGATTGCGGAAGGAATGCAGGAAGAGCTTCAGCGACTTCGATTCCACCAGAAATTCATTGGGAATGTAATCGATGACGATATGGGCGAAATCCGGTTGTCCGGTCATTGGGCAGAGCGAGGTGAATTCCGGCGCAGTGAAGCGCACGACGTAATCGGTGCCGGCATGATTGGATGGCACCTTTTCCAGAACCGCCTCTTCGGGGCTCTTGGCGGTTTCCGTCTGCTGGCCCAGCATCGAAAGGCTGGAAACGTCTGTATTGGGCATTACGCCTCCTTGATCACTTTGACGCGGATGCCATGGGCCTTTTCGCCCTCCGGCTCCACGTGAATGGCAATTGTCGCGCCCGCATGCACGGCGCGGATGGCATCTTCAAGGCGGTCGCAAATATCATGCGCTTCGCGAACCGTCATCTTGCCGGGCACGACGAGATGGAAATCGACGAAGGTCACCGAGCCGGCACGCCTGGTCTTGAGATCATGCACACCGATAGAGCCTGTCGCATGGGTGGCGATTGCCTGCTTGATCGCCTCCTGTTCCTGCGGCTCGACCGCCTGATCCATCAGTCCGCCGATCGACTGCGAGATCACTTTCCAGCCTTGATAGAGAATGTTGAGCGCAACGAGAATGGCGAGAATGGGATCGAAGATCGCATAACCAGTCGCAAGCGCCAGAAGCAGGCCAACGAGAACGCCAACCGAAGTGACCACATCCGACATGATGTGCTGCCCATCCGCCATCAAGGCTGCAGAGCGGTGCTGTCGCCCGGTACGGATCAAAAGCCGCGCCCAGACGGTATTGATGACACCAGCGGCAATATTGATTGCAAGGCCGAGCACGGGCGCCTCGAGCATGCGCGGGTTGGCGAGATGGCCGACGGCCTGCTGAACGATCAGCAGCGCGGCAACGACAATCATCACGCCTTCGGTGACGGCCGAAAGATATTCGGCCTTGTGATGGCCGAAGGGATGGTCATGGTCTGCCGGCTTCTGCGCATAACGGATGACGAAGAAGGCGATGAAGGCCGCCACCACGTTGACGAACGATTCCAGCCCGTCCGAAAGTAGAGCCACAGAGCCCGTCACCCACCAGGCGACCATCTTCAGTCCCATGACGCCAAGCGACATGGGAATGCCCCAGAACGCCAGTTTCCGAACCGTGAGATTGCCCTCGTCGCTCATATCGTCCCCCTGCGGTTGCGAATGAATTGCAGCATTTAAGCCATTGAAACGCAAAACCGCCCGCGCGGGAATCGCGCAGGCGGCTGATGCGGGTGATATGGGCAATCGCAGTCGAAATGTCAAAGGCTTTGGCACGTCAGAACAAAGACAGATCTGATTGACGGAAATTTCATAACCATTTATATAACCTGTAATGCAATTGGGAAAAACCGCCTTGGTGGAAGATGTCGTGAAATCGCTGGGCTACCTTTGCCTCGGCAGCCGCTTCCGCCGCATTGGCGAGCGTCTGCAGGCCGATACGCAGCAGGTGATCGAGGAACTGGGCGTCTCCATCCAGGCCGCGCAATATCCCTTCCTCGGCGCCATCGACAGGCTCGGCCCACTGACGATAGGTGAACTGGCGCAAGCCGTCGGCATCACCCAGCCCGGCGCGACCCGAACCGCCTCCCAGCTGATGGAACTCGGCTTCCTCGACATGCAGCCATCCGCCGAGGATCAACGGCGCAGGGTCGTGTCGCTGACACCAAAAGGACAGGAACTCGTCGATTATTCCAGGCAACAGGTCTGGCCGCATATCGCGGCCGCCGTTGCCGATCTCTGCCGGGATCTCAACGGCCCGTTGCTGGAACAGCTTGCAGCAATCGAAGACGGCCTCGCCGAAGCACCGCTTACCCGCCGGACGAGCGCCCTGAAGGAGAAGACCCCATGAGCCATATTCTCGATCGGCCGATCTGGAACGCGCTCCACACCGCACATGCCGATCTCGCCGAAGGCGGCGAACGGGCGATGCGCTACCCGCCCTCAATCGTCCCCTTCGCGGCCGCCGCCGACGATACGCGCGAAAGCCTCGAAGCGCTGGAGAACCTTCCTGCCGTTGATGAGGCCATGGCGATTGTCGAAGCCGGACCCGTCATCATACCGCAGGGACTGACGGTCGTCGCCGAGGGAAAGCTGGTGCAGATGGTCGCCGAGCGGCCTTACGAGCGCATTTCCGACAGCCGGTTGCAGCCACTGACCTCTGACGATGCGGAGGAAATGCTCGCGCTGGCGACGCTGACCAAACCCGGTCCCTTCACGCTCCGCGCCCAGAGCCTGGGCACCTTCTGGGGCGTGAAGATCGACGGTCGTCTCGTCGCCATGGCTGGACAGCGCCTGCGCCACCCGGGGTTTGGCGAACTCAGCGGCCTCTGCACCCACCCGGATTTTCAGGGACGCGGCCTCGGCACCCTGCTCTTCCGCTATGTCGCGGGCGAAATCTCCGCCAGGGGCGACACAGTTTTCCTGCATGCCTATTACACCAACACGCCGGCCATCACGCTCTACAAGGCGCTCGGCTTCAAACTGCGGTCGGAAATGAACCTGCGCGTCGTCAAGCGAGGCGCATAGGTCGGCCAAAACGCCGCGGTCTCCTGCTTTTGCCGTTTGTGCCATGATAGCGACCCAATTGCATGGTGTTGACGGCCCTGCAGTCAATTGGGGACCGCGCGGATATGCATTGGATCAATCGCTACATCGACCAACCGTTGCTCGACGGTGCGGCCAGCTCCTTGCGGGCCTGGCATAGTCGCACCGGCCTGTCGCCTGAGCGGCTGGAGCCGCTCTGGAATATTGCAGTGACAGGCCTCCTGCTCTTTGCTGCCGGCCATTTCCTCTCCGGGCCGGCGCTGCTTCTATGTTACGGCGGCCTGGTCATGTTGACGCTTCCCTCCGTCTGGATACTCTTTACATCCGGCCGCGACGTGGGCGGCTACGACGTTGCTGCCTACAAGAAGCTGAGAACCAGGGCGTTCATGAAGCGAGAGGCGGAATGGGCCGTCCGGCTCGCCATCCTCTTCACTGCCATCTGCCTTCCCTTCGTCTCGCGCTCGGATGATCCGACGGCCGCCTATTTCATGATCGGCGCCAGTCTCTGGTTCGTGCTGACCGGCCCGGCCAGATCCTATCTGGCAGCTGCAGAACCGCCGATGCCGCGTGACGGCGATCCGTCATTCAAGGCCGACCTGCAGTTCAGCTGAAAAGCATTGGTCCAGCACGTAATTCAATTGGTCGCGACCCCAATGGAACGAAGCGCTCTCGTTTCCGTTATATTGCCAGCAACCGATAAAGGAGATCGCGATGCTGTATTATGCTCTGGTATTTCTCGTCGTAGCCCTGATTGCAGGCGTCCTTGGATTTGGCGGCATTGCCGGCGCATCCGCTTCGATCGCCCAGGTCCTGTTTTTCATCTTCCTGGTGCTGTTCGTCGTATCCATCGTCGCCCGGCTCATGCGGCGCGTATAGACGAACATCCCAAACATAAAAAACCCGCCGTTTCCGGCGGGTTTTTTATGGGTTCAAGAGGCCGCCGGCCGTCAGGCCGCCTTGGTCTTGGCACGGCGGGCGAGATGCGCCACCACATTCTCGATCATGCGCATGCCGGCATCGCCGCCGAGCGTCATGATCGATTCCGGATGGAACTGCACGGCCGCGATCGGCTCCTTGGCATGCTCGATGCCCATGATCGTGCCGTCCTCGCTTTCTGCGGTGATGATGAAATCCCGCGGCAGCGTCGAAGGATCGGCAAAGATCGAGTGATAACGGCCGACCGTGACTTCCTTGGCAAGCCCCGAGAAGACGATGCCCGGCTCCAGCACGCGGATGCGCGACGGTTTGCCATGCATCGGCAGAGCCAGATGACGAAGCTCTCCACCATAGGCTTCGGCCAAAGCCTGTAGGCCCAGGCAGACGCCAAAGATCGGAAGGTTGCGAGCGCGGGCCTTCTTGATCGTCGCCTTGCAGTCGAAATCCTTCGGGTTCCCAGGTCCCGGCGACAGAACGACGAGATCAGGGTTCAGCCGATCGAAGATTTCTTCCGGCACCGGCGTACGCACAGTCGAGACGGTCGCCCCCGTCTGGCGGAAGTAATTCGCCAGCGTATGTACGAAACTGTCTTCGTGGTCGATCAACAGGATGTTGACGCCCTTGCCAACAGAGGCGACATCGCGCTGGGTCTTGCCGGAATTGCCGGTCTTGGCATCGCGGATGGCGGAAAGCATGGCAGAGGCCTTCAGTTCGGTTTCGGCTTCTTCTTCCTCGGGAATGGAATCGTTGAGCAGCGTCGCACCGGCGCGCACTTCGGCAATTCCATCCTTGATGCGCACGGTGCGCAGCGTCAGGCCGGTATTCATGTCGCCATTGAAGCCGACCATGCCGATCGCCCCACCATACCATGCGCGCGGGCTCTTCTCATGCGCTTCGATGAAACGCATGGCCCAAAGCTTCGGCGCACCGGTTACAGTCACGGCCCAGGCATGGCTCAGGAAGCCGTCAAAGGCGTCCATATCGTCACGCAGACGCCCCTCGATATGGTCGACTGTATGGATGAGACGCGAATACATCTCGATCTGGCGGCGACCGATGACCTTGACCGAACCCGGCTCGCAGACGCGGCTCTTGTCGTTGCGGTCGACGTCCGAGCACATGGTGAGTTCGGACTCGTCCTTCTTCGAGTTCAGGAGCTTGAGAATCTGCTCGCTGTCGGCGATCGGATCGTCGCCGCGCTTGATCGTGCCCGAGATCGGGCAGGTCTCGATGCGGCGACCGGAAACACGCACGAACATTTCCGGCGAGGCACCGACCAGGTATTCCTGGTTTCCAAGGTTGATGAAGAAGGAATAGGGGGACGGATTGATCGCCTTCAGCCGCTTGGAAATATCCGAAGGCTTGCTTTCGCAGCGCTCCATGAACTTCTGCCCGGGCACCACTTCGAAGAGATCGCCCTTGCGGAAGCTCTCCTTCGCCTTGACGACGAGCTCGGCATATTCGCCCGGACGATGATCGCTCTTCGGCGGGATCGTATCCGTGCGGACAAACGGCTCGGCTGCGATGTCGCCTGCCCTGCCCTCGGTCGTCTTGCCGTTCTTGGAGAAATCGTAGCGATCAACCCAGGCCTTGGCGGCATAGTTGTCGACGACGAGGATTTCATCCGGCAGGTAAAGCACCATGTCGCGCTGGTCGGAAGGTCGTTCCAGCTTCAGATTGATCGCGTCGAACTGGAAGGCGAGATCATAGCCGAAAGCGCCATAGAAGCCGATGCTGGCATCGGCTTGCGAATAGAAAAGATCGGTGATGGCGCGAAGTACGGTAAACACCGTCGGCATCTTCGAGCGCTCTTCTTCGGTGAAAACGCGGTCAGGCATCTTGACCGTCAGATCGAGCCTGCGCGCGGTCAGTGCGCCGAGTTCCAGTTCGCTGACGGTCTTCAGTCGCTCGACGATGAACTCGAGGATGACCTCGCCGCGCTCGTTATAGGCTTCGATCCAGACATTGCGGCCGAAGGAGGAGACACCGAGCGGCGGATCGACGACAGCCGTATCCCAACGCGTATAGCGGCCCGGATATTCGTAGTTCGACGAGAAGACGGCGCCGCGCCGCTCATCGAGCTTGTCGACATAGGACGAGACAGCATCGGCATAGGGAATGGCCCGCCTTTGCCGCGTGACGGTAATACCGCCCTTGGTCTCGTAGATTTCCGCACCATCATCCCGCAGGATCGTTACCATAGTTCCACTCCGTTATCGGGCCCGGACGAAAGGCGGCCTTTGAAACAAAAAAGCCGCCTCGAAGTTTCGGGCGGCTCGTTCGTCGTCTTTGGACACGATTGGTCGAGGCCGCCTCAGCGAGCCCACCACCAAACTGCAATGTTCAAGGACTTCTTCATGGGCGAAATTGTTAGCCTGAGATGAAGCCAAGCGCAAGAGGCGATCAGCCCACGAAAAAGGGCGGCCCGAAAGCCGCCCCTGCCCCAGCCTTGAAGGCTGATTTCTCATCAGAATGTCTTGGTGACCGAGATCTTGAAGGTACGGCCCGGCTCCGAATACCACTCCTTGGGCTGCGAAGACGTCGCGCTGAGGTTCACGTCGCGAACGGCAAGCGCACTATAATATTCCTGGTCGAAGATGTTGTAGACACCACCCTGGATGCGCAGTCCCTTGACCTGCTCCGGCGTCCACCATGCCGTCAGGTCGACGATACCATAGCCAGGTGCGTCAAACGACGTCAGTGCGTTGTCGTTGCCGGTCATCTGGGACGAGAGCGTCGAGGAAAGGTCGAACCCGTATTCGTCATTGCTCCAGCCACCGCCGATGATCGCCTTGAACGGCGCCACGGAACGCAACCGCTCCTGCGTGTCGTCATTGCGGCCATAGGTGTAGGCCAGCGAGGTGTGAAGGTTGATACCGTTGTCGAAGGTCTTGATGAGGTTGGCTTCGAGACCGGAGATCGAAGCTGAAGAAACGTTCGTGTAGTTGAACGTCGTAAAGCCGCCCGCGTCAACGGTTGTCACGGTCTCGATGAAGTTCTGATAGCGGGTATGGAAGGCCGCAACCCGCCCCTGCAGACCACCTGTGTCGAAGTTGGCGCCAATCTCGATACCACGGCCGATTTCCGGATCCAGATCCGGATTGCCGAGCTGTGCGTAGCGACCGGTCGGGTTGTAGAAGCGGCTGTAGAGTTCATCGACGGTAGGAGCACGGAAACCGACGGCAAGCTGTGCGTAGAGCTGCACGTCGGGCGTCAGATCATAGGTCGCAAGCAGCTTCGGCGACATGGCGGCTTCCGTGCGGTCATGCAAAGTGCCGAAACGCGTAACACCGGTATTTGTCGCGAAGCCACCGCCGGCCGAAGGATTGTAATTGAACCAGTCGAAGCGGAAGCCGGGCGTCAAAGCGAAACCGGTATTGCCGATCTCGATCCTGTCTTCGAAAGTCAGCGCAAGATTCTGGCTGTCGACATCGGGCACTTCCGCCTGGTTGTTGAGCGACGGGCACGTGGTTGGGGTCGGGCAAAGGGCCGAGCTATACTGCGTCCACTTGGAAACACCGATATCAAGACCGATGCGAACCGAGTGATTGAGGCCGGAATATTCGAAATCCTTGGTCGCCGTGCCGCTGAAGCCCCAGGTTTCGTTTTCGATCTCGTTGTTGCGACCGTAGGCAACGTTGGCAGCGGTTCGGCCGTGGCTGCCGGCTTCCTTCTTCAGATCAAGCCAGTAGAGTGTCGCCCGAGCACTGCTGAAAAAGGCGTCGGAAGACTGCGCTTCATAGTCATAATCGAGCGAGACACGATCACGGTCTCGCAGGTCGCGGCCGTCGAAATTGTTGATCATGTAGGTGCGGCCAGTGCCCTGCTGCTCCCGGAGATCGGTTTTCAGGTCACGCCGGAAACGCTCAGCCGTCAGCCCGATGCGATGACCGCCTTCGAGATCCTGACGCAACTTGAAGAGCAGGTTGTGCTGATCGAAATCCGCAGGATCCGCCTCAGTGCGCAAACGCCCGTAGCTGTCATTATCACCCTTGTTGTCGCGCTCATGGCCCTTGCGGTAGCTGCCTTGGAAGAGGATCGACGTATTGCCGACCTTCTTGGCGGCGGCAGCGGATCCGGAAATGCTGCGATCTTCGCTGTCATAGGTCGATTTGACGATCGCGCCCCAGTCGCGGTCTTCCGGAATGAGGTCTTCGGGCTCGAGCGTATTGAGGACGAAGGCGCCGCCCAGCATGCCGGAACCACCCTTGCTCGAATCCGCGCCGCGCACGATGTCGAGAGAGGAGAGTGAATCGAAATCGAAGGTGTCGCCGCCGCCATTGGCGTTGCTGGTCGCAAAAGCCCCCTGGCGAGAGCTGTTGGACACGTACGGGATCGGGATCCCGTCGATCGTCGTCAGGATACGCGGGCCGGAAAGGCCGCGCAGGTTGAAGCCCGCGTCTGCACGCGAATAGTTCACCGTCGCATCGACGCTGCGGCCGATATCGTCGTAATTCGTGACCTGCTTCTGTTCCAGTTCCTTCTTGTCGATCTCAGTCGCAAGCGGCGTGTCGGCAATACTGCCGGGAGCCGCGCGATTTCCCTTGACGACGATTTTCTGAAGGACCGTTGCGCCTTCGGCATTCGTGGCCGGCGTGCTTGCCGGAGCGCTCTGAGCGAAAGCGTTTGAAACTGGAAAAACAAGTGCGGCTGCTGTGCAGACCATTAGAACCGAGCGCCAATGCCGGACGATCATAACCTACCCTCAAATGGAAATTACCGGGCTGGCTGTCGTGGCGTTTCGGGCGCTCGAGGGGCTGGCTAGGCTTGCGGACGACGGCGGAGATTTCCGCCTTCTTTTTGCCGCATAAAAAACATGAGTTTTATTGTCAATATATTCAGCCAATTTATGTTGAATAATACAATCAAGTTTTACCGATGCCGACAAAATGTTGCGCAATTGCAACGAAACCGGTCCTTTCGCGTTAACTCTCCGCTCGATCAACGACGGGAAACGACGTGTGAGAGAATTTCGGAAGATGGCGGTCCTCCTCGCCGCACTCGCCCTGCTCCCTGGTGCAAGATTGCCGCGAACCGGCCCCTTGCCGGAACCCAAG
Organism: Sinorhizobium sp. B11; assembly: GCA_039725955.1. Classification (NCBI taxonomy): domain Bacteria; kingdom Pseudomonadati; phylum Pseudomonadota; class Alphaproteobacteria; order Hyphomicrobiales; family Rhizobiaceae; genus Sinorhizobium; species Sinorhizobium sp. B11. The sequence goes on from CP091034.1 coordinate 3,280,905, forward strand.
CCGGAGACGGCAACCGAAAGCCCTTCGGTCCAGCCTGAAAAAAAGCCGGAAACGGAGGCAGTTCCTGAAGCCAAACCGGAGCTAAAACCCGATACGCCGCCGCAGGCTTCCGACATTCCGACGCCCGAGCCCAAGCCGAAGCCGAGCGAAACCTCTGCCACGCCATCGGCTGAAAAATTTGGCCCGCCGCCGCCGCCGCTGGAAGACCAGAAACCACCGAGCCCGGCCGAGCAGACGCTCGAAGAACAGCACCTGACCATCGAGCCGGAGAGCGACGCGGACCATGCCGAATGCGTGAAGGAATTGCAGAGCCTTGGCGTCGTCTTTCGCGAAACACCCCGCATCGACGACGGCAACGGCTGCGGCATCGACAAGCCCATCATTGTCTCCCAGGCTTTGCCCGGTATTACGTTGAAACCCGAAGCCACACTTCGCTGCCCGACGGCACTGGCGCTTGCACAGTGGATGAAGGGTAGTGTCATTCCAGCAGCTTCGGTCGCACTGCCGGCCAACGGTGGCATTACGACCATCAATCAGGCCTCGGCCTATATCTGCCGCCTGCGCAACAGCGCCGAGACCGGCAAGATTTCCGAACATGCCCGCGGCAATGCCATCGACATTGGAAGCTTCAGCTTTAACAAGGGCGAGCCTGTCGAGGTCCGCTCACGACGCGAGGATTCGACACTGACAGGCGCATTCCAGCGCACCGTCAGCGCCGCAGGCTGCCTCTATTTCACGACCGTGCTCGACCCCGAAAGCGATGCCGCCCATGAGACCCATTTCCATCTTGACGTGATCGAGAGAAAGGGCGGTTATCGCTACTGCCACTAAAAATTTCAGACACTTGAGATGACAGCTTGAATCAGATCCTCAAATACCCAGATCAAAGTCTCGGGACGACGATGTCGAGGATCGCAAGGGCATGAAGCCTATCGCAGCCTGCATTATCTTCGGACTGCTTGTTACGGCCATAGGCTTGCTGTTTTCAGGCCATGTCTTTTTGCTCCTGCCGATAGCGATATTGGCTGGCGGAAGCTTTCAGCGGCTGTTCGTTTGGCTATTCATCGACCCCGACTACGAGAAGCGTCGACGCCATCTCATCACGAGCAGCGCGAACGCCACTGGGGATCAGAACAACCCCTCGATATAACCCTGATCGTTGAGGAAAATCCGTTCCGCCGATGGCGATTTCGGCAGGCCGGGCATGGTCATGATCTCGCCGGTAATGACGACGACAAAGCCGGCGCCCGCCGACAGCCTTACTTCGCGCACCGACACTACATGCCCCTCCGGCGCACCGCGCAGGTTCGGATCTGTCGAGAAGGAATATTGCGTCTTCGCCATGCAGACCGGCAGCTTGCCATAGCCTTGTGCTTCCCAGGCCGCCAGCTGGTCGCGGACCGCCTTGTCGGCCGTCACCTCGCCGGCATGATAGATCTTCGAAGCGACGATCTCGATCTTTTCGATGAGCGGCAGGTCGTCGCCATAGAGCGGCTCGAACCTTGCCTGTCCGGATTCGGCTAGCTCCACGACCTTGTAGGCAAGGTCCTCGATGCCGGCAGAACCTTCCGCCCAGTGACGGCAAAGGATGGCTTCGGCGCCATGACGCGCGACATATTCCTGCACGGCGGCGATTTCAGCATCGGTATCCGAAACGAAATGATTGATCGCAACGACGACAGGAACGCCGAACCTGCGCACATTGGCGATATGGCGGCCAAGATTGGAGCAGCCGCGAACCAGCGCCTGAATATTCTCCGCGCCGAGATCGTCCTTCTTGACGCCGCCATTCATCTTCAGCGCCCGGACTGTCGCGACGATCACCGCGGCACTCGGTTTCAAGCCGGCCTTGCGGCATTTGATGTTGAAGAATTTCTCCGCGCCGAGATCCGCTCCGAAGCCCGCTTCCGTCACGACATAGTCGCCGAGCTTCAACGCAGTCTTCGTCGCGACCACCGAGTTGCAGCCATGGGCGATATTGGCGAATGGACCGCCATGCACGAAGGCCGGATTATTTTCGAGCGTCTGCACGAGGTTCGGCTGCATGGCATCCTTCAGCAGGACGGCCATCGCGCCATCGGCCTTGAGATCGCGGGCATAGACCGGCGTCTTGTCGAAGCGGTAACCGATGATGATCTCTCCGAGCCTTCGCTCCAGATCCTTGAGATCGGTCGCAAGGCACAGGATCGCCATGACTTCGGACGCGACGGTGATATCGAAGCCGTTCTGCCGCGGGAACCCGTTGGATACGCCGCCGAGAGAGGACACCATGCTGCGCAGTGCCCGGTCGTTCATGTCCATCACCCGTCGCCATGTGATGCGGCGCAGATCAATGTTCTCTTCGTTGCCCCAATAGATGTGATTGTCGATCATCGCCGCGAGCAGATTATGCGCCGAGGTGATCGCGTGGAAATCGCCGGTGAAATGCAGGTTGATGTCTTCCATCGGCACGACCTGGGCATATCCGCCGCCTGCCGCTCCACCCTTCACACCGAAGCAGGGACCGAGCGAGGCCTCGCGCACGCAGACGATCGCTTTCTTGCCGATGCGGTTGAGCCCGTCGCCGAGACCGACGGTGGTCGTCGTCTTGCCCTCGCCTGCCGGCGTCGGATTGATGGCAGTGACAAGGATCAGCTTACCGTCCTTCTTGTCCTCCTGGGCGGCGATGAACTCGGCGCTGATCTTCGCCTTGTCGTGACCGTAGGGAACGAGCTGCTCCGGCGGGATGCCGAGCTTGGCGCCGATCTCGAAAATCGGCTTCTTTGTTGCCTCACGCGCAATTTCGATATCGGATTTGATGGCAGCCATGGATCGTGTTCCCGTTTTCTCTGCGCGCCCGATTTCTCTATGCGCGACGGACTCGGCGCTTATTTCAATCGGATAGCGAAATATGCCCAAACTGTGAATAGCGCCGCGCCTTGCCCTGCGGCTATTCCATTGTTTATTAGGGGTCAGCGATTCTAAGACTTACGGGGGTAGACCGTGAAATCACTCGAACTTTTGGTCGAGCGCATCATCCTTTCCAGCCGTTGGCTGCTTGTGGTCTTCTATATCGGCCTTGTCCTTGCCTTGGCCGTCTATGCCGTGGCCTTCGCTTTCAAATTCCTGAAGGTCGCAGGAAGCGTGTTCGAGCTCGGCGAGGCCGAAATGATCCTCGCCATGCTCGGTCTCATCGATGCGGCACTCGTCGCAAGCCTCATCGTCATGGTCATGATCTCCGGCTACGAGAATTTCGTCAGCCGCTTCGACGAGGCTGAAAAGGAAGGCGAAGTCTCCTTCCTCGGCAAGCTCGATTCCGGCAGCCTGAAGATCAAGGTCGCCTCCTCCATCGTCGCCATCTCCTCCATCCACCTGCTGCAGGTCTTCCTCAACGTCGATCAATATACCGACGGCAAGATCATGTGGCTGACCCTCATGCATCTGGCCTTCGTTGTGTCTGCGGTCATGCTCGGCTTCCTAGAAAAGTTGATGAGCGTGACCTCGAAGAACGACCTGAAGGACAAGGGCTAAAGCGGCGTCAGGCCGTAAAAGACGGCGGTGTGAAGCAGAAGCGCCGTGTCGCGGCGGCGCCTCTTTTCGAAACTCGGCATCAGTTAACTGAAGCAGACGCCGGAACGGTTGCCGCCTTGGATTTTCTGGGGCACAGAACGCTTTCCTTAGCGTTCGGTCCGCAGACATGAAGGCCGGGCTCCTCATCGTAGGGGATCACCCCATCGATGATCTCAAGCCTGAGCGCCTGAGGCGGATATATATCTCCTCTCCCGAAAGACGGCGTTATCATCATCGTGTCGAATGTGTCGGGACTGACGCCCATCTCACTGAAATAGGCAATGAATTTTCCGCGCTCAGTCTCCGTAACCTTGCTCGCCGGTTGGCTGAGGCCGAGAGCGGAAGTCCGTCCCACGAGCCGCGACGTTCCGCCCATAAAGGCAATGGTGCAGCTCGAAAAACAGTACGCCCCACCGGCAAAGACTTCCCCCTCGGTCGGCCCGCTTTTGGCCATGCTCGCGGTGCAGCGCGGATCCTGCATCGGACAATTCGGCAGGCGCGTTCTGCCAATTGACGTATCGAGGCCCGCAGCGCGGATCATACGTCCCATTGCGAAAGCTGCATCCTTGTCGCCACCAAAGGACTGAAAGACGACCGGCAACTTTCTGTCGCCGAGTGTCTTCAAGATCGCTTCCAGCTGAGCCGGTGTATCCGGCATGATGTCGCCATCCGCCGAGATCCACTGCGTGCATTCTTCCTGGCAATTGCCTTTGTACATCAGGAGGAAGTCCATCGGATGGGTTTTAGGCGCAGGATAGTCTGGGGATACGGTCGCGCTCTTCACAGGCGGCTCAGGGACAGCAGCTTTGGGCGCCGGATGGCGATAGCATGCGGCATCGGCCGCTGCGTCCTGCGCGCAGAGCGGCATGCCGGGCCATTCATTGTAAGCCAGCATATCCGTGATCAGACCCGTCCGAAGTGCTTCAGTCGGCACGACCATCGCCATGCTGTCGGGTGTGGCGCTCATCATCAGGTCAACGATGTCATCGCTGACCCCCATCTCTTTCAGATACGCCTTCAGAGTCGCGCTAGCTTTTTTGCCGAGCTTGGTGGAACTGCTCTGCCCGGTAACTTTGCGGCCAATCTCCTTACGGGAAACTTCCTGCTTCTTCCCATTCACCATCTTGTATTCGATGCGATAGGAAACGCGCATCTTGTTGTAGACGGTCGTGATCTGATGAACGCCGATATAGGCCCACTGAGACGAAACTCGCGTCGTGCCGCCCGCCAAAGCCAGCGGGCACGCAGAAACGCAATATGCGCCATACGAATAGGTGGATCCAGCTGCAGCGCCATTCCGGCCGATGGCAGCTGCGCAACGCAAATCCTCAGGCGGACAGCCTTCCAGCCGCGTGCCACCGACCGCCGTTTCCAGCCCAGCCTTACGAATCATTCGTCCCATTACATAGGCGGCATTCACATCCCCACCTTCGGAACGGAACACGATCGGCAATTTCCGATTCCCGATCTTCTTGAGAATTTTTCTCATTTGGGCAGGTGTGTCGGAGGTTATGCGCCCCTCTGCCGAAATCCATTCCGGACAGTCTTGCTTGCAGACAGATTTATGCACGATGACGAAGCTCATCGGTGGATGTTCCGACTGCTTCTGCTCTGCGGCCTGCAAAAGCGCAATTGGAAGGCTGGAAAGAACTAAAGCAAGTATTATTCGAGAAAACAGATATTTTACGGAAAGGAAAATTGCAAAGCGCACGAGTAGATTGCCTCAGTTGCATCCGATCATACGCTTAGCAATTGATTTGAACGGCAGCAAGCGGGGTTCCCACAGACTTGCTGCCATTTCATTACTTCATTCGCCCATCGCGATCAGGCTAGCATTGCCCCCAGCCGCGGCGGTGTTTACCGAGATCACCTGTTCCAGCGCAAAACGCTGCAGATAGGCCGGACCGCCAGCCTTGAAGCCGGTGCCGGAAAGGCTAGAGCCACCAAACGGCTGGGTGCCGACAACGGCACCGATCATGTTGCGGTTGACATAGATATTGCCGGTATCGAGCGCATCGGTGACGGTGCGGATCGTCGATTCGATACGGCTGTGGATGCCGAGCGTCAGGCCGTAGCCGGAAGCCTGGATCTCCTGCAACACTTTCGGCAATTCCTTCGCCTTCCATCTGACGATGTGCAGAACCGGACCGAAGACCTCCTTGGTCAGCGCGGCAGCCTTGTCGAGCTCGACGATATGCGGCGCAAAGAAGCTGCCGCCGGCAGGCGCCTTGCCGGCAAAACGCACCTTCTGCGTCTTCTGCATGTCGGCGATATGGGCCTCCAGCATAGCCTTCTGCTTGTCGTCGATGATCGGGCCGACATCGGTGGTTTCGAGTGCGGGGTCACCGAGCTGCAGTTCGCGCGCCGCGCCTTCGATCATCTGCGTCATGTGCTCTGCCACATCCTCCTGCAGGAAGAGCAGGCGCAGTGCCGAGCAGCGCTGACCGGCAGAACGGAAGGCCGAGAGGACCACGTCGTCAGCCACCTGCTCACCGAGAGCCGTCGCATCGACCACCATCGCATTGAGCCCACCGGTTTCGGCAATCAGCGGCACGATCGGCCCATCCTTGGCGGCGAGCGCACGGTTGATCGCCCAGGCCGTCTTCGTCGACCCGGTGAAAGCCACACCGGCAAGGGCTGCATGTGCCGTGATCGCAGCACCGACATCGGGACCGCCGGGCACAAAAAGCAGCGCATCTTCCGGCACGCCGGCCTTGTGGAACAGCTTGACCGCCTCATAGGCAATGAGAGGGGTCTGCGGCGCCGGCTTTGCGAGCACGGCATTGCCGGACACGAGGGCTGCCGAAACCTGCCCGAGGAAGATCGCCAGAGGGAAGTTCCAGGGCGAGATGCAGGCAAAGACGCCACGCCCGCGCCAGAGGTAGCGATTGTCCTCACCGGTCGGCCCCGGCATCTTCGTGACAGTGCCAAACAGCCGGCGTGCCTCATCGGCATAGTAGCGGCAGAAATCCACGGCTTCGCGTACTTCGGCCACACCGTCATCGAGCGTCTTGCCGGCCTCAGCTGCCAGAAGCACCAGCAGCCTGTCGCGGTTTTCCTCTATGAGGTCGGCCATGCGCTCCAGTGCCGATGCACGTTCCTCGACGGAGCGCCGCGACCATGTCTTGAAACCCTTGGCCGCAATCGCAAAAGCCTTGTCGATATCGGCTGCGGTGGCATTGCGCACCGAACCGACGGTCTTCGAATGATTGGAGGGCGAAACCACGGAAACGTCGGAACCGCTGGCCGCGACGCCGGGGATCAGCGGCGTCGCGGAAATGGCAGCAATGCCCTTGCCGATATTGCCCATCAGCCTCTCGAGCGTCGCACGATGGCCGAATTCCAGCCCCGCACTGTTCTTGCGCTTGCCATAGAGCTGCAATGGCAAGGGAATCTTGCTGTTGCGCGCGCTGGCCCCGACATCGAATTCGAGCTTGTCGACCGGACGCTCCAGCAGCGCCTTGATCGGCACGTTCTTGTCGCCGGCCATGGCGACGAAGGAAGAGTTGGCGCCATTTTCGAGCAGACGTCGGACGAGATAGGCGAGCAGGTCGCGATAACCGCCGACCGGCGCATAGATGCGGCAGGCGATGCGGTCGTTGGTATCAAGCAGATGATTGTAGAGGCTCTCGCCCATGCCATGCAGGCGCTGGAACTCGAAGCCGGAGCGATCATTGCCCGCAAGCTCGAGAATGGTGGAAACCGTCAGCGCGTTATGCGTGGCAAATTGCGGAAAGATGCGCGCCCGTTTGGCAAGCATGTGCTGCGCACAGGCAAGGTAGGAAAGGTCCGTCGCCTGCTTGCGTGTCCAGACCGGATAATCATCAAGCCCGCGCTCCTGGGCGCGCTTCACCTCGGTATCCCAGTAGGCGCCCTTGACGAGACGCACCATCATGCGGCGCCCGAGCTTTGCGCAGAGTTCGTCGATATAGTCAATCACGGCAACTGCACGCTTCTGATAGGCTTGGATAGCCAGGCCGAAACCATCCCAGCCGGCGAGCGACGGATCGGAAAAGACCGCGGCGATCACGTCCAGCGAAAGCTCGAGCCGGTCGGCCTCTTCGGCGTCGATGGTGAAATTGAGCTGATGTGCCTTCGCCATCTGCGCGAGCTTCAGGAGATCAGGCACCAGCTCCTTCATCACCCGGTCGCGATGCGTGGCTAGGTAACGTGGATGCAGCGCCGAAAGCTTGACGGAAATACCCATGCGGTCGGGCAGTTCCTTGCCCTTGCCGTTCTTCGCCATCCAGCCGCCGATCGCCTCGATCGCCATCGCATAGGATTGCCAGTAACGCTTGGCGTCTTCGGCGGTGCGGGCACCCTCGCCCAGCATGTCGAAGGAATGGCGATAGCCCTTTTCCTCACTCTTGGCAGCGCGGTTCAGCGCGTCCTTGATCGTCTCGCCGAGCACGAAATGATGACCGAGGAAACGCATGGCCTGCTTGGTGGCGTTGCGGACGGTCGGCAGGCCCATGCGTTTGACAAGACCCCGCACCACACCTTCAGGCGTTTCGCCGGGCCTGATGATGCGGGCCGAAAGGCCAAGTGCCCAGGCCGAAGCGGAAACGAACCAGCTGTCGGCCTTGCCTTCATGCTCGCTCCAGCCGCCTTCCTTCAGCTTGTCCTCGATCAGCTTGTCCTGCGTCAGCGCATCGGGTACGCGCAGCAGCGCTTCGGCAAGCACCATCAGCGCCAGGCCCTCCTTGGTGGAGAGCCCGTATTCCCTGAGGAAGTCCTCAACGCCGCCGATCGATCCGGAATTGCTGCGGATCGCCTCGATCATGCCGCCGGCGCGCTTGTCGATCGCCCCGTCCTGGGAGGCCGAAAAGCGCAGGCCTTCAGCAAAACCATGCAGCAGGCGGTCATCGTCACCGGCAAATGGAGCGTTGAACAGGGCAAAAGGCGTGGAAATCTGGGTCGGCATGTAGTGTTCTCCGTGATTTCGGCAACATAGCTGTTCATTCGTGGTGTTTTTCACTAAACTGAGGCTGACCAACACGATCTTCGCCTACAGACCGCCTGAAAGGCCGCGAAAAATGAAAGAACTCGACCGTCTTGACCGCAAGATTCTCCGCGCACTGCAGAAGGAAGGGCGGCTTTCCAACATAGAGCTCGCTGAACGCGTCAACCTGTCTCCAACGGCCACTGCCGAGCGCGTGAAGCGACTGAGCCGGGACGGTTATATCACGGGCTATATGGCAATCCTTTCACCGGAAAAACTCGGCCGCAGCCTCCTCGTCTTCGTACAGGTTAAACTTGACCGCACCACGCCTGATGTTTTCGACGCATTTGCTGCGGCAGTAAAACGCAGCGACGACGTGATGGAATGTCATATGGTCGCGGGAGGCTTCGACTATCTTGTAAAGGCGCGCATGGCGGGGATGGATGCTTATCGCCAATTCCTCTCGGAAGTGATTCTTTCCCTCCCCGGCGTACGCGAGACACACACCTATGCGGTCATGGAGGAAGTGAAAGGGACAGCGCTTCTACCCGTATAGGCGGTAAATCAACTTAGGCGCGTTTTTCACTGGTTAATTTTTCAGAAAATGAATTAATCAGTGTGTGCTAAGTCAATTAGGGCTAGCATGCCCGCGTATTTACGTATTTGATAGCGGTAACATGGGGACCTGCGGGGGCACATAATGTCTTACATGACTACCTCTGAAAGGCAGTCATTGCTATCGAGCGAATTGGCAGTGGCCCGCACACGCGGCCTGTTCGGGCAAGCGCTTGGAAGGGTGGCAGCCGCATTCGGTTTTGAGCATATCACTCTGCTGAACGCCCCGGCGAAAGAAGATTTGCTGCTCAAACCGCTGATCATCGAGAGCTCGCTCCCGGTTTCCTACATCAGGGATTTCGACCGCGGGCATATGCTGCGGGCATGTCCCTTCGCCGCGCGCATGAGAGAATCGGCGGTGCCGCAGGTCTGGCATCTCAACGATCCCGCCCATGCCCAGTCTTTCCCGGCCGGCATCAGGAATTTGATGCTGCAGCATGGCATGACCGCCGGTATCGCGATGCCCGTCAACTCTGGGGATGGACAGCGCCTCGTCTTCTGGTTCGGTGGCGAACGCGCATCCCTCGGACAGAGCGAGATCAATGAACTCGCGATGATTATTCTCTACGCCCTCGACACCTACAATACGGTCAAGCGCAATGAGGAGAGTTCCCACAACGCGCTCTCGGCACGCGAGCTCGAGGTCGTGCGATGGACCGCGCAAGGCAAGACCTCGATCGAGATCGGCCAGATCCTGGCGCTCTCGGATCACACGGTAAATGCCTATATGACCAACGCAATTAAAAAACTCGATTGCGTCAACCGCACTCAGTTGGTAGCAAAAGCCATCCGATTGAAGCTGATCAACTGAGGAATCAGAAGAGAATCAGCGCGTCATCCCAATCAGGGGGAAACCGTGCCTCTTCGTTTCGAACAGCCGGCCGTCGAACATCGGCTGCAATCGCGTGCCCACATTGGTGTCACAGATGCCGAAGCGCTCACCATGTTCGCGGCCTACCGCCTCTTCGGCTTCTGGCGGATGAACATCGAGACCGGACATTTCTTCGCCAGCGAAGACGTACATGAGATTTTCGATCTTCCCTACAGCGAAGGTCCGGTCAACCTGACCGAACTCATGTCGCGCATCCATCCGGAAGACCGGCTGCTGATCGCCGAAACCTTCGAGCAGGCGAGCCTTCACCGTGTCGGCTTCCACTATGTCTATCGCGTCGACAACGGGCTCGGCGGCTACAAGATGGTGCGCTCCGTCGGGCAGTTCCGCGACGATGCCAGCGGCGGCGGCATCGTCGGCATCACCTATGAATTCGTCGAGAAGCTGCGCATCCTCGGCTTCGAAGACAACGGCGATTCTGCCTAGCGGCTAAGAAGCCAGGGCATCTGCCGTGCGTCCGAATGGACGTTCCGCGCTCTAGCGGTCCAAAACCGAGCGAATTTCAACGAGATTCGAACGCACCCTCAATATATAGAAGCCCATCGTGGCGAGGTGGCTCGGCATGATCCAGCCGTCTTCACGTCCGTTGGAAATGATGGCCGGCTGGATGCGAAGTGCTGCCTGGAACTGGCGTGTCGTACCCGACCAGATGGCGCCGAGATTTCGCTCCGACACAACCTGAGAGAAGTCCGCCTGTGCGGCCGACAAAATCGCGTAATAAGCGTAGAGCTGACCATATGCGAACCAGAATCGGTCGTCAGCACGCGTGTCGAACCAGCCGCGATCGTGATTTTCCGAGCGTTCGGCCAGCATGTCGGATGTGCTGCCGAGATCGTTGGCGATACGGTCGATGAACTGGATGAGGTTGTCGGCGCGACCGTCGAAAACGGCATTGCAGCCAGCCAGATCCGTATTGAACTTCCGCAGGCTATCGATCGCGGTGCGATAATAGGCCGGCGTCGGTGTCTTCGGTCCGAACGGGTTCAGGCCGAAATACCAGCTGTACTCATCGAACTGCAGATTGCCGCGCGCATTCTGCAGATCGCTATTTATGCCGGACGTACCGCGCACGCGCCCCAGCGTATCCACCAGTTCCACGGACGTACGGCGAACGGCCTGATTGATGCCGCGCTGGAAGGATGCCTTGTTGTCGAGAAAGGGCGTGTGATCCCAATCGATGCCGAAGAAGCCCATCTTGTAGAGCACCATCGACGAAATCCAGGCATTCTGGTTGACGTTGAAATCCGTCAGATCGGCAGCGACATCGACGATTGCCGAACGCTGGCAGCTCTTGGCGGCAGTCCCGTCCGCCGCCGGAATTTCCTGCCCTGCCGGCACCTTTCGATCCGAAAGACGATATTGATCGACAAAGTTCGTGTTGAAATTCGACCAGACCTGCGTCTGCCAGATGAAATAGCCATAGAGGACGACGAGAAGCGCGAAAAAGCCGATTATCGGCAGCCGGATCGCCCAGGTCCGCCGCGCATACCATCCGTGCGCGGCCAGGAAGGGCCAGAAGGCCCAGGCGGCAAAAAGGCGAACCCAGCGGCCGATCGTCTGGCCGATCAGTCTGAAAAAACCGGCAATCCGGTCGAACATCGTCGTCGTCTCCTGTCAGGCGGCGAAATGAGGGTATCCCTCCCCACCACATATGCGCTCGATCGCTCAAGTACAACAACAGACAAGGATATTTCGGCCAGTGGCACGCGATCTGTCAGGGACGGCAGCCTGCCCTCGCCGCCCTGTCAGGAACGCAGCGAACGCAGAAAGCCGAGGCCGAATACGGGGGATTTTCGTACCACGTCGATCAACGGTGCATCCGAGGGTTCATCGGCATAGGCCGGAAATTTGCGGGCAAAGTCCTGGTCTGCGCGGCTCTTTCGCTGGACCAGATCCTGAGGCACCAGCATGCCCTTTTCGAAAAGCGCTATGGATGCGGCGATATTTGGGAAGAGCTCCGGCTTGATCCTTACTTTCATGCCCGGACGGTCGGTGTCGACCTGTGCCTGGTAGATGACGAGCCGCTCCTCCGTATCGACCGATAGCTTGCGGATGAGCGCATTGCAGCCGGCGATACGGCCGTTCAACCTGTCGACGAAGGTCTGGAACATGCCGATGAAGCGTTCGCGCCGCTGGCTTTCGTCGCGCATCGCATGTTCCTCGACGGAAATGCGCTCTGCCTCCGCTTTCAGCGCGAGGCGCTCCGCCTCCATCTGCTCCCAATGCGCCTTGTTGCCGTAGACGCCGATGCGACCCTGTGCGTTCAATGCCTTGGCGTTGAGCTCCTTCATCCGCATTCGCGCAATATCAATCTCGTCGACGAGTCGTCGCCGGTGCTCGACAATGTCGACGAGGCTCAGTTCGGCGCTCTTGTGACGCTCGACAAGCGATTGCCTCTGGTCCTTGAGCAGCGTTGCCAACAGATCGGATTTCGCCAGGAGATCGAGCAGTTGTTCCACCACCGGTGCCTCGCGCACCCGCGCGCTGTGCATACGCCACATGCGCTGTCGCGAAAACCAGCCGGCCATCTTTTCGCGCCGCGTCAATCCGCGAAAACTGTCGAGGTCCGCAGAGACCTTGGCGGTGAACTGGTCGAGCGAGAAGACGAGTTCCGCAAGCAGCACATCAAGCGTGGAACTGTCGGTTAAGAAGGCCTGGAATCGCGCATTCTGCTCCAGGAAAAGCTCATCGGATGAGCGCTGCCCGTCACCATCGAAGCCGGCGATGCAAGCGGCACAATAGTCCGCCTCCCCGCCCATGGCCTCGGCAAGGTCTCGGGCGGCATCATACTGGCTGTCGAAGGGCGGGCTCTTGCGCACCGGGCACTCCAGGGAATCTGCAGATTGCAGATTAGTCATTTGCATCGCCAAAGAAAACAGGCCTTTGCCTGCTCAGACCGGCTCGGCAATCCATTCGCCATTCATCGCGTCGTCCCAATGGCGGCGGCACAGCGAAACATATTTCTCGTTCCCCCCGACATCGATCTGTGCGCCTTCGTGCAGCACCTTGCCCTCCGCATCGAGCCGCACCACCATGGTGGCCTTGCGCCCGCAATGGCAAATGGTTCGCACCTCCCGCATCTCGTCGGCAATTGCCAGGAGTTCCTGAGAGGCCGGGAAGAGCTTGCCCTGGAAATCCGTTCTCAGGCCGTAGACCATGACGGGTATGCCAAGCCTGTCGACCACGCGGGCAAGCTGCCAGATGTGATCGCGGGTCATGAAATGCGCCTCGTCGACGAAGACGCAGGAGATCGCCTGCCCTTCACTGCTGAGTTTGCGCACCAGCGCATAGAGATCGCTGTCACCTTCGAAGGGGATTGCCTCTGCCTCGAGCCCGATGCGCGAACCGATGACACCCCGCCCGACCCGATCGTCGAAGGCCGCGATCAGGAGAACCGTGCGCATGCCGCGCTCGTGGTAATTGTAGGAGGCCTGCAGCAGCATGGTCGACTTGCCGGCATTCATCGTCGAGTAGTTGAAATAGAGCTTTGCCATCGAATTCTCCTTATCTGGCTTCTTGGAAGCTGGAGAACGCAAAGAAAAGCCCCAAGAAATCGATAATCACAGGAAATCCAGGCGGCGAAATCGCCAAAAGCCTTGAAATTCAAGCTTTCTCAAAAAACGCCGGAGCGTCGCAATCATATAGTCCGGAACGCCGCAAACGCGCCGAGATCGCTTGTAAAACTGGTCTATTGATGGTTGGCTTGGGAACGTAAGACTGGGAGTCTAAAATGAAAACAACAAGCGCATTCAAACTCGTCACCGCAACTGCAGTCGCCGCGCTCTCTGTCGCGACCGCTGCTTTCTCCGCAGATCCTGAAAGCTGCTCCACTGTCCATCTCTCGGACATCGGCTGGACGGACGTCACCTCGACCACTGCGACCGCTTCCCTGCTTCTGAAGAAGCTCGGTTATGAGGCCGATATCAAGGTTCTCTCCCTGCCGGTCACCTATACCTCGATGAAGAACAAGGACATCGACGTCTTCCTCGGCAACTGGATGCAGTCCCAGAAGGCCGATATCCAGCCCTATCTGGACGACAAGTCGGTCGAATCCTACGGTCCGAACCTTGTCGGCGCCAAATATACGCTGGCGACCAATGCCAAGGGCGCCGAACTCGGCATCAAGGACTTCAAGGATATCGCGGCTCACAAGGACGATCTCGACGGCAAGATCTACGGCATCGAGCCCGGCAATGACGGCAACCGCCATGTCATCGACATGATCGACAAGGACACCTTCGGCATGAAGGCCATGGAGCTCGTCGAATCCTCCGAGCAGGGCATGCTGGCGCAGGTCGCCCGCGCCGAGAAGGAAGGCAAGCCGATCGTCTTCCTCGGCTGGGAACCGCATCCGATGAACACCAACTTCAAGATGACCTATCTGTCGGGTGGCGACGACACGTTCGGACCGAATTTCGGCGGCGCCGAAGTCTATACCAACGTGCGTGCCGGCTATCTCGGCGAGTGCCCGAACGTCGGGACGCTGGTCAAGAATCTCAAGTTCTCCCTGAAGATGGAAAACGAGATCATGAACAAGATCCTGAATGAGGGCGAAGATCCGGAAAAGGCAGCGGGCGAATGGCTGAAGGCCAATCCGTCCGCGGTCGAGCCCTGGCTCGCCGGCGTCAAGACGCGCGATGGCAGCAGCGACGGCCTCGCAGCCGTCAAGTCCGGCCTCGGCCTCTGATGAAATGAACGGGGCGGGTCTGCCGCCCCGTTTTCGTTTTCATCCCGATCTTCGTTCTCAAAAGACAGGCGCGCCTCGTGAATTGGATCACCGACGCTAAAATTCCCATTGGCCCCTGGGCTAAGTCCTTTGTCGATTGGCTGACATCGAACGGCGAATGGTTTTTCAACCAACTCTCCGCCCTGTTGTCGCACGTCATCAATGCTTTGCTTTTCGTGCTGCAGACGCCCAATCCGCTGATTGCGGTCCTTGCCATCAGTCTCCTCGCCTGGTGGCTGCGCCGGTCGATTACAGTAGCGGTCTTCACCTGTCTTGGGCTGCTGCTCATCATGAATCAGGGCTACTGGAAGGAGACGACGGAAACGCTGGCGCTCGTGCTCGCCGCGACTTTCGTCAGCATGGTGATCGGCATTCCGCTCGGCATTGCGGCTGCCCGCCGCGCCTGGATCTATGCCGCCATGCGGCCCGTCCTGGACCTCATGCAGACCATTCCGACTTTCGTCTATCTGATTCCAGCGCTTATCCTTTTCGGCCTCGGCATGGTGCCGGGCCTGATTGCAACCGTCATCTTCGCCATCCCCGCTCCCATCCGCCTCACCCGCCTCGGCATCATCTCGACGCCCCCCTCCCTCGTCGAAGCAGCCGTCGCCTTCGGCGCAACGCCGATGCAGGTTCTGCGCAAGGTAGAGCTGCCCTTCGCGACACCGCAGATCATGGCCGGCCTGACGCAGACGATCATGCTCTCCCTCTCGATGGTCGTCATCGCCGCCCTCGTTGGCGCCCCCGGTCTCGGCGTACCGGTGGTACGTGCCCTGAACACCGTCAACATTGCCAAGGGTTTTGAGGCAGGCTTCTGCATCGTTATCCTGGCGATCATTCTGGACCGCATGTTCCGCACCGCAGGCGAAGGAGACGGCGCATGACCGCGGTCAGTTTCAAGGACGTCAGCATCATCTTCGGCGACCGGCCGGAAATTGGGCTCGCGATGGTCGACCAAGGTCGCTCACGCGACGAGATCAGCGCCGAGACTGGCCTCGTTCTCGGCGTCGCCAACGCCTCGCTGACGATCCAGGAAGGCGAAATCCTCGTGCTGATGGGCCTTTCAGGCTCCGGCAAATCGACGCTCTTGCGTGCCGTCAACGGGCTCGCCCCCGTCGTGCGCGGCGATGTCGCCGTCTCGGCGGCAACGGGACCGGTAAACCCCTACAGATGTAATGCCAAGGCGCTGCGCGACCTGCGCACGCATACGGTTTCCATGGTGTTCCAGCAGTTCGCCCTTCTGCCCTGGCGCACCGTCGCGGAGAATGTCGGCTTCGGCCTCGAGCTCTCGGGCGTACGGGAAGCCGAACGCAAGAGCCGTGTCGGCGAGCAACTCGAACTCGTCAACCTGACGAAATGGGCGGACCGCAAGGTCAACGAACTCTCCGGCGGCATGCAGCAGCGCGTCGGCCTTGCCCGCGCATTTGCCACCGGCGCCCCGATCCTCCTGATGGACGAGCCTTTCTCGGCACTTGACCCGCTGATCCGCACGCGACTGCAGGACGAATTGTTGGAATTCCAGCGGCGACTGAAGAAGACCATTCTCTTTGTCAGCCATGATCTCGACGAGGCCTTCCGCATCGGCAACCGCATCGCCATTATGGAGGGCGGAAGGATCATCCAGTGCGGAACGCCACAGGAGATCGTCAAGAACCCGGCCGATCAATATGTCGCCGATTTCGTGCAGAACATGAACCCGATCAATATGCTGATGGCCTCTGACATCATGCAGCCCGGGCTTGGCGATGCGGCAATCGGCATGTCGGTCAGCGCCACCGCGCGCCCCACGACGCCGCTCGTCGATGTCCTCGATGCCCTCGCCCGGCAGCCGGGCAGTATCGGTGTCGTCGACAACGGCCAGATCGTTGGCACGATCTCGGCGCAGGATGTCGTCACCGGCCTCACCCGGCACAGGCGGAAGGACTGAAGCAGGTTCGCGATACGGCACCGAAAACAAAGCACTGAAGCGCGGCGAGCAAATCTCGGAGATCGAGCCACGCTTTAGACTTGATCCTTCCACTCCGCTTTGCGACAACGCGGATATGAAAGAGCCATCCTCAACGCTTCGCGAAACCGACGACGAGGCCCGCAAGCTGGCGCGCACCCTTTTGCGTTCTGCCCGCTATGCGGCTCTCGCCGTTCTCGATCCTGAAACCGGCTTTCCCTTCGCAAGCCGGGTTCTCCTCGGCACGGACATAGACGGCGTTCCGGTCATTCTCGTTTCCGCGCTCTCGACCCACACGAAAGCACTTGCCGCCGATACCAGAGCCTCGCTGCTGACCGGCGAACCCGGCAAGGGCGATCCGCTTGCCCATGCGCGGTTGACGACCCAGTGCCGTGCGGAACGGGTGGAGCGGGATACGCTCCTTCATACGCGCATCCGCAGCCGCTTTCTCGCACGTCACCCAAAGGCGAACCTCTATATCGACTTCCCGGATTTCCGCTTCTTCCGCCTTGTCCCGCAATCGGCGAGCCTCAATGGCGGCTTCGGTCGTGCATACATTTTGGACGGCAGTGATCTCGTGATTCCCTCCGCGGCAAATGATGACATCGCGGAAAAAGCTGACGCCGCAGTGCAAGATTTAATAGCGCGCCATCCGGACCTGATGTCAGCGCTGACATTGAGGCTAAAGGCTCCGGAAGTAGGTCCCTGGCGCATAAGCGGTGTCGATTCCGCCGGTTTTGATATGATTTCAGGTGACTTATTGTTGCGTTGCGAGTTCGATATACCCGCTGAGGATTTGGATCACATTTGTTCAAACATATCTAAAATAGCATACCTGATACCTTAAATTTAGGTATATACAATCTTCAAACCCAATTGCTAGTTTTCGCCGTCAGTCAAAGAACCGTCTGACGGCCTGTGCCTGTACGGATGATGTACGTTTCGCATTAGGAAGAAGAAAATATGGAAACCTCTGATTTGGCCGAGCACACCAATGTGGCGGCAGCTTTATTATCGGCCATGGCCAACCCCAAGCGTTTGCTGATCCTCACCAGCCTGGTAAAGGGAGAAGTGCCTGTCGGCGTTCTCGCTACCCAGGTTGGCCTGAGCCAGTCGGCCCTCTCCCAGCATCTGTCGAAATTGCGCGCTCAGAAGCTGGTCAAGACCCGTCGTGATGCACAGACGATCTACTATTCCAGCAACTCCGAGCCGGTCATGAAGATCCTTGCAACACTCGAGGATATCTACGTGGCTCAGAACCGGAGCAGGTCTGCAGCCTGATGTTAGCGCTGACATGATGTCAGTCTGAGCAACGTTCAAGGAGATGTTTCCGCGGACGCTGCTTATGCTATTTTCAGCACGTGAAGCCTTAGAGGCCGGCAATTCGCAAGAATTGCCGGCCTTGTTTGGTTGGAGAAGCGGGCTTAGCTGCCCACCACTCCGTTCTTGCTGCGCGTCAGCACGACAAGCGACGGACGGGCCGGTACGCCCGGCTTGAAGTCCGGCCAGCTGGTGCCGGCATCTTCCATCGAAGTCGCATCCTCGTTGTCCGCCATGCGCAATTCGCCCGGATGTTGGACCGAGAGGAAGACGCTGGAACCATCAGAGGTGAAGGTCGGAGAGCAGGTCTCCGAACCGACGGGCGCGATATAGATGAGCTTCGGCAGCGCGCGGCCCGGACCTTCTGTATCCATCACATAGACGGAATCGGCGATGCCTTCCGGCGGCGGACCGTCGGTCGTCACCCAAAGACGGCCTGCCGGATCGACGGCAAGATTATCAGGATCAGTAAACCATCCAGCCGAAGTGGTCGCCGGATGGAACATCGCCTGGTCTTCGGGCTTTGCCGGATCCCCGCAAAGGACGAAGACGTCCCATTTGAAACTCTCGGCTGCGTAGTCAGGCTTGTCCGGACCGCCGGGGGTTACCAGTTCCAGCAGGTGCCCATGCGGATTGGGGCCACGCGGATTGGCAACGTTGACCTGTTCCTTCTCGTCGTCACCCTGGCCCTTCGGCAGGCGGTCCTCATTCTCCGTCATGGCAACATAGAGCTTGCCGGTGCCGAGATGCGGGATGAAACCTTCCGGGCCATCCATCGGTGTCGCACTGACGAGATCGGCCGCAGCGCGCGTTGCGAGGACCACATCGGCCTGCGTCTTGAAACCGGCTTCCGCCGTCAGCGGGCCTTCGCCGGCAACGAGCGGGATCCAGCGCATCGTGCCGTCGCTCTCGAACTTGGCGACCGACAGCGTGCCGTGGTCGAGCAGGTCCTTGTTGGCGGCACGATCGTCAGGGTTCCACGGATCGCGGGTGACGAAGCGATAGATATATTCGAAATCGTCATCATCGCCCATGAAGACCACGACGCGGCCATCCGGCGCCACGCAACATTGCGCGCCTTCATGCGTCATGCGGCCGAGCGATGTACGCTTGACCGGCTTTGCCGAGGGATCGAAGGGATCGATTTCGACGACCCAGTCGAAACGCATCCATTCGTTCGGCTCTTCCTCGAACTTGAAGCGCGGTTCGACGCGGCTGACGGAATAGATGTCGTTCTCATCCTCGTCCCAGCCCTGGCGCTCGACCAGTTCCTGGTTCGGGAGCTTTTTATAGTCGCCGGCAAAGACGTCCATTGCGCCTTCTTCACCTGAGAGCATCGTGCCCCAGGGCGTGATGCCGCCATTGCAGTTCGAGATCGTGCCGAAGACGACCGTGCCGGTCGGATCGGCCTTGGTCTTGAGGCGGTCGTCACCGGCAGCCGGACCGGAAATGCCGATTTCCGTGCTCATGTGGATGCGGCGATTATATTTGCCGTCTTTGACCACCTGCCACTGATTGCCGTCCTTGCGCACTTCGAAGACGGAGACGCCGACAGCGGCCATGACCGCACGGATCTGGTCCTCGGTCAGCTTCTCGCGATAATTCTCCGCCGTCAGGCCCGGGAACATCAGGAAGGGCGTCGCATATTCGTGGCTGACGACCATCAGGCCGTGGTCCGAGCTCTTCTCGCCCCAGGGCAATGGCAGGAACTGCGTGAAGTCGTTATTGTAGCCGAACTGGCGTTCGGCGGCCTTGCCGTTGAGCTTGGCCACGTCGAATTCCGGGCTGTCGGCAAAGAGTGCATCGCCCCAGCGAACGAGGATTTGGCGCTCATAGCCTTCAGGCCAGTGGTCGGCGGTGTCGCGCACGCGCTTCAGTTCTGGAAAAGTGAGCGTCGACTCGGCGGCCTCTGCCTTGGTAGCTTCGAGCGCCGGCGCAAAAGCGGCCGCGCCCATGGCTGCGATGAAGCCTTTCAGAATAGTACGGCGACGAACGCCTTCTTCGAGAATGGTGCCGTAGCTCGGCGCAAATGCACGCCGCGGATTGGGGCGCGGCCTGGTTTTCTGGCGGTCCGTCATGACTACCTCCGGTAAAAAACGGTTGAATTTCAAGGAAATGAATGAAATGCCCTTGGCCATTGCGGCCATCGATTTCTGTAGCAATGCCCGGCGAAGGATTGATGACGCTTCAAGCGTCTCGGGAACGGCATTTGGCGGCGCTTCTTCGGCTTGACGCCTTGCCCGGCGCTGATAATTTGACCGGGCAGTAAAAACAAACGGCGCCAAGCCTTGAACGGGATGGCCTCCCCAACGGCCAGGAGAACAGCATGTCCAACCGCCTGAATGCAACGCCAAACGACCTTCGCGCCTTTTGGATGCCCTTTACCGCGAACCGCCAGTTCAAGAAGGAACCGCGCCTCTTCGTGAGTGCGAAGGATATGTACTACCAGACCCATGACGGACGTCAGGTTCTGGATGGTACGGCTGGCCTCTGGTGCGTGAATGCGGGACACTGCCGCCCGAAGATCACCGAAGCGATCCGCGAGCAGGCGGGCGAACTCGATTACGCCCCCGCTTTCCAGCTCGGTCACCCCAAGGCCTTTGAACTCGCCAACCGCTTGGTCGACATCGCCCCCGAGGGATTGGATCACGTCCTCTACACCAATTCCGGTTCTGAATCGGTGGAAACGGCGCTCAAGGTGGCGCTTGCCTATCACCGCGTGAAGGGCAATGGCTCACGCTTCCGCCTGATCGGCCGCGAGCGCGGCTATCACGGCGTCAACTTCGGCGGCATCTCCGTCGGCGGCATCGTCACCAATCGCAAGATGTTCGGCACGCTTTTGACCGGCGTCGACCACATGCCGCACACCCACCTGCCCGGAAAGAACAATTTCACCCGCGGCGAGCCTGAAATTGGCGGCGATCTTGCCACCGAACTCGAGCGCATCGTCACGCTGCATGACGCCTCCACGGTCGCCGCCGTCATCGTCGAGCCGGTCGCCGGCTCCACCGGCGTGCTCATTCCGCCGAAGGGTTACCTGCAGAAACTGCGCGAAATCTGCACCAAGCACGGTATCCTGCTGATCTTCGACGAAGTCATCACCGGCTTCGGCCGCCTCGGTGCTCCCTTCGCTGCCCAGTATTACGACGTGAAGCCCGACATGATCACCGCCGCCAAGGGCCTGACCAACGGCGTCATCCCGATGGGCGCCGTCTTCGTGACCTCGGAAATCCACGATGCCTTCATGAACGGCCCCGAGCACATGATCGAGTTCTTCCACGGTTATACCTACTCGGGTAACCCGATCGCTTCGGCCGCAGCCCTTGCAACGCTCGACACCTACAAGGAAGAAGGCCTGCTGACACGCGCAGCCGAGCTCGCCGACTATTGGGCCGATGCGCTGCATTCGCTGAAGGATTGCCCCAACGTCATCGACATCAGGAATACGGGTCTCATCGGCGCCATCGAGCTCGACCCGATTGCCGGCGAGCCAACCAAGCGCGCCTTCACGGCCTTCCTCAAGGCCTATGAAAGCGGTCTGCTGATCCGCACGACAGGCGACATCATCGCGCTCTCGCCGCCGCTGATCATCGAGAAGAAGCACATCGACGAGCTCTTCGGCAAACTGCGCACGATCCTGCAGAACAACATCTGAGCTCAATCATCCTGGATGAATTCAAGGGCGAGGCTCCGGCTTCGCCCTTTCTTTTTGATGCCGACGACCTCGATCGCGTTATCGGTCTCCGGTGTGACGGATTTCCTGCAAACAGGGCAAATCACCCCAATGGAGATCCCATGCAGAGACTCGTCTTCCTTCTCTCCCTCGTCCTGCTGCTGGCACCTGCAGCACATGCCGGAACCGGTTTTCGTGAAATCACCCTGGCCGGCAAGAATAGCGATAGCCCTGTTCATGTCAGCATCTGGTATCCAACCGCATCGGACGCCACGCCGATTCTTCTTGGCGAAACGCCGGCCTTTGTCGGCCAGCCCGTGATCCGGGATGCCGCACCCGTGACCGGCCCGCATCCGCTGGTCGTCCTCTCCCATGGTTACGGCGGGAGCTGGCGCAACCTCGCCTGGCTTGCCGCCGACCTCGTTGACGCAGGCTATGTCGTTGCCGCACCCGATCATCCGGGTACGACGACATTCGACATGCGGAAACCCGATGCCGTCGAACTGTGGAAACGCCCCGGCGACCTCAGCCGCGTGATCGATGCTCTGCTCGGCAATCCCGATCTGACGGGCGGCGTGGCATCCGGTCGGATTGCCGCCATCGGCCATTCGCTCGGCGGCTGGACGGTCGTCGAACTGGCGGGCGGACGCTTCGATGCGGCCAGGGTAACGAGGAATTGCGCGGCTGAATTCAGCCCGATCTATTGCAAGATATTCGAGGCGCTGGGGGTCGGGCGCGATGCAGCCTCCAGCGCGACACTGGCCGCCGATCACAGCGATGCGAGAATCCGCGCCGTCGTGGCACTCGACCTCGGCCCCGGCCGCGGGCTGATGCCGGAGAGCCTTGCGGCAATCCACATCCCCGTCATGGTGCTGGGTGCTCAGGCGGACGTCGATACGGAGACGGCAATCAAGGCGGACATCGCCGCCACGAACAAGGATTCCGGCTATATTGCCCGCTATCTGCCGCCAGCAACCACTACCTACAGCCTGATCCCCGGATCGCTGCATTTCAGCTTCATGCAGACATGCAAGCCTGGCGCCGCCGAACTGATCGAGGAGGAGGCGCCCGGCGAGAGCATCGTCTGCCGGGATGGCGCCGGCGCCGATCGCGCAGCCATTCACCGGCAGGTTTCCGGCATGGTTACGGATTTCCTGGGAACCGCGCTCGCGGATCAGTAGACAAGGCCCCTCATCCCCGCGCCTTAGAGAGCAGTGAATGACGAAGACATAGTCCCGCGGATCAGATCCGCGGGCCTGCGTCTCGAAACGGATACGTTCAGGAGACGGAGGCGACCGAAAGGCAGAGGGCAAACTTTTTGACGAGCCGGCGATCGAAATGCCCTTCGTTGGCCAGCATCCAGGTCAGCGCCTCTTTCGCGCTCCACGCTGACTTGTAGGGGCGTGCCGAAGTGACCGCGTCATAGACATCGCAAATCGCCGCAAGGCGTGCGTGAAGGCTGATTTCGCCATGGGACAGGTTGCGCGGATAACCCTTGCCGTCGATCCGTTCATGATGATTGAGGCAGACGTCGAGAACAATTTTCGACATGCCCTCCTGACGCGCCAGGATCGCATGCCCCTTTTCCGGATGATCGCGGATCAGTTGCATCTCGTCTTCGTTCAGGCGCCCCTCCTTGTTGAGCACTTCGAGCGGAATTTCGAGCTTGCCGACATCGTGCAACAGCCCCGCCGTGCCGAGCGCCTGCACCACTTCCTCATCTAGCCCGAGGTGGCGGCTGAAAAGGATCATCAGGGCACTGACCGAAAGGGAATGCAGAAAGGTGACTTCATCCTTGGATTTCAGCCGGGTAACGCTGATGAAGACGGCAGGATGGTCATCCATCGATTTGGAAACAGAGGAAATTACCGGCTCGACCTGGTCGACGGAGATCGCATCTCCGCCCCGCAGCCGGCCGAAGACATTTTCCAGCACTTCCACGGATTTCTGAATGGTCTCGCGCGCCGCCTTGATGTCGATCTCGATCTTGCGGGAGGTACCTCCGACATCGATGCCCTTGGTGGTGTTGATCACGACACCTGCATCCGCACATTCGTTGAGCTTCAGCGTATCGCTCTCACGCCGCAGTAAGAACCGTCGCCGGGATAGAAGAGGATGGTCCCAGACACCCTCGACCATCTCGATAAACATTCCGGTCCGCACTTGCCTAGCTTCAATACGCTTGAGCATTCAGATATCTGTTCCCGCTATATGTCTGAATCGACAAATCGAATATTTTATTGCACCGCAACAATATACTAGGGAATAGTAGTTATACTGGGATTCTCAGAATCAATTGTTAACTCGCTAAAACAGCAAAGCAAAAACAGTGATCAGCGGCGCCATTACCAGATATGGGCTTATCCTCAGCCGCCGATATGCTCTGTCGAGGACAGCTTCGCCCTACAAGTCCGCACGACTGAACGTATCGGGCCGGAAGAACCCAGCTCTGACAATTGCGGATTGAGATTGCCCTGACAGGGGTGCCGTGATCCGCCGATCAGCCTGGGCAGGACAGACCGAAAATTGCGGGAAATGGACTGAAAAATCAAAAAATCGGGCGCAATCTTTTCAGATTTGGCGAAATCGGCGCCGATCTTGTTATCATCTTGCGGAATCTCACCGAAATTTCTAGAAATCTTGCCATGCGCCGGGCGAGCCAAATATGGCCGCGGGGCTCATTGATCGTGCAGCTTTTCCTCGTCCTTGGCACGCTCCCAACGGGATCGCTGACAAAAGAATGGCCTGCGCGACAAGCAACCGGTGGTCGAAGACGACCCTACCCAAGGAGACAGAACATGACCCTGAAGACTCTGACGGCGACGCTGGTCGCCTCGCTGGCATTTGCCCCGCTCGCGCATGCGGATATCGTCATCGGCCTCATCGCGCCGCTGACCGGTCCGGTGGCAGCCTATGGCGACCAGGTAAAGAACGGCGCGCAGACCGCCGTCGATGAAATCAACAAGAGCGGCGGC
This sequence comes from Sinorhizobium sp. B11, assembly GCA_039725955.1. NCBI lineage: Bacteria > Pseudomonadati > Pseudomonadota > Alphaproteobacteria > Hyphomicrobiales > Rhizobiaceae > Sinorhizobium > Sinorhizobium sp. B11. The sequence goes on from CP091034.1 coordinate 3,305,542, forward strand.
ATTCTCGGCGAGAAGGTCGTGCTCGAACTCGCTGACGATGCCGGTGAGCCGAAGCAGGGCGTTTCTGCTGCGAACAAGGTTGTCGGCGAAGGCATCCGCTTCGTCGTCGGCCCGGTCACCTCGGGAGTTGCCATCCCGGTTTCTGATGTTCTGGCCGAAAACGGCGTGCTGATGGTCACCCCGACCGCCACGGCGCCTGACCTCACCAAGCGCGGCCTGACCAATGTTCTGCGCACCTGCGGCCGGGACGACCAGCAGGCCGAAGTCGCCGCCAAATACGTTCTCGAACATTTCAAGGACAAGCGAGTCGCCATCATCAACGACAAGGGCGCTTACGGTAAGGGTCTCGCCGACGCCTTCAAGGCAACGCTGAACGCTGGTGGCATCACCGAAGTCATCAACGACTCCATCACGCCCGGCGACAAGGACTTCTCCGCGCTGACCACCCGCGTCAAGGCTGAGAAGGTCGATCTCATCTATTTCGGCGGCTACCACCCGGAAGGTGGCCTGCTTGCCCGTCAGCTGCATGACCTTTCGGTCAATGCCCAGATCATCGGCGGCGACGGCCTTTCCAACACGGAATTCTGGACGATCGGCACCGATGCGGCAGCTGGCACGCTGTTCACCAATGCCTCCGACGCCACCAAGAGCCCGGACTCCAAGGCTGCAGCTGATGCGCTCGCCGCCAAGAAGATCCCGGCCGAAGCCTTCACCCTCAACGCCTATGCTGCCGTTGAAGTCCTGAAGGCCGGCATCGAGAAGGCCGGCAGTGCCGAGGATGCAGAAGCCGTTGCTACTGCCTTGAAGGGCGGCGAGCAGATCCCGACGGCGATTGGCAAGCTCACCTATGGCGAGACCGGCGACCTCTCCTCGCAGAGCTTCTCGCTCTACAAGTGGGAAGGCGGCAAGATCGTTGCTGCCGAGTAATCGGAACGAATGGAACATGCGACCGGGCGCCAATGGCGCCCGGTTTCGTTTGCGGGCATCGAATCCACAAGCAGATGCGCTATAACTCGCGGAATCGATTGCATCGCGAGGGTAGTCATGACCGCCAAACTCGAACGTCTTATTGATCAGGGTGTGGGTCGTGTGCCGGCCGACATCGTGCTGAAAGGCGGACGCTTCTTCGATCTCGTAACCGGCGAACTCGTCCAGTCGGACATTGCCATCGGCGGCGACCGCATCGTCGGAACCTGTGGCAACTACAGCGGCCAAACCGAGATCGACATTTCCGGCAAGATCGTCGTTCCCGGCTTCATCGATACGCATCTGCATATCGAATCCTCTCTCGTCACGCCGCACGAATTCGACCGCTGCGTCCTGCCCTATGGCGTCACGACCGTGATCTGCGACCCCCACGAGATCGCCAATGTGCTCGGCAAGGAAGGCATCGAATTCTTCCTCGCTTCGGCGCTGGAAACGATCATGGATATCCGCGTCCAGCTGTCCTCCTGCGTGCCGGCTACCCATCTGGAGACATCAGGCGCCGACCTGCCGGTCGAAAGCCTCCTGCCCTACCGCGACCATCCCAAGGTCATCGGGCTTGCCGAATTCATGAATTTCCCGGGGGTGATCCATAAGGATCCCGTCTGCATGGCAAAGCTCGATGCTTTCCAGGGCGGGCATATCGACGGCCATGCGCCACTGCTCTCAGGCAATGATCTGAACGGTTATCTCTCGACAGGCATCTGCACCGAGCACGAATGCACGAGCGCGGCCGAAGCCCTGGAGAAAATCCGCAAGGGCATGCACATCCTCGTCCGCGAAGGCTCCGTCTCGAAGGATCTTCACGCCCTGATGCCCATCATCACCGAGCGCCTCTCGCCCTACCTTGCGCTCTGCACCGATGACCGCAATCCGCTCGATATCGCCGAGCAGGGCCATCTCGACTACATGATCCGCACGGCGATCACCCATGGCGTCGAACCGTTGGCGGTTTACCGCGCCGCCTCGATCTCGGCTGCCCGCGCCTTCGGCCTGTGCGACCGTGGCCTCGTCGCGCCCGGCTGGAGAGCCGATCTCGTCGTCATCGACAGCCTGGAGAATTGTCGGGCGGAAATGGTCTTCTCGGCCGGCCGTCACGTCACCGATGCGCTTTTTGCCACCCGCAAGTCCGTGTCGCCAGTTGGCCTCGACAGCGTCAAGGCTCGCTCCGTCAATGCAGCCCATTTCGGCGTGCCTGTTTCGGAGGGAGAAACGCCCGTCATCGGCGTCATGCCCGGCAAGATCATCACCGAGCATCGCCGTTACCGCCTGCCGGCGAAAGGGAATCAGACGACCGTCGATCTCGGCAAAGACATCATCAAGGTCGCCGTCATCGAGCGTCACGGCAAGAACGGTAATCACGCCAACGGCTTCGTTCAGGGATTCGGATTGAAGAAGGGCGCCATCGCCTCGACGGTCGGCCATGACAGCCACAATATCTGCGTCGTCGGCGTCAACGAGGACGACATGGCGCTTGCGGCCAATCGTCTGGGCGAGATCAAGGGTGGCTTCGTCGTCGTCGAAGACGGCAAGGTCACGGGTGAGATTGCGCTCCCCGTCGCCGGCCTGATGAGCCTGGAACCCTATGAAACCGTGCGCGACACGCTGCATGATCTGCGCAAGGCAGCCTATGCCCTGGGCACGACCCTGGAGGAACCCTTCCTGCAGGTCGCCTTTCTGCCCCTGCCCGTGATCCCGCATCTGAAGATCTCGGACAAGGGGATGGTGGACGTCGATCGCTTCGCGCTGATCAGCTGATACGAGCGCAGAAGGCGTCAAGCGCCTTGATCTGCACTGTCTTGGCGCTGGCGGTGGCTTTGAACCCGGGCATGGGCAATGGAGCGCCCAGCACCATGCCGGCAGGAAGCTGAAACTCCGCGGCCTCACGCGTCAGGTTGAAAACGAAGAGCAGTTTCTCGTCTCCCTTCTGCCTGATGAAGGCGAGCAGGTCCTGATTGCTGCCAACGAATTCCATGCTGCCGTCGATCAGCACCGGATAGGTCTTCCGGAATTCGAGCGTACGCCGGTAATGATGCAGCACGGACCTGTCATCGTTTTCCTGGGTGTCCACGGAAAGCGCCGCCTGTTCATAGGGCACCGGCAGCCAGCTCTTCTCAGCGCTGGTAAAACCGGCATGCGCCTTGCCGGCTTCCCATGGCATCGGCGTACGGCATCCGTCACGGCCCTTGAAGGCCGGCCAGAAGCGAATGCCATAGGGGTCGCGCAGGTCTTCGAAGGCAAGCTCTGCCTCCGGCAGGCCCAGCTCCTCGCCCTGATAGAGGCAGATCGAACCGCGAAGCGCTGCCAACACCGAAATCGCCAGCTTGGCGATGACGGGCCGCTCCTCTTCCGTTAGCGCGAAGCGGCTGACATGGCGGTTGACGTCGTGATTGGAGAAAGCCCAGCAGACCCACCCATCTTTCACCATGCGCTGGAAGGTCTCGACGCAGCTTCGGACATGCGTGGCGGTAAATTCGGGGCCGAGCAGATCGAAAGTGTAGCACATATGCAGCTTGTCGCCGCCGGTCGTGTAGGCAGCAACGGTCTTCAACGAGCGCGCGCCATCGCCGACTTCACCTACCGTCGTGCGTCCCTCGTATTGATTGAGAAGGGCCCGAAAGCGTTTGAGGAATTCGAGGTTTTCCGGCTGCGTCTTGTCATAGAGGTGGTTCTGCATGCCATAGGGATTGCTGTCGGGCGCATCGAGACCGGCCTGGTCCGGATCCGGAACATGCGGCGGATTGTCCCGGAGCAGCTTGTCGCAGAAATAATAGTTCACCGTGTCGAGGCGGAAACCGTCGACGCCGCGGTCGAGCCAGAACTTTACCGTCTTAAGCAGTGCGTCCTGAACCGGCTTGCTGTGGAAATTCAGGTCCGGCTGCGAGGTCAGGAAGTTGTGCTGGTAATATTGCCGGCGCACGCCATCCCATTCCCATCCCGGCCCGCCGAAGATCGACAGCCAGTTGTTCGGCGCCGTGCCGTCCGGCTTGGGATCGGCCCAGACATACCAGTCCGCCTTGTCGTTCGTGCGGCTGGAGCGGCTTTCCACGAACCATGGATGCCGGTCGGACGTATGGGAAATCACCTGGTCGATGATGACTTTTATGCCGAGCCTGTGGGCTTCCAACATCATTGCGTCGAAATCGTCGAGCGTGCCGAAAATCGGATCGACATCGCAATAGTCGGAGACGTCATAGCCCATGTCGGCCATCGGCGACTTGAAGAAGGGGGAGAGCCAGATCGCGTCGACGCCGAGGCTTGCGATATGGGAGAGGCGCCGGGTTATCCCCTTGAGATCGCCGAGCCCGTCACCATTCGTATCCTGAAACGAGCGCGGATAGACCTGATAGATCACCGCGCCGCGCCACCAATCCGCATTCCCGCCTGTCTGCAACGCCATGAGCCGCCGTCTCCTGCTTCATTTCGCCCGCAAGACTAATGGCGGCGAAGCAAAAAACAACAGTTCAATGGCCCATTCTCGAGCAAAGATCAGCTAGTCGCGATCGGACAAAAGGGAGACGCTTATAAGCTTGTCCACACCCGAATGCTACCCACTGGTTTAGGGGTTGCAACGCCAAACCTTTGCGTTAAGGTGCCGTTGACCTGCACGTAACAGGTCAAACCGGGAACAAATGACCAAAGAAAAGGCGAAAAGCCTAGAAAGGTGGACCCTCCATGTCCTTTTTCACGAAAAAATTTCTCGCGTCTGCAATGGTTGGCTCATTGCTCGCATTTTCGGCCCATGCGGCCACACTGAATATCCATAATGGTGGCGACCCCACCTCGCTGGATCCGCAAAAGCTCTCCGGCGACTGGGAAAACCGTATTGCCGGCGACATTTTCGAAGGCCTTGTCACTGAAGACGCCAAGGACAACCCGGTTCCCGGCCAGGCCGAAAGCTGGACCATTTCCCCCGATGGCAAAGTCTACACTTTCAAGCTGCGTGACGGCATCAAGTGGTCCGATGGCCAGCCGGTAACGGCAGGCGATTTCGTCTTCGCCTTCCAGCGCCTTATCGACCCGAAGAACGCGGCCGACTACGCCTATCTGCAGTTCACCATCAAGAACGCGGAAAAGATCAACAAGGGCGAAATCACCGATCTCAACGAACTCGGCGTCAAGGCGATCGACGACAAGACGCTCGAGATCACCCTCGAGAACCCGACCCCCTACTTCACCAACGCCCTGATGCACTACACGGCCTATCCGCTGCCGAAGCATGTCGTCGAGGCCAAGGGTCAGGACTGGGTCAAGATTGGCAACATCGTCACCAACGGTCCGTACAAGCCGACCGAATGGGTCCCCGGTTCGCACGTCACGACCGTCAAGAACGACCAGTATTACGGTGCCAAGGATATCAAGATCGACGGCGCGAAGTTCTTCGTGCTTGAAGACCAGGAAGCCGCTCTGAAGCGCTACCGCGCCGGCGAATTCGACATTCTCACCGACTTCCCGACCGACCAGTATGAGTGGATGAAGAAGAACCTGCCGGGCCAGGCGCACGTCGCCCCCTTCTCCGGTCTTTACTACTACGTCATCAACTCGACCAAGCCGCCCTTCAACGACAAGCGCGTCCGCCAGGCTCTCTCCATGGCGATCAACCGCGAAGTCATCGGCCCGCAGATCCTCGGCACCGGCGAACTGCCGGCTTACTCCTGGGTCCCGCCGGGCACGGCAAACTACGGTGAGCCCGCCTATGTCTCCTGGAAGGATCTTTCCTACAAGGACAAGGTCGAAGAAGCCAAGAAGCTGCTGAAGGAAGCAGGCTTCGGCCCGGATCACCCGCTGACCACCGAGCTCAAGTACAACACCAACGACAACCACAAGCGCATTGCCGTCGCGATCGCCTCCATGTGGAAGCCGCTTGGCGTCAATGTCGAGCTCGTCAATGCTGAAACGAAGGTCCACTACGATCAGCTGCAGCGTGGTGAAGTGCAGATCGGCCGTGCCGGCTGGCTCGCCGACTACAACGATCCGGACAACTTCCTGAACCTGCTCGTCACCGGCGTTCAGATGAACTACGGTCGCTGGTCGAATGCCGACTATGACAAGCTGATCAAGGACGGCAACGCTCAGACCGATCTGACGAAGCGCGCCGAGATCTTCAAGAAGGCCGAACAGCTCGCGCTGGACGATTCCGCAGCACTTCCGATCTATTACTACGTCTCCAAGAACGTCGTCTCGCCCAAGATCGAGGGCTTCGTCGACAACGTTCAGGATATCCACCGCACGCGCTGGCTGTCCATCAAGGAATAAGGATGAAAGGCTCTTCCCGGTCACTCCGGGAAGAGCCGCTCCACGCCCATGATCAAATATGCACTCCGTCGATTGCTGTCGACGATCCCCGTCCTGTGGATCGCCGTCACAGCTTGCTTTTTCGTTTTGCGCCTCGCCCCCGGCGGCCCCTTCGATGGCGAAAGGCCATTGCCGCCGGTGATCCTGAAAAACCTCGCGGTTCACTACAATCTGGATAAACCGCTCATCCAGCAGTACCTGATCTACGTTGGTGATCTCCTGCACGGCGACCTCGGCCCCTCCTTCGCGAGCGAGGATTTCACTGTCGCCCAGCAGATCGCGATCGGTCTGCCCTACACCTTCACCATCGGTACGGCTGCCTTCCTGATCGCCATCATCGTCGGCGTCGCCGTCGGCTGTCTTGGGGCGCTCTATCAGAACAAGGCACCGGACTATATTCTGAGTGCTCTCATTCTGGTGGGCGTCGTGCTGCCGAACTTCCTGATCGCGCCCATCATGCAGCTTGTCTTCGGCATCCATCTCGCGTGGTTTCCGGTCGGCGGCTGGGGTGATGGCTCGATCAAATATCTCGTCCTGCCGATCTTCGTTCTCGCCCTGCCGCATGCCGGCCGCATCTCACGCATCACCCGAGGCTCGATGATCGAGGTGATGAACCAGAATTTCATCCGCACCGCCAAGGCCAAGGGTATCGGTCCGCGTCTGACGGTCATGCGTCACGCGCTGAAACCCGCCATGATGCCCGTCGTTTCCTATCTCGGACCGGCGGCAAGCTATCTTCTCACCGGCTCGCTGGTTGTCGAAAGCATCTTCGGATTGCCCGGCATCGGCCGCTATTTCGTCAACGCAGCGCTGAACCGCGATTACGGCATGGTTCTTGGTACGGTCATCTTCTACATGGTACTGATCGTGTTCCTGAACCTTCTGGTCGACATCGCCTATGCCTGGCTGGACCCGAAAGTGAGAAACAGATGATCCTCAATCCCGCAAAAAGGGAGCTGCTCGCAGCCGAACTGCTGGAAGCGGAAGGCCTGTCTCCGGAAGGCCGCTCGCTGACCAAGGATGCACTGCGTCGCCTCTCACGCAACAAGGCAGCTGTCATCTCCATCGGCGTGCTGGTGCTGCTCATCATCGTAGCCTTCCTCGGCCCGAACTTCATCCCCTTCAACTATGAAGACCCGGATTGGGCCGCCTTCCGCGCGCCTCCGTCCTTCGAAAGCGGCCATTATTTCGGCACTGACCCGAACGGCCGCGATCTGCTCGCCCGTGTGCTCTACGGCACGCGCGTTTCGCTTGCCGTCGCGCTGACGGCCACGCTCGTCTCCGTCGTCATCGGCGTGCTCTATGGCGCCGTTTCCGGCTATATCGGCGGCAGGCTGGACTCGATCATGATGCGCTTCGTCGACATCATGTACGCGCTTCCTTACATCCTCTTCGTCATCCTGCTGATGGTGATCTTCGGTCGCAACGTTTACCTGCTCTTTGCGGCGATCGGTGCGCTCGAATGGCTGACCATGGCCCGCATCGTGCGCGGCCAGACCCTGTCGCTCAAGCACCGCGAATTCGTGGAAGCCGCGCGCGCCTCCGGTCAGAAACCCTTCAAGATCATCACCAAGCACATCATCCCGAATCTCGTCGGCCCCGTCGTCATCTTCGCGGCGCTGACCGTACCTGAGATCATCGCGACCGAGAGCTTCCTCTCCTATCTCGGCTTCGGCGTGCAGGAACCGCTGACCTCGCTCGGCACCCTGATTGCCGAAGGCACCGATGCCATGGAAAGCATGCCTTGGCTGCTGGTCTTCCCGGCAAGCTTCCTTGTGGCCCTGCTCCTCAGCCTGCTGTTCATCGGCGACGGGCTGCGCGACGCATTCGACCCGAAGGATCGATAGGATGACCCAGGAAAACAAAAGAGAAAAACAGCAGGATACCCTCCTTGAGCTGAAGGACTATTCGATCACCTTCGAGACTCCCGAGGGCCAGGTGAAGGCGGTCTCCAACATGAACCTGACGGTCCGTCGCGGCGAGCGCATCGCCATCGTCGGCGAATCCGGTTCGGGCAAGAGCCAGACCTTCCTCGGCGTCATGGGCCTGCTTGCCAAGAACGGCAGGACCACCGGCCAGGCCCTGCTCGAAGGCAAGGACGTGCTGGCGCTGAAACCGCGCGAGCTCGACCATGTCCGCGGCAAGGACATGGCCATGGTCTTCCAGGATCCGATGACGGCGCTCAACCCGTCGCTGCGGATTTCCCGACAGCTGACGGAACAGCTCGAAATCCATCGCGGCTTTACGGCCAAGGCGGCATCGGCGGCGGCTCTCGACATGCTGAAGCGTGTCGGCATCCCCGACCCGACGCGCCGTTTCGGCCTCTATCCGCATGAGCTTTCGGGCGGCATGCGCCAGCGTATCGTCATTGCCATGGCGCTGCTCACGAAGCCGAAGCTCCTGATCGCCGACGAGCCGACGACAGCGCTCGACGTGACGATCCAGGCGCAGATCCTCGATCTCTTCAATGATCTGACGGCAGAGATGAACACGGCGCTGATCATGATCACCCACGACCTTGGCGTCGTGGCCGGTCTCGCCGACAAGGTGGCCGTTATGTATGCCGGCCGTATCGTCGAGGAGGCCCCGGTCGACGAACTCTTCGAGAACCCGGCGCACCCCTATACCGCAGCCCTGCACGCTTCGATCCCGCGCCCGGATCAGGATGTCGACGACCTCGTCGTCATCCCCGGCCGCCCGCCCAACCTGCAGCACCTGCCGAAGGGCTGCAATTTCTCGCCGCGCTGCTCGCAGGTTCAGGACGATTGCATCGACCGCCCGCCGCAGCTTCAACAGCAGGGGGCAAACCACTGTGCCGCCTGCTTCCACCCCTTCCCCCGCCGCGAGGAGTTGCTGGTCCATGGCTGAACGCTCGCTTCTGAGGGTCGAGAACCTGACGACCCAGTTCGAGATTCCCTCGAAATCCTTCTTCAAGCCGCCGCTGATGCTGACGGCCGTCAACAATGTCAGCTTCGATCTCGCCGAAGGCCGCACGCTTGGCATCGTCGGCGAATCCGGGTGCGGCAAGTCGACGCTCGGCCGCTCGATCCTGCGTCTCCTGAAGTCGCAGAAGGGCCGTATTCTCTGGCAGGGCCGCAACCTGCTCGACCTGTCGGATGAGGAAATGCGTGCCGCACGCCGCGACATGCAGATCATCTTCCAGGATCCGATTGCCTCGCTCGACCCGCGCATGACGGTCGGCGACATCATCGCCGAGCCGCTCACCGTTTTCGAACCGAAGCTTTCGAAGGCCCAGCGTCTCGACCGCGTGCGTGAGATCATGACCGCCGTCGGCCTGGTGCCGGAGATGATCAACCGCTATCCGCACGAATTTTCGGGCGGTCAGGCGCAACGTATCGGCATTGCCCGCGCCGTCGTCACCAAGCCGAAGCTCATCATCTGCGACGAGCCGGTATCGGCTCTCGACGTGTCTATCCAGGGTCAGGTCATCACGCTGCTTCGCAAGCTGCGCAAGGAGTTTGGCCTGACGCTGATCTTCATCAGCCACGACCTCTCGGTCGTGCGCCTGATCTCCGACGACGTGCTGGTTCTCTATCTGGGCAAGGTGGTCGAAGCCGGCGATTGCGCCACCGTCTTCGAACATCCGGCCCACCCCTATACGCAGGCGCTGTTCTCCGCGGCCCCGATCCCGGATCCGAAGCTCGCGCGCCTGCGCAGCCGCATCCGCCTGCAGGGAGACCCGCCCTCGCCGCTCAACCCGCCGAAGGGCTGTGTCTTCTCGCCGCGCTGCTGGAAGGCGACCGACGTCTGTCGCACCGAAATGCCGCCGACGGAACTGGTCCGTCCCGGCCAGACGGCCGCTTGCTATCATATGGACCGGCCCTGACATGATATTCTCCATCGCCCGGCCCTCAGGGCGATGGACTTTCAACTCTCCTTGACTTGTCTCCTCCCGCCTCTTCGCGTATCCGCAAGAGCAGAAAAAATCCGGGAGGAAAGCTTGAGCGGACGGTTTCTATCGATCGGCGAATGCATGGTGGAGCTCTCGCAGGCCGGTGAAGGCCTGCTGCGCAAGGGCTTTGCCGGCGATACTTTCAACACCGCATGGTATGCTCGCGCCTGCCTGCCGCCCGCCTGGTCGGTCGACTATTTCACCGCGCTCGGCGATGATCCGATGTCCGACGAAATGGCAGCTTTCATGGACAAGGCCGGCGTCGGCACCGGTCTCATCCGCCGCATCAAGGGCAAGACGCCCGGCCTCTACATGATCAATCTCAGGAACGGCGAACGCTCCTTCAGCTACTGGCGCGACAGTTCCGCCGCCCGCAGCCTTGCCACCGATCCTGATCGCCTGCGTGAGGCAGTGGAAAGTGCTGACGTCGTCTATTTCTCCGGCATTACGCTCGCCATCCTCTCCCCTGACGACGCCGACACGCTGCTTGCCGAAATCCGTCGCGCCAAGGCAGTCGGCAAATTTGTCGTCTTCGATCCGAACATCCGTCCCCGCCTCTGGTCGAGCTACGATGTGATGCACACGACGATCAGCGAAGGCGGCCGCGCTTCCTCGCTGGTCATGCCGAGCTTCGACGACGAGGTTGCCCATTTCGGCGACGCCTCCATCGACGCCACCATTGAACGCTATCTTGCACTCGGCGCCTCGCACGTCGTCGTCAAGAACGGTGCGGAAGGTGCAACGCTGAGCTTCGCCAACGAGAAAACCCATGTGCCGGCAGAAAAGGTCGAAAAAGTCGTCGACACGACAAGCGCCGGCGACAGCTTCAACGGCGCATTCCTTGCCCATTATCTGGAGAACCGGGACGCCCCGCCAGCCGCCCGCTTTGGGGCTAAAATCGCCGCTCGCGTGGTCAGCGAACATGGCGCACTGGTGCCGAAGGAAAAGCTCGGCCTTTGACATCAGGTTGAAGCCTGCGCATGTCGCTTGATCAAGCGGCCCGCGCAGGCTCGCCCCCGCCTCAGCGGTCAATCATATCGATCGTCAGATCAGGAATTGGGCTTCTTGTCGTCGGTGCGGACGGCCTCATCGTGATACCAGCAGCTGTCGAGCGCATCGCACACTCCGGCAGCCTCACGCTCCATCATCCGAAAGCGCTCGAAGCGGTTCGAGGCCTGAACGGCCTTGATCGGAAACTGGTAGATCGTCGCGGATTCGCGATGGAAATCGATTGCCATGAGATAGCCTTTCTTCAGCTCGGCCTATCAACATTCACGGTCGCTACAATAGCACAATGCACATAGTTTATGCAAATTGCACAAAATAGATGCAATGTCGCAATTATGAACGCTCAATGCGGCATTTGCTGATTAAGGTCCTGCTGATTTGGTCAAAACTTCATCCATTGCTGACAACGCCGGAATTTTGAACTGGTTCCTGCCTCTAAAATGGCCTCTGCCAAGGACGATAGCCGCGAACCCTCATCGCCTCGCGGGCCGGAAACCTCTCTCGCAAACGCCTGCAACACGGTGATTCGTAAATTTTTTATGTCAGCCGTCCGAACTGGCACGCTACGTGCTTTAGAATAGGCATCCCCTGGCGAGAGGGCGCGCGCTTGCGCCCTTGCCTCAGGATTTGCTCAAGTTCGCAGCAGAGAGAGACGCGATGACAAAGTATAAGCTCGAGTACATTTGGCTCGATGGGTACACTCCGGTACCGAACCTGCGTGGCAAGACTCAGGTCAAGGAATTCGACAATTTCCCGACGCTCGAACAGCTCCCGCTCTGGGGCTTCGACGGTTCGTCGACGATGCAGGCCGAAGGCCGCAGCTCTGATTGCGTGCTGAAGCCGGTTGCCATCTATCCGGATCCGGCCCGCACCAACGGCGTGCTCGTCATGTGCGAAGTCATGATGCCGGACGGCGTCACGCCGCATGCGTCCAACGCTCGCGCCACCATCCTCGACGATGAGGACGCGTGGTTCGGCTTCGAACAGGAATATTTCTTCTACGAAAACGGCCGCCCGCTCGGCTTCCCCGAGACCGGCTATCCGGCTCCGCAGGGCCCCTACTACACCGGAGTCGGCTATTCGAATGTCGGCTCGGTTGCCCGCGAAATCGTCGAAGAGCATCTCGATCTCTGCCTCGCTGCCGGCATCAACCACGAAGGCATCAATGCCGAAGTGGCCAAGGGTCAGTGGGAATTCCAGATTTTCGGCAAGGGCTCCAAGAAGGCCGCCGACCAGATCTGGATGGCGCGCTACCTCCTGCAGCGCCTGACCGAAAAGTACGGCATCGACATCGAGTATCATTGCAAGCCGCTCGGCGACACCGACTGGAACGGTTCGGGCATGCATTGCAACTTCTCGACAAAGTTCATGCGCGAAGTTGGCGGCAAGGCCTATTTCGAAGCGCTGATGGCCCAGTTCGACAAGAACCTGATGGACCACATCAACGTTTACGGCCCTGACAACGACAAGCGTCTGACCGGCAAGCACGAGACGGCTCCGTGGAACAAGTTCTCCTACGGCGTTGCCGATCGTGGTGCCTCGATCCGCGTTCCGCACTCGTTCGTCAAGAACGACTACAAGGGCTATCTCGAAGATCGCCGCCCGAACTCCCAGGGCTGCCCCTATCAGATCGCCTCGCAGGTTCTGAAGACGATCTCGGAAGTTCCGACCTCCGGCTTCGCTTCGGCTGCAGCCTGAGTTTTACTGCGGCGCCGACCTCCCCGTCGGCGCCGTTCCTTTTTCAAGGCACAGCGCCCAAAGGCGATCCATCGCTGACATAATTGGCCGGTTTCTCCTGCCATAAAGCCCTGTAAATACTCGCAGAGGGCTGTAATATTTCCATCATGCACTTCCGCCAAAATAGATAAGCGGGAATCGCCATTCCGGAACCCCGCCAGGGGTGGTGCGTTGCCAGAACCAAGCGACGCTGATGGAAATGAAAGCATGCTGCAACGTCCGTCAAATTCATATAGCGGCGAAAGCTGGGCTAGTGCCGCAGCCGCTGGAGCCGTGCCGGAGCGGCTGGTGATCGTGACTGACGCCTGGCACCCGCAGGTCAACGGGGTCGTCCGCTCGATTGAGAATACGAATCGGGAACTCTCCAGGATGGGCGTTGAAGTCTCGATGGTGACGCCGGAGCGTTTCGCCAGCATCCCCTGCCCCACCTATCCCGAAATCCGCCTGTCGATCGCCTGGTACAGCCGCGTTGCCCGCGAGATCGAAAAGCACAAGCCTTCCTATGTTCACATCGCGACGGAAGGCCCGCTGGGACTGACGGCGCGCCGCTGGTGCCTTCGCAAGCGCATGCCTTTCTCCACCAGCTATCACACCCGTTTTCCCGAATATGTCTCGGCCCGGCTGCCCATCCCCTCAAGCTGGCTCTACGCCTTCGTGCGCTGGTTTCACAATGGTGGGGCCGGCTGCATGGTCGCGACCCCGAGCCTCGCCCGCGAGCTCTCCGCAAAGGGTATCAAGAACCTCATGCCGTGGAGCCGTGGCATCGATGCCGCGCAGTTCCATCCGATGCCGCTGGAAGAAAAACCGTTCGGCCTTGCCCGCCCGATCTTCATGACAGTCGGCCGCGTGGCGCTGGAAAAGAACCTGCCGGCTTTCCTCGATCTCGACCTGCCCGGTTCGAAGGTGGTGGTCGGTGACGGCCCGGCGCGCGCCGAGCTGGCAGAGCGCTATCCGAATGTGCATTTTACCGGCGTGAAATTCGGTGAGGAACTGGCAAAAGCCTATGCCCAGGCCGATGTCTTCGTCTTCCCGTCGCTGACGGATACGTTCGGCAATACCATTCTGGAAGCGCTGGCCTCAGGCGTCCCCGTCGCGGCCTATCCCGTCACTGGCCCGCTGGACATCATCGGCGAAGAAAGCCTTGTCGGCGCGCTCAACGAGAACCTGCAGACTGCCTGCCTGACCGCTTTGTCGGGCTCACGGGAAAAGGCGCGGGAGCTTGCCATGCAATATTCCTGGGAAGCAGCCACACTGCAGTTCATCAACAACATCCGCGCCGCCAATGGCGTCATCACGCCAAAGTGGAAAAAAGCGTGGCAATATGCCACCAAGTCCCTTCCAAGAAGCAGAAAGCCCGGCGATAGCGCCGGGCCTCTTCCATCATCTGATTGAGCCTTACTTGTGAAGGGCGGCCCGCAGCGTGTCGTTGGCCACTGAAATTGCGCTTCGGACAGCGGGCGTTTCGGCAATTGCATTCAAGAGCACGAAGTCGTGGATCGTGCCATTAAAGCGGATCGATGTGACCTTTACGCCTGCCTGGGACAGCCTGCGGGCATAGGCCTCGCCTTCGTCACGAAGCACGTCATTTTCATCGACGATGACAACCGCCGGCGGCAAGCCGTTCAGCTGCTCGAGCGAGGCTTGAAGCGGTGAAGCGGTCGGTTCCTTGCGCTTGGCCTCGTCAGGCAGATAGGCATTCCAGAACCACTTCATCGCTTCCTTGGTCAGCCAAGGGCCATTGGCGAACTGGTTGTAGGAACCGGTATCGAAATTGGCGTCGGTGACGGGGTAGAACAGCACCTGCTGGTCGATGGCAGGTCCGCCGCGCTCTTTGGCAAGCAGCGTCACCGCAGCCGTCATATTACCGCCGACGCTATCGCCGGCGACGGCGAAGCGGCTGGCATCGACGCGGAATTCCTTCGCGTGCTCGGCAACATATTTGGTCGCGGCGTAAGCCTGTTCGATGGCAATAGGATAACGGGCTTCCGGCGAACGGTCATAATCGACGAAGACAACGGCGGCCTGTGCGCCATTGGCGATCTCGCGCACCAACCGGTCATGCGTATCGGCATCACCGAGCACCCAGCCGCCGCCGTGGAAATACATGACGACAGGCAGCGTGCCCTTGGCACCTTCCGGGCGGATGATGCGCAGCTTGACGCTGCCGGTCGGGCCAACCTTGATAACCTTGTCTTCTTCTTGGGCCGCGAGCTTTTTCACGTCACCCTTCTGGGCACCGGCCAGAATGTTGCGAGCATCGGCAGGCGAGAACGTGTAGATCGGCTTGGAGCCGGCCAGGCTGTCGATGAATTTCTGCGTTGTCGGTTCGAGCACCGGATCGGCAAACGCTCCGGCAGCGGAAGCTGCAAGGATTGCTGCTGCGGAAACTGCGGTCTTGATGCCAGACATTGTCGTATCCTCTTGGTTCGTTGCGTTCGTCCTGAACACGCTTTTAATATCGCACACGATTATTTATCGCACGATATAAATTATCGCATAGCTGCCATGCACTAAAAGCGGATACGATTATTTATCGCACGACATAATATCCGCGGGTTCCGGAGATTGAGCCATGTCAGACCAGCTGAAACTCGACACTTTCATCTGCTTTGCCGTCTATACGGCCAGCCACGCCTTCAATCGTGTCTACAAGCCTCTGCTCGACGAGCTCGGCCTCACCTACCCGCAATATCTGGCGATGGTCTGCCTGTGGGAAGAAGACGGCCAGACCGTCGGCGGCCTTGGCGAAAAGCTCTTCCTGGAATCGAGCACGCTGACTCCTCTTCTGAAGCGCCTGGAAATGGCCGGCTACATCCACCGCGAACGCAGCAAGCAGGACGAGCGCGTCGTCGTGTTGCGACTGACGGACGAAGGCAAGCGGCTGAAGGAAAGGGCGGAGACCGTGCCGGGCTGCATCATCGACGCAAGCGGCCGCAACGCCGACCAGCTCGCACGACTGCAGGCAGAGATCGTCGCGCTGCGGGAAGCACTGAACAAGAGCGCATCCTGACGCCACGCCCGCTCGGGCCAGCTCATCCCGGCTTCCGCGGCAACGCTGGAAAACGCGCTAAGTCCGCTTCTTCTTCCCCTCAAAGGGATTGTCCGGCGAGCGGTAATGGATCCGGATCGGTACGCTCGGCATATCGAAATCCGCCCGCAGCCCGTTGATCAGGTAGCGCGTATAGGATTCCGGCAGGGCATCCGAGCGGGTACAGGACACCATGAAGGCCGGCGGACGGGCCTTTACCTGCGTCATGTATCTAAGCTTGATACGGCGACCGGAAACGGCCGGAGGCGGGTGCTGCACCTGCTGCTGCTCCAGCCAGCGATTGAGCTTGGCGGTGGAAATGCGCTTGTTCCAGACACGATCCGTATCGATGATCGACTGCATGAGCTTGTCGAGCCCCCAGCCTGTCTGGCCGGAGATCGGAACGGCGCGGATGCCGCGCGCCTGTGGCAAGAGCCGGTCGGTCTTTTCGCGCAGGTCCGCCAGCACCGCCTGACGATCCTCGATCATGTCCCACTTGTTGAAGGCGAGCACGGCTGCGCGTCCTTCGCGCAGCACGAGGTCGACAATATGGAGATCCTGCTTCTCGAAGGGGATCGTCGCGTCGAAGACGATAACCACGGTCTCGGCAAAACGAATGGCACGCAGCGCATCGGCGACCGAAAGCTTTTCGAGCTTTTCAATCACCTTGGCCTTGCGGCGCATGCCTGCCGTATCGAACATCTTGATCGTGCGACCGCGCCATTCCCACTCCACGGAGATGGAATCACGCGTGATGCCGGCCTCCGGGCCAGTCAGCAGCCGGTCCTCGCCGAGAAAACGATTGATGAGCGTCGACTTGCCGGCATTGGGGCGACCGACGATCGCGACACGCAGCGGCTTGCTGTCATCGTAGACGGGTTCTTCGTCTTCCTCGTCCTCCTCGCCTGATGACTCCGGCAGATCGACATCGGTGACAGCGACGTCATCTTTCGGCGGAAAGGCAATATCCTCGCCGACTGCCGCGACGATGGCATCGCGCAGATCGAGCATGCCCTGCCCGTGTTCGGCTGAGATCGCCACCGGTTCGCCAAGCCCGAGCGAAAAGGCGTCGTAGAAACCGCTATCGGAACCCCGCGCTTCGGATTTGTTGGCAACGAGCACGACGGGCCTTCCGCGTCGGCGCAGCATCTCGCCGAGAGCCGTATCAACAGGCGTCAGTCCCGTCTTGGCATCGACGATGAAGAGCGATAGGTCGGCTTCGTCGATCGCCGCTTCGGTCTGCTGGCGCATGCGGCCCTGCAGGCTTTCATCAGTCGCCTCTTCCAGACCTGCGGTATCGATGATCGTGAAGCGCAGATCGACAAGACGCGCTTCACCCGGCCGGCGGTCACGCGTCACACCCGGCGTGTCATCGACAAGCGCTAGCTTCTTCCCAACCAGACGGTTGAAAAGCGTCGACTTGCCGACATTCGGGCGTCCGACGATGGCGACCGTAAAACTCATTCTTTTCCCTTAAGCCTTAACCCTGCGCGGCGGGCGCCTTGCCGGATGCGGTGATGAGATCAAGCATCATATGAGCACGATTGCCAACAGCGCGCGGGCTGTCCGGATCGTCAACGATAGCCTGGAACCACTGGCGCGCCTGCGCCATGTTGCCGGCCTTGTAAGCGGCAAGACCAAGCGCCTCGCGCGCCGAGTGGCGGAAGGCGTTGCCCGGGACGGCCATTTCCTCGACAGCAGCAGAAACCTGGTCGTAGGTGCCGTTCTCGATCAGCAGCCAGCCGGCGCGCATCTTGGCGGCATCCTGCACGGCAGCCGGAACGGACTTGTCCTTGGCAATCTCCTGGAAAGAGGCGATGGCACCGGCATTGTCGCCCTTCTGGGCCTGGACGGTCGCGGCACGCATACGCGCCAGAACCGGATAGGCGCCATGGCCCTCCTTCTCCAGTTTATCGAGTGCAGCAAGCGCCTCGTCGGTCTTGTTCTCGTCGGCAAGCTTCATGGCCGCCAGGAACTGGTCGCCAGCGCCGGAGGACGCGTTATTGTCCCAATATTCATAGGCGACCTTGCCGATGGTTCCGAGCACGATAAGAACGGCAATGGCAATGATATAGCGGCCAAACCGGCGCACTGCGCCCTTCATCTGGTCGGAACGCAGTTCCTCGTTGACTTCACGAATGAAGCTGTCGTCGTTGAATGCCATTCTCGTCTCCGGCCGCGGATACCCATACACAGTGCAAAACGCACATTGTCGGGCCTTCTACTCCATTTTGCGGCCGTTGTAAGGGGGATATCGCAGAATCGTCACGAAGCAAGCATCGGTAGTGGTGCAACGCCGATCAGCCATTCGTGAACGCGCCAGATCATCAGCGCCCAGACCACCACGCCGATGATGACGGCACAGACGTCATATTTGGCCGAAACGAAAGCCGGCAGCGTTATCTCGCCGCGGCGCTGGCGCCGCTTCAGCGAAATGCGCAGCACCACACCCCAGGCAAGGAATGCCGCAAAGAGCAGAACCGAATAGGCCTCGCCATTCGACAGGAGATGGGCCAGCGCCCAGATCTTCACCGACAATACGATCGGATGTTTCGTCTTCGTCTTGATGTAACCGGC
The DNA here is from genome assembly GCA_039725955.1 of Sinorhizobium sp. B11. NCBI lineage: Bacteria > Pseudomonadati > Pseudomonadota > Alphaproteobacteria > Hyphomicrobiales > Rhizobiaceae > Sinorhizobium > Sinorhizobium sp. B11. The sequence continues at coordinate 3,324,084 of CP091034.1, forward strand.
CGGCAGGAAACCAGCGACGAGACAGATTACTGCAATCAGCATCAGGGTGACGGTGAGATGCGCCATGCCCATGGGCGGATTGTAGAGCATGCCGATCGGCTCTCTGCGTGCCGCCCCGAAGGCATAGATCACGAAGATCAGCGTCAGGATGCTCGCGATCGCATGAAAGGCGATCCAGGCCGGCTTGCCGACCTTGTCGATCATCGCCTGCCGGAAGCCCGGCACGACGACGCGGATCAGGTGCAGGCCGAGGAAGAGAATAAGACTGAGGACGAGCAGAGCCATGGTGATCTTGTTTTCCCCGTTTCTTGGTCAGCCATGAATTACCGGCACAAGATGAAAAATGCCAGCGAGACCGCAGCTTCGCCGCATTTCTGTAACAGGAAAACCGCAATGCAAATTGTCGCGGTGCCCATGTTTCGTTCCATTTTTTCTGCGTCCCTCGCCCTCTCCCTGATTTTTCCTGCTGTCGCGGGCGCCGCCGACAAGCCGAAGCAGCTTGTCATCATTTCCTTTGACGGCGCACACGACAACGCGCTCTGGCAAAAGAGCCGCGAGATGGCGGCAAAGAACGGCGCCCATTTCACCTATTTCCTCTCCTGTACCTTTTTGATGAATCGGGAAGCGAAGCAGGCCTACCAGGCGCCTCATCAGAAACGCGGAAGATCCAATGTCGGCTTCGCACAGAGCGACGACGAAATCCGCGAGCGGCTCGGCAATATCTGGCACGCCCACCTCGAGGGGCATGATATTTCCAGTCACGCCTGCGGCCATTTCGACGGCCGCCAATGGAGCGAAGCGGACTGGTCAGCCGAATATGCGACTTTCAAGACCACACTGAAGAACGCCTGGAAAAGCGTCGGCCTGCAAGAGCCGGCCGGCTGGCAGGATCTCGTCGATCGCGGCATCAGCGGCTTTCGCGCCCCCTACCTTTCGACAGGCGGCGGCGCCGACATGATCGCAGCCGAGAAGAAGGCCGGCTTTACCTATGACGCAAGCCTCGTCACCAAAGGCCCGGCCCTGCCGGTTGATGAAGACGGCATCATACGCTTCGGCTTGCCGCTCATTCCGGAGGGCCCGGGCGAGAAGCCGATCATCGGCATGGATTACAATCTCTTCGTGCGTCACTCCAAGGGCGAGGAGGATGCAGCCGACAGCGTCGCTTTCGAAGAGCGCGCCTATGCGGCGTTCAAGGAAGCCTTCGACAAGCAATATGCAGGCAGCCGCATCCCCCTGCAGCTCGGCTTCCACTTTGTGGAAATGAACGGTGGCGCCTACTGGCGCGCGCTCGACAGGCTGGTCAGCGACGTTTGCCACAGATCAGATGTTGCCTGTGTCAGCTATTCCGAAGCAATTCCGATGATCAAATCCCGTGGCAAGCTGCAGGAGACATCCGGGTTGTAAGCTCCTGCGCTTAAAACCTCTGGATATCAAAAACCACCGCACGTATTGATTGCATCGCGGCTACACTTCGATAAACATTGCCTCAAACGTGCTGCAAGCATGGGGAGGTGACGTCATGACCTTTATTGAAAACCTGGAGTGCCTGGCCGACAAAGACGAATTTCCGGTCTGTGAAACCGGCTTCTTCACCTGGGATATCGTTGCCAACCTTCTCTATGGCGACGGAGCAGTCGCCGAAATTTTCGGACTCGACGCCGCGGAGACGGCAAGCGGCCTGCCGCTCGAAGCCTATGTCGCCCGCATCCATCCGGACGATCAGCCCGCCGCCGCCAAAGTCATCCACGATACGGTCCTGACACAACAGCCGGAACAGCAGCGCTACCGGGTCCGTCGCGCCAACGGCGTCTTCCAGCAGGTCATGGCATTCGGCCGGTGCTTCCGCGACAAGAACGGCGTCCCGTCTCTGTACGGCGGAATCATCTTTCCCCTCCCCGAGGAAGCCCCTGCGGCGACACCGCTGCTCGATCATTGCCTGGCCGCCTACGACATCGCCATCAAGGAGGGCAACATGGCCGTTGCCGACCATATCGTGGAAGCCCTGATGGCTATGGAGTGGAAAAATACGGGCTGCACGCGCCCGAACTGACAGATCTTCAAGGGATGATAAAAGAGAAGGGCCACCGCAGCGGTGGCCCTTTTTCATTTCGTATCAGCCGTCGACATGTACGACACCGGCCTCGCGCTCCAGATAGCGCTGGTCGATATCCGGCAACGGCTCGTCGTCGATCGCCGCCTCAAAGGCCTTGAGACGCTTGTGGATGGACAGCAGTTCGATGATCGTCGTCCAGGAGTTGACGAGATACTGGAAGGAATTGCTGACCTGTCCAAAAGCCGTCGCGATCTGCTGGAAGATACCGTAGGTGATGGCGCCGGCAACGATGGTCGGTGCCATAAAGAAATAGACGAAAAGATTGTCGGCCTGCAGATAGAACGAGCGGGCAACATTGAAATACAGATAGTGAAAATAGAGCGTGAAATAATTTCTTCGCACTCTTGAGAACAACTCCTGCATCGTCGGCGGCTGTGCTCGGTCGGCATGATCCTCGCCATAGACCAACTCTTTGCGATAGGCCGCCTCTACGCGCTGGTTCTTGAAGTTCAAGCCAGGCAGCTTGATACCCGCGAAAGCCAGCAGAACGGTACCGAAAGCCGACCAGAAGATGGCTAACCAGAAGAGAGAGTTCGGCACTTCACCGAGAAACGGCAGGCTCGTCACGTAATGTGACAGCGCCAGCATGATCGGCAGGAAGACGACCAGCGTCATCACTGAATTGATCAGGTTGATGCCGAGCCCTTCCAATGTCTGGGAAAAGCGCATCGTATCTTCCTGTACGCGCTGAGATGCGCCTTCGATATGACGAAGCTTTTCCCAATTGGCCATGTAGAAATTGTTCATCGCCGTTCGCCAGCGGAAGATGTAGTGGCTGGTGAAAAAGTCGGTCAGGATCGACACGAGCATGCTGAGGAAGGCGATTTGCGCGAAGATCAGAAATAGGTCGTAGAAATTCTCGACGGTGATACCCGGCTTTTTCGTCAGCGCATTTTGCAGCAGATCGCCGAACGGCCGGCGCCAGTTGTTGATGACGACAGTGATCTGCACGCCAAAATAGGTCACGAAGATAATCAGCGCCGAGCCCCAGATGGACCACATCTTCCACGGATGGCTGAGTGCCTTCAGATGCCAGAAACCGCAAAAGGTCAGCGCCGCTAAAAGGAAGTATCCGTAAAACCAGAGATTTTCCGGCAGCAGAAAGAACGAGAGATCGATCGGCTGCTGCTCTTCGGGAACCGCCGTAAAACCAAGTGAAGCACCGAGACCGGCGGCGAAGAAATACCAGCCGAAAATTGCGGCCAGCGTCCAGACTACGAGCGAAGTAAAGAACGCCTTTGGCTGGGGAAAGAAGGAATGAAACACGGGAGGTTTTGCTTTCCTGAACTGGAGTCACGGAAGAGTGGCGAACCACTGATTGCCCGGAAATTAAGGCAGTTCGAAGAAAGCGGCAATGGGCTCAAGCCATTGTTACGCACTTGTAACCACTTAAGGGATTTTCTTCATCACAGGCATGACGAGAGCCGCGCAGAAAACCAGCACAACCGCGGCAATAATGGTCGGCAGCACGAAATTTCCCGTTACCTGCGCGATCCAGCCGGCGACGACAGGCCCGATGATCTGGCCGACACCGAAGGCGGCTGTCATCAGCGCGAGAATGCGGCGCGGGCTATCGGGTGAGAGCCTGCGGCCAATCTGCAAACCATAGGCAGTGATGGCAAGGAAGGTCGCCCCGAACAGTGCGCCACCGATGAGCGGCGCCACCGAATGCGGCAGCGCTACTGTCGCAAGCACGCCGATCGCTTCGATGATGAGAGCCGCGACATAGACGCCGCCAAGTCCGAGCAGCCGCACGAAAGGTTTCCAGATGAACAGCGCGACCGTTGCAGTCACCCCGGCAATGAACCAGCAGAGAAATTCGACGATCGGCCCTGAGGCGCTCATGCGGGCGATGGCAACGAGGAAGGTTGCGGTGATGACATAACCGAAGCCGAAGGAGCCGTAAGACAGCGTCAGCAGCACCATAGGGCGGTTCCAGACAAGCGCTGGTTCCTTCGCCTGGCCCGTATGCACCGGCGCCTTCGGCAGCAAGGCCCAGGCCACACCTAAGCTGACGAGGCAGAAGAGCGCGCCACCGATCCAATCCGCGCGCCAGCCGTCGGCTGCGTCGTCAAAGACATAGCCGAGCGCAAGCACCATGACGGAAGAAATCGCAATCCCCGCCCCCGGCCCGCCGAAATGCGCGGCCTGGACATGATCGTTGCCTGCGACAGCCCCGTGGCTCAGCACGATTGCAGACGTGAAGACCAAAGTGAAGGCGCTCGCCACGCCTGCAAGGAACCGGATGACCGCAAAGACCAGGACAGAGCCCGTTGCCGCCATGGCAGCCAGCAGGATCGCAGTCGCAAGGAGGGAAAGAAGCGCCACCAGCCGCTCGCGCCCTGCCGCCCAGCCATAGGCGCCGAGAACCGCACCGACGAGATAACCGACAAAATTGGCCGAGGCGATGAAACCGGCATCGGCCGCCGATAGCGGCACGCCGGCCATCATGCCCGGCAGGATCGGAGTGAAGGAAAAGCGCCCGAAACCCATGGCCGCCGCCATGGCGACGGCGCCTGCCAGCGCTGTGGTGAAGAGATTGACCGGACGGTCGTTATTGGGAGCCAACATGCCACTTTTATCGCGCCGCAGCATGGTCGTCTCAAGTGAGTAATTCTGATGGCTTCTTCAATTTCACGAACAGATTTTTTGCACCGCCCCTTGAACGACATATCTTACGATATATGTTTTACGACATAGTGAGCGATACATCTGATACAAAGGAGTTCGTTATGAGAGGTTTTCGAGGCGGCTTCGTCGGCGAGGCCATGCGCATGGGAATGGGCCGCAGGTTTTCCGCGGGCGAATTGCAGACGATCCTGCTGGCGCTGCTGGAAGAGCGTCCCAGCCACGGTTATGAACTGATCAAGACGCTGGAGGAACGCTCCGGCGGCTTTTACGTCCCGAGCCCGGGCGTCATCTATCCGGCGCTGACCTACCTGGAGGAAACAGGACTGGCGGAAGTAGAGAACGACGGGACAAAGAAGCTCTACAAGATCACCGATGCCGGCCGCCAGAAGGTGGAAGAAAACCGTGCCATGATCGACCAGGCACTTGCCAAGCTGGAGCGCATTGCCGAGGGCATGGCCTTCGTCAACCGCATGTTCGACCCGGAGCAGCAGCAGGGAGGTGGCGGTGGACGGCGCCGGCGCGACGAGGAGGACGACGACTTCGGCCGCGACGACGGCAGCGTCCGCGCCGCCCGTCAATTGCTGCGTTCGGCACTGCGCATGCGCCATCCCTGGTCGGCAAGCGAAGCAGCCAGGATTTCCGGAATTTTGGAGCGCGCTGCCATGGAAATTCTGCAGGGCGGCAAGACCGAACCGCAACGGGATTGAGGCCATATCGACGATTGGCGGCGTGAACCGCCGCCTCGTCGGTGTCAGGTCTTCAGCAGGCCACTCGCAAGATCGCGAAAGGCCTCGACCACCTTGGCGAGAAGGCTGTGCGGGTCTTCCACGGCGGCGATCCAGAGAGCAGCGCTAAGCGACGCCCCGTTGAGCAAGCGCGCGGCAGCTTCCGCATCGACGGGCTTGACGGTGCGCTCATCGATCAGCGCCTGAATTGTCTGGGTTGTCGTTCGAAGGCACGCATTCTGACTGGGCCACTGCGAGGGATCGCCGAGCACCGCCGGCCCATCGAGCAGCATGATGCGCTGGATCTCCGGCTCCAGAGCCATTTCGATATAGGCGGTATATTCCGCCAACAACCCGAGCCAGGTCGTCTCGGCGCGATCCCGCTCGATACGCAACCGCTCTCCCATCTCGCCGTCGATCTGGTCAATCACGGCCTGCAGCAAGCCCTTCTTGTCACCAAAATTGTGGTAGAGCGCGCCGCGTGTCAGCCCTACATCGGCGGTCAGATCGTCCATCGAAGCAGCCGCATAGCCCTTGACTGCAAAGGCTTTTCGGCCCGCCTGGATGAGCTTCGCCCGCGTCTCCTCCATCATTTGCGCCCGGGTCTTTGCGACCATCACCATCTCCCAAAATACACATACGGACCGTATGTGTATTGACATACGCGTCGTATCTCTGATTATATCCACATACGGGGCGTATATCAATTGCTCCGGAATGGGCTGGCCATACCCACTAATGCTCGTTGCCATCGACGAGCAAATGCCCGGCGAAAGGCACCCTTTTGCCTGAACAGGAGAAAAGCAATGACCAAACGCGAAGCAATCTTTCCCGCCGGCCGGCAGGCTCTCTATGAGATCAACCGCTATTCAGCGGCGATCCGCTCCGGTGACCTTCTCTTCGTCTCCGGCCAGGTCGGCAGCCGTGAAGACGGCTCGCCCGAGCCCGATTTCGCAAGGCAGGTACAGCTTGCCTTCGACAATCTGAAAGCCGTGCTGAAGGCCGCCGGATGCAGCTTCGACGACGTTGTCGACATCACGTCCTTCCACACCGATCCTGCCGCGCAATGGCCCGTGATCTCCGATATTCGCTTCAAGGAGATCGGTGAAGCGCCCTATCCGAACTGGACGGCCGTCGGCGTGAACTGGCTGGCAGGCTTTGATTTCGAAATCAAGGTCATTGCTCGCCTTCCTCAGGCTGCCTGACCGGCCCTCTCAAAAGCAGTGAATTGAACGCGACGCCGGAAACGCGTGGGGCGATCAGGAAATGTTGATGATTTCGAGTTCCTGATCGCCGACGACAGCGATATCACCGACGGCCTTGCCCGTGAGAACCCGGGCGACCGGCGCGACATAGGAAATCGATCCGGCTTTCGGATCGGCTTCATCCTCTCCCACGATACGATATGTCTGGACGCGTCCATCGTCACGGCTGAAGGTGACAGTGCTTCCGAAGGCGACCGTCTCCGTCGATGTCGGGGCCGGAACAGGCTGGGCCGTGCGAAGACGCTCGACGAAATAACGCAGGTCACGCAGAGGATTTGCCTGCTGCCGCCGCCGTTCGTTGACGTCCTCGACCGTGCTTGCCGCCTCATAGGCCTGGCGCGCTTCCTGCATTTGCAATTCGAGCGCTTTCAGCCCGGCCTCCGTCACGAGATTTGGATGAGGCGAAATCGCGCGGTCAGGTAGCAGCGTTTCCGCTGCGGTTTCGGCACTCTCTTCCTTGGTGAAGGCAACTGCCATCTCGACCTCCAACAGCGAGGGGAAATCCCCCTCAAGCCGCCAATGTCAGAATGATCGGTCCGTTACGGGTCGCAACGACCGTATGTTCGTATTGCACTGTCGGGGCCTTGGGATCGGCGTAAAGCGTCCAGGCATCATCGCCGCCTTCAGCCCACGTGGCACCAAGCGAAAGAAAAGGCTCGACGGTAAAGACGAGGCCTTCCGTCATCATGCGCCGTTCTGAAGGATCAGGCCAGGTGGAAAGTTCGGCCGGTTCCTCGTGCAGCGAGCGGCCGACGCCGTGGCTCGCGAGATTGGCAACGAGCGTATAGCGGTTCTTCTGTGCGAAGGCGCCTACGGCATTGCCGATCTTCGCCAGCGGCTCGCCCGCCTTGATCTGGTTCAGACCCACCCAGAGCGCCCGTCTGCCGTCCCGGCAGAGCCTATCGATGCGGGATGCGACCGGCGGCACGGCGAAGGAGGCGCCGGTATCCGCAAAGAAGCCGTCCTTTTCCGCCGAAACGTCGATATTGACGAGATCACCTGGACGAATGACGCGCGGGCCGGGAATGCCGTGGGCGATTTCCTCGTTGACGCTGATGCAGGTCGCACCCGGAAACTGGTAACAGAATTCGGGTGCCGAGCGCGCACCGGCGTCTTCCAGAACTTTGCGGCCGATCTGGTCGAGCTCCAGCGTCGTCATGCCCGGCTCCATCGCTGCCGCCATGACCTGGATGGCATTGGCGCATATACGGCCGATCTCTTTGAGCTTGGAAAGTTCTTCGTCGTTCTCGATAACCATAGACACGTTCCGGCTTTGCCGAGAGCGACAGGCTCTTCGTCAGGCGGTGGCTTTCGCGCCTTCGGAAGTTTCAGTCAATGCCTTTCTGACGATCGGCGCCACTTTTGTCCCGTAGAGCTCGATGCCGCGCATGACCTGATCATGCGGCATCAGGCCGATCGCCATCTGCAGCAGGAAGCGATCATTGCGGAAAGCCTTGTGTGCAGCAACGATCTTCTCGGCCACGAGTTCCGGATCACCGAGGAAGAGATTACCGGTCGGGCCGCGCGACATGTCGAAATGCGCCCGGCTCGTCGGACCCCAGCCGCGCTCGCGGCCGATGCGGTTCATCACTTCAGCCTGCGGACCGTAAAACTGGTCTGCCGCCGCCTCGGTCGTATCGGCGATGAAACCATGCACATTGATGCTGGTCTTCAGCTTTGCCGCATCCTGCCCTGCCCGGCGGGCGGCTTCCCGATAGAGGTCGAAGAGTGGCGCAAAGCGCGGATATTCGCCGCCGATGATGGCAAGCGCGACCGGCAGACCAAGCGCGCCGGCGCGCGCCACGGACTGCGGCGTGCCACCGACGGCAATCCATAAAGGCAGCGGATCCTGGAGCGGCCGCGGATAGACGCCGCGCCCATTGATCGGCGCGCGCAGTTCGCCCTGCCAGTTGATGATCTCGCTGTCGCGCAGAGCCAGAAGAAGATCGAGCTTCTCTTCGAAGAGCTGATCATAATCTTCGAGATTGTAGCCGAAGAGCGGGAAGGATTCGATGAAGGAACCCCGCCCCGCCATGATCTCGGCGCGCCCGTTGGAAATCAGGTCCAGCGTCGCAAACTGCTGGAACACCCGCACCGGATCGTCGGAGGAAAGAACTGTGACGGCGCTGCTGAGACGGATGTTCTTCGTCTTCGCCGCAGCCGCCGCAAGCGCCACCACCGGCGCCGATGCCACATAATCAGGCCGATGATGTTCGCCGAGCCCGAAGACATCGAGCCCGACCTGATCGGCGAGCTCGATCTCCTCGATCAGATGCTTGATCCGCTCGGCCGCTTCCACGCCCTTGCTGCGGGACGGATTGGGGTTGACGTCTGCGAATGTATAAAGGCCCAGTTCCATGGTCGGTGTCCTGTTTAACTTGCGCCTGAGATAAGGTCCGGCAGGGCTCGGAGCAAACGGAAATTCTGGAACGGATTGTTCGACAAAGTTGATGGCTGCGTCAGGCCGATGCCCGCCACGGATCGATGATTTCCACGCCCGTGCCGCGAAAGTTACGGGCGGCATCCCATGAAGGTACAGCTTATTTCGCCGCCGGCTGCGCCGCTTCTTCCTGCATCTTGTCGATCTGCCGGCGGATATGGGCAGCTTCCGCTGCGGAATGGGCAAGCGCGATGGCGCGGTCGAAGGCAATGCGGGCCGGCGCGATACGGCCAAGCTGCGTCAGCAGGTTGCCGCGCAGGCCGTGATAATAGAAGTAGCCGTCGAGCTTCTCGCCCAGCGGTTCGATGAGATCGAGCGCCTCCTGCGGTCCATTCAGCTTTGAGACTACGACCGCCCGGTTGAGCGTCACGACCGGTGAAGGCTGGACGCGCTCCAGCGCGCGGTAGAGCAGGTCGATTTCCACCCAGTCGGTATCCGCGGCGCGTTTTGCACGGGAATGGACGGCGGCAATTGCTGCCTGGAGCTGATAGGGGCCGGGCTTGCGATGACGCAGCGCCTTGTCGAGCAGAGCCAGCGCTTCGTTGATCAAGGGCTGGTTCCAGAGCGAACGGTCCTGATCCTCGAGCAGCACGATCTCATCTTCGGCGCTGAAGCGTGCCTGCCGGCGGGAAATCTGCAAGAGCATGAGAGAAAGCAGCCCCATGAGTTCCGGTTCGGCGGGGAATATATGCAGCATCAGCCGCGCCAGCCGGATCGCCTCGTCGCTGAAGGCAGCCGCCTCTTGTTCCGGATCCGCCTGGCTGTAGCCCTCGTTGAAGATCAGATAGATCATCGTACTGACGATCACCAGCCGCTCGGCCCTCTCCTGCGGGCTCGGCGTTTCGAAGGGCACACCGGCTTTCGCCACGCGCGCCTTGGCCCGTGTGATGCGCTGCTCCATGGCGCTTTCGGAGACGAGGAACGCACGCGCGATCTGTGTCACCGACAGGCCAGAAACGATGCGCAGCGCCAGCGCGATCTGCTGGGTGGCCGGCAGGTCCGGATGGCAGCAGATGAAGAGCAGCCGGAGGATATCGTCGCGATAATGGGAATCGTCCAGCCGATCGGCAATATCGCTTTCGGCGTCCTCCTTGTCTGAAATCTGATCCTCATCCGGCAACGCCTGGATTTTCGCCCGCTTGCGCACCGCATCGATGCCGCTGTTGCGACCAACGAAGATCAGCCAGGCCGTCGGGTCGCGCGGCGGCCCTTTTTCCGGCCAGGTCCGGATCGCCCTCAGGCACGCCTCCTGAAACGCCTCTTCCGCAGTATCGAGATTGCGGAAATAGCGCAGCAGCGCGCCAAGAGCCTTCGGCCGGGCCGAGGCAAGCGCGAGGTCGATCCAGGCAATGTCTGTCATGATGCGATCTCTCCCGGCCTGAAGGTGTAGAACGGCCGAATTTCGTAAGAGGTGGAACCCGGATTGACTGCCGAAAGCTGTTTGGAGAAGGCGATCGCCTCATCCAGCGTTTCGAAATCAACCGTATAGAAGCCGAGAAGCGCCTCTTTCGTTTCCGCAAACGGACCATCGACAACGAAGGCCTCGTCCCTGCCCTTGCGCACGGTTGCTGCGGCCGTCGTCGGCATCAGCCGGCCGGTCGGGCCAAGCTTGCCGGCAGCGGCGAGCGGCTCGATCACGGCATGCAGATTTCCCATGACGGCAGCCTCTTCCTCCTCGGTCCAGGCAAAAACGGTTTCCTCATTGGCGTAGCAAAGGATTGCGTAAAGCATCGGTAACTCCTCTTTCCGAATGACGAAGGAGTAACCGTTTGGCCGACAGGCCGCATCAAAAAATTACGAATAAGAAAATCAGTAAATCTGATCGAAGCGCTGCAGTTAGCCTATGACGGGGCTTCGAAATCCACGCCATTGAGTTGCCTGATTTGACCCTGAGAGCTGTCGGCGCTTTCCATCACCTTTCCATTCGAGAACGCCGTGAACAAATCTCAGAAACTTCTCGCAGCACTTGCCACCCTCATATTGTCGACGCAGGCTACCCATGCCGCGTCCGCCCCGGAAAATTTCCTCTATATGGGGGCCGGCGACCTCGCAGCTGCAAAGGCGAGACTCGCCCGGCCCGATATCGGCGGCGTACAGGTCGTCTATGCCTGGAAGAGCCTGGAAACGGAGAAAGGTCAGTATGATTTTTCGGCGATCGAGCAGGACCTGGCCATCGCCAAAAGCCTGAACAAGAAGATGTTCATCCAGGTGCAGGATCGCTTCTTCAGTCCAACGGCGCGCAACATCCCTGACTATATGCTGACCGAACCGGAATATGATGGCGGCCTGACCCCGCAATTCGACAATCCCGGCGAAAACAAGCCGGTCGGTTCCGGCTGGGTCGCCCAGCAATGGAACCCGGCCGTTCGAGCTCGCTATCAGGCGCTGTTGAAGGCACTTGCCGAAAAATTCGACGGCCAGGTCTATGGCATCAACCTGCCGGAAACCTCCATCGATCTCGACCCGAAGCATGAGCCGAAGGGCTTTTCCTGCGATGCCTATTTCTCGGCCGAGATGGAAAACCTCGCCTTCGCCCGCAAGGCCTTCGAAAAGTCGCTCGTCGTGCAATATGTGAACTTCTGGCCCTGCGAATGGGAGAACGACCATAATTACATGGGCCGCCTCTTCGATTTTGCGGCGAAGCACAATGTCGGCCTCGGCGGCCCTGACATCGTACCGAACCGCAAGGCGCAGATGAAGAACTCCTACCCCTTCTTCAACAAGTACAAGGGCAAGCTCTCCTATGTCGGCCTCGCCGTGCAGGAGCCGACGCTCACCTACAGGAACCCCGCGACCAAGAAGCCCTTCACCAAGGAAGAGTTCACTGCCTTCGCAGAGGACTATCTCGGCGCCGACGTGATCTTCTGGAGCACGGCAACGCCCTGGCTGAAGAAATGACGATAACAGGCAGGCGGTTACCAAGCCGCCTGCCACCGCCCCCTAGGGCTTAGCCGCCCCACGCCGAATTGCGGATCACGCTGCAGAAATTACCCCTGTGGAAATGCGGTTCCTTGTCGGCGATCACATCCGCCTTCACATTGCCGAAGGTCGTTTCCGGCTTGTGCTTGATGCCGTCATAGAAGGTCTGGATGATATCCTCCTTGAAATGCGGCGTGCGCGGATGGGCGCGCACCACTGCGTCACGGTCGGCATCGCCGAAGCCGTGATAGTCGATGCCGAGCACATCCATCTCCACGCCTGCCGTCACCAGGGCCACGACCGGATGCATGTGCTTCGGAATGCCGGGTGTCGTATGCAGCGCGATTGCCGTCCAGACGGTGTCGATATCGGCCTGCGAGATGCCGTAGCTTTTCAGGAAGTCACGAGCGGCATTGGCGCCGTCGACCTCGAAGCGCTCGTGCTCCGAACTATGCTGGTGCATCAGCCCCATGTCATGGAACATGGCTCCGGCATAAAGCAGTTCCGGGTCAAAGTTCAGGCCGCGGCGTTGGCCCGAGAGCGCACCGAAATAATAGACCCGGCTGGAATGATGAAAGAGCAGCGGCGATTCCGTGTCCCTGACAAGTTCGGTAATGTCGCGTGCCAGCTTGCTGTCGGGAATGCTGATGCCGCCGATCGTCAATGTCATCGTCTTTCTCCTTGATGGTGGATGCCAAGGAGCGTAAAAGCGGCTGGATATGTCAGCAATCGACGCTATCCGTCATTTTCTGCCAAAACCATTCCGCTGCGGACATGAGGCCGTCAGATGAAGCCCAGGACCATCGCCATCCTTGCCGTTCCCGGCGTTCAGCTTCTGGACGTTTCCGGTCCGCTCGATGTTTTCGCCGAAGCCAATCTGCAGAGTGGCAGGCAAGTCTATCGCCCCGTCGTCATCGCCACCACGCACGGGCATATCCGCAGTTCCTCCGGCATCCGCCTGATCGCCGACTATACGATCGAGGACGATACCGGCCCGCTCGATACGCTGCTTGTCGCCGGCTGTCCCAATGCAGCGGAGATCGAACATGATGCAAAGCTGTTGGCATGGCTCGGCAAGGCCGGACCCGGCGCCCGCCGTTACGGCTCGGTCTGCAGCGGCGCATTCCTGCTCGCAGCCGCCGGCCTGCTAGAGGGCCGCCGGGTAACCACGCACTGGGCTGTCGCAGAGAGGTTGAGACAGGCCTATCCCGGCGTGACGGTGGAGGAGGACGCGATCCATGTGGCCGACGGAGAGTTGAGAACCGCTGCCGGCGTCACAGCGGGACTGGATCTTGCCCTCTCCCTTGTCGAAGAGGACCTCGACCGTGACGTGGCGATGCGTATCGCAGCCCAGCTCGTCATGTTCTTCAAGCGCCCCGGTGGCCAGATGCAGTTCAGCCGCAAGGGCGAAGCTGCTCCTGCCGGACGCTCGGCCCTTCAGGAAGTACAGCGCTGGATCGCAGCCAATCCCGCTGCCGACCATAGCGTCGCCGAACTCGCCCGCCGGATGGAACTCAGCCCGCGGCATTTCGCCCGGCTCTTCCGCGACGAGGTTGGCATGACGCCGGCAGCCTGGGTCGAATCCACACGCATCGCCGCCGCCCGCCGGCTGCTCGAAAGCGGCCATGTGCCGAAACAGGTAGCCAGCGAATGCGGCTTTGCCGATGACGACACCTTGCGCCGCGCCTTCACGCGCCATCTCGGCGTCACGCCTGCGGAATACCGCAAGCAATATGCACACATGAGCCCGGTGAGTTGAGCGATCAGAGCTCGCTCAACGTCCGCTTCACCGCATTCTTCCAGCCCCTGAGCTTTACGGCACGGGTCTTCTCGTCCATCGAGGGTTCGAAGCGCCGGTCACGCTTCCAGGTCGCGGAAAACTTCTCGCGATCCGGCCACACCCCGGCTCTGCTGCCGGCCAGCCAGGCAGCGCCCAGCGCCGTCGTCTCCAGAATGACTGGGCGGTCGACCGGCGCTTCCAGCAGGTCGGAGAGACGCTGCATCGTCCAGTCGGAAGCCACCATGCCGCCATCGACACGCAGCACCGTGTCGTCCGTGCCGTTCTTCCAGTCCTTTTGCATCGCCTCCAGGAGATCGCGCGTCTGGTAACAGACAGCCTCCAGCGCCGCCCTCGAAAGCTCGGCCGGGCCGCTATTGCGCGTCAGGCCATAGATCGCGCCGCGTGCCTTGGCATCCCAATGCGGTGCGCCGAGCCCGGTAAAGGCGGGCACAAGATAAACCTCCTGCGTCGGATCGGCCTTCTCCGCCAGATCGTTGGTATCGGATGCCCTGTCGATGATCCCGAGACCATCGCGCAGCCATTGGACCGCCGCGCCGGCAATGAAGATCGAGCCCTCCAGTGCATAGGTCGTCTCGCCATCAAGGCGATAGGCGATGGTCGTCAGCAACCGGTTCTTCGATCGCACCATATCGCTGCCGGTATTCAGAAGCGCGAAGCAGCCGGTGCCATAAGTCGATTTCAGCATGCCCGGCTCGAAGCAGGCCTGACCAATGGTCGCCGCCTGCTGATCGCCGGCAACGCCGAGGATCGGGATCGCGGCACCAAACAGCTCGGGATCGACGATGCCGAAATCATCGGCGCAATCCTTCACTTCCGGTAGCATGGCGGCCGGTACGCGCAGGATGTCGAGCAGATCCTCGTCCCATTCGTTGGTGGCGATATTGAACATCAGCGTGCGCGAGGCATTGGTCGCGTCGGTCACGAAGCTCTTGCCGCCCGTCAGTCGCCAGATGAGGAACGTGTCGATCGTGCCGAAGCAGAGGTCGCCGCGCGCTGCTCTCGCCCGCGCGCCCTTCACGTTTGCAAGCATCCAGGAAAGCTTGGTGCCCGAGAAATAGGGATCGAGAATGAGCCCGGTCTTCTTCGTGAAGGTGCGCTCCAGATCCTGCCGCTTCAGATTGTCGCAATAACTCGCCGTGCGCCGGTCCTGCCAGACGATGGCATTCTGGATCGGCTTGCCGCTCTCGCGCTCCCAGACAACGACGGTCTCGCGTTGGTTGGTGATGCCGAGTGCTGCAATATCCTTTGCCGTGACCTTGGCTTCGCGCAGCGCCATATGGACGGTGGAAACGACCGAATCCCAGATTTCCTCAGGATCATGTTCCACCCAGCCGGAGCGCGGATAGAACTGCGTGAATTCCTTCTGGCCCATGCCGGCGATCTTCATGTCGCCATCGAAGACGATCGCCCGCGTCGAGGTCGTTCCCTGATCGACCGCCAGAACATATCCACCCATGCGATTCCTCCCGCTGCATGCTGTTGCCGTGGCAAATCAATAGGGCAGGTCCGCCCGGCTTGGAAGGGCGTAACTGGCAGTGGCGTCCCTCAGCCACTTCCCGATTGCCAGCCCGACGCCTTTGAGCATAACCTCGCTCCAACGCTGCAATGCAGCATCTCATTGTCAGGGAGGAAGAAGCATGAGCAGATCAGTCGTCGTCACCGGGTCCACCAGCGGCATCGGGCTTGCGATTGCCACTGCCTTTGCCGCCAGGGGCGACAACGTCGTCATCAACGGCTTCGGAAAAGAAGATGAAATCAAGGCGATAGTCGAGCGCCTTGAATCATCGTCGAAAGCCAAGGCCCTCTATCACCCGGCCGATATGACGAAGCCATCAGAGATTGCCGATCTGATCGAAACTGCGGCCAGGACCTTCGGGACGGTCGATGTGCTCGTCAACAATGCCGGCATCCAGCATGTCGAAAAGATCGAGGATTTCCCGATCGAAAAGTGGGACCAGATCATCGCCATCAATCTGTCCAGCTCTTTCCATACGATGCGTGCTGCGATCCCGCTGATGAAGGCGAAAAAACACGGCCGCATCATCAACATCGCTTCGGCGCATGGCCTGGTCGCCTCGCCCTTCAAATCTGCCTATGTAGCGGCAAAGCATGGTATATTGGGCCTGACAAAGACGGCCGCCCTCGAACTCGCCGAATTCGGCGTGACGGTAAACGCGATCTGCCCCGGTTACGTGCTGACCCCGCTGGTCGAAAGACAGATCCCGGATACAGCAAAGGCGCGCGGCATGACGGAGGAGCAGGTCAAGACCGAAGTCATCCTCAAGGCGCAACCGACGCACGAATTCGTCAAGGCCGAGGAAATCGGCGCGCTGGCGCTCTACCTCGCAAGCGAGGAAGCCCGGCAGGTGACCGGCACGCATATCTCGATTGACGGGGGCTGGACGGCGGCATAACCATTTTAGAAAACATCCGGGAATATCATGAACGACAGCATCCGTTTCATCCTCAATGGCGAGGACGTTACTTTGGGCAATGTCCGGCCGACGGAGACTCTTCTCGATTTTCTCCGGCTGAAGCGACGGCTGACAGGCACCAAGGAAGGCTGCGCCGAAGGCGATTGCGGCGCCTGCACCGTGCTGATCGGCCGGCTCATTGATGGCAAGCTCTTCTATGAATCCGTCAATGCCTGCATCCGCTTCATCGGCTCGCTGCACGCGACCCACGTCGTGACGATCGAGCACCTGGCTGCAAAGGATGGCACGCTGCATCCGGTGCAGCAGGCCATGGTCGATTGCCACGGCTCCCAATGCGGCTTCTGCACGCCTGGCTTCGTCATGTCCCTGTACGGGCTCTGGCTCTCCAACGATAAGCCGGATCGTGCCGAGATCGAAAAGGCGCTGCAAGGCAATCTCTGTCGCTGCACCGGCTACGAGCCCATCGTCAAGGCCGCCGAGCAGGTGAGCCTACAGCGCCCAAGCACGCTTTTCGATCCGCTTGAAAAGACCCGCGCCGAAATCATTGCCCGTCTCTGGGCCATGCAGGCATCCGAGACGATCTCGATTGCGTCAGAAGAGGGCCGCCTCATTGTGCCCCGCTCCGCCGACGCGCTTGCGCGGGTGCTGGCCGCCGAGCCGACGGCGACCATCGTTGCCGGCTCCACCGATGTCGGCCTCTGGGTGACGAAGCAGATGCGTGAGCTAGATCCCGTCATCTTCATCAATCATCTGACGGAGCTTCAGTCGATCATTGCAGGCGAATACGGCATTACCATCGGCGCCGGCGTCACCTATACCCGTGCGCTTGAGACCATCGCCCGTAAGATACCTGCCTTTGCCCGCCTCATAACGCGCATCGGCGGCGATCAGGTGCGCAACATGGGCACCATCGGCGGCAACATCGCCAATGGCTCGCCGATCGGCGACAGCCCGCCGCCCCTGATCGCGCTCGGCGCACAACTGACGCTGCGCTCGATCGAAGGTGTGCGCAGGCTGCCGCTCGAGGATTACTTCATCACCTATGGCAAACAGGATCGGAAACCGGGCGAATTCGTCGAGAGCGTCTTCGTGCCCTACCCGGTCGCAGACGCCAAGTTCGCCGCCTACAAGATCAGCAAACGCCGAGACGAGGATATTACCGCCGTGCTCGGTGCCTTCTATCTGGTGCTGGACGAAGCCGAGCGCGTCACCGAGATCCACATTGCCTTTGGCGGCATGGCGGCAATACCCAAGCGCGCCCGCAGCGTCGAGGCCGAGCTGATCGGCAAGCCCTGGAGCGAAGCGACCATCGAGGCTGCACGCCCTGCCTTTGACGCCGACTTCCAGCCGCTGACGGACTGGCGCGCCACAGCGGAATATCGCCAGCTGACGGCCAAGAACCTGCTGACGCGGTTTTACCTTGAAACGGTCGGTGCGCCCGCCGAGCTGAAGCGGTTCGAGGAGGTGGCATGATAAGGATGGTGTTTGTTGGTGCCGTGTGGCCCCCTCATCCGGCTGCCGCCACCTTCTCCCCGCTGGGGAGAAGGGGATGCCGCGCCGTCTCCTTCCCCCCTTCTCCCCTGGGGGAGAAGGTGCCCGAAGGGCGGATGAGGGGGCCACACGGCACCACATCTGCCCACGAAGGAGCCATCTGATGGACAAGTCCACCTTCGAGGATCGCAAGCTCATCAACGGCCAGATGCATGTCTCGCTGCGCCATGATTCAGCGCATAAGCATGTCACCGGAAGTGCCGATTATATCGACGATATTCCAGAACCCGCAGATCTCCTGCATGGCGCGCTCGGAATGTCGGACCGCGCCCATGCCGAGATCGTCTCGATGGATCTCTCCGAGGTCGCGGCCTGTCCCGGCGTCGTCTGGGTCTTCACCGGCAAGGACATTCCCGGCGTAAACGACGTCAGCTCGAATGGCAGCAACGATGAGCCGCTGCTTGCCGAAACCAAGGTCGAATTCCACGGCCAGCCGATCTTTGCGGTGATCGCGCAAACCCGCGAGATCGCGCGCCGCGCCGCGCGCAAGGCAAAGATCGAATATCGCGATCTCCCCCATTGGAGCGACATCGACGCCGCCATTGAAAATGGCAGCCCGCTCGTCATAACCCCGATGACGCTGCAGCGTGGCGAAGCGAAAGCGGAAATGGAAAATGCTCCGCGCCGGCTGAAGGGCCAGATGCGCATCGGCGGCCAGGAGCATTTCTACCTTGAGAGCCATATTGCCATGGCGATCCCTGGCGAGGACGATGAGGTCGCCGTCTGGTCCTCGACCCAGCATCCGAGCGAAATCCAGCATATCGTCGGGCATGTGCTGAACATTCCCTCGAACGCCGTCACCGTCAACGTGCGCCGCATGGGCGGTGGCTTCGGCGGCAAGGAAACGCAGGGCAATCAATTCGCAGCGTTGGCCGCAGTGGCAGCCAAGAAGCTGAAGCGCGCCATCAAGTTTCGCCCGGACCGTGACGAGGACATGAGCGCCACCGGCAAGCGGCACGACTTCCGTGTCGACTATGAACTCGGTTTCGATGACGAAGGCCGGATCCATGCGGTCGACGCCACCTATTCCGCCCGCTGCGGCTTTTCCTCGGACCTGTCCGGCCCGGTCACCGACCGTGCGCTGTTCCATGCCGATTCCAGCTATTTTTATCCGCATGTGCATCTGATCTCGCAGCCGCTGAAGACGCATACCGTCTCCAACACCGCCTTTCGCGGTTTCGGTGGCCCGCAGGGCATGCTCGGCGCCGAGCGCTTCATCGAAGAAATCGCCTATGCCGTCGGCAAGGACCCGCTTGATATCCGCAAGCTGAATTTCTACGGCCAGCCGGGCTCGGGGCGCACGACCACGCCCTTTCATCAGGAGGTCGAGGACAACATCATCGCCCGCGTCGTCGAGGAACTCGAAGACAGCGCCGACTACCGTGCCCGGCGCAACGCCATCGTCGCCTTCAATCGCGACAACCGCTATATCCGCAAGGGCATTGCGCTGACGCCAGTGAAATTCGGCATCTCCTTCACCATGACCGCCTTCAACCAGGCCGGCGCCCTCGTCCATATCTATCAGGATGGCTCGATCCATCTGAACCATGGCGGCACGGAAATGGGCCAGGGCCTCTACACCAAGGTGGCACAGGTTCTGGCCGACAGCTTCCAGGTCGATATAGACCGCGTGAAGATCACGGCGACCACGACGGGCAAGGTGCCAAACACATCGGCGACCGCCGCCTCCTCTGGTTCGGACCTGAACGGCATGGCCGCCTATGATGCGGCCCGCCAGCTTAGGGAACGGCTGGTCGCATTCGCAGCAGAGAAATGGGAAGTGCCGGTCTCGGAGGTCATCTTCCTGCCGAACCGCGTGCGGGTCGGCGAGATCGAAATCCCCTTCCCTGATTTCATCAAGCAGGCCTATTTCGCCCGCGTTCAGCTGTCGGCCGCCGGCTTCTATAAGACGCCGAAGATCCATTGGGACCGCAAGGCCGGCCGCGGCACGCCCTTCTATTATTTCGCCTATGGCGCCGCCTGCACCGAGGTGACGATCGACACGCTGACCGGCGAATATCTGATCGACCGCACCGATATCCTCCACGATGTCGGCCGTTCCCTGAACCCGGCAATCGATATCGGCCAGGTCGAGGGCGCCTTCGTCCAGGGAATGGGCTGGCTGACGACCGAGGAACTCTGGTGGGATGAAAAGGGCCGCCTGCGCACGCACGCCCCCTCCACCTACAAGATCCCCCTCGCCTCCGACCGGCCGAAGATCTTCAACGTGCGGCTCGCCGAATGGTCCGAGAATGCGGAAGCCACGATCGGCCGTTCCAAGGCCGTCGGTGAACCGCCCTTCATGCTGGCGATCTCCGTGCTGGAAGCGCTCTCCATGGCCGTCGCCAGCGTCGCGAATTACCGCGTCTGCCCCCATCTCGATGCCCCCGCAACGCCCGAACGCGTGCTGATGGCGGTCGAGAGGATGAAGAGGGTGTAGCCATGACCCGGCGCGAAATCCTTTCCGGTTTTGTGCCCGGCAGCGACTTCCGCGCCTTTCTGGCCCTCCAGCCCGATGTGATCCTTGTCGAAATAACGGGCACGCAGGGCTCGACACCGCGCGAGACCGGCGCCTTCATGCTGGTTTCGGGCAGCAGCCTCTGGGGCACGATCGGAGGCGGCCAGTTCGAATTCATCGCGATCGGCAATGCCCGCGACCTGCTCGCCGGCACCGGCGGCACCGACGTCATGGATATTCCGCTCGGCCCGGAAATCGGCCAGTGCTGCGGCGGCCGCACGCAACTGCGCTTCCGGCCTGTGACGGATGCAGTCAGGAACGAGCTGGAGAAAAAGCGGGAAAGCGAAGCCGAACAGCTGCTGGAAGTCTACGTCTTCGGCGCCGGCCATGTCGGCCGCGCGCTTGCCGCGGCACTCGCGCCGCTGCCGCTTTCGGTCACCGTTATCGAGACCCGGAAAGACGAACTCGCCAATCTTCCGGTCTCGACGAAGAGCCTGTTGGTGCCGATGCCCGAGGCATTGGTGAAGGACATGCCTGCAGGTGCGGCACTCGTCATCCTCACCCATGACCATGCGCTGGATTTTCTGATCGCGCGGGAAGCACTCGCCCGCGCAGACTTTGCCTATACTGGCATGATCGGCTCAGCCACCAAGCGGGCGACCTTCGCGAACTGGCTTTCCCGTGATGCAGGCGGCGAACGCTCCTGGCTCGATCACCTTACACTGCCGATCGGCGGATCGGCAGTGAAGGACAAGCGCCCTCACGTCATCGCCGCCATGACGGCCGCCGAGATCCTGACCGCACTGGCCTCCTACCGCGACCGATCGTCCTCGTAGTGCGGATCGCGTCCGTCCAGGAAACCGAGATCGCGCTTGATGCGATCGGGCATGGCATCCATATCCAGCCGCGGTATCCGGCTGCCGATTCCGCCGGCCAGCCGGCGAATGACGGTGGTGATTAGCGCCTCTCTTGCTGGAGAACGGCTGTCGTCGATAGCTTGGCAATCCATGACATCACCTCGATGGCTTGATGAGATGATTGCAGTTTGTCGGGAAAAATGCTGCAATTCCAATCGAACAATCGTCTGCATCCATAAAGAGAACTTATTCATGAAACTGTCGAAGCAGTTCCCGCTGAATGCGCTGCGCGTCTTCGAAGCCGTGGCCCGGCTCGGCAGCTTCACCAGGGCCGGGGATGAACTCGGCATGACGCAGACGGCCGTCAGCTACCAGATCAAGCTTCTGGAAGAGAATATCGGTGAGCCCCTCTTTCTGCGCCGCCCGCGTCAGATCGAGCTGACCGAAGCAGGCGAACACCTGGCGCCGAGAGTTTCGGATGCATTCAACATCCTGATCGAAGCCATGGCCTCGATGCGCAAGACGACGGAGGAAACGCTGACGATCCATTCGACGGCGACTTTCGCCCAGCAATGGCTGTCGCGCTATATCGGTTCCTTCCAGCTTCAATACCCCAATATTGCCGTCAGGCTGGTCACCTCGGGCAACATCGTCGATTTCCAGAAAGAGGCCGCAGATGTAGCGATCCGCTGGGGTCGCGGCGACTGGCCGGGGCTCATCAGCCACCGGCTGATGAAGCTCGACTATTCCCCCATGCTGAGCCCCAAGCTCGCTGCCGAAATGGGCGGCATCCACGAGCCCGCAGATCTCCTGAAACTGTTCCTGATCAGCGCCGGCGATTCCTGGTGGGCGGAATGGTTCGCGGCCGCCGGCGTCAAGGATGCCGATCTCTCCCGCTATCCGAAAAGCGAATTCGGCACCCAGATCCTCGATGCCAGCATCGCGATCGCCGGCGGCGGTGTCGCCATGCTCAATCCCGGCCATTTCCAGGACGATGTCGCGGCCGGCAGGCTTTACCAGCCCTTCGAACTGACCGGCAATGACGGACGCGACTATTGGCTCGCCTATCCCGAAAACAGGCGAAACGTTCCGAAAATCAGGAATTTCCGGAAATGGCTGCTCGAGAAATTCAACGTCGAGCAAGCCTGACTATACAGCGCGTTAAGAAATGCGCGTCGCTCAGTATCCCATGTCGGGCGCATAGAAACATCGCGGCGTGTCCTCGTTCGGAAACAGGCAGAGATGGTAGTCGCTGTCACCCGAATGCATCGCCTTGGTCATCGGCAGCAGAAAAACATGGTCGCGCGTCACAAGCCGGTGATCGCCGGGCCTTAACGTCAGAAGATAGCCATTGGGAGTAATGGCCACGGTTTTGGACGGGATCATCTGGCAATCGCCGTTATGAGCATCTCCATTGCAACAGTAAGGGTCGTAACTCCAACCCGTAGCGGCGTCGTGGGCCGTCGCAAACGACGCATATGCAATCATCACGCATGTCAGAATGCTGCGCATGGGCATCTTCTCCGTCGATGAATGCGCCGCCAGTGTCGTGCGGTTTCCACCTCGTTCCGGCGGCCCAATATTTAACAACTGTAATTCGATCTGCACATTTCAAGGAACCTTCTGTTCCACATTGACGCATTCACGGCGGATAAAATGTCGCAGAAATCGGCCGTTTTTTAAGGCACGCGAAACACACGTCTCCTTGGCAGCACGATGCACAACCAGATTGCCACCTCAAATTGCGCGGATATAAATATCCCCATGGAAGACCAGCGATATGCTTTTGGCCGTTTCATGCTCGACCCCGCCAGCGGCATTCTGCGGCGGGACGGCCAGCCAGTCCCGCTTGGCCAGCGCGCAATCGCTCTGCTCACAGCGCTGCTGAATGCAGACGGCAGACCGGTCGGAAAGGATGCCTTGATCGAAGCGGGCTGGCCGGGACTGATGGTCGAGGAAGGCAATCTTTCCGTACAGATCGCGCATCTGCGCAAGGCGCTCGGGCAGCGACCCGACGGGCAGGAATGGATCGTCACGCTGCCACGCCTCGGCTATCGCCTCTTCAGGAGCCAGACGCCGACCTCTGATATCGGCGACGACATATTCCCGTCTCTCGCGATACTGCCTTTCGAAAACCTCAGCGGCGACCCCGAGCAGCAATATTTTGCCGATGGCGTCGTCGACGATGTCATCACCGCACTCAGCCGCTTCAGGTCCTTTGCGGTCATTGCCCGCAATACCAGCTTCGTCTATCGCGGCATGGGTGACGTCAGAAAGATCGCCGGAGAACTCGGCGTCAAATATGTGCTGGAAGGAAGCCTGCGCAAATCCGGCAACAGATTACGCATCTATGCCCGGCTGGTGGATGCCGCCGCCAATATGCAGCTCTGGGCGCAAAGCTTTGACGGCGACCTCGAAGATGTCTTCGAGTTTCAGGACCGCATTACCGAATCCGTCGCCATAGGAATCGAGCCCCATGTCCAGCGCGCCGAACTGGAACACGCACGCCGGGAACGGCCCGGCAGCATCTCCGTCTATGATATCTGCCTGCAGGTCCTGCCGAAAATTCTTGCCGAAACCTCCAGACAGAATGCAGAAGCCCATGCTCTGTTGACCGAGGCGCTCGAACGCGAGCCGGATAATGCCCGCATTCTGGCACTCGCCTCCTATACGCTCGAACACCGCAGAACGATGGGCTGGCCGCCCTTTGGGCCCGACGATGCGGAGAAATGTGTCGCGCTCGCACGCCGGGGCATCGAACTGGCGAAAGGCGACGCCACGATCATGGCCACCTGCGGCATGTCGCTCATTCAGGTCGGGCGCGAATATGATTGGGGTCTGGCAATCATGCAGGCCGCCGTCGATCTCAATCCCAACAGCCTGAGCGTTGTCGTAAGAGCCGGAATTGCCCACGTTCATTGCGGCGATCTTGATCGGGGGCAGCAATATCTCACGCGTGCCCACCGCCTGAGCCCGCTTGATCCCTACGCTCACATCACCTTCTGCGGCCTCGCCGATATTGAGATGATCCGCGGCAATTATGAGCAATCGCTTCTGTGGGCATCGCGTTCACTGGCGTTGAACCCGAAT
This sequence comes from Sinorhizobium sp. B11, assembly GCA_039725955.1. NCBI lineage: Bacteria > Pseudomonadati > Pseudomonadota > Alphaproteobacteria > Hyphomicrobiales > Rhizobiaceae > Sinorhizobium > Sinorhizobium sp. B11. The sequence goes on from CP091034.1 coordinate 3,348,369, forward strand.
TTCGATCCGACGGTCTGGATCCTGATCACCGACAATATGAACCTCGGTCGTGTCGAAGAGGCCAAGCGCTTCCTGCAACATCTGTTGCGCATCGCGCCTGACAGCACGCTGGCAAGCATCGCAGCCGGGCAGGCGACCAAAATTCCCGAACGCCGGGCCCTTGTCCTGGAGGGACTACGCAGCGCCGGCCTGCCGGAGGCTTAGGGACGCTTCGGAACTTTTTGGATCTTTTAGGGGGCCGCTAAAGGACCCTGCGCACGCCCGCGAAGCAATCTCCTCTTACCGCGCAAGGAGCGCGGCAATTTGGGAGGTTTCGATGTTATCGCCCTTGATGATACTGTCACTCGACCAGGGCAGACCCGCCCCTGCACCACGATCTGTCGGCCAATTCGATGCCCGCCTTCTGGAGGACATTGCCGACTGCATCGCCGAGCCAGAGGTTCGAGCCTCAGCCGATCCGAAGATTGCAGGAATGATTGCCTTCATCCGCAAAAGCTTGCGAATTGGCCAGCGCTCCCCGGGTATGGGATTTTGCTTCGTCCGGCTCAGCCGCACCGGCCGAAACCGTAGATCAGTGTTTCTTCTGCTGCTGTTCGGCAGCGGCAACCCGGTTCAGCATCGCCACCATCTTGGTCTTGATCGATCCGTAGGTGCCGAGTTCGAAATTACAGCTGAAGCAGGTGATGATGTCGCTGTCGATCGGCTGCGGGCGCGGAAATTTCATGCGCGTGTTGCGGCACTTCGGGCAAGGGACTTCGATCTGCATGTTTCAGCGGCTCCTTATTAGCGTCGTTGCGATGCCTTAGCACATATGCCGCACCCGGCAAGCTCTTACTGCAACGTCCACTGCGGCAAGAAACCCCAAGTTCCCCCTTTCCTCCCGCTTGAATTTCTCGCAATCTCACGAGTCGGGAAAAAGAACAGGGGAACTGAATGTATGAATATGCAATAGCCTGGGAGTGGCTGGCCTTTGCGGCGCGCTGGTTCCACGTCGTTACCGCGATCGCCTGGATCGGATCGTCCTTCTATTTTATCGCGCTCGACCTCGGCCTGGTGAAGCGCCCGCATCTGCCAGCCGGAGTTCACGGCGAGGAATGGCAGGTCCATGGCGGCGGCTTCTATCACATCCAGAAATATCTGGTGGCACCGGCCGAGATGCCGGAACACCTGACCTGGTTCAAATATGAAAGCTATTTCACCTGGCTCTCAGGCTTCCTGATGCTCTGCATCGTCTATTACGGCGGCGCCGACCTCTTCCTCATCGATCGCCATGTGCTGGATATTTCCAAGCCGGTCGCCATCCTGATCTCGCTCGCATCGCTCGGCTTCGGCTGGATCGTCTACGACCTGCTCTGCAAGTCGCCGCTCGGAAAGAACACCTGGGGCCTGATGGCGGTGCTCTATGTCGTGCTGGTCTTCATGGGCTGGGGCTATACGCAGGTCTTCACCGGCCGTGCCGCCTTCCTGCATCTCGGCGCCTTCACCGCCACGATCATGTCGGCCAACGTCTTCATGATCATCATTCCCAACCAGAAGATCGTCGTGGCCGACCTGATCGCAGGCCGCACGCCGGATGCCAAATATGGCTATATGGCCAAGCAGCGCTCGCTGCATAACAACTACCTGACGCTGCCTGTCATCTTCTTCATGCTGTCGAACCACTATCCGCTGGCCTTCGGCACCGCCTTCAACTGGGTGATCGCCGCACTGGTCTTCCTGATGGGGGTCACGATACGCCACTGGTTCAACACCACCCATGCCCGCAAGGGACGACCGACCTGGACCTGGATCGTCACCGTCGTGCTCTTCATCCTCATCATGTGGTTGTCGACTGCACCGAAGATCCTGACCGGCGAGGATCAGAGCGGATCCGTGGCACCCGCCTTCCAGCAATTTGCCGGCGATCCACATTTTCCCGCCGTCAAACAGCTGATCGGCACGCGCTGTTCCATGTGTCATGCGGCAGAGCCGGTCTATGAAGGTATCGCCCGGCCGCCGAAGGGCGTAATCTTGGAAAATGACGCAGAAATCGCTGCGCACGCCCGGGAAATCTATATACAGGCGGGCCGCAGCCATGCCATGCCGCCGGGGAACGTGACCGACATTACACCGGATGAGCGCAAGCTGCTCGTCGCCTGGTTCGAAAGCGCAGTCGAAGGCAAACAAGAATGACCATGACACTCCTGCGCGGGCGCCTGCTCTCCTTCCGCCGCGCTCCGCTCAGCCTCGCCGATAGCGAGAGCTATTTCTACGAGACAGACGGTGGTCTGTTGATCGAGAATGGCATCATCGCTGCTATCGGCGCCTATGCTGACGTCAAGACCAAGGCGCCTGCCGAGGTCGCCGAAATCGATCACCGTCCGCATCTGATCATGCCCGGCCTCATCGACATGCACCTTCATTTCCCGCAGATGCAGGTCATTGCTTCCTATGCCGCAAACCTTCTGGAATGGCTGAATACCTACACATTCCCCGAGGAATGCCGCTTCGTCGAAAGCGCCCATGCCGAGAAGATTGCCACGCATTTCTACGACGAACTGATCCGTCACGGCACGACCACGGCCGTCGCCTATTGCTCTGTCCACAAGACCTCGGCAGATGCCTTTTTTGCGGAAGCCATGCGCCGAAACATGCGCATGGTCGGCGGCAAGGTGATGATGGACCGCAATGCGCCGCAAGGCCTGCTCGATACGCCCGAAATGGGCTACGACGAGACGCGGCAGGTGATCGCCGACTGGCACGGCAGGGGCCGCAACCACGTTGCCATCACGCCGCGCTTCGCAATCACCTCGACGCCGGAGCAGATGGAGGCGACGGCAGCGCTTGCCCGCGAGTTCCCCGATCTGCACATCCAGACGCATCTGTCGGAAAACCACGACGAGATCAAGTTCACATGCGAACTCTATCCTGATGCGGCCGACTACACCGATATCTATGCCCGCTATGGCCTGCTCGGACCGAAGAGCCTCTTCGGCCACGCCATCCATCTTTCAGACCGTGAGGCCGATGCCATGAGCGAGGCCGGAGCGGTCGCCGTCCATTGCCCGACCTCCAACCTTTTCCTCGGCTCCGGCCTCTTCCCGCTGAAGGCGCTCGCCCGCCGCGAGAAGCCCGTTCGCATCGGCGTTGCCACCGATATCGGCGGTGGTTCCAGCTATTCCATGCTGCGGACCATGGACGAAGCCTATAAGATCCAGCAGCTTCTCGGCGAACGGCTGAACCCGCTCGACAGCTACTATTACATGACCCTCGGCAATGCCGAGGCGCTATCTCTGGCCGACAGGATCGGCACGCTGGAGCCGGGCACGGACGCCGACCTGGTCGTTCTCAACGCGGCCGCAACACCGGCCATGGCCCTGAAAATGGATGTCGTAAAGACGCTTTCGGAGGAACTGTTCCTGCTGCAGACCATGGGTGACGACCGCGCCGTTGCGGAAACTTATGTCGCGGGCGTCGCGCTGAAAAGCGGGCTCTAGCAGGGCGGTGGCCTGACGGCAAAACCCTCTGAAATCAAATACCAAAGGCTGAAGAAGCGTGGTATTCGACCACGTCATCAGATGTGAAAGTTCGCTCATGACCAAGCCGCTGACCATCGCCGATCTCAAGAAAATGGCTCAGCGCCGCGTTCCGAAGATGTTCTTCGACTACGCGGATTCCGGCGCCTGGACGGAATCGACCTACGCCGCCAACGAAGCCGATTTTCGCGATATCAAACTGCGCCAGCGCGTGCTTGTCGACATCACCAACCGCACGCTCGAAACCACGATGATCGGCCAGAAGGTGTCGATGCCGGTGGCCCTTGCCCCGACGGGCATGACCGGCATGCAGCACGCCGATGGCGAGATGCTGGCGGCGCGCGCGGCGGAAGAATTCGGCGTGCCCTTCACGCTCTCGACCATGAGCATTTGCTCCATCGAGGATGTCGCCTCCGTCACGACGAAGCCCTTCTGGTTTCAGCTCTATGTCATGCGCGACAGAGGCTTCGTGCTCGATCTCATCAACCGCGCCAAGGCCGCCAAATGCTCTGCGTTGGTGCTGACCGCCGACCTGCAGATTATCGGCCAGCGCCACAAGGACCTGCGCAACGGCCTCTCGGCACCGCCGAAACTCACGCCGAAACATATCTGGCAGATGGCGACGCGCCCCTACTGGTGCATGGAGATGATGAAGACGAAGCGCCGCAGCTTCGGCAACATCGTCGGCCACGCCAAAGGCCTCGCCGATCTTCCCTCGATCACGACTTTCGCGAATGAACAATTCGACCCGCAGCTATCGTGGAGAGATGTCGCCTGGATCAAGGAACAGTGGGGCGGCCCGCTGATCATCAAGGGTATCCTCGATGTCGAGGATGCCAGGCACGCAGCCGAAACCGGCGCCGATGCCATTATCGTCTCCAATCACGGCGGCCGTCAGCTCGATGGCGCCCCCTCTTCGATCAGCATGCTGCCGAAGATCGTCGATGCCGTCGCCGACCGCGTCGAAGTGCATATCGATGGTGGTATCCGCTCCGGTCAGGATGTGCTGAAGGCCGTGGCACTCGGCGCGCGTGGCACCTATATCGGCCGCCCCTTCCTCTATGGCCTCGGTGCCATGGGCAAGGACGGCGTTACGCGGGCACTCGAGATCATCCGCAAGGAGATGGACATCACCATGGCGCTCTGCGGCAAACGCGACATCAGGGATATCGATTCCTCGATCATTGCCGGCCGGCAGTAACTTACGGCATCCGGCCCGTCGCGAGTGCCACGGCCCATTCCGGGCGACCATTGGCCATTGCCAGCGCCGACATGGCCATGTTGTCATAGCCGATATTGCGGAAATGCGCCGTCCATCCACTGGCTAATTTTTCCAGCACCGCGTAACTCGCCATTGCATGTCCGGTTTCGACCTTGTGCGGATAAGGCTTGTCATCGTCATAGGCCGGGCCGCCGACACTGCCGGGATTGACCACCAGACGACCGTCGGAAAGTGCTGCCATGCGCGGAATATGCGTGTGGCCACAGAGGATCAACGGGCTTTTGATGCCTTCCGCCAGCGCCTCGATCTCCGCCTGCGGCCGCAGCACCACGCTGCCATCGGCAACGGCCGTATCCAGCCAGTAGAGATTGTCGTCCTCAGGGGTCGCGTGGCAGAGATAGACCTCGTCCCTGTAGATCAGGTCGACCGGCAGCGATCGCAGCCAGTCGAGATGTGCCGCGCCAAGCTGCACATAGGCGGCGGCATCCGAAATATGCATTTCTTCCGGCTGCTGCTCGATCAGATAGCGGTCGTGGTTGCCGCGCACGGTCGGAATGGAAAGTGACAGCAGCCGATCCGCCACCCTGCCCGCCTCCAGCGGACCGCTGAAACAATCGCCGAGATTGACGATGCCAGTAATCCCCTGCGCCGCGATGTCGGAAAGCACGGCTTCCAGTGCCAGATAGTTGCCATGGATATCGGCGATCGCAGCAAAGCGCATCTCAGCTCCCGCGATAGGTGGAATAGCCATAGGGCGAGATCAGCAGCGGCACATGATAATGCGCCGAGGTGTCGGCAACGCCGAAGCGGATCGGCACGAGATCGAGGAAGGCCGGATGCGGCAGAGGCGTCCCGTTTGCCCTGAGATAATCTCCGGCGTGAAAGAGCAGTTCGTAGGTACCGGCACGAAAGCTCTCGCCGATCAGGATCGGCCCACCATCGACGCGGCCATCGGCATTGGTCTCCACCGTCTTGATAAGGTGGCGAAGCTCCCCCTCGATGTGAAAGAGATCGATTCGCAGCCCTTGGGCCGGTTTGCCGAGAGCCGTGTCGAGAACATGGGTGGTCAGTCCGGTCATGGCGCGGGCTCTCTGATGATGAAGGGGCTGTCGAAGAAGAATTCTTCCAGATTGTTGCCCGGACCGTCACGGTCGACAACGAGAAAGTCGCTCGGCTCGCCGAGCGCCATCAGCGGATGATGCCAGACATTGCGCCGATAATTCACGCCCTGGTCGCCGCCCGCGAGAAAGACCTGCGGACGCCCCGGACGGCCGCCTTCATCTTCGGAAACGACGACGAGGAAGGGTCGGCCCGATATCGGCGAGAAGCTCTGGCTACCGAACGGGTGCCGCTCCATCATGCCGACCTCGTAAGGAAAGCTGCGCGGCTGGCCGCGGAAGAGATTGATGATGACGCGCGCCCCCTCGCCCGCAGCCTCGGGCGCTGCAAGCGCATGGAAACGCTCGGTATTGCCGCCGTTGATATAGCGCATGCTCGCAGGATCGGCTTCGATCACGTCACCGAAGGACGCGAAGGCGGATTTTGTTAGAGACTGTATTTCGAGATATTTGGACACGGAATTACTCGCCCTGAACGCGCCAGTGGCGAACATTTTCAAGTTGGGAAACCAGAGCAGGAAGTTCGGTCCTCGCCGTCTGCCAGATGACGGGCAATTCTGCCCGATAATAATCGTGAACGATCAGGTCTCGCATGCCCTTTATCCGGGTCCACGGAATATCCTGATGATCCTGAATAAAGCCGGGGTCGCCAGCCGCAATTCGCGCCGCTGCTTCGCCGACGAGGACCAGCGACATCGTCACCGCCAACTGGGTACGAATATCATGGAGAAACTGCTCCTGGCTCATGCCCTCTGTCAGGTCGAAGGCCTGCTGCGCGGCCTCCTGCATGCGATCCACATGTTCAAGAAGGCGCTCGCGGCTCATATGGCGGAGGCTTCCGACAGAACACGGTGTCTGATGCGTTCCGGCAATCCACCCGCAGTAACCAGATCCACCTTAACCCCCAGAATATCCTGCAATTCTTCCAGCAGCCCGCCAAGATCGAACAGCGTTGTCCCTGGCAGCGCATCCACCAGAATATCCAGATGGCTGTCCGGCCGACCCTCGCCGCGGGCAACCGAGCCGAACACACGCGGGTTTGCCGCGTTGAAGCGCTTGGTCGCTTCGCGGATCGCCTGCCTGTTCTTCTCCAGCACTTCCGACGGTCTCATCGCGGCATCACTCCTGATGCCGCGAATATAAGGGACGGGACTGAAAGAGGAAAGAACTCAAGCCTTCACTCCGAAGAGCCTGAGGCGCATCGTGCCGCCATCCGGATGCATGGCATAACGCACATGCGTGATCGGGCCGATATCGGCAATCGCGTCGCTGCCATATTCATGGATATGGTCCATCTGCAGCTTGCTGCGCGGCAGGATCGGCTTCCAGTTTTCCGAAGCCGCGATATCGGCCTCAGACAGCGTATCGCCGAGATCGGGCAGATAGGCGCCGAAGAGTTCGCATGTGTCCGGGAAATTGCCCTTGAAGAAGGCCGTATCGACGATCACGCGCTTGATCGTGCCGGCATGGCCGAGCCGAATGATCGCCCAGTCGTGACCTGGACCACGGCGGCGCTTGGTTTCCCAGCCGTCGCCCATGTTGAGGCCGCGTCCAGGACCGAGCAGCTTGTCCGGATGGCCATAATGCGCATCCGACCAGGCAAGCGCTTTTGCACCGTTGAAAATATAGGCGAGGTCGACCTCCTCACCGGCGCCGACTTTCGACCAGTCGAAATAGGCCGAGCCATAGACGCGAAGACGCGCCACACCACCATCCGGATAGATATGCAGGCGAAGATGCGTCCAGATCTTCTGCTTGTCAGCATTTTCGAAGAAATGATGGGCGCTGGAGCCGAGCGGCGACTTGGCCAGGATTTCGGTCCACTGCGTCGCATCATCAGGATCGCCGCTCTCCAGAAAGGCAGCCTCGATCGAGCAATGCGGCGGATAATTGCCGGTGAAATAGCTGGTATCGACATCGAAGCCGAAGATACGGCCCGGCATGGCAAGCTTCACGATTGCCCAGTCATGGCCAGGCACGCGCTTGCGGCGGCTTTCCCAGCCGTCCATATACTTGCCGTTATCGTCGTAGAGATCCGGATCGAAGCTTGCCGGCACGTCCTGCAGCATGCGCTCCAGCGGCGCGAAGAATTCGTCCGTGGCGTAGAGACCCTTGGCGCCGAGACGGGCCGAGGCAAGATTGATGGCACCCGTGGCGAAAGCTGGCAGGCTGGTATCGGTCGTATCGGTCATTCAGGTCTCCGGAAGCATGGATGTCAGGCGCAGCAGCGCGATCTTTTCGACCTCGGCTGCCGCAGTCACGAATTCTTCGTCGCTGGTATTGTCGATCCGCTTTTCGAAAGCGGCAAGGATATCGTCGTTGTTCAGCCCCTTCACCGCGATGATGAAGGGAAAACCGAATTTCTGCGTATAGGCGGAATTAAGGTCGGTAAAACGCGCATGCTCTTCAGGGCTCAACCGGTCGAGCCCCGCACCGGCCTGTTCCTTCTTGCTGTCTTCCGTCAGCTCGCCCGCGACCGCCAGCCGTCCGGCAAGATCGGGATGAGCGCGCAACACACCGAGGCGCTCTTCCCTGCTCGCCGCGCGGAAAATGGCGACGAGCTCCGTATGCACACGATCTACCGTCAGCTTCTCACCGACAAAGCCATCGTCATAGGCCCGCTCGGCGATGAAGGGCGAATGCTCGAAGACGCCACCGAAGCGAGACACAAATTCGTTGCGCGAAATCATCAGATCGTTTCCGGCTTGTGGTTCGCATGCCAGTGCTGCGCAATCTCGATCCGGCGCGGGACCCACACCTTGTCGTGCTTCAGCACATATTCCATGAACCGCTTGAGCGACGCCACGCGTCCCGGACGGCCGACGAGGCGGCAATGCAGTCCGACCGACATCATCTTCGGGCTGCCCTCCTTGCCTTCCTCGTAGAGCGTATCGAAGGCGTCCTTGAGGTAGGTGAAGAACTGGTCACCGGAATTGAAGCCCTGCGGCGTGGCAAACCGCATGTCGTTGGTCTCGAGCGTATAGGGAATGATGAGGAACGGATTTTCATCGGCACTCTTCACCCAATAGGGCAGATCATCGGCGTAAGAATCCGACGAATAAAGGAAGCCGCCCTCCTCCTGCACCAGCCGCAGCGTATTGTCCGAAGGCTTGCCCTGGTACATGCCGTAGGGCCGCTCACCCGTCAGTTCCGTATGCAGGCGCACGGCTTCGAGGATGTGCTTGCGCTCCAGATCCTCCGGGAAATCCTTGTATTCCAGCCAGCGATAGCCGTGGCTGGCAATCTCCCAGCCCGCCTCCTTCATCGCGGCGACCGCTTCCGGATTGCGGGCCATGGCGAGCGTGACGCCATAGACGGTCGCCTGCATCTTGAGATCGGTGAAAAGACGCCAGAGCCGCCAGAAGCCGGCGCGTGAGCCGTATTCATAGATCGATTCCATGTTGAGATTGCGCTGGTTCGGCCAGGGCTGCGCGCCGACGATTTCCGACAGCAGGTTCTCCGAAGCCGGATCGCCGTCGAGGATGGAGCTCTCGCCACCCTCTTCGTAATTGATGACGAACTGTACTGCGACGCGTGCCTCGCCCGGCCATTTCGGGTCGGGCGTGTTGCGCCCGTAACCGACGAGATTGCGCGGATAGGTCTCGGATACCATCAAATCACCTTTTGAAAAGACAGGTGAAACGGTAGCATCCGTGACCGGAATGTCGAGGCGTAAAAGTGCGTATTTGGCCTTCGACTTGTCGCGTGTAACTCAGGCGATCTTGCGCGCGCTCACCTTGCCCATCGGATGCAGCGAGTGCACCCGGAACGGGCCGCCGGCCCCTTCCTCGATCATCAGCGCGACATTCGAGACCGTTACCGGTTCGGCAAGAACCGGATCGAACATCGCCCGGAGCGCTTGCTCGATGCGCGGCATATCGACGGCGTTCACCGGGCCGGTAACCGGCATATGGAAACGGAACTCGTCCATCACATAGGGGTTGCCCCAGCGATGCAGGTTGGCAAATTGCGCCGCCGAAAGTCCGTCAGGATCGCTCCGCTCGATATCCGCCTCGGAGAGTGGCGCACGAAAACGGTCGAACTCCTGAACGATCGCCGAGGAAAGAAAGTGAACCTGATCGCAGGGGCGGATCGGTGACAGACTGTAGAAAGTGCCGAGGCGAGCAACTTCCAGACGCGGAATCTGGAAGGGTGACAACGTCCCGCAAAAGCGCATGAGGTCGCGCAGGAGTTGCGGTTCGGAGACCTCGGACGAAAGGTGGAAAGGGGCTTTCAGCACGCCGTGGAATCCATAGCGACGCGGCACAGCCGTATGAAAGGCGATCTCGTGGATGCCAAGCCCGCGGATTGCCGGCGGTTCGACCATCTCGCCTGAAAATACGTTGCGGCCAAGCCAACTGGCCGCCACATGCGAGAGCGGATCGCTCGCTGATGGCGTGAAGCAAATGGCATAGCGCATGCGATTTCCTCCATCTGACTGAAGTAGGCGCGGACCAATTCCCGCGCCATCGATGCGCAAGCAGATAGGTGATTTGCATGACAGAATAACGAAGCGGAGCGCCTTCTAATTCACGTTTAACGTGAAGAGACTGCAATGTGGTTTGAAATTGCAAAGCTTTCCGGCAATAAAAATTCTGTATTTACATCGCTTGCAATGCATATCGCCGCTTCCGCCAGCCGATGTGCGAGCCCGAAACTGACCTTGAAACCGCCGGTCAGTGCGATGAGATTTTGATTCTCCGGATGCGCGCCGACCATCGGATCGCGGTCGATCGCCTTGGGGCGCAATCCGGCCCAGCGCTCGATAACGGGCGCATCGCGCAAGCCGGGAACCATATCGCGGGCGGCTTCGATCAGCGCATCGAGCTGCTCGTCCGTGGAAAAGGGATCGGCAAAGCTGTTCTCGCTGGTGCTGCCGATGGCCACATGCCCACCCTCATGGGCAACGACATAGAGCCCGTCGAGAAAGATCGTGGGCAAGCCGGGGTCGACATCAGCGGCAAGCAGTGCCGCCTGTCCTTTGACGGCCTGCCCGAGAGGTTTCTGCAACCCCGATGTTAGCGACTCGAGTAACGGAAAGGACCGATATCCGGCAGCAAGGATGGCGCGGCCGAAGGCGAGACTTTTGCCGCCTATGGATACCGTTCCCCGCGCCGGGTCAAGTGACGTTATCTCGGTATTTTCGAGTATGCGAACATGCCGTGCCGTGCGCAGAAACGCCGCCAGTGCCGCGACCAGCGAGCGCGGCGCGACGCGGGCTGCGAGCGTGTCATGCACGAAACCGCTTTCGCCTGCAGCCGGATCAATCCAGCCGTCAGCCGGTGGCCGATCGAGCACATGCCAGTGAAAGCGCTTCCCTCCCGCTCTCCAGTGCGCCTTTGCATCTTCGGAATGGCCGAGCGCGATCTTGCACAAATGCGGCTTCGGCAGCGGGATCAACCGGCCAGAGCGCCGGTATCCGGCCGAAAGCCCGGTCGAAGCTTCGATATCGGCAATGTCGGCTTCCAACGACACCAGCGCATCAAACTGGAACTGTTTCTTTTCCGACCAGCGGTCCGGCATGTGCGGCATCAGCGCGCCGAGCAGCCCGCCGCTTGCCCCGCCGCCGAGACGCCCGGCATCGACAAGCAGCGTTTTCATGCCGCGGCGCTCGGCATGCACGGCCGCCCACAGGCCCATGATGCCGCCGCCGATGATGATGACATCGATCGATGATTGACCCGAGGCCGGGGCAGGACTATCGGCTTTTTCCATGACAGACATCAATCCGGATCAGATCGGCGCGGGCAAGCCGCAGCCTCTCGAATGGCGCGACGGCGATATGCCCTATTCGACCGCCTTTGGCGACCATTTTTATTGCCAGACCGACGGGCGGCTGGAATGCGGCCACGTCTTCCTCTCGGGAAACGGCCTGCCTGAACGGTGGAGCGGCCGCTCGGCCTTTCTCATCGGCGAACTCGGCTTCGGCACGGGGCTGAATGTCTTGGAAACCTGGCGCCAATGGAAACTTCACCGCCTGCCCGGACAGCATCTGCATTTCATGTCCTTCGAGCTCTATCCGATGCGCCGCGAGGAAATCGACCGAGCGCTTGCCCATTGGCCCGAGATCGATGCCGAGCGCCAGGCGCTGACCGCCCTCTGGCCGGACAATCCCGAAGGCATTGTCTCACTCGCCCTGGACGAGCAGACGAAGCTCAGCGTCGTCTGCGGCCAGGCCTTCGACGGCGTTTCTCGGGCTGCCGCCGAATTCGACGCCTGGTATCTCGATGGCTTCGCTCCGTCGCGCAACGGCGACATGTGGTCGGCAGAGTTGATGCGCCTCGTCTGCGAAAAGACCGTTCCGGGCGGAAGCTTTGCGACTTATGCCGCAGCAGGCTTCGTGCGCCGCAATCTCGCGGCGGCCGGGTTCACTGTCGAGCGGCGCCAAGGTTTCGCCGGAAAGCGGGAAATGCTCTGCGGCACAAAGCCTCAATAGCCGGAACGGCCGGGTTTCAACTCGCCGCCAAGCCATTGGCGGATCTTGTCTTCCAGGAGTTCCGGGCTGATCGGCTTCGACATGTAGTCGTCCATGCCGGCATCGAGGCAGAGTTCCCTGTCGCTTTCCAGCGCATGCGCCGTGACACCGATAACAGGTACACGATGGCCCTGCCCCTGCTCCTTCTCGCGGATCAGCATGGTTGCCTGATGGCCGTTCATGACAGGCATTGAGACATCCATCATGATCAGGCGTGGCGTATGCCGCTCCCACGCCTCCACGGCCTCTTCGCCATTATTGACGACGAGGAAGGAAAGCCCGGTCCCCTGCAGGATCTGCGTGAAGACGATCTGGTTGACCTCGTTGTCTTCGGCCACGAGCACGTCGACGAATTCGGCAGCCCGCTTTTGCGGAACAGGCGCAGGTGCCGGCGGCGGTGCCTCCGCCTCTTTCTGCAGCCGCGTGATCTCGGCCTCGGAAGCCTGTTTGACACGGCTTGCCCGCACCACCTCGACGACCGTATTGCGCAGCAAGTTGGCGCGCGCCGGTTTCATCAGATGCGCATGTCCGTTCAGCGCCGCAAACTCTTTCTCGGTACCCGAAATATCCATCGAGGTCAGGAAGATGATCGGCAGCTCCGCGAAACGACTGTCTGCGCGAAGACGGCGGGCGACTTCGGCGCCGTTCATGTCGGGCATATGATAATCGAGCACGACGGCATCGACCTTGATGCCGAGATCGGCAGCGGCCTCCAGAATGGCAAAACCGGTGGCGCCGCCTTCCGCGGCAACGCCGTCGAAGCCCCAGAGGCCCAACTGTTCGGTCAGGATACGGCGATTGACCTCGTTGTCATCGATGACGAGGATACGCGCACCCTGCACATTGATCGGCAGCGGCTTCGGGTCGATCCGGGCGGCAGCGACCGCAAAGGGCAGCCTGACGGTGAAGACCGAACCCCTGCCCCATTCGCTTTCGACATTGATATAGCCGCCGAAGAGGTCGACGAGACCCGCCGTGATCGCAAGACCGAGGCCAGTGCCTTCATGCCGCCGGGTCGATGAGGAATCGACCTGAGAGAACTTGTCGAAGACGGACTCCACCTTCTCGGGCGGAATGCCGATGCCGGTATCCTCGATGTGGATGCTGGTCATGATCTCGTCGCCGCCGGAAGCCTCGAAACCGATATCGACGAAGACATGGCCGCGCTCGGTGAATTTCACGGCATTGCCGACGAGATTGGTGACGATCTGGCGGAAGCGCCCGGCGTCGCCGATGACGGCAGCCGGCAGATCCGGTGCTGCCCGCACCAGAAGCTCGATATCCTTTTCCGCCGCAGGCGAAGACAGCAGCGTCGCCACATCCTCGACGGCCTCGACGAGATCGAAGGCCGCCTTGCGCAGCTTCATCTGGCCGGCATCGATCTTCGAGAAATCGAGGATATCGTTGATGATCGTCAAGAGCGCATTGCCCGATTTGACGATGATATCGACAAAGGTCTTCTGGCGGGTATCGAGATTGGTCTTGGCGAGCAGTTCCGCCATGCCAAGCACACCGTTCATCGGGGTGCGGATCTCATGGCTCATATTGGCGAGGAACTCGGACTTGGCGCGGTCGGCAGCCTCGGCGCGCGACAGAAGCTCAGTCAGATCCTCTTCGCGCTGCTTGAGTTCGGTCACGTCGGTAAACAGCGCCACCCAATGCTGCCGTTCGCTGATGGTGGCTTCCATATTCACCCAGCGCTCGCCGCCGACATGGAAGACAGTCGAGATCGGTTGGCGCGCGGCAATGTTGGCGCGCCACTCCTCGAGCGTTTCGACTGCATTGTCGTGGAAATCGCCACGATTGGCACAGAACTGGAAAAGGTCGATCCATTCCCTGCCCGTCTCGGTCAGCTCGGCCGGGATGCGCAGCACTTCGGCAAGCCCGTCATTGGAAAGCTTAATCACGCCGTCCCGGACGATCGCGAGCCCCTGCGACATGGCATGCGTCGCGTCACGCATCATCTCGCCGAGGCTTTCCAGTGCGGCGCGCGCCTCATGGATTTCCTGCTCGCGCTCGCGCACGGCGGAAATATCGGAATAGGTCAGCAGGATGCGGTTGGAGGAAATGCGCCTGGAGTCGAAGATGACGGACTTGCCGGCAGCCCAATCGAGCTGGATCGGCTCGGGGTTTTCATCTTCGAAAAGCCCCTTGCGGAACGAATAGATTTCGTCCGGCGTCTGCGTATCGCCGTAGCGGCCGAGCTCGTAATTGCGCTTGACGACATCGATGAACGGCCGCCCGTCGAAACGGTCGTCGAGCGGCAGTTCCCAGATGCTGTAGAACTCATCATTGACGTAGAGAATGGTGTGATCGTTGTCGAGGATCAGCACGCCGACCGGAAGCGAGCGCAGGATGCTCTCGATTTCCTGATGCAGGATTTCCTCTTGCTGGCGCGCGTCTATCAATTCCTTCTCACGCGCTTTCAGCGGGGTGATGTCGGAGAAGGAGCCGACGACATAACGCTTGCCGTCAGGCGTGACGACCCGGTTGACGCGGGAGATCACCTGGAAGATTTCGCCGTCCGTATTCGGCAGATAGCTCTCGACCTCGATCAGCACGCCGTTTTCGAGCGCGAGGAGGTTTTCCCGATAGATCGCCTCACCCGCTTCCGGTCCGAACATGTCGTGCTCGGTCAAGCCGAGTGCCCTGGAACGGGCATGACCGGTGAAGGTCTCGTAATACTGGTTGGCATAGACCAGCCGGTGGTCTTCGTCGCGCACGAAAGCCGCGACCGGAAGATCCTCCATGATGGTGCGCAAGAGGTCGCGCTCGCGCACGCTTTCGTGCCAGGAGGCTTCACCTGCCGGCACGGCAGTGGCGCCCTCAGGCGCAAACCTGCTGCCCTCGGGCGCAAACTGGCTGCCCTCAGGCGCATACCTGCTGCCGCCGCGGTAGGCGGCATTGACGACCAGCGGACGGCCGTCTTTGGCAAAGATGCCGATCGGGTGATCGAGATTTTCAAGCGCCTCGCGGATATGGCCAAGATCGGTCGCCATCGTATCGGCGACCTCGGGAATGGCGCGGCGCGGTTCGCGTATATCGAAGATGCCGAGCACGTAAGCCCGGTCTTGGGAAGGCGAAAAACTCTCGATCAGCACGCGCTCATGGCTGAGGCCGGCGGCATCGAAGGAGATGGCGCTCTCTTCCGTACCGAACACAAGCGCACGACGTTCGCGATCCTCGCGCTCCTCTTCTTCCGGTCGATCGAACAATTCGCGGCTGCGCCGCCCGATGAAATCGGAAATCTCGCGGCCGAAGAAGCGGGCATAGGCCTCGTTGACGGCGACATAGCGGAGTTCGCTGTTTTTAACATAGGCCGGGGTATCCAGATCAGCGATCCGGCGGCAGGCCAGTTCCAAGAGTTCCCCGGTAAAGTTCAAAAAATCTTCACTCCCGCAATGAAACGAAATATCCCCCACAACAACTATAACGCCAAGGCTTTTAACAAGCTGTTAACCATAAAATTCCACTGACAAAAATTCCAAGCCGGCTCATGAAGTTGATGAATCAGACTGACAATAAAGGCTTGCACGAAACTGAAATGGCTTGAAGATTCACGGGGAAACCCGGCCGGACATGGCGAACGCGCGATCCGACGACGGCCGAGCATGGAGAAAATTTAATCCCGGCACGGCTTGCGCAACCATCAGCGCGCCGCGATCGCAGCAGATTCTGGCAATGGCTTCAATGACGAGCCTACCACGAAAGGGATTCGACATGTCCGTTCTTCATAAGACAATGGCGGCGGGCCTGGTTGCACTGACATTTGCAGGCGCCTCGCTGGCAACGGCCGATACCGCAAGCGCTCACTCCGGCGATGCCTTCTGGGGCGGTGTTGCCGGTGGTGTCGTCGGCGGTCTCGTGGGTGGAGCAATCGCCTCCGGTCCGGCCTATCCGGCACCTTACGCCTACTATCCCCGCCCCTATGCTTATTATCCTGCCTACCCCGCCTATTACGGCCCGCGCTACTGCCATCCGGAATGGCGCCATAATCGCTGGGGCCACCCCTATCGCATCGAAATCTGCAGGCGCTGAGGGCTTTCCAGGCATCGCTTGACCTCTCGCCTTCATCGGGCCATGCATCGCATGACCCGAGGGGAGATTGCGCCGATGCCCGAACCACTGAAGAACCTTCTGCATCCAGCGCTCGTACGCGCGATGGCGGACATTATCTCGGCCAATGCGCCCTCCTTCGACCGCGACCGCTTCACCGCACTCGCAACGGATGGCATCGAATCGCTGGAGCTCATGGAGCGCGCAACACTGATCCGCGACGCGCTTTTTGCGACCCTACCCGAAAGCTTCCCCGAGGCGGCAGCCATTCTCGGCGCAAGCCTGCCGGCCGCCGGCAAGGCCGGGCTGACAGGCTGGATGCTCCTGCCCGTCAACCAGTTCATCGCCGCGCGCGGCCTTGGGCATTTCGATATCGCGCTTGATCTCCTCAAAGCACTGACGCCGCATTTCACGGCGGAGTTCGGCATCCGTCCGTTCATCCATCAGGACCAGGATCGCGCGCTGGCGACGATCATCCGCTGGGTCGACGACGCCAACCACCATGTCCGCAGGCTCGCGAGCGAGGGTACCCGCCCGCGCCTGCCCTGGGCGATGCGCCTGCCGCAATTGATCAAGGACCCCTCGCCGATAATCCCGATCCTTTCCGCGCTGATGGACGATCCCGAAGATTATGTCCGACGCTCCGTCGCAAACAGCCTGAACGACATCGCCAAGGATCATCCCGATCTCGTCGCGGCCTTTATCGCCGAGCGTATCGAGGGCGCCTCGGCCGAGCGCCGCTGGCTACTGAAACACGCCTCCCGCACGCTGCTGAAGAAGGGCCATGCTCAGGCGCTTGCCAATTTCGGCTTCGGCGCGGCAGCCGCTCTGGAATGCGAACTGCGGCTGCCAAATCCATCGGTGCTTTTCGGAGAAGGCGTGGATTTCGAAATCCGCCTGCGCAATGCCGGCGATATCGCGCAATCCCTGATGATCGACTATGCCATCCATCACGTGAAGGCGGACGGCTCGCTCTCGCCGAAGGTCTTCAAATGGAAAACGGTCACGCTGGCCGCAGGCCAAGACCATGCCCTGCAGCGCCGACACGCCATGCGGCCGATCACCACGCGGCGCTATTATCCCGGCCAACATCGCATCGTCATTCTCATCAATGGTGCCGAAACGGCCTCGGGTCATTTCGTCCTCTCCATGCCCTGAGGCACCGAATGGCGGCGCATGCTCTTGACTTCCGGCGGGAAATAGACCACATGCACCGCAGCTTTCACCTTCCGGCCGCCGCGTGAGCGTGCCACTGCAACAGATGCTGAAGAAGGATAGAGCGCATTCGACAATGCCGCGACCCAAGAGCGGCAAGACGCGCAGGAAGCTTTTTCCAACTTACAAGTTCCCATTTCACGCGGGGTTCTTGACGCCAGATTGACACCGGACCGCAATGTCGCGATCCGGCGTTTATGTTTGGCGCGCCCTAAAAGGTTATGACTTGACCAATTTTGAATCGCTCGGTGTCTCCAAGCCGGTCGTCGCCACCCTGTTTCAGCTCGGCATCGAAACGCCGACGCCCATTCAGGAACAGGCTATCCCCCTTCTCATCCAGGGCCGCGACCTGATCGGCCTTGCCCAGACCGGCACCGGCAAGACCGCTGCCTTCGGCCTGCCGCTCATCGAGCGCCTGCTCAAGGAAGAAAAGCGTCCCGACAACCGCTCCGTTCGTACGCTGATCCTGGCCCCGACCCGCGAACTGGTTAACCAGATCGCCGACAACCTCCGGAAATTCATCCGCAAGTCGCCGCTGCGCATCAATGTCGTCGTCGGCGGCGTCTCCATCAACAAGCAGCAGCTTCAGCTCGAGAAGGGCACCGACATCCTCGTCGCCACGCCCGGCCGCCTGCTCGACCTCTGCAACCGCAACGCCATCACGCTGACGGCCGTGCGCTACCTCGTGCTCGATGAAGCCGACCAGATGCTCGACCTCGGCTTCGTGCATGACCTGCGCAAGATCGCCAAGATGGTGCCGAAGCGCCGCCAGACCATGCTCTTCTCGGCCACCATGCCGAAGGCGATTGCCGATCTCGCCGGCGATTACCTGACCGATCCGGTCAAGGTCGAAGTGACGCCTCCGGGCAAGGCTGCCGACAAGGTCGAGCAGTATGTCCACTTCGTCCCAGGCAAGAACGACAAGACGGTTCTGCTCAAGAAGACGCTGACCGAAAACCCCGATGGCCGCTCCATCGTCTTCCTGCGCACCAAGCATGGCGCCGAAAAGCTCGCCAAGCATCTGGAGCAGGTCGGCTATTCCGTTGCCTCCATTCACGGCAACAAGAGCCAGGGCCAGCGCGAGCGTGCGCTCAAGGGCTTCCGCGACGGCGCCATCAAGACGCTGATCGCCACCGACGTCGCCGCCCGCGGCATCGATATCCCGGCCGTCAGCCACGTCTTCAACTACGACCTGCCGGAAGTGCCTGACGCCTACGTGCATCGCATCGGCCGCACGGCCCGCGCCGGCCGCGACGGCATTGCCATTGCCTTCTGCGCGCCCGATGAGGCTCGCCTGCTGCGCGACATCGAAAAGCTGATGGGCATCGACATTACCGTTGCCAGCGGCGAACCGCCGGCTGACCTGCGTGCTGCACCCCGCAGCAACAATCGCGGTCGTGGCGGCCAAGGCCAGCAGCGTGGCCAGGGCGGTCGCGGTGAAGGCCGTGGTGAAGGTGGACAGCGTGGCGAACGCCGTGAAGGCGGCCGCAGCGAAACCCGCAATGGCAGCGGCCGTCCCGCCGGCCATGGCGACCGCCGTCCGCGCCATGAAGGTGATGTCTCGGAAGCGCGTGGCGGTGAAGAACGTCGCGCTCGCCCCCAGCGCAACAACCGCAACCAGGACTTCCGCGGCCAGCGACGCAACGAGCAGGCACCGGATCTCGGCCCTGACAATGATCTGGCCTCGACCTCGGATTTCCGCCCGGCCCGCAATCAGCAGCAGCGCCCGGCCCAGACGGAAGCGACCGGCCATCACCGCGGCAACAAGCAGCACGTTCATGGCCGCCCGCCGCGCAACCACGGCGACCAGCAGCCGCAGGGCGAACAGCGCCGTGACGGCAATGGCGGTCTCCGCCGCAAGGGCCGCAATGGTGGTGGCCCGCGCCGCGAACGCGCTTAAGCCAATGATATCAGGAAGGGCCGGAGTGATCCGGCCCTTTTCTTTTGACCGTCTCGGTCACAGGCGCGGGCAGAGTTTGGTCCGTCGCCCGGGCATGAAATGATCACCTGCCCATCTTTTGTGCGCCAAGTCAGGATTGCCAAAAGCACACCTCGCACCAACTGCCGATAAATGCCCAGTTTTTGACCCGTTTCTGCATTGCAGAAGATTTTATGAATCTTCCATGCGAACTGTGCATGGTTCTTGCATTGCCTATTGCATTGTATTCAAATGAACAAAAAAGGGGAGCCACACCTTTGGCATTTGATGAAATGATCACCGGAGACGAAAGTCCCCGAGCGCCATATGACAAATATTTTGAGTGGTACAACAGCCAAGACCGGGCACACCTGATTTCAAAGTCCCGCGACGCTGAAAACATCTTCCGCAAAACCGGCATCACCTTCGCGGTTTACGGCCACGCCGACAGTTCCGAAAAACTCATCCCCTTCGATATCATCCCACGCATCATCTCGGCCCGCGAATGGCGCAAACTCGCCCAGGGCATCGAGCAGCGGGTGATCGCGCTGAACGCCTTCCTCGACGATATCTATCATAAGCAGGAAATCATCCGCGCCGGCCGCATTCCGCGCGAACTGATTGAGAAGAACGTTGCCTTCCTGCCCGAGATGATCGGCTTCCGGCCGCCGGGCGGCGTCTACACCCATATCGTCGGCACGGATATCGTACGAACCGGCGAAGACCAGTTCTATGTGCTGGAGGATAATGCCCGCACACCCTCCGGCGTCAGCTACATGCTGGAAAACCGGGAAACCATGATGCAGATGTTCCCGGAACTCTTCCATGAGAACAAGGTGCAGCGCGTCGAGGACTACCCCTATCTCCTGCGCCAGAGCCTCGCTTCGCTCGCCCCTCCCGGCTGCAAGGGCAAGCCGCGCGTCGCCGTTTTGACCCCCGGCATCTACAACTCCGCTTACTACGAACATTCCTTCCTCGCTGACACGATGGGTGTCGAGCTGGTCGAAGGCTCTGATCTGCGCGTCATCGACGGCAAGGTGAAGATGCGCACGACGCGCGGTTACGAGGCGATCGACGTGCTCTATCGCCGGGTCGACGACGACTTCCTCGATCCCCTCACCTTCCGCCCGGAATCGGCCCTCGGCATTCCCGGCATCATGGATGTCTACCGCTCCGGCAATATCACCATCGCCAATGCGCCCGGCACCGGCATTTCAGATGACAAGGCGATCTATTCCTACATGCCGGAGATCGTCGAGTTCTATACCGGCCGCAAGCCGATCCTCGAGAACGTGCCGACCTGGCGCTGTTCGGAAGCCGGCAGCCTGAAATATGTGCTGGAGCATCTGGAGGAACTGGTGGTCAAGGAAGTGCATGGCTCCGGCGGCTACGGCATGCTTGTCGGCCCGACCGCTTCCAAGAAGGAACGCGCCGATTTCGCCGAGAAACTGAAGGCCAAGCCCAGCAATTACATCGCCCAGCCCACGCTTTCTCTGTCCACCGTTCCGATCCTCGTCAACAAGGGCATCGCACCCCGCCATGTCGACCTGCGCCCCTATGTGTTGGTCTCCGACAAGGTGCAGATCATTCCGGGCGGGCTTACCCGCGTGGCGCTGAAGCAAGGCTCGCTGGTGGTCAATTCCAGCCAGGGCGGCGGCACCAAAGACACCTGGGTATTGGAGGACTGATGCTCGGAAGAACTGCAAACGGGCTCTACTGGATGTTCCGGTATATCGAGCGCGCCGAAAATATCGCTCGCCTTGTCGATGCCGGCCTGCGCATGTCACTGACGCGGAGCGACGCCGGTGATGACAATTGGGACGGCGTGCTGCAAAGCGCCGGCGTGCGCGAACTCTATGCCGAGAGCCATTCGAAGCTGACCGGTCCTGATGTAATCGACTACATGTTGCGCGACCGCCAGAACGCGTCGAGCGTCATGTCCTGCATCGATTTCGGCCGCAACAACGCCCGCATGGTGCGCACCGCGCTGACGCGCGAAACCTGGGAAGCAACCAACGAATGCTGGATCGATCTCAAGGAGCTTCTGTCGAAAAAGCTGAAGCCGGCGGAACTGCCCGAGGTCATCGATGTCATCAAGCATCGCGCCGGCCTCATCCGCGGCGCCTTCCATGGTTCGATGCTGCGCAACGAACTCTATAATTTCGCCCGCATCGGCACCTTCATCGAGCGCGCGGACAATACGAGCCGCATCCTCGACGTGAAATATTACGTCCTGCTGCCGTCGATCTCGCAGGTCGGTTCTTCGGTCGACAACGTTCAGTGGGAGTCGATCCTGCGTTCGGTCTCTGCCCACCGCTCCTACAGCTGGGCCTATGACGGCGAATACCGGGCCATGAACATCGCCGACTTCCTGATCCTGAACGGTCAGATGCCGCGTTCGCTTGCCTATTGCTACGAGAAGATCGTCAGCAACCTCGGCTATATCGCCAAGGACTACGGCGAACGCCTTGCAGCGCACGATACGGCGGATGCCATTCGCGCCACGCTGCAGACCCTGAAGATCAAGGATGTCATGGATCAGGGCCTGCATGAGTTCCTCGAAGATTTCGTCTCGCGCAACAACAAGCTCGGCAACGAAATCTCCGATGGCTACCGGTTCTATGTTTAAGCGGGTCAGATCATGAGACTGAAGATCAGCCACCTCACCGAATACCGCTACGACGAACCGGCGCAGTTTTCGCTGCAGCGGCTGCGCCTGACGCCGCCGAATGCCGTTGGCCAGACCGTGCTCAACTGGTCGCTGCATGTCGAAGGCGCCAAGCCGGAAGTCGAGTATGACGACCAGTTCGGCAATCACGTGAACCTCGTCTCGCTGGAAGGCGAACAGCAGGTCACGCGCATCGTCGCCGAGGGCGAGATCGAGACCGAAGACCGCAACGGCGTCACCGGCCCGCATACCGGCTTCTGCCCGCTCTGGCTCTTCCTGCGCGAGACGCCGCTGACGAAGAGCGGCAAGCTGGTGAAGGAATTGATCAAGGGCGTGACAGGTGAGAACGACCTTGCCCGCATGCATGCGCTGATGGCGGCAATCCACGAGGCGGTCGAATACAAGCCCGGCACCAGCGGTACGGAGACCACGGCCGAACAGGCACTGGAGAAGAAGAGCGGCGTCTGCCAGGACCATGCCCATATTTTCGTTGCCTCCGCCCGCGCACTGGAGATCCCGGCGCGTTATGTCTCCGGCTATCTGATGATGGAAGAGAAGGTCGATCAGGCCGCCACTCATGCCTGGGGCGAAGCGCATATTCCCGGCCTCGGCTGGGTCGGCTTCGACCCTGCCAACAAGATCTGCCCGGATGACCGCTATGTCCGCATGGCCTCTGGCCTCTGCTACCGCGATGCCGCGCCCGTATCGGGCATGCGCATCGGCACCCCGGGCGAGAAGCTCTCGGTCACGGTAAAGGTCGAAAACGGCGACCAGATGCAGAGCCAAAGCCAGAGCTGACAAAAGCAGGCGAAGTTGCCGAGGAGATTATGCGCGTTCAAACACGCAATAATTGCTGTTGCAACCAATTCTCTACTTCAAACTAACCCGATGTTAAAGCCGCAGGCGGAAGCTGTGCGCTATGAGCTCGCATTTGTGGGCACCGGCGCAAAGCGCCGGCCAGTTTTGAGATTTCAGTAGGTCGTTTTATGTCTCTTCTTCTTATCGACGACAGCAAATCCAGCCTGCTTGCCCTTGAAACCGCCGTCCGCCGCTTCGCCGGCTGCGCAATCGAAAGCTTCACCAATCCGCTGGAAGCCCTCGAGCGCACGACGCACGTCGAATTCGATCTTGTCCTGGTCGACTATATGATGCCCGAACTCAACGGCGTCGCCGTAATCCGCCGCCTGCGCAGCCAGCGCGGCTATGAGACCGTGCCCATCGTGATGATCACCTCGCAGACGGAACGCGCCGTGCGGCTGGAAGCGCTGGAGGCCGGTGCCACGGACTTCCTCGCAAAACCCTTCGATCCGCTGGAGCTCGAGGCCCGCATCCTGAACCTTCTCGCCCTGCGCAGCGCCCAGCTTGCCCTCGTCGATCGTGCCCGTTCGCTTGATCAGGCCTTCCGCCGCGCCACCGAACGGGCCGATATCCGCGAACAGGAAATCGTCTGGTGCCTGGCGCAAGCCATGGCCTCGCGTGACGGCAATACCGGCGATCACATCGAGCGTGTCGCCAACATTGCCGAACTGATTGCCGAGGGCCTCGGCATGGACCGCATCCAGCGCCGCAACATCTATCTCGCCGCCCCCTTGCACGATATCGGCAAGATCGGCATTCCCGACGCCATCCTGCAGAAGCCAGGCAAGCTGGAGCCGGATGAGATCGAGAAGATGCGCGAGCATGTGCCGATCGGCGTTTCGATCCTGCGCAACAGTTCCGCCGAGCTTTCGCGCGTTGCTACCGCCATCATCGGCGGGCATCACGAAAAATGGGACGGCACCGGCTACCCGCAGGGCCTTGCGGGCGAAGAGATACCGATCGAGGCCCGTATCGTCGCCGTTGCTGACGTCTTCGATGCACTCTGCTCCGAGCGCCCCTACAAGCGGGCATGGCCGATCGACGAAGCCTTCCGGGAAATCATCGCCTGCAGCGGCACGCATTTCGATCCGGCTTGCGTGGCGGCTTTCCGCCGCAAATGGCCGGAGATCCGTCTGCTCTTCGATCAGTTTGAGATGGAAGAAGACCGCCTGCGCTCCAGCGGTTGACATCCGATCGGGTTCCGCGACGCTTTCCCGACAGATCGGCGAGCCGGTAACGGCGGCCAATTGCCGAAATCCTCCGTATGAGCCTATAGTGCAGCCATGTCTCGCATGAACCTTCATTTTCTTGATGCACGCGGCGCGCTCTCGGACCTGCGGGATTGGCTGGACAACCGGCTGTCCGACGCATTCGATAAGGGGAGCGCTTTACTGCGCATAGAGCCCGTCGATGTCGTCGTGAAAGCCGGAGCCCGCGTACTTCCTGAAAAGGGTCATGTTGGATATGCGCCGGAGCCCGGCTTGATCTATGTCACGGTCGACCCCGCCAACCCGGTTCTTGCTGCAAACGCTGACGCATCCCTGGAGCGGATGTTTGTGCATGAGCTGCATCACGCTGCCCGATGGGATGGACCCGGATACGGAAATTCACTGGGGGAAGCATTCGTCTCTGAAGGCCTGGCGGGGCATTTTGCGCAGGAAATCTATGGCGGTCCGCTTGAGCCCTGGGAAAGACTGCCGAGGGATCAGATCCGCAAATATGTGACGCATGCAGCTGGGGAGTGGGACAGCCGCAGCTATGACCATGAGGCCTGGTTCTTCGGCACAGCCGATTTCCCCGGCCAGCTGGGATATTCGATGGGTTTCCAGCTCGTCGCTGATTGCCTGATGCGAACGGGCCAAAGATCATCTGCCCTGGTTCACGCAGCAGCATCGGCGTTCAGACCTTCTCTGGATCAAATCTAGAATTCGCTCCGCCCGGCGTTTCAGCCAACACAGGTGGCATTTTCGGGATAATTGGTTTGGCGAAGCTATAGACGAGGGAGAGGCTATGTCGCTTAGCGAGCAGCAATTCATGGCGTCTGTCCGCCGCAACCCGATAAACGCCGAGTTGTTGAGCCGGTTGCGCACCCTGGGGGTTCCCGAGGCCATTCTGACTGCCGGCTGCCTCGTGCAGACGGTCTGGAACCTGAAATCGGGTTATGATCCGCAGTACGGGATAAAGGACTACGACGTCTTCTACTTCGATGACGCCGACCTGTCATGGGAGGCCGAAGACCTCGTTATTCGCAACGTGCAGAAGGCGGTCGACGATCTGCCCGTCAAGGTGGAGGTCAGGAACCAGGCTCGGGTCCATCTCTGGTACAGGGACAAGTTTGGAGCCGAATACCCAAAGCTACAAAAGGCGGAGGATGGCATCGACCGTTATCTCACCCTTTGCACAAGGGTCGGCATCCGCCTTCATGACGGCAGCCTTTATGCGCCTGACGGCCTGGATGACATGTGGAACGGCATCCTGCGCCTGAACCCTGCCAATCCTCAGCGTGGCCTATTTCTGGATAAATGCGCACAGTACGTGCAGCGATGGCCGTGGCTGACGATTATCGATGATCAGATCGGGGACTGCGATCCGCAGCCACATTGACGGTTCGCATTTTCCGCGTTCCGTCTTCTTTGCGGAACTCGGAACCTTCAAGACGAAGCCGCCGGCCCTGACCTTCCCGCAAATTTCTGTCGCGAAACACCACGAGGGGCGGAATTTCGCGACAGAAGTATTTCACGATAGCGGCGTTCTCACCCCGCCTTTCCATCGGCGTATCTCTGGAGGACGGGCCCGTTAGTGGCTATCCTTGCCGACTGCACTTCCGCGACATCCCTTCAGGAAGTCGAGGTCGGCGCCGGTATCGGCACCTTCGACATGCTGCTGATGCAGGAAGGCGTAACCCGAGGTCGGCAGGTCATGGTTCGGCTGCCATTCGGCCAGACGCTTCGCCAGTTCCTCTTCGGAAATGTCGAGATGCAGGCGGCGGTTCGGCACGTCGAGCTCGATCATGTCGCCGTTGCGGACGACGGCGAGCGGGCCGCCGACGGCAGCTTCCGGCGAGGTATGCAGAACGACGGTGCCGTAGGCCGTACCGGACATGCGGGCGTCGGAAATGCGCACCATGTCGGTGATGCCCTTCTTGAGCACCTTCGGCGGCAGACCCATGTTGCCGACTTCGGCCATGCCCGGATAGCCCTTCGGACCACAGTTCTTCATGACCATGACGCAGTTCTCGTCGATATCGAGATTGTCGTCGTTGATCTTGGCCTTGTAGTCGTCGATGTCTTCGAAGACGACCGCCCTGCCCTTGTGCACCATCAGATGCGGCGAAGCGGCGGACGGCTTCAGAACAGCGCCCTTCGGCGCCAGATTGCCGCGTACCACGACGATGCCGCCGGATTGCGTCAATGCCTTTTCAGCCGGCAGGATGACGTCTTCGTTCCAGTTGACGACATCCTTGACTTCGTCCCAGACGGTCTCGCCCGAAACCGTCACTGCATCCTTGTGCAGGAGGCCGGCTTCGCCAAGGCGCTTCAGCACGACAGGCAGGCCGCCGGCATAGAAGAACTCTTCCATCAGGTACTTGCCCGACGGCATCAGGTTGACGATCGTCGGCACGTCGCGACCACAGCGGTCCCAGTCGTCGAGCGTCAGATCGACGCCGACACGGCCGGCCATGGCGAGCAGGTGGATGACGGCATTGGTCGAACCGCCGATGGCCGCATTGGTGCGGATGGCGTTTTCGAAGGCCTGCTTCGTCATGATGTCGGAAGGCTTCAGGTCGTCCTTGACCATCTGCACGATACGGCGGCCGGTCAGCTGCGCCATCACCTTGCGGCGGGAATCGACGCCCGGGATCGCGGCATTGCCTGACAGCGCCATGCCGAGCGCTTCAGCCATGGACGCCATGGTGGAAGCGGTACCCATCGTGTTGCACGTGCCCGACGAACGGCTCATCGAAGCTTCAGCCTCGAGGAATTCAGCCTGCGTCATCTCGCCGGCCTTCACCATTTCGGAGAACTTCCACAGATGCGTGCCCGAACCGACGCGCTCGCCGCGGAAATAGCCGTTCAGCATCGGACCGCCGGTAACGACGATCGACGGCAGGTCCACGGAGGCAGCACCCATCAGGAGCGAAGGCGTGGTCTTGTCGCAGCCGACGAGCAGCACGCAGCCATCCATCGGCTGGCCACGGATCGCTTCTTCGACGGCGAGCGCCGCGAGGTTGCGATACATCATCGCGGTCGGACGGAAGGTGTTTTCAGAGGCCGAGAAAACGGGCACTTCAAGCGGGAAACCACCGGCTTCCCAGACACCGGCCTTCACCTTTTCGGCGAGCTCGCGCAGGTGACCGTTGCACGGCGTCATGTCCGACCAGGTATTGAGGATGCCGATGACCGGGCGGCCGTCGAACAGGTCGTGCGGGTAACCCTGGTTTTTCAGCCAGCCGCGGTGGTAGATCACGTCGCGGCTCGTGCCGCCGTACCATTCCTGCGAGCGCAACTTGCGCGGCCATTCTGCTTTCTTCTTCATAATTTCTGTCCCTCAGGATATCCCCTGACCGCCTCGTACGATCAGGGTTATCGCGCTTTGTCTTAGGCCAGCGTATAGGCGGTTTTGACGGTTGTGTAGAATTCGGCGGCGTACTTGCCCTGCTCGCGCGGGCCGTAGGACGAGCCCTTGCGGCCGCCGAAGGGAACGTGGAAGTCGACACCGGCAGTCGGCAGGTTCACCATCACCATGCCGGCCTCGGAATTGCGCTTGAAATGCGTCGCATGCTTGAGGCTCGTCGTGGCAATGCCCGCCGACAGGCCGAATGGCGTGTCGTTGGCGGTCGCCAGCGCCTCTTCGTAATCCTTCACGCGAATGACGGAAACGACAGGCCCGAAGATCTCTTCGCGCGAGATGCGCATCTGGTTCGTCGCTTCGGTAAAGAGCGTCGGCTGCAGGTAGAAGCCGGGCGTGTCGCGCGAGATGAGTTCGCCGCCGAAGGCGAGCTTCGCGCCCTCTTCCTTGCCGATCTTGATGTAGTCGGTGTCGGTCTGAAGCTGGCGGGCATCGACGACGGGGCCGATATGGGTGCCGGGCTTCATGGCATTGTCGACGACGACGGTCTTCAGCTTTTCGGTGAGTGCCGCAACGAACTTGTCGTGAATGCCTTCGGTGACGATCAGGCGCGACGAAGCGGTGCAGCGCTGGCCCGTGGAGAAGAAGCCGGAATTGGCGGCGGCCTCGACGGCAACGGTGAGATCAGCATCGTCGAGCACGACCATCGGGTTCTTGCCGCCCATTTCCAGCTGGAACTTGCGGTTATGCTCGATGGAAGCAGTGGCGACGCGTTTGCCCGTGCCGGTCGAACCGGTAAAAGTGATGCCGGCAATGTCAGGGCTGTCGAGCATGGCCTGGCCGACGACCGAGCCCTTACCCATGACGAGGTTCAGAACGCCCTTCGGCAGGCCTGCACGATGCAGGATATCGGCAATCGCCCACGAACAGCCGGGAACCAGATCGGCCGGCTTGAAGACGACGGTGTTGCCGTAGCAGAGCGCCGGCGCGATCTTCCAGGCCGGAATGGCGATCGGAAAATTCCAGGGCGTGATGATGCCGATGACACCGAGCGGCTCGCGGGTGATCTCGACGCCAATGTTCGGGCGCACCGAGGGAACGACCTCGCCGGCAAGGCGCAGCGCTTCGCCAGCGAAGAATTCGAAGATTTGCGATGCGCGGATCGTTTCGCCGATCGCTTCGGGAAGCGTCTTGCCTTCCTCGCGGGCGAGAAGCGCGCCAAGCTCGTCCTTGCGCGCCATGATCTCGTCGCCGGCCTTCTTCAGGATGACGTGGCGCTCCCAGATGCCGGAACGCGACCAGGCCGGAAAGGCAGCCTTCGCGGCAGCGATGGCAGCCTTCGCATCCTCGGCGCTCGCCTGAGCGTAGAGACCGACGACTTCGTTCGTGTCGGACGGGTTGATATTCTCGGCGGCATTCGTGCCGGTCCATTCGCCGGCAATGAGATTCTGATGGACGGTCATGGCCTTGGAGCCTCCTCTATGTCAAATGACCGGCGGCTTTCGTGGCGGCCGGCCCCTTGAGATCACAGTTGAAATCAGAGCTGCTTGACGGCGATCTCTTCTTCGGCGGCAACCTTCAGCGGATTGCGCAGCGGCAGGCCGAATTCGGCCACCTCAATTTCAAAGACATCGCCCTCTTCCGCCTTGATGCCGTCGGCAAAGGAAAGCGTCGCCGTACCGAACATATGTACATGCACATCACCCGGCACGCGGAAGAGGCCATATTTGAAATGGTGATATTCCAGATTGGCGAAAGTGTGCGACATGTTCGCTTCGCCCGACAGGAACGGCTTTTCGAAGATGACCTTGTCGCCGCGCTTGATGCGCGACGTTCCGCGGATATCCTCGGGGGCTACGCCGATACGGATTTCCGGACCGAAGCTTGCGGGGCGCAGCTTGGAATGGGCGAGGAAGAGATAGTTGATCCGCTCGGTGACGTGATCGGAAAATTCGTTCGATAGCGCAAAGCCGATACGGAACGGCGTGCCGTCCTTGGCGATCACGTAGATGCCGGCCATTTCAGGCTCTTCGCCGCCGTCGAGCGCGAAGGACGGCGAGACGAGCGGAGCGCCCGGAGCTGCAGCGCCGTAGCCGTTGCCCTTGTAGAACCATTCGGGCTGCACGCCCTTCTGGCCAGCCGCCGGCTTTCCGCCTTCGAGACCCATCCTGAACATCTTCATGGAGTCGGTCAGCGTTTCCTCTGCCGCTTCCGTGGTCTTCTTGTGCATGGAATCGCGCGTTGCGGCCGAACCCAGATGCGTCAGGCCCGTGCCGGTCAGATGCAGGTGTGCTGCATCCGGATGCGTGATCGGCGGCAGGAAACGGCCTTCGGCGTAAGCCTTTTCAAGATCGACGGCGTCGCCATATCCATGCGCCTCGATAACGGAGACGAGCGACTTGCCGCCATCTGCGGCTTCCATCGCCAGAGCGTAGACGCTCGTAGCACCCTTGACGGCCTTGGCGGCGGCACCCGGTTCGCGCGCGGCGACGATGATCTCTCCGTTGGAGCCTTTGATCTGCGAAATAAGCACGGTCCTGATCCTTTTCGTTCGGCGACGGCAAAGCTACGCCGCTCCGGCTCCCCGAGGAGCCGGAATTCGTTTTCATACGACTGCGAATGCGCAGGCTGAGTTAGGCCTCAGCCCTTGTTCTTGTTGTAGACGTCGAAGAAGACGGCAGCGAGAAGCACGGCGCCCTTGACCATCTGCTGGAAGTCGATGCCGAGACCGACGATCGACATGCCGTTGTTCATGACGCCCATGATGAATGCGCCGATAACCGCACCGGTGATCTTGCCGACGCCGCCCGAAGCCGACGCGCCGCCGATGAAGCAGGCCGCAATGACGTCAAGTTCGAAACCGACACCGGCCTTCGGCGTTGCCGAGTTCAGGCGCAGCGCAACGATCATGCCGGCGAGACCCGCAAGCACACCCATGTTTACGAAGGTGAAAAAGCTCAGGCGCTCGGTGTTGATACCGGAAAGCTTGGTCGCCTTTTCATTGCCACCCATGGCGTAGATGCGGCGACCGATCGTCGTGCGGCGGGTGACGAAGCTGTACGCCGCGATCAGGACCAGCATGACGATCAGAACGTTCGGCAGACCCTTGTAGGTCGACAGCAGCCAGCCGAGCCAGACGATGGCGAGCGAAATGAGGACATTCTGGCCGATGAAGAAGCCCATCGGCTCGACGTCGATGCCGTGGCTCTCATTGACCTTGCGGCGGCGCCAGGCGAGGTAGAAGAGGATGACCGGCATGATGACGGTCAGGATCAGCGAGGTGAGCTGGGTCGGAATACCGAAGATGTCGATCATGTCGCCCGGCA
Source organism: Sinorhizobium sp. B11 (assembly GCA_039725955.1). Lineage (NCBI taxonomy): Bacteria > Pseudomonadati > Pseudomonadota > Alphaproteobacteria > Hyphomicrobiales > Rhizobiaceae > Sinorhizobium > Sinorhizobium sp. B11. The sequence continues at coordinate 3,379,309 of CP091034.1, forward strand.
GGAAGCCGGTGCTGATGACCTGGAATTCCTTCGGGAACGGGCCGATGTTCTTGCCACCGAGAACGGTGAGCGTCAGGCCGCGGAAAACCAGCATGCCGGCAAGCGTCACGATGAAGGACGGGATGCGGTGATAGGCGATGAAATAGCCCTGTGCCGCACCGATGAAGCCGCCGATGATCAGGCAGAGCAGACCCGCCAGCCAGAAATTCATGCCCCAGGAAACGGTGAAGATGGCCGCCAGCGCGCCGACGAAGGCAACGATGGAGCCGACCGACAGGTCGATATGCCCAGCAACGATCACCAGCAGCATGCCGAGGGCCATGATGATGATGAAGGAGTTCTGCAGCACGAGGTTCGTCAGATTGACCGGCTTGAACAGGATACCGCCAGTGTAGAACTGGAAGAATATCATGATCGCGACGAGTGCGATCAGCATGCCATATTCGCGGATGTTGCCGCGGATATAGTCGGCAATCGAAACGACGTTGCTTTCCTCTGTGGATGTCGGGTTGACAGGAGTCATTGTTTCTTCTCCCCTGAGCGCATGATAGCGCGCATGATGGTTTCCTGGCTTGCTTCTCCTTTCGGCAGTTCGGCGACGATGCGTCCTTCGTTCATCACGTAGATGCGGTCACATGTGCCAAGCAGTTCAGGCATTTCTGACGAGATCATCAGAACGCCCTTTCCATCGGCGGCAAGCTGGTTGATGATAGTATAGATTTCGTATTTTGCGCCAACGTCGATACCACGTGTGGGCTCGTCCAGGATCAAAACATCGGGATCGGAGAACAGCCACTTCGACAGCACGACCTTTTGCTGGTTGCCGCCCGACAGGTTGACCGTTTCCTGGAAGATGCCCGATGACCGTATGCGCAGCTTCGAGCGATAGTCCGCCGCGACTTTCATCTCCTTGATGTCGTCGATGACGGTGTTCTTCGAAATGCCGAGCAGATTGGCGAGCGTGGTGTTGTGCAGGATGTTGTCGTTCAGCACGAGGCCGAGATGTTTGCGGTCTTCCGTCACATAGGCGAGACCGGCGTCGATCGCCTTGCGCACCGTCGACGTATCGACCTTCTTGCCGTCAACGAAGACGTCGCCGGTGATCTTGTGGCCATAGGACTTGCCGAACACGCTCATGGCGAATTCGGTGCGGCCAGCACCCATGAGGCCGGCGATGCCAACGACCTCGCCCTTGCGGACATTGACGTTGATGTCGTGCAGGACCTGGCGGTCGCGATGCTGCTGGTGGAAGGCGTTCCAGTTCTTCACCTCGAAGATGGTCTCGCCCACCGGCACGGAGCGCGGCGGATAACGGTCGGCGAGGTCGCGGCCCACCATATTCTTGATGATGATGTCTTCGCTGATCTCGTCCTTGTGACAGTCGAGCGTCTTGACGGTCATACCGTCGCGCAGGACCGTGATCTGGTCGGCGACCTTGCGGATCTCGTTCAGCTTGTGGGAAATGATGATCGAGGTGATACCCTGCCTGCGGAATTCCATCAGCAGGTTGAGGAGCGCGTCTGAATCGCTTTCGTTCAGCGATGCCGTCGGCTCGTCGAGGATGAGCAGCTTGACGCTCTTCGACAGCGCCTTGGCGATCTCGACGAGCTGCTGCTTGCCGACGCCGATGTCGGTCACGAGCGTATTCGGAGATTCGCGAAGGCCTACCTTCGCCAGAAGCTGCTTGGTGCGATTGAATGTGTCTTCCCAGCTGATGACGCCCTTCTTGGCGTTTTCATTGCCGAGGAAGATGTTTTCGCCGATCGACAGGAGCGGCACGAGCGCCAGTTCCTGATGGATGATGACGATGCCGATTTCTTCCGAATCCTTCAGGACTTTGAAATTGCGAACATCGCCCTCATAGACGATCTCGCCTTCATAGCTTCCTGCCGGATAGACGCCGGAGAGCACTTTCATCAGGGTCGACTTGCCGGCCCCGTTTTCGCCCACCAATGCGTGGATCTCACCCTGGCGAACCCTGAGGTTCACATTCTCGAGCGCCTTCACGCCCGGGAACGTCTTGGTGATGTTCCGCATTTCGAGGATTGTATTGTCCATGACTAAAAACCCAACGCCGCGACCGAAACTGGCCCGGCGATCATAGAATCGAAGACCGGAACCCGCAATCACGCGGGTTCCGGCCATTCATAATTACTTCAGCTGATCTTCCTTGTAGTAACCGCTGTCAACGAGAACCGTCTTGTAGTTCTCCTTGGTCACGGTAACCGGCTTCAGCAGGTAGGACGGAACGACCTTGACGCCGTTGTCGTAGGTCTTCGTGTCGTTGACTTCAGGCTCCTTGCCGGACATGACGGCGTCAACCATCTGAACGGTGACCTTTGCGAGGTCGCGGGTGTCCTTGAAGATCGACGAATACTGTTCGCCAGCGATGATCGACTTGATCGACGGGATTTCCGAGTCCTGGCCGGAGACGACCGGCAACGGCTGGTCAGCCGAACCGTAGCCGACGCCCTTCAGCGACGAGATGATGCCGATCGACAGACCGTCGTACGGAGACAGGACAGCGTCAACCTTGGCGTCGGTGTAGTTAGCCGAGAGCAGGTTGTCCATGCGGGCCTGGGCCGTTGCCGGATCCCAACGCAGCGTGCCGACCTTGTCCATGCCGGTCTGGCCGGACTTCACGACGAGCTTGCCGGAGTCGATGTAGGGCTGCAGGACAGACATTGCGCCGTCATAGAAGAAGAAGGCGTTGTTGTCGTCCGGCGAACCGCCGAAGAGTTCGATGTTGAACGGGCCCTTGCCGTCCTTGAGGCCGAGCTTGTCGACGATCGTACCAGCCTGGAGAACGCCAACCTGGAAGTTGTCGAACGTGGCGTAGTAGTCAACGTTGGCAGAGTCGCGGATCAGGCGGTCATAAGCGATGACCTTGATGCCGGCGTCATGGGCCTTCTGGAGAACGTCCGAAAGGGTCGTGCCGTCGATCGAAGCGATGACGAGAACCTTGGCGCCCTTCGTGACCATGTTTTCGATCTGCGAAAGCTGGTTCGGAATATCGTCGTCAGCATACTGCAGGTCGGTCTGGTAGCCGGCTTCCTGGAGCTGCTTGACGATGTTGTTGCCGTCATCGATCCAGCGAGCGGAGGACTTCGTCGGCATTGCGATGCCAACCAGGCCCTTGTCTGCCGCCAGAGCAGGCATAACGAACGATGCGACGCCAAAGGCGGCCGCAGCCATCAATGAGATAATGGATTTCATTTCTCTCTCCCTTGTTAAAGATTAACGGACGAAAAATCGCCCGCCCCGAAACTGTGGCAGGTTCCGTATTGGATAGTTACTTCAGATGGTGAGAAACGAAGTAGGTCTCCTCCACGATCTCACACGTGTTGAGTGCCAACCAGCACACGGCGGCAAACTGGTATGGATTCCTATAACTGTCAAATAGAATAACTGGTAATGTGCATAACAATTTTGGTATATCGTTAAAAAGTATTACTTTTGATGGAACGCAGTGGGGAGGCTGCAACCATGACGATTATCTCCGAGCTCTTTTCATTGGAACATGTCGACATTCATAGCGACAATTTTGGCGATGACAGCTTTCTACGAGCGGGACTTAAGCTGAATCACCTGCGTATGATTGTCGCAATCGAAGATAGCGGGCAGATTTCGGCTGCCGCGGAAGTACTCAACATCTCGCAGCCGGCAGCCTCCCGAATGCTGTCCGATATGGAGTCGATCGTGAAGACTCCACTCTATGAACGGGTTGCCCGTGGCGTGGTGCTGACGACCTTCGGGGAAGCGCTCGCGAGACGCGCGCGCAAGATCCTTCTGGAGCTTCGTGAGGCAAGCCGCGAGATCGGCGAATTAAAGAGCGGCAAGGGCGGATCGGTCTTCATCGGCGCGGTCACCGCACCCGCCATGAGCCTCGTCGTTCCCGCCATCAACACGGTGCGCAAGACCTTTCCCGGCATCGAGGTCAACATCCAGGTCGAGACCAGCAATGTCCTGGCGCGCGAACTTCTCGCCGCCCGCCACGACTTCATCATCAGCCGCATCCCCGACGATCTCAACCCGCGCCTTTTCGAAGTCCGCGAGATCGGCGTCGAGAAAGCCTGCCTGATCGTCCGCAGCCGCCATCCCCTATTGAAGAAGAAGACAGGCCCAAGCAGCCTGGCGGAGATCAAGGATTACGACTGGGTGTTCCAGCCGCCGGGCACGCTGCTGCGCCGCACGATAGAGGATATCTTCCTGTCGCGCGCCGTTCGGCTTCCGCAAAACATCGTCAACACCTCTTCGCTGCTGCTGACCTGCGCGATCATCTGCGAGACGGATGCCATTGCCCCCGTCGCCGTCGATGTCGCCCAGTTTCTCGCCTCGCAGAGTTCGAACGCCTCGGACGTGCGCATCCTGCCGATCGACTTCGAGATCAACGTCAAGCCCTACAGCCTGATCACCGTCCGCGAACGCGCCCTCCCGCCGAGCGCTCGGCTCCTCTATGACCTCATCCTGGAAGAAAGCATCCGGCAGGCCGAGGGCTAGCGCCGAGCCCCAGACTGCGACCGTTACGACAACCTTCTATAAACGCCAGGATAGTCCAGCACGATGCCGTCGCCATCGACCTCAAGTTCGGCGGCAAAGCCGGTTGACAGGCCTTCATAGAAAAAGCGGTTCCCGGCAAGTTTGGTATATCGCTGCTGGACAGGTTCGACGATAAGGTTCGGAAGGGAAACATAGGCAACGCTGATCTCCTCGGCGACACCGGTTTTTTGCCCTAGCCGTCGAATTGGCAGGGTGTTGGTGAATGGTGTCGCTGCAATATCGACATCCAGGCACCCGGCCAGATCGGAAAGCTCCGTGCCATCCTCGCTGACCCAGCGACCAAGGCCGTCGGACAGAATATGCAGTCGCGGACCGTTGACGATCTGAACCCTGACGTCGCGTACCCGCCACTGCGGATCTATCGTCAGCCGGTAGTTCAGATCGTATTTGCCGGCTTCGAAATGCCCGCTCACGATACCTTCCGCAAGCACGTCCTCGTCATTGTGGGCGATGGAAAGAGTCTCAAGTCCGTCTCCGTTCCAGTCGGTCCATTGCACTGTCCGCTTCCAACCTGCCATCCACGCCCCCATTTTCTCATCCGCATCTGCCTCCTACCGCCGCCGGCTCCGGAGAGATCCCGTGATCCTGCCTCGAATCCAGCCCTGCGCCAACTTGGCGCCGTCTAATGCGCCGCTCGAAAAGGAAGGCGCATGCTGTTCGGACAATCGATATTCCAATCCGTTCTCGAACGGCTGAAGGCGGAAGACCAAGCCTCCGGCGATGCGCAGGAACCGGCCGTCCATCGCGTCTCCGGCTTCTCGACCGGCCTCGCCTTCGATGTAATGGAGGGTGTCTCGGCCGCTTCGCAAAGGGTCGGCGAGGCCTATTTCGACAATCTCGGCGCCGAACCCGCGACCGCAGAGCCGCCGGCGCCCGAACCCGAACCGGTCATGCCTGCGCATCTGGGCCGCATTGCCCCGGAACAGATCGCCACCGAACTCGCGATTTCCGCCGCCGACACGCTGCAGATACTCAATGAGAAGCGACGCACCTTCGCCAAGGCCAATCATCCCGACAGCGTAGCCCAGCCGTTCCGCGACAATGCCAACAGGCGCATGATGATCGCCAACCTCTTGATCGACGAGGCGACGCGCCGTCTGCCGCGCAGCTGAAACTTCCCCCTCCGACCGGAGGATATGATAGATTCCAGCGTTTGAAAGACTGGAGCTTTCGACGCGTTTTCGATGGGTCTTCAAGCTGCTTCGCCCGATGGCCCGGGCGGCGCATCTAGGTGGTGTGCTGCGTCGTCATTTTTTCGCGCGGCGATTGCATATACCTCATCAGCTTTTGGTGCGTGTGACGGCATAACTTCTACAGGTCCGCCATACTACGCCCTACTCCCTTTTCATTAACCCTCGCGCTATTAGGCGAAGTTGTATGCAATGCAACCTATTGTAACATGGCTCGATGTGATTGTTTTCAAAGGAGATCGCCATGTCATCCACGGAAGATCCGAAGCTTCTGCCGCACAATACCGCGCGCAGACATTTTCTAGGTGTCGCCGCTGCCGCCGGTGTACGGCTCGCGGGCGTGGCGGCATTGGCCACGGCAATTTCCACATCTCCTGCGAGTGCATTGGGACGCCGTTGGGGGCACGGTGGCTCGGGTGGACACGGCGGTTCCGGCGGGCACGGAGGCTCCGGGGGGAGCGGTGGTTCCGGCGGAGGCGGTGGCGGCGGCGGTCCGCAGTGCTTCCTGCGGGGAACCGGGATCCTCACGGATTGCGGTGAAAGGCCTGTCGAGGATCTGCGTGCCGGCGATCGCGTTGCCCTTCCGGATGGAAGCACTCGTCCGATCAGGTGGGTCGGCCGCCAGGCCTTCAGGAAGAACGGCGCACGCTGGCAGGAAGCCGTCGTACCGGTCCGCATTCGCCGCCATGCGCTGGACGGCCGCACCCCGCACTCCGATCTCTACCTGTCATCCGGCCATGCGCTGTTTCTGAACGGCGTCCTGATCCGCGTGAAGGATCTCGTCAACGGCACGACCATTGCACCGGTCACTCCGGCCGACGACATGCCGCTCGAATATTATGCCGTTCTGCTCGATACGCATGAGGCCATCCTGGCCGAAGGTGCGGCGGCCGAGAGCTTCCATCTCGTGGACAACAACCACGAGGCCTTCTCCAATTTCGCCGAGTTCAAGCGCCTCTATGGCGAAAGGCCCGGCGTGATGACATCCTATGCCCCGGTGCTGGGCGAGGAAGGTGGCTGGAAGCACCTGAAAGCGCTCCTCCTCCTTGGCGTTTCGCCCCTGGTGCCGGCGCGCGACCCGTTCGGGGATGCCTGCAGGAAGATCGACGCGCAGGCCAGGGAACTGTCGCTCTGATCCGCAGCCGGCTTGCTCGCCGGGGCGCATCTCGAAACCGGAGAGCTCAGTCGCGCAGACCGCGCAGCGGTCTTGCCAGACGACATGCATAGAAGAAAGAAACGCGTGGCGCGCATCGGAAAGATCGCGCCGCGCTTTTCTTATTCGCCCTTCTTCTCTTCTTCCGTTGCAGACTTGTCTGCCTCTTCCTCATCATCGGAAGTGACCACCGCCGCCGTCTCCGGCGGTTTCGGATCGAAGGTCCAGATCAGCATATAGAAGGAATAGGCGCCGGCGCCGCCCGCAAGCACGCCCCAGAAGGGGTCGCCGCCGATGAATTCGAAGATCGCCCATCCGAAGCAGACCACCACGATAAGGATACGAACCCAAAGGTGTCGATAGGTCGGGTGGTTGGGATCGATCAGCTGCATCTTCGTCTCATTGTTGTGATAACGCGCCTCACTGCTGTGATGACGCCCGTCTCGCTGTTGCGATGACATCACTTGTCTTTAGGATGGAATTCACAAATGTGAAAGAGCCGCGGGCTTGACGCGGCGAATGGAAAATGGAATGAAAATTCCAAACTTATATCAATTCGGTTTATTTGTTCCGAATATAGGGAGGCAGTAAATGACAGTGAGATTTGGTCTTCTCGGCGCCGGCCGCATCGGCAAGGTCCATGCAAAGGCCGTCAGCGGCGATGCCAATGCAAAGCTCGTAGCCGTCGCCGACGCCTTCCCGCAGGCTGCAGAAGCAATCGCTTCCGCCTATGGCTGCGAAGTGCGCACGATCGAAGCGATCGAAGCCGCCAAGGATATCGACGCCGTCGTCATCTGCACGCCGACCGATACCCATGCCGACCTGATCGAGCGCTTCGCCCGCGCCGGCAAGGCGATCTTCTGCGAAAAGCCCATCGATCTCGATGTTGCCCGCGTCAAGGCTTGCATCAAGGTCGTGGAAGAGACCGGCGCCAAGCTGATGGTCGGCTTCAATCGCCGCTTCGACCCGCATTTCATGGCCGTGCGCAAGGTCATCGACGACGGCAAGATCGGTGACGTCGAGATGGTGACGATCACCTCGCGCGATCCGGGTGCCCCGCCGGTCGATTACATCAAGCGTTCGGGCGGCATCTTCCGCGACATGACGATCCACGATTTCGACATGGCCCGCTTCCTGCTCGGCGAAGAGCCGGTCTCGGTCGTCGCAACCGCCGCAGTCCTCGTCGACAAGGCGATCGGTGAGGCCGGCGACTATGACAGCGTCTCCGTCATCCTGCAGACCGCCTCGGGCAAGCAGGCCATCATCTCCAACTCGCGCCGCGCCACCTATGGCTATGACCAGCGCATCGAGGCGCACGGTTCCAAGGGCGTCGTCTCGGCCGAGAACCAGCGCCCGGTCTCGATCGAAGTCGCAAATGGCGAAGGCTATACCCGCCCGCCGCTGCACGATTTCTTCATGACCCGCTACACTGAAGCCTATGCCAACGAGATCGCAAGCTTCATCTCCGCGATCGAAAAGGGCTCGAAGATCTCGCCGTCGGGCGCCGACGGCCTGGCCGCTCTCGCGCTCGCGGACGCCGCCGTCCAGTCCGTCAAGGAAGGCAAGCTCGTAAAGATCGGCTGACCGCCCTCTCCCGACGGTCGCCATCATGAGAAATGGCCGGGCACCCGCCCGGCCATTTCTCGTTTGAAGCGTTTGGCTCAAAGCCCCCTCCCCACAAGGAAAAGGGGATTTCCACGGTGCCTGCCCCTTCGCCCCATCGGGGAGAAGGTGGCCCGAAGGGTCGGATGAGGGGGCCGCGAGCATAAAGGCGGGCTGGTCCAACCTAGCGGGGTGCTCCAAGGCCTAAACGGTATTATAACGGATGCTTAAAGAAATATCTGTCGGCGGTTAGGCCCCCTCATCCGCCCTTCGGGCACCTTCTCCTCGATGGGGCGAAGGGGGGAGCGACTAATCTCCGCCCTGCACACCCGCCACGACGATATCCTCATCAATCACCGCCAGTGCGCGGTTCAGATGTCCTTCGAAGACGAGAATCTGCTCGTCGGCGACGACCCTGAGGTCCGGCATGCCCTCCATGCGCACCACATGGGATTGGCCGAGCCCCTCCTCGATGCCCTGCCGCAGCAGATCGTAATAGCGCGTGCCTGGCCCGGTGATCGCGATCGGCATGCGCTCGGTCAGGCTCAGCATCCGCGACAGGCCGTTTCCGAGAGCAAGCCCCGCCTGCCGGAAGGCGAAGCCCGAAATACGGTGGCCCTGCCGCGCCCTGGATGCGATCTTGTCGAGCTCGGCAAGCGGCACGAACTTTGCCGGGATCGTATCGAGCGGCACTTCGAAGGCGGTACGCAGGATGGCGTAGAAACCGGCATAGGCCTCGATGCAGCCGCGCGTGCCGCAGCGGCAAAGCCCGCCATTGGCCATATGCAGCATGTGCCCGAAATTGGGCGCCGAGACGTCATGCCCGCCATGGTTGGTTCGCCTGATAATGCCGAGCCCGATGCTGTGGCCGAGCGAAAGGGCCGCCAGCGAGCGGAAATCGCCGCCCTTCACATTCTCCTCATGCGCGCCCAGCGCCGCGGCGACCAGCAGCGTCTCGTTGTCGAGAATGACCTTGGCCTTCCACCCCGGCTTGAGCGCCAGTTCGAAATCGATCTGGTCGCTGCCGAAGATCGGCGACCAGACGAGAACCGGCTCGGAGGAATTGACCAGCCCCTTGCTGCTGATCGAGATGAGCAGCACCTTGTCCCGCTCGATGCGCGAGCGTGACAGGATGCGCTCGAGCCCCTGCCGCACCCCGTTCACGAACCGGCCTGCGCCTGCGGGATCATGCGACCTGTCTTCGCTGAAACGATCGATCAGCTTGCCCGAATAATCGACCAGCGAATATTGCACGGCATCCGAGGAGATGATGACGACGATCAGATAGCCGCAGTCGCGCCGCTGGCGCAAAAGCACGCGCGGGCGCCCTCGCCCGCTGGCCGCCTGCTGCTCGGATTTTTCGATCACCTGTGCCTTTTCGAGATCGGCCGTGATCGCAGAAACGGTCGCGGACGACAGCCGCGTAAAATCGGATATTTCAGTATGAGCAAGCGCCCCGTGGCGGCGGAGAGTGGCGAGCACGAGCACGCTGTTTCTCTGCCGTACGAGCTCCGTGCTCGACTTGGTCAGCATCTATCGCCGCCCTCTTCCCCGTTCGTTCCGCCCCTCATTGCCACAGCATCTCCGGCCGCTTTCGTCAAAGGAAATTAAGCCGGTAGTGCGGTGTTGACAGTTGAAAAAATCTCTGACACTAAATTTCTCGACTGTCGAGAAAAAAATCCGAACCTTTCTGGACAGGCTTTCGCGGTGGCCGGAGGAGCAATGGCTGGGCCGGCTGCAATTCACTCGGGAGGACATTATGAAGTCTATTTATAAGCTGATGGCAGGCGCTGCCATCCTCGTTTCGCTGCAGTCGGCTGCCATGGCTGCCGACCTCGTCGTTGGCGTTTCCTGGTCGAACTTCCAGGAAGAGCGTTGGAAGACGGACGAAGCAGCAATCAAGAAGGCTCTGGAAGCCAAGGGCGCAAAGTACATTTCCGCTGACGCACAGTCTTCGGCTGCAAAGCAGCTCACCGACGTCGAGTCGCTGATCTCCCAGGGCGCAAACGCCCTCATCATTCTCGCTCAGGACTCCGACGCAATCGGCCCGGCAGTTGAAAAGGCCGCCAGCGAAGGTATCCCGGTCGTCGGTTACGACCGCCTGATCGAAAACCCGTCTGCCTTCTACATCACCTTCGACAACAAGGAAGTCGGCCGCCTGCAGGCTCAGGAAGTCTTCAAGGTCAAGCCGGAAGGCAACTACGTATTCATCAAGGGCTCGTCCTCCGACCCGAACGCTGACTTCCTCTTCGCAGGTCAGCAGGAAGTCCTGAAGGCTGCAATCGACGCCGGCAAGATCAAGAATGTCGGCGAAGCCTATACCGACGGCTGGCTGCCGCAGAATGCCCAGCGCAACATGGAGCAGTTCCTGACCGCCAACAACAACAAGGTTGACGCGGTTGTTGCTTCCAACGACGGTACGGCCGGTGGCGCCGTCGCCGCTCTCGACGCACAGGGCCTCGCCGGCTCCGTTCCGGTTTCCGGCCAGGACGCCGACAAGGCTGCTCTGAACCGCATCGCTCTCGGCACGCAGACGGTTTCGGTCTGGAAGGACAGCCGTGAACTCGGCAAGCGCGCTGCTGAAATCGCTCTCGATCTCGCCGGCGGCACTGCCCTCGACAAGGTTGCAGGCGTGCAGACCTTCGAAGGCGGCCCGAAGAAGGTGAAGATGCAGTCGATCTTCCTGACCCCGCTTGCCATCACCAAGGACAACCTGAACGTCGTCATCGACGCCGGCTGGATCTCCAAGGCTGAAGCCTGCCAGGGCGTCAAGGCCGGCTCCGTCAAGGCTTGCGACTAATCCTCGCCTGACGATCTGAACTATCGGCGCCGCAGCGGCCTCCGCTGCGGCGCCGGATGCCGGATGAAGCCGTCGGATGGCGCTTCTCCGTTCTCGCGCACATCGCGGATGCTTTGATTCCCTGCCAGAATAGTGCCGTTGTGATCGGCTATTTTCGGAAGCGTCCCGGTGGTCACAACAAGAACAGGGCGGTCATCGGCCAGCTATTCCCATCAGGAGCAGGCCTGCGCCCAAACAAATGGGGGAAACGGCAAACCCATGGCAGACATCACCCAATCGACCTCGTCCGGCCCACGCACGGCAGTTGAAGGCCCCTTCACGCGCTTCCTGCGGGCAACGGAAATAGACACCCGCCTTCTCGGCATGATCGGCGCATTGCTGGTCATCTGGGTCGGCTTCCACTTCTATACCGGCGGCCTGTTCCTCACGCCCCGAAACCTCTGGAACCTCTCTGTCCAGACCACCGAAATCGCGGTTCTCGCGACCGGCATGGTGCTGGTCATCGTCACCAGAAACATCGACCTGTCGATCGGCTCGATCCTTGGCTTCGTCGCCATGATCATGGGCGTGGTCCAGGCGAAATTCCTGCCGCAATATCTCGGCTTCGACAATTCCTTCACCTGGGTGATCACGCTCGTCGCCGGCCTCCTCGTCGGCTCGGCCATCGGCCTGCTTCAGGGCGTCATCATCGCCTTCCTCGGCGTGCCGTCCTTCATCGTCACGCTCGGCGGCTTCCTCGCCTGGCGCGGCCTTGCCTGGTATGTCACGAGCGGCCAGACGGTCGCTCCCCTCGACACCACCTTCCGCATCATGGGCGGCGGTGCCGAAGGCGCGATCGGCGCCACCTGGAGCTGGATCATCGGTGCAGCTGCCTGCGTGCTGATCGTCGTCTCGATCATCGGCTCGCGCCACCAGCGCCGGCGCTTCAACTTCCCGCGCCGTCCGCTCTGGGCGGAATATGTCCTCGGCATCCTCGGCTGTGCCATGGTGCTCGGCGCGATCTGGGTATCGACGATCTATTACTGGCCGCCGGCGATCGCCAAGCGCTATGCCGAGGCCAACAACATCACCATGCCGGAAGGCGGGCTGATGATCCCCTACGGCATTGCCGTGCCGGTGCTGATCGCCATCCTCGTCGGCATCGTCATGACCTTCATCGCCACGCGTCTCCGCTTCGGCCGCTATGTCTTCGCGATCGGCGGCAACCCGGAAGCAGCCGAGCTCGCCGGTATCAAGACCCGCTGGGTCACCGTGCGCATCTTCGCGCTGATGGGCTTCCTCGCAGCCGTCGCCGCCGCGATCTCCACGGCACGCCTCAACGCCGCCGCCAACTCGCAGGGCACGACCTACGAACTCTATACGATCGCAGCAGCCGTTATCGGCGGCACGTCTCTGGCAGGCGGCACCGGCACGATCGCCGGCGCCATGCTCGGCGCGCTCGTCATGCAGTCTCTGCAGTCGGGCATGGGTCTCGCCAATGTCGACACGCCCATCCAGAACGTCGTCGTCGGCGCGGTGCTCGTCATTGCCGTCTGGCTCGACACTGTCTATCGCTCCCGTGCGAAGTAAGAGGAGTACGAACCATGGCTGAACAACGCACTCCCCTTGTCGAACTGAAGAATATCTCGATCTCCTTCGGCGGTATCCACGCCGTCGACAATGCCTCCGTCGATCTCTACCCCGGTGAAGTCGTGGCCCTTCTCGGCCATAACGGCGCCGGCAAGTCGACCCTGATCAAGATCCTCTCCGGCGCCTACAAGCGTGATAGCGGCGAGATCCTGATCAATGGCGAACCGGCCGACATCCGCAATCCGCGCGATGCCAAGAAGTTCGGCATCGAGACGATCTACCAGACGCTCGCCGTCGCCGATAATGTCGACGCCGCCGCCAACCTCTATCTCGGCCGCGAGCTGAAGACCCGCTGGGGCACGCTCGACGACGTCGCGATGGAACATTCCGCCCGCGAGGTGATGGGCCGCCTGAACCCCAACTTCAAGCGCTTCAAGGAGCCGGTCAAGGCACTGTCGGGCGGCCAGCGCCAGTCCGTCGCCATTGCCCGCGCCATCCTGTTCAACGCCCGCATCCTGATCATGGACGAGCCGACGGCAGCCCTTGGCCCCCAGGAAACGGCCCAGGTGGGCGAGCTCATCAAGCAGCTGAAAAAGGAAGGCATCGGCATCTTCCTCATCAGCCACGACATCCACGACGTCTTCGACCTCGCCGACCGTGTCTCGGTGATGAAGAACGGCCAGGTCGTCGGCCACGCCCGCACCGAGGATGTGACCAAGGACGAGGTGCTCGGCATGATCATCCTCGGCAAGGTGCCGCCGAAGGCCATCCCCGGGCCCGGCGCCATGCAAGTCTGATACAAGCAGCATCCAGCAAGGAAACTCCGCCGCCCGAAAGGCCCGGCGGAGTTTTCATTTGTGGCATCAGCCCGCAGCCGCAGCACCCGCGGCAAGGGTCGCAAGCCGCGCCAGCCTGACAGGCTCATCCCGCACGAAGGACGCATTCTCCGAGAGAATCGCATGCGCCCGCGCCGCAAAGCGCTGCGCTTCCTCCATCTCGCCCTTCACCGCATAACACTCGGCCAACTCTTCATCGACATAAGGCGCCGCATCATTGGCCGCATCCGCAAGCGCCACGACCCTCTCGCCAAGCGCAATCGCCTCATCCACCCGCGACAATGCCCGGAGCGTACGCACGACCGCATACCGCGCCACCTTCAGCGTCTGTGCGTTGCCGGAGGTCTCCCGGATCGCCTCATCCCGCCGGAAGGCGCCAAGCGCATCCTCGAAGCGCCCCGCCTCGAAATAGGTCCAGCCGAGATTGTGATGCAGCATGCCTCGCCAATGCGGGCTTGCGCGTTGCGCCTCGATATAATCGAGCGCCACCGCCACCCACCGTTCTGCCGCCTCGACATCGGACGCGATCGCCAGCATATGCGCCGCATCGACAGCCAGATCATGGTCCCCTGCCCGCTGCGCTAGTTCCCATGCCTCACTAAAGAACGGCAGCGCCCGCGCCGGCTCCCCGGCACTGTTGAAAAGCCGCCCCCGCTCGATCGCTATCCACGCCCGCGCCCCGGCATCCTCGTCGGCCTGCGCCACGGCTCCATCCAGGATCTCATGCCCCAGCGAAAAATTCCCGGAAAGCCCCGCAAACCGCGCCCGCCGCGCCAGATCGAAAACCGCTTCGCCCATCTCATCCCCAATGAAAACCTAACCATCAGAGGAAGCTTTTAGCCACGCCCCATCGCCTTGAAAATCCCGGATAACAGCAACGAGCCGAAATTCCGCGAACTTCGCGATTGAAGCAGAGCCAAAGCTAGGCTAAGAACCACGTCATCGGACGACGAGTCACATCGTCAGGCATGCACCCGTAGCTCAGCTGGATAGAGTGTTGGATTCCGATTCCAAAGGTCACAGGTTCGAATCCTGTCGGGTGCGCCACCGCTTCAAAATTCTGCATCGCCACATAAGCGCGGACTGGATGCCGCTAAGCGTGGACTGTGAACCCATAACCGTGGATTCAGATGGCGTCCGACGCTCAAAGCGCCCGGACGAGCCTCCTGTAAGCTCTTTTTTGATCAGCGATCCGTCCGCAGCGGCATCGTGTTGATGGTGCCTCGCCCTACGCATTCGGAACCGAAACCGGTTCAAGCTTCCGCTGCGCCCGTTCGCGGACGGCTTCCTTAACTGTCTGTTGACCATGGGATTTCGAAAACGGCATCCGAGTTTCAGAAGGAATCCCGCCAAAGTTGATGGACGTTTTCCATCGGATGCCCCCGGTCGACACAGAGCGTTAACGCCAATGCTTTGGACAGCTTGCCGATTTAAGGTGTTGTCTTCAGGATCGCTATTCGTATGTAGTGTACTGACGTAATAACCGAGAGAGTGTAAGCTTCCTACAATGCTGTACTTTGTCAAGCTTAAGTCACGCCACAGAGGAAGTTGGTTAACGGACCGAAATCTCTTGTCAACAATTTAACCGACTGAAATGTAACGAGTTCTTAAATCAGGCGGAGTTTTTCAAGGGCGACACGAGGGTCCGAGCCAGTGCGGGGAAGCTCTTCTCATGCGTGTATTCGTGGCGTAGGCAGAGCGACTGTGCGTCTATTCCGCATCAGTCGCTCGAAAACCGCAGTTCCGCGCACGAGTTGGAGAAGGACTCGTCGCGGTTCGAGCGCTCGGGGGCGCCATTCGTCTTGATGTCAGATTCGCGTGTATCTTGCTCGCGGCCAAGCATGAAACGGCGGTCTCAGAGCACAAGCACCAGTCACGAGTCCTTGCGATGGATGAAAAGGCTGTCCGGGACCGGCGCGACCCCCTGAACCCTTAGTACACGCCGCCGAAGGACTGCGGCTGACGCTCGTGGCAGCTTACATCACCTCCGTCGTCTGGATTTCGCTGCCATTGCCCGCCGCTGCTTGCGGTTACCCTCGAACCGCTTCGGGCGAGCGAAAGCCACATCCGGAAATTCTTCCCCGTGATGGGGCGTCTCCCTCACCCGCCCCATGATGTTGAGGTTCGCGCAGTCGTCCTGGTTCTGCTTTCGGTCTTCCTCTGTCCAATCGGTCTGCTGCGCGAAGATGATGTCCTCTGAAGATCCCCGCCCCTGTCCTGGCGGTTCCATCGCGATACCGACGACCTGCCGCAGATGCGGATGCTTCATGAGTAATGCCTGCGCGTAGGTCTGAATGTAGAACGTGCGCATCTGACGGTACTGTTCGTAGCCTCCACGCTCGTCCATCCAGCGGAGGTACTTCAGCGTCATGAAGAAGAAGCCAGTCTCGTTGTGTTTCGAACCAGCGGGAGACAACATCGCGCGGAAGAAGACGTCGGTGGTTCGGCCGATCTCCAATGCGCCGAGAATAGCCTGACTATGGCTCCTGCGAAGGAATCGGTTCTGGAACGCCATGTGTCGGACGGCGATCTCGCTGTTGGTCAGCGAGTAGCTGTGCCCCTCGAGCACGATGGACGTCCCCGCCAGAAGATGGCCCGTAAACGTTTCGATCAGCCGATCCCACGTGTACGAAACCTCGTCGGCGAGCTTCTTCGCCTTGTATCGCGGGTCGTTGATGAACCGCGCCCAGTTGCCGTGCTCGATCGCAAGGCTTCCGATCTCGTCCCAGGTACGGCCCTCGGGTGGCGTGAAGTCATGATCGCCCTCGTCGTTGATACGGATTGCGTAGTAGGCCAGCAGGTCCTCTTCGCCATGCGCGCTCGCCAGCCGACCCGACCGGATGAAGGCCGCCCGTTTATCGAGGTATTCGGTGAAATCGGAAATCGTGTCCAGCTCGCGCATGACGATGTCGAGCGAGACGTCGTCGAAGACGTGCACGAAGTCCCCTGCAGGGTCGATGTCGCCTATGGAGAACGGCATGAAGTTTTCGGCGTCGGGCCTGTGGTGATCATTTCCCTTGAGAGATGGCAGCACGACGAAGGTCCCAAGGCCGCCGCCGAAGAACTGACGACCGGCCTCCTTCGCACCTCGCGCAACGACGATCCTATGTACCCGACGGCGTTCGGGTGCAGGAAGCTCAAGCGGGAACGGAACCTCGCAAAGCTTGTCCAGGAACATACGGTCCGGGAATTCGCTGAGCCATCGTTCGGCGCCCTTGAGCTGGGCGGCAGCATCGAAGACAGCGCGTCGGCACCATCTTGACCATGCCACGTCGACGGGCTTGTCGGTCCAGGTTATGTCCTTCTCGGAGAAGATTAGGATGTGCGGATCGCACACCACCAGCAGGTCGCAGATCTCCTTGCCGTCTCCGGCGCCGCCCAGCTTTTGCGATCGATAGGGATTAGGGTAGGACCATAGGTTCAGGAACGTTCGATCCGCGAGCGTCGCCAAGTATCGTTCGGACTCCGTCGACCCTTCTGATCGCACGATGGCGGGACGGAACTGCTCGAAATACTCGCCGACGTTGTCAGGTTTATCGACCATGGACGACCGTAAGAGTGATGAGACTACTTCAAGCCTGCGAGGAATAGCAGTTCTTGCACGACAGTTCGAACATCCGGGACGAGTTGTTCAATGTCGCTACGGTGCGCCACATATCGGCGACTGTGCGCGGACTTGTCGCCGATATCCTTCAACTTCGGCAACGCCTGCTTGGTGTTCCTCCCCAAGTTCCAGGTCGCTTCAGCCAGTGTGGCGTTGATGAGATCGCGCAGGAAGAAGAAGTCTCCAGCCGGATTTTTGATCCGGTCCGCAATCGAATGCTTTTCGAACGCCTCGATTATCAAAGTCTCAATCAGTCGCCGAAGCATGACCGCTGCTGCGTCGTACCACCCGTTCTCGTAGGCGCCGTTCACCTGGTTTGCAATCCGCTCGATGTAGCCGCGAGTACCTCGGACCAGCGACATGTTGATGACCGACTGAGTTTTCGCATGCAGCCCTTCTTCCGGCGGCTTAAGATCGTCCGTCAGTTCTGAATGGATAGCCTTGCCGGTCAGAATGATGTTTTTTAATGCATCCATCAGTCGTCCTTGCGACCGTATAGATGCTTTGCCATGCTCTCAAAAATCTTGTCGATCTGCTCAGCGGTAGACTCAGGCGAAATATGAATCTGTATATCAATATGAACGGCTGGCCCGTTCTGCATATTCGGCATTGTCGGCGAAGTCGGAGCTGATTGCACCGGTGCGGTATGCAGTGGCCCGGTATGGATGGCAGTATCGGCGCTAGCCGCATCGGCCGAGAAATCAGCCTCCGCAACCAGCGCTTTGAAGGTCGCAACTGTTTTTGAAATCACCTGCTGGCCCGCCGTCGAACTGGTCGTGAAGACGTGGCCGATTTCAGTGTTGGTTCGCGTGTGAGCATCGGGATAGATCGCGTATAATTCCGCGTATCCTTTCATGATCGCCTCGCCGAGGACTTTTTTATGATGGGAACCACGCAAACCGTTCCAGATCGGAGTAGGCGTGCCGGAGCTGTCGATCAGTCCTACAAATTTCAAGACACCGACAAGAGACTTGTCGTTGCTGGAGGTGTAACCAATCGTCTTAAGCCACGGCGTGCCGACTTTTGGAGGAATTCCAATGGTTCGAATCTTATCCAGAAGTGGTTTAATCTTTCCCGGAACATTTGTGTAAGCGAAGTCGCCCATATAACCTCCAGCGCAAGTGTTCAGAGAACACCACAACGCTTGGATGAGTCGCAAGATGTCGCGGAGATCAAGGTCGCCTTATGAGCAGAATATTAGGCAATGACTTGTGGCGAATCCCGGTTCGATATCATCCCGCCCCTCCTGAAACGCCGTCCGCAGCTCGATCCATACAGGATTCGGGAACGCCCATTTATCAGCATATGGCCTCCACCCGAAGAAGAGTCGCGCCTCCTCAGTCATCTCATCCCGTATGGATTCGATCTCTTCAACAACGGCCGTAACCTCCCGCAGGAACGGCAGATTTCTCGACATCCGGTTCAGGTCGTCCTGCGCCATCGACAGGTCTTCATCCGCGTCGATGAAGTCCTGATCGAGGAACTGGAAGACCTCTGCGGCCCGGCGACCGCGCCGATAGGCAACGTGCCGGAGGTCGTCCAGGATACGGTCGGCAGCCGCCCGGTCGAAGCGGGCGCGGCCCTTCGATCGGGACAGGGCCGTCTTCAGCCTCTCGAAGTGTGCAGCGTCGCTCAGTCCCTTCCAGCCGCTGACCTTCTGCGGCTCGACCGTCGTCATGGATTCGATGCTCATGCTGTCTCTCCTTTACCCGTGCAGCCGCTGTCTGATTTTGCGGCGCGTCTTCGGCGTCGGCATGTCCTTGTTGTGGTCCGGCTTCAGGCCGTCGACGATCTGCTTTCCTGTCAGATGCCCTGCCCCGATCAGCTCTAGCCAGAGGCCCTCGACCGAGGTGCGATAGGATTCGATGATGGTCTTCGCGCGGGCTAGCTGCTCCTGCAGGACGGGTTCGATCCTCTTGAGCAGCGGGCCGTCGTCCCGGCGGGCGCCGTCGATTAGCCTCTCGTCGACTCCCGCCGGCCACGAGGCGAGCATGCCGTTCATGCCGAGGTGGCGGTCGAGGATGATCGCGATACGCGTCGCCCCGTCGAGGTCGGACGCGACGCCGTCGCCGTGATGACCGACGAAGACCTGCTCGGCTGCCATGCCGCCCATGTGGATCGCGATGTTGTCGAGGTAGAACTGCTTGCCGTTGTTGGCGAGGTCTCCGCCTTCGAGCACGGCGCCGCCGAGGATCTGACGCTCCAGCGAAGCGGACGCCCTGCTCTCGATGGAGACGCCCCAGACTTTCCGGGCGCCCGTGGCCACCGCGACGACGGCATGGCCGAGTTCATGGATAGCAAGCGCCCAGCGAAACTTCTCCGAGAGCGGGACGCGTCCCGGCAGGCTCCCCATGACGTCCGCACCGGTGACCGCCCTCCGGTCGCGCCGGGCGACGCGGCGGGCCAGCCGGACGATCCGGGCGATGTCCGCGCCGGTCAGGCCGAAGCTGTCATCGGCGAACTGGGCGAAGTCCTCGTCCGGAAGGTCGCCGCGCAGATGGTGGCGAAGGATTCCGACCCGAGCCTCGGCGTCCGGCAGAGGCAGCCGAACGTGGTTGTCCAGCCGGCCGGGCCGAAGGATCGCGGGATCGATGACGGCAGGATTGTTGCAGGCGCCGACGACCACGACGCCTTCCCGGTCGACCGTTCCGTCGAGGCATTCCAGGAAGGAGTTGATCACCTGCCGGACGTAGCTGCTGTTGTGGCCGTGGTCGCTCTCGCGGTCGGTGAATCCATCGATCTCGTCGATGAACAGGATTGCCGGGGCGGCCTTTCGGGCATCCTCGAAAGCCTTGAACATCGCCCGCTGCATGTCGCCGAGATGGCCCTTCGCCTGCCAGCGGGCGGCGGAGCCGACGACGAGCTTCGCGCCGCACGTGTTAGCCAGCGCCTCTGCATAGATGGTCTTGCCGACACCCGGCGGCCCGGACAGGAGGAGGCCCCGGTCGACGTCGCTCCACGGGATGCGGCCGTCCTTCCAGTCCTTCAGGTCCTGCTTCAACTGCAGTCCCCACTGGCGGGCTTCGCCGTAGCCGCTCATGGATTCGAGGCGAAGCTCCTCCTCGTCTTCGAATCCTCGTCCGGGCGGCGGTTTGCTGGCGTCGCGCGGCGCTTCAGGACGCATGACGAGCTGGGCCAGCATGCGGCCGACGCTTCGTCCCGGACGCACGACGGCCCGCTGCATCTCCTCGTCGAGGAGCAGGAAGATTTCCGCCTGCTGGTCTGTCAGCCTGCCGCCGTAGAGCGAACGAAAGACGCCCTTCGCCTGATCGATGGTCGGCGGCTTCAGGTGAACGACGACGTCCGCGGCGAGCCGGGCGGCCACCGTGATCGAGGCCTCGTCCGGAAAGAGGAGGACGACCTTCTTCTCGTCGAGCGCCCCCGCGATCTCCTTCGCGGAGTTCAGCGGCCTCTTCGGGTCGAAGTCGACGATGGCTGTGATCTTCCTGTAGCGGTTGCCGCTGCTGAGCATGGCGTCGGCCGCGCGGAAGTATGGGCCGATGTCGGCACCGGGCGGGACGACGACGACGGCGACGAATCCGTCCGCCCTGAGCAGCGGCCTGATGGCGCTCCTGAGCGATGCGTACGCGAGCTGTTCGGGAAGGCCGAAGCGCTTCCGCGGAGTGATGTGGTTCTTCATGGACTTGTCCTGAATTACGAGATG
The DNA here is from genome assembly GCA_039725955.1 of Sinorhizobium sp. B11. Classification (NCBI taxonomy): domain Bacteria; kingdom Pseudomonadati; phylum Pseudomonadota; class Alphaproteobacteria; order Hyphomicrobiales; family Rhizobiaceae; genus Sinorhizobium; species Sinorhizobium sp. B11. Next base: position 3,400,287 of record CP091034.1, read on the forward strand.
AGACGACATGGGCGGTCTCAGTCCCGTATCCGGCGGACGGCCGTCTCGGGGCCGATCAGGGCGTCGTCCAGATCGACCTCCAGGAATCCTTGCAGGATCAGTGCGGCGAGGCAGGCCATGGGCCTACCCTCCCGGAAGGCGGAAAGCGCTTCGGCCACGGTAAGCGATCCCATCTCGTCGAGCGCGGCGAGGATTCGCACGCGGTCGCCGAGCGGGCATCTGTAGAAGCCGTATCGAAGGAGGTCTTTGGCGTTGGCGAGGCGGTTGCTGTCGACGAAGTCGTGCATCGAGACCGGCCGGTAGGCGTGACCCAGCCTGCCGACGGCAAGCTCGATCCACTCGGGCGGCTTCGGTGCGTCCTCGGCGACGTCGACCATGAAGGTGCGGTCGTCCGTGCCAGTGACGACGAAGTCGACGCGGTAGGTCTCGCCGCCGTAGGATAGCTCGACGCCTTCGCACGTCCACCGCAAGATGTCCGGATCGACATCGAGAAGACACGCGAAGTCGCGGGCGTCCTGGCTCCGGAAGACGGGAGACCCGAAGCATTTGACCGTGGCAAGCGGGTAGTAGAAGCGAGGAGGCTCATTTCGCGGGACGACATCGCCCGGCGGCCTCTCGTAGGGAATGCTCTTCATGGCACCCTCGTGAACACAATACGGATGGGCGGACACCGGACGAGCAGGTCCGGCAGTCGGTCAGCGTATTCGTGACGAGGCGTAGCGAGCGATCTGATACATGATGCGGGAACAGATAGGGAACGAGAGCACGGGCGTCAAGCCGGCAGTCGCTTTTTCGGGTGGTCGCCCAAGAAGCTCTCCTTGGCGCTGCCGGTATCAGCCAAAAGTCCTTTTAGGCACTTACGCCGCCGTCGACGAGGATTCCCGATCCGGTGATGTAGCCTGCACCGGGTCCCGCGAGGAACGCGACGGCCTTCGCCACTTCCCGAGGTCGACCGTATCGCGCGATCGACAAGCTTGGCAGAATAGCGGGAGCCAGAGCGCCGTCGGCAGGGTTCAAGTCGGTGTCGATTGGGCCACGGCGGCACCGATTCCCCGAGCGGCACCCGTCACGAGTGCTCGCTTACCGGCGAGTAGAGAGTTATTTATCTTGAGCATCGTGGTGTACCTCATTTCTATGCTGGACCTGCAGGGGTATTCCTAATGGGTCCGACCGGAGGAATCGAGCGTATCGCTCTGGCTGCGAGCGTCATCATCCATTGGTGGGCTGACGGAAAGCCAAGCTGCGACAAGTAGACAGATAGCAATAGCGATCGCTGCGATGCTGTAGGCGTGACCGATGGATGTCGCATAGGTGGACGAGCCTATGATCGAGAAGAACAATCCACCGATAAGAGCCGTCGCCAAGGCTCCACCGATCTGAAGCATCGAATTCACCAGCCCGGAGGCCAAACCAGACTGCGTCGGGCCGACACGCTGCACGACTGTCCGAACAAGGTTCGGCAACGCGATGCCCTGCCCGGCGCCGACGACAAACAGCGCGATAGAGAGGAGCGTCGGCGCTCCGAATGAGACAAGAGCGGCCGTTCCGACTAGACCTGCCGCTTCCAGGGACATGCCCGCGGCAGTGGAGTATCTGCCAAAGACCCGGAATATCTGTCCGCTAGCGAATGGGCCGAGGACGAAGCCGACGGCTGCGGGAAGTACTGCTAGTCCGGCCTCGAAAGGCGTACGGCCCAGGCCCGCTTGTTCAAAGACCGAGAACGTCAGCCAGAATGCGGCGAAGGCGTAGAAGAACAAGGCGGCGAGCAGGCCGCGCTTCAATCCGGGCGCCCGCAGTAGGCGCGGTGCCAGGATCGGATCTCTTCCTGCCGCCTCGAGTCGCCGCTCATGTTGCCAGAACAGGAGGAGAAGTGGCGGGGATGCGGCAAGCATTAAAAGCGACCAGATCGGCCACCCTTGTTCCCGGCCCTCGATCAGCGGCGAGATCAGCGCGAAAAGCGCGAGCGCGATGAGTACGGCTCCTCCCAGATCCAGCTTGCTAGGATGGTCCGAGCGGGTTTCGCGCAGGGTCATTATCGCGGACGGTGCGGCTACGGCGATCACGGGAAGATTGACAAGAAATATGGCTCTCCACCCGAGACCAAGGACATTTAGCGCGATCAGCGCTCCGCCCAGGAACAGCCCGGCCATCGACGCCACCCCGAACGTGAGGGCGTAGAAGCTCAATGCCTTCGATTTCTCTCGATCGGGAAATATGGCATTTATCGATGCCAGAGCCTGGGGCGCCATAATCGCGGCGGCGAAGCCCTGAAGTATCCGGCCGACGACCAGAACCAGTGGAGACCAGGCGAAACCGCAGAGGGCGGAGGCGGCTGCAAACGCCATCATTCCAGCAAGGAAGACATTTCGCCGACCATAGAGGTCTCCAAGCCTCCCACCGGTGATCAGCATGACCGCGTAGGTGGTGGCGTAGCCGGAGATTATCAGTTGCATCGTCGAAGCGGAGGCATGGAAGTCCTCGCTTATGGAAGGCAACGCCACGTTGACGATGAAAAAGTCGAGTGGCGGGAGGAACGCTCCTGTCAACAGGACTGCCAACGCGGTCCATCTGCGCGGATCGGGGACTTGCTCAAGGGTACGGACATGTTCCATGGATCTCTCATGTCGATCGGCAGAACCGATCGATCAGCTTGTGAAAAATAGTCGTATTTTGGAACTATTTGGTTCCTATTTAAGCTCAGTCGAGCGCCTTCAGCGCGAAGTCGACCATCGCTTTGGTGGCGCCGGGATCAGCTCCCGCCTTCCCGAGCACTCTCATTCCTTGGACCTGGCACACGAGGAATTTCGCGAGTGTTCGCTCGTCGAGCGCGGAATCGATCTCGCCCAGGGTTTGAGCTCGAATAACCGCCGCCGCATAAAGGTCCTCCAGACGCCGAAACAGGCGTGCGATCCGTTTGGAAACCTCTTCGTCCGCAGGAAGCATTTCGACGGCCGACAACACGGCAAAACATCCACGCAGTCCCTCGTTGCCGGAGGACTCTTCAACGTGCCGCGAAAATGCCTGTTTGATTGCGGCCTTGGGCGATGAATTGGAATGGAGGATTTCGCCAGTCTTGCGAATGGCATCCTCGATGTAGATATCAAGCGCTCGCAGGTATACTCCTCGCTTGTCAACGAAAGCCTTGTAGAAACTACCTCTCGACAACTCCATACCTTCGAGCAGGTCGGGAAGAGATGCATCGTGGTATCCGCGGTCCCAGAAAACGCTCATCGCCTTGCGAACAGCATCGTCGAGTTCAAACTCGCGGGGCCGTCCAACTGATGGTGATGTCTTAGTGCGCTGTGCCATGATGGGAATATGGAACCAAGCGGTCCCCAATGCAAGCGAAATCTGGCCTCTCTTCGGATATTCGGCCACTGCTACTTCAAACTTGATGAACTCTCGTTCGCATTATCTGCTGAGCGTCGTCTCCGCCTTTCGCGTCCCTTCGCGATGCTTCTAGCTTCTCTCAGCTCCTGGAGCGTCGGCTGCCACCACCCCCGGAGCCGCTCGTAGTCGCCGGGGTCTGCTCGCGCCGGCCATGTATGAACGAGTTCGTCCAGCGTCGCGGCGCGCCAACCTGCCCAGACATGTTCGTCGTCGGCGTCCGGATGGTGTTCGGCGATCTCTTCCGGATTGACGAATTCACCTGTGATCTCGGTAATGACGACGATCCCGAAGGCGGTTGTCGCCACAGGCGTTCCCAGCGGCGGAAGATCGTCGCTTGGGAGAGGCAAGCGCTTCTTCCTCCGCTCCGTCGTCCGTCGCTTCGCCTTCGCCTCCTCGTCGGTCCCCTTCCGAGCCTCGGCACGTTTCCGACGCTCCTCGGGCTCCGCCCTCTTCGCCGCCTCCTCGATGGCTTCCCATCGGTGCTGGAGGTCGTCGTACGAGGCGTAGGGAATCTCCCAGACCTTGTGGTCTCCGTTCCATTGAGCAAAGGGTATATGCCGGAGTTCGTCGACGACCGTCCTTGAGAACGGGGTCTTCACGCGGAACCCGCGGTCGTGGACCTGCAGGTAAGGACTGAGGATGGGCTTAAACTCATACGCGTCGCGGCCACGTTCCTCCTCGTAGGGCGTCCTGCGGTCGGCCTCGGACGCAAGCCATCGGTCGATGCGCTTTCGAGCGGTTTTGCCGGGCACCGTCCATGCCTGAAGCGTGTCCGACCATCGGGCGTTCGGGAAGACTTCCCGGAACCTTGCGACGGTCATCCGGTCGAAGGCGAAGGACACCGTCTCCTGAGGCGGGTCGACTGCTTCGATCTCATCGTGGCGATCATCGGTCATGGCAGGGAAACGGTCGGGAGCTCGCGGGGTTTCTTTCAGAGGAGCGACTTCTTCAGGAAGGATAACGCTTTCGCTGCGCCGGCGCTCGAAATCGTGTGTCCAACACCGGGCTCCACGTCCAGCTCGACCGCGAAGCCGGTGGCTCCAAGCTGCGCCGCGGCGAGCGTCGATGCGGCAGCGGGAATGGTCGTATCGGCCTGACCGTGCACGAGAAGGATCGGCGTGTCCTTGCTTGTCGGCGAGATCGGCTGCGGAGGAAGAAGCCCGGCGAAGGAGACGAGAGCCCCGACTCTCCAGCGACCGGACGCGACCGCATCCAGGGCGACGATAGCTCCCTGCGAGACGCCGACGAAGGCAATCCTGTCGGGAGCATCGGCGAACCCTTCGCGACGGATGACATCGTTTATCAGTCCGTCGAATGCTTCACGGGCGGCCGCGATCTTCGCGGGATCGAGCGGGTTGCCTTCCGTCGAAAACCACTGGTGGCCGTAACGGTGATGCATCGGGGCATCCGGCGCGGCGAACCGAGTGTTCGGCAAACTGCTGCGCCAGGACGATGCCAGCGGCATGAGCTGGGCGCCGGAGGCTCCGATGCCATGCAGGAAGATAACGAGGTGGTCGCGAGATAACATGACGATCCTGAAGGTTTCGAAATGGCCCGACGGCGCTCGACCTGAGGAAGGGAGCGGCCGTCTCACCCCACACGCAAGCCGTCACGCAGATGCCGGCGGACGCCGCTGCGGAAGCTCACGTGATGATGGGGTGGCTCACAGTAAATGGTGTGCAGGGAGGGCCTTCGCAAGGAGTACAGGTCGGCCGTACGCTACTGGACAGGAGGCCTCAAGCCATTGAAGCGCCTTCGCAATCATCCCATATATGAGGAAACCCTCAAGGATGATTGTCATGGTAAGCAGGGTCAGGAAGACCTTGACCGTGCAACAACGCGCGGCGGCTTTCGAACACACGAACAAGATTGCGGCCGACGCGGCGGACGAAGAGCGGCGGCTTCGCGAAGAGAAGAACGAGCGCCTCCGGAAGCTCCGGCTGGCGGCGGCCAACACATCTTCAGAATGAACCGCTGCAGCAGCCCGAACGTAATGGACCGTCTTCGCAGCACATCGGAGCAAAAAATGGATCACATCGATATCGAAAGGGCCCATAGAACACGCGTGCAAACCCCAGAAGGCGGTGCCGAGCCTGACTAGAGCCGCCGCCAGTCCGACCGGCACATTGACTTACATGCGCTTGAACCCGCTGAAGAGTTTTCGGATCCATCCTGCGAAGCCGCCACTCCCTCTCGCCGTAGAAGCTCGCTCTTGCGGTCTAGCCCCCACGTGTAGCGGAAGAAAGATCCGTCGTTCTTCGTAACACGATGGCAAGGGATGGCGACGGCGAGAGGATTGCTAGCGCAGGCGCTGGCGACCGCTTTTCCTCCCTTCCTGCTGCCAATCCTACGGGCAAGTTCCTCATAGCTTACAGTCTGGCCCGGCGGGACTTCGCTCAGCGCCAGCCAAACCCGTCGTTGAAAAGCGGTGCCTCGCAGGTCGAGCGGGAGGTCGAGCCCGACCTGCGGCGCCTCCACCATGCCGACGACCCGTGCGACAACCCGCTCGTATTCGGCGTCGCCTCCGACCAGATCGGCTTTCGAAAACCGCTCCTGCAGGTCGACGAGAAGGGCGCCCGGATCGTCGCCGAGCAGGATCGCGACGACGCCCTTGTCGCTCGACGCGACGAGGATCGAGCCCAGGGAGGTCTGGCCGATAGCGAACCTGATCCTCTCCTGACGGCCCCCCGCCCTGTAGGCGGTCGCGACCATGCCGAGCGCCTTGTTCGAAACGGCATAGAAGCGCCCGCTCGAACCATACCCCGCATCGTAGAACGTCGACGTGATCGTCTTGCCTGGCTTCAGGCCATCGCGCAGAAGGGCAGCACGCTTTTCCTGCTTGTAAGCGCGCGGGGTCATTCCAGTGCACTTGCGGAATATCCTATGGAAGTGCCCCTCGCTGATCCCAAGGGCGTGCGCAAGAGCCGCCACCGTTGGCGAGCCGTCTCCGGCATCGATCAGCCTGCAGGCCTCGGCTACCAGGGTCGTATTCCTCTTCGCAAACTCCTCCTCATTCGGGCGGCACCTCCGGCAAGGGCGGAAGCCGGCGGCTTCCGCCTCCGCCACGCAGACGAACCGGCGCATGTTCTCCGGCCTAGGCGGACGCGAGATGCAGTTCGCCCGGCAGTAGACGCCCGTCGTGACGACGCCGCGGAACACGAGCCCTGTCGCTGCATTTCCGATGTCCGCCGCTTCCGCCATCAGGCTGCATTCCTCTGCATCGAGCCAAACGGGTTGTCGATGAGGTAACGCCACAGACCGTCCGGACCGCGGCGGGCGATGTCCGTCGCGGTGGCCACCATGTTGATCTCGGTTCCATCCTTCGCGGTGCCGATGTACGACCAGTCGAGGATGAGAGAGGCGACGTCGCCGGCGACGAACAAGTGACGCTGGGTGATCGACATCTGCAGGCCCAGGCTGAAGTACTTGGCAAGCTCCTTGCCGATCGCGTCTTTGCCAACGTGAGCAACGCCCGCGGCATCGACGATCAAGCCTTCAGGGTCGTAGAAGCCGAGCATGGTCTCGACGTCGAGCGAGTTCAGATGGGCGAGAAGCGCCGGGACGATGCCTTCCGGCGTCGAGGAGAGTGCGAGCTTGGTGGTCATTCGATGTCCTTCGTTGTTGTTCTGCTCCTGCGAGCGTCTTGACTATGGCGAGGCACCAAGGCGTCGAAACTCCGTTTTCTGATCTCATATCCCGATTTTCGAACAGTCTACGTGATCAGGGATTGACACCGATCCAAATCGTAGACATTTTATATCCACGATTAGGAGATGCAACATGAAACTGAGCGAAGGCGTCGAGCAAGCGATACACTGCACGGCATTCCTGGCGGGTCTGTCGGAAGACGGCGTGCTGTCGGCGGCAGCCCTTGCGGAATTGCACGGCGTATCCACCAGCTACCTGCTGAAGCATCTGCAGGCGCTGTCCGGCGCGGGCATCGTTGCGACGACGTCGGGGCCGAAGGGTGGCTATCGGCTGGCGAAAGCGCCAAAGGACATCAGCCTCCTCGACATCGTCCTTGCTGTCGAAGGGCCGTCGCCCGCCTTCCGGTGTGCCGAGATCCGGCAGCGCGGCCCGAACCCTCTGCCGCAGCGCTATTTCACGAAACCCTGCCAGATCAACGCCGCGATGCTGAAGGCTGAAAAAGCCTATCGCGCAGAACTCGCCAAGGTGTCCGTCGCGGACCTTCTGGCGGACCTCGGCGCAGACGACGACGGCGGTATCGCCGCCCGCGGATGCGCCTTCCTCGAACTCCACGAACGCAAGACGGGCAATCGCGCCTCGTCATAGGAGAGCACCATGACCAAGATGAAGAAGGTCGTCGTCATCGGCGGCACGGGCCTCATCGGCTCGAAGGCAGTGAAGCTGCTGCAGGATGCCGGCCACGAAGCCGTCGTTGCAAGCTCCCGCAACGGGATCAACGCTTACACGGGCGAAGGACTGGAAGCCGCACTGGCGGGCACCGACGCTGTCATCGACGTGTCGAACATGATGTCCTTCGACAAGGCCGAGATTACCGACTTCTTCGGGAAGTCGAGCCGGAACTTGACGAGCGCCGAACGGGCCGCGGGCGTGCGCCATCACGTCGCGCTCTCGATCGTCAATGCCGACCAGCTCGCGGCCAATCCTTACATGGCCGGCAAGCTGGCGCAGGAACAGGCCGTCGCGTCGTCGGGTCAGGCCTATACAATCGTCCGAGCAACGCAGTTCCACGAGTTTATCGAAACCCTGGCCGGCGCATATGCAGCCGACGGCGTGGTGAAGGTGCCGGATATCGACTTCCAGCCGATCGCTGCCGACGACGTCGCCGCCGCCCTGGTGGAGGCCGCGCTGGGCGAGCCTAAGAACGGAACAGTTGATCTTGCCGGGCCGGAGCGGGCTCCCTTCGAATCCTTCATCCGGACGTATCTCGGCTCCAAGAGCGATGCCCGACCTGTGGCCGCCGACGCCGCCGTCGACTACTTCGGAGCTCCAGTCGTGACAGGCTCCCTGGTTCCCGGCGGAGACTACATCAAGGGCCGGGTCACGGTCGCCGAATGGCTAAAGGCATAGAAGGAGCCTACGAACATGAAGACCATTTCATACGCGGCTGCGGCATTTGCGGCCTCCCTTGCCACCGCGTCAGCTCATGACGTTGCAAAGCCGGGACTCGCATACGACACGAAGGATGCCAAGGTGACGCTCGTCTACGAGCACCCCCTGCCCGACGTCACCGGCAAGAGCGTCAAGGGCGTGCTCGTCGAATACGGCCCCGGCGGCTACAGCTCGGCTCACACGCATGCGAAGTCCGCGCTGATCTACGCCACAGTTCTCGAGGGAGCGATCCAGAGCGCTGTAAACGGTGGCGAGACGAAGACCTTTACCGCCGGCCAGAACTTCACCGAGCTGCCGGGCGACCGCCACGACGTCAGCGCCAATGCCAGCAAGACCGAGCCGGCGAAGCTGCTCGCCGTCTTCGTCGTCGATACCGACGACACCGTCCTGACGACGCCGCGCAAGCCGTAGCGCGTCCTCCGGCAACCATTCGCTAAACCATACATCACCTAACGGCGGTTCTCCGGCGAACGGAAAACCGTGCCCTCAATGAAGGAGAAAGATACATGTCTCGCTTGAACTGGTCCGAAGTCGCCCCCGACGGTGCCAAGGCGCTTTTCGGTGTCCACCACTATGTCACAGCCAAGACCAACCTGCCGACCGAGCTGATCCACCTCGTCTTTTTGCGCGTGTCGCAGATCAATGGCTGCGCCCACTGCATCGACATGCATAGCCGCGATCTGCGCAAGACGATGTCCGTCGACAAGATCACGCTGGTTCCGGTGTGGGACGAGGTGCCTCACCTGTTCAACGACCAGGAGCGGGCCGCACTCGCCTGGGCGGAGGAAGTGACCAATGTCAGCCAGACCCATGCGTCGGACGAGGCCTATGCCGCCGCCGCGGCCGCCTTCGAACCCAAGGACCTCGTCGATCTGACGATCACGATCGCCGCGATGAACGCCTTCAACCGGCTTGGTGCGCCGTTCCGTCTTCCGGTGGCGGCAAAGGCCTGATCGCGTCGCAACGCTCCGAAAAAGCCGACCTGCCGGTCCGTTCGCGGTCCGGCAGTTACTTCAACTACAGCGGCGATAAGACCATCCGCGTCGCCATCTCCCAGAGACGAAAAGCATTCTCTGGATCGACCGCGTATCTTGCTACACCTTTGAACGGCCCGGCTCCGCGCTCATCGACGACCGGCGCCTCCTGGCAGTCGTCAAAATATCTGCCGGAAATTCCCTCCACGAGCGGCGATCCCGCGAGCAAAGCTGACGTGGCCGCCCCCTGCTCTATCGTCTTGCGCAGGTGTTCGGGCGTCCGAAGGCCGCCGGTGTGCTTCTGTAGCCCCGTGGCGATCGCTCCGGGGTTGAGAGCGTTCGACGTGATGCCGTCGCATGCCCACGCCCGCTTGATCCCAACGGACATGAGGATGCAGGCCGTCTTCGACTGGCCATAGGCGAGCAGCGGATCGTATGGAATGAAGCGGAAGTCCGGATCGTCCCAGAACACGGGCGCAAACAGGTTGCCGGTCGAGGCGACGGAAACGACGCGGGCGCCGTTCGCTCTGGCCAGATGCTTCCGCAGGCCGAGTGCGAGCGCGAAGTGGCCTACGTAATTGGTTGCGAATTGCATCTCCCGCCCTTCCGCACTCCTCTGCAGCTCCGGGATGGCCATGACGCCTGCGTTGTTGACGAGGACGTGCAGGGGTTCGTCCCAGCTTTCCGTAAATTCCGTTACGGAAGAAAGATCGGAGAGATCGAGGCGGCGAACGCGCAGCCGAGCCTCGGGCATTGCGCGCTGTAGCTCGGCGACAGCTCTCTCGGCCTCGTCCGGGCGGCGGGCCGCAATCGTCACAGCCGCGCCTGCGGCCGCGAGAGCGCGGCTCGTCTCCAGTCCGATGCCCGCAGCACCTCCGGTGACAACAACGTTTCGCCCGGCAAGGTCGACGCCTTCCAGAACGTCGGCGGCGGTCGATGAAAACCCGAATGGGATGGGTGAAGTCATGATCATGCTCCTTCAGACATTCGACTTGCCCGGAAGATAAGCGCGTGGCATTCGTGAACTAGATGACCAACGCTACACGCAATGATGAGATAATCCGTACAGTGAGCTTGCTTCCGCCCGGCGAGCTTGCGGCCTTTCTTGCCGTTTCCGAGCATGGTGGGTTTCGTGCCGCATCAAGAACGCTCGGCCAGACGGCGTCCGCGTTGAGCCATGCAGTCGCCGGACTTGAGAGACGTCTCAAGGTGAAGCTCTTCCACCGTTCGACCCGGAACGTATCGCTGACCGAACCGGGGCGTAGACTTGCGGAGCGACTGATGCCGGCGCTTGCGGAAATCGGCCTCGCAGTCGAGGAACTGCACGAACAGGCTACGTCGTTGTCCGGGCTCGTGCGGATCAACTGCGACGCCAGCGCCGCCGAGCAGGTGCTGATGCCGCTGCTCACCCGCTTCATGAAGCTTCAGCCCGCAATGCGGTTCGAGATCAGATCCGAGGGAAGGTTGGTCGACATCGCCGAAGGAGGATTCGACTGCGGCGTCCGCGCGGCCGAACTCGTTCCTGACGAAATGGTTGCCATCCCGATCGGTCCGGATCAGCAGCACATTGTCGTGGCGTCGCCTGCCTATCTCGATGGTGCTCCTGCGATCACGACGCCGTCGGACCTCGCGCTTCACCCATGCGTCCAGCTTCGAATGGCGGGCGGGTCGATCTATCGATGGGAGTTCCAGCGCCGCGGCGAGGATGTCGTCGTGTCGACGACCGGCAATCTCGTCGTCGACCAGTCCAGACTTCTTCTTGCGGCGGCGCTGGACGGCGCCGGCCTTGCCTACGTGACGCGATGGATGGCGGGCGATGCGCTCGCCGACGGGAAGCTGCGGCAGGTGCTGGACGACTGGACGCCGCCCTACCCCGGCTTATGCCTCTACTACCCGCGGCATCGACACCTCGGTTCGGGCATGCGCGCCTTCCTAGATTTCCTGAAAGCCGAAGGATGGTCTCGGGCCGCGCCTTGACGACGGCTCAAGCGGCACCATTCTCCTTGTCATGAAGGCTGTCGCACCCCCTCCGCCCGGAGTCCATCCGGATCGCTTCCTCCGATGCCAGGAAGCGCCGACGGCGTGTCGGAAGTCGCGCTCGCCGGGATGGCCGCCGGCTGGCGTCCCGAGGAGGTAGCTGCGGCGCTCGTCGAACTGGCGGACAACGCCATGCTGGCGGTTCTCGCAAACCGAGACGTCGAACGCGATCTCGCCCTGCTCAGGAGACGGTGACATGTGCGGACGGTTCACGTTCGAACACGAGTGGCCGGCTTTCGTCGATCTTTACGACTTGCCGTGGGACATCGAGCGCGGCCGCAACACGGCGGCGCGCTTCAACATCGCTCCCACCCAGACAGTGCTTGTGGTGCACAACGACGCCGAAGGGCGGCAGATGGCCGAGGAGGCGCGATGGTGGCTGGTTCCGTTCTGGGCGAAGGAGCTTCCGAAGGCCGCGATGTTCAATGCAAGGATCGAGACGGTCGATACCGCGCCTGCCTTTCGCGATGCGTTCAAGAGCAAGCGATGTCTCATCCCGGCATCGGCCTTCTACGAATGGACCGTCAACCAGGCTGACGGCAAGAAGGATCCGTGGCACATCCATCTTCCGGGCGACGAGCCTTTCTCGTTCGCAGGAGTCTGGGCGCGGAACGACAAGCTGGGTGTCACGAGCTGCACGATCGTCACGATGCCCGCCGACGATCCGATGAAGACGCTTCACGACAGGCAGCCGGTCATCCTCGATCCGGAAGCTTACAAGGAGTGGCTCGACGCTGGCACGGCTCCTGCTCGTGCAAAGGAACTGCTGCAGGCGAACCTGGACGACAAGGTGGAATTCCACCGCGTATTGCGGGATGTGAACTCCTCGAAGTTCGATGGCAAGCCCGCTCCGGAGGTCAATTCCCTGTGACTGTGACGACTGACATGATTTCGGAATTCGTGCGTGCGGCGAACCGCGTTCAGACGCTGGCCCTCTCCGACCGGCGGCGTCTCCTCGAACGAGGCGTGACCGCATCCGGCGCTCTGCGAGGTCTGATTGTCAAGACGGGCAAGGTTTCGCCCGTCGACGAGTCTGCCGAGCGGGTCATCGAGGACATCGCGCAGCACATCGACGAGATATCGGACGAGACGGTGGCGAAGGCGTTGCTGGCGCTGGCGGGCCAGATCAGAACGCTGCGGATATTGAACCGAGAGTCTGTCTGACAGCCGTAGCCCTCTAAATTATCAGTCCGAATTTCCGTCCCCTAAGCCCATTCTCCGACTTTCCGCCGGCCGATCGACGCCGCAAACTATTGGTGATGCAAGATATTGCGAAACTGATTCAACTTAAGATAACTATTGTTGAGGAAACTACGATGCAACCGGGGGGAAGATGTTGCGTCTGAGGGGGTATACCGACGCGGAGCTGAGGACCGAGTTCGCGCGGCACAGAGACGATCTAGTCCAGCTCGATGCCTTGAACCGCGAACTTAATAGCCGCGACACAGACGAGGCGTTCGACCTCCAGATAGAGGTGGTGCAAGTCCTCACCAACCTCCGAAAAGCCGCGCAGACCAACACGAGAGGAGACGCTGTTGCTGCCTGGCTGAAGGCTTTTCTCCTAAGCCGCCGCATGTCCGCAGCCGACGGGCGTCCTCTCCATCAATATCGAACGTCGGATGCCGAGTACGAGAGCGCGCGCTTACTTCTCAAGGCGTCGAGATCCAGACTTGATCGGGACGATGGTCCGGCGGCAAGTCTGTTTGTGGCCTTCTGCGCGGAGTGGTTTCGGCGCGAAGCGACATCATTCTTCCTCCGCTGGGATGCGCTTGCGCCGGACGTATTCAGCACCATTCCCCATAGCCGCCGTCGGAACCTCGTAGAGGTTGGGCTCAACTATTGGAAGCGCTCGCTGATCAAATCGGAGACGGCAACAGAGTTCTTGCTTACTATTGCGATCGAAGGCGGCATCTCGGCTCACGTGATCTCGGAATATGGTTCATCGTGGCTGGCAGAATATCTCCGAAAACTGATGAGGTTCGCTCTAGCGGACGGCAACCGTGACCATGTACGAGGCTTCGCCGGCGACATGTCGAACGAGATTCGGATTTCGTTTCGGCAAGACGGCTTCATCGATCTCTGTTGTGAACTCATCCTGAAGCTCGTCGAATGGAAGCGCATCGCGGATCAGGGGCCGCCGGGCGTCGATCCGCTTTCGTTTCTCGACGCCCGGCACCCAGACTGGAAAGATTCGCTCCCGATCTACATGCCGGCCGACGACGACCGGATCGCGAGGCGCCTGCTGAGCGGACTCCTTGTCGAAAAGGCAGGCCCGGTGGGCGGTTCGGGAATCACCGTGGACCGATACTTAAAGTTTGAGGCCGGCACCTGGCGGCCGGCGATTGCCCTTACCGCAGACGGCGAGGTCTCGCCAGGCAAGCTGCCAGGCGTCTCCAGTGCCAGGCGGTGGAAGGCAATCCCTTCCGGACAACTTGCCAACTATCTTCCCAGCCAGATCGCGCTCTTCGAGCCTCCGACGGAAGATCAGCAGAAATGGCGCGTCAGGTCGCTAACGCCGCTCGACAGGCTTCTTGTTGGAATGCCTCTGGCGCATACCGTGACGGTCAATCTGACGAGCGGCTCTGAGGTTTCCCCGATCGCCTGGCCAGGTGGTGCCGGGGTCACCTCACCAGTCTTGTCGTTCTTACCGATAGAAGTCGCGGAGGGCGATGCGCCGAAGACTCTGCGCCTGATCAAGACGGGCTCCACGAGCTTGCCTGCGAGCAAGATTTACGTACTCGTCCCCAGGGAGTGGCGAGCCGTTCCTGCGGAGGGAACAGAACCCGGTCCGATTTGGAATGCCGAAGATGGTGGGGTTCTGCACGAGGTCACCGGCACCATTTACTTCATGAAGCCGGGCGCCGCTGCGGGAGAGCGCTACCGGATCGAGGCCAACATGGACGCCCGTCAGGAGTCCCTGATCCTGTCGTCCGCCGGCGAGGTATCGATACACTCGGAAGACGGGATCGAAACTTTGGCAGGTCCAGTCACGCTCGGCATCCTGTCCGAAGGTGCTACGCGAGCCCCGGCGCCGGAAGAACTTCTGATCCGCTCGGTGGACGATCGATGGAGGCCGATCACGGATCGAAAGATAACTGCGCCTGGGGCGTATGAAATTTCCTGGCGGGATCCAGAAGCGGACATCCAGCTTGAGCGCCGAAGGATAGCGATTGTTCCATCGGGAGGTCGTATAGTCGGGGAGATGATCGGCGCGCAGGAAGGGCGAATTGTTCACGAGCAGCTTCCCGGATGGCGGGTCGACGTCACGAGTGAGATGACCGCTCTGAAGAAAACGGAGGGAGAACTGCAATTTACGATGTCGGGAAAACCCAGATATCGCATTGAGGCGCTTCTTCATCCTCCCATGGGTCGCCCGTTCAGGATCAGCGTCCCTATGAAGGTTCGCGGAAGCCGCCATCATCCTTGCAGACGGCTCTGTGGTGAGCGGCGGGCAGACGGTTGACGTAACCGCGCTCCGAGGTGCCGTCGCTGCGTCTCCGCACGCCACGACCCTGACACTTTCCTCTCGAACCGACCGTTCGAACTCCATGCAGTTTCGATTTGCTGGGGAGTTTCCTCTGGCCGCCTTGAAACCGGCCGTCCAGGAGATGATGGCGCCGATGAACGATCAGGATGCCATGCTCGAACTCGAGTTTCTCGGCGAGACAAGGATTCCGATACGGCTCCGGAAGTACCGATACGCTCGCCCGATCATGGTCGGAGGGGCCGTCGTGTTCAGCGAGAATTTCAGCGCCCTTCCCGTCGCGAAGATGATTCTTCAACCGGCCAAAGAGCACCTACTTCAGCGAAAACCCGATGGGAGCTTTGAGATTCCAGATTGGTGCCATGGCCCTTGCCTGGTCTATCTGCGTGATGGGCCAGATATCGTGGCCCGGCCGCTCGTAGTGAACCGCCCGATGCGCGACAATCCCACGACGCCGCTACAGGCAGCTCTAGCCCAGACCGAATATATTCGATTGAAGGTGGAGGTAGGCGCGGCCTTGGACGACCTGTCGGAGGGAAATCTTCCATCAAGCGACGTTCGTCTGCTCGTTGATATGGCCATCAACTTGAACGGCATGCCAGCTACCGGCTTTGTCGCTTTGCAGGAACTTGCTTCGCGACCGAAGGCTCTCCTGCGACTTCTTCTTAGCGCACCAGCGCAAGATCGCCAGGCCTTATGGGCCCTACAGCAGGAGCTTCCATTTTTGTGGCTTGCTCTCCCGTCAACAGCCTGGTCGCAGGTGTTGATGTCAGAGTCTGACGCTCTCCACGCGGCCCTCTCCGAAGTGCCGGACGACGTGCGCTTGCCAATGATCATGACGCACCTCACGGGATTGAGGGAAAAGCTGGTTGAAATCGAGCCCGCTCTCGACTCGGTTTTCGTTCGCGCCGGGTTCCCTCCGCTGGAAAAGCAGTCGCTTGATGTCGTACTTCAGGGGTTTGTTCAAAGCCAGAGGATGCATGATGACGAAACACAGACGCCCGTAAGGAGAAATCCCGTCCTAGAAGACCTCAAGAAGTCGGCTATCAGCCTTCCTGAGGACTTCCACCGCTTCAGCTTCGAGGAGTTCGAGTGCATGGCCGCACCTGCAGCGCTAGCCGCCATCGCGGCAGGAAGGTTGAGCCTGTCAGCGACGACAGAACTCATCGTGCGAAAAACGCTGAGAGAACATGCGCACTTTGTGTCGTGCGCCTACCCGCATCTATTGAAATTCTATGAGGTCCAGGCGTGAAGCCCTTCAACACTCTCTCCGACATCCGCGCCAGATCAGCAGAAGCTATCCTCTCTCAGTCCAGCGTACGAAACACGGCGTTGCTCGGCCACCTGCGGTCGATGTTCAATTCGCCGTCCACGGCAGAGGGAGGCCTGCTTCAGCAGCCCATCGTTGAAGGCGCGCATCCGTTCGTTCCGGCGGACGTCGACATGGGCGGAGTGGATCCATCGGTCCTTCATCCCGATTTCGTTGCTGCAATAGACGCCCTTCCAAATGGCAGCGACTACCGCTTCCCGAAGAAGCGCCAGCCGTTCAAGCACCAGTTGGAGGCATGGAGACATCTGTCGAGCACGGGGAATCCTCAATCTGTCCTCGTCACTTCTGGTACCGGCTCAGGCAAGACGGAATGCTTTCTCTTCCCCATCCTCAGCGACCTCGTCTCGCAAGCGAAGGGTCGGTCGGCGCCGCTCGAGGGCGTGCAGGCGATCATGCTCTATCCGCTCAACGCCCTTATCGAGAGCCAGCGGGAGCGCCTATCCGCGTGGACGCGGCCTTTCGACGGCAAGGTCCGATACTGCCTATACAACGGCGACCTGCCGAACTCGCAGCCTGCAAGTCTACACCGAGCCACCCCCGAGCAGCAGGTCGACCGTGAGCAGCTTCGGGAAAGTCCGCCACCCGTACTCGTGACAAACATCACGATGCTCGAATACATGCTGGCGCGTTCCGAGGACCAGCCTATAATCGAGAAGTCCAAGGGGAAACTGAAGTGGATCGTTCTGGACGAGGCACATTCGCTTGTCGGAGCAGCGGCCGCAGAGATCGCGCTCCTCCTTCGGCGCGTCCTGCTTGCCTTCGATTGCAAGCCGGAGGATGTCCATTTCGTAGCCACCTCCGCGACCATCGGTAGCGGCGACGACGTTCAGAATCAGTTGAAGCGTTTCCTCGCGGACGTCGCAGGGATCAAGGATGCCAACGTTCACGTAGTCGAAGGAAAAAGGCAGCTCCCTGTCCGTCCTGGTGCACGAGGAAAGCTGCCATCTGCAGATACCTTGAGGAACTTGCCACCGTCGTCGCTGTTCGATGCGATGTCCGCCGACGAAGCGGTTTGGAATTTCATCGAAAAGCAACTTTTCGTGGCCCCCCAAAACCTTTCGGAGTTCGAACGCGTTGCCCGTTCAGCCGGCCTCGATGCTGACGAATTCCTTGCCTTGCTTTCTACCGCGGCTCGGCCTCACCCCAGGACAGGCGAAGAGGAGCGACTAGCGCCGATGCGCATACACAGCTTCGAGCGAGCGGTGCCCGGCGTATGGAGTTGCATTAACCCGGCCTGCAAGGATTCCCCCGACGGATGGCTGTTCGGCAAGATCTTCCTGGACCGATGCGATACGTGTCAAACCTGCAAAGCTCCGGTCCTCGAGGTCATAAGCTGTGTCGACTGCGGCGACGTGGTCCTGGAAGCAGAGGAAGATGCTGCCAACGACCGGATCCTGCCGACGCGCCGCGTGGCGGAGAGGGACGAGTTCGAATTCGAAGCTGGTCGCGAGCAGGACGAGGCCGACGCCGACGAAAACGCGGAGTCTGACGAGGCGGCAGAGGTGGCACTTCGACGGAGGATTCTAATCGGTCCTTCCACGGCCGGACGGTTTCGACCTTTGCATCTGTCGACCACCACATGGACGATCGAAGCAACAGCGACGAGCGAAACGGTCACCGTCGGTTCTGACCTCAAAGGCGATGCCTGCCCTTGCTGCAGCACTCCATCCAGGAACGGTATCGACAAGCTGCTTCGCCCCATGCGCTTCGGGGCGCCCTTCATGATCGCCAATGCCGCGCCGATCCTTCTCGAGGGTGTCGACGCCTCCGGCAACGCTGCAGCAGTTCCATCCGAAGGCCGCCGCCTGCTGTCGTTTACAGACAGCCGACAGGGCACGGCGCGGATGTCTGCTAAAGTTCAGGCTGAAGCTGAACGAAACTTCCTGCGCTCTTTCGTCTACCACTCTGTGCAGGATTCCATGAGATCGGGCACCCCCGTAGACAAGGTCGGGCTCGAAACGCAGATCAAGGCTCTTGAGACCGCGGTCGCCGCGACGCCTATCCCAACGCTACAGTCCATGCTGGACGACGCGCGCAAGAAGCTTGCCGACGCGAGCGGACCTAACATGGAAGGCATCCGTTGGGGGGAGATGGTCGAACGCCTGAGCCGGACGAGAGAAGTCAGCAACTGGCTGAAGGACGTCTGGGAGCCGCGCGACGACGACGCTCTTTTCCATGATAACGCTCGGCTCGCAGACTTCCTGCTAATGCGGGAATTCGCGAGGCGTCCAAGAACCGCTCTTTCAGTTGAGACTTTGGGACTGGCCCGCCTTCGTTTTAAAGAGATCGACGACCTGACGACGATGCCGTCCGCGTTCTCGCGGTATGGAAAATCTATAGAGGACTGGCGGGCCTTCCTATACGCCATGACCACCTTCTTCCTCCGCGCCAACGCGGTCGTCGACGTACAGCAGGGCGTCATGCGTTGGATAACGCCCCGCGCAAAACTTCGGTCTCTACTAGCGCCTGGGGTGTCTGCCGATGGCGATAGGCGACGTCAGACATGGCCTGGGATACCTGGCAAGGCGATATCGACGCCGCAGTTTCTTCTCGTAACCGGCCTCGGTCTTGACGTCTCGAATCCCGAACATCGAGCGGACATCCTCGAATGCTTCGACCGCGCGTGGCAGCAGCTCCAACCGTTATTCAGCAACGACCCGACACATCGCGCTCTCGATCTTCGCAAGGCATATATCGCTCCGGTAGTTCAGGCTTATCTCTGCCCTCTAACACGGCGGGTTCTCGACGCCGCCCCTTTCGGGATCACTCCTCTCGGAAGGACCGCGCGACATGGCGCCCGTCGGCAGGTCGAAGCCATCGAACTCCCGCGTCATCCCCACCCATTGATCGGAAGCCCCGATCTGACCAGGGATCGCGCGTCCACAAAGAAATGGCTCGAAGAATCCGACGTCATTGCATCGCTTCGGAACAGAGGCGCGTGGAACAACATCACCGACCGCGTCTCGATGTTCGCGGACTACGCCCGCTCGGCGGAGCATTCCGCCCAGCAGGACAGCTCACTGCTGCGTCGCTATGAGCAGATGTTTAAGGACGGCCAGATCAACATTCTGAACTGCTCGACGACCATGGAAATGGGCGTGGACATCGGCTCCGTGTCGACGGTGATGATGACGAACGTCCCGCCGTCGGTGGCCAGCTACAAGCAGCGTGTGGGACGTGCCGGCCGCCGCGGCCAGCCGTACTCGCTCGCCTTTACGTTCTGTCGGGATCGTCCACTAGATCGCGAAGCGTTCACGTCGCCGATCAGTTACCTCAACAGGAGCATGGCGGCACCGAAGGTTGCCCTGAGCAGCCGCCCCATCGTCCAACGGCATGTCAACGCCTATCTTCTGCGCCGCTTCATGGTTGAACGCGGTGGCGATGCACTTCGAATGACAATCGGCTCCTTCATGGGAACGCCGGCGAGGCTTGGTGATCCACGACCGCTAGTCGGCGAACGGCCTGTCTCGATGTTCAAGGACTGGCTGGCTGCTCCGACCACAGCGACCGGCGTAGCGGACGATCTCGAAAAGCTCGTGCTGCACTCCGTGCTCGAAGGCGAGACGCTCCTTACAGATGCCTCGCGAACCATCATCGACGAGCTGCAGGGAAACTTCGAAAACGAGTGGGACGGCCTGCTCGCACTTGCAAAGGACGAAGGTGTCAAGGAAGCCGGTAAGAGCCGCATGGGAATGGAGCTTAAACGCCTTTGCGACGAGTTCCTTCTTAGCGCGCTTGCAGATCGCGGGTTCCTCCCCGGCCACGGCTTCCCGACCGGCGTGGTCACGTTCCTTCCTCACAAGCCGCGGAAGGAAGACGCGGTAGACGGAGGGCGGATGAAGAGACTCACGGGGCCGCAAAGATCGTTGGATCTGGCAATCAGAGACTATGCGCCAGGGTCGGAGATCGTGCTCGACGGTCTCGTTCACAAGTCGGCAGGCGTCCTCCTGAATTGGAAGCGCCCTGCCAGCGAGGAACACATCCGTGATGTCCAGAGTCTCAAGTATCATTGGTCTTGCGACCGTTGCGGCACGAGCGATACAGCCCGCAGCCGTATGGCGGAGTGCCCTGTCTGTGCGGCGACCGTCTGGAACCGCTCGTACATCCGGCCGGCCGGGTTCTCGGTCGACGTCCGCGACAAGGTTCACGCGGAAACGGATATCATTTCGTACGTCGCTCCAGGGGAACCGAGTGTTTCCGTACGAGCAAGTCCATGGATTTCCCTTCCGGTTCCGGAGATGGGACGTTTCCGGAGCAGCCGTGAAGGCGCGGTCTACTATAGCAACAGGGGGCAGACGAAGAACGGCTATGCGCTATGCTTGCATTGCGGCCGCGCGGCCCCGGATCATCAGGCTCTCGATAATGGCGATGCCGACCCCACGCTAGGCTCGCCGCTGGCGCAGCATCCACCCCTCCGCTGGAAACGGGGCGAGGATGCATCCCGATGCCAGGGAAATGACAATGCCTGGGCGGTGCGGCGAAACTTGGAACTCGGCTACGAGATCTCCACCGACGTATTCGAGCTTCAACCGTCCGCATCGCTAAAGAAGCCGGCGGCGACCGCCCTCGTGATCGCGATGCGCGAGGGTATCGCGCGGCTCCTGGGTATCGAGGCGGACGAAATGGGCTACGCCACCCAGACATCGGAGGGGCTTCTCGCTCAACATGCACGGTCGGTATTGATTTTCGACCGGGCTACGGGTGGCGCAGGTTTTTCAGCCTCCATCGCCAGCCGTCTCCCTGCAGTTCTCGGTGAAGCCCGCAAGGTGCTTGAGTGCCGGAATCCTGGTTGCGTTACGGGATGCGCGGCATGCGTGCTTGTCTCGGATGCGCCCTTCGAAGACGGGGGCTTGGACCGCTCGGCAGCACTTCGCTTCCTGATGAACCACCTTGCCTTTCAAGATGCGTTGGAAGAAGAGGACCGCCTATCGCCGGACGCCGCAATTTCGATATCGGTGGTGGACGAGGTCGAGCGGAACCTCCGCGAGACGGCAAAGCCCACCGTGTACGTATTTCTCCCCGAAATTACCGACCCTGGACGGCTATCCGAATGGTCCGCAACCGCGTATCTCGACCGTTGGCGGTTCCTCGGGAACCGCGTGGTGATCGTCATACCCGGCGGCTTTGCTTCGCGTTGCGATACCGCAGGCCGCCTGGCGCTCTACGATCTCGGACAACGGTTTGCGCAGGCGGGTGGCAGCCCTCTTCGAACTGGCGCGGCACCAGAGATCAATGGACTTACCGTTGGTATCGCGGTTGCCTCGCAGTCTGGCATCAAGGTCTGGGCGACACGAGATCCGTCATCCTGGGAAGCTAATCTAGGGTGGGGCCAACCCATGTCGGCACCGATAATCGCGGGTTCGGCTACCACTGAAATCCAAACGATCATTCTCGAGCTGGGAAGCCTTCTGCCTGCCGCGTCGTCTCATTTCGAGCGGATCACTACAGAACTTGACCGAAGCCTCCCCCTCTTCGGTGGAGGCATGGCAAACCGGCTGAGGGCTCGTCTGGAGAGCGTCGGAGTACCAAAGGCGCAAGCCATTCGAGGCATCTCCTACAGCGATCCATACATCAGGTCGCCCCTCGTTGCGAAGATGTTCATCGATACCGTGGCAGGTCTGCTGAAGGGGGCAGCGGGGGTCGCTGTGGAGCTTTCGACTGGCGCACCCGGCGGGAAGCTCAACATGCCTTCGCGCATTTTCGATGACTGGAGGGACAGCGCCGACGCCGAGGCTGTCATGAGCGAGTACGCCAGACTCAAGGGGATCGATCTGACGATTCAATTCGCTCAGGTGCCACACGGCCGTTACATGAGCATCGCCTTCGAGGGTGGAGCGAACGCGACCATCGTATTCGACCAGGGCTTCGGTGCATGGCGTACGACGTCGTCCGGACCTCTCGTGACACACGACTTCAGGACGTCGCCGCGACGACAGGCGGAGGCTCTTTCGCGGTCGAGCGTCTCTGTCGCCAAGTCTGGATACGGCCCGACGTACATCGTCGCGTCAAAAGATAGCTGATCATCTTTCACTAGAGGAGCGACCGCTCTGCCCCTCTAGTGAAAATTGCGTGCCTTGACCTTCAGCGTGTCGATGTGAAGATCCTGACGAAGATGTCCCTCGCCTCCGAAACCGGCCTCGGCCGATCCCGAGGATCCGGGCTGCCCGGCGATCCATGGGCGAACTCGTCTCCCCTGCCCGTCGGCAGCTTGAAGTCGATGTCGCGGTCGGCGAGTCCCGAAAGGTCTCCCGAAAGGTCGAAGAGCTGCTGGGCGACGAGATGGACGACGTCGCCCTCCCGCTGGATGCGGCCGTTGATCGCCATCATGCTCGCTCCGAGAACGACACGACGCCGCTTCTCGAACAACGAGGGCCAGACCACGACGTTGGCCGGGCCGGTCTCGTCCTCGATGGTGATGAACATGACGCCCTTGGCCGAGCCAGGCTTCTGGCGCACAAGCACGAGACCGGCGGCGTAGACCCATAGGCCGTCGCGGGCGTTCATCGCCTCCCCGCAGGTGATGATGTTCCGTGCCTGAAGGTCGCGGCGCAGGAACGCGATCGGATGCTCGCGCAGCGTCAGGCCGATGTGGCCGTAGTCCTCGACGACGTTGTGGCCTTCCGTCATCTGGCGCAGTTCGACCTCCGGCTCCTGCTGCTCGGGGATGACGGCTGCCTCGCGCTCGGCGGCGGCCGCGAAAAGCGGAAGCGGTTCGTCGCGCAGCGCCTTTATAGCCCACAGCGCATCGCGGCGTTCGAGGTTCAACGAGGGACGGAAGGCGTCAGCCTCTGCTAGCTGGACAAGCGCCTCGGTAGCCACGTCCGAACGCCGCCAGACGTCGTCGACGCTCTCGAATGCGCAGCCCCGCACAAAATCCGTTGACACCCGACGACATATCCGTCATTCTGGATATATGGAATCAAAGGTAGCAATCGCGGCGTTGGCCGCCCTCGCCCAGTCGACCCGTCTCGAGACGTTCCGCGCGCTCGTGAAGGCGGAGCCGGACGGCGTGCCCGCAGGCGAACTCGCACGGATGCTCGACGTGCCGCAGAACACGATGTCCGCCCACCTCGCGACGCTGCAGCGCGCGGGCATCGTCAAGAGCGAGCGACAGAGCCGGTCGATCATCTACCGCGCCGATCTCGAAGGGTTCCGCGCCCTGACGCTGTTCCTCCTCAAAGACTGCTGCGGTGGTAACGCGGAACTCTGCGCGCCGCTCATCGCCGATCTCACGCCCTGCTGTCCGCCGGAGACTCAGCAATGCGTGAACTGAGCCTGGAGCCGGTCCTTGTTTCCGACGCCATGAAGGAGACCCTGCGCTCGGCCCGACTGCTGGTCGACGATCTGGACGGGCCGGATCGCAGCTACTTCGCACTTCTCGACGACGACCGTCGCATCCTGGGATATTCCGGAATCGAGTTCTGCGGCGACGACGCCGTCCTTCTTCGCTCCGTGGTGGTCGTCCCGGAGCATCGCGGGCAAGGATTCGGGCGTCCTCTCGTCGAGCTGACCATCGCCAAGGCGTCGCGCGCAATGGACGTCTACCTCGCCACGACGGACGCCGCGCCCTTCTTCGAATCCATCGGCTTCGCGCGCATCGAACGCGAGTCCGCACCGCCGGCGATCCTTTCGACCCGCCAGCTATCGGGCCTCTGCCCGGCATCGGCGACAATCATGAAACTCAACAGGCCACCGACCTAGCGCGGAACGCGACCATGACCGACAAGACCTACAACGTGCTCTTCCTGTGCACGGGCAATTCCGCACGCTCCATCCTTGCCGAATCCATCCTGGCCAAGGAGGGTGCGGGACGATTTCGCGCCTTCTCGGCCGGCAGCCAGCCGAAGGGAGAGGTCAACCCGCACGCGCTGAAGGAATTGGCCGCCCTGGGCTATCCGTCGACGGGCTTCTCGTCGAAGAGCTGGGACGTCTTCGCCGAACCCGGCGCTCCGGAGATGGACTTCATCTTCACGGTCTGCGACAGCGCGGCCGGCGAGGCCTGCCCCGTCTGGATCGGTCATCCGATGACCGCCCATTGGGGCGTCGAGGATCCGGCCGCCGTCGTCGGAACCGAGGTAGAAGTCCAGCGGGCCTTCGTTCAGGCGGCCCGCTTCCTGAAGAACCGCATCACCGCCTTCATCAACCTGCCCATCGCATCGATCGACCGCATGGCGCTCGAACAGCACGTCCGCCAGATCGGCAGGCTCGAAGGCGCGTCCCTGAAATCCGCAAAGGCTGAATGAGATGTCGATCTTCGAACGCTACCTGACCGTCTGGGTCTTTCTCTGCATCGTCGTCGGCGTCGCGCTTGGCCATCTCATGCCCGGCGTCTTCCACGCCATCGGCGCGGCCGAGGTCGCCAGGGTGAACATTCCGGTCGCCGTCCTCATCTGGCTGATGGTGATCCCGATGCTCCTGAAGATCGACTTCGGCTCTCTGGCCAAGGTCGGATCCTACTGGCGCGGGATCGGAGTCACGCTCTTCGTGAACTGGGCGGTCAAGCCGTTCTCTATGGCGCTGCTGGGCTGGCTGTTCGTCGGCTGGCTGTTCCGGCCGTTCCTGCCCGCGGACCAGATCGACTCCTACATCGCGGGCCTGATCATCCTAGCCGCCGCGCCCTGCACCGCCATGGTCTTCGTGTGGTCGAATCTGACCCGCGGCGAACCGCACTTCACTCTGTCGCAGGTCGCGCTCAACGACGCCATCATGATCGTCGCCTTTGCCCCTATCGTCGGCCTGCTCCTGGGCCTGTCAGCCATTACCGTCCCGTGGGACACCCTGACCATCTCGGTCGTACTTTACATCCTGATCCCGGTCGCCATCGCACAGCTCGTGCGTAGGCTGCTCACGGCCGACGGAACGACGCGCGCGCTCGACGCCCTGCTGGCGAGACTGCAGCCGCTCTCGCTCGTCGCCCTGCTCGCCACCCTCGTCCTCCTGTTCGGCTTCCAGGGCGAGCAGATCATCGCGCAGCCCGCCGTCATCGGCCTCCTCGCCGTGCCCATCCTGATCCAGGTGTATTTCAACTCCGGTCTGGCCTACCTGCTCAACCGCATGTCGGGCGAGCAGCACTGCGTCGCCGGGCCTTCGGCACTTATCGGTGCCAGCAACTTCTTCGAGCTGGCGGTCGCTGCCGCCATCGCTCTGTTCGGCTTCCAGTCCGGAGCGGCGCTGGCGACGGTCGTCGGCGTCCTCATCGAGGTTCCGGTCATGCTGTCCGTCGTCTGGATCGTGAACCGCTCCAAAGGCTGGTATGAGGCCGCGCCCGCCGTCTCCCGAAACACCGCCACAGAAAGGAACTGATCATGGACGTCACCATCTACCACAACCCCGCCTGCGGGACGTCGCGCAATACGCTGGAGATGATCCGCAATGCCGGGATCGAGCCGACCGTCATCGAGTATCTTAAAACGCCGCCGTCGCGGGAGGAGCTGACCAGGATGATCGCCGACGCCGGCCTGACAGTCCGGCAGGCGATCCGCGAGAAAGGAACGCCATATGCCGAACTGGGCCTCGACGATCCTGCACTGACCGACGACCAGTTGCTGGCCGCGATGGTGAAGGACCCGATCCTGATCAACCGTCCGTTCGTCGTCACGCCGCTGGGCACGCGCCTGAGCCGTCCGTCCGAGCTCGTTCTCGACATCCTCCCGGATACGCACAAGGGTGCCTTCACCAAGGAAGACGGCGAACGTGTTCTCGACACGGAGGGAAAGCGCATTGTCTGAAGGATTCCCCGCTCTCGACGAAGGCCATCTGCGCCAGCCGGACCTCGACGCGCTGCGCCCTGCGCTCTCCACGCACAAGCCGCGCATCCTGATCTTGTACGGATCGATCCGCGAGGTCTCGTACAGCCGGCTGCTCGCCTACGAGTCCCGCCGTCTGCTCGAGCGCCTCGGGTGCGAGGTCAGGATCTTCGATCCGAAGGGCCTTCCCCTGCCCGACGACGCGCCGGTCGGCCATCCGAAGGTGCAGGAGCTGCGTGAACTGTCGGAGTGGTCGGAAGGACAGGTATGGATCAGTCCGGAGCGTCATGGCTCGATGACGGGCGTCATGAAGTCCCAGATCGACTGGATCCCGCTTTCGGTCGGATCCGTCCGGCCGACGCAGGGCAAGACGCTCGCGGTGATGCAGGTGTCGGGAGGCAGCCAGTCGTTCAACGCAGTCGGTCAGCTCCGCATCCTGGGCCGCTGGATGCGCATGATCACGATTCCCAACCAGAGCAGCGTCGCGAAGGCCTTCCAGGAGTTCGACGCCGACGGCCGCATGAAGCCGTCGTCCTACTACGACCGGGTCGTCGACGTCTGCGAAGAGCTCGTGAAGTTCACGCTGCTGACCCGCGACGCCTCCGACTACCTGACCGACCGCTATAGCGAGCGCAAGGAAGACGCAACCAAGCTGGAGCAGCGGGTGAATCTGAAGTCGATCTGACTTTTAGGCGGCGACGATTTCCCGTCGGGCGGACGTCGCCACGCTGACGAAGGCCGCCATTCCGACGGCCCCGAGCGCTGCCGTGGCGTAAAGCGACGGCACGAGCCCCAGCCGCTCCATAGCGATCGCGAACGCGACTGGAGCGGCGGCGCCCAATGCCAGTCGGGCTGCCGCCATCCTGCCGGTGACTGCTCCGTATCCGTCGCTTCCGAACAGGTACAAAGGCAGGCTTCCCTGCGCGATCGAGTTGATGCCCGATCCTAGGCCCAGGCAGACCGCGAATGCGACCGCGCCCGGAAGCCAGCTTCCTCTCAGCGCGAGGACGACGATCCCGGCGACCATTAGTGCCGACGAGATGACCGCCAGCATCGGCGGCGAGAGCGAGGTTCCGAAGATCATGTTGATCAGACGGCTCATGACCTGTGCCGGGCCGAAGAGCGAGCCGATCACGACCGCGGCCGGCCCCAACCCCAGCGTCCCGAGCATCGGAACCATGTGTGCGAGGATCGAAGCCAGCGTGAATCCCAGAATGGCGAAAGCAGCCGACGTGACGATCATCGCGTAGCGCCGCCTCTCCGGAGGAACGGCCCCGACTACATGCTCCCGCTGCCGCGCCATGCCATCCGCCCTCGCCGCCTTCCGCTTCCGCATCAGCCAGAGGTGCAGCGGCGCGCAGAGGAACAGGTTGAGCGCGGCGAACACGAGGTAGATCTCGCGCCATGTGAGGACGTCCAACAGGACGGCCGATATGGGCCAGAAGATCGTCGAGGCGAAGCCTCCGATGAGCGTGAGATAGGTGATGCTCCGGGGCGCCGTCCGCGGATCGATTTCCACCAGGGCCGCGAACGCCGCCTGGTACTGTACCATTCCCGAGGATATCTCGAGGAGTGCGACAGCGAGCGCGAAGACGACGAGCGAGGGCGACCATGCACAGAGCACGAGCGTGGCGGCCGCCAGCACCGACCCTGCGGTGAGGACGGTCGCCGCGCCGATCCTGTCCATCTGCCTGCCGATCACGGTTGCCGACAGCCCGCCGACGAACAGGGAGACGGAGAAGACGCCGAACACCTGCTCGAGCGTCACGCCCAGATCCTTGGCCATTCCCGGCGCGAGGATCGAGAAGGAGTAGTAGAGGGTGCCGTAGCCGATGATCTGTGTCAGGCCGAGTGCCGATACCGTCCCGAAGGAAGCCGAACCCGTCGCATTACGCATCCTGCTTCTCCGCGTGCGGCACGCAGCAGCCGTCCTCCTCGGCCGACTTGCCGACCACCCTCGGATGTCCGGCGCAGCAGTCCATCATCAGGAACTGCACGAGACCGGAAAGGGCTTCGTAGTTCGCGCTGTAGACGATCGAGCGGGACTCCCGCCGCTGCGCGATCAGTCCGGAGCGCTCCAGTTCCTTGAGATGGAACGACACGTTCGAGGGGGAGACGCCCGCCTTGTCGGCGACTGCTCCCGCCGCCATTCCTTCCGGGCCGGCGACGACGAGCATGCGGACGATCTGCAGGCGGGTCTCCTGGGAGAGCGCCGCGAACGACATTAGGGCTTGACGTTCTTCCATATTTCAACAATCCTTGAAACGTTGAATTCAGGGATAGCCGATATGAACGTCATCGACAAGACCATATCTCACGACATCGACCTGGGCGTCCTCCTTGCGGCGCTGGACGCACACCCAGACCTCCCGCTCGTCGTCAAGTACGACGGCCGCGACGTAAAGCCGGGCTACCACGTCACCGAGGTAAAGAGCGGCCGGTTCGACGCGCTCGACTGCGGCGCGAACCCGGAATCGTGGACCGAAATCTTCGTGCAGCTCTGGGACGTCGACGAGGACGGGCGGACGCACATGCCCTCGGGTAAGTTCTCCGCGATCGTCCGGAAGGTTTCCGAGCATGTAGGGCTTCCGAAGTCGGCGCGTCTGACCTTCGAGGTCAGCGACGGCGTCGCGCCGATGGCGCTCTACTGCGCTTCGACGCCTTCGGTGCAGGGCGGCGTTGTCCGGATCGAGCTATCGCCGCGACCGGCAAGCTGCAAGCCCCGCGACCGCTGGCTGGAGGAGCAGGCCCGGACGGCGTCCTCGTGTTGCGGGAAGACGTCGACCTGCTGCGCATAGACACCAGAACACCAGGCTGTGCATACGGTTGATCGCAGTCGTCTCCGTCATCGGTTATGACGGGATCGCCCCACCGTTAGCAGTCATGATGGCGACACGGGACTTTCTGAGACCCGCTGGCGTGCCTTGAACTGCAGGATCGCGGCTCCTCTTTCCAGAGACGACCGTTCCGGAGCATAGACGACCTTCGGCGGCACCCATTCCACAAGTAGTGGCGGTCTTCCATCGCCGCCCGGCTCGACAACACGCCACCGGCCAGGGCGCAGCACCGCGTCGTTCCAGTCGACGCTCCAGTCGACCTCGTCGCAGCCGCAGTCGTAGATCTGCGTCCTGTTCGTGCCGTCGAGCGCCATGTTGTAGGTGGTGACGCTCCCCCACACGTCGGGACGCGGCCTGTTGAGGTAAAGCATCGCGTTCGTCGCCAGCCGCCCCAGGTGCCACAGGCTGGACTTCGAAGCGAGTTCGCGATCGCCGATGATCTGAAGCCTCGAGTAGTCGCCCTGAGCGACGTCGAAGCCTTCCGGAATGACGAAGGAGAAGCTGCTACCGAACCTGCTCTCGATGAACCAGGGAGCATGCGTCTCCGCATCCTGCCAGTCCGGGTAGTTCGTGACGAAAGTGAGCATCCAGCCCCTCTCCTCGCCGTCGACGTGCGTGATGTACACGCCTTCTATGAGCGACGCGGGGTTGTCCCTGTCGTATTCGAGGGTGTCGCCGAAATGGACGTAGATGCCCTTTGTCATCTCGACGTGATCGAGGACGATCTCGTCGGCCCAGGTGGCCTCGAGGTGCGGTGCAAGCTTCGCCATGTCGAAGACGACGCCACCGTTCTGGATGTGATGCCCGCGGATGAGCTTGAGGTGGTTCACCGCGTAGCTAGCGCCCTCCCGCCTCTGGGCGTCGTCTTCTCTGAAGGCGGCCGACACGGCCGGCTGGGGGTCTGCGCCTAGCGGCTGGGCCGCGATCGTGGCCGTCCGCAGCCTCTGTCGCTGCTTCTTCGCAAGGCCGGGATACATGTCCAGTCTGAACGGGTGATACCAGATGTTCAGGCCGTCGAGTTCGTACCCCTTGTCCGTCTTCGTCATCTATTCCGCTTCTTTCCGCCGCTCTCACGAATCCGATAGGAAGGCACCTTCCGACGCCCCCGGAAGGGCGTCAAGGCGCCCAGGGCGTCAGCATCTTTCCTGAAATCAACCTTGACGAGCCCCTTGACGCCTCGAACGTATCGTGAACATATGTGCGCGCGCCGAACGACGGCACCCGGTCCATGACGGAGACGGACATGACAGCGATGAGACGAATACGCCGCTACTGACGGCCGTCCTCCCGAGCCATCGGGCATGGTCGGGCCGCATCGAATCCTTTGCCATTCTTTATCGATCACACGCGGAGGCATTCCGCGAGTCCTTCGCGCGTCTGCTAAGGAGGTATGATTTGCGATCGTACGCGGTCGCGGCGTTCTGCTATGGCACAGGATTCGACATCCCCATTCTTCTGAAATGATGCTTGAGCCAGGGACGCTCGCCAAGCGGATTCACTACGAGTCCTTGAGGTGAAGGGCAGGCCGTGAAAGCCAAAAGGCGCAGAAAAAGCAAAGGATTCGTCTGCATCGCTCCTCTCTAACCGGACCGGGGCGCGGCTTGGCAACTCGATCTCTCTGTGTTTCGCTCCCTTTCGTCCCGAGGAAGTCTCCGGGGCAAGCATACGGAAACAGATCCAAACAACGCGGCGTCCCGAGAAAGCATCGGGGCCGCGAACGGGAAAGGCATGTCGATGAGCAGCACATATCGAGACAGTACTCGCAGAATGAACGCAAGAACCGTGGAGGGCCGCTTCCGCGCCTTGGCGACCGGGGCCGCCTCCGTCCTGTCGTACGGAGAGGATCACATGATCGTAACGACGCCCGGCCGAACACCCGCCATCCTGTGGCAGGAGGATGTCTCCTGGGTCTACGCAAAAGGGCTCTCGCGCGTGTTGCGGTCGCCTGACCGCGGGCCTCGCCCTCACCTGACCTCCCAGCTTGAACGCGAGGCCGCGGCTTCGTCAGGAAGACGACCATGACCCTCCCGGTTCTTCGAGCGACCGTCCTGACGCTCATATGAAGACCCGCTGACGGCCGTGGGCCGTCAGCGCCACGGCCCCCTTAAAAACGATCTAAAACCGACGCGCCGCCGGCCGAGCTGGAGCGCGAACAGGAAAGCTATGCCTATGAAAACCAACCTAAAAACATCCACGTCCCTATTTACCGGAGCGCTCGAAGACCACCAACGCTCTGCCGGGAATGCAGCAGTACTCCGGAACGGCGAGACGCCGTCCGTGCTGTGGGACGACCTTCACGACCTCGCGCAGGTTAACGTCATCGTCCAGTACGAGGACGGCAGCTTCGGCAGGCCCCTCGTCGATCTCCGGACCGGGGAAGTGGTCGAGGGCCCGCGGGGGGATCGCCGATGAACGCTTCGCTCAATTCCCGCCGCGTAGCGCCGGCCCCTGTGGCTCCGCCGCCCTTCCTCAATCACGACCTGTCCAAACGGATGGGAAACGAGGCCTTTTGGCGCGACGTCTTTCAGAACGGCGAACCGAAGAAGGAGATCAAGCCAGGTACGCGATACATCTCGCTGCCCGGATGGTTCCCTACGAGGAAGAACCCGCGCGGTTTGATCCGGACGTCGTCGCCGCTTACGCGAGACCTCATGTTCCATCTGGACACGGACCACGAGATCGTCTCGATCGCCGACTTCCCGGTCACGACGACCTACCGCTCCAAGACCCCGACAGGGTTCAAGGTGCGCGAACACATCCCGGAGCTCGCAGTCCTTCGTCGCGACGGCGCCGTCTTCGTGGTCGACGTCATGCCTCTCAACGTTCAGCCCACCATCCCTTTCATCCGGCAGCGGACGATCGATCTGAAGTCGGCCTATTTCGATCAGGGGGCCACCTACCTTCTGCTCGACGAGACGTCGCTTCACCTCGAGCCGCTTCTCGGAAACCTGAAGCGGATGTGGAAGCACAAGAAGAGCGACCACGAGCTTCCGGAGATGGAGGTGATCCGACGATGGATTCTCGACGCCCGGTTTCCCACCACCATCGGCGAGCTGATGCGCGAATCTCCCGTGAACGCGGTCTTCGCGCACTGGAGCGACCAGCCGGAGGACACTGCCCGCCACGTCACCGAGAACAATCCGGTCTTCTCGGCCGTGATGCAGCTCGCCATCGCGGGATTGGTCGAGGTGGACCTCGACGCCCCCTTCTCGCCCTCGACCACCGTAACCCTGAAGGAGAAGTCCAATGTCCGGCTCTGACATCATCTGGCGCAAGATCAAGAAGTACCACGAACTGGAGCTGCCGGATGATTCCGGCCACTCGCACGCGGTACAGGGCCACCACTTCGAGAACAGGTCGCAGTGGATCCTTCTAAACCCGACACTGACGAAGTACGGAATCTTCGTCTACACGGGCGTCTTCCAACCGGCCGCCGACGCGGCACGCAAGTACCAGTTTCTGCACGTCGACACGAACGACCTCGTCATGCTGTCGGTGGGCCAGATCAACGCATTGCAGCCTCGCGGGCGGATCCGGCCGGTCTTCGGTTCTCCGGACGGCGCGAAGAGCCTGCCGGGCGGCAGCTTTCTCGCCAGCGGCCCCAGGCGCGATGCCGCTCTAAGACGAATGGAATATGCCGAGGGCTTCGAACGGCGCCTGGATGAGCTGGGCGTCTGGAGGCTGACCGACGAGCAGAAGCAGTCCGTGGTCGACGAGGTCGCGGCTAGGCTGAACGATCCGAACCCGCCGAAACGATCCCAGTGGTACAACCTCATCAATATGAGCCGTACCGGCAACCAGTTCGACCCGTTGCTTCGGTTCGTCGACAACACCGACCTGAAGGGAAACCGTAGCGAGCGGTACGGAACCGCGGTCAGCAAGCTGATCGAGGACGCCGCGCAGCTCGCGGTATCGAACAGTGGCGACTGGGAAAGCACCCGAGGCATCATGACCCGCCTGGTGAAGCCAGGTGGCGAATACCACCATCTCCGGGACCTGGTCGTGGACGAAGACGGCGTCTGCAAGATTCCCGATCGAAAGATCCAGCGTGTTCTCGGGAAGATGAACGAATTCGTGCGCGACTTCCTGGTATTCGGTCCCGACTACGCCGAGCGCAGACATATGCGCGCCTTGCGGCAGATCAGGCCGGACACCATTCTGGAGGTGGTCGACATCGACCACACCACGCTCGACGTCGTGGTCTTCGACGACGAGCATCCGATCGCCTTCGGCCGTCCCGACCTCCTGACCTTCCGCGAAAGAAAGAGCGGCGTGGTTATCGGTTATTCGATGTCTTTCAACGCGCCGTCCTTCGCCACCTTCCTGGACGGCCTGAAGCACGCGCTCTTCGAGAAGGACGCCGACCTGATGAACGGGGTCGCGTATCCGTGGTTCGGCAAGCCTATCGCGCTTGGAGCGGACAACGCCAAGCATCTGGCTGGCCTCAACATCAAGGCGGCAGCCCGCGAGTTCGGCTTCGCAACCGTCGCCTACCGTCCCGCTCGGGGCTGGGAGAAAGGCGCCACCGAGCATCTCTACGGAATCCTCGGCATGAAGCTCATTCATCGAATGCCGGGTTCGACCGAAATGGGACCCGACGAGCGCAAGAAGTACGACGAGGAGCGTCAGAAGGCCATGCCTGTCCTGACGCTCGGGGAGATGAAGGGGTTTCTCGACTACTACTTCGCGTACATCCATCACTACAAGCCGACCGAGGGCCTGAACGAACTGGCGACGCTCAAGGGCATTCCTGCCGAGATCTGGGAGGAAGGCATCAAGGACGCTCCCGAGCCTCCTATGATCGACCCGGACATCTTTGTCCGGCTCGCGGGCGAGGAGAAGACAGGCGTGATTTCTTCGAAAGGATTCCGGTGGGAGTACCTCTACTACGACTGCGCTGAGTTCGCCATGTTTACGACGCAGGCGGGCCACGCGGGGAGACAGTACGAAGCCCGCCGCGATCCGAACGATCTCGGGTCCATCCAGGTCAAGAATCCCTACTCGAAGAAGGAACAGTGGATCCGAGTTCCCGTCGTCGACGCCCTGGCCGACTACGCGACCGGCCTCAAGCTTTACGTCCACAAGGCCGTCGTGAAGTACATGCGCGCCCAGGCAAAGGAGGCGGATCGCGACCTGCAGCTTCTGGAGGCCAAGGAGGAACTGCAAGCCTCCCTCGTGGAGCTGCACGATCGCCGCCGGAAGCACAAGACGGCGACCAAGCTAGCCCAGTTCTATGCCCGGAACGTGACCAAGTTCGAGCGGAGCCGACGCGTCAGCATGGGTCGCGTCGAGTATTCCGGAGGGAGGCTCGACCTGGCAAGCGTACCGGAACGCGCGGCGCCGACAAAGCTCAGCAGGCGCGCGATCGGCGTCATGCCCGAACGACGTGACGACGAGGACGAATCCTTTGACTCAGGTCCCGTCGCCACTGCGACCGTCGTCAGCCGAACCGTGAGGAACGATCCGCGCCTGTCGGCACGCGACCTCAACGTCGACGGCGCGCCAGACGACATCGACGAATACGACCTGTGATCTTCCAGCGCCTGAAACTCACCAAAGGACCAGACAAATGACCGTAAATGTACCTAGCGACACCCTCAAGGGCCTTCCCGCAGC
Source organism: Sinorhizobium sp. B11 (assembly GCA_039725955.1). Classification (NCBI taxonomy): domain Bacteria; kingdom Pseudomonadati; phylum Pseudomonadota; class Alphaproteobacteria; order Hyphomicrobiales; family Rhizobiaceae; genus Sinorhizobium; species Sinorhizobium sp. B11. The sequence continues at coordinate 3,434,798 of CP091034.1, forward strand.
GGCGCCGAATTCCGCTGTCGGAGTAGCCGCCCGCTTCCATACGGAACCCTTCGCGACGCCGGAGGAGCGGACGGCGGCCTCCCGCCTCCCAGCGGACCGCAGGCAGTGGATGATCGACAACCTGATCGTCAAGTACAAGGTGTTCAATACCGCGTTCCAACAGATCGCCTCCAACCACATGCCCGTCGCGGGCGGCACCCACGCAAGGGGAACCGTCGGTGCGATGCTCGGTGAATCCAGAGCGGGCAAGTCGGCGGTTTGCGCCTTCTATGCGGCGATGCACCCGCCGACCTATGACGACGAAGGGGAGGTCTTTTCTGTAGTCCATATGACCGCGAGCCTACGCATGACGCCCGTGGAATTCGCACACGAGATCAACCGGCTCACTGCCGCACGCCATATGCCGACGAGAGGCGGGATCGGCGCCTATGTCGACAATGCGATCCTCAGGCTCCTACGGGTAAGAACCGAGCTGCTGATCATCGACGACGCCCAGTACCTGTTCTTCGATCGCACCGACAAGACCGCCACGGACATGTTCAAGCTCGTTAAGAGGATCGCCGACTTCAACGCTCTGAGCATCGTCCTGGTGGGAGAGGAGAAGATCAACGACTACGTCTACTCGATCGACGCATTCGCGAACCGGGGCTACAACTGGGTGCCGATCAAGCCTCTGACGGCCGGCAGAAAGGACATGGAGAAGTTCGGGAAGCTGCTGGGTTCGATCGATCGGCGCCTCCCCTTTGCAAACTTGAGCGGACTGGAGGACTCCTACATTGCCGAGCATCTCTACAGATTCAGCGGTGGCATGATCGGGCGGGTGATGAACGTCATCAGGCCGGCGGCCTTCGAAGCGCTGAACGACGGCTCGTCGCACGTGATGCTCGAACACCTTCGCACCGCCGTGTCGACACGCATGCGGAAGGGCGACACCTTCTCTTACTTCGGGATCGACCGCGATGCTGCATGATCGTTTTCGAGCGGAAAGGTTGTTCTCGCGGTGGCGGATCCGGCCCTGCTGGGGGGAGCCGAACTACTCCTACTTCGCGCGGCTTGTCGCGGATTCCGAAGCATGCTCGGCGCAAACCTTTGCCATTCGCTCCGGCCATTGGGTTGGCGAGCAGCGAAACTCCAGGCTCCTCCAGGCCGTCCTGTGCCTCCCCCTCGATGAGGGGGAGAAGGCGAGCCTGCGCAGGTGGACGCCCGTAGAGGCCGCCACGAGCCGCTACTGGTCGCTCGCAGATCAGGAGATCAGCATGAGCCACTTCAGGCCCGGTGTCAGAAGGTGCCCTATCTGTGTCAAAGAAGCAGCCTTCCATCGGGTCTGGTGGGACATCAAGGGCTTCGAACGCTGCCCTGTTCACGACGTCGCCATGGAACGAAATATCGCACCAGATGGCGACGAACGTTGGCCGGTGTACGGCCACTGCGTGGAGAAATTCGAAGGGCGACCGATCCTTTCGGAGCAAGGTGCCCACTCTCTCGAGGGCTACATCATGCAGCGCCTTGGAGCGCTCGACCAGGTCATGACGTGTCCGCTTCTCGACGACGAACCTCTAAGCGCGGTCGTGACGGCGGTCGAGTATCTAGGCATGCTCATCAGGAATCCTGTCCTGCAGAGGATTCCCTCCGCCTCGAAAGGTGACGCAGAAGCCGGCTTCCAGGCAATGCGGTTCACTTCCGTCGAGCTGGAGGACGCCTTTTCAGAGTGGCTTGTCGCCAACTATCGGAGGGACGAGCTCGGTCGTGTCGGGCTTAGCCACTTCGGCATCACCGAGAGCACGCATCGCTTTACGTCCTCGTTGAAGGCCAAGGTACAGTTGGCCCAGCTCGCTGCTTCAGCCCGCCATGGCCTGCTCAACGGACGGGCACGCCACATTGACGGTGTGAATGCGCCAGTTCTTCGCAGCGTCCTTCCTAGGAAGCTGGGAGTGACGGTACACAGTGCGAACGTTCTCCTATTGCGTCTGGGATTCGATCCGCAGCTTCTTTCCGGGAAGCTCGTGGAGATCCCGGACAATGTCGTAGCGAAGGCAAAGCTGGAGGTTGATGCGGCCGTACCTGTAACGGAGGCGGCAGTTCGTCTCGGCTGTACTGCGGCGGAGGCCGATATAATCGCTTCGAACCTAGCTCACCGCGGATGGACCGTAGGCATCCAGAAGCGGAACGGAAAGGAGATCGAGCGTCATTTTCTAAGAGGCGAACTGGAGAAGATGACGGAAATTTTGAATTCCTTGCCGGCAGCCGCCAAGCACCTCAAGGTGGTCAGCGTCTACAGGAGGCGAAAGCTATGGAGTGCCACTAAGCTGATGTCGGACGTGCTTCTCGGACAGAGGCCCGGTTTCACGAACCCCGAGAAGTCCGGGCTTTCCGGCCTCAAGGTCTATGCCGCCGTCGGCGGTCTGCCAACGCCTAAGGGAAGGACACGGGTTCCCGACGACGCGATGCTATGGAGCGAATTCAATGCGATGATCGGCGTCCATCACATGGGAATAGAGTTCCTGGTTCAAAGCGGCCACCTTCAACGCCATCCCGGAAAGCGGAGCTGGCTGGTTCGCGAGAGCGCCCTCGCCTTCTGCCGGCGATTTGTCAGTCCCCTACGGTGCCTCAAGGGACGCGGCATGGCCTTTTCCGATGCGGTGCCCATTGTAAGGAACATGGTGGCGGTATTCGATCAGCTTGAAGTAGGAGTGAAAATCGTTGAGCGGTCTGTGTTTGAATCCTTGGCGGGGCGTGTTGCCACGCCCCCGGACGTTGCACTGAAGCTTTATCGTGAATTCGTCGAGCTGGGATCCAAGAACTGCCCCTCGTTCATAATCCCGGAGGTACCGGGCGATGGCATGTTCGCGGTCTTCCCTACCACTCGCATAATCTCGTTCTTCATCGTGCTCGACGACGACGGCTTCCGCCTCGAATGCGAGTTTAGGCCACACTTCCGACGCATCTGGAAAACGTTCCAGACGCGTCGTGAAAGCTTCCAGTGGATATTCGAATCCTTCTCCGTGGAAATCGGTGACGATGTCGTCCGTATCGAAACGAGAGCTTCCAACTTGGAAGACGTCGACAGGATCACGAAGGCACTCGGACGATTGAACGAGCACTTCCGGCATAAGATGCCGTAGCTCTGGGCTACCAACAAAAAAGGCGCGACCGAATATGTCGCGCCTTTTTTGTTGTCAAAATATCGTTTTAGGCGCCTCATTTAGGGGTGGAGCCCGATCGGTTTAGAAGGTCGGAATTCCAGTCCACGCTTATGCTTTCAGAACCATAGGCAGTCCACGCTTTTGCGGTATCAGTTCGCGAATACGGTTTGCTTAAGCGGGATTTTTAGCTGCAAATTCAATGATTCTGAATCCGCACTTATGTGGCGATGCAGAAAAATACCATTACAAAAGCTGATTTAACGGAAGAAGAGTTCCAGTCTGTGGCGCGGCGCGGCCTTCTGGACAAATCGGCGTCAGCTTTCGGACACGAAAACAGAATTTGTCAGCCCCTCAGATTACGGCCCGTTCGTTTTCTTCACCGTGTCCGCGACCGCATCAATGATCTCGAAATATGCCCGGGTCGGACTGTAGCCGCCATGGAAGAACCCTGAGGGAGGCGAATAGCGCAATATCCCTCTTACATTCAGTTCATGCAGCCTCTCAGCGAGGTCGTGCAGCTCAATAGGTAGCCCCATCGTTTTGTGAGCATCCAGAATGGCCTTATAGACCATGTGCCCCTCTGAACTTAGAGTGGGCCCGTCTTGGATGACCTGATCCCATGCAACTTTTGTAGCCGCGAGGGTCTCTAGCTCCGCATTCGAGATTAGTTCCAGCTTTCTGGCAGCCCTTTCAATTGTGCCAAGATCAGACCTCTTCGGATCGCCAGCAACGCCCTGGGTGATAAGGGCGGCTAAAACTTTCAAATTGTGCTCGTACTCACCAATGCGGACCTGCTCCAAGAAGCGGTAAACGGCAGGCACATAGAATTCGAACTGTTCATCGTTGAGCGCAGTAATGCCTCTCTCTGAAATTGCGTGCATCAGCATGTCTTGTGCCTGCTGCATCTGCTTATCGAGATAGCGATCCATTGCCGGCTTCAATGCAGCCGCCGCCGGAACAAAAGCGCCTATAACGCCTGCCAGGATTTCATATACAGCCTTGGCGTTCTTGGTTGGTTGGGGAGGCAGTGACATGGCAATCTTACCTTTGATTTTCCAGGCGCCATCAATAGCGAATTCCCGCCGCCACAAATAGCAAAGCCCTCCACCAAGGTGTGTCAGTCACGATGCTCTTCGCGGTGGCACCGTCGCAATGACCTGTAGGCCGTTTGTGATGAATTGCGCGGGGTCCGTAGGCTCGAGATAGGTCATGATAATATACGTTATTCGCGATTGGCATTTGAGCGTAAGCATGCGCGGGCGATATAGGGCCTCCGTCCCGAGCGCGTCGAAGTTGACGCCAGTCGGGTCAAAAATGATTTCGAATTCGATATAAAACCATCGAATTCTGATCCCGATGACGTGCGAGGCCGTCAATAATGGCGCAAAGGCAACGTCAATTCCCCGGGGGTCTACTTCTCTCGTCCTGACATAAAGTCCGCAGTGAGATGGAAACCGCCGCGTCATCATTATCTCGCGCAGCAAATCAATATTCATCTCACGGACATCACGGAGACGGTGTCGATCGGCGGCAGCTATCCTACCATAATACATTCCTGCGAGGCATTTCAGCGCCCAAAATTCCATGCCGCTTCCCGACATCAGTGTGTGTGACACCTTCGATGAGATCGAGAATTTAATGATTTCCTCGGTCGCATCTTTCAAATTTCGGAAGTTTCGCAGCCCAAGATCATCGAGGGATGCGTAAGCGCTGTTGTGGTCTTTGCAAAGCACATTAGCTGCCAACGCGCTGGCGGGTAGCCGTAGTCTTTTCCCTTCGGTCATCCATGGCAATCCTCCCATGTCGAGATCGCCGATCTCCTCCAAGATCGACTCAGAGATATAATGCTCGCGAGAAATCGTCCCACCGCAACCGCCGAAGCTAGCCATATAACAATCGTCATGAGGCGCATCAGTTGCCTTCGCCTTGGGCAAAAACGGGGGAATAGCAAGGTCAGGCCATCCTCCTTTCGTGCCGCAGCATTGCCCGTATTGCATTCCACTTCTGCAGGGGCAGTCGTCCGTCCTGCCCCAAGGGACAAAGGTGTGAAATTGTTTCAGTTGCTTCCGATTCATCCGTACCTCTCGACTCGAAGATTCAACCGTGAGGATTCGCTCTATGGGCAGGTATTTCAACCTGTGTTATATCGAGACGAAACATTATGTGTGCGGATCTGATAGAAAATGGGCAAACGAAAAAAGCCGTCGAAGCGGTCCGATCAAGAGAAGCTGGTAGCCCATTTCGCGTCTCACTCCATCAGCGCTCATGCCATCTTTCATCCAGTTCAATGGGGCAACGGACGAGAGCCTGCGGACATGATTATTGTCGCAGGACGAACACTCTTTTTCATCAACATGACTAAGGGCAAATCCTATTTCGAGGATTTGGTAGAACATAATCTGAAGCAAGCCCGCGATCGGATAAACGAATGGCAAGCCGGGCTCGCCATCAGGGGACGCAACGAGTGGCGAACCTTCACAGTGGGTTGGGATGATGTCGATCATATCGCTGTCATAAGCGTTGTCGATGGTCCCCATGCAGCATGTTCAGATCATCCGCTGGCGGGGCTTAATCTCCCCGAAAAGGTGAAGATCTGCACTTCACTTACGTCAAAGGTGATGCACGAGATCGCCGCGCTTAACGGAAGTGCGAGAGATATCCTCGATGTCTGCGTGTCGCTTCGAAATGAAGATATTTTTTCGGAGGAAGATCTAGCTGCTTCGGTCTCCTGGATGGTCCAAGAATTGAGGACTCAATTCTTGTCGCAAATTCCTCGCCAGCCGACGAGGCTTGGGTTGGGAATTCGCAACGGAGAGTTGGTAAGTTCTATCGATGAGTTTATTGGCTATCTTACCGATGTCCGGAGAGAGCCGACGGAGGGAATGGAGGTGTTAGCCGATGTGTCTTGGGAGAACATGCTTGCTGCCGCTGCTTACATCACCAAAACCGTGGCCGATATCGAATGGAGCAACGATGGATTTGTTCTCGTTTCGGATTTTGGAGACCAGACGAAATTCAGGGTGATCGTCTCATCCGCTTCGGAAACACTTGCGAAGCACATGCCCGAAATCATTTCCTCGGGTCAAGAAATGGGCGTTGCGTTCTTCTACATTATCCAATTCTTCCACATCGGCCCATCAGTGACCTTCTTTTTTGGCGCCAGTCCACCAAAGCTTCAGATCGAAGCGGACCTTGAAGCGCTTTAAGCAAGTCCACACTTTGTAAAAGCGCTCCCTGCTATGGAACTTCAGCATAGCGGATGATGCTCTGATTTTGAACGTTGGCGACCAATTCATCAGAGCGAGACAAAAATCTGCGGAGCAAAGGCGAGGAATTTGAATCGTTGTATCCCAAGGTGAGATCAATTGTCGGAGGCACACCCTCAAGTGCTCTGGCAACGACATTCGGTGTAAGCATATTTTGCGCATAAAGCGGAATAAGCGTTATTCCACCCGTCGACACTACGAGCGACATTGCTGATGGCAGGCCTTCGCCTTCGTACTCTGCCTTGAGGGTGATCCCGACGTTCGACGCGTAATCCTGGATCACGGATTGCAGTACGGGAGAAATTCTAGCCGAACTGACGTAAGTTTCGCGGGCAAGATCCTGCGGCAGGATCTTTTTGCGCGACGTCAAGCGATGGTCCGCCGGCAGCACGGCGATCAGTGGCTCCTTGGCTAGAAACTTGAAGGACACACCAACACTCTGAGTCTCGGGGCGAAGGAAAGCGACGTCCAGCTTGCCCCGCATCAGTGCCAGAGCCAGGTCCGGGGAAGACTGGCTGGACAATATGATTTCAACCTCCGGCGCTTCCTCGCGAATAATGCGCAATGCATGGGGTAGCCACACGACCTCTTGCCCTGCGAGAAACCCGATCGTGAACGACTGCTTTTCCGGCCGCTCTGCCCGCCGGGCCCCTTCCGCAGCCGCCTCGACTTGCAATAATGCCAGCCGCGCGTGATCAAGAAACACTTTACCGGCGGCGGTGAGCGTCACGCCGCGCGACTGCCGTTCCAACAGTTTGACACCGACTTCGGTTTCCAGATCGCGAATTTGCCTGCTGAGCGAGGGCTGGGACGTGTGAAGCCGCCGCTCTGCTGCGGTCAGCAGGCTTCCCTCCTCCGCGACGGCAACAAAATAGCGCAAATGCCTGAGTTCCATCGGGTCCTCGCTATACCTTTGAGGCATAGCTCGAACGTACAAGGTATTTGTCTTCGATAAAGAGGGAATTTAACTAACGTCGCGATTTTCGGATATGATCGAACACGCCTCACCGGAGGTATTTCGCAATCAACTGTATCCCAAAACGAATGTTCAACAGGGCAGATGGAGCGAACGATGCCTACAATCACGACCACGGACGGCGTAAACATCTTCTATAAGGACTGGGGCTCGGGCCAGCCGATCGTTTTCAGCCACGGCTGGCCGCTGTCGGCGGACGACTGGGACGCCCAGATGACCTTCTTTCTTGGACACGGCTACCGGGTGATCGCCCACGACCGGCGCGGTCACGGCCGGTCCGACCAGCCCGGCACCGGCAACGACATGGACCACTGGGTTGCCGACCTCGCGGCCCTGACCGAGCACCTCAACCTGCGCGACGCGATCCACATCGGCCACTCCACAGGCGGCGGTGAGGTCGCTCGCTATGTCGCCCGCCACCAGGAGCGCGTCGCGAAGGCGGTACTGGTCGCTTCCCTGACGCCGAACATGTACCGGAGCGAGGAAAACCCGTCTGGTCAGCCACCGGAGTGGTTCGAAGCGATCCGCGCGGGCGTGCTGGGCAACCGGTCGGAATTCTACCGTTTCGTCCCTGAGAACCCGTTCTACGGGTACAACCTCGATGGGGCCAAGCCTTCGGAGGCGATCATTGCGAACTGGTGGCGCCAGGGCATGGGCGGTGGTGCTCTCGCTCACCACGCGACTGTCGCCTCCTGGCTGGAAGATTATACCGAAGACCTCAAGAAGATCACCGTGCCGGTGCTGGTGATGCATGGCGAGGCCGATCAAGTCGTCCCCTTCGCAAGTTCCGTGCCGCGTGCGGTCGACCTGCTCAAGAACGGGTCGCTGAAGACCTATCCGGGCTACCCGCATGGCATGCTCACCACCCATGCGGATGTCCTCAACCCCGACCTGCTCTCGTTCATCAGGTCTTGACGACATTTGACAGGCGCATCGCCGATGTTATGCGCCGGCGCAGTCCTGCGGTCTCGCGCAGGAAATCGGTCTCCTGCGCGCCGATTCCAGACGATATCCGGAAACGGCAGATTACTCGGGATAGGCCTCAGCGCCCTCCAGCGCCGCCTTGTGGAAGAGGATGAAGACCAGGGGGTTGCCGGGCTCGGACATTGCGTCGCTGCGCTGGCCCGTTATCTCCCCGGCCACGCCGCTTGTATATTCCGCGACCACCTCGCCGAAGCTGTTGCGCTGGATGGCCACCTTCTGCCCGGGTTCGACCTTGTCGTTGAGCTTGACCAGATGCTCGACGATCCCGCCCTGGGTTGCCAGGATCGGGAAGGCGCTGTTGCCGACGAAGACATTCACGTCCTTGCCTGTCCGGCCCATCGGCCCGGCAACGATGCCGTAATGCTTGAGGACGTTCATCGTGCCTTCCACGAAGAGCGCGATCATCTCGAGGTCCAGAACTCGGGCAGCACCGATCTCCGGCGTAAACGAGGGGATACCCACCTCCATGAAGGCGTTGTGCAGGACACCGGGATAGACATGGTTGTCGAAGATCTGGCCGACGGGATAGAGCTCCAACATGGCCTTGACCTCGGGCACATCCATGCCGCCGATATTGAATGCGGTGACTTCGAACCCGGTCGTTCCGGTGTGAAAGTCGATGGCGAAGTCGGCGTTCGGCCGCAGCAGCCGGTTGAACAGCAGCCCAGCATGCCGGCTGGGCGCGGTGAGACCGTTCTCGTTCCCCGGCCATTCCCGGTTCATGTCGACCAGATCGACGCCCCTGCCCTGATTGGGCCACCTGCGCTGCATGCTTTCAAGGGCCGGGCGCGCCACATCGGTGACCGCCATGACCGTGCCCGACATCTGTGCCGGATCGAGCTGGTTCATCACGGTTTGGACCGTGTGAATGTTGCTCATTTCGTCGCCGTGCACACCGCTGCTCAGGATGCCGCGCTTGCCCGGCCTTGCCCCCTTGGCGACGGTCACGGACACATACCAGTACTGCCCCGTGGGCATCTGCGCACCCCGAAAATACAGGAGATGCTTCTGCCCCGGCTCCAGATCGTCAACGTCGAGCGCGCTGACGACCTTTTTCCCCTCGATGACATCGCCGGTATAGACCGTTCCCGAGGCCGGATTGGCAGCGGGTTTCGCTGCCTCCTCTGCGTCAGCGGCATCCGCGCTGACGGCGAGAGCAGCCGACGCGCCGACCGTTGCCAGTGATGCAATCATGAAATCACGGCGATCGATGCCGTTCTGCGACTTGTCCGACATGATGGAAGCCCCTCTGTGATTTGAAAAGTTCAGTTAGAACAATGGCATGTGCATCGGCCGAAAAGTTCCGTACGACTTCAACTCAGGGTATGCTGCTGAAATTAGGGCACGCAGCCGAGTTCGCAAGTCCAAGCGGATCGGACGGTGAGCCGGCTTATCCAAGCCCCCGATATCGTTGAGGCAATTGCGTCGAATAGGTACTCACCACAGTTGCCAATGCCGATGGTTTGGGGAATATTCGTGCTCTGGCCCTGAAGGCCTGCGCGGTGACGATAAGGGGGGACAATGTCATGTCTGCAAGATACCTTTTGGCCGCGGTAGCGATCGCGCTTCTGACCCTTTCAGGATGCGCGACCACCGGCACCGGCGGCGACAACACGACCTACGCAACGCCACTGGGTATTGGTCCCGTTCGCGGCAATTATGGTGGCTACTAGTCGCTGCTGATTTCCATTGAGAGCTGATCCACCGATGGGTTCGGGAAACCGGCCTATCGATCACAGTTTTCCAACCCTGTCTGGTTGGAGCAATTCCAGCAAAAGTGCATAGCGGTCTTGCGTCTGGAATTACTTAAAAACAAAGAGATAGAGTGTTTCCACACCCGCTTCCGGCTGTCTGCAGCTTCGCTTGAGCGGCAGGTCCGACAAGTGTCTCGGCATAGGGGCCGTGGTTCTCCCGCAGCAAATGATGGATATATGCGGTGAGCGGGAAACACTCGTAAAGCTCTGTCGCCGCGACAAGGCGAGGAGCCGTTCGGAAGCGGAGCCTGGGATTGCATTCATGGCAGACAACATGAGAGCGGTGCGCCGCCAAGACGCCGCCGGCCTGCGCGGGTTCCTCGATCTCGATCAGCAGCGCGATTGGACGCAGGGCGGAACGATTCCGGCCGACGCCGACGAGCGCCCGGAATCCCTGGAATTGCGTCTCAAATACGTGGCCAGGTTCGAGAAGCTGCTGCGCCGGCCGCAGGCACAGGCGGTTCTCGACATTCTCAGGCGCTACGGGAGCGACTGCATCCCGATCCCGCGCCGGACGGAGCGGCACTACTGGTCGGTTTCCTGTCTGCCGTCGACACCCGGCAAGGCCCTCATTCGCGTCAATGCGAGCTGGATGGAGCTCTTCTCGCTCTATGCCGATGGTGAGGATATCCGCGCGCTCTTCCTGGTGCATCTTTCCGATTTCACCACCGACCACTCACTCGATCACAGCCAGGTGGACGAGGATTTCCTCGGGTCCTGTGTGGTGATGCCTGAAGACGTCAGCTATTTCTTTCCCAGAGGTCAGGACATTTTCGGCGTCAAGGTCCGCGGCTTCTCCTCGATCGGGAAATTTCTCGCCACGCCCGGTGCGCTGCAGGCGATCCGGGCGTTCAACCTGACGCACATGAACCGCGGCCGGAACGCCTATCAGGCGAGCCACTGCTACAGGCTGGCGGATTACATGTTGGGTGACGACGGACATTGAGCAACGGACCGGAACCGACATCACCCCTCCGATAAATGCCCGCCCGTAAACCGTCGCGTGCCTTGGCACGCCTCTTGCTCCGTTAAAATTACACTATCCCATCTGGAGTATTGTGTAATGGAATGGGACACCCCGATCGAATTCGCGCCTGTGATCCTGATGTTCAAGGATCCGGAAAGGGTGTTTTCCATCAGGACGGCAATGGGGGCCGCCAATGCGCTCATAAGGGAATTCCCCTGCGATGACGGAGAGGAGTTTCTTCTGGCCATCAAGCTCTGCCTCGATGTCGTCAAAGGCATCGCTGATCCCGAGCAGCTCAGAGCCGCGATCATTCGCGCGGCAGAAGAGGCTGGCGTTACCGCGATCGCCGTCCTGCACTGACCGCTTTGAGCAGCGGCGGCATTGAAGCGTCGGGAATCCGGTATAGTTCTGCGCCATGAGCCATCAGCGCGCCAAGGCGTGCGGTTCTCCGAACGGGAGCGAAATGGGCGTCAGGAACTATCTGATCGAAGGCGTGTCCGGCACCGGCAAGACCACGGTCGCGACCGAACTGCAGCAGCGCGGCTACCACGTCATTCATGGCGACCGTGAACTGGCCTATCGCGGCGATCCCCGCACGGGCGAGCCGCTGATCGGGTTCCGGCACGAGCAGGAGGATGTCGCCTTCGTGCACAGGCAGCACCTCTGGCATGTCGGCAAGGTCCGATCGCTCGCGGCCGATAAAAGCCACCCGGTCTCCTTCTTCTGCGGCGGCTCGAGGAATTCCCGTCACTTCATCGATCTGTTCGACGCGGTCTTCGTTCTCGAGATCGACCGGGAGACGTTGGAGTACCGGCTCGCCGGCAGGCCCGAAGACGAGTTTGGCGGAAGGCCGGCCGAGCGGGACCTTGTCCTGCACCTGCATGCGACGAGGGAAGACATTCCGGCGAATGCGACCACCATCGACGCCACTCGGCCGCTCGCCGCAGTCGTCGACGATATCCTGTCGAAATGCCGGGGGGCCGGCTGAAGCCGGGCTCGCTGCTCTCTGGAAAACCGCCCGAAACAAGCAAATCCATGCTAGTCTCGCAGGCCATCAGACCGATGGTGGATGCAGCGATGCTGGAAACGGACAAGATCTTCGCCGGCTCGATCCCGGAAAACTACGACCGCTATATGGTGCCGCTGATTTTCGAGCCCTTCGCGGCAGACCTTGCCCGGAGAGCCGCGGCCCTGTTGCCGAATGCCGTCCTGGAAATCGCCGCGGGCACCGGGGCTCTCACCCGCGTCCTCGTCCCGAAACTATCCACCGGCGCAAGCTATACCGCGACCGACCTAAACCAGCCGATGCTCGACTACGCCGCTTCGCAGCGGGCTTCCGACCGCCGGATCGAATGGCGCCAGGCGGATGCACTGGCGCTGCCGTTTGAAAACGCGGCGTTCGATCTCGTCTGCTGTCAGTTCGGGGCGATGTTCTTTCCGGACCGTGTAACCGCCTATCGCGAGGCGAGACGGGTTCTGAAGCCCGGAGGGCATTTCCTCTTCAATGTCTGGGACCGCATCGAGGAAAATGACTTTGCGAATGATGTCACGAATGCTCTGGCGGAGATGTTTCCGGACGACCCGCCGCGTTTTCTGGCGCGCACGCCGCACGGCTATCACGACAAGGCCGTGATCCGGAGCGATCTAGAGGCAGCGGGTTTCCAAAGCGTGGCGATCGAGACGACAGCCGAGCAGAGCCGGGCGCCCTCGCCGCGTCTTCCTGCCGTTGCCTATTGCCAGGGAACCGTTCTTCGTAGCGAAATCGAGGCGAGAGAACCCGGAAAGCTGCAGGCTGCGACCGATCACGCCGCATCCGCGATCGCCGGCAGACATGGCAGCGGCGCGGTGGCCGCCAGGATCCAGGCGCATGTTATCATCGCCACGGCATAGGCCGGGCAGGCGCAGGCGTCGCTGCGCCTAATGCGCAGTATAGGCGCCGTCCGCCAGGTAGTGCGCGCCGGTGATGAAGCTCGCCTGTTCGGAAAGCAGGAAGCAGACGAGGTTGGCGATCTCGTCAGGCGTTCCGCGCCGGCCCATGGGCTGAAGGGATGCCATCCGGCGCGTGCTCGCTATGTCCAGATGCTCGGATAGCAGCGGCGTATCGATCCAGCCGGGGCCGACAGCGTTTATCCGGATGCCGAACCTCGCATATTCTATCGCGGCAGCCTTCGTCAGTCCGACAACCCCGTGCTTGGCCGCCGTATAGGCTGCCGCGGTCGGCAAGCCGACAGCGCCGAGCGCCGAGGACATGTTGACGATTGCGCCCCCGCCCGATCTCAGCATCACGCCGATCTGGCATTTCATGCAGTAGAAAACGCTGTTCAGATTGACGTTCATCAGCCTGTGCCAGTCATCGAGCGGATAGTCCCCAACTGCCGCCCTGACACCATCGACCCCGGCATTGTTGACCGCGAGATGAAGGCCGCCGCATGTCTCGACGGCAAAATCGACAAGGCGCTGCACGCCCTCGAAATCGGCCACATCGACAACGAATGCCCGCGCCCGGCCGCCATCAGCGCAGATTGCCGCCACGGTTCGGTGCGCAGCCTCCTCGTTGAGATCGGCAATGACGACCTCGGCCCCCTCAAGTGCGAGCTGACGGGAAACGGCCGCCCCGATACCGGAGCCCGCCCCCGTCACAACCGCGACTTTTCCTTCCAGGCAAAGTTTCATCGCTTCCTTCCATCTGGGTATTCTAATATTCTTGCAAAACGAGTGGCCGAAGCAAGGAGATTCGTGCATGGTCGAAATGCATACTATTGCAAGTTGCGCAGCTTGTCCGCCTGCCAGATACGCAATTCCACAGAAGCGAATGGGCCGGAAACGAGCCCGCCGCTGAACGGAAAACATCGAAGCTGACTGAGGGTAAGTGGAAATGAACGAAAGGGCAGTTGTGACACGCCGGGGTCTGGTCTTGGGTAGCCTGGCTCTGATGCTTCATGGATGCAGTACGACATCGGATGGCCCGCCGCTGGGCTACCGGGTTTTGGGAAGGGATCCGGATGCCGATCCCCGCTATCGGCGGCAGGAAGTGGCTTATGACGGAGGCGAGCCGCCCGGCACCATCGTCGTCGATACGGGTGCACGTTATCTCTACTTCGTCGAGAACGGCGGCTTTGCCACGCGCTACGGCGTTGCCGTCGGCGAGGAAGGCTTGAGCTTCAAGGGCGAAGCCACGATCGGCCGCAAGACGGAATGGCCATCCTGGAAGCCGACCGACGACATGATCGCTCGCAAGCCGCGGCTTGCCCAATATGCCGAGGGCGTGCCGGGTGGTCCGGACAACCCGCTCGGGGCTGCCGCCCTCTACCTCTACCAGGGCGGCCAGGACACGCTCTTCCGATTGCACGGAACCAATGCTCCCTGGTCGATCGGTCAGGCGGTATCCAACGGCTGCATCCGCCTGACCAATGCCAATATCGTCGACCTCTACTCCCGCACCCGCATCGGTACGCGCGTACTCGTCATTTGAACCAAGTCGCGCGAGACCGGGCCGCGGTTTTCGATACCGGGATCGCGAATTCGACAGCCGGAAGTGTGGCAGGCAGGCCACAACGATCACGGCATGCTTCAATGCCGTTTACCATGTGAAATTGCGGGGTTGGCCACAACGGTTAGTATCTGCTAATGTAGATTCGTTGCACATTGCATCACTCCCGCACTGTCCAAGGTGCCGATATCGTGAAACTTTGAGGTGTAGCTTTTCATAGTCTGCACCGGGATGAGGAGAGGACTTAATGATCAGAATTTTATTCGTGATCCTCGCAACGCTTGCGGTGGCCAATCTGAGTGCCTGCGGGTCGATTGGTAAAGGCAAGGGGAAAGCTCCACCGCCTGCAACGGCCGTCTACAAGTAAAATTCGCAATGACACTTCGGAAGGGCTGGACAAGCCCTTCCTCTCCCCCACATCCTAAACCGGCCAGAGTTGATTCACCTGCCATTCAGCGCGCGGGAACGGATCATCATCTGGCGTCGAGCTCGCATTGTCGGGAGCTTGCACATGGAGCGTGTCGATGGCGCTTGGAAGAAGCCGCTTGTGCCTGATCGCCATTTTGGCGGTTGTGGTATCATCGTGTCAGTCGGAAGACAAAGCCCCCCAGCCACATTATACATCCGATGCCCGTGACCTTAGGAAACCGGCCGCGGCTCAAGCCCAGGCGGGGCGGCGTTTCATCGAGTTCCGCTCGCGTTATGCGCTGACCTACGGTCACACTTATGTCGTCTTTGGCAGTGCCGACAGGAATGGAAGAATGATCAGTCCCGAGGTTGCGGGACTTGCCCCGGCTTCGGAAGATGCCGCGCCCTATGTGATCGGCCACTTCATTCCCGTCCCCGCCACGACAGGCGAAACGGATGGCGATCTCGAAGAACAATACCGCTCGGCGAGCTGGCGCGTGATGCTGACGGACGCCGAATATAACGACACGGTCGCCTATATTCGCAAACTCCAGGCGCGCAGCCGTCTCTGGGAAGCGACCGTCTACAATTGCAACGCTTTCGTGGCCGATATCGCCAAGCATATGGGCTATAAGACGCCAGGCATCTGGCTTCGCCCGCAGCAATTCATTACAAATCTGCGGGAGATGAATACGGGTTGATAGAAAAGCAGGGCGATCCCGGAAAGAAGCGGATCGTGGAAAGGTTCTGGTGCCGATTTGAGCTTGTCAGTTCACACCATTGGCGAGATCGTCTGGGTCCTCGGAATTATCGCATGGTACGTCATCCGTTACCCATTTGAGCGCCGCGGCAAGCGCGTGCCCATCGTGAGCAGTCAGCGGAGCGCGACAGAGAAGCTCGCGCTCGCGGCAGCCCTTGCCGGGCTTGCGATCGTGCCCGTCTTCTACGTCGCGACCGGTATCCCGAAAGGTGCTGACTATCCTGCCCATATCTGGGCGATCGTAGTCGGGGCAATCATCTTCGCGCTCGCCATGTGGGTCTTTCGGCGAACGCACAAGCAGCTCGGCCGAAACTGGTCCATCACGCTGGAAATCCGCCAGAAGCACGAACTGATATCATCAGGGCCTTACGCGCTGGTGCGCCACCCCATGTACACGTCCTTCATGCTGATGGGGCTGGCGCAGGCCTTCCTGCTGTCGAACTGGGTGGCGGGCCTTGCCGGCCTCGTCGGCTTTGCCGTGCTTTTCTTCCTGCGGGTGGACAAGGAAGAGCGTATGATGCTCGACGTTTTTGGTCCTGAATACCGCGCCTATATGGACAAGACGAAACGGATCATTCCTTATCTCTACTAGAGCAGTTCCAGCAAAACTGTGCAGCGGTTTGCGTCCGGAATTGCATGAAAACAAAGAGATAGATCATTTGCGTGTTTCGAGGAGAAACGGAAGTGATCTAGGGGGAGGACAAGGATGAGGGGACGGACAGTCAGGCTTTCGGCTGCAAGGCGGCTTGTCGGAGATCTCATGCGGTTTTCGATCGGCATACCGCGCGTCACCGTGCAGCGGCAGATGAACCTGCGCGCGCTGGTCGACGCCAGGAGCGCCTGCGACCCGCGGCCGTCATGGACCGTGCTGTTTCTGAAAGGATATGCGCTCCTGTCGAAGGAGACCCCTGACCTGCGGCGCGCCTATATCAAATTCCCGAAGCACCAGCTCTATGAATATCCCGAAAGCGTGGCCTCGATCGCCCATGAGCGAGAGCACGAGGGCGAGCGAATCGTTCTCCTGAGCACGATCAAGGGTCCCGAACAGCGCCCCATCCCGGAGCTGGAAAAAACTGATCCAGGAAGCGCGCTCGCGCCCGATTGCCGAGATCAAGGAATTTCGCCGTTCGCTCAAGCTTGCCCGCGCGCCGGCCTTGCTCCGCTGGTCGTTGATGTGGCTCGGGCTCAACCTGGGGCGAAAGCGGGCGCGCTATTTCGGCACCTTCCAGCTGTCGGTCTATTCCGGCCTTGGCGCCGAATCCCTCAATCCCCTGACGCCGCTCACCACGCTCCTGAACTACGGGCCGATCGATGCGGAGGGAACGGTGACGGTGCGCATCCATTACGACCACCGGGTCATGGACGGCGCCAGCATTGCCCGCGCGCTGGAACGGTTCGAAAGGATCCTGAACGGCGATGTCGTCGACGAGGTCAGGGGGCTCAAGCAGGCGGGAAAGCCTGCCGGCATATCGATTGCGGGAAGGGCACCATGAGCGTCAGCGCCGAACTCCGCCTGGCTGTCGTGGTCCTCGGCGCATCCCGGGGCATCGGGCGGGCCATTGCCCGGGTTGCCGCGCGCGATGGCAATATCGTGGTTCTGGTGGCGCGCTCCCCCGAGGACCTTGCGGCGGCGGCGGCCGAAATCGTCGGGGCAGGCGGAGAAGCCTTCACGATCGAACTCGACCTCGCCTCTCAGGATGGATCGTCGCGCCTGGAGGCTTTTCTTGCCGCAAAAGGTCTGGCCTGCGGCGTCCTGGTCAATAGCGCCGGCTATGGCCTGCGCGGCGCGGCAACCTCCCTGCCCGCCGATGAGCAGCTCGGCATCATCGACGTCAACATCCGCGCGCTCGCCGACATGACCCTGCGCTTCCTGCCGGGCATGGTGGCGCGGCGCAGCGGCGGCGTCATCAATCTCGGCTCCGTCGCCGGTTTCGCGCCAGGCCCCTACATGGCCTTCTACTACGCCAGCAAGAATTTCGTGCGCGCCTTCTCGACCGCTCTGCATGAGGAGGTCCGCCGCTTCGGTGTGACGGTCACCTGCGTCGCCCCCGGCCCTGTCTCGACCGACTTTCTGGAAAAATCCGGCGCCGACCGGGCCGCCCTCTTCAAGGTGCTGCCCAAGCTCGATGCCGACTATGTGGCCCATGAGGCATGGCAGGGTTTCAAGTCCGGCCGCCGCCTCGTCGTTCCCGGCATCTCTTCGAAGCTCGCCGCCTTCATTGCGAGAATCTTGCCCTCGGCGATGGCCCTGCGCCTGATCGGCCGGGCCCAGCGCCGCAAGAGGGATCCGAACCCCCGTCGGCCGGAAACGAGCATTCCGGCACCGGCTCGTAAACCGGAATCGGCTTTCGGAAAGCCCGACGCCTAGGCTCCGGGAGTTAAGGCGTCATTCGTGCCTGCGGCTGGACTTGCAGCGTTTCAACCGAAGCTGCAATGCCCGGGATCATCGCTGGTCGGTGCTGCGCGCAAAAACCTGCTTCGAACCCTCAGGCTGATCGGCCTGCGGTGCCTCGCGCCTGATCCGCAGCCACCAGTTCGCGCTTAGCCGCGGGGCCGTCAGCTGTCCATCATGAGGAGATGGTTTCACCACCTCGTTCTGAATGCGATTGCCTTTTCCGGGCGCAATGTCGTCAGCGCAAGCCATGGTCACGGGAAGAGCAAGAGCCGCACTCGCAAGGAGCGCTCTCCAGGCATGTCTCGCAGTGCTTGGCATGACGGGCAGGTTTCTCATCCTCCCATTCAGCCAGAATATTAGCCTTTACGGAAGTACGAAACGGTAAATGCACCGGCAGTAGACGTAAATATACTGACGGTTGGCCCCCGCAACGCTCATTCATAGGAGCACGGACGCGGCAAGATAAAAATTCATTCGATTGACTGAAATCTCCGTTGGAGTTATACGTCAGTCATGAGCGATGAACAAAACCAACCGAACCGCGCCGAAATCACCCGGGAAAAGCTGCTTGCCGCAGCACTCGATGTCTTCGGCCGCCATGGCTTCGACGGCACCTCGACACGGCAGCTGAGCGAGGCGGCGGGTGTGAACCTGCAGGCCATTCCCTATTATTTCGGCGGCAAGGAAGGGCTCTATATCGCGACGGCGGAATATCTGGTTTCGCGCATCGAGCGTCATGTCGGCGCCCTGCGCCAGCAGATCGTCGCGCATATCATGGAGCTCGATGCTACCGGGCAGACGCTGACGGCAGACGATGCCCGCCATTTCCTGACACAGCTTACGGAGACTATGGTCGGCATCTTCGTCAGCAAGGAATCGGAGCCCTGGGCGCGTTTCATCACACGCGAACAGATGGAGCCGACGGAGGCTTTCACCCGCATCTACAAGGGCCTGATGGGTCCGATGATCGAGATGGCGCGACGGCTGATCGGCACCATCCTGCGCGAGGATCCGGCTTCCGAGCATGTGCGCCTGCGCACGCTGGCCTTTGTCGGCAACATCATGATCTTCCGCCTCGCCCACGCCGCCGTCCTCGCCCAGATGGAATGGCAATCGGTCGGATCAGAACAACTCCAGAGCCTGCGCAAACTTGCCGCAGAACTTGTCGGCCTTTTGGAGCCGGCGAAAGGAAATACCCCATGAAACGAATCGTCCCCCTTGCCATCGTTATTCTCGTAGCCGCCGGCGGTGCCGCCTGGTGGTACGGCCTGCCGCAGAAGTTCGGCTGGCTGCCGGAACGATCAAAGGAATTCGCGCTCTACGGCAATGTCGATATCCGCCAGGTCTCTCTCGGCTTCCGCGTCAATGGACGGCTGGCCTCGCTCGCCGTCGATGAAGGCGACACGATCAGCAGCGGCCAGGTGCTCGGCAAGCTCGACGCGACACCTTACGAGGCTGCCGTTACGTCCGCAGAGGCCAATGTCGCCGCCCTGCAGGCCACGCTCGACAAGCTGAAGGCCGGCCCGCGCCAGACGGAAATCGCCCAAGCCCGCGCTGCCTATGACGAAAGCATCGCGGCGCTGCACAATGCCAATCTCACCTATGAGCGCGCCCGGCAGCTTCGCCCGCAGGGCAATATCTCGGAAGCGAACCTCGATCTGGCAACCGCCAATCGCGCAATGGCCGCGGCCCGCTCCGATTCCGCCAACGAAGCGCTGAAGCTGCTGCAGGAAGGCAGCCGCGTGGAAGACATCGATGCAGCCGATGCCCAGTTGAAGGCAGCGCAATCCGCTCTGGTCTCCGCCCGCATCTCGCTTGCCGATACGGAACTGCGCGCCCCGAATGACGGCGTCATTCTGTCCCGCGTGCGCGAACCCGGCGCCATCGTCGCGCCCGCCGACAGCGTCTATGTCCTGTCGCTGACGCAACCGGTCTGGGTGCGCAGCTATGTGGCGGAAGGCGATCTCGGCCGCCTGCATCCCGGCATGAAGGTCCAGGTGACCTCGGATACGCAAGCCGACAAGCCCTATGACGGCACGATCGGCTTCATTTCGCCGGTCGCCGAGTTCACGCCGAAATCGGTCGAGACGCCGGAACTGCGCACCGATCTCGTCTATCGCCTGCGCATCGTCATCGACAAGCCCGGCCCGGATCTGCGCCAGGGCATGCCGGTCACCGTGCACTTTCCCTCGCTGGCAGCGCGATGAGCCCGGTTCCCTCCAAGGCAGATGAAGCACTGGTCCGGCTTGCCGATGTCACCAGGCGCTTCGGCGATGCCCCGCCGGCTCTCGATGCCGTCTCCGGCGAGGTCAGGGGCGGCGCCATCACCGGCCTCGTCGGCCCCGACGGCGCCGGCAAGACGACGCTGATCCGGCTGATGACCGGCCTCATGCTGCCCGACAGCGGCACTGTCGAGGTGCTGGGCTTCGACACGGCCCGGAACCCGGCCGCCATCCAGGCCTCGATCGGCTACATGCCGCAGCGCTTCGGCCTCTATGAAGATCTCTCGGTCCAGGAAAACCTCGATCTCTATGCCGATCTGCGCGGCCTGCCGAAGGCCGAGCGCGCCGCCGCCTTCGACGAGCTTCTGACCTTCACCGACCTGAAGCGTTTCACGACCCGGCTCGCCGGCAAGCTCTCGGGCGGCATGAAGCAGAAGCTCGGCCTTGCCTGCGCACTCCTGAAAAAGCCGCGCCTGCTGCTGCTCGATGAGCCGGGCGTCGGCGTCGACCCGATCTCGCGCCGCGACCTCTGGAAGATGGTCGAAAACCTGACGCAGGAAGGCATCGGCGTGCTCTGGTCCACGGCCTATCTGGATGAGGCCGAAGCCTGCGATCATGTCCTGCTGCTCAACCAGGGAAAGCTGCTCTTTTCCGGCAAGCCGCACGATCTGACCGGCCGCGTGGAAGACCGTGTCTTCAAGGTCTCCGGCGTCAGCGGCCGCAGGCGCCAGGTCCTCGCCGAACTGCTGCAGACGAAAGGCGTGATCGACGGCGTCATCCAGGGCGATGCCATCCGCCTCGTGACATCAAAGGATGAGACGCCTGATATCGGCAAAACCGGCGGAGCAAAGCTGACACCCACCCCTCCCCGCTTTGAGGATGCCTTCATCGATATGCTTGGCGGCGGCCCCGGCGGGCGCTCCAAGCTTGCAGAGGCTCAGGGCTCGCCAAGCGAGACGGGCGACCGCCCCGTCATCGAAGCCCATGGCCTGACGAAGCGCTTCGGCGACTTCACCGCCGCCGACAATATCACCTTCGATATCGGCCGCGGCGAGATCTTCGGCCTGCTCGGGCCGAACGGTGCCGGCAAATCCACCACCTTCAAGATGCTCTGCGGCCTGCTGAAACCGTCAGGAGGCGAAGGCCGGGTCGCCGGTTTCGACCTGCGCAAGGATGCCGCCGAGGCGCGCAACCAGCTTGGCTACATGGCGCAGAAATTCTCGCTCTACGGCGATCTCACCGTCATGCAGAACCTCGAATTCTTCGCCGGCGTCTATGGCCTCTCCGGCAGCCGTCGCCGCGAGCGCATAGAGCTGATGACCGAGATCTTCGATTTCGGCCGCCACGGGCGCTATTCGGCCAAGGACCTGCCGCTCGGCCTGAAACAGCGCCTGGCGCTTGCCTGCGCCGTCATGCACGAGCCGCGCGCCCTGTTCCTGGACGAACCGACCTCCGGCGTCGATCCGATTACCCGGCGCGAATTCTGGACCCATATCAACGCCCTTGTCGAAAAGGGCGTCACCGTGCTGGTGACGACGCATTTCATGGACGAGGCCGAATATTGCGACCGCATCTCGCTGATCTATCGCGGCCGCTCGATCGCACTCGGCTCGCCCGACGAGTTGAAGGCGCGGGTCGCCACCGAGGAACAGCCGGACCCGACGATGGAGGATGCCTTCATCGCCCTCGTTCAGGACTCCGAAAAGGGGCAGGAAAAGGAGAAAGCCGCATGAGCGCTTCCTCCCGCAGCCGCCGCTTCATCGCCCTCGTCCGCAAGGAGAGCTATCAGGCGATCCGCGACCCCAGCACCATCCTCATCGCCTTCGTGCTGCCGTTGATCCTGCTCTTCCTCTTCGGCTACGGCGTGTCACTCGATACGACCCGCACCCGCATCGGCCTCGTTCTGGAGCAGGCGACGCCGCTGACGCAGGATCTCGCGGCAAGCTTCCAGGCCTCGCGCTACTTCTCCGTCACCGTTGGCCGCGACCGGCGCATGTTCGAAGACGATCTCGTGCTCGGCAATGTGCGGGGCATCGCCGTCATTCCCGCCGATTTCGCCACGGACTACGCCGCCGGCAATCACCCGCAGATCCAGGTCCTCGTCGACGGCTCCGACCCCAACACCGCCAATTTCGTCCAGAACTATGTGCAGGGTGCGGTCGCCAACTGGGAGCGCCAGCGCCAGTCCGAAACGGTCGCCGCCGGTCCGCCCATCTCGATCGAGCAGCGCTTCTGGTTCAATCCCGAGCTGACCAGCCGCAACTTCCTCGTCCCCGGCTCGATCGCGATCGTCATGACGCTCGTCGGCACGCTCTTGACCTCGCTGGTCGTCGCCCGCGAATGGGAGCGCGGCACGATGGAAGCGATGATGGCGACGCCGGTGACATCGGCCGAATTGCTCGCCGGCAAGATCCTCCCCTATTTCCTGCTCGGCCTTGCCTCCATGACGCTCTGCGTGCTGCTCGCCGTCTTCCTGTTCGGCGTGCCGTTTCGCGGTTCCGTCATCGCGCTCTATGCGCTCTCTGCCGCCTTTCTCATCCCGGCGCTCGGCCAGGGCCTGTTGATTTCGACGGCGACCAAGAACCAGTTCCTCGCGTCGCAGCTTGCGCTGATCTCCGCCTTCCTGCCGGCCTTCCTGCTCTCGGGCTTTCTCTTCGAGATCAATTCCATGCCTGAAATCATCCAGTGGATCACCATCATCGTGCCGGCGCGTTATCTCATCCCCAGCCTGCAGACAGTCTTTCTGGCCGGCGATATCTGGCCGATGTTTGCCCGCGCGATCACCGTGATGCTCACGATCGGCGGCATCATGTTCCTGCTGGCTGCCCGCAGCACCAGAAAGAGGATCGGCTGAGATGTGGTGGACCCGGCTGAAAGCCCTCATCATCAAGGAACTGCTGGCCGTACTGCGTGATCCCAAGGGTCGCTTCGTGCTCATCGTGCCGCCCGTCATGCAGCTTCTCGTCTTTTCCTATGCGGCGACGCTCGAGGTGCGCAATGTCGATGTCATGGTGCTGAACCGCGACAGCGGCCATTGGGGGCAGGAACTGATAGAGCGCATCCACGGATCGCCGACCTTCCGCCGCATCGACACAGCAGACAATCAGACCGATATCCGCGAAGCCATCGATGGTCAGTCGGTCATTGCCGCAATCGAGATCGGCCCCGATTTCTCCCGTAATATCGAGGCGGGCATTCCGGCTGATCTTCAGATCATCCTCGACGGCCGCCGCTCCAACGCCTCGCAGATCGTCTCCGGCTATCTCACCCAGATCGGTATGACGCTCTCGGCCGAGACGCCGGCAGGCCAGCGCGCTATGGCCAAAACAGTGGCGACCGTGCCGCGCAACTGGTTCAATGCCAACCTCACCTATCAATGGTTCATGGTGCCGAACCTGATCGCCAGCATCGCGCTCCTCATCGGTCTCATCGTCACCGCGCTGTCGATTGCCCGCGAGAGGGAACTCGGCACCTTCGATCAGCTGATGGTCTCGCCGCTGCGCGTCCATGAAATCCTGGTCGGCAAGCTCATTCCGCCAATGATGATCGGCCTCTTCCACATGACGCTCTATATCCTGGCGGCGTTATTCATCTTCGGCGTGCCGCTCAGGGGATCGCTCTTGCTGCTCTATGGCAGCTCGATCTTCTATCTGGGTTCGGTCGCCGGCCTCGGCCTCTTCATCTCGGCGCTATCGATGACGCAGCAGCAGGCAATCCTCGGCGCCTTCCTGTTCATGGTGCCGGCCATGCTGCTGTCGGGTTTCGCAACCCCGATCGAGAACATGCCGGCATGGCTGCAGCCGGTGACGACAATTAATCCGCTGCGTTATTTCCTCATCATCGTCAAAGGCGTCTTCCTCAAGGATCTTCCCGCGGAGGAAGTGCTGAACCAGACGATTCCGCTGGCCCTGATCGCGACCGCAACCCTCGGCGCCGCCGCCTGGCTGTTCCGCCGCAGGCTGGAATAGCCATCTCACGCACTATAACCCACACGGCCAATCCGTGACCCCTGCGATCAGGAACAACGACTGATCCGGCTCGTTTCCTCAACGCAAACCAAGGCAATTTCCACGGCGCTCACCTGCCCGGAATTGCTGAAGAAGCAATGAGATAGAGCATTTCCGTCTTTCCCCGAAAAACGCAAATGCTCTCGATCCAAGGAGTATCAAAATGTATAAGATTATTCTCGTTTCCGGCGCGCTGGCGCTTTCGTCGCTCGCCACCAATGCGATGGCCGACGGAGCGGTGACGGGTGCAGCCGGCGGCGCAATCACCGGCGCCATTGTCGGCGGCCCCGTGGGCGCTGCAATTGGCGGCGTGGCAGGCGGTGTCGCCGGCGCTGTTGTCGATCCGCCGCCGCGCGAGGTCGTAACCTATGTCCAGCAGCAGCCGGCCCCGCCGTCGGCAGTGGTGGTGCAGCAGCCGATCGTCGTCGGCAAACCGCTGCCATCAGATGTCCAGGTGATCCCGGTGCCGGATAATCCGCGCTATGCCTATACCGTCATCAACGATCGCCATGTGATCGTCGAGCCGCAGACCCATCGCGTGGTTCAGGTGATCGAATAAACGCAAAAGGCCCCGCTTTTCGGCGGGGCCTCTTTCATGCGCAGTTTTCAGAAATGTCAGGGCTTGCGCGGCGTCGTCAGAGCCGCGTCAGCGGTATCGACCACGAACACGGCGAGCAGCTTTGCCGGTTTCGTCTTGCTGGCATTGGCGCTGACATCGTGCCGGTCGCCGGGAAGTTCCGTGAAGTTCATTCCCTTGGTGAAGGTCTTCACCTCGCCACCATTCACCCCGCTCAAAATGGCGCCTTCGAGAACGGTCGCATAGATAAGCGCCGATTTGGCATGGGTATGCGCCGAGCTGTAGCCGCCGGGCTCGTACTCGACCAGGACACCTTTCACGCTCTTGCCCGGAACATCCGGAAGCGCGTGCGCGTAAACCTCCGTCACTTTCGCGCCCTTCGACTCGTAGACGAGTTCACCCTTGGTGAGGTCGTGCGCCGAGGCGACGGTGACCGGCAGAACGAGTGCCATCATGGCATAAAGGATCGTTTTCATTATGCTTTCTCCACTTGCGATGCATGTTTCTGGTGGCGGAGCCAATCCGCAAGCGCGGTCTGCCCCTGCATGAAGGCGCCCGTCGGAACGAGCGAGGTGGCCGTGACCGGCGCCCCGAAATAGCCAAGGGCTGCATCGACACCGACGGTGCGGCTGTCGCCCTTTGCTGCCAGGTATGTCCGCATAAGTTCGCCAAAGCCGGCGCGGTCCGGGCCGGCAAGGTCGACGATGCCATTATGCGGCTTGCCAAGCGCAACGCTCACCAATGCCGCCGCGACATCATCAGCCGCAATCGGCTGGAACTGGATATCGGGGACGTTTACCGCGCCGTCAGCGGAATAGGCCTCGGCCAGCGTCTCCATGAACTCGTGGAACTGCGTCGCGCGAACGATCGTATAGTCCTGGCCGGAGGCCTGCACCGCATCTTCCTGCGCCTGCTTGCCGCTCACATAGGGATTGCCCGAGAGCTCGCTGGTGCCCACGATGGACAGGACGACATGGTGGCGAACGCTGGCCGATTTCTCGGCTGCGGTCAGGTTGCGGGTGGAGGTCGCAAAGAAATTGCGAATGACCGGCTCGTCGTAGGAAACGATGTTGGAGACGTCGATGACGGCATCCGCCCCTGAAAGAGCGGCTTCGAGCCCCTCGCCGGTAAAGGCATTGATCCCGTTTCTGGAGCTGGCGACGACGACCTCGTGCCCGGCATTGCGCAGAATGGTGACTGCCCTGGAGCCGACGAGGCCCGTGCCGCCGATAACGACGACCTTCTTGGACGTGCTCATTGTAGCTTCTCCTATGACGAGGCCCGATTGCCCGTCTTTCTTTCGTTGAGTTCAAGGAAAGCGCAGCCGCGGGCGGCGATACCGCCATCGTCGTCTGCCATGACATCAGCCGCGATGTCTGCGATGGTCACTTTGGCGAGTTCGGCGCGATAAGCCTTCTCGGCCTTCAGCATTGCGGCATTGATCTGGCAGGGCTTGGTGAAGTACCGCCCCGGCAGAGGATTGGGTCCGCGCTGGCGGATCTCGGCACAGCGGAAGGCCGGTGCGGGACCTTCCACCGCCAGCACGACGTCGAGGAGAGTGATCTCCTCCTTCGCCCTCGCCAGCCTGTATCCGCCCTTCGGCCCCGGCGTCGTCACGAGCAGCCCGGCGCCCGACAATGCCTGCAGATGCTTCAGCAAGTAGCTTGGGGAAACCCCGTGAAGCTCCGCAAGTGCTGCCGCCAACAGCACCCCCTCCTCCGACAATCCGGAGAGGAAAGTCACACAATGAATTGCCTGCTCTACGCCGTCGCTGAGTTTCATGTGCCGTCTCCAATCATGGATAAACTTTATCCGCGATTTAGAGCGTCGTCAATATGCCCGGAGTGAACGATGCGTTCAGCGAAGTTTCCACGCGGAACGGGCGCGCAATTCCGGTCAGCGAATAAAAGAAAAAGGCCCCGCATTTGCAGGGCCTTAAGCAGGTGCACGACATCGAAAAGGCGGGAGGTCTTGTCCTAACCGCGATTGCGCAGCGCTTCCGCCTGCGCGTAGAACTTCTTTTCCCACTCCTTGTGATTATCGAGCCCTTCGCGGATGAACGGCGTGAAAATCGCAAGATTGAGCAGGGCCCAGTTGATTAGCCGGGCCGGGAATTTCAGCGGCTTGACGAAATCGATGAAGAGAACGACGCGCGTCTTGTCCGTGTGGTTCCACGCTTCATGCTCGTAGGCATCGTCGAAGATCAGCGCCTTGCCTTCCTGCCAGTGGCAGATCTGGTCCTTGACGCGAATGGCAAGCTTGTCAGCCGGCTCTGGCACGATCATGCCGAGATGCAGGCGCAGCACGCCATTATAGGGGCCGCGATGCGCCGGCAGGTGTTTGCCGGGTTCGAAGATCGAAAACATCGCAGTCTTCAGGCCGGGGATCTTCTGCACCGCCTTCCAGGTTTCCGGGCAGGCCTGGATGTTCTGCTCGGACTTCACCCCGAAACCGACGAGAAAGAAGGTTTTCCAGCGATTGTCCTTGGAGATGGTCTGCACGTCGGTGGAGATTTCCTGGAAGCTCGGCAGCTCGCTCTGGCGCACCAGCACGCGGTCGAGTTCGGCGCGGATCTGCGGCCAGGCCTTCTCGACCTCCTTCGCCCAGGGAAAGGCGGCATTGTCGTAAACCGGCGGATTGCCGAGTTTGGCATATTTGAAATTCAGGCCCTCGGCCCATGCGACGATGCCCATGAAGAAGCGCGTGATAGCGCTCGGCCGGTCCATGGGAGAGATCCCGGCAGTGGCAAAGTCTTGTGTCTCGGGGGCGGTTTTTGCGGGAAGATGTGTATTGGCGATAATGTCAGTCATGTGTTTTCCGTTGCCGACTAGAGCAATTCCAGCAAAAATGCACAGCGGCTTTGCATCCGGAATTGCGTCTTAACGAAGAAAAGCGCGCTTCCGTATTTTTGAAGAAAAACGGAAATGCTTGAGGTATGACATGGCCTTCCGCGGGAGCCGTCAGGACGGTTTCCGCGTTGGCCATCGAGTAAATATGGCTAGTGCCGGGCGTCGCTCAAGTACACTTAAGTACAGGTTTTAGCGATCAATTGCCGCATGACACCGCCGCGCTGCGAGCGCGTCGGTGTTCAATCTGCAAGGGAAAATATCAGACTTTAAGCTCGCGGCGTTCGCGCTCGGTTACCATGGCAAGGTCGAGCACCTTCTGCAGGTTCGCCGCATGACGGAAGTTCGGATCGAGCTGCACGCCTGTTGCCACAGCCTCGGCAAAGCGCTGGTAATTGCTTGGAACCGGCGGCACGTCGACCGGCTTCCAGGTCGCCGTTTCGACATCGTCGCCGAGGCAGCCATGCAGCTCGGAACCGCTTGGGCGGTGGATGACTTCCAAGCTGCCTTTCTCGCCATAGATGCGCAGCTTCAGCTCGTTCAGATGTCCGGTCGCCCAGCGGCTGGCATGGATGACGCCGAGGGCGCCATTGGCGAAATCGACCGACATGGTGAAGCTGTCATTGGCATCGAGCATGTATTCGCCGATCTGCCCGCCCGGCGCCTTGTTGAAGGTCTTCAACCGCGCAAAGACGTGATCGATGTCGGTCGCCGCGCCATAGGCGGCAAAATCCAGGATATGGATACCGACATCACCGAGCACGCCATTCGAACCGTGACCCGTCGACAAACGCCAGAGCCAGGTCGATTCCGTGCGCCAGTCGCCCCAGGCGCGTGATACCAGCCAGCTTTGCAGGTAGGACGCCTCCACATGCTTGATCGTGCCGAGCTCGCCCGATAGCACCATCTCGCGTGCACGCTGCAGGGGAGCAACGTTGCGATAGGTGAGATTGACCATGTTGATCACGCCCGCGGTCTCAGCCGCTTCCGTCATCTCCAGCGCCTTCGGATAGTTCTCCGCCAGTGGCTTCTCGCACAGCACATGCTTGCCGGCAGCAATCAGCGCCATGGTGGTCGGATGGTGGATCCGGTCAGGCGTGATGTTGGTCGCCGCGTCGAACTCGCCCCAGGCGATCGCCCCGTCGAGCGTCAGAAACCGCTTCTCGATGTTGAACTTGTCGGCAAAGGCGGCCAGACGGTCTGAATCCGTATCGACGGCACCGACTACGGTCACGCCGTCGATATTCATGAAGTGGGCGAGCTGGTTCTTCGCCATCACGCCCGTACCAAGAACGAGTAGTCGCATGGATGCTCCTCAGCGGTAACCGGCTTCGCCGGCCTGATGCAGTCTCGGGCCGCGTTCGACGATCGGCTCCAGTGCTTTTTCTACCGGCACATTTGGAGCATCGGTGATGCTCTTCAATGCACCCTCGGGGTTATAGGCCCACTTCACGCCATTGATCAGCACCTTCTGCACGTTTGCATCGTGATAGGTCGGATAGGTTTCGTGGCCAGGACGGAAATAGAAGATGTTGCCGGCACCACGCCGCCACGTCAGGCCCGAGCGGAAGACTTCGCCACCCTGGAACCAGGAAATGAACACCGTCTCCAACGGCTCCGGCACGGAAAACTGCTCGCCGTACATTTCCTCGTTTTCAAGTTCGAAATGCTCGCCGATACCGGCTGCGATCGGATGGCGCTGGTTGATCGTCCACAGGCGCTCGCGCTCACCCGCCTCGCGCCACTTGAGTGCGCAGGGAGTGCCCATCAGCCGCTTGAAGATCTTCGAGAAATGGCCGGAATGCAGCACCAAGAGGCCCATGCCTTCCCAGACCCGCTTGGCGACGCGCTCCACGACGACGTCGGACACAGCACCATGATCCTTGTGACCCCACCAGGTCAGGACATCGGTTTCGGCAAGCCGGGCTTCGGTGAGACCATGCTCGGGCTCCTGCAGTGTCGCCGTCGTCGCCGAAATCGCCGGATCCGTGTTCAGCGCCTTGGCGATGGTCGTGTGCATGCCTTCAGGGTAGATGCCCCGGACGATCTCATTGGTTGTCTCATGGATGTTCTCTCCCCATACGACGGTGCGAATGGCCATGGCTATGCTCCTCTAGAACCTTTGGATTTTTGGCAAGCAGGAAGGCGGGATTCAAAGCGCTTTGGAAAGATGGTCAGCCAAAGCAGTCCCTCCTCCACGTTAGAGGAAGACATAGACCTTTGTCGGTATTTTGACAAAGAGGATTTTTCCCGTCCCTGCGGCCGGGAAAAACCCCTTTTCACATCAATGGGAAACGGTCTTGGAGAACAGGTCGACGACGACCACGCCTGTTATGATCAGGCCGAGGCCGATAATGGCGGGCGTATCGAGCCGCTGCTTGAAAAACACGAACCCGACCGAGGAAATCAAGACGATTCCCAAAGCGCTCCAGATCGCATAGGCGATCCCGACGGGAATGTGCTTCAGCGTCAGCGACAGGCAGTAGAAGGCAGCCCCATAACAGGCAACGACAAGCGCCGTCGGACCGAGGCGGGTGAACTGCTGGGAGAGCTGGAGGGCGGTCGTGCCGATAACTTCAAGCACGATGGCTGCAACGAGCAGCCCATAAACGGCAGCCGGGTTCATGGCGGTATTCCTTCTTGATCTACTTGTGGGTCAGCTCGATGAGGCGGGCAATCAGCTCTCGCCTCAGAGCGCCACTGATATCATGGCTTTCCAACGTATCTGCGAACCACAGACCGTCGGCGGCAAAACGTACGATCAGCGTGTCGAGCGCGGAATCGGTGCCGATATATTCCTCGGCTCTCGCCGCCACCCATTGGCGCCATCGAAGGCGCAGCCGGGGCTCGGCTAGCAGCGCGATCGTCACCTGCGTCCAACTTCTGGAATCGTCGGGACGATCCTTCAGCCCGGATACCGCCTGCAGATAGGCGCGCGAGAAACGTCCCTGCGGCAGCGGATCGGCGCGCATCAGCTCGTCTATATCGGCGTCGAACCTCTCCAGCAGGCTTTCGAACAGGGCGTCCAGCAGCGCGTTCTTCGTCGGGAAGTGATGCAGCAATCCGCCCTTGCTGACGCCTGATGCAGCCGAGACCGCATCGAGCGTAACAGCGCTCATGCCCTGCTCACCGGCAAGACGTGCGGCGACCTCCAGCAACTGCTGGCGCACGAGCACGGGTTGTTTCTTGCGATGATGAGCGTTTGACATGGATTTACAAAGATACCGTCCGGACGGTTTTGTCAAGAAGAATCTACTGAATCTCCTGCCCTGCAAGGGATTATGCGCGAAATGACGCGGCGTTTTGATGACAGTTGCGATCCTTTTTGATCGGGTGCATCTAAGCGGTGGGCCGATAAGCCGGAAATGGCGTTCGGATGCTATTAAAACCTGGAGCGGCGCAGGGGGCGTGCAGCGCCGGGACGGGTATTTAAGGGATGGTTTTGTGCCGGAAGAGAAGGCCACTACGAACGTCACCACACTATACGACGCGATCGGCGGTGATCCTGTTGTCCGCGCCTTGACGCATCGCTTCTACGAACTGATGGATACGCTGCCGGAGGCTAGGCACGTGCGCGCCGTGCATCCGCCAAGCCTTAAAGGCAGCGAAGAGAAATTCTACGAATATATGACCGGCTATCTCGGCGGCCCGCCGCTCTATACCGACAAGCGCGGCCACCCCCGCCTGCGCAGTCGCCATTTCGTCGCCGAAATCGGCCCCGTCGAACGCGACGAATGGCTGCTCTGCTTCCGCCAGGCCATGGAGGAAACGATCGCCAGCCAGGCATTGCGAGACCTCATCTGGGCGCCGGTCGAGCGCCTCGCCCATCACATGCAAAACAAGGAATAGCCATGAGCCTGAACGCGCGCCTGGAGCCGGTGCTCTATGTCTTTGCCGGCCTGTTCGGCCTTGCGGGCGTGGCCCTTGCCGCCCTTGCCGCCCATGGCGGCGGCGATGCACATCTCGCCGCCTCGGCCTCCGCCATGTGCCTCGCCCACGCCCCCGCCCTGCTGGCGCTGGCAATTGGCGCCGGCAAGATTAGAACCGCCTGGCTCGCCGGTTTGCTGATGATTGTGGGAACGGTGCTGTTTGCGGGTGACCTCATGACGCTGCGTTTCACCGGCTCCGGCATGTTCCCCTATGCGGCCCCGACAGGTGGCTGGGCGATGATGCTGGGATGGCTGACCGTCTCAGCGAGCGCATTTTGGCGGGTGCGGGCGTAGAATTTCGGAAGGCCACAGAGCGGGCCTCCCCTCGCCCCCCTTGGGAAGAAGGGGATGCTAGCTGCTCGCCTGCGGTATTCGCCCAAAGCGCAAAAGATTGCCATGCGGATCATGGATATAGAATTCCTCCATGTTCCAGGGCCGCACCGCCATATCCGAGAGGCGCTCGATAGCCTTCGCACTGTATTCCCTATGAAGCGCGCCAATACCGCCGCCACGCAGATAGACGGATGTCTTGTCCGGCAGGCTTCGATCGTCGGTCAGCCAGAAATGCAGTTCCATCTCATCGCGTCTGACGATCAGATAGTCACTCGCCTCGTAGACGATTTTGATGAAGCCGAGCTGGTCCCGATAGAAGGCAAGCGTCTCGGCGATATCCAGCGACGGCAGAACCGGCATCACCTCGATGCGATCGGGATCGCCGCTCATATGGCATCCACAACGTTGAAGCCTTCGAACACCGGCGGCCCCTTGTACAGGCCCTTGTTGTCGCCGGCATTGCGGTGGGCGGCGCGGAAATTCTCCGACTTCGTCCAGTTCAGAAAATCCTCTTCGCTGCGCCAGAGCGTGTGCGAGGAAAACAGCGTATAGCCCTCCTCCGCATTGGCCTTGCCGCGCAGCAGGCGGAATTCGACGAAACCCGGAACCTGCGACAGGCTGGAATCGCGATTGCGCCAGACACTCTCGAAATCCCCCTCGGCGCCGGCAGCCACCTTGAAACGGTTCATCGCGATATACATCAAAAGCTCCTCACGCCTTTTTCTGGGTCGCTCGTCCGGCATAGGACGGAAAGGCGACGATATTATTGCCGTCGGTCGCATCCGCGCCAATGGGCTTTACAGACGCTTCGCCGGGCATGCGTGCCTCCCAGGCGGGAAACAGCACGACATTGGGATAGCTGCGCTGGCGCGCGGCATTCTCAAGGAAAACTTCGTAGAGCTCCGGCACAAGCCCGTCACCACCGTGAGCGGCGAGCTTGTGCAGGCCGATCATCGTAAACCCGTCAGGGTGCCCACTATTCATCAAAAAAATGTCCATTCATCGGGAACTGTCTCGTTCGTTCATCGTCTGCAGCGCACGTTCCAGGCTGGACTTGCTGCCGTTGCGCAGCGGAATGAAGGCCTTGCTGAATTTCTTGCAGCCGGTCTTCACCCGCAGGCAGGCATCATGGCTGATACAGTCGATCGGGCAGAAGACGCAGTCGACGGAAGGAAGCAATGTGTCGATGCGCGAAACGGCTTCGCGAAGGCCGCCGTCGTGGTGGATCAGCTCTGCGCCGAAGCTGCTGGCGATCTGGCGAAGATGCGCCACCTGGCAATCGCGGCCGCCGACATAGAGGAAACTGCGGCCATCCAGCTTGGAGCGCCCCGGGGAGGACTGTTGTGCCTCCTGATCGGCCTGAACGCGGATCTCCCGGTTCGCCCCCTTCTTCGCCTTTCGAGCCATTTACCACCCGTTCGCTCGTTGATCGTCACACGATTCCTGCGTGTGCGACCGGGACCTTATTAAACTTGATTTTTATAGTAAAGTATAAAGTTGATTGTTTTTATCATATTTAATTCCTGCCGACCTGAATTTCCTGCTTGAAACTCACGGGTTGCCCACCCGGCGGCGGGCTGAACGGCGATGCGCGCCGCACGGCATCGGTAGCGGCCTGATCAATCTCAGGAACGCCGGAACTCCTGTAGATGACGGCGGAGACAAGATTGCCGCCGCCGCCGATGGTCAATGTCACGCCGGCCGTCCCATCGACGCCGCGAGGCTCGCGAAGCGCGCGGCGAATGCGGGCACGAACCTTGCCGCCGTAATTGGCGCGCTCAGCGGTGCCGACCCCATTATTGTTGCTGGCGGCTTGCGAATTGCGGTCCGACTGGGCCGACGGATCGCCGTCGGCAACGCCGCGCTGCGAATTCTGCTGCTGCTCGCCATTCCTGCCGGCAGCCTTCTGCGGCGGACGCTTCTTCTCAACCGGCTTCGGCTTTTCCTCTGCCGTCAGCTTCGGCTTCGGGGTCGGTGTGACAACCTCCTTGGGCTGTTCCGGCTCCGGCTGGACTTCAGCCGTTTCGACAGGTTTCACCTCTTGCGGGGTCTGCGCAACCTCGGACTGGGTCTCGGCAGGCTGCACCTCGGTCGGCTGGACCTGAGTGGGTTGCACCGCAGTCGGCTGTATCTCGGTCGGCTGTACTTCGGAGGGCTGTATCTCAGGCGAAACCGCATCGACCGGCACCTGCTGCTGTTCCGGAACGATCGTGGACATCGGCTGCGCGACGGACTCCTCCGCCGGCACTTCGGATACCAGGATTTCGGGCTCGACAGCCGCGGCATTTTCCGGCGAGACCCGCGTCACTTCCGGCGCCGGCGCCTGTTGGATGGCCTCCTGCATCTCGACGGGCGAAACCTCGCTCGTCGTCACAGGCGAGACCTCGGTCGGCTGCACGGTCTCCGGCTGCGCCTCCGCTGTCTGCATCGGCTGGATCGTGTCGGGCTGGACAGCCTCTGGAATAATTTCCTGCTGCACGGTCGTTTCCGTCTCGCCAGCTGCCGCCTGGTCAACATCGGAATCGCCGTACATGACGACGCTCATCGCCTGGCCGGCTTCTTCGATCGACTCTTCAGGCGCTTTCGGAAAGGCAACGATCAGCGCAGTCGCCAATGCCGCGTGAAAGATCAGCGAGCAGATGCAGGTCAGTGTCAGCCGCCGCCGCACCGGCGCCTTCTCGTCCTCCTGCTTCTCCACCGCCGCATCCATCGGCAATGGTGTCACCGGAGCGGCGGGAGCGGCTTCCGGATGATCGGGGAAGGAGGAGATCTGCGCAAACCGCGCATAGTGGATGACCTGTTCTCCGGCCGGCTGGCGCTGCGCGTTGCGCAGATCGGCCAGCTCGTGGCCGGGATGCATGCCGGGATTGTTGTCGTTCAGGCCCTCGTCAGCGCCCTCCTCCTCGATGAGCACGTGTCTCGATCTGGATTTCGCTGAAATTGCCATTTGACGCCTCGGACAACCTGAAACATGCGCACCGGGTTTCCTCCCGGCCCGGTCTTGGCCTTCGATCTGGTCTTAGCCTTCGAAAGGAACTGAAATCTGCGAGCGGGTCACGAGACCCTTCATGCATTCGCCGGCCGCCGGCCCGTCACAGACAGGCGTGTCGTTGATCAGCACGCGCGTGACCGTCTCGCACTTTACGTTCGGCATATCGAACTGGCGCACGCGCTTCTTGCCCTGCGGCAGGTCACGGAAATCGAGCACCGTGATGCGGTCGACGGCATTCTTGTCGTTGAAGAAGGCAAGTTCGAAGGAGACCTTGTTGATCGGCGTCGCCAGATTGTTCTCGGCAACGAAGGTCATCATGCAGCCCTTCTGCGAGGGCGTCAGCGCGTTGAGCTCGACATCAAGCTTGGAAGCCGCTGCATCCTGCGCAAAGGCCTGCGCCGCGCTCGACACCGAAAACAGCACACCAGCCGCAAAAGCGGCAAACCGACCCGTCATTATCGCCTCTCCAAAGACCAAATTGACCGCCATCAGGCGGCTTCAAAACAGTGCCGTCAAAAACTTGACTGCTTTTGTCTTCTATTATTGCGTCTTTAAAAAACTATGAGTATGAGAGTCAAGATAAATGTAGCCGGAACGGGGCCTTCACCCCCGCAATCACGGGAAAAGCCGACCGAAATGATGGTTGAAAAGCCAGATAATTTTAAGCTCGCACAGCTGCGCAACGAGCCAGCAGTGGCCGAGATCCGTGTTCTCGAAAGCGGCGATCTTTTTGCCGGCACCAACGAGATCATGATCAGGCACGACGGCGTGATCTATCGCCTGAAGATCACCCGTCAGGGCAAACTCATTCTCAACAAGTAAGCTCATAGCAGGGTAGAACATGACCGAGCAGACCAGACCGGCACCATCAGAAATCCGCGCGTTCCGCGCTGAAAATCCGAAGATGCGCGAGCGCGACATCGCCGCGCAGCTCAAGATTTCCGAGGCCGCCCTCGTCGCCGCCGAAGTCGGCATCAGTGCCGTGCGCATCGATGCCAGTGCTGCGAAACTCCTGGAGCGTGTTGCCGATCTCGGCGAGGTCATGGCCCTGTCGCGCAACGAAAGCGCCGTGCACGAAAAGATCGGCGTCTACGAAAACATCAAGATCGGCGAGCACAACGCCATCGTGCTCGGCGAAAACATCGATCTGCGCGTCTTCCCGAGCCGCTGGGTCCACGCCTTTGCCGTCACCAAGAAGGACGGTGACACAACACGCCTCAGCCTTCAGTATTTCGATAAGACAGGCAACGCCGTCCACAAGATCCACCTGCGCCCGGCATCCGATGTCGAAGCCTATCATCGCATCGTCGCCGAACTGAAGCTCAACGACCAGAGCCAGGAATTCGTCGAGGCTGAAACCTCCTTCGCCTCCGACGAAGACGGCAATGTCACCCAGGAAGAACTGCGCGACAACTGGAGCAAGATGACCGATACGCATGAATTCTTCGGCATGCTGAAACGCCTGAAGATCGGCCGCCAGGCTGCGGTGCGCTCCGTCGGCGACGACTATGCCTGGAAGCTCGACAATACGGCGACGGCAGAGATGATGCATGCCTCCGTCAAGGCAGGCCTGCCGATCATGTGCTTCGTTGCCAATAACGGCATCGTGCAGATCCATTCCGGCCCGATCTTCAATGTCCAGCCGATGGGTCCGTGGATCAACGTGCTCGACGAAACCTTCCATCTGCATTTGCGCCAGGACCACATTGCCGAGACCTGGGCCGTACGCAAGCCGACCAAGGACGGCCACGTCACCTCGCTCGAAGCCTATGATGCTGACGGCAACATGATCATCCAGTTCTTCGGCAAGCGGAAGGAAGGTTCCGACGAGCGCAGCGAATGGCGCGAGATCATGGAAAACCTGCCGCGAGCCGCAAGCGTCGCCGCATAAGGATCAGAGCGATGAAAATCCGAAACAACCTGCGCCGGCTCCGTCTTTGGGAACTGGCTTTGACTGCGGCTGTCATGATCCTGCCGCTGGTTCCGATGGCACCGGTCGGCGATGCCTTTGTGCGCCCCGCCCACGCGGAGGACAAGAAGCTCGATACGTCGCGGCTCGTTTCGGTCGGCGGTGACGTCACCGAGATCATCTACGCGCTCGGCGAGGAGAACAGGCTGATCGCACGCGACACGACGAGCCTGTATCCGGAAGCAGCGCTGAAACTGCCCGACGTCGGCTATATGCGCGCGCTCTCGCCGGAAGGCATTCTCGCCATGAACCCGACGGCGATCATCGCCGTCGAGGGCTCCGGCCCGCAGGAAGCGCTGAACGTTCTGAAGAATGCCAGCGTGCCCTTCGAGACCGTTCCGAATGCCTATACGCGCGACGGCATCATCGCCAAGATCGATCGTGTCGGCACGTTGCTGAACGTGCCGGACAAGGCGAAAGCCCTTGAAGAAAAGGTCGGCGCCGATCTCGATGCCGCCGTCACCGATGCCGAAAAGCGTCCCGAGGCCGAGCGCAAGCGCGTGCTCTTCATCTTGAGCGCCCAGAACGGCCGCATCATGGCGTCAGGCACAGGCACGGCTGCCGATGGCGTCATCAAGCTTGCCGGCGCCGTCAATGCGATCAGTGAATTCCCTGGCTACAAGCCGCTGACCGACGAGGCGATCATCAGCGCCAAGCCTGATGTGATCCTGATGATGAACCGCGGTGATGGCGCCGGCACGAAAAACGACGACCTGCTTGCCCAGCCCTCGATCGCGCTGACACCGGCCGGCGAGAAGAAGGCGATCATCCGCATGGATGGTCTGCATCTCCTGGGCTTCGGTCCGCGCACGGCAAGTGCAGTTCGCGAACTCAACGCGGCAATCTACGGGGGCTGATGATGGCCGTACCGGAAGCCATGATGGAAAACAGGCGATCCTTTTTGCCGGTCTTCAGCAGAAACCGGCAGGCGGGCGACAGAACCGAGCTTGCCCTGCTGGCGATCGCCTTCCTCGTCCTGGCTTCCGTTTTCGCCCTGCTCTTCTCCGTCACGACGGGAGCGTCCGACGCCTCCATTCTCGACGTCGTCAGAAACATGGCAGGCAACGAAACGGCGCTCAGCGCCCGTGACCGGATCATCATCTTCGACATTCGCCTGCCCCGCGCCATCCTCGGCTTCCTGATCGGCGGATCGCTCGCCGTCTCGGGCGCGGTCATGCAGGGCCTGTTTCGTAATCCGCTCGCCGATCCCGGCCTTGTCGGCGTCTCCTCGGGCGCTGGCTTCGGCGCGGTCGTGATGATCGTTCTCGGCGGCACGATCGCCGCCCCCCTCTACCTCGCACTCGGCATCTACGCCCTGCCGCTCGCAGCCTTCGGCGGCGGCCTTGCCACCACGCTGCTGCTTTACCGGGTCGCCACCAGCAACGGCCAGACCTCGGTCGCCACCATGCTGCTTGCCGGCATCGCGCTCGGCGCTCTGACCGGCGCGCTGACGGGCGTGTTGATCTACATGGCCAACGACCAGCAGCTGCGCGACTTGACCTTCTGGGGCATGGGCTCGCTTGCCGGCGCGACCTGGATCAAGATCGCGGCGGCCGGTCCGATCATCCTCCTCTCCTTCATCGCACTACCCTTCATGGCCCGCGGCCTGAACGCCATCACGCTCGGCGAAGCGGCTGCCTTCCATATGGGCGTGCCGGTCCAGCGGCTGAAGAATATCGCCATCGTCACCGTTGCCGCCGCAACCGGCGCCTCCGTTGCCGTCAGCGGCGGCATCGGCTTCGTCGGCATCGTCGTTCCGCATATCCTGCGCATGGTAATCGGCCCGGACCATCGCTTCCTGCTGCCGGCCTCGGCACTGCTCGGCGGTTCGCTGCTGATTTTCGCCGATGTGCTCGCCCGCACCATCGTAGCACCCGCCGAAATGCCGATCGGCATCATCACGGCGGCCGTTGGCGGTCCCTTCTTCCTCTGGATCCTGTTGCGGCAGCGCTCGCGCCTTGCCCTGTGAGTGTGCACCGATGATCGAAGTTTCCGGCGTCAGCGTGCGCCTTTCCGGCAAGACCATCGTCCGCGATGTCGCATTCACCGCAAAGGCCGGCGAACTGACCGCCATTGCCGGACCGAACGGCTCCGGCAAGACAACCACGATGAAGGCCGTTTCCGGCGAGCTTGCCTATGAGGGCTGCGTATCTCTGAACGGCGAAGAGGTGCGCACATTGAGGCCGTGGCAACTTGCCTCCATCCGCGGGGTCCTGCCGCAGGCGAACGCCATCTCCTTTCCCTTCACCGTTCGCGAGATCGTCCGCATGGGCCTGACCTCCGGCCTCAACCTCCATGCCGATCAGGCCGATGAGACTGCTGCAAAGGCGCTGGCCGCCGTCGATCTCACCGGCTTCGAAGGCCGCTTCTACCAGGAACTCTCCGGCGGCGAGCAACAGCGTGTGCAGCTCGCCCGCGTGCTTTGCCAGATCTCCGAGCCGGTCGTTGACGGCAGACCCTGCTGGCTGCTGCTGGATGAGCCGGTCTCCAGCCTCGACATCAGCCACCAGCTGACCATCATGACGCTCGCGCGCGATTTCTGTGAGCGCGGCGGCGGGGTGATTGCGGTCATGCATGATCTCAATCTGACGGCTCTCTTTGCCGACCGGATCGTGCTGATGAAATCCGGCCGGCTGGCCGCTGAAGGCAGCGTCCGCGACGTACTGACAGACAAAACGTTGGAGACGGTGTTCGGCTGCCCGCTGCGCGTCAACACGGTGCCTGGCGACGGCACGCCTTTCGTCCTGGCCCATAGCGCGCTGGCCAACTCAGGAACCTTTCCAGCCTGAATGCGTTGTCCGCAATGATTTGGGTCAAAGCCGGGCGCTCTCTTCCGTGCCATTGATGGTGCTGACCCCGCGTGAAACCGGGCGGCGCTGATCGCGCCCAGCAATGGAGACAGTCATGGCCTACTCCTTCTTCCAGTCCAGCCGCAGCCGCCGCAACGGCGCTCTTCACAATCTCGAAACCAGCGTCGAAGACCAGATCGCAGCCCTGCGCGAAGAGCTCGCAGAGCTCACCCATGTTCTCGGCAAGACCTCCCGCCATCCGGGTGAAAAGCTGCGCTCGCAGGCATCCGCAAGCTATGAAGATATCCTCGGCCGCAGCGAGGATCTGCTGAACGAATTGCAGCAGCGCTACCTGCGCGGCGCCGGCGAAGTGCGAAACACCGTGCGTCGTCATCCGCTCGCAACTGTCGGCGCCGCTGCTGCCTTTGGCCTGCTCGTCGCCATGCTCGCGCGCCGCTAGGAGGCTCGATGCTCTTCCCGATCCTGAGCCTGCTCGTCGGCAACAGCGTTCACCGCACGGTGGAACGCACCAAGCGCAACGGCATCTTCGTCGCCGTTGCGTTGCTTTTTCTGCTGACTGCCTACGCGCTTGCCGTCACCGCAGGAGCCATCTGGCTGGCAGGCATCTACGGCGCCATCGGCGCATCCCTCTTCTTGGCGGCCTGCGCTCTGCTGATCGCGATCATCGTTTTCGTGATCATGACGATCATGAACCATCAGGAAGCCCGCCGCGCCCGGGAGCGCCGCGCAGCACTTGAATCTCTGGCAACCGTTGGCCTCGGCTTCGTTCGCACCCAACCGCTCCTGACGGCGGGCATCGTCGCTGCTCTCGTTGCTGCCAATCTGGTGGGTTCCAAGCGGGACGACTAATCCGCATCCTTCTCATTCTTCGATTGCCGCAAGAAGCGCAGCGCGCCCAATGGTGCGCTGCGCTTTTTCTCTGTCGTTGATTGAGGTAATCGCGCCATCGGTCCAACAAAAAAGCCGGCGCCCCGCAGGGCAGCCGGCCATCCTTCCTCCCAGGAAAGGCGTCGATCAGAAGGCAAAAGCCTTCGAGGTAAGCGGCGCCGATGTAGCGTCGGGACCGAAGTCCGCCTCGCCTGATATCTGCAGGAGATCCTGCAACCGCTGGCGCGCGCGGTTCACGCGGCTCTTGATGGTGCCGACGGCACAGCCGCAGATTTCCGCCGCTTCCTCATAGGAGAAGCCCGATGCACCGACGAGAATGATCGCTTCGCGCTGGTCCGGCGGCAGCTGGTCCAGCGCCTTCTTGAAGTCCTGCAGGTCGAGCGCGCCATATTGGGAAGGGTGCGTCGCCATGGATTCGGTAAACAGGCCATCGCTGTCCTGCACCTCGCGGCCGCTCTTGCGCATCTGGCTGTAAAGCTCGTTGCGCAGGATCGTGAAGAGCCAGGCTTTCATGTTGGTGCCCATCTCGAAATGATCCTGCTTGGCCCAGGCTTTCATGATGGTGTCCTGAACCAGGTCGTCGGCGCGGTCATGCCGGCCGATCAGTGATATGGCAAACGCACGAAGGCTTGGCAGGGCCGCCAGGAGTTCGCGCTTGAAGCTCGGTTGCGCTTTTTCCATGCGGGTATTCCTATTCGGCCATCTTTGCGGAAGCCATCATTTCGGCCTGATCAAGCTTTTCCAGCAGGTCGAGGAAACGGTCGGGAATAGTCTCCTCCTGCGCGGCAGCATAAAGCGACCGCAACCTGACGCCGATCTGGTTGTTCGGGTCCAATAGGTCGCTCGCCCGCAACTCCAACTGGCGCTCGTCCGGTGCTTCTGTCTTTTGTGTCGTCATCAACTGATCACTTCTTGCCTGTTGTCTTGGATTGAAAGGCAAAGTCGCTGTAAAAGGTAAATGGAACGGATAAGCGATCGATCAAGCAGGTTATTTCAAACCCTTGATGTCGTAGATCCATTCCGTTCACATGGGTCAAAACGTGACGCCCTTCATTTGTCGGCTAGGATAATGCGACGCCGCAAAAATAGTTCCTCACATCAGGAACTTTTTTATGGAGGCCGCGTTTTCTGGTCATTGCAGCCATTTACCTGCCTGTAGACGGGAGTTTTTAATGACACTATCCACTCGAATTGCGCCGCACCTTCCTTATCTGCGTCGCTATTCCCGCGCTCTCACCGGCACTCAGACATCTGGCGATGCTTATGTCGCTGCCGTTCTGGAAGCAATCATCGCCGATCTCTCCATATTCCCGGATACCGCGAATGACCGCGTTGCACTCTACAAACTCTTCACGCAATTGTTTGGTTCCACCGCGGTCGAGATTCCCGAGCCTTCCTCACCCTATGCCTGGGAGCAGCGCGCGACGCTGAACCTCTCGAAGGTTTCGCCGCTTGCCCGCCAGGCTTTCCTGCTCGCCTCTGTCGAGAATTTCCGCGTCTCCGAGATCGCAGACATTCTCGAAATCACCGAAGAGGAAACGATGCAGCTGCTCGACAAGGCCTCGCATGAAATCTCGCGCCAGGTCGCGACCGATATCATGATCATCGAGGATGAACCGCTGATCGCCATGGATATCGAGCAGATGGTCGAAAGCCTCGGCCACCGCGTCACCGGCATCGCCCGCACCCATACCGAGGCCGTCGCACTCTATAACAGGACCAAGCCGAGCATGGTGCTCGCCGATATCCAGCTTGCCGACGGCAGCTCCGGCATTGATGCCGTCAACGATATCCTGAAGACCTCGAGCGTGCCCGTGATCTTCATTACCGCCTTCCCCGAGAGATTGCTGACCGGGGAGCGACCGGAACCCACCTTCCTCGTGACCAAACCCTTCAATCCCGACATGGTCAAAGCGCTGATCAGCCAGGCTCTTTTCTTCAACGAAACGACCCGCGTGGCGGCCTGAAACATGAATCTTGGCCATACCGGAACTATTCCGGCAACGATGCGTTCCGGCTCTGCCGGAGCGTATTGGCGGCTTTAACGGTTTTTGCAGCGCTTGCTTTTAGAATGACCGGCAGGTTTGTCGGGAGAGCAACATCCCTCCGTTTGTTCGAAGGGACCGAGGAGAGGCGGCCGAGTGAATACGACTGGACCA
This sequence comes from Sinorhizobium sp. B11, assembly GCA_039725955.1. Taxonomy (NCBI): domain Bacteria; kingdom Pseudomonadati; phylum Pseudomonadota; class Alphaproteobacteria; order Hyphomicrobiales; family Rhizobiaceae; genus Sinorhizobium; species Sinorhizobium sp. B11. The sequence goes on from CP091034.1 coordinate 3,477,673, forward strand.
TTGTCCGGAACGCCTTTCACCACTGAAGGCAAGGCGGCAATAATGGAGCGCGCGCTCGCCAGCGCGGCTATCTCGATTCTCTATCAGGATGCCAGCCTTGCCATCATATACGCCGAAAATCTTCTCCCCTATTTCCAGACCCGTTTCGTCGCCGGTGGCGATGACGGCTCGTTATTTGGCGAAGCTCATGGAAAATCGCTTGCCGCGATAAAGCGGACGGTGCTTGAAACCGGCGCCTCCAATAATGCCGAGGTCGATGTTGCAATCGACGGCGAAGTCAGGACATTCGAACTGAACGTTCAGCGCACTGGCGGGCGCGGCAATTACGGTCTGCTCTCCGTCATCTCGGAGATTACCGAAAGCCGGCATCGCGAAAAGGTGCTGAAATCGCTGCTTCGCGAGCTTTCCCACCGCTCCAAGAACCTGCTTGCCATCATCCAGGGCATCGCCACGCAGACCGCCCGCAATACCATTTCTCTCGATTCTTTCCTGATGAAATTCCGCGGGCGTCTTCAATCGCTCTCGAACTCTCAGGATCTGATTACCGATTCCAGTTGGCGCGGCGCCTTTCTGTTCGAACTTGCCGAAAAACAGTTCGCCCCCTATTGGCCGGAAACATCAGGCTCCCTGCCGATATTCGGCATCAACGCGCATCTGACGCCGAATGCCGCGGTCCATCTCGGACTGGCCCTGCATGAACTGATCGTCAATTCCGCCTCTTATGGCGCAATCGCCAGCGGGGCGACCTCCATCACCCTGAACTGCCGGGAGGCTGAGATCGCCGGCCGCCAGGCAATCGAACTCGCCTGGGTGGAAGTGCTTCCAAACAGTGCCGACGTCCACGAATTCAGCGAAAACAGCTTCGGCCGTACAGTGCTGGAGCGCGTCGTGCCCTCTTCCGTCAATGGCAAGGCCGAATTGGCGCTCGTACCCGGCCGCATCGAATATCATCTGACGGTTCCGGAAACGGAATTCGAAATCCTGAAGCGCACCTGAGATTCCGTGGTTTTACGCGGTTCCGGACTCGAACCACACGTTTCTGCTGGAATTGCCTGAGCCAAACGAAGAAACAGCCGGTGCGAGGGCGGCGCACCGGCTGTCTCCACTCACCGGGAGGGGACCGTGAGTTCGTCCGAATGATGGGTTGGGGGCGCGCATGTTGGGTCGATGCGGTCATCATTCGGATATCGCATTAACTACGCTCGTTAACTTTGGTTCCCTCCGATTGGAAAAAAATTGGACTTTCGTCAATTTTTTCTCGGATGGCCGATTTGGATTGCTGCTCATATCCATCCAATCGGAATTCAAAGCATGCCTAAAGAAATAGCACAGCAAACAAATTCAATTACTTAAACTGAACAGACGAAAGAAAATTGCCAAAATTTTACCGTTTGATAAATTTTTGAACCTGAGTTACGATTCCCTCACTAGTCGTTACCAATAAAGAGGGAACTTCAATGGAACGCCTGGAAACTGGGATTCGTGCCGGCCGGCTTTCGTCCGCCGAGTACGAGGCTAATTTTTCCGATCTTCATCCGCGCCTCGACAGTCACGAAGCGCTGGTTGCCGCCGACCGCTGTTATTTCTGCTATGACGCGCCGTGCATGACGGCCTGTCCCACCTCCATCGACATTGCGCTCTTCATCCGCCAGATCTCGACCGGAAATCCGATCGGCTCCGCGAAGACCATCTTCGACCAGAACATCCTAGGCGGCATGTGCGCCCGCGTCTGTCCCACCGAAGAGCTCTGCGAACAGGCCTGCGTGCGCAACACCGCCGAAGAGCGCCCCGTCGAGATCGGCCGCCTGCAGCGTTATGCAACGGATGCGGCGATGGCTGCCGACAAGCAGTTCTACCGGCGCGCGGAACCGACCGGCAAGAAGATCGCCGTCGTCGGCGCCGGCCCTGCCGGTCTCGCCGCCGCCCATCGCCTTGCCGTCAAGGGCAATGATGTCGTCATCTATGATGCCAAGCCGAAATCCGGCGGCCTCAACGAATATGGCATCGCCACCTACAAGACAGTCGACGACTTCGCCCAGAAGGAAGTCGATTACGTCCTGTCGATCGGCGGCATCGAGGTGAAACATGATCAGCAGCTCGGCCGCGACTTCTCGCTCGCCGACCTGCAGAGCCAGTACGATGCCGTCTTCCTCGGCCTCGGCCTTGCCGGCGTCAACGCATTGCGCGTCGATAACGAAACCCTGCCCGGCGTCGATGACGCGGTCGATTTCATCGCTGAGCTTCGTCAGGCCAGGAACAAGGGTGACATCGCCATCGGCCGCCGCGTCGTCGTCCTCGGCGGCGGCATGACCGCAATCGACGCCGCCGTGCAGGCAAAGCTCCTTGGCGCGGAAGAAGTGACGATCTGCTACCGCCGCGGCAAGGAACATATGAACGCCTCGGAATTCGAGCAGGATCTCGCCACTTCCAAGGGCGTCATCATTCGCCATTGGCTGGCGCCGAAATCCATCCTGTCGCAGGATGGAAAGGTGGCCGCGATCGAGGTCGAATATACCGCCCTCGTCGATGGTCGCTTGACCGGCACCGGCGAGACCGGCGTCATCACCGCAGACCATATCCTGAAAGCCATCGGCCAGACCTTCGAAGCCTCCAGCCTCGGGGCGCTGCGCATGGAATCCGGCCGTATCGCAGTTGACCCGGAAGGCCGCACATCGCTCGAAGGTGTCTGGGCCGGCGGCGACTGCGTGTGCGGCGGCGAAGACCTCACCGTATCTGCCGTCGCCCACGGCCGCGACGCGGCCGAATCCATTCACCGCACCCTGACTGCCGCAGCCGCTCCGGCTGTCGCTGTCGCCTGAAGGGGAGAATGAACAATGGCTGATCTCCGCAATAATTTCGTCGGCATCAAGTCTCCGAACCCCTTCTGGCTCGCCTCCGCACCGCCGACCGACAAGGCCTACAATGTCGAGCGCGCCTTCAAGGCCGGCTGGGGCGGCGTCGTCTGGAAGACGCTGGGCGAGGAAGGCCCGCCTGTCGTCAACGTCAACGGCCCGCGCTACGGCGCGATCTGGGGTGCCGACCGCCGCCTGCTCGGCCTGAACAATATCGAGCTCATCACCGACCGCGACCTGCAGACCAACCTGCGCGAAATGAAGCAGGTGAAGATGAACTGGCCGGATCGCGCCTTGATCGCATCGATCATGGTTCCCTGCGAGGAACAGGCCTGGAAGGCGATCCTGCCGCTGGTCGAAGAAACCGGTGCAGACGGCATCGAGCTTAACTTCGGCTGTCCGCACGGCATGTCCGAGCGCGGCATGGGCTCGGCCGTCGGTCAGGTGCCTGAATATATCGAAATGGTCGTGCGCTGGTGCAAGCAGTACACGCGCATGCCCGTCATCACCAAGCTGACGCCCAATATCACCGATATCCGCCGCCCTGCCCGCGCCGCCAAGGCCGGCGGCACGGATGCCGTCTCGCTGATCAATACGATCAACTCGATCGTCTCGGTCGATCTCGACAACTTCGCCCCCAACCCGACCGTCGGCGGCAAGGGCAGCCACGGCGGCTATTGCGGCCCGGCCGTCAAGCCGATCGCGCTCAACATGGTCGCCGAGATCGCCCGCGATCCGGAAACCTACGGCCTTCCGATCTCGGGCATCGGCGGCATCACCACGTGGCGCGACGCAGCCGAATTCCTGGTGCTCGGCGCCGGCAACGTGCAGGTCTGCACAGCTGCCATGACCTACGGCTTCAAGATCGTGCAGGAAATGATCACGGGCCTCTCGGACTGGATGGATGAAAAGGGCCACAAGACCCTCGACGACATTACCGGCCGCGCCGTCCAGAACGTCACCGACTGGCAGTATTTGAACCTCAACTACATCGCCAAGGCGAAGATCGATCAAGACGCCTGCATCCAGTGCGGCCGCTGCTACATCGCCTGCGAGGACACCTCGCACCAGGCGATCACCAACTTCGTCGATGGCGTCCGCCATTTCGAGGTGATGGACGAGGAATGCGTCGGCTGCAATCTCTGCGTCAGCGTCTGCCCGGTCGAAAACTGCATCACCATGGAAGAGCTCCCGGCAGGCGCCCTCGACAAGCGCACCGGCAAGGTGGTCGATCCGAATTACGCCAACTGGACCACCCACCCGAACAACCCGATGGCCCGCCAGGCCGCGGAATAACCATCCGCTCGATGTATATAAGATCGACGCCCTCCTGGAGGGCGTCGATTGCTTTTAAGACCTAGGCATATTGCCTGCTGTCAAAGCTTGAAGGCCTTGACCTCGTTGCCACGCTCGATCGTGCGGTTGGCAATGAAGCGTCCGGCTTTCGCCGCCTCCTGCTTTTCCGCTTCGATATCCCGCAGCATTGCCTGCAGGCGCCGGATTGCCAGCGCCTTGTTGCGATGCTGAGAGCGCTCGTCCCGGGCCGTCACAACGAGACCGCTCGGGCGATGCAAGGCGCGAACAGCGCTGTCCGTCGTGTTCTGGTGCTGCCCGCCGGGCCCGCCTGCCCGCAACGTCTCGAACTGCAGGTCGGCAGGATCGATCGTCACCGCAACACCCTCAGCCGGAAGATCGATGCGCCGCACGGCCACATACCAGTTTTGCCGCTTGTGGCCGGGGCGGACCCCACTCTTGAAGGTGAAGCGGATCGTACCGCAATAGCCTGTTGCAATCCGCTCTGCCGCTTCGCCCTCGATAGTGACGACCGCCGACTTCGCACCATGATGATCCGGCATAGGCCCGAGGTTGACATGGACGACGCACCCTTGCTGTTTCGCCTCGTCTTCAAGGATGCGCAGAAGCGCGGAGACGGCGATCCGGCACTCGACCGGACCGTTGCCCGATGTGATCAGGAGATCAATAGCGCTCACGGCTACGCCCTCCTTCCCGACGGTACTCCGACTTGCGGCGACGCTGCTCGACCTCGGCTTCGTCAACTGCCTTTTTAAAGGTGACGAGCGGCCGGAAGCTGGCAGCGACGCTCACCAGCTTTTCGTTTTCGAGATCGGCAACAACCTGCCCCGCATCCTTGTAGGCGGACGCCGCCTCTTCGACGACGAGAGCCCGGTCATCGCAAATGGCGATGCCGCCCCAGACATTGCGCAGCAGCTGCTCACGCTCGGACCTGTTACGGCCCGCCCGCCCATGCATGCTGGCCCGGTCATATTTGCGACCGGCCCCATGCGATATGCCGCCGAGCGAACGGGATACATCCGCGGTCGGGCAAACCACATAGCTGAGGCTCGCACGCGATCCGGCGATAGGCGCGAGTTCCCCCGGCGTGACCGCCGCAGCCCCCTTGTAGTGCACGAAATCACGTCCGGAAGACCGGACGAGATTGTGCGGCACATCGGCAACGAGGCGCAGATCCGCACGCAATGCGGCTGCTGCCCGTGCTGCGATCAGTCGACGGTTCAGCGATGCCCAGACAACGCACTGGTCATGACTTGCAAGCCACGTGACAGCATCTTGTGAACCCGGCAGGAGCCCGGCCGCAAGATCGGGATGAGCACTGACAGCCTCGGAAAAGACTGCAGCACCGAGGGAACGCGAGCCGGAATGGACAAGCAGGTAGAGAGCCTGACCATCCAGAGCAGCGGAAGCACCGCCATCGCCAAGCGTATCGATGGCCTGCAGCTCGCAAAAATGGTTGCCGCCGCCAATCGTACCGAGTGCATCCGGCGCCAGGGAGGCAGGCAGGAGCGCCTCCTCCAGCAAGACAGCGGCATCGCCGATCTCCTCAGCCTCAAGCTGGCGAAGCCGTTCCGCCGCCTTATCGATCTTCAGTTTGCGCAGCGGCAGATCGACCTGGAAAAGCGACATGCCGCAGCCAATATCATTGCCGATAAGCAGCGGAAGCAGCCGGTCGGACGCCAATGCGACACCGGTTGCGCCATATTTGCCGGGATGCAAATCCGGAAAGGCAGCGATCTGCGAAACGCCCGGAAGACGGGACATTTCGCCAAGTTGATCTAGCGCCGCGCCTTCGATCCAGGTGCGGCCGGAAAAGAAATGATGGATGAGCGCAGGCGCATTGGCCTGCGTCGTCGGGGAGCTTCCGCCCCCGATGGAATTGCCCATGATAATGAACTCTGGATATGAATGGTCTTTCATCGCGCAGACGGCGATGGTCAACCGGCATGCGTCAGCCCAGAGGCTGAGTTACGCCGAAACCCTCTCGGGGCGTGCTGAGATTTTTGTCATCGTGCGCTCCCTTTCCAGAAACAAATGATGCCGCCCCTTTAAGCGAAGCAAAAAACAAATGCAAGCCTGGGACGTATTAATTGCCGAACGACTTCCGATAAGTGCTCGGGCTGGTGCCAAGCCGCCGGCGGAAATGGTGGCGCATGGTTGCAAGCGTCCCGAAGCCGCTGGCAAGCGCGATATCGTCGAGCGACACCGCAAGCTCTCTCTCGAGAAGATCGCGGGCATGCCGCAACCGCTCCTTCAGCAGCCATTCGCCGACGCTGTCGCCCGTCGCCGCCTCGAAGCGGCGCTGGAAGGTGCGCATGCTCATCCCGGCCTTGTCGGCAAGCAGGCTGATGGGCTGGTCTTCGGACAACCGCTCGCGCATCCACTCGATCAGCGGCCCGAGGCGAATGCCCTCGCGCTCTTCCGGCACGGGAGCGGCGATGAACTGCGCCTGCCCGCCTTCGCGATGCGGCGGAACGACGAGGCGTCGCGCCACGCTGTTGGCGGCGTCGGGGCCGAAATCGCCGCGCACCACATGCAGGCAGAGATCGATGCCCGCCGCACTGCCGGCCGCCGTCAGGATGCTGCCCTCGTCCATGTACAGCACATCGGCATCGAGAGCGATGTCGGGGTAGCGCTCGGCAATCGAAGCGACATAGCGCCAGTGCGTCGTCGCCCGCCGTCCGGCCAGCAGGCCGGATGCCGCGAGCACGGCGACACCCGAGCAGAGCGACATGACACGTGCGCCCCGCTCGTGCGCTGCCCGCAAGGCTGATGTCAGCGGCTCCGGCACCGGCGCATCGATCGCCCGCCATCCCGGCGCGATGATGAGATCTGCCTCATCGAGCAGTTCCAGCCCGTGATCGACAGCAACCGTCAGACCGCCGGCAGCGCGCAACGGACCCGGCTCGATGCCGGCGACGGAGAAGCGATACCAGCCCTCGCCCATCTCCGGCCGCGAGAGGCCGAAAACCTCGTAGGCGATGCCGAATTCGAAGGTGCAGAGCCCGTCATAGGCGAGCGCCACGACATGTGGTCCCTGTGTTCGATGGAGATCCGATTTTGGCATGATCTTTACGCTGTCAGTCACAATGGCCAATTTCGCCAATCCGTAGCATCGGCAATGATCGGCTGCAACAGCAACCAGGAAAGGACAAGACCTATGCCAAGCCCCGTCTCCGATATCCCTGCCGCTTCTCCCGAAGCCGCCGCCGATCATTTCGCCGGCAAGCTCGCCTTCGAGACCGATTGCTCCGACGTGAACGCCGCTTTCGCCTCGGGCAAGGTCGATTTCGTGCTGCTCGATGTGCGCTCGCCCGCGCTCTTTGCGCAGTCGCATGTGCCGGGCGCCCTCAATCTGCCGCATGGCAAGATGACCGCACACCGCATGTCGGAATGGCCCTCCGATACGCTCTTCGTGGTCTATTGCGCCGGCCCGCATTGCAACGGCGCCGACAAGGCCGCCCTGCGCCTCTCCCGTCTCGGCCTCTCCGTCAAGCTGATGATCGGCGGGCTGACCGGCTGGGCCGATGAAGGTCTCGCCTTTGAAGGCGAGGCAAGCGCCGCCGCCTGATCCGGGATCCCCGCGGCGAAGGATAATTTCATCCGTCACCGGACATGCTTCTCGTGCCGGTGACGGATGACACCATAGACAACCAGTCATGGAAGACAGATCCGGATAAATCGGATTGCCAAGCGCGCCGAAATCCATGTTTTTCTATAGGTTTCTCTGGAAATAAGCAGCGGCTGCCGTATATCGCTAGTCTCGTCGACCCTATCCGGCCGGCATACTATGCGACATTACTTGGAACACGGTCAGCATGTCACTTCGCAGTGCCCTTCGTGCACAAACAGCAGATTGCCATGCCGGGGTGGACGCCCTCTTCGGCAATTTCAGCCTCTCCGATATCAGGACCTATAAAGCCTTCTTGCGCGCCCATGCCCGCGTGGTTCCGTCCGTCGAAGCCGCCCTGGAGCAGGCCGGTATCGTGCAGCTGCTGCCGGATTGGCCGGAGCGACGGCGCGCGCACCTTCTTCTTGCCGACATGGCCGAACTCCAGGAGCCTCCGCCTCCGATTCTTGCCAAGCCCGATCTACGCGGCGAGGCCGCGCTCTGGGGCGCGGTCTATGTGCTGGAAGGATCGAAGCTTGGCGGCGCCATGCTGGCAAAGGCCGTGCCTGATGACCTGCCGAGCAGCTACCTCAGCCCGCACGGTCCGAAGGGCTCGATGCGCGCGTTTATGGAACGTCTTGATACCAGCGGCATTGACGATATGGCAGCCGCGGTTGCGGCTGCGCGCGGCGTTTTCGATCTCTTTCTGAAGGCTGCGCAACTCGAACTGGAAGCTGTTTGATGAGCAATGCGACCGGACCTGTCGATCTGACCAACTGCGACCGCGAGCCGATCCATCAACTCGGTTCCGTCCAGCCCTTCGGTTTTCTGCTTGCGGTATCCTCCGACTGGATCGTCACTCGGGCCTCGGCAAATCTCGCCGAATTCCTGGGCATAACTCACAGCGAAGCCGCGGGCCGGCCCGTGTCGTCGATCATTGTGCCCGAAGCTCTCCACGCCCTCCGCAACAAGCTCGCAACCCTGCGCGGCCCCGACACCGTCGAACGCATTTTCGGCATTGCCCTGACATCAGACCCTCAGCGTTTCGACGTCGCAGTGCATGTGAGTCACGGCCAGGTCATCATCGAAGGCGAACGCTGCAACGAAGGCCAATCCAGCGCCCCGTCGCTCTCCATCCGCAGCATGATGTCGCGTCTTGACCAAACGGAAACGCTGGAAGCCTTTTTTCGCGAAGGCGCACGGCAGGCCCGCGCCCTCACCGGTTTCGACCGTGTCATGGTCTACCGGTTTGATGACAGCGGTTCCGGTGAGGTCGTGGCGGAGGCTGCCCGGCCGGGCATCGGCTCGTTCCTCGGCCTGCACTATCCTGCCTCGGATATTCCTGTGCAGGCGCGCGCGCTCTATCTGCGCAATCTGTTCCGCATCATTGCCGACATCAACGCGACACCGGTGCCGATCCTGCCTGAACTCGACGAACATGGCCGGCCGCTCGATCTCTCCATGTCCGTGCTGCGTTCGGTGTCGCCCATCCATATCGAATATCTCGCCAATATGGGCGTCGGCGCCTCACTCTCGATCTCCATCGTCGTCGATGGCAAGCTCTGGGGCCTGTTTGCCTGCCATCATTACAGTGAACGCCTGCCTTCGGCCGAAAGCCGCTCCACTGCCGAACTCTTCGGCCAGATGTTCGCATCCCGCCTCGAAAGCCGCGAGCGACGCCTGGCGCTTGACTACGAGACCAAGGCACGTCGCATCGCCGACCGGCTCCTGACGTCCGTTGCCGACAATGCAAGCCTGCTCGACGATCCGACCTGGCTGATCGATGCCCTGGCGGACGCCATTCCCGCTGATGGTATCGGCGTCTGGATCAATGGACGGCTGGCGATTGCCGGCCTCGGTCCGGACGAGAAGAGCTTTGCCGCTCTCATCCGCCACCTCAATCGCAATGCCGCCGGCCGGGTCTATGCAGTGGACCGGCTTGCGGAGACCTATCCTGATGTCGAAATCGATGATGCCGTGGCGGGCATGCTCGCCATTCCGATCTCCCGTTCGCCGCGCGACTATGTCGTGTTGTTTCGTCAGGAGATCGTGCGCACCGTCCGCTGGGCCGGCGATCCGCACAAGCCGGTGGAATATGGCCCGAACGGTCCGCGGCTTACCCCGCGCAAGAGTTTCGAGGCCTGGTCCGAGCTGGTACGCGGCCGCTCCCTGCCCTTCACCGAAGCCGAGCGTCGCGTGGCAGAAACGATCCGCGTGACCCTGATCGAGGTGGTTCTGCGCCTGACGGACGAAGCGAGCATGGCGCGCCAGCTCGCCAACGAGCGGCAGGAACTGCTGATCGCCGAGCTGAACCATCGTGTCCGCAATATTCTGGGCCTCATCGGCGGTCTGATCCGACAATCGCAATCATCGGCCATCAGCCTGCCAGATTACGTCCGGCAGCTCGAAGGCCGCGTCCAGTCGCTCTCCAGAGCCCACGACCAGATCACCCGCGACCACTGGGCGCCGGCTTCGCTGCGGCAGCTGCTGCTGGCCGAAGCCGCCGCCTATCTCGGCAAGAACGCCGAGCGTATCAGGATGACCGGCGAAGACGTGCTGCTGGAGCCGCAGGCCTTTTCGACGACGGCGCTTGTCTTCCACGAGCTGGTTACCAACAGCGCGAAATATGGAAGCCTGTCGGGATCCGGCTTTGTCGATCTCGGCTGGCTGAGGGATGAAGAAGGCAATCTCAATATAGGCTGGCGGGAAAGGAATGGCCCTCCGGTCACCGAGCCCAAGCGTCAGGGCTTCGGCTCTACGATCATTCGCCGCTCCATCCCCTACGATCTCGGCGGCAAGGCTGAGATCCGCTACATCAAGGAAGGGCTGGAAGCCGATTTCTCGATCCCCGCGAGGTATGTTGAAACAGTCAGCTCGGCAGACGAACACCCCGTTTCTGCGCCTGTCGAAACCGCGGCAGGCAAGGTCGTTGCTTCAGACAAGGAACCGCTCGCTGGTCTCAATGTGCTGCTGGTCGAGAATAACCTCATCATCGCCATGGATGGCGAAGACATTCTGCGCCGTCTGGGCGCGGAAGTCGCAACAGCGCCAAGCGTTGCCGATGCGATGGAATTCCTCGCCGGCCAGTCCTTCGATCTGGCACTTCTCGATGTCAATCTCGGTGACGAAACCAGTTTCGCGATTGCCGACCGGCTGGCCGCCAACAACGTGCCCTTCGTCTTCGCGACAGGTTACGGCGAGGGTATAGCGCAGGCCCACAGCCATTCGGATGCGCCGATCCTGCAGAAGCCCTACACGATCGAGGGAGTGACGGACATTCTTGTCCGCATTTCGCTTCCGGCCAAGCTCTGAAGAAATTCGAACAAACGCGTAACCGTTAGACCGCCGATCGGCGGCTCAGTCCGGCCGCAACCCGCTTATGAAGAGCTGCTCCAGGAAACGCGCTGCATCCTCGAAGCGCCCGTCGCCGGAATGCGCTTCGCCGAGCACGGCGCGAACCTGCACATCGAAATCAGCATAGTGCTGCGTCGTCGACCAGATCGAGAAAATGAGGTGATAAGGGTCGCAACGGGCGATCTTACCGCTTTTGATCCAAGTGCGGATGACCGCCGCCTTTTCGTCGACCAGCTCTTTTAGCGGCCCTTTCAGCATATCGAGAACATGCGGCGCACCCTGCAGCATCTCGTTGGCGAAGAGTCGGCTTTCCCTGGGGAAATCGCGCGCCATTTCAAGCTTGCGACGGATATAGCTGCGGATCTCCGATTCCGGATTGCCTTCCGCATCGAAGGCCCTGAGCGGCTCCAGCCAGTTGAAGAGCACCCGGTCGATCAGCGCCCGGTGCATCGCTTCCTTGGTGCGGAAATAGTAGAGCAGGTTCGGCTTCGACATGCCGGCCACTTCGGCGATCTGGTCTATCGTCGAGCCACGAAAGCCGCTGACCGAAAACACATCGAGCGCCGCTTCCAGGATTTGCTCTTCCTTTTCTTCCTGGATCCGTGTCCGCCGAAGTGTCTTCGCCGCTCTCGGTATGGCCATCCGCTCTTTTCCCCTTGAAATTCAACTTCTTCGCTCAAGATTCGAAGAACGGCCCTCCTGCCGCTTTAAAAGGCAACTGCCCGTATTTTTTGCCGGTATTTTCTAGCTGTTTTTCGTGATTTTCGTCTTGAGCGCGGCGATGGAAGTTGTAATGTTTACCAATCGGTCAAATTATCTGCCAGATAAAAAACAAAGGCAACTGGCGATTTTCCGGCGCTGAACAGAACAAAAAGCAGCAGCTGGATTTGACCACGGGAACATGGCGGGCATGTACTTTGCATGACTGCCGCAAAACAGGTGAGGACTTTCAATCATGGTGGCAGCGCCAGGCGAAAACATGCGCGTCAACGGGGACCGTCTCTGGGACAGTCTCATGGACATGGCGAAAATTGGCCCGGGAATTGCCGGCGGCAACAACCGCCAGACGCTGACGGATTCGGACGCCGAGGGCCGTAGCCTCTTCCGCAAGTGGTGCGAAGACGCCGGCATGACGCTTGGCGTCGACAAGATGGGCACGATGTTTGCGACCCGCCCTGGCACCGATCCGAACGCTCTCCCCGTTTATGTCGGCTCGCATCTCGATACGCAGCCGACCGGCGGCAAATATGACGGTGTCCTCGGTGTGCTCGGCGCGCTTGAAATCATCAGGACAATGAACGATCTCGGCATCAAGACGAAGCACCCTATCGTCGTTACCAACTGGACCAATGAGGAAGGTGCGCGCTTTGCGCCTGCCATGCTGGCCTCCGGCGTCTTTGCCGGCGCGCACAGCCTGGATTTCGCCTATAACCGCAAGGATCCCGAAGGAAATCTCTTCGGCGACGAACTGAAACGCATCGGCTGGGTCGGTGACGAGGAAGTCGGCGCCCGCAAGATGCACGCCTATTTCGAATATCACATCGAGCAGGGCCCGATCCTCGAAGCCGAAGACAAGCAGATCGGCGTCGTCACCCACTGTCAGGGCCTGTGGTGGCTGGAATTCACGCTGACCGGCAAGGAAGCCCATACCGGTTCGACGCCGATGAACATGCGCGTCAATGCCGGCCTTGCCATGTCGCGCATCCTGGAAATGGTGCAGGGTGTCGCCATGGGCGAACAGCCGGGGGCCGTCGGCGGCGTCGGCCAGGTCTTCTTCTCGCCGAATTCCCGCAACGTGCTGCCGGGCAAGGTGGTCTTCACCGTCGATATCCGCTCGCCCGACAAGGCCAAGCTCGACCGCATGCGGGCAAAGATCGAGGCCGAGGCGCCCAAGATCTGCAATGCGCTGGGCGTCGGCTGTTCCGTCGAGGCGATCGGCCATTTCGAGCCGGTCACCTTCGACGAAAAGCTCGTCACCTCGGTCCGCTCCGCCGCCGAACGCCTCGGCTACTCCCACATGAACATCATCTCCGGCGCTGGCCACGACGCCTGCTGGGCCGCCAAGGTCGCACCCGCCACCATGGTCATGTGCCCATGTGTGGGTGGTCTTTCGCATAACGAGGCTGAGGAGATTTCCAAGGAATGGGCAACGGCTGGCGCCGATGTGCTGTTCCATGCTGTGGTAGAGACGGCGGAGATTGTCGAGTGATGGCGTCAGACTTGCCAACGACTTATCTCGACTATGCCGATGCCTTTAAGTTCGGAATTCAGCGAACTACCGACGATCTCGCATGGGCCACCGCCAATGCGACGCCAATGACTGAAGGACCGTGGGGCGACGTCCCCAGTGTGGAGGTCTTCTACATTGGCATCGATGCAGCAGGCAAGCGGATCAGCCTTCCGCAAATATCGAGCTTTTGGCGATATAAACCTTCGGGGGTTCAACTGGCCAACTCAGATGACCACGACCCAAATGCACCCCTTCAAACCTATTATGTCTATGGACCTGGACCCCGTGTCGTTCGCATCGAACTCGGCCCTTCCATGCCCGGGATACTGATCAAACGTCCCCAGGGCAGCCACCCCGTACAGTCGACTGGGCTGATCGACGGCAAGGATTTCTACTTTCGCGAAAGCTACGGTTTCTGGTCATTGTCAGTCGGCGGCGCTGATGTCGTTGACCAACCCGACTGGTATTACGAGGAAGAGCATGACGCGCACGATGAACTGAGTGAAGATGCAGTTTACCGCCTCATCACCAAAGGCGCAGCGCTCCTGCGAAGTGGCACGCCCACGATGGCAGTCGAGCAGTAACAGCTAGGAAAAGGAGCAGCAGCCATGACCACAGTCATCAAGAACGGCACCATCGTCACGGCCGACCTCACCTACAAGGCGGATGTGAAGATCGACGGCGGCAAGATCGTCGAGATCGGCCCGAACCTTTCCGGCAACGAAGTGCTTGATGCCACAGGCTGTTTCATCATGCCCGGCGGCATCGACCCGCATACCCATCTCGAAATGCCCTTCATGGGCACCTATTCCTCGGACGATTTCGAGAGCGGCACGCGCGCGGCGCTTTCCGGCGGCACGACCATGGTCGTCGATTTCGCCCTTCCCTCGCCCGGCCAGTCGCTGCTCGAAGCGCTGACCATGTGGGACAACAAGTCCACCCGCGCCAATTGCGACTATTCCTTCCACATGGCGATCACATGGTGGGGCGAGCAGGTCTTCAACGAGATGAAGACCATCGTTCAGGACAAGGGCATCAACACCTTCAAGCATTTCATGGCCTACAAGGGCGCGCTGATGGTGAACGACGACGAGATGTTCGCCTCCTTCCAGCGCTGCGCCGAGCTTGGCGCCCTGCCGCTCGTCCATGCCGAAAACGGCGATGTCGTCGCCTCGCTGTCGGCCAAGCTGCTCTCGGAAGGCAATAATGGCCCGGAGGCGCATGCCTATTCGCGCCCTGCCGAAGTCGAGGGCGAAGCCACCAACCGTGCTATCATGATCGCCGACATGGCCGGCTGCCCCGTCTATATCGTCCACACCTCCTGCGAACAGGCGCATGAAGCGATCCGCCGCGCCCGCCAGAAGGGCATTCGCGCCTATGGCGAGCCGCTGATCCAGCACCTGACGCTCGACGAGACCGAATATTTCGACAAGGACTGGGATCATGCCGCCCGCCGCGTCATGTCCCCGCCCTTCCGCAACAAGCAGCATCAGGACAGCCTCTGGGCGGGCCTCGCCTCCGGCTCGCTGCAGGTTGTGGCGACTGATCACTGCGCCTTCACCACGGCGCAGAAGCGCTTCGGCGTCGGTGATTTCACCAAGATCCCGAACGGCACCGGCGGCCTCGAAGACCGCATGCCGATGCTTTGGACCTATGGCGTCAATACCGGCCGTCTGACGATGAATGAATTCGTCGCCGTCACCTCGACCAACATCGCCAAGATCCTCAACATTTACCCGAAGAAGGGCGCCATCCTCGTCGGCGCCGATGCCGATCTGGTTGTCTGGGATCCGAAGCGCTCCAAAACCATTTCGTCGAAGCGCCAGCAATCTGCGATCGATTACAACGTCTTCGAGGGCAAGGAAGTCACCGGCCTGCCGCGTTACACGCTGACACGCGGCGTCGTGGCGATCGAGGAAGACACCATCAAGACGCGCTCGGGCCACGGTGAATTCGTCAAGCGCGAGCCGGTTACCGCGGTCAGCAAGGCGCTGTCGACCTGGAAGGAGATCACGGCTCCGCGCAAGGTCGAGCGTACGGGCATCCCGGCAAGCGGGGTATGATATTGATGCGCGGCCATCTGCTTCTGACAATCGTCTGCCTGGCCGCTCTTTCCACTGCGGCAAATGCCGATAAGCTGCCCATCAAGGGCAGCTACGGCAACAAGGATGGCTGCGCCTATGCCAAGACCGGCGAAAGCACCGGCTCCGACAACTTTTTCCTGCTGACATCGGAGGCCATCACCACGGCTGCGTCCTATTGCGAGGTCAAGAAGATCTTGAAGGTCAAGGGCAAGAACTTCTCCGCAACCGTTGCCTGCCAGGCAGAAGGCGAGGAAAGCAGCTCCGACGATACCGCCAGGATCACGTCTGGCCCGAAAGGCTATACGATCGGGCTTGCCTCGGATGCCAATATCAAGTGGGGGCCGCTGCCGCTATGCAAATAGCCTCACGCAGGCACCAGTTGATCGAGCTCGGGCAGCAGGACGACACTCTCCTGCTCGTTCGGATCGGTGCGCGCAATGATCGCCGTGCACGGCGTACTGCTGAGGTTTGCCGGAAGATGCGGCACGCCGGCCGGAATATAAAAAAGCTCGCCGGCGCGCACGATCACATGGTTTTCAAGCTTGTCGCCGTACCAGGTATGGGCCTCGCCGGAGAGCATGTAGATCGCCGTTTCATGCGCCTCATGCAGATGCGCCTTGGCGCGCACGCCGGGCGGGATCGTCAGAAGATGCATGCAGATGCCCTTCGCGCCCACGGTTTCGGCCGCAATACCCTCGAAATAGCTGAGCCCCTGCTTGCCGTCATAGGTGTGGTTGGGGCGAACAATATGGCAGGTGGGCTCTGATTTTGCGTCCATCCTCATCCTCCAAGGACTGTGCTGCCGGAAAGGCCGGCGGCGATGATATCATGGAAAACCGCGCAGGCGCGGCGAAAACAAGACTGGTTTATTGATGCAAGCACCCTCCGTCGTATCCGCCAAGGATCTCTGTCTCACCTACCAGACGAATGACGGGCCGGTGCATGCGCTGAGCAATGTCAATCTCGATATCCGCAAGGGCGAATTCGTCTCCTTCATCGGTCCCTCCGGCTGCGGCAAGACGACCTTCCTGCGCGTCATCGCCGATCTCGAACGAACCACATCGGGCGAGATCGCCATCAACGGCATGACGCCGGAAGAGGCGCGCAAGGCGCGCGCCTATGGCTACGTCTTCCAGGCGCCGGCGCTATATCCCTGGCGCACGATCGAAAAGAACATCGCCCTGCCTCTGGAGATCATGGGCTATTCGAGGTCCGACCGGAAGAAGCGCATTGCCGATGCGCTCGATCTCGTCGAACTCTCAGGCTTCAACAAGAAATTCCCCTGGCAACTCTCGGGCGGTATGCAGCAGCGCGCCTCGATCGCCCGCGCGCTTGCCTTCGATGCAGATCTGTTGCTGATGGATGAGCCCTTCGGGGCGCTGGACGAAATCGTCCGCGACCACCTGAACGCAGCCCTTCTGAAACTGTGGGCGCGCACCAACAAGACGATCTGCTTCGTCACCCATTCCATTCCGGAGGCGGTCTATCTCTCCACCAAGATCGTGGTCATGTCGCCCCGCCCCGGCCGCGTGACGGACGTGATCGACTCGACCCTGCCAAGCGAGCGTCCGCTCGATATCCGTGAAACCCCGGAATTCCTGGAAATCGCCCATCGTGTGCGCGAAGGGCTGAGGGCGGGGCATAGTTATGAGCAGTAAGGCTTTGCGTTCGGTTGCCGACGGAACAGGGTGGGGCAACCTCAACCTCCCCAAGTGGAGGGACGCCGCATGAAACCCGACACCTTCAAGGACAAGATCGTCCCCGTCCTCACAATCCTGCTGGTGCTGGTCGCGATCTGGTATGTCGCAGCCGTCATCCTGAACACGCCGTTTCAGCGCGACATGGATACGCGCAACAGCATCACCTCGACCACGATGGAATTTGTCGGCAAGACGCTCTCCCAGCCGAAACCCGTCCTGCCGGCGCCGCATCAGGTGGCGCAGAATGTGTTCGAAAACACCTTCCTCAGAAAGCTCTCGAGCAATCGCAGCCTCGTCTATCACGCAGGCGTCACCCTCTCGTCCACCGCACTCGGCTTTGCCTTCGGCACGCTGCTCGGTATCGTCATTGCCGTTGCCATCATCCACATCAAGGCGCTGGACCGCAGCCTGATGCCCTGGATCATTGCCTCGCAGACCGTGCCCATCCTGGCGGTTGCGCCCATGATCATCGTCGTTCTCGGCTCGATCAACATCACCGGCCTGATCCCCAAAGCGCTGATATCGACCTATCTCTCCTTCTTCCCGGTCGCCGTCGGCATGGTGAAGGGCTTGCGGTCGCCCGAGGTCATGCATCTGGATTTGATGCGCACGTATAATGCCACCGCCGCACAAACCTTCTGGAAGCTGCGCGTGCCCGCCTCCATTCCCTTCCTCTTCACGTCGATGAAGGTGGCGATCGCCGCAAGCCTGGTCGGTACCATCGTCGGCGAACTACCGACCGGCGCTGTTGCAGGCATCGGCTCGAAACTGCTTGCCGGCTCCTATTACAGCCAGACCATCGACATATGGGCGGCACTGGTCGCGGGTTCGGTCCTCGCGGCGATCCTCGTCACGATCGTCGGCCTCGTTGCGAAGATCGTCGATCGCGCCATGGGCGGGAGACCGGCATGAAACAGATGACGCTTTCCTGGCAGGGCCTGGTCGCCCTCCTCTGCGCCATAGCGGCCATGTTCACGCTGCCTCTCTATGCGGCCGGAGCCTCCGAGCCTCCATCATCCATGACGACCGCGCTGATCACCCTGTTCGTCGTCGTCGCGGCGCTGATTTCCTTCGCGCCCATATCCAGAGCGCTCACCGCCACGGTCCTCTTCATTGGCGCCCATGGCGCAGCCTGGCTGTTGCTCAACACGCTCTCGGGCAACGAGCGCTTTGCCACCCTCTCCTTCTTCCTGCTGCTTGCCGCAGGCTGGCTGCTTGCCTCGCGCTGCGTCACGGAACTGTCCGAACTCCAGCCGCCAACGCCTGTCGGCAAATGGTTGTTGCGTCTGCTGATTCCCGCCATTTTCGGCGCCTGGATCCTCATCATCTGGGAAGCGGCCACACGCGGCCTCGGCATTCCCTTCGTCATCCTGCCGCCGCCAGGCGCGATCTGGGCGCGCATATCAGGCTCGCTGCCAACCCTTGGCGAAGATATCAGGCAGACGATCTTCAAAGCGGTCCTCATCGGATACGTCATCGGCTGCACGAGCGGCTTCGTGGTTGCCATCCTCGCTGACCGCTTCGCTTTCCTGCGTCGCGGCCTGCTGCCGATCGGCAATATGGTGTCCGCGCTGCCGATCATCGGCGTCGCACCCATCATGGTCATGTGGTTCGGCTTCGACTGGCAGTCAAAGGCCGCCGTCGTCATCATCATGACCTTCTTCCCCATGCTGGTGAACACGGTCGCCGGCCTCGCCGCCTCCGGCAACATGGAGCGCGACCTGATGCGCACCTACGCATCCAACTATTGGCAGACGCTGCTGAAGCTCCGGCTTCCCGCCGCAATGCCCTTCATTTTCAACGCACTGAAGATCAACTCGACGCTGGCGATGATTGGTGCCATCGTTGCGGAATTCTTCGGGACGCCGATCGTCGGCATGGGCTTTCGCATCTCCACCGAGATGGGCCGCATGAATGTCGACATGGTCTGGGCCGAGATCGCCGTCGCGGCGCTTGCAGGCTCGATCTTCTATGGTGTCGTCGCCCTTGCCGAGAGGGCGGTGACGTTCTGGCATCCGTCTATCCGTGGTGGTTAGGCGCGCCCCGGCCTCGCATAGCGGCTTGGGCATAACTTCAGAGGGAAAAAAGAAAATGAAAAAGTTGATGGTTGCAATGATGGCGAGCGCGATGTCGCTTGCCGCGGCCCACGCGATGGCCGCCGACAAGGTGACGCTGCAGCTGAAATGGGTCACCCAGTCGCAGTTCGCCGGTTATTACGTCGCCAAGGACAAGGGTTATTACGAAGAAGAAGGCCTCGACGTCGATATCAAGCCGGGCGGCCCCGACATCGCGCCGGAACAGGTGATTGCCGGCGGCGGCGCCGATGTGATCGTCGACTGGATGGGCGGCGCGCTGGTTGCCCGCGAAAAGGGCGTTCCGCTCGTCAATATCGCCCAGCCCTATCAGAAATCAGGCATGGAAATGATCTGCCGCAAGGATGGTCCGATCAAGACCGAAGCCGACTTCAAGGGCCACACGCTCGGCGTCTGGTTCTTCGGCAACGAATATCCCTTCTTCGCCTGGATGAACAAGCTTGGCCTCAAGACCGATGGCGGTGCTGACGGCGTGACCGTGCTGAAGCAGAGCTTCGACGTGCAGCCGCTGCTGCAGAAGCAGGCCGATTGCATCTCCGTCATGACCTATAACGAATACTGGCAGGCAATCGATGCTGGCCTGAAGCCGGAAGACCTTGTGGTCTTCAACTATACCGCCATGGGCAATGACCTTCTTGAGGACGGCCTCTATGCAATGGAAGACAAGCTGAAGGATCCGGCCTTCAAGGAAAAGATGGTCAAGTTCGTCCGCGCTTCCATGAAGGGCTGGAAATACGCGATGGAAAATCCTGACGATGCAGCCGGGATCGTCGTCGACGCCGGCGGCCAGGACGAAAACCACCAGAAGCGGATGATGGGCGAAGTCGCCAAGCTGATCGGGGATGGCACCGGCAAGCTGGACACCACGCTCTATGACCGCACGGCAAAGGCCCTGCTCGACCAGAAAATCGTCAACAAGGAGCCCTCGGGCGCCTGGACCCACGACATCACGGACGCTGCCGCCAAGTAGCAGCATATCGGTGCCGAAATGCAACGCGCGCGGGAGAATCTCCCGCGCGTTTCTGTTTTTTGCACTCGATCGAAAAAATCGCCTTGCAACTGTCGCATTTGTCAGGCGTCAAACGTCAAACCTTGTGCGAGCCGATCAATCATCGTCATGTTCACATAACCCTTAGGTGATTGATGGGCATCGCAATGGTAATTAATGGTATCTCATGGGGAATTATTTTCTGCCGGGCTTGCACGTGGAGCAAATCAATACCACGTACTAGCCGGATTTGCCGGATTGGGACCATAAGTTCCGGCAAACGGGATGCGGGTAAATACCTCTGAGATTTGGAAGACGGCATTCGCCCGACCGCGAGCCTGTTTGAGAACGCGCGAGTTCGGCCGATCCCGTCAAGAGATTGGACGACGACGCATGGCACTCAAGCCGCACGCATTACTACGCGCCTCCACTTTTCCCATCGCCGCTTTTGCGGCCTCGGCTGTTATTGCCGCTACTTTTGCGGCCCCGGCTGTATTTGCCGAGGAACCCCAGGCCACGCAGGCCCAGGCCTCCCAGAACCTGCCTGCAATCGTCGTCACCACAGCGGCGAACCGCACCCTCGTCGACCGGGTCATCGGTACCGGAACGGTCAAGCCCGTCGAGGAAGTCTATATCCAACCGCAGGTGGAAGGCCTCTCCATTCGCAGTCTGAAGGCCGATGTCGGCGACAAGGTTCAGGCCGACAGCACGCTGGCAACGTTGAACGATGACGCTCTGGTCCTGACCAAGAGCCAGATGATGGCGACGAAAGCCAAGGGCGAGGCAAGCCTCGCTCAGCTGCGCGCCCAGCTCATCGAGGCGCAGGCCAATGCCGAACAGGCAAGGCAGCAGCAGGCTCGCGCCCAGGAAATGGGCAAGAAGGGCACGGTTTCGACCGCCCAGGTCGAACAGGCCGATGCGACCGCCGCCGCCGCCAACGCGCGCGTCGCTTCCGCCGAGCAGGCGATCGAAGTCGCCGAAGCCGACCTCAAGGTCTTCGACAGCCAGATTGCCGATGCGGATCTGAAGCTCGCTCGAACCGACGTGAAGACGCCGGTCGCCGGCACGGTCTCGGCAAAGAACGCCAAGGTCGGCGCCATTGCCGCCGGCAACGGCGATCCGCTATTTACGCTTATCCGCGACGGCGATATCGAGCTTGTCGCCGAAGTCGCCGAGAGTGACATCGTCAGGATCATGGCCGGCCAGAAGGCGACGATCGCGCTTTCCGGCAGCCGCGAGAAGCTTTCCGGCGCAGTGCGCCTGGTGTCGCCGACCGTCGATCCGGTCACCCGCCTCGGCCTCGTCCATATCTCCATCGACGATGACAGCAAGGCGCGTTCCGGCATGTATGGCAGCGCCGAGATCATCGTCCGCGAGACCGAGGGCGTGTCCCTTCCGCTGACGGCAGTGCTCACCGGCAGTGAAGGCTCCTCCGCCCGCAGGGTCGAGAATGGCGTGGTGAAATTCGCCAAGGTCGAGACCGGCATCCAGGATGGAGCCTATGTCGAAATCACAAGTGGATTGAAGACCGGCGACGAAGTCGTGGCCAAGGCGGGCGCCTATGTCCGCGACGGCGACCACATCACTCCGGTGCGCGAACAGCCTTCGGCTTCCAACTAAAGAGACCATCCGATGAATTTTTCAGCCTGGTCCATTCGAAATCCGATCGCACCGCTTCTGGCCTTCTGCCTGTTGATATTCATCGGCATGCAGTCCTTCAACAAGCTGCCGATCACGCGCTTCCCGAATATCGACGTGCCGCTCGTTTCGATCAGCGTGACGCAGAGCGGCGCTTCGCCGGCCGAACTCGAAATGCAGGTGACGAAGGAGATCGAAGACGCGATCGCCTCGATCACCGGTATCGACGAAATCCAGTCGACAGTGACCGACGGCAGCTCGCAGACCAACGTCATGTTCCGGATGGAAGTGCCGACGGAACAGGCTGTACAGGACGTCAAGGACGCGATCGACCGCATTCGCAGCGATCTGCCGGCAACGGCCGAGACGCCGATCGTCACCAAGGTCGATGTCGAGGGCCAGGCGATCCAGACCTTCGCCGTTTCCTCGCCGGATATGTCGCTCGAAGAACTCTCCTGGTTCGTCGACGATTCGATCAAGCGTGCGCTGCAGGGCCAGGCCGGCATCGGCCGCGTCGATCGTTATGGCGGTGCCGAACGCGAGGTGCGCATCGAGCTCACCCCCGGCAAGCTCGATGCCTATGGCATCACTGCTGCAAGCGTGAACCAGCAACTGCGCGGCACCAACGTCGATCTCGGCTCCGGCCGCGGCCAGGTGGCAGGCAGCGAGCAGGCGATCCGCGTTCTCGGCGACGCCCGCAATGTCGCCGAGCTTGCAGACACGACGATAGCGCTGCCGAGCGGTCGTTTCGTCAAACTATCCGATCTCGGCGTCATCAAGGACACATACGAGGAGCCGAAATCCTTCTCGCGCTTCAACGATACGCCTGTCGTCACCTTCGGCGTCTTCCGCTCGAAGGGCGCCAGCGAAGTCAGCGTCGCCGAAACCGTGGCGCAGAGCCTCGACAAGGTGCGAAGCGAAAACCCGAACGTGAAGATCGAGATGATCGACGATTCGGTCTATTTCACGTACGGCAACTATGAAGCCGCCATTCATACGCTGCTCGAAGGCGCGCTGCTCGCCGTCATCGTCGTCCTTCTGTTCCTCAGGAATTGGCGCGCGACCCTGATCTCGGCCATCGCGTTGCCGCTCTCTGCGATCCCGACCTTCTGGGTCATGGACATGATGGGCTTCTCGCTGAACCTCGTCAGCTTCCTGGCTCTGACGCTCGCGACAGGTATTCTCGTCGACGACGCGATCGTGGAAATCGAAAACATTGCCCGCCATATCAAGATGGGCAAGACGCCCTATCGGGCGGCGATCGAAGCGGCGGACGAAATCGGCCTTGCCGTCATCGCCACCACCTTCACGATCATCGCCGTCTTCGTGCCCGTTTCCTTCATGCCGGGCATCCCGGGTCAGTACTTCATACAGTTCGGCCTGACCGTCGCTTTCTCCGTCTTCTTCTCGCTGATGGTGGCGCGCCTCATCACCCCGATGATGGCCGCCTATCTGATGCGTGCCGAAGACGGCATGGAAGACCATCACGACAATGACGGTCTGCTGATGCGTGGATACACGCGTCTCATACGCGGCACGACCGGCCACTGGTACACGCGTTATGCGACATTGCTTGTGGCGATCGGCTTTCTGGTCGGTTCTGTCATGTTGCTCATGCAGGTGCCCGGCAGCTTCCTGCCGCCGGAAGATGCCTCGCGCATCGTTCTCTCGGTCGAGCTGCCGCCCAACGCACGGCTTGACGACACGGAGAAGACGACGGATGCGATCTATGACCGGGTCAAGGACATCAACGGCGTCGACAGCGTCTTCGTCCTCGGAGGCGCTTCTCCGAAGGGCGAACTCGAACTGCGCCGAGCGACCATCACGCTCGCACTCGACAAGCTCGACCAGTCGCTGGTCAAGAAGGTGGTCAATGACGTGCTCGGCCATCTCCCCGTTATCGGCCCGATGCTGCCGAAAGTGGAGGTCCACGGCCGCGAGCGTCCGCAATGGGATATCGAAAAGGAAGTCTTCGCCAAGCTGCGCGACATTCCCGACGTCCATATCCTGAAGCTCAACGACCGCGGCGAACGCGACCTCTCGTTCAACTTCCTTTCCAAGAACGAGGAGGACCTGAATAACGCGGTCGGCATTCTGGAATCCAAGCTGCGCGCCGATCCGCTGCTGGCCAATGTCAGCGCCGATGGCGCCCTTCCCCGTCCGGAACTGCAGGTCCGTCCGCGCAAGGACGAGGCCGCCCGCCTCGGCATCACGCCGCAGCAGATCTCCGAGACGATCCGCGTCGCCACCATCGGCGACGTCGATGCGGCCCTTGCCAAGATCTCGCTCGACGATCGCCAGATTCCGATCCGGGTTCAGGCATCACTCGACATGCGCCGCGATCTCGCCGCCATCCGGGCATTGAAGATCCAGACGGCCAGTGGCGGCACCGTGCCGCTCGCGACCGTCGCCAATATCGACTATTCGGAAGGTGTGAGCTCCATCAAGCGCAACAACCGTTACCGCGTCGTCTCGATCGGCTCTGACCTGCCGCAGGGCGTGGCGCTCGACACGGCTTCGGCCCGCTTCCGCCAGATCGTCAACGACGCCAAGCTTCCCGCCACCGTGCACCTTGCTGAAAGCGGAGACACCAAGGTGCAGACGGAGATGCAGCAGAGCTTCGTCAACGCCATGCTGATGGGCCTCCTCCTGGTGCTGACGGTGCTGATCCTGCTCTTCAAGGATATCATCCAGCCGTTCACCATCCTGTTCTCGCTGCCACTCGCCATCGGCGGCGTGGCCGCAGGCCTGATCGTCACCAGCAACCCGCTGTCCATGCCGGTCATGATCGGCATCCTGATGCTGATGGGTATCGTCACCAAGAACGCCATCCTGCTCGTCGATTTCGCGATCGAGATGCGCCACCAGGGCATGGCTCGTGTCGAGGCCATGGTCGAAGCCGGCCGCAAACGCGCCCGCCCGATCATCATGACCTCGATCGCCATGTCGGCAGGCATGCTGCCTTCCGCGCTCGGCGTTGGCGAAGGCGGCTCGTTCCGCGCACCGATGGCGATCGCGGTGATCGGCGGCATCATCGTTTCGACGGTGCTCTCGCTTGTCGTCGTGCCCTCCTTCTTCCTGATCATGGACGATCTTTCCCGCCTCCTCGGCTGGATCTTCGGTCGCCTGGTCGGCAAGAAAGACAAGGAGGACCTGCCGATGTCGAGCGAAGACCTCACCCGCGCCGCGCGCGAGAGCCGCAGCGACATCGACTCGCTGGAGGAGCGCCTGACCGCGATCGAAAGACCGGAAAGCAAGCGCAAGACGGGCAACGACACCAACGTGCTGCGCCTGCCACCCTTCGCGGCTGAATAGGACAGAAATCATAACGCGAAAGGCCGGGCATCGACCCGGCCTTTTCTATTTCCGAATCAGTGCGCTCGCGGCGGCGCCGTGCTGTCTCTTACGACAAGCTCGAGATCGAGTGCCTCGTGGTTCTCAGGCAACGCATTTTCGAGGATCGCAGTCACCGAGCGGCGGGCGATTTCGGCAAAGGGCTGGGCGACGGTGGTCAGGCGCGGAAGCGAGGTTGCGGCTTCCGGCACACCGTCGAAGCCGATGATGGATACGTCTTTCGGCACTTTCAGCCCGCGCTCGGCGAGCCACTGCATGGCAAACAGCGCAACCTTGTCCGACATTGCCAGAATGGCCGTCGGCGGACTGGCGGAAGAGAACAGGGTCTCCATGGCCATGATGGTGCTTGGCCTGTCATGCAGCGTCCCCTGGATCGGAACGGCTTCGCGAGGAATGCCGTATTCGGCCAGCGCCTGCCAGTAGCCATGCATGCGGTCACGCGGGGTCGCCTCCATCTCGGGATCGACACGCTCAGGCGCCACCGGGCCGACAAGGCCATCGACATCGCCGATCGACAGGATCGCGATGTCACGGTGCCCGAGCTCCAGCAGATGCCGTGCAGCCGCCGCTCCACCCGCCACATTGTCGATGCCGATTGCCGGGATCGTCTCATCCTCGATGCCGAGCGCCAGCGCGATGAACGGCAGCTGGCGCTGACGGGTGAGTTCCACGAGCCTCTCTCCGCCTTCCACGCAAAGCAGAATGAAGCCGTCGACGAGCGCGCTGTTGATGTTCCAGGCAAGCCGCTCCTCGTTCATCGCCGATACGACGGCGATGCCAGTGCCGCTGGAATCACAGACTTCACCGATCGCGGTCATCAGTGAACGCGCCCAGGGGTCATCGAAAAAATAGGTGAGCGGCTCAACGGCGGCGACACCGATCGCGTTCACCCGCCCTGCCCTCAGCAGCCTGCCCTTGACATCAGGCCCGCTGTAAC
This sequence comes from Sinorhizobium sp. B11, assembly GCA_039725955.1. Classification (NCBI taxonomy): domain Bacteria; kingdom Pseudomonadati; phylum Pseudomonadota; class Alphaproteobacteria; order Hyphomicrobiales; family Rhizobiaceae; genus Sinorhizobium; species Sinorhizobium sp. B11. Next base: position 3,503,827 of record CP091034.1, read on the forward strand.
CGAGCTCCCGGGCGACCTTGAGCACCCGCTCGCGTACTTCCTCCCGCACCACGTCCGGACGGCTGAAAACATTCGATGCCGTGCCCTGCGATACGCCTGCTGCCTTGGCGACATCAGCCAATCTCACATGCCCTTTGCCCAAAGCTGCTCCTAGCTGGCGCCAAAATCCGATCCACTCTAGCAAAAGATTGTATCGGTTCAAAATAAACTTGACAGGACGGCGGTCGAGGAACAGAATTGAATCGGTTCAAAAACTCCATCTGAGTTTTGAATCGATTCAACAACTAGGAGAATGAAGCGATGATTCCGGTCAGTTCGCTTTTCAAGGATCTCTATGAGGATCGCTGGGGCAACCCGCGCGACAACAAGCCCGCTGAAGAAACCGAGCACGGCAAACGCCTGTTTGTCCTCCTGCCGTTCATGCGCCGGTTGATGAGCGGCCGCAAACACCCAAACGCCTGGTCCTTCACCATTCCAACCGATCACAGACCTCGATAGAGGTGCGCAACGCCGGCGTTTGATCAAAATCAATTTCCTCGCGCCTTGCTTCCCCTATTCTGGCATCATCAGGGGAAAATTGGTGGCGTAGATCGCCGCCGGAGGTCGGAACATGAACAGGATGCTGATGCCAGGCAGCCGCGAGCGGGCGCTGCTCTCAAGGGCCGGAATTTTCGCGGAGCTGAATGGTGCTGAGGCCGAGGCCTTACGTGCCTGCTCCACGGTGATCTCTTCCGCTTCACATGACATTCTCTTCCAGGAAGGCGAACCCGGCGTTTATTTCTATAGCGTGCTGGAGGGCTACGTCCGGCTCTTTCGCCTCAACGGCGAAGGTCGCGAGGCAGATATCCGTATCTGCGAGCCAGGCGACAGCTTCGCCGAATGCCTGATCCAGGCCGGCGGCACCTATCGTTACGGAGCCCAGTCGATGGACAGCACGGTGCTTGCCCGCTTCCACATCGGCAAGGTACGCGCTCTTTTGGCGGAATACCCGCAGATCGGCACCGCGATCATGCACAGCCTGTCGCTGCATCTGCTGGCAACTATGGAATGCCTGGCCAACGACCGCATGCAGACTGCACCGCAACGCGTCGCGCATTACATTCTCTCTCATTGCGTAGAGGAGAGCGCCGCGGCGGCTTCGCTACGGCTGCCATTCCCGAAGAACCTGCTCGCCCGAAAGCTGGGGCTCGCCCCCGAGGCGCTCTCGCGCGCCTTTTCGACGCTCAAATCCGCAGGCGTGACCGTGCGCGGCCGCGTCATCGCCATCAGTGACGTCAATACGCTCAGGCGTATCTAGCCCTTAAAGACCGCCCTGCACGCGCAGAAAGTCGACAATCGAACTGATGCCATCACCGCGCTTCATGTCGGAAAAGACGAACGGACGCGTCGCGCGCATGCGCGTTGCATCCCGGTCCATCACTTCGAGGTCAGCCCCGACATAAGGCGCCAGATCCTTCTTGTTGATGACGAGAAGATCCGATCGGGTAATGCCCGGCCCGCCCTTGCGCGGAATTTCCTCACCCTGGCAGACGGAAATCACATAGATGGTGATATCGGCGAGATCAGGCGAGAAGGTCGCCGCCAGATTGTCGCCGCCGGATTCGATGAAGACGACATCGAGATCGGGAATACGCTCATTAAGATTGGCAATGGCCTGCAGGTTGATCGTCGCATCCTCGCGGATAGCCGTATGCGGGCAGCCGCCGGTCTCAACGCCGACGATCCGGTCTGATGGCAGCGCCTGCATGCGCACCAGCGCTTCGGCATCCTCGGTCGTGTAGATGTCGTTCGTCACGACGGCGACCGAATAATCGTCGCGCATCGCCTTGCAGAGCTTTTCCGTCAGCGCCGTCTTGCCCGAGCCCACCGGTCCGCCGATGCCGACCCGCAAGGGTCCGTTTCTTGATTTCATGTGTCTTACTCCAATCGAAGTCGGATGATAGCGAAGCGCCAATTTCCCGCCACCGTCAAATGACGCAGATGCACGGATGATCTCCCTGCTCAGGAGCGGAACAACCGGGTCTGCTGCGTCTCGTGGCGAAGCCCGGCAATGTCGGCCTGGACAGTTGCCGAACCCAGATCGTCGAGGCTGGAGCGGGCAGCGCGCGCGGCAATATCCATCACATGCGCTTCAAGCCCGGCGAGAATGGCAACGCCATCCTTCTGTCCTGCGACACCAAGCCGGATGCCGGCAGATACCGCCTGGGAAAGATAGGCATGAAGAAAAGCTGCGAGCGCCTGTTCGAGCGCTATCCCATGCGCGCCCGTCACCGCACCGACAGCCACCGGATAGGCGACCCTCTTCGGCAATCGGCTGAACACGTCGTCAGGCCAGGCCTGTGCAGCCGTCAGAAAGGCTTCGCCAAGCAGCATCGTCTCCTGATGCCGCTCGCGCGAACCGGCAAGCGCTGCAGCAAGCCCGGCGAGCTCCGCAAGACGATCGCCATCGCGGTAACCCCGATGGCTCCCGGCAAAGAGCACGGCGTCGTTCCAGACGGAGCCGTTGCCGGTCAGCGTCTGCAGCCAGCGCCGCAACATGTCGGCATCGCGCACCAGCCCATCCGCCACGGCCCGCTCCAGCCCGCCGGAATAGGCGAATGAACCAACGGGAAAAGCCGGCGAAAGCCACGCCGTCAGGCGCAACAAGGCCTGCAGCTCACGATCCTCGGCCATCAAGCGTCAATCGTGTTTATGATTGTGGTGGCCGTGGTCATGCCCATGCTCGTGGTCATGATGATCATGGTCGGGATGGTCGTGGTGATCGTGGTCGTGGTGATCGTGACCATGGTCATGGCCGTGATCGTGATGATCATGACCATGACCATGACCATGCGAATGTCCGCCATGGGAATGATAGGCGCCACGCGCCGGCTGGAAGGGCTCTTCGATGTCGAGCACCATCGCGCCCAACCCCTGCAGCATGGTGCGGATGACATGATCGCGCAGGATCACGATGCGATCCTCCTCGATCTGCGCAGAGAGATGACGGTTGCCGAGATGCCAGGCAAGTTCGATCAGATGCGCGCGGTCGCGGCCGCGCACCTCGAACAGCTTTTCGTTTGCGGCAAGGATTTCGATCAGTTCACCATCCTCGCGCACCAGCATGTCACCATTGGCAAAAAGCACCGGCTCCTTGAGATCGAGCATCACCATCTCGCCGTTCTCCAGATGCAGGAGCTTGCGGCGCAGGTGCCGCAGATCGTGCGGCAGCTTGACCTGTGAGGTCGGGTGGGAAGAAGGGGTGCCGGCGGGCAGATAAGATGTAACGCGCTGCATGAGATATCCGTTAAACTGGGACCTAGACCATGCAAAATAGCCCTTCGCGATGCAAGCACCAATGCACGTTTCGTAACTGGCAGCTCTAGATTCCCGACGCCTGCAGCAGGCCCGCCTCGTCAGGCGCAATACCCTGAACGCCGAGGCCATTTTCGACGAGCCCGTGCCAGGCGTGATTCAGCCCTTCCCTCTCGTGGACGACACGATTGCGGCCGAGTGCCTTGGCGAGATAGAGCGCCTTGTCGGCGGAGGCATAGACCGCCTCTTTGTCGCGCCCCTCATGGAGATCGGCGATGCCGCCTGATATCGTGATCGTGACGTCGTGCCCATCCGCCGGAATGGGCTGCGCTGCAATCTGCGCCCTCACCCCTTCGATGCGCGCTACCCGCTCCTCCGGCGTCCCGCCCTGAACGACGACACCGAATTCCTCCCCGCCGAGCCGCGCCACGACCGAAGCGCCATCGAAAGCCGCAGAAAGCATGGCTGAGACGGCCGTAATGACGGCATCACCGCAGCCATGGCCGAAGCGGTCGTTGATCGCTTTAAAGCGGTCGACATCGAAAATGGCGAGGCAAGCGTCTCCCTCCACCCTCTCGAGGGCATCGGTGAAAGCGCGCCGGTTCAGGAGCCCGGAGAGCGTGTCGGTGCGGCTGAGCTTTTCGAATTTGGCACGGGAGACAGTCAGGTCATGGATGGCAAAGCCTGCCACGAGCGACAGCACGCCGGACACCATTCCGCCGATCAGCCAGGAGAGGATGATGGCAAAGATCATGGCATGCCCGAGGGTAATCGGCAGCACACCCATGAAGTTGAGCGGCGGCAGCGTGATCACGATGATGAAGCCGGACAGTATTACTGCCAGAAAACTCATCTTCAGCGCAAAAGTATAAACGGTTTTACGATGCTCGAAACTGCCTAGCTCAGCCTGAAGCGATATCCAGTTTTCCATGAGAATCGGCCTTCCTGCCCAGCGTCTTCAGGCCATTGATAGGGTCGCAGTTGCTGCGGAGGTCTTAATTCAATCGCTAAAATTCGAGTGATTTCGGGGGATTCAACCGTTCTGTTTTTTCTAGCAGGAAGTGCAACTTTTCGGCACAGGCCTGACCACTATGGGAAATACATCTAAAAACTTGATTTCAAAGGGATTTTACGGAGCATAATCGGCGCCTGTTTCAGAATGACCTATGGCTTAAAAACCACAGTCTATCCACTGATTTTCACAACTAATCGGGGAATGATGCTCAGAATTCACTTTAAGGGTAACAACGGGGGACAGTGCGTCGAAAACACAAGGGTTAAAACGAAAAATAACGCCGCGCCGTCAGCGGCGCCAGGTTGCAGGAGATCCTCTATACTTCAATTATAGAGGCTAAGCGAAAGCACCAGCGTCTGCGGCAACGGGTTCCAGAAACCCGTTCGCAAGCCGCCTGTCCGTAGCGCAGCGGCGGTCCATGTATTGCAACCAAATAGCGCATTGAAATAGCCCCTCGCCTCGAAAAACCTGTCGTAGTCGCCATATCCCCTGTCGCCGACCGACACGACAGCTCCGTTTTCCCGGATGAAACTGTCATTGATGAAGCCGAGCAGCTTCTCGAACCGTTCGCCATCGACATCGAGAACTGTCACGGCTGGATGGGTTTCGGAAATACCTCCGGCAACATCGACATGCATCACCGAGTTGTCGATCGTCAGGGCGCGAAACACCGGCATCGGCTTCAGATCGGCCCAGGTCGGCGTCTCCAGATAGAATGAGCGCCCGCCCCACCCGAAGACCAGCCATTGTGCGGCAGGATCGCTCACCGGAATGCCGGCATCTTCGAGGAATAGATAGGAAACCCGCAGTCGATCATCGAGCGGGATCGCTATATCCGTGTGGATCGGCCCGGAAAGCAGCAGAATACGTTTTGAAGGCGCTGCCGCCGAAGATGCTTCGGCTGCCACGAGCAGCGGTCTTGGGATGAAGGTGCCGCCGGCCATCAATAACAAAAGCAGCGCGACTGCCCGTATCAGCCATCGCACTGCCAGCTTCGCACCGATCATGAAAGAAACTCAGAACAGGAAATAACGCTGCGCCATCGGCAACACTGTCGCCGGTTCGCAGGTCAGCAGCTCGCCATTCGCCCGTACTTCGTAGGTTTCCGGATCGACCTCGATATCGGGGGTCAGGTCGTTGTGGACCATCGACGCCTTGGAGATGCCGCCGCGTGTGTTCTTTACGGCAACCAGATTCTTGGCGACGCCGAGGCGACCCTTGAGCCCGGCATCGAGCGAAGCCTGGGAGACGAAGGTGACGGAAGAATTCGTCAGGCTCTTGCCGAAAGAAGCAAACATCGGGCGGTAATGCACCGGCTGCGGCGTTGGGATCGAGGCATTCGGATCGCCCATGGGGGCTGCCGCAATGGAGCCGCCAAGCAGCACCATATCCGGCTTCACGCCGAAGAAGGCCGGATTCCAGAGGACGAGGTCGGCGCGCTTGCCGACTTCGATCGAGCCGATCTCATGCGACAGGCCGTGCGCAATCGCCGGATTGATCGTGTATTTGGCGACGTAACGGCGAACACGGAAATTGTCGTTATCGCCCTTTTCTTCTTTCAGACGGCCGCGCTGGCGCTTCATCTTGTCTGCCGTTTGCCAGGTGCGGATCAGCACTTCGCCAACTCGGCCCATGGCCTGGCTGTCCGAGGAAATGATCGAGAAGGCGCCGATATCGTGCAGGATGTCTTCCGCCGCGATCGTCTCCTTGCGGATACGGCTTTCGGCAAAGGCGATATCCTCCGGGATCGATGGTGACAGGTGATGGCAGACCATCAGCATGTCCAGATGCTCGGCAATCGTATTGACCGTATAGGGCCGCGTCGGGTTGGTGGACGAGGGAATGACGTTCGGCTGGCCGCAGATCTTGATGATGTCGGGCGCATGACCGCCACCCGCACCCTCCGTATGGAAGGCATGGATGGTACGGCCCTTGATGGCTCCGATCGTATCTTCGACGAAGCCGCTTTCGTTCAGCGTATCCGTATGGATCATCACCTGCACGTCATATTCGTCGGCAACCGAAAGGCAGCAGTCAATGGCGCCGGGTGTCGTGCCCCAATCCTCATGCAGCTTCAGCGAGGTCGCGCCGGCGAGCACCATTTCCTGCAATGCGCCGGGCAGCGACGCGTTGCCCTTGCCTGCAAAGGCAAGGTTCATCGGGAAGGCATCGGCCGCCTCGATCATGCGGGCGATATGCCAGGGGCCGGGCGTGCAGGTCGTTGCAAGCGTGCCGTGCGCCGGCCCGGTGCCGCCGCCGAGCATGCAGGTGAGCCCGCTCATCAGCGCTTCCTCGATCTGCTGCGGAGCGATGAAATGGATATGGCTGTCCATGCCGCCGGCAGTGAGGATCTTGCCCTCGCCGGCGATCGCTTCCGTACCCGGGCCGACGATGATGTTGACACCAGGCTGCATGTCCGGATTGCCAGCCTTGCCGATCGCGGCAATGCGACCATCCCTCAGGCCGATATCGGCCTTGTAGATGCCGGTATGGTCGATAATGACGGCGTTGGTGATGACGGTGTCGACAGCCCCGCCTGCCCGCGTCACCTGGCTCTGGCCCATGCCGTCACGGATAACCTTCCCGCCGCCGAACTTCACCTCTTCGCCATAGGTGGTGAAGTCGTTTTCGATCTCGATGAATAGCTCCGTATCGGCAAGGCGGACCTTGTCGCCGGTGGTCGGACCGAACATGCCGGCATAAGCCGCGCGGGAGATCTTGTATGGCATCTATCAGGCTCCTTGGGAGGAAGAGGCGAGCGGCTTTCCGGAAAGCCGCGTCAGGCGGCCGGCCGCAACATAGGAATCGACGAGCTGCTTTTCTGCGGCAAAGGGATGCCACTCCCAGCCCACATGGCCGAAGCCGGCAAGCGTCACATCATCGTCGGGAAATCTGTCGAGCACGTCGCCGATCACGATCATGCCGCTGCTCGGCACGACATAAGGTGCCGGCGAGAAGGCAGAAAGCGCCTGATCGATGCTTTCATGAATCTTGATGTCAACGACCCGATGCAGCTTGCCAGCTTGCACGCAGAAGTCGTTGAATTGGCTTGTGTAGTCATCGCAGAAATCATCAAGCTCGGGATGCGAGACGGCAAGCGGCAAGCGCATTGCTGCAAATTTTTCGGGATCGCGCACGCTCCAGATTTCCGCGGCTTCGAGTGTTGCCGGATGGATGCGCCAGCTTTCCGAGGCGAGCATCGCCTTGGCGGGCCGACCGGTATTGCACACCGCAATCGCATCGGTGCGCGTGCCGCCGCTGCCATAGGAACGGCACTCGTTGAAGCGGATGACGAAGTCGGCGGCATCGATGACCTCTGCCCCGCCTTCTCCCACGTCGCCATTGCCCACGATCATGATTGCCCTGCCCACCTTACTGGCCCATCCCTTCGGCAAGCTCCTTGAGCTCCTTGGTCCTGGCATCCGTGAGGTCGGCCAGGCAGCCCGCCACCAGCATCGGCTCCATCGTGCCGCCGCGGGCCTGGAAACCGTAATTCTCGCATTGCGCGTCGCGATAGTTGATCCAGGCACGCTGTGCCTTGAGCAGCGCCTGCTCGGCACCCTTCATGTCATCGTCGAGATCCTTGTCGATCGCCACCATGGCGGCGCGCGTCAGCTTGTACTGGGCGTTGAGCCCCTTGTCGGCCTCGTCATAGCGCGCCTGCGCGCAACTGGTCATATCGGACTGTGTCTGCGCATTGTCGCAATCCACGTCCTCGGCATGGGCGCCACCTGCGGCCAGCAACATCAGCGCCGCACCGATGAACCCGATCTTCAAGCGCATGTATTTCCTCCTGTCATTTTCTTTTTGATCAGAGTCGGCCCATGACCAGCTGGCGGAAGCCATAGACTTCACGCTTGCCGGAGACCGGTATGAGCGTCACCGAACGGGTCTGGCCCGGCTCGAAGCGCACGGCCGTGCCGGCGGGAATGTCGAGCCGCATGCCATGGGCCTTGTCGCGATCGAAGGACAGGCCGGCATTGGTCTCGGCAAAATGATAGTGGCTACCGACCTGTACGGGACGATCGCCGGTATTGGAGACCTCAAGCGTCACGGTCGGTGCGCCGGCATTGAGCTCGATCTCGCCGCTTGCAGCAATGATTTCGCCAGGGATCATCTGTCTCTCCTTAAGCCACCTTGGGCGCGCAGCCCTCGGCCTTCAGAACACGCTTCGTGGATGCAGGATTATTCAGGAGCTTCGCCGCAGGCCGGATCGGTCTGGCTACGAGGTTACCGCCGCAATTCGGGCATACGCCCTTGAGGACATTGTCAACGCAATCCGCACAGAACGTGCACTCGAACGTGCAGATCATCGCTTCGGCACTGTCGGGCGGCAGATCCTTGTCGCAGCATTCGCAATTGGGTCGAAGCTCCAGCATGGCTTACTCCTCAGCGGATCGGCTCGTGAACGGTCACCAGCTTCGTGCCGTCGGGGAAAGTCGCCTCGACCTGCACGTCGTGGATCATCTCGGCAATGCCTTCCATTACCTGGTCGCGGGTGATCACATGGGCTCCGGCCTCCATCAGTTCGGCGACCGGGCGGCCATCACGTGCGCCTTCGACGACGAAGTCGCTAATGAGGGCGATGGCTTCCGGATGGTTCAGCTTGACGCCGCGCTCCAGCCGCTTGCGCGCCACCATGGCGGCCATGGAAATCAACAGCTTGTCTTTTTCTCTCGGAGTGAGGTTCATCGTCTACCCGCTTGTTGAACTTACAGATTCCAGACTTTCGGCACAGGCGCTCCGTTGCGCAAGGCGGAAATGACCGGGATCAGGATTTTTCTCAGCGCAAAACCATCGGCTGCCGCAAGGCGCACGACGATCTTGTCGCTCCAGGCACTCGCTCCACCCATATGCCCGTCCAGCAGCGGCCGCACCTTGGCGAGATAGGGTTCGGACATCGGCCCTGCGTAAAGCACCGTCGCAAAGGCCACCTGCCCGCCGAGCACCGCCTGCTCTGCAGCAAGCAGCGCCACCGCATCGGAAAGGCGCAGTTCCTCGGCATGAACAAGCTGGCCCGAGCGGCGGATGCGCCAGCGGTCGCGAAACAGCCCCATCTCCATCGTTTCGCCCATGGCGGTGCGGCCAAGCAGGATGGCTTCGACAGCAAGGAACTCCGCGCTGTCATCGAGATCGACATCCAGCCGGCGAAACAGCGAGGCACGATCGAAAAGAATGGTCTCCTGCGGCAGCCAGTCGACGCGGGCGCCCGGTCCGACCGCGATCTGCGTCGTCACCTCTGCCGTTCCGGCCGATGCCTTGTAGATCTTCTCGCAGGCTTGCGTCGTCACATCGATGCGCGTACCCGCTCCAGCCGATATGCTCCAGTTCATCCGGTCGCCGCCGGTCAGCCCGCCGGCCGTATTGATGATCACGGCCTCCATCGAGGCATCGAACGTATCCGGCAGGCGGATCTTTGCCGCACCTTCCTGATAGAGTTCCTGAATCCGCGTACGCCCGCCTTGGACCTTGGCGGCGAGATGCCCGCGTCCTTCCGCTCTTTGCGGTCTCGTGATGCCCGCCGCCGCACCTGTCATGCCACCCCCGTGCAGAAGCCATCCTGTCTGGCAACTTGCGTTGAATGTCTCTGTTGATTGCAACAAAGCAAGTCCCGTGCCGCTTTCCGAAAGCCCATGCCCCCACGGCCCATAAGGATGACGCGCAAGGCATCTGCCGCAAAATGCGGCATCTGCCAGCGCGATCGCCAGAGAGGTCATACAGTGAGATGGCGGCGCGCTTCCGGCGTATCCAGCGTTTCGGCAAGACCCTCATGCACGATCTCGCCGCGGTCCATGATGTAGACGTAGTCGGCAAGCTCGCGGCAGAAGTCGAGATACTGCTCGACGAGCAGGATCGCCATGCCGGTGGAATCGCGGAGATAACGGATCGCCCGGCCGATATCCTTGATGATCGATGGCTGGATGCCCTCGGTCGGCTCGTCGAGCACCAGGATCTTCGGCCGCGTGACCATGGCACGTCCGATCGCCAGCTGCTGCTGTTGCCCGCCCGAGAGATCGCCGCCGCGACGCGACAACATCGACTTCAGCACCGGGAAGAGACTGAAGATATCGTCGGGGATGTTGCGGTCGCGGCGGCCAAGCGGAGCAAAGCCGGTTTCGAGGTTTTCCTTCACCGTCAGCAGCGGGAAGATTTCACGCCCCTGCGGCACATAGCCGATACCCTGCTTGGCGCGGGCAAAGGGCGGCAACCCGTTCAGCTTCGCATCGTTGAAGGTAATCGTTCCGGCAGAAAGCGGATGCTGGCCAGTAACGGCACGCAAGAGCGAACTCTTGCCGACACCGTTGCGCCCGAGCACGCAGGTGATCTTGCCCATCTCGGCCTTGATCGAGATGCCGCGCAACGCCTGGGCTGCGCCATAATGAAGATTTGCGTTTTCGACTATCAGCATCTCAGCGCCCCAGATAGTTCTCGATAACCTTCGGATCATTGCTGACGAAATCGATCGATCCTTCCGCCAGCACCGAACCTTCCGCAAGACATGTGACTTTCACGCCGAGATCGCGGATGAAACCCATGTCGTGCTCCACGACGACGACCGACCGCGTCTTGGCAATGTCCTTGAGCAGGATCGCCGTTTCCGCCGTCTCGGCATCGGTCATGCCAGCCACAGGCTCATCGACTAGCAGAAGCTTCGGCTCCTGGGCTAAGAGCATGCCGATCTCCAGCCACTGCTTCTGACCATGCGACAGGTTGGCCGCAAGCTCATCTCGGCGATGCGTCAGGCGCACCGTTTCCAGGATCTCATCGATACGATTCTTGTCTTCACCGGACAGGCGATAGAAGAGCGTCGAAAACACCGTGCGCCGGCGGTTGAGCGCCAGTTCCAGATTGTCCCAGACCGTATGGCTTTCGAAGACCGTCGGCTTCTGGAATTTCCGGCCGATGCCAAGCTGGGCGATATCGGCCTCGTCCTTCTTGGTGAGATCGATCGTGCCGTTGAAGAACACCTCACCCTCATCCGGCCGGGTCTTGCCGGTGATGATATCCATCATCGTCGTCTTGCCGGCGCCGTTCGGGCCGATGATCGCACGGAGTTCGCCGGGTTCGATGACGATGGAGAGCGAGTTGAGTGCCTTGAAGCCGTCGAACGAGACCGAGACGCCGTTGAGATAGAGTACGCTGTTGGGTTTGACGTCGGGGATCATGGGTCTACTCCGCAGCCTGGATTTTTACTTCGACGCCCTCTTCGGCGGCGACAGGTGTCACGCCGTTCGAGACCGGCTTCCGCTTGCCGAGATACTGGGCGATCGTGCCGACGATGCCCTTCGGCAGGAACAGCGTGACAAGCACGAAGAGGCCGCCGAGCGCAAAAAGCCAGTAATCGGGGAAGAGGCCGGTGAAGATCGTCTTGCCGCCGTTGACGAGGATGGCGCCGATGATCGGCCCGATCAATGTCGCCCGCCCGCCGACAGCCGTCCAGATGACGACTTCGATGGAGTTGGCTGGCGCGAATTCGCCGGGATTGATGATGCCGACCTGCGGCACATAGAGCGCGCCGGCAATGCCTGCCATCATCGCCGAGACGACGAAGGTGAAGAGCTTGAAATGCTCGACGCGATACCCGAGGAAGCGGGTGCGGCTTTCCGCATCACGCACGCCGACCAGCACCTTGCCGAATTTCGAGCGCACGATCGCCGAGGCAATCATCAGCGAGAGGGCAAGGAAGATCGCGGTCGCCGCAAAGAGCGTGGCACGCGTGCTATCCGCCTGCACATTGAAGCCGAGGATTTCCTTGAAATCGGTCATGCCGTTATTGCCGCCGAAGCCCATGTCGTTGCGGAAGAAGGCAAGCAGCAGCGCGTAGGTCATGGCCTGGGTGATGATCGAGAGGTAGACGCCGTTGACCCTGCTGCGGAAGGCAAACCAACCGAAGACGAAGGCAAGCAGGCCGGGTACGAGCAGCACCATCAGCGCCGCAAACCAGAACTGGTCGAAGCCGTGCCAGAACCAGGGCAGCTCCTTCCAGTTCAGGAACACCATGAAGTCGGGGAGGACAGGATCGCCATAGACGCCGCGCGGGCCGATCTGCCGCATCAGATACATGCCCATCGCATAACCGCCGAGCGCGAAGAACGCGCCATGCCCGAGCGAGAGAATGCCGCAGAAGCCCCAGACAAGATCGAGCGCCAGCGCCAGCAGCGCATAGGTCAGGTACTTGCCGAACAGGGCCATGATGTAGGTCGGCACATGCAGCGGATTGTCCGCCGACGTCGCCAGGTTGAGCACCGGCACGAGAACTGCGACCACCAGCAGGATGGCGATGGCAATGGAAATCCGGCGATCGAGAGACCGGAGAAGGAAGGCCGTAATCATGCTTCCACCGCCCTTCCTTTGAGTGCGAAGAGCCCGCGCGGACGCTTCTGGATGAAGAGGATGATGAGGACGAGCACCAGGATCTTGCCGAGCACGGCGCCGGCAAAGGGCTCGAGGAATTTGTTGACGACACCGAGCGACAGTGCGCCGACCAGTGTGCCCCAGAGATTGCCGACACCGCCGAAGACCACGACCATGAAACTGTCGATGATGTAACTCTGGCCGAGGTTCGGCGAGACGTTGTCGATCTGCGAGAGCGCCACACCCGCCATGCCGGCAATGCCGGAACCGAGTGCGAAGGTGAAGGCATCGACCCAGCCGGTGCGGATACCCATGGATGAGGCCATGCGCCGGTTCTGGGTGACGGCACGCATCTGCAGGCCGAAGGCGGAGCGCTTAAGCAGCATCAGCAGCGCCACGAAGACGGCCATAGAGAAGACGATGATCCAGAGACGGTTCCAGGTGATCGACAAGCCACCGAATTCGAAAGCACCCGACATCCAGCTCGGATTGCGTACTTCGCGGTTGGTCGGGCCGAAGACGGTCCGCACTGCCTGCTGCAGGATCAGCGAGACGCCCCAGGTGGCGAGCAGCGTCTCCAGCGGTCGGCCATAGAGGTAGCGGATGACGACGCGCTCGATGATGAGACCGACGAAACCGGTGAAGATGAATGCGACAGGCACGGCGAAGGCCAGCGAATAGTCGGCCATGCCGGGAAAACTCGCAGCGATATATTCCTGCACGACATAGGTCGTGTAGGCGCCGATCATCACCATCTCGCCATGCGCCATGTTGATGACGCCCATGACGCCGAAGGTGATGGCAAGGCCGATGGCCGCAAGAAGCAGCACCGAGCCGAGCGACAGCCCGTACCAGACGTTTTGGACGATATTCCAGAGGGCCAGGCTGCGGTTGATGGTGCTGATATGCGCCTGGATGGCAGGCTTGAGATCATCGGGAGCCGTCGCCAGCGCCGTGGTCAGGATAGTCAGCGCATCACGGCCGCCGCGGGCGGCAACCGTATCGATCGCCTGTCGCTTTTCATCGGCGCTCATATCGCTCTTCAGCACCATGACGGCGCGGGCCGCTTCCATCGTGCTCTTGATCTCGGCGTCCTTTTCACCAGCCAAAGCGGAATTCAAGAGGTCGAGATTGGCCGGATCGGCATCCTTCAAAAGCCCCTGGGCAGCCGCAAGGCGGGCGCCGCGATCGGGGCTCAGGAGCGTCATCTGGCTCGTCATCGTGCCGATGAGCGTGCGCAGCGAATTGTTGATCTTCACCTTCGACATCGTATCGGGATCGATGTCGGCAACGGCTTCGCCAGTGAGTGGATCGGAATAGGTCGGCTCGTCATCCGTGCCGCCCTGAACGAGCACAGGACCGCCCTCGTCGGAATTCACATAGAGCAGGCCGTCGCTCAGTTGCTGCAATATCTGGCTGACATGTGCATCCTTGGAAGCGACGAGCGCCTTGATGGCCGCTTCACGCTCCGGAAAGCCGCCAACGCCAAGCGCATCGACAAGAGCGTGGACATCATCCTGGGCCTTCAGACCAGCCGTCAGTCCTGTCAGTGTCAGGCAAACAGTCAAAAGAAAGATCTTGATGGCGCGATACATCGACTTTCCCGCCTAAATTATCATGGCAACCGCTGGGGACGAAGCTTCCGCCCGGATCTGAAATCCGGACGGAAGTCTTGTGGCTCATGCCGGACGGGCTAACTCAGGAACCCTTGCCGCCGCACTTGCCGGTGGCAACGTTGAAGTTGCCGCAGTTCATCGGCTTGCGCCAATCGGAGATCAGGTCCTTGGAGTCCGGCAGGAAGTCGGACCATTCGTCACCGACGACCTCGGGGGTCTGCTGGACGATTTCGAACTGGCCGTTGGCCTGGATTTCACCGATCAGCACCGGCTTGGTGATGTGGTGGTTCGGCATGACGGTTGCGGTACCGCCGGAGAGGTTCGGAACGGAGACACCGATGATATGGTCGAGAACTGCATCCGTATCTGTCGTCCCGGCAGCCTGAACGGCCTTAACCCAGGCATTGAAGCCGATATAGGCAGCTTCCATCGGGTCGTTGGTCACGCGCTTGTCGTTCTTGGTATAGGCATGCCACTCCTTGATGAACTTCTTGTTGATCGGCGTATCGACCGATTCGAAGTAGTTCCAGGCGGCGAGATGGCCGACGAGCGGCTTGGTGTCGAGACCGGCGAGCTCTTCTTCGCCGACCGAGAAGGCGACGACAGGGATGTCGGTAGCCTTGACGCCCTGGTTGCCGAGTTCCTTGTAGAAGGGAACGTTGGCGTCGCCGTTGATGGTGGAGACGACGGCAGTCTTCTTGCCGGCCGAACCGAATTCCTTGATCTTGGAAACTTCCGTCTGCCAGTCGGAGAAGCCGAACGGCGTGTAGTTGATCAGGATGTCTTCCTTCGGAATGCCCTTGGATTCGAGATAGGCTTCCAGGATCTTGTTGGTCGTGCGCGGATAGACATAGTCGGTGCCTTCGAGCACGAAGCGCTTCACGCCTTCGGTATTCATCAGGTAGTCGACGGCCGGGATCGCCTGCTGGTTCGGAGCAGCACCCGTGTAGAAGATGTTGCGCGAAGATTCTTCACCCTCGTACTGGACCGGATAGAAGAGTAGCGAATTCAGCTCTTCGAAAACAGGCAGAACCGACTTGCGCGAAGAGGAGGTCCAGCAACCGAAGACGGCCGCGACCTTGTCCTTTTCGATCAGCTCGCGCGCCTTTTCGGCAAAGAGCGGCCAGTCGGAAGCCGGGTCGACGACAACGGCTTCAAGCTTCTTGCCGAGAAGGCCGCCCTTCTTGTTCTGCTCGTCGATGAGCATCAGCATGGCGTCTTTCAGCGTCGTTTCGGAAATCGCCATCGTGCCGGAAAGCGAGTGCAGAACGCCGACCTTGATCGTATCGTCTGCAGCAACTGCGCCATGGAAGGCAGCCGATGCGGCCATGACCGCGCCGAGTGCTGCGCCCGTAATTGTGGATCTGAGATTCATCTGGTTGAACTCCCCTCTTCTTGTTCCGCAACAGGCCGGAAACGGTGATTAACTGTTGCTTAAAGAACTATCGGGTGCTGCACCGCAAAACCGTATACGTCGATTGACGTAGTCGACGGGGCGAAATGTGCAGCTTTGCGCTGCATCGCACTCTTAAGCCCCGGAATGATCCGTGTTACGAAAGCGTCATAAGGGGAACGAAAGCCTGAAGGAGCCGTATGGCAGCGCGCCAACGCATCATTCCTGTGCGCCGCGAATACAATCGCTGGGTCGCCAACCAGACGCTTGAAGACTACGCGCTGCGCTTCACCGCCAAGAGCGCCCGGCGTTTCTCCTCCCAGCGCATCTCGCAGACGGCGATCGGCGCCATCTCCTTCCTGGCGCTGGAGGCGATCGGCGGCGCCATCACGCTCTCTTACGGTACCACCAATGCCTTCTTCGCCATTATCGTCGCCTCCATCGCGATGCTGGCGATCGGCCTGCCGATCAGCCGCTACGCCATCCGCCACGGCGTCGACATCGACCTTTTGACCCGCGGCGCCGGCTTCGGCTATATCGGCTCGACCATCACCTCGCTGATCTATGCCAGCTTCACCTTCATGCTCTTTGCCATAGAGGCCTCGATCATGTCCGGCGCGCTGGAGCTGACGCTCGGCATACCCCTATGGATCGGCTACATCATCAGCGCCGTCATGGTGATCCCGCTCGTCACTCATGGCGTGCGCCTCATCAGCAAGTTCCAGCTGATGACCCAGCCCTTTTGGATCATCCTCAACATCCTGCCCTTCATCTTCATCGCCCTGATGGACTGGCAGCAATTCGATGCCTGGCGCGCTTTTGCCGGCATTCGCCACGCCTCCGGCCCGCCCGGCACAACAGCCGATTTCAACCTCGTCGAATTCGGCGCGGCATCGGCGGTCATCCTAGCGCTGATGTCACAGATCGGCGAACAGGCGGACTTCCTGCGCTTCCTGCCGCCCGACCCGCAGCGCAAATGGCGCCATCGCCTCGCCATCTTCCTCGCCGGTCCCGGCTGGGTCATCATCGGCGCTCCGAAACTGCTTGCCGGTTCCTTCCTCGTGGTACTGACCTTCACCTCTGGTGTGCCGGTGGACCGTGCCGCCGACCCGGCGCAGATGTACCTCACCGCCTTCGGCTACATGATCCCCTGGCACAATGCCGCCCTGCTGCTGATGGCCGCCTTCGTCGTGGTCTCACAGCTGAAGATCAATGTGATGAATGCCTATGCCGGGTCGCTTGCCTGGTCGAACTTCTTCTCGCGCCTGACGCACAGCCATCCCGGCCGCGTCATCTGGCTGGTCTTCAACGTGGCGATCGCCCTGCTCCTGATGGAACTCGGCATCTACCGGCTGCTCGAGGAAACGCTCGGCATCTTCTCGATCATCGCCATGGCCTGGCTTTGCACCATCTCCGCCGACCTCTTCATCAACAAGCCGCTCGGTCTCGCCCCTCCCGGCATCGAATTCAAGCGCGCCCATCTCTACGATATCAACCCGGTCGGCCTCGGCGCCATGACACTGTCGGCAGGCGTCGCGCTGATTGCCCATTTCGGTGTTTTCGGGCCGGTCGCCGCCTCGCTTGCCCCCTACATCACGCTGGTGATCGCGCTCATCGCCTCACCTGCCATCGCCTTTATAACGAAGGGCAAATTCTATCTCGCCCGCAAGCCGCGCCATGCCTGGAAGAACCTGACAACCATCACCTGCTCTGTCTGCGAACATCCGTTCGAGCCCGAGGACATGGCCTGGTGCCCCGCCTATGCCGCGCCGATCTGCTCGCTCTGCTGCTCGCTCGACAGCCGTTGCCACGACATGTGCAAGCCGAACGCCCGCTTCAACGCGCAGGTCGGCGCCGTCGCAAAGACCCTGCTGCCGGAAACCATCGTCCAGAAACTGACGACCCGGCTCGGCCGCTACGGCATCGCTGTGGCATTGGCGCTGACGGCCGTCGGGGCAATCCTTGCGATGATTGCCCATCAGGTGAGTTCCGCCTCGCCGGAGACAGCCGAAGTCGTCAACCGTACGATCCTGATCGTCTTCTTCGTCTTCTCGGTCATCGCAGGCATCGCCTGCTGGTTCTATGTGCTTGCCCATGACAGCCGCGTCGTTGCCGAGGAGGAATCCTCGCGCCAGAACACGCTGCTCCTCAAGGAAATCGCCGCCCACAAGAAGACCGACGCGGCCCTGCAGACCGCCAAGGAGACGGCGGAAGCCGCCAACCGCGCCAAAAGCCGCTACGTTGTGGGCCTCAGCCACGAGCTTCGCACCCCGTTGAATGCCGTTCTCGGCTACGCGCAGATCCTCGAGCGCGACGAGACGATCCCGCCGCCGCGCCAGTCTTCTATCAAGGTCATCCGCCGCAGCGCCGAACATCTCTCCGGCCTGATCGATGGCCTTCTGGATATTTCCAAGATCGAGGCCGGCCGCCTGCAGGTCTATTCGAACGAGATCAACATCCAGGACTTCCTCGATCAGATCATTGATATGTTCCGCCCGCAGGCGCAGGCAAAGGGCCTCACCTTCATCCACGACCGCTCTCAGGCACTGCCGCAATTCGTGCGTACCGACGAGAAGCGGCTTCGCCAGATCCTCGTCAACCTGCTCTCGAACGCCGTCAAGTTCACCGATGAAGGCAGCGTCACTTTCGATGTCGCCTATCGCAGCCAGGTCGCCACCTTCACTGTCTCCGACACAGGCCGCGGCATTGCCGAGAAGGATCTCACGCGCATCTATGAGCCCTTCCAGCGCGGCGAGGCGGAGAGCGTGCGCCCGATGCCCGGCCTCGGACTTGGCCTCACCATCACGAGACTTTTGACCAACACGCTCGGCGGCGAAATCTCCGTGGCGAGCGAAAAAGACAAGGGGTCGACCTTCCGTGTCCGCCTCATGCTGTCGGCGGTCATGCGCCCCGCTGCCCCGCCGCAGGAAAAGAAGATCGTCAGTTATGACGGCCCGCGTCGTACTATCGTCGTCGTCGATGACAACGAGGACCATCGCGAGATGATGCGCGAAATTCTTGTCCCGCTCGATTTCATCGTGCTGACGGCAGCGAGCGGTCCCGACTGCCTGACCCTTGTCGAGGGCATCGAGCCGGATCTCTTCCTCGTCGACATTTCCATGCCCGGCATGAACGGCTGGCAGCTCGTTTCCCGGCTGCGAGAAACGGGGCGCACTGCACCGATTGTGATGCTCTCAGCCAATATCGGCGATGCCGCCGCTCACAGCGACAGCGACGACAGCCATAATGATTCGATCGGCAAGCCGGTCGACCTCAAACAACTGCGCGACAAGCTTGCCCTGCATCTCGGCCTGAAATGGCTTTATGCCGACGACCACACACCGGCGCCGGCAGCAGCCAGCTTGCCGCTCAGGAGCCCCGGTGCTGCACATGTGCAGGAACTCCTGCGCCTCGGCGAAATAGGCTACATCAGGGGCATAGAAGCCAAGCTCGCAGACCTTGCCAAGGTAGAGGCAAATCAGCCATTCACCGAGGAACTCCGTTCCTATGTTGGCGCCTTCGATCTCGCCGGCTTCCTGGATTTCCTGCACAAGTTCGAAGAAAAGGGTGAACCCGTTGGCTGAGCTTCCGCGCGATATCGTTCTGCTGGTCGACGATTCGCCAGAAGCGCTTGGTTTCCTGACGGATGCGCTGGAACAGTCTGGTTTTTCCGTTCTGATCGCCACATCGGGCTCGGCGGCTCTCAGTATCGTCGAGCGCATCACGCCCGATCTCATCCTGCTCGATGCTGTCATGCCGGCGATGGATGGTTTCGAGACCTGCCGCAGGCTAAAGGCCAATGCCGCCGTCGCCCAGGTGCCCGTCATCTTCATGACCGGGCTCACCGAAACCGAGCATGTGGTCCATGCGCTGGAATCCGGTGGCGTCGATTACCTGTCGAAGCCCATCAACATCGACGAGCTGCGTGCCCGCATCCGCGTTCACCTGCGCAATGCCCGCTCGGCGCAAAGCGCCCGCGTCGCCCTCGATGCCGCTGGCCGCCATTTGCTGGCTGTGAAAGGCAACGGCGGGATCCATTGGTCGACGCCGCAGGCAACCCGCCTCGTCAACGCCGCGATGGGGAGCGACGACGGTATGGAAGTCGTCTCCCGCACGATCGGCAACTGGATGAAGGAACGCGCCGCAGCCGCGCGCGATGCCCTGATTTCCATCGCCCATGCCGGCCAGGCTGCCCTGCAGCTCGCCTTCCTCGGCGCCATCGGCCCGGACGAATATCTCTTCCGCTTGACCGCCGCCAATCAGCGCAACGACGACGAAGTACTGCGCCAGCATTTTGCGCTGACACAGCGCGAATCCGAGGTGCTGATGTGGATCGCCAAGGGCAAGGCCAACCGCGATATCGGCGAGATCCTCGGACTTTCTGCGCGAACGGTGAACAAGCACCTCGAACAGATCTATGTGAAGCTCGGGGTCGAAAACAGGGCATCCGCCGCCGTCAAGGCGGCGCATGCCCTGCATGAGATGTGAGGGATAGCAAGCAGCGCCCTCAGATGACGCGGTCCGGCGCCTCGCGGCCTTCGAAAAACGCCGTCACATTCTCCACGACCTTCATCCCCATCGCCGTGCGCGTCTCTTCCGTCGCGCTGCCGAGATGCGGCAGCAGAACGACATTCTCCATCCGTCGCAGCGCTTCCGGCACTTGCGGCTCCGCCTCGTAGACATCGAGCCCGACGCCGCGGATCGTGCCGTTCGCAAGCGCCGCTGTCAGCGCCGTCTCATCGACGACATCGCCTCGCGCCGTATTGATGAGGAAAGCGCCCCGCTTCATTGCTGCAAACCGCTCTGCATTCATCAGATGCCGGTTCTCCGCTCCTCCAGGGCAATGGAGCGAAACGAAATCGGAAGCCGCGAGCACCTCTTCCACCGAACCAAGCTGACGCGCGCCGTAACGTGCCGCCTCCCCCGGGTCGACCTGGGAACGGTTATAGAACACGATGTCCATGCCGAAGCCAAAATGGCAGCGCTGCGCAAAAGCCTTGCCGATTCGCCCGAAGCCGATAATACCCACAGTCTTGCCGGTCACCTTCGTGCCGATCATATGCGTCGGACACCAGCCCTTCCATTCGCCGGCACGCACCTGGCGCTCGCCCTCGCCGCCGCGACGGGCCACGGAAAGCAGAAGCAGCATGGCGATATCGGCGGTGCAATCGGTCAGTACCCCAGGCGTATTCGTCACCGCAATGCCTTTGGCCTTTGCGGCGGAGATATCGATGTGATTGAATCCCACCCCGAAATTGCCGAGGATCTTCGTACGGATATCGCCGGCAAACACCGCTGCCGGCAGCTTGTCGGAAACGGTCGGCAGCACCGCGTCATGGTCCGCCAGCGCCTGGCGAAGCTCGCTTTCACCGAGCGGCACATCATCTCTGTTGAGCGAGACATCGAAACGCTCTGCGAGCACGGCCTCTACCGAGGCGGGCCAGCGCCGGGTGACGAGAATGCGGGGTTTTGGCATGAATCTGGGTCCTCCATCCTTTACCTTTGGCTTAGGCCAAGAAGGCCAGGAATGGAATGGCCTTCAAACCCGCAAAGACTGCGATCTCGAACTGCGCAGGCCAAACGAAAGAAGCCCGGTCGCTGACCGGGCTTCCATGAAAGGCATATCTGCCAGAGACTGAAATCAGTCGGCCTTCTGGAAGTAGCTGTACTTGCCGTCGTCGCCCTTCTTCCATTCGTACATGACGTAGCCCGGAAGCTTCGGGTCGCCCTTTTCGTCGAAGGAGATCTCGCCGAGAACGGTCGGGAACGGACCCTTTTCCTTCATGGCCGCGGCAACGGCTTCAGCGTCGGTAGAACCGGCCGCCTTGGCAGCAGCAGCGATCGTCTGCAGCGCAGCGTAGGAATAGAGCGTGTAAGCTTCCGGGTTGAAGCCGGCGGCCTTGAACTTCGCTACGAGGTCCTTGTTGGCCGGGTTGACAGTCGGATCCGGGCCGAAGGTGTTCAGCGTACCGGCAACGGCGTCACCAGCGATGGAGGCGAGTTCGTTCGAGACGATACCGTCACCCGAAACGAGCGCTGCCTTCAGGCCCTGGTCGGCCGACTGGCGGATGATGAGACCGGCTTCGGTGTGCAGACCGCCCCAGTAGATGATCGAAACGCCGGCTTCCTTCATCTTTGCGATGAGAGCCGAGAAGTCCTTGTCGCCGACGTTGACGCCTTCGTACATGGCTTCGGTGACGCCAGCGGCATTCAGAGCCTTCTTGGTTTCGTCAGCGAGACCCTGGCCGTAAGGTGTCTTGTCGTGAATGACGGCGATCTTGGCGTCCTTGAAGTGGTCGGCCAGATACTTGCCGGCAATGGCGCCCTGCTGGTCGTCACGACCGCAGGTGCGGAAGGTGTTCCACAGGCCACGCTCGGTGAAAACCGGGTTCGTAGCAGCCGGGGTGATTTCGAGGATGCCGTTTTCGGCGTAAACTTCGGAAGCCGGAATGGAAACGCCCGAGTTGAAGTGGCCGATAACGAACTTCACGCCGTCAGCAACGAACTTGTTCGCGACGGAGATGCCCTGCTTCGGGTCGGAAACGTCGTCGCCGAGCTCGATCTTGATCTGCTCGCCGTTGATACCGCCAGCAGCGTTGATGTCGGCGGCTGCCTGCTCGGCACCCTTCTGAAGCTGTGCGCCGAACGCAGCGTTTGGACCCGTCAGCGGGCCGCCAACGCCGATCACGATGTCAGCTCGTGCGACGCCGCCGAACGCGACGATCGCCGTCAGTGCCACCGCTGACAAGAGAGACTTCTTCATATTGTTACTCCCAATTTTTGGGCGGGTTCTTCCAAGGCCCGACGCAAACCCCACCTTTGACTGCGCCGGGAAAGCTGTTCCGCTCTGAAGGCAATTCATGCCTAGTTTCAACGGGCTGTCAATGTTTCTCCTTCCACGAAAACGCGGAAGTTTTTTCGTACAGCCAGTAATAGTTGTTGACCATTTGATTGGTACGGCGATAGCGGAACCCGGCTGTCGAGAAGACCAGCAGAGTTACGAAATCGATGATGTAGAAGAGGGCGCTGAGCATCGGGCCGTCAAACAGCGCATGATGCAGGAACTGCATCGCCCAGGCGAGCAGGAAGGTGTAGACGACAACCAAGGAGTAGTTGTTCCAGCCGTCCGCAACCGCCCTGCCGGCGCGCCACGCCGTCCAGAAACCGATGAGCACAACGAGCGCTCGGATGACGAGCTTCACGCCGTTGTCGCTTTCGAAGAAAAGTCCCTGCATAATCAAACTCTCCCTTCTGCCGCGATCAATGCCGCCCGCCTTCGAGATAGGCAGCACGCACCTCGGGATTCGCAAGCAGTTCCTTGCCGCTGCCGCTCATCGTTACCTTGCCGTTGACCAGCACATAGGCCCGGTGAGACAGCTTGAGCGCTGCGAATGCGTTCTGCTCCACGAGGAAGACGGTCAGCCCCTCCTTCTCGTTCAGCATCTTGATGGCTTCGAAGATGCCCTTCACGATCAGCGGAGCGAGGCCGAGCGACGGTTCGTCGAGCAGCAGCAGCTTCGGGCGCGCCATCAACGCACGGCCGATCGAAAGCATCTGCTGTTCGCCACCCGAAAGCGTGCCGCCACGCTGCGACTGACGCTCCTTAAGACGCGGGAACATAACGAAAATCTTTTCTACATCCTCATGGAAGTATTTGAGATTATCGAGACCGGCGCCCATCTGGAGATTTTCCAGCACGGTCATTCGCGGAAAGATGCGTCGTCCTTCGGGCGACTGCGCGATACGCAACCGCGCGATCTCATGCGTCGGCAGCTTGGTGATATCCTGGCCGTCGAAGACGATCGAGCCGGTACGGGCCTGCGGGCTCCCGCAGATCGTCATCATCAGCGTCGACTTGCCGGCGCCGTTGGCGCCGATCAGGCTGACGATTTCGCCCTTCTTCACCTCGACATCGATGCCGGCGAGCGCGCGAATATTGCCGTAATAGGTCTCGACGCCCTGAACCTTGAGAAGCTGTTCACCGGCCGCCATCAGATTGCGCCCCCTTCTACGGTCGCAATGACCTCTTCGACTTCTTCATCCTCGACACCAAGATAGGCTGCAATAACCCTCGGGTCGTTCTTCACGTGGTCGGGGCTTCCGTCGGAAATCTTCTGGCCGTATTCCAAAACGATGACGTGGTCGGAAATTTCCATGACGACCGACATGTCGTGCTCGATGAGCAGGATCGAGGTGCCGGTTTCGGTGCGAATGCCTTTCAGCAAGGCATTGAGCGCTGCCGATTCTCGCGGATTGAGACCGGCAGCCGGCTCGTCGAGGCACAGCAGCTCCGGACCGGTGCACATGGCGCGAGCGATTTCCAGACGACGCTGGGCGCCGTAAGGCAGGTCGCCGGCCGGATCGTCGGCGCGGTCGATAAGGTCGGCCTTCTCAAGCCAGTGGCGCGCAAGCTCGATGGCAGCAGCCGCTTCGCGCTTGTAGGGACCGATACCGAGCAGACCAAGCACCGTGAAGCCCGAAGCCTTCATCAGTTTGTTATGCTGGGCGACCAGCAGGTTTTCCAGAACGGTGAGGCCCGAGAACAGGCGGATGTTCTGGAAGGTACGGGCAACCCTGGCTTCCTTGGTGATACGGAAGTCCGGCAGGCGCTCGAGAAGGTACTGCTTGCCGCTGTTCTGAGTCAGCGTAATCATGCCCATCGTCGGCTTATAGAAACCGGTGATGCAGTTGAAGACGGTCGTCTTGCCCGCACCGTTCGGGCCGATCAGCGCGGTGATTTCACCGCGCTTGGCCTCGAAGGAGAAGTCGTTGATGGCCATCAGGCCGCCGAACTTCATCGACAGGTGCTCGACCTTGAGCAAAGTGTCATTCGACATCGTGTTCTCGACAGGGCTCATCAACCATGGCCCTCCTTGGTAAAGCTTCCGGAGACCGCTTTGCGCTCCTTGAGGAAGGCGGTCGGCTCACGCGAGCCGACAAAACCGCGCGGCTTGAACAGCATGACGATGACCATCGCAAGGCCGAAGAGCAGCATGCGGTAGAGTTCCGGGGTGAAATCCGGTCCGAAGACCATCTTGAGGAAGTCCATTTCGCGCAGCACTTCCGTACCGCCGACCATGACGACAGCGGCGATAGCGATGCCCGTCAGCGAGCCCATGCCGCCAAGGACGACGATGGCGAGAATGACGGCCGATTCCAGGAACACGAAGGATTCCGGCGAGACGAAGCCCTGACGGGCGGCGAAGAAGGAACCGGCGAAGCCGCCGAACATCGCGCCGGTGGCGAAAGCGGTCAGCTTCGTCGTCACCGTGTTGATACCGAGCGAACGGCAGGCGATTTCATCTTCGCGAAGCGCTTCCCACGCACGGCCGATCGGCATGCGGCGCAGCCGGATCGTCACATAGGCGGTCAGCATGCAGAGAGCCAGGATGACGTAGAACAGGAAGATCTTGTAATAGGCCGAAGACGACGGCAGGCCGAAGACCTTGGCGAAATTGTTCGCCTTGCCGACATCGAAGCTCCAGATGCCGAAGACCGAAGCCTTGGCGATGCCGGAGATACCGAAGGTGCCCTTGGTGACTTCCGTCCAGTTGATGATGACGAGACGAATGATTTCACCGAAGGCAAGCGTCACGATCGCCAGATAGTCGCCGCGCAGGCGCAGCACGGGGAAGCCGAGAATGACGCCCCAGAGAGCGGCAAAAATACCGGCGAGCGGCAGCAGCACCCAGAAGGAAAAGCCGAAATGGGCCGACAGCAGCGCATAGGAATAGGCGCCGACTGCGTAGAAGGCGACATAGCCGAGGTCGAGCAGACCGGCGAGACCAACGACGATATTCAGACCCCAGGCGAGCATCACGTAGATCAGGATCTGGATGCCGAAATTGTCCACCCACTTCAGCGCGCCCTGCGGACCGAGGAAATAGGCTGTCAGCAGCGGATAAACCACCAGGAAAAGCAGGGCGAACTTCAGGAAATGCGTCCGGAAGAAGCCTTTTTCCGTCGAAATCTCCAGATCGCCATGACGCGCCTTCAAAAGCTTGCGCTGATCAAGATGCGGCCTGACGAAAACAACCACGATGAAACGGCCGATGGCGGCGACCAGCACGAAAATGGCCAGCAGTCCCCAACGCTGAACGACAATCAGCTCGTTGTTGATGTTCTGCTGCGTGCCGAGACCGACATAGAGAACGAACAGACCAAGTGCGATGAGGCCGGAGAAGAAGGCTTCCCTAAGCCCCTTCTGGACAAGCCCGGCGTCGGACTTGCCAGCGGAAGTGTCGATGTTTGCCATGACTTATACCTTCTCGACTTCCGGCCGGCCGAGAATGCCCGTCGGCTTGAAGATCAGCACGAATGCAAGAATGGCGAAGGTAGCGACATCCTTGTACGCGATGGTGAAATAGGCCGACCATAGGGATTCGATGAGGCCGATCATCAGCCCGCCGAGAACAGCGCCCGGCAGTGAGCCGATGCCGCCGAGAACGGCTGCAGTGAAGGCCTTGACGCCCGGGATGAAGCCATCGTTGAACGATGCGACACCATAGTACATCAGATACATCGTGCCGGCGACGGCCGCGAGTGCCGCACCCATGATGAAGGTGATGGAGATGGTCTGGTCAACATTGACGCCCAAAAGGGCGGCCATCTTGCGGTCCTGTTCGGTGGCGCGCTGAGCACGTCCGAGTGCCGTCTTGTTGACAAGATACCAGAAGGCAGCAAGCAGGACGACGGTCACGACAATGATGATGATCTGCTTCAGCGAGATCGAGAGACCACCAACATTATATACCGTGCCGACGAGCGGCGGGATCGGCTTGTTGCGCGGACCCTGCGTCACCTGGATAAAGTTGGACAGCGTGATCGACATGCCGATCGCGGTAATCAGCGGCGCCAGGCGGAATGAACCGCGCAGCGGGCGGTAGGCGACGCGCTCGATCGTCCAGTTCCACAAACTCGTCATCAGCATCGCGACCACAAGCATCGCCAATAGCAGCACGGCTACCGGAAGACCTGCAAAGATGGATGTGAGAACGAGAAAGACGATAAGAGCAGCGAAACCACCAAGCATGAAAATATCGCCATGGGCGAAGTTGATCATGCCGATAATGCCGTAAACCATCGTATAGCCAATAGCCACAAGGCCATAGATGGATCCGAGAGTCAGCCCATTGAAGAGCTGCTGGACGAAATACTCCATATGTCATTTCCCCTGGATGCGAACCAAATTTAAGTTGCATCTCTTATTGGTTTTATCGCTCATGCTTTCACATGAGCCTCTAGCTCGCATTGCATAGCGGTTTCGTTGGAAATGTGAAGACAAAAAGGATTTACTGCGCCAGAATCTTGGGCAAACAGCGATAAATGGCGCAATTCAAACCAAAATCCACACAAAAGCGGCATCGTTTGGCAATTTTTTAGCCAGATCCGGCTTTGTCAATTAATCTTTGTGCACTGGACCAAGCCAGAAACGCTCGCGTCACGCGTAAACTGTTCCACAAGTAAGGAAGTTGACGAAATTTCAAACTCGAAGATGCTGTTAATTGCAAATGCCATTTCACCGACCATTGCCGCTGACGGGTTCATGCAAATCCTGCGGGCCTGTGTTAATGTTACGGGATTCCGGCAAGGGGTGCGGCAACACCTCCGATAGACTATATATAGCGCAGTAGTCTCAAGACGGATTTACGGGCGAACGGCAGGAATATGCTGAAGACATTCGAACGGGCGGCACTCGAAGCCGGCAAGGCCATCATAGAGGTCTTCTGCGACGGCTGCCCGGTGGAAATGAAGGCCGACGAAAGTCCGGTGACGATCGCCGACCAGGAGGCCGAGCGCATCATACTGGCGCATCTGCAACGCGATTTCCCCGAGATCCCCGTCATCGCCGAAGAATCAGTGGCTGCCGGCAAGGTGCCCGACATCGCCGGAAAGTCCTTCTTTCTCGTCGACCCTCTCGATGGCACCCGCGAATTCCTGGATAAGCGCCGGGAGTTTACCGTCAATATCGCCTATGTGGAAAATGGCATTCCGGTCGCCGGTATCGTCTACGCCCCGGCGCTGGGCATCGCTTTTTCCGGCGAACGCGGAAGCGCGGAAAAACTGGTAATCGACGAAAACTTTGCAGTAACGGAGCGAAGCCTTATCAAGGTGCGCAAGCAGCCGGCAGAGAGCATGGCTCTTGCAAGCTTTCGCCACGATAGTCCCGAGACTGGCCTTTTCCTGGCCAGGCATGCCATCTCCAAATGCACCAACATCGGCTCGTCCCTGAAATTCTGTCTGCTGGCTGAAGGCAAGGCCGACGTCTACCCGCGGTTCACCCGCACCATGGAGTGGGATACAGCGGCTGGCGATGCGGTGCTGCGCGCAGCCGGCGGATCGACTGTCACTATGGACGGCCAACCGCTTCTCTACGGCAAAACCGGTGCGGCTGCCGATTTCGACTTCGCAAATCCCCATTTCGTCTCTTGGGGCGGTACGAAACCTGCACTCGCACAGGCATAGTGACCACAGAAAGTCGGTGTCTTCCAACTTTTTTGCGGAAATATCGTTGCCGTCATCGGCGATCGGTTCTTCGATGTCTCCGGCCGAAAAATCCCTGGGTACTTTCCGAAATCGGTCGTCCCCTTGATTCGAGGGGTGCGCCCTTCGGCTTTCCGATGGCATGTTTTCTTGCCACGTTCTCGCCATAATTGACGCCGCCGCCGTGATGTGACTTCGGTAACATCTTGGCATACAAAGACGCAATTATGGAATGAATATCTTAATTACAGAATAGCGTCGCCGATAACTTTTCCCGCTCTTATCCCCTCACGCTGGACGGCAAATTCGATCCCGGCCGGACCATGATCTCTCAGGCGCCGTGGGCAATGGAGCGTTTTGGTACGGTGTAGCCCTCAACCATTACAACCGTCGTCTGCCGTCCCGAATCCGGTCAAACACCTAAGATTCCTAATAAAAATCCCGGTTGAAAAATAAAACTCCTGATTTTGCATAAACTTAACGCAACTGCGAAGTTTGCTGCGATGCGAAATTTCTCTGGACTCGGTTAAACAAATGTCGCAAATTTAGGATGTAGTAGGGTTAAACGTCGCCTAACATTCTGGCGCCTTAATGTGGCGCTAACCAAGCCATCTAATCACACCGCCGAAAGCTTCAAAATACAAAGGGTAGATCCTTGAGCGTCATGGACCTTAACAAGAGTATTTCTGAAGAGAGCTTTCGCGTTACGCCTGTTCGACAGGGCAACGCGAGGTTCCCAGTTACCGCACTCGACAGCATCGTTCCGCCACCTGCCTCCGTGCAGTTCTTGATGAAGCGCGCCTTCGATATTTTTGCCTCGATCAGCGCGCTCGTCGTGCTTGCTCCACTGCTTCTCGCCGTCGCAGCCCTGATCAAGATGGACAGCCCCGGTCCAGTCCTCTTCAAGCAGACCCGCTGGGGCAAGAACTGCCGGGCCATCAAGGTCTACAAGTTCCGTTCCATGCGCACGGACATGCAGGATGTCAGCGGCGTTGCACAGACGGTCAAGAATGACCCCCGTGTCACCCGCGTCGGCGCCTTCCTGCGTCGCTCTAACATTGATGAGCTCCCGCAGCTTCTCAACGTACTGAAGGGTGACATGTCCGTTGTTGGACCGCGCTGCCATGCAATCGGCATGCGTGCCGGCGGCATGCTCTATGAAGAGCTGGTTCCGGAATATCATCACCGCCATGCCATGCGTCCGGGCATTACCGGCCTGGCGCAGATGCGCGGCCTGCGCGGCCCGACGGACCGCCCGGCCAAGGCGCGCGCCCGCATCGCCAGCGATCTCCACTATGTCGAGAACTTCTCGGTATTGATGGACATCCGCATCATCTTCGGAACGCTGATTTCCGAATTGAATGGCGGCAAAGGCTTCTGATTGGAAAAGAAAGGTATCGGCTGTTACAGCAGCCGATACCGAAATGCCCGGGCAACGGCCTGCATCCGGTTGACCGAATCCAGCTTGCGCATCGCGCTCTTCAGATATCCCACCACCGTATGAGACGAGAGATCGAGAATGATTGCGATCTCATCGCTGCTCTTGCCGGCAGCCGACCAGCGCAGACATTCGATCTCCCGCCGGGTCAGGCTTTCCGATGGCTGGTCTTCCGGCTTCTCGTCGCTTGGTAGCGTGTCCAGAAGCTCCATGCAGCCATAAAGCAGCGCCATTGCTTCTTCGCGAGAGGGCATCGCCTGCGCGCCTGAAAAAGCAAAAATGTATTGTTTCAGGTCAGCGTCGTGCAGTGCGAAGGCAAAGGTATGCTTCAGCCCGTGCATCTGAAACATCGTGTTCAGACGGCGATTTTCCTGATTCGCTGCATTGCCACCAAAAGGGCCTTCCTCACAGAAGACAGGCATGATGGTTTGTTTCATGACAGCGACCAGCTTGCTGCAATAGAAGAGGTCCGCCTCCTCGTAAAAGTTGACGAGGCTCTGAGGCCAGTTGCTGATCAGCTTGTTTTCGAGAAAGGCCGTCCTGTCCCCACGCGGGAATACGGAAAACAGGTAGAATTCGAACCCCGCAGCCTTCGCCAACTCGTCTAGGCGGTTTGCGCCGTCGACGGCGGAAACGCCCGCAGAACGGGCTCCAAAAGGCGAAAATGCAGCATCATCGGCGCAGTCGCGGACTGCGCGTTCACGTCTCTTCATTCTCTTGTTCCTTCACGGGCCTGGCTTCGGCTCGGTCTCGCAGCCGGCCGCGGGTTGGACGCGCCGGACGATCACGAAAGACGCGATTGCCCCGCATCCGAAGGATACGAAGCATTCAAACGGCAATCTTCAATGATACTGCGAGAAGAACGGAGACGAAGTCTTTGCGCTCATGCTTATGTTGCAGCGCTTATAAATTGTCCGGAAAATAATATGTAACATTTATTCCGCATGGCTCCCATGCAGCCGGGTCAAACTGACGCAACGGCAGGAGCCGGCAAATCAGCCTCGGACGCGCGTCTAAAGTTGTTATCAAAGTCTTACGATGCGTTTAGGCAATTTTTAAATGTGGCAAGTTAGAGTGGCACCCGTGGTCTTGCGTTGTGTAGAGAGTCCAATGACCGAAATGATACGTCCCCGAGTAAAATATGTCATCGGCCCCGATGGCAGCCCCCTGACGATTGCGGATCTTCCGCCGCCCAATACGCGGCGCTGGGTCATCCGCCGGAAGGCAGAGGTTGTCGCGGCTGTGCGCGGTGGCCTGTTGAGCTTGGAAGAAGCCTGCGAGCGTTACACGCTAACTGTCGAAGAATTCCTTTCCTGGCAGTCCTCCATCAACAGCCATGGCCTTGCCGGCCTGCGCACCACGCGCATCCAGCAGTACCGCCACTGACCCCACTCCCTTCGATTTGATCATTTCGGGCCGGACGCATTTCCCTTGAGGGAATGAAGAAGGCCCGAAATCATTGCCGAGGCCGCGTAACACCAGAGGCCGGGCTGCGTGAACGCATTCGCAAGTCCTGTCGTCTTCGCCGCCGCAATGACGATCGCAACGAGCAGCACATCCATCATGGACCACTTGGACAGATGCGGCACGACGTTGCGATAAAACAGGCTGCCGGTGCTGCCGGCAGCCGTCAATTCTGCCGCGATCCCGATCATTTTCAAGACCGGCAGTACGATCGAGACGAGCCCCACCAGCGCTGCAAGCGCAACGTCGCCGCCATTCCAGAGCGAAGCCACGATTTGCAGGAGCGACGGCGTCTCGTCGAAGAACCAGAGCTTCTCGAAACGGATGAGCGGAAGCACGAGGCCGAGCGCCAGAAGAAACGGCGCCGTCACCAATAGAACCGGCCGAATCACCAAAAGCCTGTTCAATTCCCGCCTCCCCTTTTGAACACACTGTCTCCCACCGCCACGGCTTGGCATGCCGATGCCGTCGTGTCACGTTCCCGACCACACAATTCGTCAGGAGACATGGACATGGATATCAGGATTGAGGAAAACACCTCCGGCGGCCGCTACGTTGCGGTGCTGGAAGGCCATGAAGCGGAAATGACCTATTCCCGGACATCGCCGAAACTCATTATCATCGATCATACCGGCGTGCCCGACGCTTTGCGTGGCAAAGGCGTCGGCCAGGCACTCGCCCTCCACGCGGTCGAGGCAGCCCGCCAGGGCGGCTGGAAGATCATTCCGCTCTGCCCCTTCTTCAAATCACAGGCGCAGCGCCATCCGGAATGGAACGACGTGGTAAACTGAAGAGGCCACCTCACACGACAGAAACACCAAAAGCCATGCATGACGGACACTTGGCCCGTCATGCATGGCTTCTGTGGTTATCCCCCAGGGCGCCGGTACCGGCGCCTGCAATATTCGTCAGGCCCGGGCGCGAACTGCGCCGTCGCGCTCTTCGAGCGCCGTTGCCCTGGCATATTCCGCCTGCATTTCCTCAAGCGCCAGTTCCAGCGCCTCCTCCTGAACCTTCAGTTCCTTGATCGAGACCTGAAGATTGTCGGCGCGCTGACGTGCGGCCTTGGCGAAGGTCGGATATGCAAAGTGATTCGGGTCGGAAATACCGGACTTCTTTTCCTCGACGACGATCTGGCTCTCCAGATCCTTCGTCATCCGTTCAAACTCGGACATCATCATCTGCAACTGCTGCAGCTGACGACGCTTTTCGTTAACCTGAAACTCTTTCAGGCGAACGAGGCTCTCTCGCGACTTCATACGCATTACTCCCGTGATGCGAGACCCCGGCTCAACTTGAAACCGCCCTTGCGCGCCGCTTTGACACGGTTTGCCGAAAAATTTCCTGCGATA
Organism: Sinorhizobium sp. B11; assembly: GCA_039725955.1. Lineage (NCBI taxonomy): Bacteria > Pseudomonadati > Pseudomonadota > Alphaproteobacteria > Hyphomicrobiales > Rhizobiaceae > Sinorhizobium > Sinorhizobium sp. B11. The sequence goes on from CP091034.1 coordinate 3,536,237, forward strand.
TTAACAAAAACCTACCGCTGGTAACCTTTCGTTTACGGGCATCGTTAATGATAGGTGAGATGATTTAAGGCTCGGTAAACACCAGGACAGGAAAACCGAACCTTTTCATTAGCGAGTCGGATGAATCACTTAGCTCGATTTCTTAATGTCAAAGTTGAGAACTGGGTTTCGAGATTCCCATTGGAAAACAGAGAAATGGAAAAATTATTTAATAAATTCGATACTCCTTGCCAGAGTGAATTAGAATTTGTTAACCATTTCGTGGCAGCTTCCAAATCACGTAGCTTATTCGGTATCGCGTAGGGGGCCATGCCACCTTTCGGCGGCGGTAAAGGGGATAATTATGCGGGTACTTCTCATCGAGGATGATAGCGCTACGGCGCAGAGCATCGAACTGATGCTCAAATCTGAGAGTTTTAATGTTTATACGACAGATCTCGGCGAAGAAGGCGTGGATCTGGGCAAGTTGTATGATTACGATATCATCCTTCTCGATCTGAACCTTCCCGACATGTCCGGATACGAAGTGCTGCGCACTCTCCGTCTGTCGAAGGTCAAGACTCCGATCCTGATCCTCTCGGGCATGGCCGGTATCGAAGACAAGGTTCGCGGTCTCGGCTTCGGTGCCGACGACTACATGACCAAGCCCTTCCACAAGGATGAGCTCGTTGCCCGCATCCATGCGATCGTGCGCCGGTCCAAGGGCCATGCACAGTCGGTTATCATGACCGGCGAACTGATCGTCAACCTCGATGCAAAAACCGTCGAAGTCGGCGGCCAGCGCGTTCACCTGACGGGCAAGGAATACCAGATGCTGGAGCTTCTCTCGCTCCGCAAGGGCACCACGCTCACCAAGGAAATGTTCCTGAACCACCTTTATGGCGGTATGGACGAGCCCGAACTGAAGATCATCGACGTCTTCATCTGCAAGCTGCGCAAGAAGCTTGCAAATGCCGCCGGCGGCGCCAACTACATCGAAACCGTCTGGGGTCGCGGCTATGTGCTGCGCGAGCCCGATGGCGCCGAATACGCCGAAACCGCCTGATCCGCCAAATCCGCTTATCCCTAAAAATCCCGCCCTTGTGGCGGGATTTTTGTTTTGGTGCTCTATCCCGAAATGAAAAAGCCGCCCGGAAGGACGGCTTGCGTTAACGATTTGCGCAACCTGCTCAGGCGGCGATTGCGCGATTTCCGAACACGGCGGTGAGGATCTTGCGGTCGAATGGCTTCAGCAGGAAGTCGGTTGCCCCTGCCCGCTTGCCGGCCATAAGCTTCTTCAGGTCGGCTTCGATGACGCAATAGTAGATCTTCACCTCTTTGCCGCCGTCCAGGGCGCGGATGGCGGCGATGAGCTCGAGCGCCCCCTCCATACCTGAATCAACGATCAGATATTCGGGAAGCTCGGCCTGGCAGCGTTGCAGCGCCTCTTCGGCATTCGACGCTTCGCTGACCAGGAAATCGAGTTCGGAAAGGATTCGCTTGCCGACCTTGCGAACAATGTCCGAACTGTCGGTGATCATGAATCTCTGCATGGCGGCTCCTTATCCCTCGCGCTGTCTCCATCGAGGGCCTTCCTGACCTTCGAGGATAGGTTGATCAGGCTAAGGAATCGTTACCGCCGTTGCTTCGATCAGCAATTGGTAAACTACGCTGCAGCGATCTTGGCAGTGAAGATGATCTCTTCGGCGCTGACTTCGTGACCCAGAACCATGCCGCATTCTTCAGCCAGAAGTACGGTATAGTAGGGCTGGATCGAATGCGCATCGATCGCTTCTTCGACAGTGCCGGTAGCGATTTCGATGAACTTCGGCGGCATGCGCATCAGCTTGCCCTTGGCGACGAGCTTGAAGCTTGCATCGAATTCGGGATTTTCCAGAGTGATATCCAGATTGCCGCCGCGCGGTATGGAAGAATATGCGACGAGGAAAAGGTTCAGGAGGAGTTTGACCCTGTTCTTGGCGACGATCGCGCGCGGACCGCTCCAGGTCACCTCGGTCTTCTTTTCGGCCACAGCGAAATCCTTGGCCGCACGTTCGGCCTCACCGGTATCGATCGAGGCGCCGACGGAACCGGAAGCACCAAAGGCAAGGCGTGCGAATTTGAGACGGACCGAGGCATTCAGTGCGCTGGTGCGGATGAGATCCATCGCATCCGAATCTGCTCCGCCTTCGTCCAGAAGCTCCAGGCCGTTGTTGATGGCGCCGACGGGTGAGATCACGTCATGGCACACGCGGCTGCACAGAAGTGCTGCCAGGTCCGGACCGGACAGAGTGAGATTGGGGTTCTTGGACATCATCGTCTCCTGAGGGCGGCAGTGTCATTCCACCCGGTAGTGTGCCTGATCAAAATTGCGCGAAGTTTGCGACCGTACTCACCGCCATAATGACACCATATTTGGTAAACCGATTGTTAAGACGATCGGCGCAAAATGCATCAAATGCTAATACTCCTGACAATGACGAATGGATGACATCATGCGCCTCCAATTTCTCGGAAGATTTATCGGCTTCTGCAAGTTGCTGACCGCAATCGTGATCTCGTCGATGATGATTACAGGGCAGGCCGCAGCGCAGCAGAGCAACGGCCAGTATACAGTGCAGGAAATCGTCGATGCCGGTCATTCCTTCTTCGGCGAGACCAGCGGCGGCCTTGCCAAGGTCGTTGAAAGCGCCTTCCAGAAATATGGCCTGCCGAACGGCTATATTCTCGGCCAGGAAGGCGGCGGCGCCTTCATCGCCGGCCTGACCTACGGCGAAGGCCAGCTCAACACCAAGAATGCAGGCGAACACCCGCTCTACTGGCAGGGTCCGTCCCTCGGTCTTGACTATGGCGGCCAGGGCTCGCGCGTCATGATGCTGGTCTACGACCTGCCGTCCATCGATTCCATCTATGCCCGCTTCGGCGGCGTCAGCGGCTCGGCCTATGTCATCGCCGGCTTCGGCATGACGCTTCTCAAGAACAACAACGTTCTGGTCGTACCGATCCGCACCGGTGTCGGCGCCCGTCTCGGCATCAATGTCGGCTACCTGAAGGTCACCCCGAACCCGACGTGGAACCCCTTCTGAAAAGCTCAGATCAGCGCTAATATTCCTGGGAATATGGTCCTGCCGGCGCCCGCAGCCTTGCCGATGTGCCCCCTGCGTGCTTAATCAACGGACTGTATCAACCTTCGAAGCGATGGCCGCGCCGTGATCGAATATGCTCTTTTGTTCGGATTGGGTTTCCTGACCGCGGCCTTCCTCGTCTTTCTGGTCTCGCCTGCTGTCCATCGCCGCATCGTCTGGTACACCGAGAACCGCCTCAAGGCGACGATGCCGTTGAGCCCGCAGGAAGTGCGGGCGCAGAAGGACATGGTGCGCGCGCTCTACGCCGCTGAAAATGCCCGTACTGCGCAGGATCTGCAGCGCGAACGCGAGAAGTCGCTCTCCCTGCAGCTGCGCCATGACGCGCTCGCCGTCGATGCCGGCAGGCTGGCCTCCGAAGTCAACGAGGCACGCGCGCAGATCGGCGAAATGCAGGTGGAGGCCGCCGAGCAGCGCTCCCATCTTCGCAAGGACGAAAACTATATCAGCCAGCTGAAGACGAGCCTGCATATTGCCGAACAGGCAGGCTCCAACAAGGATAGCGAGCTGGAGACGCTGCGTGCGCGGCTTTCCAAGCTTGCGGAACAGGCCGACAGTCTGAAGATCGACCTTGCCGCCCGCGAGACTGAAGCTGAGAACCTGAAGTTTCGCGCCAATGCCATGCGCGACGAACGCGATACGATGCGCAAGGACGTGACCGTTCTGCAGAAGCGCGCCAAGGATGCCGAGCAGAAGCTCAGCCAGCAGCAGCACATGGTCATTCGCCTCGAGGACAAGGCCGCCCGAGAAACCGCCTCCGCCGCGGACAAGGAAGCCCTGCTCGGCCGCCGGCAGCAGGAAATCGCCAAGTTGAAGGACCAGCTGAAGGCGGCCAATGCCGAGCTGCGCAAGGTCACCAAGCTGCTGCGCGATGCCGGTCTTGCCAACGCTGTTGCCGATCTTCCCGCCGAAGCGAGCAGCGAAGCCGAAACCTCGGAGCTCGATCTCACATCTATCACGGCGCAGATGAGCGACAATGTCCGCAGGCGCAGCGCGGCACTGGCCGATCACCTGCAGAAGGCAAGAAACAATACCAGTCGCGATGGTGCGCTTCGCGAGGAAATCACCTCGATCGCCGCCAGCATGGTGGCGCTTACGGCGCTCAACGAAGGTCCGTCCTCTCCGATCCTCTCCCTCCTGCCTGACAGCGGAGAGAAGAAGGGAGCAAACGACCGCGTGAATCTCGCTGACCGCGCAGCTGCGATCATCGCCGATCCGCAGCGCTGACCCCTGTCAGATTCGGGCCATAGCCGAAGATATGGCAAAGAGACCAATGCCGGTCGCTGTCGCCACGTTGAGACTGTCCAGCCCTTCAGATTGCGGAATGTGCGCAGTGCGAAAACGGGAAAGCACGGCCTCCGGCAGTCCCTCACCCTCGGTGCCGACGACGAGCGCCATGCGATCGGACGCCGGTATCTGCCGGATATCCGTCTCGCCGCGTGGCGATAGCGTCCAGATTGCAAAGCCGCGCCCGGCGAGGCTTGAGAGAAGATCAAGCGCATTACCGCCGCGATGATAGGGCGTGCTGAGGACCGAGCCGACCGAAACGCGCAACGCCTTGCGGTAGAGCGGATCGCAGCAGGTCTCATCAAACAGGATCGCATCCGCTTTGAAGGCAGCGGCGTTGCGAAACATCGAGCCGGCATTGTCGTGGTTGGAAATGCCGCAGCCGACGAGGACAAGCGCCCGCTCAGGCAGCGCGTCGAGAAGGACACTTTCCGCTGCCTGCTCCCGGCGGCCAAGGGCGAGCACGCCGCGATGCATGTTGAAGCCGACGATACCATCAAGAACGTCGCCATCCGCCACATAGACCGGCACGTCATCGGGAAAGCGTTCGAGAATCTCGGACACTCCGTCGAGCCGATTGCGCAGCAGCAGGATCTTCTCGGCCGAAAATCCCCTGCCCGCCGCATGCGCTTCGGCAAGCATGCGCAGCACGACCGTGCCTTCGGCGATGAAGCGGTTCTGTCGGCCAGTCAGGTCGCGTTCGCGAATATCGCGAAATTCCGCAATCCGCGGATCCTCGGGACTTTCGATCGTGTGCGGTATCGCGGCCATACCGGCCTCAGTTGCCCGACAGCGTGATGTCGGCCACGATGCGGCTCGCCTTGATGTCGAAGACCAGCGCCTTGCGCTTGCCGTTGACATCAGTGCCGTAAAACAGGATCTGCCCGCCCGAAAGCGACGTCTGCTCGATCTTGAAGCCAAGCGGCAGCGAAGCCGTTACCGACACCGGCGCGTCCGAAGGCACGCCCGAAGAGTTCGTCGATGCTGTGGCCTGGGATGGCTCCGTGCGCGTCACCTTGTAGACAACGGCACCGAAGACCGCCATAAGGCTCACGAACATGATGGCGCCCGAGACGATCTGCAGGCGAACCATCTTGCGCCGGACATTTTCCATAGCCGGGTCAAGGGGCTTTTCTTCCTGCTCATCGTCAGCTGGCTCGAATTTCGTCATCTATGGCGTCCCGTTCTAAAAATACGTCGGAGAAGAAGCGTCTTGAGCGACCCCTTTAAACAAGCAGATGACAATAGAAAAGTCCTGACCGCTGACGAGACCGCCGAAGGCCGCCTGGACGCCTGGCTGACAGCACAGGTCGGCGAGGAGTTTTCTCGCAGCCGCATCAAGGCGCTGATCAAGGATGGCCAGGTTCTTTTGAAGGGCGCACCGGTTACCGATCCGCAACGAAAGGTGCGGGCCGGCGACAGCTACGAGATCACCTTGCCGGAGCCCGAAGATCCGGCGCCAAAGGGCGAGAATATCCCGCTCGATATCCTCTATGAGGATGAAGACGTGATCGTCATTTCCAAGCCGGCCGGCCTCGTCGTCCATCCCGGCCCCGGCAACTGGACAGGCACGCTCGTCAACGCGCTGATCCACCATTGCGGCGACACCCTCTCAGGCATCGGCGGCGTGCGGCGCCCCGGCATCGTTCACCGCCTCGACAAGGATACGACCGGCGTCATGGTTGTCGCCAAGAACGATATGGCACATCGCCATCTTTCGCTGCAGTTTGCCGATCACGGCCGCACCATGCCACTGGAACGCGCCTATCAGGCGATCGTCTGGGGGCGTCCGCGCTCGCTCTCGGGAACGATCGACGCGCCGCTCGGCCGTGCCACCGGCGATCGCACCCGCCGCGCCGTCAAGCGCCCCGAAAACGAGAGCGCCGACGAAGCGATCACCCATTACGAAGTGCTCGAGCGCTTCCATGAAAGCCCGGATGCGAGCGCGCTTGCCTCCCTCGTCGAATGCCACCTGGAAACCGGCCGCACGCACCAGATCCGCGTCCACATGGCACACATCGGCCATCCGTTGCTGGGCGATGCCGTCTACGGCGCCGGCTTCAGGACCAAGGCCAATCTTCTGCCCGACGAGGCCCGCAAGATCGTCAAAGAGTTCGACCGCCAGGCGCTGCATGCCTACATGCTGCAATTCGAGCATCCGCGCACAGGCAAGGTGATGCATTTCGAAGTAGCGCTGCCGGATGACATGGTGGAGCTCGCTGACGCCTTGCGCGGATGAGCGATAGTCGCTGTTACTTTTTGGAGCCGGCGCCCAGAACCCGATGCGTGGCGTTATCGAGGGCGTGGCTGGTGTCGCGCCCGTCCTGTGCAAGTCCCCTTGCAGTGTTGCCGCAGGATGTAAGAGCAGCGGAAAGCGAAAGCAGCAGTATGGCGGCAAAGGCTGGTCTGATCATCTGGTTCCCCTCATGAAAGCGCCCGGCGCAAGAGTGCCGACGCCACCGGAAAAATGCGGCAGCAGCCAATAAAATCAATGCCTCCGGCTCACTCTGGCCGAGCCCGGATAACGCCCTCGTGAACGCCGGGGCGACCTTGAATCCCTGTTTCGCCATACTTATCTGTACATAGACTTATTGCGGGCTTGGAGAGAGCCGCATGTCCCGGTTTGCCTTTAGCGCGAGGGCGCGTTCCATCGGGAACCGGAATCCATATAAGGAGGGTGCATCATGGCCCGAAATAACTTGCCGTCCATTACCGCCGGCGAAGCCGGTCTCAATCGTTACCTCGACGAAATCCGTAAATTTCCGATGCTGGAGCCGCAGGAAGAGTACATGCTCGCCAAGCGTTACTCAGAACACGGCGATCGCGATGCAGCACACAGGCTCGTCACCAGCCACCTTCGCCTTGTTGCGAAGATCGCCATGGGCTATCGCGGCTACGGCCTGCCGATCGGTGAAGTCGTGTCCGAAGGTAACGTCGGCCTCATGCAGGCCGTCAAGAAGTTCGATCCGGAACGTGGTTTCCGTCTTGCCACCTATGCAATGTGGTGGATCAAGGCCTCGATCCAGGAATATATCCTGCGCTCATGGTCTCTGGTGAAGATGGGTACGACAGCGAACCAGAAGCGTCTGTTCTTCAACCTGCGCCGCCTGAAGGGCCGTATCCAGGCCATCGATGACGGCGACCTGAAGCCGGAGCATGTGACCGAGATCGCGACAAAGCTGAACGTCTCCGAGGAAGAGGTCGTTTCGATGAACCGCCGCCTTTCTGGCGACGCATCGCTGAACGCTCCCATCAAGGCCTCCGAAGGTGATAGCGGCCAGTGGCAGGATTGGCTCGTGGACGACCACGACAGCCAGGAAGACGTGCTGATCGAGCAGGATGAGCTCGATACCCGTCGCCGCATGCTGTCGAAGGCCATGAGCGTGCTGAACGACCGCGAACGCCGCATCTTCGAGGCCCGCCGCCTCGCCGAAGATCCGGTGACGCTGGAAGACCTTTCGGCCGAGTTCGACATCAGCCGCGAGCGCGTCCGCCAGATCGAAGTCCGTGCCTTTGAAAAGGTGCAGGATGCGGTCCGCAAGGAAGCGCTGGAGCGTGCCAAGGCAGTGCGTGTGGTCGAAGCCACCGCATAAGCTGGTTCGTCATTCGAAATCAGAAAGGCGGGTCCTTGCGGCCCGCCTTTTATTTTGCGTGATTTCCGAGGTTCGGGGCGATTGGCCTTACTGGCTTGTCGAGAGGTCTCCGAGCGCCGTCCATTCCTTGATTGCCGTGTTGAACGCATCTCCGCCTGTGGCGCCCTTCTGCATGGTCAAAAGCGCACGGCGGCCGTTGCGATAGGTGATCGGAATGTCGATCCAGTCACGTGTGGCAAGCAGGTCCAGGTTGGCCTTGCGCGCATCCGGATAGTCATTCAGCGCGATCATGTGGAAATCGTCGGTGATCTTGGCCGGCACTGCGATCAACGGATCGCCGCGATCCTGCTCCGTACGCTTCATCGAGATGCGCTGAACGCTGTCGATGCTGCCGCCTTCGAAATTCGGGGGAACGGAGAAGACGATCTCGACAAGATGGCTTGCGGGCAGCGACGGGTCGGAATTGCGCTTGAAGGTCACGAGCGCCGAAAGATTGCGCTCCGGCACGGTGACGTTGCCCTGCACGGTCGCTTCCTGGCGGCCATCCTGTCCTGCTTCATGCTGCACGGTCCAGACGACCGAACCCTGGATCGCCGTCGGCGAACTTTCACCGATCCGCTCTTCATAGAGGAACATCTTTTCCGTAGCGCCGATCGGCGTGTTCTGCGCAGCAGGTGCAGCCGCAGGGCCATTCGGCGTCAGGTTTTCCGCAGGCGCAGCATCGGACTGGACGCTCGGCGAGCTGGTATCGGCTGCGGCGACGTTCTGCTCGGCAACCGACTTGCCTTCCGCCGTCGGCGTTCCCGGTACTGCTGCCGGACCGTTATCGACTTCGGTACCATCGGCGAGCAGCCGCTGGGTGAACTTGCTATTGGCAGCCGAACCGTCCAGCGAGGCAACCTCCTGGTTGGGTCGCGCCGGCGGTGTTGTAGCACTGTGATCTGGCGACTGGGTCGTGGCCGGCGCGCTGTTTTGCTGCGCCGGAGGTGTCGTCGCCGGCGTTGCCGTATCATCACGCGCCGCCTGTGACGGTGCGGAACTGACGAGACCATCGACCATTTCCATCACCGCCTGGCGGTTCATCCAGCCGGCATAGGCGCCGCCGCCAAGGATGCCCAGCGTCACAAGGATGGCCAGGATCGTGCCGATGCCGAAGCGGCGGCGCTTGGGCTCCATGCGGAAGCTCTTGCCCTGCAGCTTGGAAGCGACGATCTGGTCCAGATCCATCGGCGGATTGCTGTCATCGTCATCGGCGGCAGCATTGCGGCGGTCGTAACCACGCAGCGCACGCGCCTCGCGCCAGTCTTCGCTCGGCGTCGCGGCCGGTGCGGGAGCTGCAGAAGCGGAACCATTGCCGGCATGCACTTCCGCAAAGATATCGACGTCGTCGAAATGCGCGGAAGCTGGTGTCTTCTTGTCCGTGCCTGCCTCGATCGGCGGCAAGTCGTCGAAAGCGGCAGCTTCCCAGGAGAAGTTTTCCTTGGCTGCCGGCATGACGGCCGGCGAACCGCCATTTCCGAGCGTCGAGATTTCATCAAAAGCGCGTGCCGAAGCATCGGCGGGAACGGCAGGCGTGGTCTCGGCATAGGAATGGAGCTCTTCGCGCGCCCATTCGGTCTCGGCCTCCTGCGGCAAAGGCGCGGGCGTGTCGGCAGCCGGCTCGGACCACATGCGATCGAAATGTGCTGCTGCATCCACCGCAACAGGTTCTTCGCGCGCGTGCTCGATGAAGTCGCTGGTTTGCGCCTGCGATTGCGGCTCGAAATCGGCCATCGGCTCAACGAGCCGATTGGACGCACGATCTAGGCCACGCGGAGCCGGCTGTTGATCGTCCTCGCGCTGCAGCTCCTCTTCCACCTCATGGGTGGTTTCGGCCACCGGCTCGGCAGCAACCTCTTCAGGCCGGCCTTCCGCTGGATAATATTCCTCCGCCGGCTCATGCCGGCTCTCGGGCTCGGCATGAACCTCTGCCTGCTCCGGGGCACGCCATTCTTCTGCAGGCGCTTCTTCCTCATGAGGCGGATGCCATTCAGCATGCTCGGGCACCACCTCGTCGGCGGGAGCGGCCGCCTGAACGACCTCTTCCGGCTCGGCAGGCTGCTCACTGGCGGTATGTTCTACACCCTGCTGCTCATCGCTCTCGTAGACAGGTGTCTCGGCAACGGGAGCCGCCTCTGCGACAGGCTCATGCTCTGGCGCAGGCTCTTCGTGGATTTCGGGTTCCGGAGCGGCTGCAATCGGTTCGTCGATCGGCCCCGCTTCTGAATGTTCACCCTCGACTTCGCGGATTGCGGCCTCGAGCTTTTCAAGCTGGCGCTGCAGCATGGCTTCCGGCGGACGCGGCTTCATGTTCTCGAGCTGCCGCTGCACCGCGCCGCGCGCACGCTCGTAGACCTTCACCCGCATCTCGGGGGTATTTTCAGACAGGCCGTCGACCGCCCGCCGAATAACTGCAATAAAATCCGCCATCAGTACTTTCTCAAGAAGTCCGGCATACTCCCGAACGGTCGCCTTAAGTGACCCGCGACATTAATCCTCAAACGGATCGGTCACAAGTATGGTGTCGTCGCGCTCGGGGCTGGTGGAAAGAAGCGCGACCGGCGCACCGATAAGCTCTTCGACCTGGCGAACATACTTGATCGCCTGCGCCGGCAGATCCGCCCAGCTGCGAGCGCCGACCGTCGATTCCTTCCAGCCTTCCAGCGTGACGTAGATCGGCTCGACACGAGCCTGAGCCGCCTGGCTTGCCGGAAGATGGTCGATCTGCTCGCCGTCGAGCATGTAGCCGACGCATATCTTCAGTTCATCAAGGCCATCGAGCACGTCGAGCTTGGTGAGTGCGATGCCGCTGATGCCGTTGGTGGCGACCGACTGGCGCACGAGTGCAGCGTCGAACCAGCCGCAACGGCGCTTGCGGCCCGTCACCGTGCCGAATTCATGGCCCTTCTCGCCGAGGAACTGACCGATCTCGTCCGTCAGTTCGGTCGGGAACGGGCCTTCGCCGACGCGCGTCGTATAGGCCTTGGTGATGCCGAGGATATAGCCGAGCGAACCCGGACCCATGCCCGAACCGGCAGCGGCCTGACCGGCCACCGTGTTCGACGATGTCACGAAGGGATAGGTGCCGTGATCGATATCGAGCAGGCTGCCTTGCGCCCCTTCGAAGAGGATACGAGCGCCCTTGCGGCGCTCTTTGTCGAGGAACAGCCAGACCGTATCCCGGAAAGGCAGCACGCGGTCGGCGATCGAGGTCAGTTCGTCCATGATCGTCTGATGGCTGACCTCGGCAACGCCGAGACCGCGGCGAAGTGCGTTGTGGTGCGTCAGAATGCGGTCGACCTTGCCAGGCAGGGCTTCGAGATCCGCAAGATCCATAACGCGGATAGCGCGGCGGCCGACCTTGTCTTCATAGGCAGGGCCGATGCCGCGGCGGGTCGTGCCGATCTTGGTACCGCTGTTGGAGGCGGCATCTTCGCGATAGGCATCAAGCTCGCGGTGCAAGGAAAGGATGAGGGTGGCATTGTCGGCAATGCGCAGGTTCTCGGGCGTGACCTTCACCCCCTGCGCTTCCAGCCGGCCGATCTCGGCGATCAGCGCATGCGGATCGACGACGACACCATTGCCAATGACGGCCATCTTGCCGGGGCGCACGACGCCGGAGGGCAGCAGCGAGAGCTTGTAGCTCGTGCCGTCGATCACGAGCGTATGTCCGGCATTATGTCCGCCCTGATAGCGCACAACGATGTCAGCACGTTCCGAAAGCCAATCGACAATCTTGCCCTTGCCTTCGTCACCCCACTGCGAACCGACCACGACTACGTTCGTCATCAAACTCTTCCTGTTACCGGCGGAGAACCGCACACCTGCTCAAACCCGCGCATCTATAAAGCTTTGTTTTTGGGAAAGCGACCCTGTTATCACCGCAGATTCGGCTTTTTACGTGACAAATCAGCCGCCGGCAGGCTAAGCCCGCTCACAAAAGCCCGCCAGCGACGACAAAGACGGAAAGAGCACCCTTGCAAGCAACAGCCTATATCTGCCTCGTCATTGCAACTCTCTGCTGGGGCGGCAATGCGGTCGCGGGCAAGCTGGCGCTCGGCCACGTCAGCCCGATGATGCTGACCTTCCTGCGCTGGTTCCTGGCTGTCGTGCTGATCGCCGCCATTTCATTGCCGCAGTTGCGGAAGGACTGGCCGGTGGTGCGCAAGAACCTGCCTCTCCTCTTCTTCTACGGCGTGATCGGCTACACGACCTTCAATGCCATGCTCTATTCGGCCGTGCAGTACACGACGGCAATCAATGTCGCGATCGAGCAGGCCGGCATTCCCATGCTGATCTTCCTGCTGAATTTCGTCTTTTTCCGCACCGGCGTTTCGCTGGCACAGGTTGTTGGCTTCGGCATGACGCTTATCGGCGTGGCGCTGACGGCAGCACATGGCAATCTTGAAACTCTGCTGCAGCTTAGTCTGAACCGCGGCGATGGCTTGATGCTGATCGCCGTCGCCGCCTATGCCGTCTATACGATTTTCCTGAGATGGAAGCCTGTCGTTGACTGGCGCACACTGATGGCGGTCCCGGCTCTCGGCGCAGCGCTGACCGCATTGCCTCTCCTTTTGTGGGAGACTTCGCGCGGCACCGTCCAGTGGCCTGACGGTGAGGGCTGGGCGATCGCCGTCTACACGGCAATCTTCGCCTCGCTGCTCGCGCAGATACTTTATATCAGGGGTGTCGAGGAAATAGGCGCCAATCGCGCCGGCCTGTTCATCAATCTGGTCCCGGTTTTCGGCACGCTGCTCTCTGTCGCCCTGCTCGGCGAAACGCTGCAGCTTTTCCACATGATTGCGCTGGTACTGACACTCGGCGGCATCGCCATCGCCGAAAAGGGCCGCCCGAAAACGGCCGCGCCCACCGTACCGGCTTCGCCGGTCGACTAACCGAGCTCCAGCGTCGTCACACCATAGACATTCTTCAGCTGGATTCCCGGCGCCGGGCCGCGATACATGCGCGCGGTTTCCATGACGGGTTCGAGCCCTACGCTTTCGGCAAGCGCAATCGCCTCGGAATTGACGGCGGGTATATCGATATAGATCGACGCACCATGTGCCTGGGGAATGAGGCCTGCCAGAAGGGCGGCGGCGCTATCCGTATCATTGGCAAAAAGCGGACCGATCTTGTAGCCCTCGTAACAGCGGCGGATCGTGCCGTAACCGCGGATCTTGCCGCTCTTGCGCACGACGACCGAGCCGCGTCCCTTTCGCGCCGGGCACCAGGCGGCAAGGAAAGCCGCACGGGGCTGCGGGAAAATGCCGCTGTCGTAGCGTAGCAGGCCTTCGAGCCGTGCATCCGGTACCGGCTGCGCGACGAGTGACGAATCCGGCACCGATGTCGGGACGCCGCCATAACGAATCGTGTTGTAGGCGACCTCGAAACCGGCCTTGCGATAGGCTGCCTGCTGGGCCGCAACGCCATCGAGGCCAATCGTACGGTCTTCGGCCGAAGCGATGCCGGCGTTCCAGATCGCCTTGCCGAAGCCCCGGCCGCGGAAATCGGGATGCACGATGTAGAGACCGAGGAAGGCGAAATTGTCGCCATATTTGACGACCGAGATGGAGCCGACCGGCACCTCACCGATGGCGCCCACGAAAAATCCGGAGGGATCAGCCTCGTGGAATGCGATCGCATCGTCGAGGCCGGGATTCCAGCCCTCCTGACGTGCCCATTCCAGCGCAAGCTCCAGTTCGCCGGGCCGCATGGAACGAACGGCAAATTCCGAATTCATGCAACCTTCCCAGATTGAAACCCGCAAGTCCATTCAGTCATGCGCCAAGCAACCGTCAAGTCGATTGTCCCTGCGCTCAGACCGGTCATGATGAACTCACGTTCACGGCTTGAACGATGCGTGTCGTCGTTTTGAAATGCAATGCAAAAGAACTTCGATCTCGCCTTACCATGAAACAATGTAATTGCAATCTCAAGAAAATTACTACACCCGCAGGATCCTTCCGGCGGGTGCAGACCAAATGACGCCAGGATCCGGTTTTCAGGCCTTAGCGCAGAAACGGACCCAGCGCTTCGGCAGTGCCGATGGTCTGGGCAGCGTGGCTGAGAACGCTGTCGAAAACGAAGCCGACGACGATGGTCAGCTGCTGCGAATAGGCCTTGAGCTGATAGCCCTCGCCTTCGACCTGTGCCGGCGCGCTGAGGGCAAAAGGCATGTTCGGGCGGACGAAACCGGCACTCGTCGTCAACGGCTCCTCCGGCAGGTGGCCGATGGCTGAAGTGTACATCAGATCACGGCCGAAACCGCCCGGGCCAAAGGCGAAAGCCGGCTGGCCTGCAGCCGATATCGTGATTGCGAGCGTTGCGGCAAGAAGAAGTCTGCTCATCTCAAGTCCCCGTTTACAGCCGGCCGGCAATTTCTGCCTGGCCGCAGCGCCGGTCGCATCTGTCCATGCCCGGCCGCTTTCATGAGGGTCACTCTACATGCCAGTATTTGCAGGCTTTTTAAGCAGATCCGTACAATTTTATTGAAACGCGACTTTTTAGACTGCGCCTGTTCGGGCAGGAAACAATCTTTACCATACGCCTTGACGGTATCTTCGCATCCTTACTTTTAAGGTGCCTCAAAACGAAACAGGGGCAAAAACGATGCACGAAGTTCCAGTCAAATCCAGGATTATCCAGAACGTCTATTTCAGCCAGGAAGACGGGCGACTGCGCATCTGCTTTCGCAACGGCGAAGAGCGTCTCTTCGAAGGCGTGCCGGCCGCCGATGTGAGCACCATGGTGAAGGCGCCTTCGCCGGGCCAGTATTATATTGACCGGATCAGAACGCGGTATCGCCGTATCGCAGCCTGACAGGCTTCGATCGCTTCACCGGAGCGGCCTTAAATCGATTGTGTCACGCTCCGGTCGAGATCGATTGCCACATCAGCGCGAGCCTTATAAATGATGACTTCCATTGTCCGAGGTCTCGCGAACTGACGATGCCATCGTCCGATCAGAACATGAAACTGGCGCCGCAGCCGAAAAAGGGCCGCGCCGTCATGTGGCTGCTGATTGTTCTGTCCCTTTCCATTGTTGGCGCAACGGTGCTGCTGTCGAACGACATGCGGCACCTTAAATCGCTGGCCCACTATTTCGGCATAGAGCTTTTCCCGCCCGCGCCACCTCCGCCTCCCCCGCCACCCAAGGTCTTCCGCCGTGCGGAACCCGTCAGCATCAAGATCGCACCGCGCATGTTCGATCTGCCGCAGCCGGCACTTGCGAGTGTTTTCCTGCGCACCTGGCGGATTTCCGGCCCGGCCATGTGCGAAGCGCTGCGTTCGGCCGGTATCGAAACCAGCGAATGGAAGGAAACAGCCTTCAATTCCGACACGTTCGAATGCTCCCACGAACAGATTTTCAAGAAAGATAAGGATCACATCGTCAGCTCGCTTTTTCTTGTCGTTCGGGGCAACGGCAATGGCGCGATATCGAGCATGCGCGTGAAACTGGTTGGCCCGGCGACCAACAGCGACGGACAGCTCGATGCCGGAACCATGCGCATCTTCGAAACCATGCTGACGCAGCCGGCCTGGCTCGATTTTCATGATACGCTCGCGGCAATCCGCAATCTCAAGGATGTGAAGGAGGAAGGCTTCGGCGCGCTCATCAACTTCACCCAGGAATTTTCGCGGCCGGGCGCCTTCAACTTCACGCTCCTGCTTCAGGAGACCTCCCCCCAACAGCGCCGCACGAAGGATTACTTCTCCCCCAAGACCTGGCTGCCCGCGCCCGATCCTTCCTGGCAGGTGCCGGAACTCATTTTCTGGCGACGCGCGTAATCACCTTACGCTGGCAACGAGGTGCGACCGGGGCGTGTCATTGAGCAGACCGGCGAGATCCTGGCCGTCCCGTCGGCAACTCACCATGAACAGTTTCGGCGCCAGCGCCTTGCGGCTGCATTCGATGAAGCTGCGGCGCAAGGCAGTCCGCAGCAGGCCTGCCGCGTTCTGGCCGCAGGCAAGGCGTCGACCCTGCAGATCTGCACAAAGCGCCCGCGAAGCGACCCGCGTGACGCCGGCAATGACGAAAGTATCGCCCTTCAAGGAGAAGGTTGCATTGTCGATGACCTTCAGCGACTGACCGGCAGAAAACTTGAATGGATAGCGATCGGGCTCGCGTTCATAGGGCTGATGGCTCGGGTCGATATGAACCGGCACGGAAGTCCAGATTGCTCCACTTTCCGCATCCATCCGCGGCGTCGCATCGACAGGAGAAGCAACCAGATGGGAGGAGAAAGCCATTGCGCCGACAACGGCCGCGAGCACACTGCAGACACGGCCGAAAAGAATGAGCAGCTCTGCAATCACCCGCAACGAAGTCACCATGGTTGAAGCTGGATAGAACGTTTTTGAACGCGCGTTGGCGGATGATTGTTCCGTTGTGGGGCGTGCTTCATTTTCATAGCGATCGCGCCCTAATTTGGCGCGTCAAACTTCAGACGCATTTAACTCAAAATAGGTGCGGCTCAGCTCTTTCGATCCTTGACTTGAATCGACCAGAGATTAGCTTTGACGCTGTCTTGAACCGCTCGTCGGATCCAGCAGCCACCTCTCTCGCGCGAAATACATCGGGGAGTACCGCATGGAAACTAGACTGCAGTCCAAACTCATTGAGGCAATCGATTACAAGCGCGAGACTCGACACCTCACGCTCTACCTGACCAACGGCCAACGCCGCCATTACGAAGATGTCCCCGAAGGCATCGTCGTCGGACTGACAGCAGCAGCTTCTCCTGGCGACTTCTACATGAGCCAGATCCGGGGCCGCTTCCGCACCACCTGAAAAATACGGCACGCACCCAAGGCGTGCCGTGTCGGCGTCCCCGGAAGCAAACTGAAGAGCCCGCCAACCGGACCGTTCGAACCGAAACCGGCTTATCTTGCATTCATCGACTGGGTTTCAGAGCCCGATTTCAGCGGGCCACGCTTCGCGATTTGCCGTCATGGCCGGTTGACGCAAGAAGGCGCCCCGTATCGGCGGCGCTGGCAGGGTAGCCGAGCGCAAAACCCTGCAAACTGTCGCAGCCGAGCCATGACAGCGTTACGGCATGGGCCTCGGTCTCCACGCCTTCGGCAATCACTTCCACATCGAGAGCCTTGGCGATCTCGACGATCGATCCGATCACCCGCCTCTGCTCGGCCGATTCCACCACATCGGTCACGAGCTGGCGGTCGATCTTCAGCCGCTTCGGCTTCAGCCGCACGAGACCGATGAGCGAGGCATGGCCGGAGCCGAAGTCATCGATCTCGATGTCGATGCCCATCTCCTTGATGAGATCGATATTGGCGAGGAATTTCTCATCGCAATCGTCAAGGAAGATCGTCTCCACCAGTTCGAAGACAATGGCGCCGGGCGGAATGGCCAGCCGGCGCAGCTTCTCCAGCAGGGCAGGATCGGCAAGACGTCCGGGTGAGATGTTCACCGCGATGCGCGGCACATGGTAGCCCATGGCTTGCCAGGTGGCGCGATCTTCAAGCGCACGCTGCAGGACCGCGGCATCGATGTCGGCCGAAAGCCCGTACTCGTCCGCAATGCGCAGGAAGACGCCCGGCGCAAGCACCCCCTTTTCCGGATGATCCCAGCGTGCCAGCGCTTCCAGCCCGGTGATCTCGCGGGTGCGCGCATCGAGCTGAACCTGGTAGTAAGGAATGACCTCTCCCTTTTCCAGGGCTTGGGCAAGACCCTCAGCAAGGCGGCGCTTGCCGCGCAGGTCGTCCTGAAGCTGCCGGCTGAAGAATTCGATGCGATTGCGGCCGAGCTTTTTTGCCTGGTAGAGCGCCAGATCGGACTCGGCGAGCAAGTTGCGCGCCCGCCTGTCGCTGCTCCACGACACGCCGATCGATGCACCGGACTGCAGCATTTCCTTCCCGAAGCGAATTTTCTTCCGCAACCGCCGCTGCACATCCTCGACTATCGCCGTGAGCTCCTCTAGCCCGGCGAAATTCATCAGGACAATAACGAATTCGTCTCCACCGACACGTGCGGCCATACCATTGGCGGGAATGGCGGCAGCAATTCTGAGTGATGCCGATCGCAACACTGCGTCACCCGCCGTGTGGCCGTGGCTGTCATTGATCTGTTTGAACTGGTCGAGATCGAGATGCAGGACGGCGAGCGTGGATATGCTCTTGTCACCGGGCAATTCGGCAAGTCGCTTGTCCAGCAGCCGTCGGTTCGGCATTCCCGTCAGGTAGTCATGATCGGCGACGTGCTCGATGCGGGCATTGCTTTCCTCGAGCGCCAGCGCTCGCGCTTCGGCCACCATCTTCTGCTTGCCGAGTTCGGCATTGAGCAGAACGTCGGCCGTTACGTCCCATTCGGCACCGATGAAGGATGGCATGCCTTCCTCATCGACGTAGAAATGTGCACGCGATCTGATGTGCCTGATCTCGCCACTCGGCAGAATGATACGAAACTGAGAATTGTAGGCACCGCGAGTAGCAATCGCTTTTTCGAAATCCCGCTCGGCCCGTTCCCTGTCGTCAGGATGTATGGCGTTCGCCCAGATAAGGGTCGGCACTTCTCGGACTGTCTGACCGGTGCCGTAGAGACGATGCATCTGTGCATCCCAGAGAATAGCATCCTCGTTGATGCTGTGTTCCCACACACCAATTTGCGAAGCATCAAGCGCCAGCTCCAGTCGCCGAAGAAGATCCTGGAACTCTCGCTCTGATCGCGTTGGTTTATTCTCGGGCAATTGGTTTCAGCCTTCGAAGCCTGCAAAAACTTATAATATAGTCCCAAGCCCCCATTAATGAAGCCTTTTCGTAAGTACCGAACTAGTTACTAGGTGAACTGTTCGTTACGACTGCCTTCTTTTCGACCAATATTGTTTTGCCCGGAACCCCCGCTCAATCAGTGATTGTGCCGCGGTGGATTCTTGGCAATCTGCCGGAAGTCAGCCGCGCCTTCGATGACCGCACCATCAGAAAGTTGCGTCACCGTATTGCGGTAAATGCGCTGCCATGGCGTGGCATCAGCCGGCACCGGCGGAATTCCATCGCCCTTGCGCCGCTCGATTTCAGCCTCGTCGACCAGCATATCGCAACGCCCCTGATTGAAATCGATGCGAATGATGTCGCCGGTCCTCAGCCATGCAAGCCCGCCACCCGCCGCACTCTCCGGCGAGGCATTGAGGATCGAAGGGCTGTCCGAAGTGCCGGACTGGCGCCCGTCGCCGATCGTCGGCAAGCTCTTGATGCCGCGTTTGAGGATATGATCCGGCGGCTGCATATTGACCACCTCGGCAGAACCCGGCCAGCCGAGCGGACCGGCGCCGCGGATGGCGAGGATCGTGTTCTCGTCGATGCCGAGTTCCGGATCGTTGATGCGCTTGTGATAGTCCTCAGAACCGTCGAAGACGACCGCCTTGCCTTCGAACACGCCTTCGCGGCCGGGCTCCTGCAGGTAACGCTTGCGGAAATCCTCTGACACCACGCTCATCTTCATGATGGCGAAATCGAAGAGATTGCCCTTGAGTACGAGGAAACCCGCACGCTCCTTCAGAGGCTCGTCGTAGGACTTGATGACGTCGCGATCGCGCGATTCACGGCCCTTAAGGTTCTCCGCCATGGTCTTGCCGGTGACCGTGCGACAGTCGCCGTCGAGCTTGCCGGCCTGCAGCAATTCCCACATGACGGCAGGCGTGCCGCCGGCACGGTGGAATTTCTCGCCGAGATAGGCGCCCGCAGGCTGCACATTCGCCAATAGCGGAATGTCGAACCCATGCACCTGCCAATCCTCGGGATACAGCTCCACACCTGCATGCTTTGCCATGGCGGCAAGATGCGGCTGGGCGTTCGTCGAGCCGCCGATTGCCGAATTGGTCTTGATGGCGTTGAGGAAGGCTTCGCGTGTCAGGATATCCGACGGCTTCAGGTCTTCGAACACGATCTCGACGGCACGGCGGCCAGTGCGATAAGCCATCTGGCCGCGCTCGCGATAGGCAGCCGGAATATTGCCGCAGCCTGTCAGCGACAGGCCAAGCGCCTCGGCCAGCGCATTCATGGTCGAGGCCGTGCCCATCGTGTTGCAATGCCCGACGGAGGGGGCCGAATCGAGCGCCGTCTGCAGGAATTCCTCTTCGTCGATCTCGCCTGCTGCGAGCTTGCGGCGCGACTGCCAGATGGCCATGCCCGAGCCTGCGAGTTTTCCTTCGTGCCAGCCGTCGAGCATCGGTCCGCCCGACAGAACGATCGCCGGAATATCGACCGTTGAAGCCGCCATGATCGCAGAAGGCGTGGTCTTGTCACAGCCTGTCGTCAGCACGACGCCGTCGAGCGGATAGCCGTAAAGAATTTCGACAAGGCCGAGATAGGCGAGATTGCGATCAAGTGCTGCCGTCGGCCGCTTGCAGTTCTCGAAGATCGGGTGTGTCGGAAACTCGATCGGAATGCCGCCTGCATCGCGGATGCCATCGCGCACGCGCTTTGCCAGCTCGATATGGACGCGATTGCACGGTGTCAGATCGCTGCCGCTCTGGGCAATGCCGATGATCGGCTTGCCGGACCGCAGCTCTTCCGGCGTCACCCCGTAATTCATGAAGCGCTCCAGATAGAGCGCCGTCATGTCGATATGATCGGGATTATCGAACCAGTCCTGTGAACGCAGGCGGCGCTTTTCGGTCTTTCTGTCTGTCATTTCTTTCCTCCCCGTGAGGCATTCCTGTCTTCGAGATGGAGCAGCAAGGCGCTGTGATCCATCTCGCCGTTGCCTTTGGCAACAAATTCGGTGAACTCGGCGTGAACCGCTTCCGTCAACGGCAATGTCAGAGACAACGCTTTTGCCCTCGCCATGACGGCATCGAGGTCCTTCAACTGGTTGGCGGAAGAGCCTCCTGGTGCGAACTGCCGGTCAATCATACGTTTGCCGTGGATGTCCAGAATGCGGCTGTCTGCAAAGCCTCCGCGCACGGCGTCCCGGAAAGCCGCCGGCGAACCTCCGCCCGCCTCGATCAGCATCATCGCCTCGGCAACGGCACCGATGGTCACGGCCACGATCTGCTGATTGGCGAGCTTGGCAAGCTGCCCGGCGCCAGCTGGCCCGACATGGGTGACGCGTCCCATCGGCGCGAAGATATCGGTGAGTTCGGCGATGACGGACGCATCCCCTCCCGCCATGATGGCAAGTGTTCCGGCCGAAGCGCCGACCACGCCGCCGGAGACCGGGGCGTCG
Source organism: Sinorhizobium sp. B11 (assembly GCA_039725955.1). Classification (NCBI taxonomy): domain Bacteria; kingdom Pseudomonadati; phylum Pseudomonadota; class Alphaproteobacteria; order Hyphomicrobiales; family Rhizobiaceae; genus Sinorhizobium; species Sinorhizobium sp. B11. Next base: position 3,557,460 of record CP091034.1, read on the forward strand.
ATATGGCCGATCCCGCGTTCGGCCAGCTTCCCGGCATGCTCGCGTGCAAATGACGGGGCGATGGAACTCATGTCGATGATAACGGCGCCCGGTCGCATAACATCGACGGCGCCCATGTCGAACAACACCTGTCCGACAGCCTGGGCGTTGGTCAACATGCAGATGACGATGTTGGCTGTAGCAGCAGCCTGCGAGGGGGTGGACGCGATCACGGCGCCGTCGCCGGAGAGCGCCTCGGCCTTGGTACGATCACGGTTCCAGACGGTGACGGAAAAACCGGCGCCAAGCAGCCGCCGTACCATCGGCGCACCCATAAGCCCCGTACCGAGGAAAGCGATCTTCCGCTTTCCACTGTCTTCCGATGCGTGTGTCACCCAGCCTTCCCGAACTGTTGCCTGCCCTTGATACCCCCCTCACCTCAGCATGCAACCGTTTTGATGAACGTAACGCATTTTTGTCGCATCCCTCAAAACGAAACGGGCGAGGACCAAGGTCCCCGCCCGATTTACCCGACAAAGGAGAGATTATTCCGCAGCGACCCGGATGTGGTCTTCCTCATCCTGCGGATGATTGTCGTTGTGCTGGACGAGAGGACGGTTGCCCGTCATCCGGCGCAGGAGCACGTAGAATACCGGCGTCATGAAGATGCCGAAGAAGGTCACGCCGATCATGCCCGAGAAGACCGCGACACCCATGGCCGCGCGCATCTCGGCACCGGCGCCCGTCGAGGTGACGAGCGGCACGACACCCATGATGAAGGCCATGGAGGTCATCAGGATCGGGCGTAGGCGCAAGCGGCTGGCCTCGATTGCGGCTTCACGCGGCGTCCTGCCTTCAAACTCCAGTTCGCGGGCAAATTCCACGATCAGGATCGCGTTCTTGGCCGATAGACCGACAAGGACGACGAGGCCGATCTGCGTGAAGATGTTGTTGTCTCCACCGGTGAGCCAGACGCCGGTCAAGGCGGCGAGAACACCCATCGGCACGATCATGATGATCGCAAGCGGCAGCGTCAGGCTTTCATACTGGGCAGCCAGCACAAGGAAGACGAGCAGCAACGCCAACGGGAAGACGACGACGCTGGAGTTACCGGCAAGGATTTGCTGGTAGGTCAGGTCCGTCCACTCGAAGTCGATACCCGCAGGCAGGGTCTCGTGCAGGATCTTCTCGATTGCCGCCTGGGCCTGGCCGGAGGAGAAGCCCGGAGCCGGACCGCCGTTGATATCGGCAGCGAGGAAGCCGTTGTAACGGTTCGCACGCTCAGGACCGGTACTTGCATCCACCTTCAGCAGGGCTGCAAGGGGGATCATCTGGCCCGATGCCGAGCGAACCTTCAACTGGCCGATATCTTCCGGCTGGGCGCGGAACTTGGCATCGGCCTGCACACGGACGCTGTAGGTGCGGCCGAAGGCATTGAAGTCGTTCACATAGAGCGAGCCGAGATAGATCTGCAGCGTCTGGAAAACATCGGTGACGGAGACTCCGAGCTGTTCGGCCTTGGCACGGTCGAGGTCAGCATAGAGCTGCGGCACGTTGATCTGGAAGCTGGAGAACAGGCCGGCAAGTTCAGGCGTCTGATAGGCCTTGGCAAGAACGGCCTTGGTTGCTTCGTCGAGCGCCTGGTTGCCCAGACCCGCGCGATCCTCGATCTGCAGCTTGAAACCGCCCGTCGTGCCGAGGCCGTTGACCGGCGGCGGCGGGAACATGGCGATGAAGGCATCCTGGATGGCGCCGAACTTCTGGTTCAGAGCCATGGCGATCGCCCCGCCCGAGAGGTCAGGCGTCTTGCGCTCATCAAAATCCTTCAGCGTCACGAATACGATGCCGGCATTCGAAGAGTTGGTGAAACCGTTGATCGACAGTCCCGGGAAGGCGATGGCGTTGGCAACGCCCGGCTGCTTCAAGGCGATGTCCGTCATGCGCTTGATGACGTCTTCCGTACGGTCGAGACTTGCAGCATCCGGCAACTGGGCAAAGCCGATCAGATACTGCTTGTCCTGCGACGGCACGAAGCCGCCGGGAACCGTATTGAAGATGCTGTAGGTCGCACCGACCAGCGCAAGATAGATCACCATGACGATGCTCTTGCGCGAGACGAGGCCGCCGACACCCTTGCCGTAGGCATTCGAGCCGGCACCGAAGGCGCGGTTGAAGCCACGGAAGAACCAGCCGAAGATCGCGTCCATGAAACGCGTCAGCCAGTCCTTCGGCGCATGGTGACCCTTCAGGAGAAGAGCAGCCAGAGCCGGAGACAGCGTCAGCGAATTGAAGGCAGAAATAACGGTCGAGATCGCAATCGTCAGCGCGAACTGGCGGTAGAACTGACCCGACAGACCGGAGATGAAGGCGAGCGGCACGAAGACCGCGACAAGCACCAGAGCGATCGCGATGATCGGACCGGATACTTCCTTCATGGCCTTGTAGGTCGCCTGACGCGGACTGAGCCCGGCCTCGATGTTGCGCTCGACGTTTTCGACGACGACGATCGCGTCGTCGACGACGATACCGATCGCCAGCACCAGGCCGAAGAGGCTGAGCGCGTTGATCGAGAAGCCGAACATGTACATGACCGCGAATGTACCGATGATCGATACCGGAACGGCAATCAGCGGAATGATCGAGGCACGCCATGTCTGCAGGAAGAGGATGACGACGAGAACGACGAGCGCGATGGCTTCGAGCAGCGTGTCGATAACCTTCTCGATCGAGGCGCGCACGAACTTCGTCGTATCGTAGACGATCTCGTACTTCACGCCTGTCGGCATGGCGAGCTGCAGTTCGTCCATGGTGGCGCGAACATTATCGGCGATCTCGATCGCATTCGAACCCGGTGCCTGGAGAACGGCAACAGCCACAGCAGGTTTGCCGTCGAGCAGCGAGCGCAGCGTATAGTCGGCAGCACCAAGTTCGATGCGGGCAACATCGCGCAGACGGGTGATCTCGCCATTGGCGCCTGTCTTGACGATGATATTGCCGAATTCCTCAGGCGTGCGCAGGCGACCCTGTGCATTCACGTTGAGCTGCAGGTCGACGCCCTTCTGGCTCGGCGAAGCGCCGATGATGCCAGCAGCGGCCTGGACGTTCTGCGAGCTGATCGCATTGCTGATGTCGCTTGCGGCAAGATTGTGCTCGGCAGCCTTCTGCGGATCGATCCACACACGCATCGAATAGTCGCCGGCGCCGAAAACCTGCACCTGGCCGACACCGGCGATGCGGGCCAGACGGTCCTTGACGTTCAGTGTCGCGTAATTGCGCAGATAGGTGATGTCATGGCTGTCTCCATCGGAGACGAGGTTGACGACCATGATGAAGTCAGGCGAGCTCTTGACCGTGGTGATGCCGAGCGCACGAACTTCCGCAGGCAGGCGCGGTTCGGCCTGCGATACGCGGTTCTGCACGAGCTGCTGTGCCTTGTCCGCATCAGTGCCGAGCTTGAAGGTGACCGTGACGTTCAAGGCGCCGTCAGACGTTGCCTGGCTGGACATGTAGAGCATGCCCTCGACGCCATTGATCTGTTCTTCGAGCGGTGTGGCCACCGTTTCGGCAATAACGGACGGGTTTGCGCCGGGATAGGTGGCGTGCACGACGATCGACGGCGGCACGACCTCGGGATATTCGGAGATCGGCAGCGCCCGAAGGCCGATAAGGCCGGCGACCACGATGAGGACCGAAAGAACACCGGCAAAGACCGGACGGTCGATAAAGAATCTGGATATGTTCATTTTAACGCCCTCTCCGGGGTGAACATGGATGCAAAGTCCCTCGCCGGTGGCTTGAAGGCACACCGGCAGGTCATGTTATCTAGGGAAACGGCCGCCTCCCCGAGGGAAGGAGGCTCAGATCTTACTGAGCGGTCGCGACCTTCTCTTCCATCTGGGGCGCTACGACGGCGCCCGGACGGATGCGCTGCAGTCCGTTGACGACAATCTTGTCGCCGACATTCAAGCCGCCTTCGATCACGCGCTGACCATCGAACAGCGAGCCGAGCTGAATCTGCCGGTAGTTGACCTTGTTCTGGTCGTCGACGACGAAGACGAACTTCTTGTCCTGGTCGGTGCCGATGGCACGATCACTGATGACGATCTTGTTTTCGGCCTTCGGCTGGCCCATGCGCACCCGCACAAACTGGCCGGGGATCAGCTTGCCGCCCGGATTGTCGAAGACAGCTCGCACTGCAATCGTGCCGCTGGCCGCATCCACCTCATTATCGACGAGCTGCAGCTTGCCCTTGATCGGCGTTCCTTCATCGGCAAGCGTACCGATTTCGACCGGGATCTGCTCGACGGCAGGCAGCGCCGCGTCGGTTGCCGGAAGCTCCGAAAGAGCCTTGGTGACCATCTCTTCGCTTGCATTGAAGCTCGCATAGATCGGTTCGACCGAGACGAGCGTCGTCAGCTCGGGCGAGGCCGAACCGGCCGCAACAATGTTGCCGACCGTCACCTCGATCTTGCCGATACGGCCGGAAACCGGCGCCTTGACCTGCGTGTAGTCGAGATCCAGCTGCGCGGATTGAAGGGCTGCCTGTGCCGAACGCAGGCTTGCCTGGGCTTCAGCCAGCGTGCTCTGGCGCTGGTCGAGATCGCTCTGCGAGATCGTCCGGTTGTCCGAAAGACGGCGGCCGCGGTCGAGTTCCGTCTGCGCCAGGCTGACCTTGGCTTCCGCCGAAGCGACCTGGCCTTGCGCCTGGGAGACGGCCGCCTGATAGGGAGCCGGGTCGATGGCAAACAGCAGATCGCCCTGCTTGACCAAGGCACCTTCACGGAAATGCACGGACTGGATGGCGCCTCCGACACGGGGGCGAATCTGCACGCGGTCGATAGCCTCGAGACGACCGGAGAAATTCTCCCAGTTCGTCACGTCGCGGCTGGCGACGACAGCAACCGTCACCGGCACAGCGGGAGGCTGCGCAGGTTCAGAGGCGGCCGTGGCGGTTGCGCTCATCGGCAGTTCGAAAAAGATGGCAGCGGCCGAAATGGACGCAGCAACACCCAGACCGGCGCCCACCAGGGCCCAGCGTTTACTTCTGGACGTCATTGGTACTCTCCTTGCGGCCGAACGGCCGTAAAAATCAGTTCGTTTTCAATGCAATTGTGGCTGAACGCTCACGTCCTGAAGAAAATCTCCAAAGTGGCGGCTGACGTTGCCCTGCCACGTGGAAGTCCCCTCAGATTTTCCGCCGTAAATGGATGGCCAACCTGTCCCGGCGGGGAGAACATGCTGGCGCACGGCAACGCCTGCCTTCTTCAGGCGAGCGGCGTAACCGATAGTCTCGTCGTGCAGCGGATCATCCTCCGCCGTAAAAATCAGAGCTGGCGCAACACCTGATATCCGTGAGCACAGGCAGGGCGCAGCATAGGGATGGCAGCCGCCGCCGCTCAGGTAATGGCTCCAGCCTTCCGTCCAGCGCTGGCGCATGCCGATCTTGTCCGCCTTGCGAATGGAGGATGTTCCCATGAAGGGATCGAGAAGAGGAGAAAGCAGGATCTGGCCGTCGAGCGCATCCGGCATCTGGTCACGCGCCTTCAGCGCGACACCGGCAGCGACGTTACCACCCGCCTCTTCGCCGGCAACGAAAAGCAGCGACTTACGGTCGCCGAGACCGGCTTTCTTGAGTGCGAGATAGGAAAAGATCGAGAAGGAAACTTCGAGCGCCTTCGGAAAAACATTGCCCGAAAGCGTGCTGTAATCGGCAGAAACGACGATCGCGCCGGCTTTTGCGAGGCTGCTTGCAATCGGGCGATCGGCATTCGGGTCCTTGTCGAGAAACGCCCCGCCGTGCAGATATAGCACGATTGGCGGCCCCTTGCCGAAGTCGGCACCCATGTAGACGCGCGCAGAAACGGGGCCAGCGGCCACCTTTTCCAACACCATGTCTTTGATCTCGGGCACCATCGTCACTATCTCTTGCTGCCTACCACACCTCGACAGACAACGCCTGTCTCTTGCATTTTGCACCAAAAAGATATTGTTATTCAAATCGGGGAATAAGAAGCGATATCGCGATAACACTATTCCGAATCCTGAACAATGTTGCAACGCAAACTGCGGAATTGAACCGATGGATCAGCTCTCGGCAATGCGCGTCTTCATCCGCGTGGTGGAGACGGGCAATTTCACCCGCGCCGCCGACATGCTCGCCATGCCCAAGGCGACGGTGACCAATCTCATTCAGGGGCTGGAGGCGCACCTGCGTACCAAGCTCCTCAACCGCACCACCCGCCGCGTGATGGTGACGACGGACGGCGCGCTTTACTACGAACGCGCTGCGCAGATCATTTCCGAGCTCGAGGAGCTGGACGGCAGTCTCTCAAACTCACAGAGCCTGCCGACGGGCAGGCTGCGCGTCGAGATGGCCGGCGCCTTTGCCGATTCCATCCTGGTGCCCGCGCTCTGTGATTTCTACGAGCGTTATCCCGATATCCGCATCGACCTCGGCGTCGGCGACCGCACCGTCGACTATCTCGCCGAAAACGTTGACTGCGCGTTGCGCGCCGGCACGCCGGCTGATCAGTCGCTGATCGCCAGGCGCGTCTCGGAAATCGAAATGATCACCTGCGCCGCACCGCTCTATGTGGAGAAATTCGGCCTGCCGCAGCGGCCGGAAGAGCTTGAAACGGAACACTATTCGGTCAATTACTTCCGCGCTCAGAACAATCGCACGGTGCCTTTCGAATTCCGCAAGGGCAATGAGACCATCGAGGTCAATCCGCGCTATATCGTCTCCGTTAACGACAGCCGCACCTACATGACCGCAGCACTCGCCGGCCTCGGTCTCGCCCAGATCCCGATCTTCATGGCCCGTGAGCCGCTGGCGAAGGGAGAACTGGTGCAGACCCTGACGGAATGGACGCGCGAGTCGCTGCCGCTCTACGTTGTCTATCCCCCGAACCGGCATCTCAGCAACAAGGTCCGTGTCTTCGTTGATTGGCTGGTGAAACTGCTGGCGGACGCCAAGCTCAACGCTCGCTGACAAACGCCGCCACAAAAGAAAACGGCCCGTGATGGGAGGGATAACCGTCACGGGCCTTAATCTGATGTCTGAAACTGAAGGCCTGTCGCACCGCAGGAAAGGCGCGGCAGGCCCTGGAGTGGAGGTCGGGAGGCCGGCGACGATTTGCCGTCTTCCTCCGTCCAATCTGATATAGGTGCGCTTAGCCGGATAGTAAGAGGCAGCACCAAAGAGGCCGTTCACAACTTTGCGACAGGCGGTTATCTGTTGACAACGGGCTTCAGCAGATCCTCGATGCCGATGCGGCGGAAGAGCTCGGCACGCACGCGGTCGGCAACGCCGTTGACAATTTCCGCACCGTCTTCCGACGGATCGATATGGGTGCGGAACGGGCGCTTGCCGAAGGGCATATTCACCACATCGACGATCGCGGTCGCAACGGAAGCAGCATCCGCGTCGGCAGGTTCAAGCGAGGCAAGGCCCTTCAGCGCCTGGTCCGGCACGCCCTTATAGGGACCGTCATTATATTCTGCAGCTCGAGCCGTATCGGCGGGCGAACCGGAATGGGCGAAGTGGTTCGTGCCCTTGGTGAAGGCACCGGGAACGATGATTGCCGTTTCGATGCCCCAGCGGGTCAGTTCACTGGCATAGGAGACGGCAAGCGAGTCCATGGCGGCTTTGGCGGCGAAATAGGGAGCAAGGTATGGAGGTGTGCCGCCGCGAGTGGACGAGGAGGAAACCCAGACGACGAGACCCCTGCCCCGGTTGCGCAGGTGCGGCAGCACAGCGCGGTTCACACGCTGGGTCGACAGCACGTTGATGTCAAAAAGCTCGGCATATTGCTCAGGCGTGAAGGCCTCGGCCGGACCGAAGGACATATGGCCCGCATTGTGGATGATCGTATCGATGTGCCCCTCAGCGGAAATCACCTTGGCAATGCCTGCTTCGACGGAAGCATCGGACGCGACATCCAGTTCGACAGCCTTGAGATCGACACTGTTCTCTTTCGAGAAGGCTTCGACGGCCTCGACCTGCGGCCGGTTACGGCCTTCTGTTTCGCGCATCGAGGCATAGACGGTGTGGCCGGCCTTGGCGAGCGCACGGGCGGTAAGAGAGCCGAAGCCGCTGGAAGCACCGGTGATGACGATGACTTGCTTGCTCATGATCCTGTTCCTTCTACTCGAGTGGGTTGGCTATTCGAGTGGGTTGGCTGTTCGAATGGGGTTGATTGAAACAATGCGAGGGAGGAGCGTGGCGGCGCCCTCGCCGCCACGAAATCTGCGTCAGACCATGCCGCCATTGGCACGCAGCACCTGACCGTTGATCCAGGCGCCGTCAGGGCCGGCGAGGAAGGCAACCACAACGGCGATATCCTCAGGCGTGCCGAGGCGTTCGAGCGGGTTTGCCTTTGCAAGGCGATCGATCAGCTCATCGGACTTGCCATTGAGGAAGAGATCAGTGCCCGTCGGGCCGGGAGCGACCGTGTTGACGGTGATCTGGCGGCCGCGCATCTCCTTGGAGAGGATGGCGCCCATGGTCTCGACGGCAGCCTTCGTTGCGGCATAGACGCTATAGGTTTCCGGCTTCAGGCCGACGACCGAGCTCGAGAAGTTGATGACCCGGCCACCGTCACGCAGGCGCTTGGCAGCCTCGCGCAGCGTATTGAACGTGCCCTTGAGGTTGACGCTGATCTGGCGGTCGAAGCTTGCATCGTCGACATCGGCAAGGCGCGACAGCAGCATGATGCCGGCATTGTTGACGAGGACGTCGACACCGCCGAAGGCTGCCTCTGCCGCGTCGAACATGCGGCGCACAGCCTCGGCATCGGCCACATCGCCCTGTGCCGTCAGCGCCTTGCCGCCGGCCTTCTCGATCTTCTGGGCCAGGTCTTCAGCAAGGGCAGCGTTGCCGGCGTAGTTGATGACGACGGTAAAGCCGTCCTTGGCGAGACGTTCAGCAATCGAAGCACCGATGCCGCGGGAGGCGCCGGTTACGAGAGCGACCTTGTTTTGATTGGCAGACATTTTCTTCTCCTTTGCTTCGGCGCCTCAGCGCCCTTTCGATGAGGAGAGGATGCCCCTTTATGTCTTGCGGATAATCAGCCATTATTCGGCATCACTATCCGGGAAACGCGAACAAATTAGATGGACAGATTTGATGCCATGCGGGTCTTTTCCCGCGTCGTGGAGCGCCGCAGCTTCACGCTTGCCGCAGAAGATACCGGCCTCCCGCGCTCGACCGTGACGGACGCGGTCAAGCAACTTGAGGCGCGCCTCGGCGCGCGCCTGCTTCAGCGCACCACCCGTCATGTCAGCCCGACGCTCGATGGCGAAGCCTACTACCAGCGTTGTCTGTCGATCCTTGCCGATATCGAGGAGGCTGAAGGCGCCTTTGCCGGCGCCAAGCCGAAAGGCCTGCTGCGGGTCGACGTGCACGGCACGCTGGCCCGCCATTTCGTATTGCCGAGCCTGCCGTCGTTTCTGGAGACCTATCCCGATATCGAATTCTACATGAGCGAAGGCGACCGGCTGGTGGACCTGGTGCGCGAAGGCATCGACTGCGTGCTGCGCGTTGGCGTACCGCAGGATAGCGACATGGTCGCCCGGCGCGTCGCCATGCTGGACGAGATCACACTGGCCTCTCCCTCTTATATCGCCGCTTTCGGCAAGCCTGACCACCCGGAGAGGCTGGATACACACCGCATGGTCGGCTTCCGCGCGACGGGCAGCGCCGGCCCGCTGCCGCTGGAATTCATCGTCGATGGCAGCGTGCGCAACATCACCATTCCCGCGACCGTCACCGTCAATGCCGCCGAAAGCTATATTTCCGCTGCCCGCATGGGCCTCGGCATGATCCAGATCCCGCGCTACCACGCCGAACAGGATCTGGCCGCTGGTAGCCTCGTTCACGTGCTCGCCAATTTTCCGCCGACGCAGACGCCTGTCTCGTTGCTCTACCCGCGAAACCGCCAGCTTTCGCCGCGCGTGCGCGTTTTCATCGACTGGCTGGTGAAGGTCTTTGCTCGACAAACCGCCGAAAACGCGGTTCACTCATATTAGCATTTTCGGAGAAAGAGATATGGCACTCAGCGATATCATCGTCTATCAGGCCGACGAAGGCTTCATCGTCGAATTCGGCGGCGAAGGGGAAGACAGGATTGCGGTGACACTGCGCGAAGCGCCCGATCTTACCCCCGACAATGCCATCGCCAAAGCCAGGGCACTGATGACCTTGGCTTTAGAGCCCGTTCACGGAGATAGCGCCCGCAGCAAGGATCCAGCCCTGCTGGAGGAAGAGCTGAACGAAGGCCTGGAGGATTCCTTCCCGGCAAGCGACCCGGTTTCCGTCACCGTTTCCTCCATTCCCATGCGCGATCCGAATACCGGCCACTAGATCTGCATCGGTATCTATTGCCGATGCCGTGAGGGCCAGGACGTTCCGGCTGGCGGATCATCGAAGGGGATGGTATCGCCAGTCTCCATGAGCATCGAGACGATCAATGGCGCGATCGGCGCCGGCCCGCTTGCCGGGGAGAGCCTGCGCCAGTTCTTCGAACGCGATGCGATCGAGGTCGCCCGCGATCTGCTCGGCTGCTACCTCATGGTCAATGACGCGGGCGGACGGATCACCGAAACCGAAGCCTATTACCCGGACGACGAGGCGTCTCACAGTTTCCGGGGACCGACCAAGCGCAACGGCGCCATGTATGGCCGTCCGGGAAATGTCTATATCTACCGCATCTATGGCATGTACTGGTGCCTGAACTTCGTCTGCACGCCGGGCTCGGCAGCGCTGATCCGTGCCTTGGAGCCGGAAACCGGACTGGCCGCCATGGCGGAAAGGCGCGGCACAGATGTGCTCACACAGTTCTGCAGCGGTCCGGGAAAACTCTGCCGGGCGCTCGGCATCGATATCGCCATCAACGACCGGATGCTCGACCAGCCGCCCTATGCGATCTCGCCATCCGCGCCTGTTCCGATCGTCTCGGGCAAGCGGATCGGCATTACGAAAAATGCCGAAGCACCGTGGCGCTTCGGCATTCAGGGATCGCGATTCCTGAGCAAACCGTTCCGCTGACGCGGAGGCTGCAACGTCATTCCATGACGGCACTATGGTCCATGGCCGGCGGCGCCTTCGGCTTCCTCAAAAGCAGCACCAGCGGCATGACGGCCAGCGACATCAGCATCAAGAGCTTGAAGTCATCAATATAGGCGATGATGGTCGACTGTAGTGTGATGAGGTCGTTGAGGGCGGCACGGCCGACTGCCGTCAGCGGACTGAGGCTCTGGGCAGCCGTCGCATTGAATGCATGGTTGAACGGCGTCACGTAGGCTGCGATCGACTCGTGATTGCTCTGCGTATTCTCGACGATCAGCGCCGAGACGATCGAGATTCCGACCGAGGAGCCGATGTTACGCGACAGGTTGTAGAGGCCGGTCCCGTCGCCCCGCATCTGCGCCGGCAGCGTCGCAAAGGCGATCGTCGTCAGCGGCACGAACAGGAAGCCGAGGCCGGCACCCTGGATGAAGCCGACCGAAACGATCGTCCATTGCGAAACGTCAGGCGTCCAGCCGGTCATGTCGTACATTGCCCAGGCGGTCAGACCGAGGCCGAGCAAAAGCAGCCAGCGCGTATCGACCTTGCCGATCAGCCGGCCGACGATGAACATGCAGAGCATGGTCCCGAGCCCGCGCGGCCCCATGACGATGCCCGCCGTGATGACCGGATACCCCATCAGCGTCTGCAGATAGGGCGTCATCAGCGCCAGCGAGGCGAGATAGGTAATGCCGATCACGAAGATGAAGATCATGCTGACGGTGAAATTCTGGTCGAGGAACAGCCGCGGATTGACGAAGGATTTCTCCGCCGTCAGCGTATGCACCAGAAGCAGATAGAAGGCCGCAGCGCAGACGATCGCTTCGACGACGATTTCGCCCGAAGAGAACCAGTCAAGCTGCTCGCCGCGATCAAGGAAGAGCTGCAGCGCGGCGATGAACAGGCTCATCATCCCGAAGCCGAACCAGTCGAGCTTGGCGAGCGCATCCCTCTTCGTCTCTGAAACGAAGATGACGATGCCGGCAAAGGCAAGTGCGCCGATTGGGATGTTAATGTAGAAGACCCAGCGCCAGCTGATATTGTCGGTCAGCCAGCCGCCGATGACAGGCCCCAGAACCGGCCCGACCATGACCGAGACGCCGAATAGGGCCATGGCCGAGCCGCGCTCCTCGACGGAATAGATGTCGAGGAGGATGCCTTGGGAAAGGGGAACGAGCGAGGCGCCGAACAGGCCCTGCAGCAGCCGGAAGGCAACGATTTGCGGCAGCGACTGCGCCAGACCGCACAGGATGGAGGCGACGACGAAGCCGACGATCGCCGTCAAAAGCACGCGCTTGCGGCCGAACTTGGCGGCAAGGAAGCCCGATGGCGGCGTCATGATGGCGGCCGCGACGATGTAGGAGGTCAAGACCCAGTTGATCTGGTCGGCGGAAGCCGAAACGCTGCCCTGGATATAGGGCAGCGCCACGTTGGCAATCGTCGTATCCAGCGCCTGCATGATGACGGCCAGAATGACGCAGGCCGTGATCGCGCCGCGATTGGCAACGGGGGTTGCCGGTGATGCAGGAGCATTGCTCATGGCCGTTACTCGTGGCTCTTGGCCTGGCCCAGAAGGTTGCTGATGAAATCGGGAAGGCCGCGTGCATGACCGGTATCGACATCGACGACCGTGCTCATGCCGACGCGAAGCGGCGGCTTGCCTTCGGTCTCATCGATGCTGACGCGCATCGGAATGCGCTGCACGACCTTCACCCAGTTGCCGGTGGTGTTCTGTGCCGGCAGCAGCGAGAAGGATGAGCCGGAAGCCGGGCTGATGCTCTCGACCTTGCCCTTCCAAACGACGCCCGGATAGGTATCGACATAGATGTCGGCCGTCTGGCCCGGCTTGACATAGGTGAGTTCGGTTTCCTTCGGGCTGGCGGAGATCCACAGATGGGTGGTCGAAACCAGTGAGAAGGCCTGCTGCGAAGCCTGCAGGTAGGAACCGACCTGCAATGCGTTCACATTGGTCACGATACCGTCGAACGGTGCCTTGACGATGCTGTGGTCGAGTTCGCGCTGGTCGTTGTCGACCTGCGATTTGGCCTGCAGGTAAAGCGGGTTCTCCTCGACCGGTTGATCGGCATTGCCGCCGAGCTGGGCGAGTGTCGTTGCGGCTTCCGCCTTGGCGACGGAAACCTTCTGCTGTGCGACCTCAAGATTGTGCTTGGCTTCGTCATAGGCCGACTGCGTGGCGCTGCCGTTGTTGACGAGGTTCTGCTGCCGGTCGAACTGGTCCTGATAATAGGGCAGATCGGCTTCGGCCTGGGTGATTTCGGTCAGCGACTGCCGGTAGCTGGCCTGCATATTCATGATCTGGTTGCGCTGTGCGCCGAGCTGCGCCTTGGCGCCATCGAGCGCGATCTTGAAGGAATCCGACTGCAGGCTGAAGAGCACCTGTCCTGCCTTGACCTGCTCGTTCTCATGCACGTTGATCTTGTCGACGATGCCCGAAACGTCGGTGGTGATGCCCACCATGTCCGCCTGGATATAGGCATTGTCGGTCGACATGATCTGACCGCCATTGACGTAATAGTAGCCGCCGACGGCGAGCGCCACGGGCAGCAGTGCAAAGAGAACGGGACGGGTGAAGCTGCGCCGGCGGCGGACCTTATTGCCGCCAGGCGCAGCCACCGCGACAGCCGCAGGCGCTGAATTGGATGAAGGCGCCTCAGCTACCGTTTCCGGTTGTTGGGTAATTTCTTCGACAGGTTTTTTGGCATTGGCGTCGGACACGACGCGCAAGGAGGATTGATCAGCCATGATTCGTCTCATTCTCGGCGACCGGGGACCGGCACGCCTGCACCAGGTTCGTCTTCATTACGGATAGGATATGGAAAAGCTGCTCGCGCTGTTCCGGCGCGATGCTTTCCAGCGCTTCGCCGCGAGTCACGTCGCCGATCTCACGCATTTCGGCGAGAATCGGATGGGCAGCCTCGCGCATGTAAAGCAGCCAGATGCGCCGGTCGGTCGGGTGCTGGCGGCGCTCGATCAGGCCGCGCTCGGCGAGCTTGTCCAGGATGCGGACCAGCGTGATCGGCTCGATTTCGAGGATTTCGGCAAGCCCGCTCTGATGGATGCCCTCATTGTTGGCGAGATAGGCCAGCGTCTGCCACTGAGACCGCGTCAGCCCAAGGTCCTTTGCGCGCTGCTCGAACCGCTTGCGCAACAGGCGGGCGACGTCGTGCAGAAGAAAACCGAGTGTTGGATTGTTGGTCATTTACCTTCGCCGGCTAGTAATAAGCATCCTTATGATAATGGTAGATATATTGAGCATGTGCAATGCACAAGCATGCAGCCTCAAGATTCCGCAGCTGCGGCCAAAATGCCGCAGCCCACCGTTCGGCGAGCCTTCCGATCTGGTTTTGAGCGACCCAAGCTGGCGTCGAAACGCCTCGCGCAAATGTGATGACGCGACACATCCGCAGAAATGCAGGGGTTTGCGGAACGCCAAATCAATGCGAACAATTGGCGTTTGCAATTTTTGGATTTCTCCCGTTTATAGTCTGTCTTCATAGGGTTACGGAGATCAGGATTTTCTCCTTCCGGTTGATTTCGAGGTGCTGGCTTGCACCTGTCATCTTCCCGGCAGCCACGCATGAGTAGAATTCGGACTTAGGACGAAGGCTCATGCTTTCGTCCCGGCAGACATGAACAGCAATTTTCAGGCATAGGTTCAGGCGGCTGCATTCGGCCGCCCGCAAGGGGGACCGGAATGGCTTATTCGTTTCGACAGACACTGGCGCTCGGCTGCTTTGCGGCCCTCCTGCCGCTTATCGCTGAAGCGCAGCAAGCGGCTGCCCCCCCGCCCGTCACCGTTGCCAAGCCCGTGGTGCGCGATGTGGTCGACAATGACGAGTTCATCGGCCGTTTTGAACCGGTCGACGAGGTCTCGGTCCGCTCGCGCGTCGGCGGCTACCTGCAGGAAGTTGACTTCACCGACGGCGCTCTGGTGAAAAAGGGCGACCGGCTCTTCGTCATCGATCAGAGGCCGTTCGTCACCGCACTCAATCAGGCCAATGCCGCACTTGAAGCGTCGAAATCGGCTCTGGTCTTTGCCGACGCACAATATAAGCGCGCCCAGTCGCTGGCTTCGAGCGGCAGCCAATCGGCCCAGACACTGGACGATCGCCGCCGTGAGTTCGATTCCGCGCAGGCCAATGTCCGCGGCGCGCAGGCTGCAGCCGATCGTGCTGCGCTCGACATGGAATATACCGAGATCGCCGCCCCCCTTAGCGGCCGCATCGACCGGCGCCTGATCTCTGCCGGCAATCTCGTACAGACCGACCAGACAGTGCTAACGACGATTGTTTCTCTCGACCCGATCGATTTCTATTTCGATGTCGATGAGCGCCGCCTGCTCAACTTCGCAGATACGGCACGCAAGCTCGGCAAGGATCTCCAGCAGGGCGGCGGCGGACTGGATGTCACCGTGACGATCTCGGATCCCAATGCAAAACCGTTCCAGGGGAAACTCGATTTCGCCGAGAACCGGATCGACAACGAGAGCGGCACCATTCGTCTGCGTGCCCGCTTCCCCAATCCCGATCTCGTTCTTCAGCCCGGCCTCTTCGGCCGCATTCAGGTTGAAGCCTCCAACACCTACCAGGCCATTCTCGTCCCTGACGAGGCAATCGGCTCTGACCAGAACGAGCGCGTCGTCTACGTCGTCGGCGCCGATGGCACCGTGTCGACCAAGTCCGTGAGGCCCGGTCCGCGGCTCTACGGTTACCGTGTCATTCGTGAAGGCCTCGACGGCACCGAGACGATCATCGTCAACGGCCTGATACGCGCCCGACCGGGTGCGAAGGTAACACCTCAGATGACCGAATTGCCCAAGCAGCGGACGGATGCTCCGCCGGAAACAGCCGGCGCGGAGAGCGGCCAATGAGATTTGCCCATTTCTTCGTAGACCGGCCGATCTTTGCGGCCGTCATCTCCATTGTTCTCCTTGTTGTCGGCAGCATTGCCTACACGCAATTGCCGGTCTCCCAATATCCGGAGATTGCACCGCCGACCATCGTCGTGCGCACCTCCTATCCGGGCGCCGACCCGCAGACGATTGCCGATACGGTTTCGACCCCGCTCGAACAGCAGATCAACGGCGTCGAAGACATGCTCTACATGTCTTCCTACTCCAGCGCCGATGGCGCCATGTCGCTGACGATCACCTTCAAGCTCGGTACCGATCTCGACAAGGTCCAGGTTCTTGTGCAGAACCGCGTTTCCATCGCCCTGCCCCGACTTCCCGAGGAAGTCCAGCGTCTTGGCGTGACCACCGACAAGAGCTCGCCTGACCTGATGATGGTCGTGCACCTCCTGTCCCCGTCGCATCGCTATGACCAGCTCTACGTTTCGAACTATGCCCGCAACCGCATACGCGACGTTCTTGTACGCCTTGATGGTGTCGGTGACGTGCAGCTCTTCGGTGAGCGCCAATATTCGATGCGAATCTGGCTGGATCCGGAAAAGCTCTCCGCCTACGGAATGACATCCGATGATGTCGTCGCCGCATTGAGAGACCAGAACGTCCAGGTATCGGGCGGCAAGATCGGCGCTCCGCCGGTGACCGGCAAGAATGCGTTCGAATATACGGTGCGAACGGACGGACGTTTCTCGGATGTACGCCAGTTCCGGTACGTCATCGTGAAATCGACGGCCAGCGGCCGGCTCGTGTCGCTGCAGGATGTCGCCCGCATTGAACTCGGCGCACAGGATTACGTCACCAACAGTTATCTCAACAATGACCCGGCCGTCGCCCTCGGCATCTTCGCCCGCCCGGGAACCAATGCGCTGGATACGGCCCATCAGATCCAGGGCATCATGAAGGATCTGTCGCAGAACTTCCCGCAGGGCCTGGAATATCGGATCGTCTACGATACGACCGAATTCATCTCGGATTCGATCAATGAGGTCTACAGGACCATCGCCGAGGCTGCGATCCTCGTGGCGATCGTCGTTCTCGTCTTCCTGCAATCCTGGCGAACCGCCCTCATTCCGATCATCGCCATTCCCGTGTCGCTGATCGGCACCTTCGCCGTCCTGCTCGCCTTCGGCTTCTCTCTCAATATGCTGACGCTGTTCGGCCTCGTCCTGGCAATCGGTATCGTCGTCGACGACGCGATCGTGGTAGTGGAAAATGTCGAGCGAAACCTGGCGCGCGGCATGACCCCGAAACAGGCGGCGCACGTCACGATGGACGAAGTCGGGACCGCCGTGGTCGCCATCTCGCTGGTGCTGATCGCCGTATTCGTGCCAACGGCCTTCATTCCGGGTATTTCCGGACAGTTCTACAAACAGTTCGCGGTGACGATTTCAGTCACGACGGCGATTTCCGCATTGAATTCGCTGACGCTTTCGCCCGCACTGGCAGGCATATTGCTGAAAACCCACGATCACGAGACCAAGCGCAAGAACATCTTCTCCCAGTTGGGAAGCGGGCTTGCGAATGGCTTCAATCGCGGATTCGATCGGATGAGCTCTGGCTATTCCTGGATCGTCCGGCACCTCGTCAGCAGTTGGGTAGGATTGACAGCTTCGCTTGTTGTCTTCGCCGGCCTGCTCGGAGCGACATGGTATATGGGACAGAAGGTTCCCTCGGGCTTCATCCCGACAATGGACCAGGGTTACGCAATCGTCGTCATCCAGCTTCCGGACGGCGCCTCGCTGGCGCGTACCGACGCCGTCGTCAAGCAGGTGGGCGATATCGCCCGTACGGTGCCCGGTGTCGGCAATGCCGTGCAATTTGCCGGCTTCAGCGGAGCGACCTTCACGAACGCTTCGAATTCCGGCGTCGTCTTCGTCCCCTTCAAATCCTTTGCTGAACGTGAAGAGGGCGGCGAAACCGCCAACAAGATCATTGGCGAACTGTACGGCAAGCTGCAGAGCATCCAGGAAGCCTTCATCATTGCCATCCCGCCGCCATCGGTGCGCGGCGTCGGTAATTCCGGCGGCTTCAAGATGCAGATCTCGGATCTTGAAAACGCGGACATGACGCGCGTCCTTGGTCTGGCCCGCCAGATGATGGGTGCGGCTGCAACCACACCCGGCCTGACCGGCGTCTTCACGACATTCTCGGATGCAAGCCCGCAATATTTCCTGGCGATCGACCGCGACAAGGCACGGTTCCTGAATGTGCCGATCCCCAATATCTTCAACGCTCTCTCCATCAACCTCGGCACTGCCTATGTGAACGATTTCAACGCGTTCGGACGCGTCTACCAGGTTCGCGCCCAGGCCGACCGGCAATACCGCATGGACAGGGACGATATTCTCGCCCTGAAGGTTCGCTCGGCAACCGGCGCGCTGGTTCCGCTTGGTACCCTGATGGATATCCAGGATTCCAGCGGTCCGGCACTCGTCCAGCGCTACAACATGTATGTCTCGGTGCCGCTGCAGGGCAATCCGACACCCGGTACATCGACGGGCGACGCCATCAAGAAGATGGAGGGTCTGGCTGCGCAGATCCTGCCGCCGGGGACGACCTTCGAATGGACCGAGCTTGCCTATCAGGAAACCCACACCGGCAATACCGCGATCTACATCTTCGCCCTGTCTGTCATTTTCGTCTTCCTTGCGCTTGCCGCGCAATATGAAAGCTGGGTCCTGCCTCTGGCGATCATCCTCATTGTTCCGCTGGCAGTGCTCGCCGCGTTGATCGGCGTCTGGCTGAGGGGAATGGACAACAACGTCCTCACCCAGATCGGTCTGATCGTCCTGATCGGCCTTGCGGCCAAGAACGCCATTCTGATCGTCGAGTTTGCAAGACAGGCAGAAGAAGAGGGGAAAAGCGTCGTCGATGCCGCAATCGAGGCAAGCCATCTTCGCCTGCGCCCGATCCTGATGACGGCCTTCGCCTTCATCTTTGGCGTCCTGCCGCTTGCCATCGCCACCGGCCCCGGTGCTGAAATGCGCCAGTCGCTCGGCACGGCCGTGTTCTCGGGCATGTTGGGCGTGACGATCTTCGGCCTGTTCCTGACGCCGGTCTTCTACGTCGTGCTGCGCCGCTGGCGCAAAAAGCCGGCAGAAGCGCCGGCTCACGTCGATGCTGAGGAGAATGCTGCCTGAGCTAGTTTCAGGTGGAAAACAGGTAAACCTGTCCCTGCCAGAAACGGGCGACGGAGAGCCTGCCGCTCCGGAAGGCACGGGTATCGAGGTTGAGCCGCATCGGCTGCACGTCCGGCTGGTCGCTGGGCGTGTGACCATGCACGATGAGTTTCGGCAATGGCAGCGAGCTTTCCAGGAAACGCTGGCGGATGAAGGCCATGTCGTCATCGGCCTGTTCTTCGAGCGATACCCGCGGGTCGATGCCCGCATGTACGAAGGCGACATTGGGCGTATCGAGCATGATCGGCAGGGTGCGGATGAAATCGATATGCGTATGCGGCAGCGACTGGCGGATGAAGGCGTCAAGTTGCGCACCGGAGCGGAAGACGAGCGGCAGGTGATCGGGATCGAGACCGTAGGAGCGCAGAAGCTCAGCCGCCCCCATCGTCATCCAGTCGTCGTAGGACGCCCAGCCGTCAATATAGTCGAGCATGACGATCTCGTGGTTGCCGGCAAGGCAAATGCGCTCGAATCCTTCCGGCGCCGGGTCCATGAGATGGCTGATGACATGTGCCGATTGCGGACCGCGATCGATATAATCGCCGAGCATGACGATGAGCTTCTTGCCCGGCAGATGTTCTGCATCACGTACGATCGCCTCTTCCGCTTTCTGCAGCAGGTCGAGACGACCATGCACGTCGCCGATGGCATAGGTCGGGATCTCTGCTATATCCATGCTCACGCGCGGGCGCGGCTGACGACCAGCCTTCGAACCCTCGCGGCTTCGTGCAAGAGAATCACTCATCATCATTCCTGATCAGTTCGCCGTCCCTTAACCATAACTAGAGCATACGGCAAGGCGATCAAGCTGGTAAGAAAATTCAACCAGCAGCGCTTTTGTGAAAAAACCGGCCTTACGCAAGCCGATGCAATCACGCACTTTTTTAGCTTTGGGAAAGAGTGGCAGATGGGCACCGTATCGCAACTGCATGACAATGTGCGCCCTCCCGCGCACCGTATCGAGACCGAGGAAGAAGCTGTTTCCGCGGCACGCCAGCTTGCGGTCGTCTTCCGCCAGCGGGCCAACGAGCGCGATATCAACCGCCTCATGCCGAACGCCGAACTCGACGCGCTCTCGCAATCCGGCCTCACTGCAATCACCGTTCCGCCCGAATATACAGGGCTCGATATTTCCAACGCTTTGCTCGCCGAGATCGTCGCCATCATCGCCGAGAGCGATGCCTCGATCGGTAGTGTGCTGGCATCTCACTTCCGCGTGCTGGAAGGGCTGCGCAACCAGCCCTCCGAAGAACTGAAGACCACCCTCTTCTACCGCGCGCTCGACGGCGACCGTTTTGCAGCAACCCGTTTTGCCGATCAGGCAAGCCTCGTTGCCGAGGGCTCCGGCTTTCGCCTGACAGGCAGATCGGAGCAGGCAGCCGCCATCCTTTTCTCCGACTGGATCGCCGCAGCAGCGATCGATCCCGCAGGCCGCCGGGTGACGCTGCATCTGCAGCGCGACAGCGATGAGTTGCAAACCGTGGACGACTGGGATGCGTTCGGACTGCGCACCAACGGCACAGCAACGATGATTGCCGGCAAGCTGCATGTGAATGCCGATACCGTCAGCCTGGCCCCATCCGGCAGTCACACGACGGAAAGTTCCTTGGGCCTTCTCCTGCAAGCAGCCGTCAGCCTCGGCATCGCCCGTGCGGCTTTTGCCGACCTGCTCGTCATGGCGAAGGACCCCTCTGCCCTCTTCGGCAAAATCGGAAAGCGCGCTGTTCGTATCGAAACAGCGACTGGCGCGTTGGAACGGGCCGGCCGCAAACTGGATATGGCCCAGGTAAGTCCCGCCGAGCCCGCCATGGCGGACGCCTATTTCTCTGCCTCCTCCGCCTGCCTCGGCGCGACAGAGGCGGCGTTGGACACCGCGAATGCCCTTTTCGAACTGGCCCGTGGTGCGACCGGCAGTATAGCGCTCAACCTCGACTGCCACTGGCGTAACGCTCGCATCCACGACATGACAATTCAGCGCGACCCGCTGCTCAACACGGCGGGCGCATATGTTCTGAAAATGAGAGAGGGCTGACGCAATTCCGGCAAACCGTGCCGCGCTTTTGCGTCCGGAACTGCGTGAAGATGAGAGGCGTGCGGATCAGCTTGCGGCGGAAACCGGAAGCTTTTCCTCGACCGTTTCGACACCACCGCCAAGGACGAACTGTTCGAGCGTCATATTGTCGAGAATGGCAGCGATCGCGTCCCGCACTTCGGTCATCGAACGCCGCACCTGACAGGTCTCGGGATCAGAACAGTCGTCGCAGGCCTCATAAGCTGTTCGGCTTGCGCAGCGGATCGGCGCAAGCGGCCCATCCAGCGTGCGGATGACATGACCGATGCGGATCTCAGAGGCTGGCCGCGAAAGCGAATAACCACCACCCGGTCCCTTCTTCGATCGAAGGATACCGACATTGCGCAATTCCAGGAGGATCGTATCAAGGAATTTCTTCGGGATGTTGTTGCGCGAAGCGATATCATTGATGAAGGCGGTCTCGCCCGGCGCCAGCCGCGCCAGATCAACCAGCGCCTTCAATCCGTATTTTCCCTTTTTCGTCAACATCTCGATCGCCCTGCACTTTGCGGCATTATGCTTGCGTAATAACAGGGAAATAGAGTCAAAACCATGAAGAGACAACAAAATAACCCGTTTTTATAGGTTATTTCGACTATCTATGTTGCCGTAAAACCGCGCATTCAAGTCTCCTGGCACCTGCCAAGATTGATGAGCCGGCCCCGCCCTGGACACGTCTAAGCGGGACCGGAAACACGAACTATACCGTCTTCAGCATACCGCCATCGACGAAATAGGTAGAGCCGATGCTGTAGCTCGACCGGTCGGAGCAGAGGAAGACGAAGAAATTTGCAAGCTCCTCCGGCGTGCCGAACCGCTTGGACGAGGCATGTTCATCCGCCACGCTCTGCAGATATCCCTCCCAGTCGCCGCCCGTCTCGGCCGTCAGCTGCTTGGCGGTCTTGATCCAGTCGGGCGTCAGAATAAGGCCGGCATTGACGCAGTTGACGCGAATCCTGTCCTTCACGAGTTCCGTCGAGAGCGTCTTGGAAAACATCATCAACGCCGCCTTGGTGACGTTGTAGATCGGCTCGTACCAGAGCGGCTGCACGGCGCAGATGGAGGCGTTGTGAAGGATCACGCCGCCGCCGCGCCTCTTCATCTGTGGGGCGATCCCACGGGCGAGACGCACGGCTGCCATCACATGCAGATCAAAATAGGCCTGCCATTTTTCATCGGGCGCTTCCATAACCGTCTCGTTGGAGCCGGTGCCGGCATTGTTGATCAGAATGTCCGCGCCGCCGCGCTCGGCAGCTGCAGCAATGATTGCCTCCGTACCTTCGACGGTCGCAACATCGCTTTCGACCGCAATGGCGCTGACGCCGTATTTTTCGGCGATGCGCACCGCCTCTGTATCCAGTCGCTCGCGTCCACGCGCAGACAAAATGAGGTTGGCGCCTTCTGCTGCCAGCCCTTCGGCGATCGCAAGCCCGATGCCGACCGAGCCGCCGGTGATGACGGCGGTTTTACCCTTCAATCCGAGATCCATGAAATCCTCCCAATCCGGCCGGCGGTCCGGCCAATTCGCCAACTCTTCCGGCATTGGCTCCGCCCGTCAAGCCGTGGCGAAAAATCATCTGCACCGGGAGCCGATCCCTCTTGTCGCAGGCGGGGATCTGTCGCATGCCTGCAGCGATAGTGGAGGAGTTTTCATGCGACTTTATTCAGCTTGCATCGAATGGCTGTTTGCCGAGGAAGGCGACGTGTTCGCGGACCGGATCCGTCGTGCCCATGCCGCGGGCCTAGAGGCCATCGAGTTCTGGCGGTGGACCGATAAGGACCTCGGCGCGATCGAAGCCGCGGTGAAGGAAACCGGTCTCAAGGTAACGAGCCTCGTGGCCGAGCCTATGATCGCTCTGACCAATGCCTCAAATCGCGAGATTTGGCTGAAGGGTCTTGCCGATTCTGTCGCCGTTGCAAAGCGCCTCGGCGCGCCGGTGCTGATCGCACAGGCGGGCGACGACCTCGCGGGCTTCGCGCGGGACGAACAACGCAAGTCGCTGACGGAAACACTGCGCGCCGGCGCCGATATTCTTGACGGCAGCGGCGTGCGCCTCGGAGTCGAGCCGCTCAACATCCGCATTGACCATGTCGGTTATTTCCTCGATTCCACCCGCGAGGGCCTGGACATCGTCGATGATGTCGCCCGACCGGAAATCGGCATCGTCTATGATATCTATCATTCCGCCGTCATGGACGAACGCACGGAAGATGTTCTGGCTGGCCGCATGGACCGCGTGTTTCACGTCCATGTGGCCGATCACCCCGGCCGCAACGAACCTGGTACCGGCACGATCGATCTCGCTCACCGCCTCAACTGGATCTTCGCCAATGGCTATACCGGCGCTGTCGGCCTGGAATACAAGCCGATAGTACCGGGTGCCGATGCGGTGAAGGCGGCTATTGCGACGTTGGGCTGACACTCAGCTTCTGCCGCCACCCGGCAGCACGGCCTCATCACTTAACGAGCGCGTTGTTCCGAGCGAGTTCCGATTGCGGCTTTGCTGGATCGGTCGCTACCGCGACCTTGCACGGACCGGCTGAACGGCGCTCGACGATCCGCGAAGCGATCATGACCCGGCGGGCTGGCATGCCGGGCAGGCGCGGATTTTCGATCCGCTCGAGAAGCAGCCGGAGACCGACAGCTCCACCCTCCTGTCCTTCCATTTTTACCGTCGTCAATGGCGGCGAAATCTGCGTAGCCGGCGAGAAATCGCCAAAGCCGACGACCGAGACGTCATCGGGAATGCGGTAGCCCTGGCCCAGCAGTTCCGAAACCACCGTCAGCGCCAGTCCGTCATGGGCACAGAAGAAGGCTGTCGGGTGAATGCCCTTTGCCTTGAGGTCGCGGAAAGCTTCACCGAAGCCGACCTGCTCGTCGAACCGCAACACATGCAGCGAAACATCCTCGCAGCGTTCGGCAATCTCTCGCGCCCCATAGAAGCGCTCGCGCCGACCCCGGAAACCCGGCGTGCCGTTGACATAACAGATCGACCGGTGGCCAAGCCCGATCAGATATTGAAGCACCGCCTGGCCCGCCTCATGATCCGTACCGGTGATCTGGTCAGCCTGCTCCAACGGATCAACCCAACCGAAACGCACGATCGGCACCCCGATTGCGGTTGCTGCGGCGATTGCCTCCCGGTCATGCGGGCCGACAAGCAGCAGCCCGGCGCAGGAACGCGCCAATTCCTCAAGCTGATCGGGGCTGTGTGTCCAACGGACGCGGAGCGCCATGCCCAGCCTGTGTGCCTCACGCTGCACGCCATTCTGGATCTGCATGTAGAGTTCGCTGTTGACGGCATCGAGGTCGTGGAAAACAACAGCGATATCGTTCGTCTGGGATTGGCCCGCAGGACGCGTGTAACCCAGCCGCTCTGCCGTCGCGCGGATCAGCATGCGTGTTTCCTCGCTGACGCCGCTCTTGCCGGCAAGTGAACGCGAAACCGCATATTTCGAGAGACCGACCTCCCGCGCGATCGTCTGTAAGGTAACCCGCCCCCTGCTTCCCACTCTCCACCTCGATAGTCACCTGGCGCTCGGAGCGCTTCGCTACACGTTCTCTGCCAAAATTGCAAATTCTTGCACTAACAAAACATAACGCTTTACCTAACAATATCCAAATGTATTCTTTCCGTTATCCAAGCCCGAGAGCAAAAATAACGATAAGGGCTGAGGATTTTTGGAGGAGAACCCTATGATCAAGCTGAAACGTCGTGCGTTTCTGGCCGGAACTTCGGCCGTTCTGATCCTGCCGTCCCTGCCGGTTTTCGCCGCCGACTTCAGGGAAGCGGATATTCTGAAGGAGAAAGTTTCAAGCGGCGCGCTGCCAGCCCTGAAGGACCGGCTGCCGGAAAATCCGCTCGTTATCAAGCCGGTCGAAGGCGTCGGCAAATACGGCGGCGACTGGAATATGGCGCTCGTCGGCGGCGGTTCGCTGTCTATGCTGTTCCGCTATCAGGCCTATGAGCCGCTGCTGCGCTATACCCCTGACTGGTCCGGCGTGACGCTGAACGTCGCTGAAGCCTTCGATGGCAATGCGGATTCCACCGAATACACCATCCGCCTGCGCAAGGGTATGAAGTGGTCGGACGGCCAGCCCTATACCACCGCCGACGTGAAGTTCTGGTACGATACGATCCTGACCGACAAACGCGTCGCCGTGAACGGCCAGGGCCATTGGAAAACGGCAGGCAAGCCGGCGAAGCTCGAAATCGTTGACGAGCAGACGTTTAAAGTTATCTTCGCAAAACCTAACGGTATGTTCCCGTTGCAGGTTGCCTGGGCGAACAGCGACCATACGACCCGTTGCCCCAAACATTACCTCGAGCAGTTCCATATCGATTATAATCCAAAGGCCGATGAGCTTGCCAAGGAACGCGGTTTCGAAAGCTGGATCGCCGCCTTCCAGTCCGCCTCCGGCTTCCAGGACGACAACGCCTTCTTCCTGAATTCCTCGAAGAAGCCCTGCCTGCACGCCTGGATGTTCACGACCGCGCCGGGCGAAAATACCGAACGCGCTGTTGCCGAACGCAACCCCTTCTATTGGAAGGTGGATACGGAGGGTAACCAACTCCCCTATATGGATCGCATCGTCTACCAGATGGTCGCCGATCCGCAGGTGCTGCTGCTGAAGGCCATGCAGGGTGAAGTCGACCTGATGGACCAGTATATCGCGACACCGAACAACAAGTCGGTGCTCTACGATGCGCGCGAGCAGGGCAAATATGATTTCTACACGCTGACTTCGACCGAAGCCAATGTGATGAATTTCATCTTCAACCTGAACCACAATGACGAAACCAAGCGGAAGCTCTTCCGCAACAAGGATTTCCGCGCAGCTCTCTCCATGGCGCTCGATCGCCAGTCGCTGATCGACGCCGTGCTCGTTGGCCAAGGCGCTCCTGCCCAGCCGTCTATCAAGCAGGGCGATCCGCTCTACAACGAGCAGCTTGCCACTCAGTTCACAAGCTACGATGTCGACAAGGCGAATGCCATGCTCGACACGTTGATCCCGAAGCGCGACGATCAGAACTTCCGTCTCGATGAAAAGGGCCGCCGCCTGACGGTGATCTTCGAGATCGACCAGGCGCGCGCCGTCTTCCTCGATCTCTTCCAGCTGGTCATTCCGATGTTCCAGGCTGTCGGCATCGATGCGCAGATGCGCACCATGGACCGTTCGCTCTGGGAAACCCGTGTCCGTCAGGGCCGCGATTTCGACGCGACGGCTCACCAGTTCGGCGCCAATGGCGGCGTCGCTGCCATGCTCGATCCGCGCTACTACGTGCCGACGGATTCGAACGCCATGTATGCTCCAGCCTGGCAGCTCTGGTATCTCGACCGCAACAACGCCAATGCGGAAGAGCCACCGGAGGAAACGAAGAAGCAGCTTGAGCTCTACGACAAGCTGAAGGCAACCTCCGATCCTGCCGGCCAGCAGGAGATCATGAAACAGATCCTGCAGGGTGCTGCGGAGAACTTCTATGTCTTCGGCATTTCCCAGCCACCGGATGGCTACGGCGTCGTCAAGAACAACATGAAGAACATCACGAAGACCATGCCGAACTCCTTCGGCTGGCCGACCCCTGCTCCCACCATGCCAGAGCAGTTCTACAAGGTCTGATGGCCTGTGACAGCAATGATCCATTACGGGCGCCGGCACTACCGGTCGGCGCCACGGCCCTTCTTTTGCCAATGATTGGATGAAGACGATGCTCGACGCCAGAAGACAGAATACCGATACGCTGCGCACGCCGGACTGGTTCAAGACCGCAACGCGCTGGACCCAGCTCACTTTCGTCGAAGACGATCCGGAGAAATACGATCCGGCCTTCTGGGTCGATGTCTTCAGGCGCACGAAATCCAATGCCGTCTGCCTCAGCGCCGGCGGTTACATCGCCTATTATCCGAGTGAAGTTCCCTATCACTATGTGAGCAAATATCTGGGTGATAAGGACATCTTCGGCGCGCTCGTCGATGCCGCCCGCAAGCTCGACATGCATGTCATGGCCCGCGTCGATCCGCACGCCATTCACGACGATGCCGCCAAGGCGCATCCCGAATGGGTGATGATCAATGCCGACGGCACACCGCGACGCCACTGGGCCTATCCGGATGTCTGGGTCACGAACGCCTATGGCGATTACAACACCGTCTTCATGCCTGAAGTGGTCAAGGAGATCGTCCGCAAATACGATATCGACGCCGTCTTCGCCAATCGCTGGCAGGGTCACGGCGTCGATTACAGCGAAGACAGCGCGCGCCGCTTCAAGGATATGTTCGGCCACGCCCTGCCGAAGAAGCCGGATGCCGACGACCCGGCCTGGCAGGCCTGGGTACAGTGGCGCCGCCGGGTTCTGACCGACATGATCGCCCAGTGGGACGATGCGGTCAAAGCGATCCGCCCGCATGCGAGCTTCATCCCGAACATGGGCGGCGCTTCGCTGATGGAATTCGACCTTTCGGTCATCGCCAAACACTGCCCCTTCCTCGTCGTCGACCATCAGGGCCGCAAGGGTCTGGAACTCGGCTGGTCGGCCGGCCGCAACGGCAAGCGCATCCGCGCCACTTTCCCGGATCGTCCGGTCGTGCTCATCACTTCGATCGGACCGGAAGAGGAATATCGCTGGAAGGATGCCGTCACCTCTGGCGAGGAAATGCAGCTCTGGATCAATGACGGCACGGCCCACGGCCTCTATGCCTGGTTCACCAAATTCAACGGCGTCGTACCCGACAAGCGCTGGGTCGAACCGGTCGCCGACGCTTTTGCCCTTCAGGCGGCCGTCGAGCCTGTCCTGGAAAGCATGCATCCGACGGCAGAAATCGCCGTCATCGACCCCTCGACGACGCTCCGCCATTGGGCGCCGGAAGAGCGCCACAACGCTGAGAAGCATGATCTTGGCTTCTATCATGCCCTCGTCGAAGCCCGCCTGCCCTTCGAGCTTCTCTCGGATCAGGTTCTGACCAAGGAAACCCTCGACCGCTTCAAGCTGATCATCCTCGCCAACGCCTCCTGCCTTTCAGATGTGCAGAACGCGGCGATCCGCGCCTATGTCGAGCGCGGCGGTAGCGTCATCGCGTCCTACGAAACCTCGCTGCGCGACGAATTCGGCAAGAAACGCAGCGAATTCGGCCTCTCAGACGTGCTCGGCGCCAAGTTCGTCTCCGGCCCGCGCGGCATCGTCAAGAACACCTACGTGGCGCTCTCGGGCGATCATCCGGTCAATCAAGGCTATGACGGTGCCGAGCGCATCATGGGTGGCACGCGCCTGATCCATGCCGATCCCATCGGCAACGCGACGACACCCTTCCTCTATGTGCCCGACTTCCCGGATCTGCCGATGGAGGAAGTCTATCCGCGCAAGGCCCCCGAAGGTGCTGGCGTTATCGCCCGTGAAACCGGCAAGGGTGGCCGCACCGTCTATATGCCCTGGAATATCGGCGAGATCTTCTGGGAAGTCTTTGCTGTCGACCACGGAAAGCTGATTGCTAATGCAGTCCACTGGGCACTTGGCAAGACGCCGCGCGTCACCGTCGAAGGCCCCGGCGTCCTCGACATGGCGTTGCGCGAAAATGCTGAAGGCGTCGCGCTCAGCCTCTTCAACCTCACAAACCCGATGATGATGAAGGGGCCGATACGCGAAAATTACCCTCTGGCGGCGCAGACGGTTTCAGTGGAAATTCCCTCGGGCAAATCGGTAGCCAAAGCATGGCTTGTTGTTACCGACCGCGCCGCAAACTTCAGCGTCAAGGACGGCCGTGCACAGGTGGAGGTGCCCGGCATCGAACGGCTGGAGGTGCTGCACCTCACCTGGAAATGAGGTGCTGAAGCAAGGAGGAGCGCTTTCGGCCTGAAGGGGCCGAAAGCGGATGGAGATCCGAAGGAAGCGCCTGACCGGGCGCTCTCAACGGGAGGAGAAACATTCCGATGCTTGGCTATATTTTCAAGCGCGTGCTCTACATGATCCCGACGCTGATCGGCATGTCGCTGATCTCGTTCCTGATCATCCAGCTGCCGCCGGGTGACTACCTGACCTCGATGATCGCCACGATGAGCGACAGCGGCCAGGCTGTCGATCCCGCGCAGATCGAGCGGCTGAAAGAGATCTACGGCTTCGACGATCCTTTCTACATTCAATATCTGAAGTGGATCTGGGGCATCGTCAGCCGCGGCGATTTCGGCTGGTCGTTCGAGTGGAACCAGCCCGTCTCCGGCCTCATCTGGGCGCGCATGGGCTCGACGTTGGTCATCTCACTGCTGAGCCTCCTCTTCGTCTGGATCGTCGCCCTGCCAATCGGCATCTACTCGGCTGTCCGCCGCCATTCGATCAGCGATCACGTCTTCACCTTCTTCGGCTTCATCGGTCTCGCCGTACCGAACTTCATCCTGGCGCTGACACTGATGTATGTCGCCTACCGCTATCTCGGGCAGAGCGTCGGCGGTCTCAATTCACCCGAATATGCCGAGGCGCCGTGGAGCCTCGCCAAGATCGGCGACTTCCTCGCCCATCTCTGGATTCCGATCATCATCATCGGCGCCTCGGGCACGGCCGCCCTCATCCGCATCCTGCGCGCCAATCTGACGGACGAGCTGCATAAGCCCTATGTCATCACTGCCCGCGCCAAGGGCCTGCCGGAATACAAAGTGATCATGAAGTACCCGGTGCGCATTGCGCTGAACCCCTTCGTCTCGGCGATCGGCTG
This sequence comes from Sinorhizobium sp. B11, assembly GCA_039725955.1. Lineage (NCBI taxonomy): Bacteria > Pseudomonadati > Pseudomonadota > Alphaproteobacteria > Hyphomicrobiales > Rhizobiaceae > Sinorhizobium > Sinorhizobium sp. B11. The sequence goes on from CP091034.1 coordinate 3,587,384, forward strand.
GGTGCTGCCGCACCTCGTTTCCGGCGTGACGATCACCGCCATCGTCCTGAACCTGCCAACCGCTGGCCCCCTGCTCTTCCGTGCGCTGGTCTCGCAGGACATGTATCTCGCCGGCAGCTTCATCCTGCTGCTCTCGGCGCTCACCCTCGTCGGCATGCTCCTGTCGGACCTGCTGCTTGCGCTGCTCGATCCGCGCATCCGGTTCAATTGAGGAGGTGCCGATGACGCACGAAACATTCGGAACCCATACCGGCCCCCTGCATGTCGTCGCCGACGGCCCCTCGATCAGCCCGCTGAAACAGGGCAAGACGGTCTCGATCGCCGCTGTCGGTCCCTGGCGACTGATTGCTGGTAAACTGATCCGCCAGAAAGTGGCGATGGTCGCCGGCGTAATCATCCTGCTGCTTTATCTGATCGGCCTGTTTGCCGAATTCCTGGCGCCCTCTTTGCCCGCGACCTCGAAGCCGCAATATACCTACGCACCGCCACAGAGCCTGAGCTTCTTCGTGACCAAGCCGGATGGCAGCTCGGAATTCAATTTCCATGTGAAGGGCTACAAGGTGGAGATCGACAAGGTGGCCTTGAGGCGCACCTTTGTCGTTGACGATACCAAGGTCGTGCCGGTCGGCTTCTTCGTCAAAGGCCCGGCCTATCAGCTCTGGGGCTTGATCCCGATGACCACGCATTTCTTCGGCCCGATCAACCCCAATGACCCAATGTACCTGCTCGGCGCCGATCGCCTCGGCCGCGACGTTCTCACGCGGTTGATCTACGGCACCCGCATTTCCATGTCGATCGGCCTCGTCGGCGTCGCCATGTCGCTGGTGCTCGGTGTCGTGCTTGGCTCTATCTCCGGCTTCTACGGCGGCTGGGTGGATACGCTGATCCAGCGAGTCATCGAAGTCGTCAGCGCCATGCCAACCATCCCGCTCTGGCTCGGGCTTGCAGCAGCAATTCCGCTCACGTGGTCGCCCGTCAACGTCTATTTCGTCATCACCATCATCGTCTCTCTGCTTGGCTGGACGAGCCTGGCCCGCGAGGTGCGCGGCCGCTTTCTGGCGCTGCGCAGCGAGGATTTTGTTACCGCCGCCAAGCTCGACGGCTCAAGCGAAGCAAGGTTGATCTTCCGCCATATCCTGCCGTCGCTGACGAGCCACATCCTCGCTGTCGTCACATTGGCCGTGCCGACGATGATCGTTGCCGAGACCTCGCTCTCCTTCCTCGGCATCGGCCTCAAGCCGCCTGTCGTCAGCTGGGGCGTGCTGCTGCAGGACGCCCAGAACATCCGCACGGTCGCGACCGCGCCCTGGCTGCTGATCTGGCCGTCTCTGGCAGTCGTCATTGCCGTCCTGTCCTTCAACTTCTTCGGCGACGGCCTGCGCGATGCAGCCGATCCCTATGACAATTGAGGAGGAAGCCATGACCGATCTTCCCGGTGACGTCGTTCTCTCGGTTGAAAACCTCTCGATCGATTTCCGGCTGCGCACGCATATCCTGCATGCCGTCGAAGATGTCAGCTTTCAGCTCAAGCGAGGGCAGACGCTCTGCCTCGTCGGCGAAAGCGGTTCGGGCAAGAGTGTAACTGCTCGCTCGCTGCTGCAGATTGTCGATAAGCCCGGTACGATCGTCGGCGGTCGCATCCTGTTGCGCAACGGCAGCGAGATCACTGATATCGCCACGCTTCAGCCCGGCAGCCGCGCCATGCGCGAGATCCGCGGCCGGCGCATCGGCCTCATCTTCCAGGAGCCGATGAGCTCGCTCTCGCCGGTTCACACGATCGGCTCGCAGATCGTCGAGGCGATCCGTCTGCACAGCAATCTCGACAAGAAGGCGGCGCGCGCCCGCATGGTCGAGCTGCTGCGACAGGTGGAAATCCCCAATCCCGACAAGATGGCCGACCGCTACACGTTCGAATTCTCCGGCGGCATGCGCCAGCGCGCCATGATAGCCATGGCGCTCGCCGGCAATCCCGATATCCTGATCGCCGACGAGCCGACCACCGCTCTCGACGTAACGACGCAGGCGGAAATCCTCGACCTCATCAAACGCCTGCAGGTCGATCGCGGCATGGCGATGCTGCTTATCACCCACGACATGGGCGTGGTGGCTGAGGTGGCGGATGATGTCGCCGTCATGCGCTTCGGCCACATCGTCGAGCGTGGCCCGGTCGATGCGATCTATCATGCAGCCACCCATCCCTATACACGCCAGCTGCTGGCCTCGACGGTGAAGCTGACACATCATGTCGAAGGCAGATTGCCGGCCATCGCCATCTCTTCACAAGCACCGCAGCCGATCCTCTCGGTGCGCAATCTCAGCAAGACCTTCGGCTGGCATGGGAACGCCAACACGCTGCGTGCCGTGGATGACGCCAATTTCGACCTCTATCCCGGTGAAAATCTCGGCATCGTCGGCGAAAGCGGTTCCGGCAAGACGACGCTCGGCCGCCTGATCCTGCGCACCGTCGAACCGACAACCGGCACGGTTCTCTATCGCGACAAGGATGGCGGTGAGACCGACGTCACCAAGCTCGGCAAGAAGGAACTGCGCAACTTCCATCGCGAAGTCCGTCTCGTTTTCCAGGATCCATTCGCCTCACTGAACCCGCGCATGACCGTCAAGGAGGTGATCGCCGATCCCTTGATCGTCAACGGCCTAGCCAAGGGCAAGGCGCTGGAAGATCGCGTCGCCGAACTGATGCGCCTCGTCGGCCTCGATCCGATGGGCATGGAGCGTTACCCGCATGCCTTCTCGGGCGGCCAGCGCCAGCGCATCGGCATTGCTCGCGCCCTTGCCCTCGATCCCCGCATCATCATCGCCGATGAGGCGACCTCGGCGCTCGACGTGTCGATCCGCAGCCAGATCCTCGATCTGCTGCTCGACATCCGCCAGCGGCTGAACCTGAGCTTCATCTTCATCTCCCACGATATTTCCGTGGTACGCTATTTCTGCGACCGTGTAGCCGTCATGCACCGCGGCAAGATCGTCGAACTTGGCGAGGCCGAGCAGATCTGCACCGCGCCGCAGGAAGCCTATACGAAGAGCCTCATTTCAGCCGTTCCCAATCCCGACCCACGCGACAAGCGCATGCTGCACCGGCATCGCTTCATCGCTCCCGCCAATGCCTGAGGATATTCCCGTGCCGAGATTTTCCGCCAATCTTTCCTTCCTCTATCAGGACTTAGCCTTCCTCGATCGTTTCGCCGCCGCCGCAAAAGACGGGTTCGGCGCGCTCGAATATCTCGGCCCCTATGCCGAACCGAAGGAAAAGGTCGCCGATGCGCTCAAGGCAAACGGCCTGAAGCAGGCGCTCTTCAACGTTCCCTCGGGTGACTGGGCCGGAGGCGAGCGCGGCATTGCCTGCCTGCCTGATCGTATCGAGGAATTCCGCAGCGGCATCTCGCTGGCGCTTGACTATGCCAAGGCGCTCGATTGCCCGCAAGTCAACGTCATCTCCGGCCTCGTGCCAAAGGGCGCCGATCTCGAAACCCTCGAAAAGGTACTGGTCGAGAATTTGAAATACGCCGCCGCACGCACGGCCGATGCCGGCGTGAAGCTGCTGATCGAGCCGATCAACCTGCGCGATATTCCCGGCTTCTTCCTGTCGAACACGGACCACGCCGAGCGCATCCTCGAAAAGGTCGGCTCCGACAATCTCTACATCCAGTATGATTTCTACCACATGCAGATCATGCAGGGCGACCTGATCCCGACCTTCATCCGGCTGAAGGACAGGATTGCCCATGTGCAGATCGCCGACAATCCCGGCCGCAACGAACCCGGCACGGGCGAGATCAACTACGGCTTCATCCTCTCCGAACTCGACCGCCTCGGCTACGACGGCTGGGTCGGCTGCGAATACAAACCGAAGACCGGCACCAGCGAGGGCCTTGGCTGGATGAAACCCTATCGGAAGTGAGCGCGTAACATGAATATCGGTTTTATCGGACTGGGCGTCATGGGCCGCCCGATGGCGGAACACCTGATCGATGCCGGCCATACGCTGCATCTGAGCCGCGTGAAGGAATCCTCGCAGCACCTCGTCACCAAGGGCGGCAAGGCTGCCCATAGCGCAAAGGTTGTTGCTGAAGCCTCCGACATCATCATCCTGATGCTGCCGGATACACCTGACGTCGAAGCCGTACTCTTCGGCGAAAACGGTGTTGCCTCCGGCCTGTCTGCCGGCAAGCTCGTCATCGACATGAGCTCGATCTCGCCTGTCGCCACCAAGAGCTTTGCCAAACGCATCGAAGCGCTTGACTGCGACTATCTCGATGCGCCCGTCTCCGGCGGCGAGGTCGGCGCCAAGGCCGCCTCGCTGACGATCATGATCGGCGGCAAGGAGCAGGCTTTCGAGCGTGCACGGCCACTCTTCGAAAAGATGGGCAAGAACATCACGCTGGTCGGTGGTGTCGGCGACGGCCAGACGGCGAAGGTCGCCAACCAGATCATCGTCGGGCTCACCATAGAAGCCGTCTCCGAAGCCCTGCTCTTTGCCAAGCGTGCCGGCGCCGATCCGGCCAAGGTGCGCGCCGCGCTCATGGGCGGTTTTGCCGCCTCCCGCATTCTCGAAGTCCATGGCGAGCGCATGGTCAAGGAAACCTTCGAACCCGGCTTCCGCATCCGCCTGCACCGCAAGGACATGACGCTCGCCGTCGATGCCGCCCGCGCGCTTGATCTGTCGCTGCCGAACACGGCGGCCACCCAGCAGCTCATGAATGCCGCTGTTGCCAATGGTGACGGCGAACGCGACCATTCCGCCCTTATCCGCACGCTCGAGCTCCTCGCCGGAGGGCCGCGCTAGATCAGGACCACCTAGAACACCCGGACGACATCTTCGATTGCCTCCTGCCGGAGCCTTTTCTCCGGACGGCGAAGCCATGTCCGGACATCGATAGAGAAGGACAGGACAATGCTTAGAAACGATATCCAATTCCCTTTCGGCGCCGTCTATTTTCGCAAGTCCAATCCGCCCCGCGACGATTGGGAACGCGACTACACGACGGCAGGCGAAGATGGCCTGAACATCTTCCGCCACTGGTTCATGTGGAGTGCGATCGAAGTCGCTCCCGGTGTCTACGACTGGGAGGAGTATGACCGCCAGCTCGATCTCGCCGCCAAGAACGGGATCAAGACGGTCATTGCCGAACTCATTCACGCCGTACCGGATTGGGCGGTGCGCAAATATGCTGATGCCCTGCAGGTCAATGCCGACGGCACCAAGCTCGGTTCTTACATGGGCGTCTCGGCAGCGACTGGCGGCTTCTCCAACAATGGCGGCGGCGCCGGCGCGTTGACGCTGAATTGCCCGGAAGTGAAGGAAGCAGCCGGCAAGTTCCTGACGGCACTTGCCACGCGTTACAAGGACCATCCGGCGATCTATGGCTATGACGTCTGGAACGAGGTCAACTATTCCGCCGATGTCGATTACAGTAGCTATGCCAAGGCCGCCTTCCGCGAATGGCTGGAAAAGAAATATGGCAGCCTGAAAGTGCTGGCCAAGGCATGGCATCGCTACAGCTATGCCGAATGGGACGATGTCGAGCCACCGGTTCACATGGCTCCCTACACGGAATGTATCGACTGGCTGCAGTTCAAGCGCGACAATTTCTATGGCCAGATGCAGTGGCGCATCGACACGATCCGCGCCGTCGATCAGAAGAATGTCATTGCCGCGCACGGCATATCAGGTGCGATCCCGAACATGGCCGCCAATGGCTGCGACGACTGGCTCGCCGCCTCCAAGGTGGAAATCTACGGCTTCACCTGGATTCAGGCTCGCAAGGGCACCGAACCGTGGAAGACCTGGTACGGCGTCGATATCAATCGTGCCGCCGCCCGCGGCAAACCCTTCTGGCACGCAGAGCGCCAGGGCGGCCCGCTCTGGCTGCAGCCGCAGGTGATCGGCCGCGACAAGGAAGACGGTCGCGTCGCCGAGCCCGAGGATATCCGCATCTGGAGCATGACCTCCTTTGCCGGCGGCGCTCGCGGCGTCTTGAACCTGCGCTGGCGCCCGCTGCTCGACGGCCCGCTCTTCGGTGCCTTCGGTGCCTATGGCATGGACGGCAGCCGCACGCCGCGCTCCGACATGCAGAGCGCCATGGCGAAATGGGCGAATGACCCGGCTCAGAAGACGCTCTGGGACGCAAAGCCCGTTCGTGGCGAGGTCGGTATCCTCGTCGTCCCCGAAACGCAGGAATGGGATTACCTTCTGAACTACGACCGCAAGGAAAAGCCCTATCCCGAAGCCATGTGGGGCGCCTACCGCGCCTTCCTCGGACAGGGCCTGCAGCCGGATTGGGTCCATATCGACGATATCGACGCCTACGATTTCCTCTATTTCCCCTACCCGATCATGTTCACCGCCGAACAGGCGACACGTCTCAAGTCCTGGGTCGAAAAGGGCGGCACGCTGATATCAGAAGCCTGCCCCGGCTATTTCGGTGACCGCGGCCATGTCGGCCAGGTGCAGCCGAATATGGGGCTCGACGAAGTCTTCGGTGCGCGCGAGGAAGAAGTGGAATTCATGCCCGATATCGGCGATCGCATCCACTTCAAGTTCGATGATATGGCCGCTGATGGCGGTGGTCTCCTGCAGTCCTACCGCCTGACCGACGGCATCGGGCGCGGCGCTTTCGATGGCGGCCGTCTTGCCGTCGTCGAAAACCGCTTCGGTAAGGGTCGCACCCTGCTGATCGGCACCAATCCCTCCGTCGCCTTCTACCGCACCAACGGCAAGGCCAATGCCGCGTTCTTCGCCGAACTGGTGAAATGGAGCGGCCGGACGCGTCATGCGAGCCTGTCCAACGACGCGCTTTTCGCCCGCATCCACAAGGGCGAAAATGGAAGCTTCCTCTGGCTGGTCAATCCGACGCGCAAGGCCCAGACGACGACGGTCACGCTCGCAGCCGGAAAATTGTCGGGCGGCAAGCCGGCTTGGCCTGTCAACCATGCCTATGATGCCGAGCGTATCGAAGTGCCGGCCCGTGATGTCCTGATCTTGCCGATCAGCTAAGCAATTCCAGCAAAACTGTGCAGCGGTTTTGCGCCTGGAATGCGCCAAAGCGATAGAGCATCCGGTATTTCGAAGAAAACCGGATGCTCTACTAGCGGACGGCAAGCTGCTCGACCCAGCCACCTTGCGAAAGCGCGGCTCGGTCGAGTTCGCTCTCGATACCACCGGCCTGCATCAGCACGGCCCGGTCGCACATATGCGCGACGACGCCGGGATCGTGGCTGACGAGCACGAAGGTCATGCCATGCGAAGCCTTCAGGTCGTTCAGCAGGTTCAGGATCTCGGCCTGTACCGAGACATCGAGCGCCGAGGTCGGCTCATCGAGCAGCAGCAGCTTCGGCTTCAGGAGCAGCGCGCGGGCGATCGCCACACGCTGCCGCTGCCCGCCGGAAAGCTGGTGCGGATAACGTCCGGCAGCAGTAGCCGGCAGGCCGACCTGATCGAGCGCGATACGCACCTCGTCCTCGACGTTGCGCATACCCCGCAACGCTAGCGGCTCCCCGAGAATGCGTGAGACGCGATGGCGCGGATGCAGCGAGGAATAGGGATCCTGAAACACCATCTGGATGTTGGATCGCAACGCGCCGGTAATCTTCTGACCCGGCTGCAGCGCCTCGTCGAAAACCGTAATGGAGCCCTGCCAACGGGTGTTCAGCCCGGCAACGGCACGCAGCGCCGTCGTCTTGCCGCAGCCAGACGGCCCGATCAGCCCGAATGTCTCGCCCGGCGCGACGTCGAAACTGATGCCTCGCACAGCAGTAAAACCCTTGCCGCCAGCCTGAAAGGTGACGGAAAGATCGGAAACGGAAAGCGCACTCATGCCTCGCCTCCGTAGACCGGCAGCCGTGTCCCATAGGTCGCAGCCGAAGGCCGCGCCGCCCAGAGCGCCCGCGTATAATCCGATCTGGCATTGGCAAGATCGGCAGACGCCATCTGCTCCTCGATCCTGCCATGCCGCATGACCATGACGCGATCGGCATAACGCGATACTTGCTGCAGGTCGTGGCTGATCAGCAGCAGCCCCATGCCGAGCTCTTCCGTCAGCGACCGTAGCAAGGTCAGGATCTGGTCCTGCAGACCGCGATCGAGCGCCGAGGTAGGCTCGTCGGCGATCAAGAGTTTCGGCCGGTTGATCAGCATGGCAGCAATCATCACCCGCTGCCCCATGCCGCCCGAGAGAGCAGCCGGATAGCTCGTATAGACGCGCTGCGGATCGGGAAGACCGACCTTGTCCAGCATGTCGAGCGCTCGCTCGCGCCGTTCGGCAGCAGAAAGGTTGGTGTGTAAAAGCGACGCTTCTTCCACCTGTCGGCCAACCTTATGGGCCGGATTCAGCGAATATTTCGGATCCTGCAGGATCAGCCCGAGACCGCTGCCGCGCAGCCTGTTCCAGCTGGATGGGGCCAATGTCGTCAGCTCGTGCCCATCGAAGGCGAGACGCTTTGCCCTGACCTCCGCCCGGCGCGGCAATAACCCCATGATCGCCCTGCCAGTCATCGATTTGCCGGAGCCGGACTCACCGACCAGTGCCACGACCTCGCGACCCACCGAGAACGAAATGCCATCGACGACGCGCACCCGCCCCTCCTCCGATGGAAAGGCGATCGACAGATCCTCGACGGAAAGCAGCGGCTCAGTCATGGCGCGGATCCAGAATATCGCGCAGACCATCGGCCAGCAGGTTGAACGCGAAGGAGGTGATCAGGATGGCAAAGCCAGGCACGGCCGCAACCCACCATTGATCGAAGATCACCTGCGTGCCCTCCGAGACCATCGAGCCCCATTCCGCTGTTGGCGGACGCACACCGAGACCGAGGAAACCAAGGCCGGCGGCAGCAAGAATGATACCCGAGAGATCGAGTGCCAGACGAATGATCGCCGAAGGCAGCACCAGCGGCAGGATATGCCCCCAGAGCAGCCGCACGCCGCGGATACCAACCATTTCGGCCGCCGCCAGATAATCGCTGCGTCTGAGCGCCGCCGTTTCGACGCGGGCCTGGCGCGCATAGGCGGGCCAGCTCGTCAGCGCCAGCGCCAGCGCACCGTTGATCAGCCCCGGCCCCATGATGGCAACGAAAGCGAAGGCGAGCAGCAGTCGTGGAAAGGACATGACGATATCGGTGATCCGCATCAGCACGCGCTCGGTGATGCCACCGAAGAAACCGGAGAGGATACCAACGAGAATGCCGAGTGGCGCCATCAGCAGCACCACGACCAGCACCAGCAGCAATGTCGGCCGCGCACCGTAAATGATGCGTGACAGAATATCCCGACCGAAACCGTCTGTACCGAGCCAGTGCGCGGCATCAGGCGGCATCAGGCGATTGGCTGTCTCCTGCAGGTTCGGATCGTAGGGCGCAATCAGCGGCGCCAGCAACGCTAGCGCCAGAATGAAGAGCACCACCGCGCCGCCAGTCGCTGCGGAAGGCGAACGCAGCACGCGCCGCAGGAAAGATGGACCGCCTGATGGCGCCTGGACGATCGCGCTCATCGCTTCCTCCCCGATTCCAGCCGCGCTACGCCGAGATCGGTCAGCGCGTTGAGAAGCACGAAGGAGGCGCCGACCACAAGCGTCGCCCCGAGGATCGCCGGCATGTCGCCGGCAAACATCGCCGTCGTCAGGTAACGGCCGATGCCTGGCCAGGCAAAGACGGTCTCTGTCAGCACCGCACCCTCCAGCAGGCTGGCGTAGGAAAGGGCGATGACGGTCAACAACGTGCCGGAGACATTCGGCAGGATATGGACGAAGACAATGCGGCGGAGACTTGCGCCCTTGGCCCGCGCGGTCGTCACATATTCCTGCCCGAGTTCGGTGAGGATCGCAGCGCGCGTCAGCCGCGAAATTGCAGCAAGAGCGTGGAAGGCAAGCACGATCGCCGGCAGCGCCAAATGCGCCAGCGCATCGCGAAAGGCGCCCGCCTTGCCCGATATCCACGTATCAACAAGCGCAAAGCCGGTGACCGATTTGACCGTATATTGGAAGACGACATCGGCTCTGCCCGGCCCCGGCGCCCAGTGCAGCCGCGCGTAAAACAGGAGCAGCATCAGCAGGCCGAGCCAGAAGATCGGCACGGAGTATCCGAAAAGCGAGACGAAACGAGCAAGCCCGTCCACCCACGTCCCCTGCCGCATGGCGGCGGTTATGCCGAGCGCCAATCCTACGCCGGCACCAAGGATGATCGCCGCCGTCGCAAGCTCTATCGTCGCCGGAAAAGTCCGGGCAATGTCCTTCGCCACCGGCTGGCCGGTCGAGATCGACTGCCCGAAATTGCCGGATAGTGCCGTCTCGACATAGCGGAAAAATTGCACCGGCAGCGGCTGATCCAGGCCAAGCTCCAGCCGCGCCTGCTCATAGGTGGACTGGCTGGCATGGTCGCCGACAAGCTGCAGCGCCGGATCGATCGGCGACAACCGCGTCATCGCAAAGGTTACCAGCGCCAGCCCGAAGAGTGTCAGCGCAAATGACCACAGCCACTTCGAAAGCGGCCAGACGAACGACAACTCCCGCCAGCTGTTGCGCTGGCGGGAGTTGGTCATGTCGGCATTATCAGGCACTGCCGTCTGCGGCACTTATTTCGCTACCTTGTCGTAATAGACCTGGTCTGCGTTGAGACCCTGGGCATAGTTCTTCACCTTGTCGCTTAGCACGACCTGGTCATTGCCTTGAAGCATGAAAACGAAGGGCGAGCTTGCCTGGATCTTCTTCTGCAGATCCTGATAGAGCGCGGCGCGCTTGGCGGCATCCTGCTCCTTGACGGCTGCAAGCGTCTCGTCGGTCAGTTCCGGGATCACCCAGCCGGCCTGCTTGGCAACGGTATTGGCCGAGTTGTCCTTGTTGATTGCAAAGGCGCTGGCGTTGGAATGGGCGTCGAAATAATCCGGGATCCAGTAGCGCAGCGTCATCTCGAACTTGCCGGCGCGGCCGCGGGCATAGATGTCGCTCGCAACACCCGGCTGGATATCAAGCGTGATGCCAGCCTGGGCGAAGGTGGACTGCAGCGACTGGGCAATCGACAGGAACGGCTGGTCGTTAAAGACGATGAATTCGATCTTGAATGGCGTCTTGATGCCGCCATCGGCAAGGATCTTCTTGGCCTTCTCGACATCGAGCTTGAAGGGCGTGTCACTGAGTGCGCCTGGGAAGCCGTTCGGCAGGAAGGCCTGGTGAACGCTGCTCTGGCCGCGCAGCAGGTTCTTGGTAATGCCGTCATAATCGACGAGATAACGCGCCGCTTCCCAGAAAGCCGGGTTGCCGAGCGTCGGGTTCGCCTTGCTGTTCAGCAGGATATAGTCCTGGCGGGCCGAGGGAACGGAAAGCACCTTGATGCCGCTCTTGTCCTTCAGCGCCTCGATCTGGTCGGCAGACAGGCCGCGTGCGATATCGGCATCGCCCTGCTCCACGAGCAGGCGGCGGGCGCCAACATCAGGCACGTTGCGGATAATGACGCTTTCGAGCGTCGGCTTGTCGGAGGAATTGGCATTGGCCTGCAGCACCAGCGCCTCATGCGGCGTGTAGGTGGCGATCGTATAAGCGCCGCTGCCGGCCGAATTGGTCTTCAGCCAGCCATTGCCGAAATCATTGTCCTTGGCCTGCGGCGAAACTGTCTGCTCGTCGACGATAGAGGCGATCGGCGCCGTCAGGATCGAGAGCGCGAAGCCGGAGCCGACATCCGCCGTCCAGGTGAGCTTGACATGCTTGTCGTCAACCTTGGTGATCGCGGCATCGACATTGTCGGCCTTCCAGCCGAGTTCGTTGAGGATGAAGGCCGGCGACTTGTTGAGCTTCACGGCGCGCGTCAGCGAGAAGATCACGTCTTCGGGGCGAACCGGATTGCCGGAGGCGAACTTGGCGCCGGCGAGCGCAAAGGTCAGGCTCTTGCCATCGCTACCTGCTTCCCAGGAAGCGGCAAGTCCCGCCTCGATCTTCGTGCCGTCATCGCGATTGGACTGCACGAGACGCTGATAGATGTTGTTGAAGGACTGGACGGTCGTGAGCTCGAAACCTTCAGCCGGGTCGAAACTGACAGCATCGTCGATCGACTGAGCGACGACGAGCACATCAGGCGGCGTCTCGGCGTGAACAACGGGGGCGCTGAAAGCGAGCGCCAGGCTGAAGACGGTGCCGAGCAGCTTGGCGCGGCTGGAAATGATGGACATGGAAAACTCCCCTTGGGTGATGAAAAAATCAGTTAGCGCCTTCGGCAAAGGCCTCAAGCTCGGGATCGAAATCGACCTCGACAACGTTGATGTAGACGGCAGTGGCGATCATGATCCCGGCAAAGGCGACGAGATCGACGAGAACCTTGGTGTCGTAGCGTGCCTTCAGCTCCACCCAGATATCGGCAGGAATAGCCTTGGAATCGGCGACAATTGCGGTGCCAAAACGTTTAAGCAGAAATTCGATGTCGCTGAGTTCCAGAGCATCCGGGTTGAACCCATTCCTGATCAGCGCACGGCGAAAGAAGGTGACGGCGATATCCGACTTCAGCGCCTTGGAAATCGAATGCGAGAAGATCCAGATCTCGCGATCGCTGATGGCGGGGTCGAGCTCAGCCCGGAGCGTGAACCATTCGGCATAGATGCGGTGCGCTTCCGGCGAATGCAGCAGCGTTCGCTTCATGTTGGTCATGTTGCCGCGAACCCGCACCTCCTCGTCATGCGCTGCGCGAATCTCTTCGGAAGCGGTGTCGTAATCGATGTGAGGAAGCTGGCTCATGCGGATTGCTCTTTCTTTGTGCGATAAAGGCTAACGAGGTGGCGCGATATTGTGCAGTCCATATTCATCCAGCTTTTTCGCCTTTTGACGAAAATTATTCCGCGGAACGTTACCGGCAAAAACGAACTTTTCGTCACAGATATATCAGCATTTCACATTAAGCGTTCTTGACATCAACGCGCACAAACGACACGATGAAACCGGTTTCAATCGTACATAAGGGAGTGATCGTGCGGTTCGACCTTTCGATCCTCTTGCCCCATCTGGGCTTTCTGGCGCAAGGCGCACTGCTGACGGCGGAAGCCTGTGCTCTGGCGCTGATTGGCAGCGTCATCATGGGCGCTTTCGTCGCCATTGCGCGCACGTCTTCCTCCGCTCTTCTGCGCAGGATCTCCTTCGTCTACGTCGATATCTTCCGCAACGTGCCCTTCATCGTGCAGCTGTTCTTCTTCTATTACGGCCTGCCCGAGATCGGCATCTATATCGATGCCTTCACCACGGGTGTCGTGGCACTGTCGATTGCCGGCGGCGCCTATGCGTCCGACGTGATCCGCGCCGGCATCCTGGCAATCGATCCCGGCATTATCGAAGCCGCTGAAGTCAGCGGCCTTTCGCGCCGGGTAACCTTCACCAAGATCGTGCTGCCGATCGCGCTCAGAACCTCCGTTCGCCCGCTCGGCTCCGTGCTGATCAACATGATCCTGACATCGTCGATCCTCTCGACGATCACGCTGAACGAGCTGACCGGCTCGGCGCAGATCGTCGTCTCGCAGACTTACAGGCCCTTCGAGGTGTATGTCGTGCTGCTCGTGGTCTATGCCTTGCTGACCTATCTCGTCTCGCTCGGAATCGCCCTCCTCCACCGCCGCCTGAACCGCGACATGATGGAGGCTGTAGCCTGATGCGTTTTTCCGATTTCACCCCCTTCGATATCTGGCTGCTTTTACAAGGCCTCGGCGTCAGCCTCGGTCTGTTTCTCTCGACGTCCCTCATCGGTCTCCTGATCGGCACATCATGGGCGGTCTGCCGCTTCTACCGCGTGCCGGTGCTGACCCCGGTCATCACCTTCATTGCAGAACTCCTGAAGAACTCGCCCGTTCTGGTGCAGCTCTTCCTCGTCTTCTTCGGCCTGCCTGGCCTCCTACACATCCGGATCACGCCGACGACTGCGGCCACCATCACGCTTTCGGCCAATTCCGCAGCCTTCGTCTACGTCATCGCGGTCTCGGCAATCGAATCCATCGGCCGCGACCAGATCGAGGCTGCTCGCGTCTTCGGCCTCACCCGCTGGCAGGTGCTGCGCCATGTCGTGGCTCCCCAGGCCATGGCCTTCGCCATCGGCCCGCTGACCGCCCTTCTCGTCAACCAGCTGCAGGTCACCTCGCTGATCTCGGTCATCGGCGTCGTCGACCTCACCAAGATCGGCAACATCCTGAACCTGCGCACGCTGAAACCCTTCATCGTCTGGACAGTGGTCGGCCTGCTCTATTACCTCTGCGCCAAGCTGCTCGCATGGCTCGGCGCCCGCTTCGAAAACCGCCTCAGGGCGCATGCCGCCTGGAGAGGGCTCTAATATGCTCAAAGTAGAAAACGTCAAAAAGGCCTTTGGTCCTACAACCGTTCTCGATGGCGTCAACCTCACCATCAATCCCGGCGAGGTCGTATCCATTCTCGGCTCCTCCGGCTCCGGCAAATCGACGCTGATCCGTTGCATCAACGGCCTGGAAAAGTTGAACGGCGGCAGCATCACGGTCGATAATTTCGACGTCGGCAAGCCGAAGGAATTGGCCGAAGCCCGCAAGCGCTCGGCCACCGTTTTCCAGCTCTTCAATCTCTATCCGCATATGACCGTGCTCGGAAACGTGACGCTGGCTCCAGTCGAAGTGCTGAAAAAGCCGCGTGCCGAAGCCGAAGCCACCGCCCGTGCGCTGCTGCAATCCGTCGGCCTCGGAGATCGCGCCGATGCCTATCCAGCCCAGCTTTCCGGCGGCCAGCGCCAGCGCGTCGGCATTTGCCGGGCGCTTGCCATGCAGCCGCGTTACCTGCTGCTTGATGAAGTCACCAGCGCGCTCGACCCGGAAATGACGGCCGAAGTGCTGGCTATCCTCGCCAAGCTCGCAGCCGAAGGCACAACCATGCTCTTCGTCACCCACGAGATCGAATTCGCGCGGCAGATTTCCAACCGCATAGTCTTCCTCGACAAGGGCAAGCTGCTCGTCGATCTGCCGACTGCGGATTTCTTCGCCGCCGAGGGCGGCATGACCAACCCGCGTATCGCCCAGTTCCTGTCCAAAATGCGTAAAGATTAGAGGTATTCATGCTGCTCTTGGCCAATAAAGAAGCCTGGCCCGGTTTCCCGACGACGGTGCAGATGCTGCGCGAAGGCGCCATCAGCCTCGACGCCATGGTCGCCGGCATCAGCAAGGTGGAAAGCGAAGTCCAGGTCCGCAGCGTCGGTTACGGCGGCTGGCCGAACATGCTCGGCAATATGGAACTCGACGGCGCCGTCATGGATGGCAACACCCGCGATGTCGGCACTGTCGGCGCCGTGCCGAATACGCTGCCGGTCGCTCGCCTCGCCCACGAAGTAATGAAGCGCCTGCCGCATGTGATGCTGACCGGCGATGGCGCTCGCCGCTTTGCCAGTGAAATCGGTTTCTCCGAAGACGACGTGCTCTTCGAAGACAGCAAGCGCGTGTGGTGGGAGCGGCTGGAAAAGGAACTGTCGCCGGAAGAGCTGGCGAAATTTCCCGATATCCCTCTGGCGCCGCTGAGCCGCGCCATCACTGACCCCGAACGTGTGCGAGACACGACCGTCTTCCTGTCTGCCGACCCGGCGCGCGGCATCCATGCTGCGACATCGACATCCGGCTGGGCTTGGAAATATCCGGGCCGTCTGGGCGACAGCCCCATTCCCGGCGCCGGCTTCTATGCCGACAGCCGTTACGGCGCGGCCGCCTGCACCCATACCGGTGAAATGACCATGCGCTGCTCGACCGCGCGCACTGTCGTGCTGGCGCTCAAATTCGGCTATTCGCTTTCCGACGCCGTCAAGCTGGCGGTCGAGGAGCTCAATGAACTGTCCTCCGGTTTCCTGGCCGGCGTGGTCATCCATGCTGTCGATGCCAAGGGCAACCATGAGGTCGTGAATTTCAGATGCGAGGGCGAAATCCGCTACTGGCTCTGGGAGGACTCGATGCCCGAACCGGAACTTCGGGCCGCGAAACAGGCATAATCAAGAAGAGGGAAATGGAACCATGAAACGCATTCTCACAGCCATTGCCGCGCTGGCCGTCGTTGCCGGCTCTGCGCTTCCGTCCTTTGCCGGCATGCTCGACGACATCCGCTCACGCGGCGTCGTGCGCATCGGCGTATCGCTTGGCGGCGAGCCGATCGGTTTCCGCGACGCGCAGAACAACCCCGTCGGTTACGACGTCGATGTCGCCAACCGTCTGGCCGAAAAGCTCGGCGTACCGGTCGAATTCACCGACGTCTCGGGCGATGCGCGCATCTCTATGCTGGTTTCCGGCCAGATCGACGTGGCGATCGCCAATACCTCTGCCACGCTCGAGCGCGCCAAGGTCGTCGACTTCTCGATCCCCTATAACCGCGCCGGCCTGCGCGTTATCGTCCAGAAGGACGCCGGCATCAAGGAACTGAAGGATCTCTCGGGCAAGAAGGTTGTCGTCGGCCGTGGTACGACGGGCGAGACATTCCTCAAGTCCGCCGTCCCGGATGCGCAGCTCGTCTATGTCGACCAGTTCGCTCCCGATGGCGTGTTGCAGCTCCAGCAGAAGCGCGTCGATGCTGCGATCGAAGATTCCTCGCTGCTGGACTATCTCGCCACCAAGAACCCGACGCTGGTTACGCTCGCCGGCCTCTATTCCAACGACCCGATCGGCATGGCTGTCGCCAAGGGCGATCCGGAATTCGTCCGCTGGCTCGACATGTTCGTTTCCGACTACATCCAGTCGGGCGCTTATGAAGCCAATTACAAGAAGTGGTGGGGCGCAGAAGCCAACCCGCCGGCTCTGAACCCGCAGTGGTAGGATGATCCTCACAGGCCGCCTTCGGGCGGCCTGTTTGCTGTCAGGAGGTCATTTCTATCAGGCGGTCAGGCGCGGAAAATAGGTCGTCGGCACGATGACCGGTGGCTGGCCGGGGTGAAAATCGCCAGGATTTGCGATGAAATCCACGATGTGCTCGACATAGACACTCTTGTCGTAACCGATCGAGGAAATCGGATAGGCGTCGAAATCGGTGAGCGAGAGATTATCGAAACCATAGAGCCGGAAACGTGTCGGCCGGTTGCCGGGAAAATCGGCGCGGCAGACATCGAGAATGCCCATGGCCATCGCATCTGACGTGCAGAAGATCGCATCCGGACAATCGGCGCCAGCCAGTTCCTTTGCCGCCGCATGTCCGCTCTCATAGGAATAGTCGCCTTGCACGGTGTGCACCAGCTCTATGCCATTCTTCGTGAAGGCCTGTCTGTAAAAGCCGATACGCGCCTGTTCCATCGGCGAGGACGAACGGCCGGTGACGAGACCCGCCCGCTTCACGCCCTTCTTCGCCGCATTAGCGACGGCTTCGGCAATGCCGCTGCCCTCGTCGGGCATGACGACGGGCGAGAGATCGTCATGCAGACCGTTCAGCATGACGACGAGATCGGAGCGGAACATGCGCCTGACAGTCGGCGCGTCTGCAAAATCCGAAAAGACCAGTGCCGCATCGACATGATAGGCAACGCCGTTGCGCAGGAACTCCTCGACGCGGGCGACCGAGCCGATGCGGATCATGATGACCTGCTTGCCGATCGACTGGATCTGGTCGAGCAGCCGGTCGAAGAGATCGAGGTCCGAAAGATCGTGGATGTGATTGACGACGACCGCGATGAGGTTGACCGTCTTGGTCGTCAGGCTCTGCGCCAAGAGGTTCGGTTTGTAACCGAGCCGGGCGGCCGCCTCGACCACTCTCTCACGCTTGTCCGCCGAAACCGGTCGCGGCTCGTTGGAGAGCGCCCGGCTGGCGACCGCTCGCGACACCCCGGCCAGCTTTGCAACATCGGCAATCGTCGGAGCGGCATCGCGGCCATTGTTCTGTGTCATATTCGAGCACTTTCCAACCTGTCATGGCGTGATAGCGCACAGTCGTGCATCTTCGCTATCGGAAACTTGCAATCATCCACTTTCATGGCACTGAAACCGGTGCCACAGCCCTTTTTCGTCTCGATGCCAGCCTGAATGGAGGAACCGCATGGCAATCAACCTCGCACCCGTCACCCTGCCGGATTTCGGACCTGTAACCGCCGATCAGCCACAGATCCCGGCCGGGACCTATGCCGCCCGTGCCGATGCCGCGCTAAAAGCCGCCGGCACCGACTGGCTCGTCGTCTATGCTGACCGCGAGCACTTCGGCAACATCATGTTCCTCTCCGGTTTCGAACCACGCTTCGAGGAAGCGCTTCTGCTGCTCGGCCCCAAGGGCAAGCGTGTCATCATCACCGGCAATGAATCCGAGAGCTATACGGTTCTTGCCGGGCTGCCCGGTATCGAAGTACTGCGGGCGCAAAGCTTCAGTCTGATGGGCCAGGACCGCACGCAAAACCCGCGCCTTGTCGATCGCCTGAAAGACGCCGGTATTGGCAAGGGCCAGAGTATCGGGCTCGTCGGCTGGAAATACCTTTCGGTGGAAGAGGACGAAGACCACGCAAACTGCTTTTTCGTTCCCGACTTCATCGTCTCAGTGCTGCGCCGTCTCGCCGGCAGCGTCACCGACGCGACCACCGTCCTGATGCATCCGGAAAACGGCCTGCGCTCTGTCGTCGATGTCGATCAGCTCGCCGCTTTTGAATGGGCCTCGGCCCGTTGCTCACGCGCGCTCTGGCGCGTCGTCTCGGGGGTTCGTGAAGGCGACAGCGAGTTCGAAGCGCTCGGACGGCTTGGTTATGAAGGCGATCCGCTGAACGTCCACACCATGTTCGCCTCCGTCAGCAAGGGCGAAAACATCGTCGGCCTGCGCAGCCCGACGGCGCGGCGCATGAAGCAGGGCGATGGCGTCACAACTGCGCTCGGCTACTGGGGCGCCCTCTCCTCGCGCGCCGGCCTGCTGACCGATCATGACGAGGCCTTCCTCAAGCCCGCCAAGGCCTATTTCGAGGCGCTGATCACCTGGTACGAAACCGCCGATATCGCCACGACCGGCGGCGAACTCTTCACTGCCGTCACCGAAAAGCTGAAATCCGCCGGCCTGAACTCCGCTCTCAATCCTGGCCACCTCGGCAGCCACGAGGAGTGGCTGCATTCGCCGGTTCGCCCCGGCTCCACCGAGCGCCTGCGCTCCGGCATGCCCTTCCAGGTCGATGTCATCCCCGTGCCCATGCCGGCCGGGTGGGCGCTGAACTCGGAAGATGCGATTGCCTTTGCCGATGCGGATCTGCGTGACGCCATCCGCAGCCGCTATCCGGAAATGCATGCCCGCATCACCGCGCGCCGCGCCTTCATCGCCGACAAGCTGGGCGTTGCCCTTAAAGAAACCATCCTGCCGCTTTCGGATACGCCGCTTTATCTGCCGCCCTTCTGGTTGAAAGCCAATCACGTGCTGATCCGCGAATGATGGATAAAGGACCGGCAGCCCTTGGCCGCCGGTCCCGCCTTGCCTAGATTGACCCTGAAAGCAGGAGGAGCGGCATGAGCGACGATCACGACCACAAGCATATCGACTGGCGCGAACATGGCGTGAAGGTCATTCCCGGCAATGCGCTCGATCCGAACACCGCCCAGACGCCCGGCATGAACCGCGCAACCGCCATCAACAATGCACGCGCCGGCGCCGAGAAGATCTGGGCCGGCACGGTGACGATCCATGCCAATGCCAAGACCGGCGCCCATCATCACGGCGATCTCGAAAGCATCATCTATGTGGTGAAGGGCAAGGCCCGCATGCGCTGGGGCGAGAACCTCGAATTCACCGCGGAAGCCGGCCCCGGCGATTTCATCTATGTGCCGCCCTTCGTGCCGCATCAGGAAATCAATGCCAGCCGCGACGAGACGCTGGAATGCGTGCTCGTCCGCTCAGGCCAGGAACCCGTCGTGGTCAATCTCGATATCGAGCCGGTGGAGAAGCCGGAGAATGTGCCGTGGATCGATCCGATCCACAGACACTGAGATCCGTTTTCAGGCAGCGGCGAGGATCATCGCTGCGCCCCTCTCCGCCACCATCATCGTCGGCGCATTGATATTGCCAGCCGTGATATTCGGGAAGACCGAAGCATCGACGATCCTGAGCCCGTTAATGCCGTGCACCTTGAGCGATGCATCGACCACGGACGACGAGGCGTCCGGCCCCATCGCTGCCGATCCGCAGAGGTGATAGATCGAGCCGGAATTGCCGCGGAAATAGGTGAGCAATTCCTCGTCCGTGCGCGCCTCTACCGAAGGCGGCATCTCCATTTCGGTAATCGCCCGCAGCGCCGGCGCTTCCATGATCCGCCGCACGAGCCGGCTGCCCTGGATCACCTCTTCCTCGTCATGGACGGTTCCGAGATAATTCGGCCGGATCTGCGGCGCATCCGTCAATTCAGGCGAGACGATACTGACACTGCCGCGGCTCGTCGGCCGGCACGAGTTGAAGGCCAGCAGAAAGCCCGAATAGGGCTCAGGCTTCAATCCCGCCTTCGGATCGGTCGGAATGCGATAGGAGAGCGGATTGAAATAGAGCTGGATATTCGGCCGCTCTTCCTCCGGGCTGCCGCGCAGGAAGGCGCCAGCCTGATTGACGCTGAGCGCCAGCGGTCCCCGTCGCGTCAGAATGTAACGCAAGGCCTGCCGCGCCTGTCCGAAGATCGTGCCGAGTTCGTCATTCAGCGTCGGCACGGTGGAACGATAGTAGAAGCTGGCGCAGAGATGATCCTGCAGGTTCTTGCCGACCGCCGGCAGATGCCGGACGAGCGGAATGCCAAGGGACTGCAGATGCGCGCCGTCACCGATGCCGGAAAGCTGCAGCAGCTTCGGCGTATCGACCGCACCTGCCGAGAGGATAACCTCCTGCCGTGCCGAATAGCTGGTAATGCCACCCGGCCCGATCACCTCGACGCCGGTGGCACGCGCCTCCGCATCGACGATCACCCGGCGCACCCGGCTGTTGCGCAGGATCGCGAGATTCGGCCGCCCGAGCGCCGGCCGCAGATAGGCGAGCGACGAAGACGAGCGCACACCGTTCTTCGTATTTATGTCGTAGATGCCGGCGCCTTCGATGTTTTCGCCGTTGAAATCCGCATTCAGCGGCAGCTGCAACTCGGCACAAGCTTCCAGGAAACGATCGGCGATCGCATGCGACTGGCCGCGCATCGGCGTCACATGGATCGGCCCGCCACTGCCATGATATTTGCTCTCGCCGCCCGCATGGGTCTCCAGCTTGCGGAAGAAAGGCAGCACGTCCTCATAGCCCCAGCCGAGATTGCCCGCGGCCTTCCAATCGTCGAAATCATCCGCGGCACCGCGCACGAAGATCATCGCATTGATCGAGCCCGAACCGCCCTGCACCTTGCCGCGCGGCGCATAAATGCGCCGGCCGTTCAGCGCCGCTTCCGGTTCGCTCCAGTACATCCAGTTGACCTTCGGATCGTAATAGGAGCGCGCATAGCCGACGGGAATGCGAAACCACGGCGAACTATCGTTGCCGCCGGCTTCGATCAGCAGCACATTGTGCCTGCCGCTCTCGCTGAGGCGCGCGGCCAGAATGCAGCCGGCCGAGCCGGCGCCGACGATGATGTAATCGTATGTCGTCATCTTCGTTCTCAGCCGCGGGCCGGGGCAAAAGCCTTCACGTCGGCGGGCTTGTCATCCATTTGCAGATGCAGTCGCTGCCCTTCGTAAGGCGAGTGTTTGGCGACGACATCGAGATTGAGTTCCACGCCCAGCCCCGGTTCGTCTGACGGGATCAGGTAGCCATCCTCGAAGTGCAGCGGCGTCTTCAGGATCTCCGCGTAGAAGCCCGAGAAATTGACGATCGCCTCATGGATCAGGAAATTCGGCGAGGACGCGGCAAGCTGGATGCTCGCCGCAGCACCAACAGGGCCGTTGTAGAGATGCGGCGCGATCTGCGCGTAATGCGCTTCCGCCATGCCGGCGATCTTCTTGGATTCGAGAATGCCGCCGGCGCGCGCTACGTTCATCTGCAGGATCGAGGCAGCACCGGTTTCCAGCACCCGCTGGAACTCGTATTTGGTCGTCAGCCGCTCGCCCGTCGAAATCGGGATCGAGGTCTTGCGGGCGACCTCGGCCATCGCCTCTTCCTGACCCGGAGGCACCGGCTCCTCGAACCAGAGCGGATCATATTTCTTCAGCCGCTGCGCCAGCCGGATCGCCGAAGACGGCACCATCTGGCCGTGCGTGCCAAAGAGCAGATCGGCACTGCTGCCGACAGCTTCGCGAATTCTGGCGCAGAATTCCTCGCAGCGGTCCATCACGCCGAGCGAAACCTGGTGGCCGGAATAGGCCGTATAGGGGCCGGCCGGATCGAACTTGACGGCGGTAAAGCCCATCTCCACCATTTTCACTGCGCATTCGGCGGCAAGGTCCGGATCGTTATAGTCATATTCGCCGGCCGCATTCTTCGGATAGAGATAAGTGTAGGCGCGCAGCTTCTCATGCACGCGCCCGCCGATCAGCTTGTGCACCGGCTTGCCTGCCGCTTTGCCGATAATGTCCCAGCAGGCAATCTCCAGGCCGGAGACGATGCCCATCATCGTCGGATCAGGCCGCTGCGTGAAGCCGCTCGAATAGGCAAGCCGCCAGAAGCGCTCGACATCATGCGGATCATGGCCGAGCAGGTAACGCTGGAAGACATCCTCGATCAGCGGCACAAGCGCCTGCGGATGGAAGGCGGTCGAGTAGATTTCCCCGACACCCTCGATACCGTCAGCCGTCGTCAGCCGCACGAAGATCCAGTACATGCCGCCGATGTGCGGCGGCGGGACGGCGACGACGTGGGTGGAAAGCGATGCGATCTGCATGGCCGTGATCCTCAATGCTTGAGTATGACGAGGCGTGTCTGGGTGAATTCGAGCATGCCGTGTTTGCCGTCATCACCGCCGAGGCCGGAGCGCTTCCAGCCGGCGTGGTAACCCTGATAGGGATCGGCCGGGAAACGGTTGACGTAGAGTTCGCCGGCCTCGATCGTGTCGGAAAAGTGCATGATCGTGCGGTGATCGTTGGTGAAGAGCACCGAGCTCAGACCGAACTGATGGTCGTTGGCAAGCGCCAGTGCCTCCTCGGTCATATCGTAGGCAACGACGGGCAGAACCGGCCCGAAGATTTCCTCGGCAATGATCTCCATGTCCTGGCGGCAATTGGAGAGCAGCGTCGGCGGATAGAAGAAACCCGCGCCTTCAGGCAAGATGCCGCCGGCCTCGATCCGCGCGCCCTGCTCCACCGCCTTCAATACGGCCTTGTGCACATTCGTCTGCGCAGACTTGGTGGCGAGCGGACCGACACGGGACGCATCGGCCGAGCGATCGCCGAAGGCGCGCGCGGCAAAGCCTGTCTTCAGCTTGGCAAGCAGCACGTCATGAATGGAGCGATGCACATAGACCCGTTCCGGCGCCGTGCAGAGCTGGCCGCAATGATTGGTCTTGGCGGCGACGAGCTGTGCGGCAACGACATCGAGATCGGCATCCGGCTCGATGATGACAGGCGTCTTGCCGCCGAGCTCCAGCGACGGCTTGGCGATATTCGCCTTGCAATATTCGAGCACGACGCGGCCCGCCTGCAAGCTGCCGGTCAAAGTGATCATCCCGACCTTCGGATGCGTGCAGAGCGTCGCCGCAACCTCGTGCGACATGGTGAGAATATTGACGAGCCCGGCCGGCAAACCTGCTTCGGCGACGGCTTCTGCGATCTCGAAGGCCGAGGTCGGCGTCGAATTGCTGGGACGAACGACCACGGCATTGCCGGCGATCAGTGCCGGGGCGATCTTGCGCACCAGTGTATAGATCGGGAAATTGAAGGGGATCAGGCAGGCGACGACGCCGATGGCCTCGCGCTTCAGAAGCAGTGTCTCATTGGCATTGTCGCTCGGAATGATTTCGCCTTCGATGCGACGCGCCCATTCGGCGTGGTACCGCATCAACTCGGCGCCGTAGATCGCCTCGCCTGTCGCATCGGCAAGGCTCTTGCCGGATTCTAGCGCGAGTGCCGCGCCGATCTTTTCAGCTCGCTGCTCGATGACGGCAGCAAACTTGCGCAAAGCGTCGCCACGAGCAATCGCCGGCACCGCGCGCCATTCCTTCTGCGCCTTTACCGCCGCCTCGACAGCCTCGATAGCTTCGGCAGCAGTCGCCGACGGCACCTTGGCGAATTGAGCTTCGGTTGCCGGATTGAGCACCGGCACCAGGGCGCCGGAAGACCGGAATTCTCCGGCGATGAAATTGCGATATTCCGTCATGACGGTATCCTCAGGACAATAGCTGACCACGCGCATGCCGGCCTCTGCCGGCCATGCGTTGAAACGAAACAGGGTGCCGACGCCCGGACGGCGGCAGCTAGAACGTGCTGCGGCCCGGCGCCGCTTCGAGAAGTGTTCTCGTATAGGGGTGCGTCGGCGCCTGCAGCACCTGGGCCGCACTGCCGCGCTCGACGATTTCACCCTTCTGCATCACCACGATCTCATCGCTGATCTGGGCAGCGACGCGCAGGTCGTGGGTGATGAAGACGATGGCGAGTTGCAGCTTCTCCTGCAGTTCGCGAAGCAATTTCAGAACCTGCGCCTGAACCGACACGTCGAGCGCCGAAACGCTCTCGTCGGCGATCAGCACATCCGGCCGCATGGCAAGCGCCCGGGCAATGCCGATACGCTGCCGCTGACCGCCGGAAAATGCAGACGGCTTGCGCCAATAGGCGCTCTTCTGCAGGCCAACGAGATCGAGCAGCTCCTCCGCGCGCCGTCGTGCCTCGCCCGCCTCGACACCGGCAAGCATGGCGGAACGGGCGATCATCGGCCCGACGCGACGACGCGGATTGAGTGAGCCGAACGGATCCTGGAAAATCATCTGGATCGATCGGCGGCGAGCCCGTAGCGGCGCCGGCGAAAGGCCGAGGAGATCCGCCCCCGCCACTTCTACCCGGCCGCTTTTCGGTTCGATCAGACGGATCATGGCCTTGGCAAGCGTGGACTTTCCGCAACCGGATTCACCGACGATGGAGAGAACCCGGCCCGGCGGCAATGTGAGCTCCACGTGCTTCAGAACCTGAACACTGCCGTAGGAATGCTGCAGATCACGAACTGCAAGCACCGGCTCCGCGGTTGTCGGCGCGGCAGGACGATCATGTGGCGTCAGGCTCGGAACCGCTGCGATAAGCTCCTTGGTGTAGGGATGGTTCGGGGCGGTCAGCACTTGCTTCGCCTCACCGATCTCGACGATCTCGCCATGGCGCATCACCGCCACGCGATCGGCAATATCGGCCACCACACCGAAATCATGGGTGATGAAGACGATGCCGTGGTCATGCAGGTCACGCAGTTCGCGCACCAGCTTCAGCACCTGCGCCTGCGTCGTCACGTCGAGCGCCGTCGTCGGCTCGTCGGCAATCAGCACGCGCGGGTTCATGGCAAGCGCCATGGCGATGACGACTCGCTGGCACTGGCCGCCGGAAAGTTCGTGCGGATAGGCCTGCAGGATACGGTCAGGGTTCGGCAGATGCATGGATTCGACCAGCGTCCGGGCACGTCTCCTGCGCTCGGCGGCATCGAAATCCGAATGCAGTTCGAAGACCTCTTCGATCTGCGCCGAGACCGTCATCGCCGGATTGAGCGAAGCAATCGGCTCCTGGAAGATCATGGCGATATCGCTGCCTCGGATAGCGCGGAAGGCCCTTTCGGAGAGACCGACGAGATCGGTATCCCCAAGCATGACCTTACCGCCGGCAACCTTCAGCCCTTCCGCGACTGCGCCCATCAGAGCGCTCGACAGGACCGACTTGCCCGAACCGGACTCGCCGACGATACAGAGGATTTCCCGCGGCTTCAGATCGAAGCTCGCAGCTTTCACGGCGTAGGGCCGGTCGGCGCCCTTCGGCAGGGCGACGCTCAGATTTTCGACCCGGAGGATCGGCTGGTTTTCGTTGCTGCTCATGCGCGCCTCCCCTGCGCTTCCGAGACTTCCCGCAATCCGTCCGCCAGCAGGCTCAAGCCCAGCATCAGCGACGAAATCGCAAGGCATGGAAAAATCACGAGATGCGGGAAAGCGATCGCCATGGCGCGGCCTTCATTCACCATCGTGCCCCAATCCGGTGTCGGTGGCGGCAGGCCGAGGCCGAGGAAGCCGAGCGTGCCGATGGTGATCGCCGTGTAGCCAAGGCGCAGGCAGAAATCGACTGCGAGCGGCCCGCTGGCATTGGGCAGAATATCGAAGAGCATGATGCGCCAGGTGCTTTCGCCCTGCGTCACCGCCGCAGCCACGTAATCGCGGCTTGCGACATCGATGGTGATGCCACGCACGATGCGGAAGATCGCCGGTGCACTGCCGAAGGTAACGGCGAGCACGATGTTGAAGGGCGAAGAACCGACCACGACGATGATGACGATATAGAGAACCAGCACCGGGAAAGAGAGCACCACATTGGCGATGTAGGACAAAACCGCATCGCCCCAGCCGCGCCAGTACCCGGCGACAAGCCCGAGTGCTACACCGACCACGTAGGCCGTCAGCGTCGCAAGTGTCGAGAAGATCACCACCGTGCGCGCGCCATAGATCAGACGTGAGAGAATATCGCGGCCGAGCTTGTCTGTACCGAGCCAGAAGATGTTACCGGATTTATCGGCCATACCAGGCTTTGCGAGTGGCAGCAGCGTGCGGATCGGATCGTAGGGCGCAAGCAACGGCGCGAAGATCGCCACAAGCAGCCAGCCGATCGTCAGGAAACCGCCGATCACGACGACCGGGTTGGAAAGATAGGGTTTTACAGCTTTCCGCATGGCGCCCTCACTTCCGTCCCTTGGCCGCATCAAGCAGCGAGACGCGTGGATTGAGCCAGCCATAGGCGAGGTCCGAGAGGATCTGTGTGGCAACGACGACCACGACGCTCACCATCGCGCAGGCCTCGACGAGGCGGATGTCGCTGTTGAGCGCGGCGTCATAGAGCAGCGTGCCAAAGCCCTTGTAGGCATAGAAGACCTCCACGACGATGACGCCGGACAAGAGCCAGGGAAACTGCAGCATGATTACGGTAACAGGCGTGATCAGCGCATTGCGCAGTGCATGACGCCAGACAATGCGCGCGGTGCTCGCACCCTTCAGCCGCGCCGTACGAACATAATGCGTGCCCATGACTTCGATCATCGAGGCGCGAGTGACACGCGCCAGATAGCCGGTGGAATAGAAGCCGAGCACCAGAACCGGCAGGATGATCTGCTGTAGCGAAAAACCGGTCAGCATGGTGCTGGCGCCGGGCAGCCAGTGCAGCCAGAACACGAAGACGGCCGAGAAGAAGACGGCGGAAGCGAAATCCGGGATCGAGGTCGTGGCGATCGAGATGAAGGAAATGACGCGGTCGAGAACCGAACCCGGACGCATGCCGGCGATGATGCCCGCGAACAGGCCGACCGGAACGATGATGAGCAGCGCTCCGCCCGCAAGGATACCCGAAGCCGCAAGGCGGTCGGGGATCAGCTGGGAAACCGGCGCACGATAATAGGTGGACATGCCCCAGTCGCCGGTCACGAAGGACCAGAGCCAGCGGCCGTAACGGATGATGAAGGGATCGTCGTAACCATTGGCCGTCAGCCACTGCGCGCGCTGGGCCGGTGTCGAGAACTGGCCGAGGACCTTGACGGCGACGTCGCCGACATTGACCTCCAGCGCCAGGTAAACGAGCAGCGATACGGTGAACATCACCGCGAGAGCGCTTGCCAGTTTACGGAGAATGAAAAGTAAAACGGACACGAACCACCTCTTTGCCGGTTCGGGGCCGCCCTGATGGCGGCCCCGCCGAAGATCAAGCCTTGGCGAGCCAGACGCCATCCATGCGGAAGTAATCCGCCGGATGGAGCACGTAGCCGCGGACGGTGGTGGCTGCGGCGCTGAAGCGGTTCGGCCAGTAGGGCTGAACGATGACGCCGGAATCCTGCAGGATCTGCTGGACATCCTTCATGGCTTCGGGGCGCTTGGCCGGATCAACGACGGCAAGAGCCTTGTCGAGCGCAGCGTCGAATTCCTTGCTGGCGAAATGGCTCTCGTTCCAGGCGCCGCCCGAGCGGTAGGCCAGATCGAGCGTCATCGCGCCAAGCGGACGGTGCGCCCAGTAGGTGAGACCGAAGGGAACCTTGTCCCAGATCGGCCAGTATTGCGAGGCCGGCAGGACGTTGAGCTTCAGCCGGATGCCGGCCTCTGCCAGGTTCTGCTGCAGCACCTGCGCGGTATCCTGTTCCCAGGTACCCTGCGTGTTACCAAGCGTCAGCTCGATATCCAGGCCATCCTTGTGGCCGGCTTCTGCAAGCAGGGCCTTGGCCTTCTCGACATCGCGGGCGACCGCCGGCAGCGCGAAGTAATCAGGCTGAACCGGCGAGACGTGGAAATTGGCGCCGACTTCGCCTTCGCCGCGATAGGCGACGTCGAGCATCTGCTTGTTGTCGGCGGCAAGCTGCACGGCCTTGCGGACGCGAACATCGTCGAACGGCTTCTGGTCGGACTGCATACGCATGACGAGCGTATGCGCTGCCTTGCCCGTCAGGATCTGGATGTTCGGCAGCGACTTCATGAGATCGTATTCGGCGATCGTCGCGCGGTAGATGATATCGATCTGGCCGCTCGAAAGGGCTGCGAGATGCGTGGTGATATCGGTGCCGAGGTCGATGTACTGGATGCCGTCAAGATGAGCCGGCGTGCCCCAGTAATCGGCACGCTTGGAAAAGACAGCCTGACGGCCGACTTCGTAAGCGTCCAGCTTGAAGGGGCCGGTACCAATTGGATTGGCCGGCCAGTTGGCGCCGCCCTTGACGAAGTCGCGATGCAGCATCGGGCAGGTGTAGGAATAGAGCTGTTCGGGCAGCGAGGAGACCGCGCGCGACAGTGTGATGCGGACCGCATGATCGCCGGTCATTTCGACCTTCTCGACGGCCGAGAAGGCAGTCTTGTTGGAAGACTGCGAATCAGGCGCGATCCAGCGCTGAATGTTGAAGATTACGTCCTCAGGCGTGAAGGCATCGCCGTTCGACCATTTGGCGCGCTCGTCGAGCTCGAAATCCCAGGTCTTGAGATCGGCAGACGGCGTCCAGCTCTTGGCCAGATAGGGATGCGTGACATTGTCGGCATCGACGAAAGTGAGGAATTCCAGGCTGTTGCGATAGAGGTTCGAGGCCTCGATCCAGCTCGTCATCATCGGATCGGTCAGCTCCTGGATCTGGCAGCCGAAACGCAGCGTGCCGCCATCCGTCGGCGTTTCCTCGGCGAGTGCTGGCTTGCTGTCACCAAGGAAGGCGCTGGCGGAGGCCGCCGTCACACCGAGCCATGCGACGGCACGCAGGAAGCCGCGGCGGTCGATCTTGCCGGCGCGGACCTGCTCACACAGTTCCGGCACCGAGGGATGCAGCGGCTTGCCGCTGTTGGTTTTCAATTCAGTCATGATCTGCCTCCTCCTTGATTGGCAGTATGGTCGCTATCAGACACCCTCTGTGCCAGACACGATGCGCAGGGCGGGCTTTTCACCGTCGTTCACCATACGATTGCTGAAGCGGCTGATGATCCAGGATCGAAATCCTGCAATCAGAGGATCCACCAGCCCTTCCGCATCGGTCTTCAGGTAATAGCCGAAGCCTTCGTAATAGTGTGCGGTAACCGGCGCAACCAAGCGGCCGCTTTCTATTTCCTCCCGAAACAGCGCCGGATCGGCGAGCACCAGTCCCTGCCCCGACAATGCGTATTGGACCCCGAGACTGGCGCTGTCGAATGTCACGCCCCGCGCCACGGCAACCCCGGCAAGACCGTTCTGCACAAGGAAGCGCTGCCAGGTAAGGTAGGGCTCCATGTCGACGATCTTGACGTGGATGATCTCGTTTGCAGCGATGAAACTTGCCAGATCCGAAATCCCTCCCCGCACCAGATCGGGATGGCACAGGATCGTCGGCCGCTCCTCCCAGAGCAGGTCGGTGATCCATTCATCGACGGCCGGACGTGCATAAACGACCGCCACATCGAATTCGCTGTCCGGCACCCCGTAAGGTGTTGAAACCTCCAGAAGCACCTCAGGAAAGCTGCGTCGGAAATCCGTCAGCAGCGGCACGGTGAGCTTCATCGCAAAGCTCGGCGGCAGGTTGATGCGCAGCTTGCGCTGGCGTTGCTCATCCGGCGCGCAGACCTCCTTCAGTGCCTGTTCGATACGGTCGAAGCCCTTGCCGATGCCGGCGGCAAGCGAGCGCCCGGCATCCGTCAGCGTCGTCGCCTTGTGCCCTCGTTCGAAAAGCTTGCGCCCGATGCTCTCTTCCAGACCGATGACATGCCGCGAAAGCGCGCTCTGCGAAATGTTGAGCGCAGCGGCTGCCGCCGTGAAGCTGCCATGATGCGCCACAGCCTCGAAGGCCCTGAGCGCATTCAACGGCAACCGGCGGCGATCGACCGCCGGATCCTTCTTCATCTGTGGAGAGCGATCCTCCGTCATTATCCCGCAAGCCCGCCGAACAAGACGTATTTGCTTTCCAGATATTCATCGAGCCCTTCGGCAGCACCTTCGCGACCGAGGCCGGATTGTTTGACGCCACCGAATGGCGCGACTTCCGTCGAGATCACGCCTTCGTTGATGCCAACCATGCCCGCTTCCAGCGCTTCGGCAACACGCCAGGCGCGGCCGAGATTCTGCGTGAAGAAATAGGCCGAAAGGCCGGTCTCGGTATCGTTGGCAAGCGCGATTGCCTCTTCTTCGCCCTTGAAGCGGAAGAGGCCGGCGACGGGACCGAAGGTCTCTTCGGTCGCAAGCGCCATCTCGGTCGTCATGCCGGTCAACACCGTCGGCGCATAGAACAGGCCGCCGCGTTCGTGCCGCTTGCCGCCGGTCAGCACCTTGGCGCCCTTTTCGACGGCATCACTCACATGCCGCTCGACCTTCGTCAGCGCCGGCGCATTGATGAGCGGCCCTTGCAAAGCGCCATCCTCGACGCCGGGCGCTACCTTCATCGCCGCAACCGCCTTGGCAAGCGCCTCGGCATAGCGGTCGTAGATGCCGTCCTCGACAAGGATGCGGTTGGCGCAGACGCAGGTCTGTCCGGTATTGCGGAATTTCGAGGCGATCGTGCCGCGCACGGCCTGATCGATATCGGCATCGTCGAACACGATCAGCGGCGCGTTGCCACCGAGTTCGAGGCTGATGCGCTTTACCGTATCGGCACTCTGTCTCATGAGCAGCTTGCCGGTTGCAGTCGATCCCGTGAACGAGAACTTGCGCACGACCGGGCTCTTCATCCAGACGCCGACGACATCGGCTGGCGACTTCGTCGTCACCACGCTGACGACGCCGGCGGGAACGCCGGCCTTTTCGCCGAGACGTGCAAGCGCCAGCGCCGAAAGCGGCGTATCCTCGGCCGGCTTGATGATGATGGTGCAGCCGGCAGCAAGCGCCGGACCGACCTTGCGGGTGATCATCGCCAACGGGAAATTCCATGGCGTGACCGCAGCCACGACGCCAACCGGCTCCTTCATCACGACAATGCGCGCATCTGCCTTGTGCGAGGGCACGACGCCGCCATGCGAGCGGCGGCCTTCCTCGGCAAACCAGGTGAGGAACCCGGCAGCATAGGCGACTTCGCCGCGCGCTTCAGCCAGCGGCTTGCCCTGCTCGGCCGTCAGGAGCCGCGCGAGGTCTTCCTGATTGGCGAGCATCAGCTCCGCCCAGCGGCGCAGCACGGCGGAGCGCTCCGAGGCTAGCGTCTTGCGCCAGGTCTTGAAAGCCCTGGCGGCAGCATCGACCGCCTGCTGGGCTTCCGCAGCGCCGCAATCCGGCACGGTCGCAAGCTCGCTGCCGTCGGCAGGATTGAGCACGACGAAGCGCTTGCTATCAACAGCACCTCCCCAGCCTTCGCCGATCAGCGCATTGTCTTCGATGAGTTTCATGTCAGGCGACCTTAGGCGTAAAGAACGGATTGCCGACCGTTGCTACGCCTTCAGCAAGCTCGGCACGCGACGGCCAACCTTTCATCAGTGCGCGCTTGGCGGCAAGATGCGTCGCAGCCTTGTTGTTATGATATACCTCTTCTGCGTCGTTTGCCGATGGATTGACCCATACGGCTGCAATCGCGACCCAGTCGTCCTCGGCTTCTGCCGGCAGCGAGCCGTCGAGCAGTGCCGCTGTAATACCGGCGGCGACACCAGCCTGGGCCGGCCCCCACGTCATCAATTCATGCGAAGAGCCTGACTCCATCACTGCCTTGGCGATGAAGAGCGTCACCGGCTTTGCCGGCAGGTTCGGCTTCAAGACCGCCTGGAACGGCAGATGGCCGGGACCGGGGCTTGCTGCCGCACCAGCGAGCGCGCCGGAAATCGGACCGTTCTTCGGGCCGAGATAGAGATTGATATGAGCAGCATTCGGGCCTGAACCCTCGAAGCCTTCACCGATGTAAAGCATTGAAATCTCCAATAGCGATGCGAGTCGAACCCATTATGCCTACGCCCATCACACCTTTGAAAGCGCGCGGGGACGACGGACCGGGTTATAGTCGTTGATCATGTCGCGCGGGCGGTAGGGCTCTTCCAGGAAGGCGCGTTCTTCGGCCGTCAGCTCGATCGCCGCAGCCTCGATGGCGGCAGTGACGTGCTCCGGGCTTTCCGTGCCGACGATCGGAACCGTGCTGTTGCCGGAGCCAATGACCCAGGCCTGGGCGATCTGGCTCGCCGTCTTGCCGCGCTTGGCGGCAATCTCGTTGACGCGCTTGGCGATCTCCTGGTCGATCTCGTCGCCGAACCAGTCGAGATAGAGGTCATGGGCGATACGCGGCGCCGAACCGCCGCCGGCAAGATAACCGCGGGCGAGCGGCGAGAAGGTCGTGACCGCAATGCCCTCGTCCTGGCAGTAAGGCATCATTTCGCGTTCTTCTTCGCGATAGAGCAGCGAATACTGGCACTGCATGTTGACGAACCGTGTCCAGCCGTTCTTGTCGGCCACATGGTTCATCTTGGCGAACTGCCAGGAATACATGGTGGAAGCGCCGATATAGCGTGCCTTGCCCGACTTCACGATGTCATGAAGCGCACACATCGTCTCTTCGATCGGCGTTTCCGGATCGAAGGCGTGGATGACATAGAGGTCGACATAGTCGGTACCCATCTGCTTCAGCGACTTGTCGATCGACGCCATCAGATGCTTGCGCGACAGGCCCTTGTCGTTCGGATCGTCGCTCATCGGGTAGAAGGCCTTGGTGGCGAGCACCAGCTTTTCGCGATCCGTCAGCGACAGCAGCGTGCGGGCAACGACCTGTTCGTTGACACCGATCGAATACCAGTCCGCCATGTCGAAGAAATTGATGCCGACATCGAGCGCCTTCTTCAGGATCGGTACGGACTTCTCCTCGTCGAGCACCCAACCCTTCCACTTGGATGTCCCGATACCCATGGTACCAAGGCAAAGCGACGAAACCTTCAGGCCGGTCTGGCCAAAGCGCACATATTCCACAGCAATGTCCTAAAAGTGTTTCTCCCTTCTAAGACTATGCAGTGGCGACACTATTGTGACAAATAGGTTTATTCGATGCGGCTATCTCAAAATGAGATACGGTGCCATCAACCGGCCGCAGGAGCTTGTGCCGCAGGCTTTCCCCTGGCGGATCTGATGTCCAGCAGCACCGCAAGAAGCCCGTAAACTGCAGCAAGTATCCACAGCGTAAGGAAAGGCCCCCGGACTGCCTGAAGCGGAGCGCCAAGCTGCGACACCTCGACGATGCCATTGATAGCGCTGGTGCTCGGCAGAAGAACGGTCAGCGTTCGCAGCGGCTCGGGTATGGCTTCGCTCGGCCATGAAAAACCGGCAAGGAACATGAAAGGCAGCCCTAGCGTGGCACATACGAGCTGAACCGCGAGCGGCCTGCGGAACAAGGTCGCAATCACCATGCCGAGCGCGGCGACTGCCAGGACGAAGGGCAGGCAGAAAGCAAAGATCGTCAGCAACCCGCCCAGGCGGGGAATGCCGTATAGGTAAGGCAGCACGATCAGATAGAAGGGCAGCACGATCGCCTCGATGACGAGATAGGCAAGCAACCTGCCGCCGACACGGGCAAGCGGGCCAGCCGCCGAAGCAGCCGGGTTGCGCACCGCGGCATCATTGCCGATCGTCCCAAGCAGGCCAACGCCGATCAGCAGTGTCTGCTGCAGGATCAGAACAAAGGCCGCGGGCAGGATATAGGTGGCATAGCCGCCCTGCGGATTGAAGAGCGCGACCGCCGTCAACGGCATGGGATCGGGGGCAGCTGCCGCCAGCACCGGGTCGATATTGGCCGCAATCAGCCGCGCCATCTCGATTTCGGCACCCATGGTCCTCGCAACGGCAACGACCGCGCCGGCAATGCGCTGATAGATCAGGAAATAGCTGGCATCGCCATAAAGTGCCACTGGCGACTGTCGTCCATGCAAGAGATCACGTTCGAAATATTGAGGGATGACCAGAATGCCGTAGAGCTGGCGTCCTTGCACCGCTCGCTCCGCACTGACCTGATCCGGCAGCGTCGCAGCCACCGCGACATCGCTCGACGCATCGATACGGCGCACCAGTTCACGGCTGCTCGTCGTATCGTCGAGATCGACGACGGCGATCGGCACGTCGCGTAGCGCCTCATTGGCATAGGGCTGCGGATAGTAGAGGGCATAGATCAGCGGTCCGAAGACCAGTACCGCGAGCGCCGGGCGCAGGGTCAGGATGCGGATCAGCTCGATACGGAAGATCGCCAGCAAGGCCCTCATGGCGTGACCTCCCTCAATCTCCGCGCCGCCCGTCGCTGCCGGCGGATGCGGAACACTTCAAGCCGCAGCGCCGTCACGATTGCCAGCGTCAGGACGAATATGCCGAGCACCATCAGCGGCTTCAGCGACAAGTCGACGGGCGTGCCACGGATCGTCTGATCGATCCTCGCCATCAGATACCAGGTGCCGGGAATGAGTTCGCCCCACCAATAGGAAAAGCCGTTCATTGCCAGACGTGGAAAGCCGATGCCCATATAGCCGAAGGACGGTGCGAAGATCAGCGTGCCGACGCTGATCGCGCTTGCAACCGGCCGCAGGAAGAGCGCCAGCAGCACGCCGATGAACTGGTTTGCGAGGATGAAGAGCAGTCCGGCCACGACGAGGATCCAGCGCTCGCCCCGGAGCGGCATGTCGAGCAGGCCGAAGAGAATGGCGTCGGACAGGCCGAGAACCACGAGGAAGATCAGCGTGTAGGGCAGTATCTTGCCGGCCATGGCCGGCCAGAGACCGCCGCCGAGCCGCCGCAGAATGACGAGACGGTGCATTGTTTCCGCATCCATGCCGACCGTGTAGGCCATGGTGGTAACGATCACCACCTGCAGCAAGGCGGGCATCAACGCTGCCAGCAAAAAATGCGCGTAGTTGAGCGTCGGATTGAAGAGCGGATTGACCTGCACGGGGATCGGAGAGAGATCGGCTTGCGCAATCTCAACCGGCTGGCCCTGTGCCGTGCGCAGCGCCAGGCGGATGCCCGCGGCCACTGTCGGCACGGCGGCACTGACGCCCCTGAGCGTAAGATTGCCGGTTGTCAGCGTCTGCGTATTGTAAAAGAACACCACCTCTGGACGCCGGCCTGCAAAAACATCGCGCTCCAGATTGAGTGGCAGCATCAGCAGTCCGTGAACCTTGCCGGACAGGATGAGCGCACGGCCTTCCGTGAGATCGCTGACATTGACGGCGACAGCGGTATCAGGCGTCGCGTCGACGGCACGGATGATCGTTCTCGAAAGATCGCTGCCGTCAAGGTCGAGCACGGCGATCGGCAGCCGTGTCGCCAGCCCCGCGCTGAAAACGATGGCAAGCACGCCCATCAGCAGCAACGGGAGCAGCGTCGTCAGGAAAAGCAGAAACGGCCGGCGATAGAACCAGTAGAACTCCCGCCGGAACACCAGGAGGAAGCCGGGGCGAAGCCCGCCGGGCGGCTTCATCTCAACGCCCCGCCGGCGGCCAGGAAGCGATGACGCTCATGCCCGGCCGCAGCCCTTCGAGGGGATTGGCCGGAACGGCGCGCACCTCGAAGGTGCGCAGGTCGAAATCCCCGGTCGCGCGTGTCGCACGCCATGTCGCATATTGCCCCTGCGCGTTGATCATCGTTACCTTGACCGGAACCGAGCCGCCGCCGAGCGCCGGAACGGTGACATCGAAGCCATCCCCCACCTTGAGGCCCTTCAGCAGGTCCTCGCGAAGATTGAATGTGAACCAGGGGTTCTGCAGGTCGATGATCGAAAACAGGGGCGAACCGGCACTGAAATTTTCGCCGAGCTCGGCGACGCGCGTCGTCACCTGGCCTGATATCGGCGCATGGATGACCAGTTCCGAAACATCGACCTGCCGCTGATTGAGGGACGCGCGCGCTTGCTCCACCTGAGCGGCGGCAAGCGCTTTCTCTTCCTTGCTGGAACCGGCTATCGCAAGCCGTGCATTGGCGGCTGCAGATTCCTGCTTGCGGATCGCGGCTTCCAGATTGCGGGCAGCCTGCTCAACCTGCGCCTGCGTGGAGGCGCCCGTCGTGATCAACCGGGCCTGACGAGCAGACTCTTCCTGATAAAGCGTGACATCGGCACTTGCCGCTGCAAGCTCGGCATTGGCCGCATCGATGGTTTCGGGGCGCGTGCTGTTGACGCGGGTGAGATCAGCCTCTGAAACGCCGACTGCCGCTTCGGCCAAATGCAGCGTCGCCGTTAATTGCGGGCTTTCCAGCTCGGCGATAACGGTGCCCTTTTCGACATTGTCGCCGACGTCGGCATTGAGCTTGAGAATGCGGCCGGCAACCCGCGGGCTGATATCGACGCGGTTGGCGGATACCTCGCCCTGTACCACCAGCGGCGGCGGTCGCGTCGCAAACCACAAGAGAACACCAAGAACGACAAGGGCTATAATCCCCACGACTGCCCGAACCATTCCTGCTGCCTTCATCGGTACCCTCGTTCAGATGGAGTGTTCCGGCTGACTGTGTCTCAGGATTATTCCGCTGGCAATATGACAAGCATGCAGCGGCGCCTCCGCACGCCATAAAGTCTTGATCGTGTCCGGGGAACTTCATCGGTTCCGCTTGCCACCTATTGCGATTGTGGAAGTCGTCCGGAAAGGTTTCAAAACCGTTCGCCCGAGCAAACCGACCTGCCGCTTTGTATGACCGGACCAAAACCTAAGTATAGTTATGTCTCAGGGCTCTTGGATCTAACTTCTACTCGTAGCTCGGAACCGACCTGACCATTCACGGTTCCAAGCTAACCCGGTGGCACCGCCCCTTGCCACCTCCAGGGCAGGCGTCCCCCTCCGCCGAAGCCCCGCGGATACTCCCATCCGCCATAGACCGTCCCGCCGCCCGGGACGGTCTTTCTTTTTGACACGCGCAGACAATTTGGCCCATGCTTCCAACACTTTGGTATAGTTTTGCGCCGATAAACACGTCATTAAGGTAACCGCGCACTAGACGGTATGGATAGTAGACCGAAACCAACGGCGAGCGGGTATGGTATCATCAATTACGTTGAAACTGATCAACCGGCGGGGAACAGTCTCGCATGAGATCGCGCTCGGCCTGATCGCACTGGCGCTGGCTGTCGCCGTGTTCTATGTCGATGCCTTCACCGAGATCGAAAGCGCCATCGCCGTTCTCTATGTTATCGTGCTGCTGCTAGCGGCCGAAATTCTGACGAGGATCGGCACCACCCTCCTTGCAATTGTCTCCATCATCCTTACGCTTTTCGCCTATTTCTATTCACATGGCTTTGAGGAGAATGTCCCCGCCCAACTACGGTTGGCTGTTTCCCTCGCCGCCATTACAATTACCTGTGCCCTAATCCTCAGAAACGAAACCGCGCGCGTCGGCCTCATCGAAGCCAACTTGCATCTTCGTGACAGCGAAACCCGCTATCGCTACATCTTCGAGCACAGCCGTATTGCACTCTGGGAGCGCGATTATTCTGCAGTGCGATCCTTCCTGATGTCTTTGAAGGCGGAAGGTGTGAGCGATCTCAAAGACTATTATCGAACAAATCCAGGCGTCATCGTTGCCTGCACAGGCCTTATTCGCACCATCGCCGCAAACGACGCGGCAATGGAGCTGCTTGGCCATATGACCGACGGCCTGCACTCGCGCACGATGCGCCGCTACATCGCGCCCGATGACGATACCTTTTTGGACCTGATGGATGCGATCTTCTGTGGCGAACGTCATTTCGAGGGCAAGGGCAATCTGATCACGGAGAATGGCGAAAGCAGGCTTGTCATCATGAGCATGAGTTTTCCGGAAGATCCCTCCGCCTTCAATCGCGTGGTGGTGGGCATGGTGGATATCACCCAGCGGGAAATGATGCAGAAGGCCCTTCGCGAGGCTCAGGATGAGCTTGCCCGCGCTTCACGCGCCGCGACCGTCGGCACACTGTCCGCCTCGCTCGCTCACGAGCTTAATCAGCCGCTTGGCGCCATCGTCGTCAACGCCCAGACGCTGCTCAGATGGCTGAACCGCGAGCCGCCGGATCTCGCCGCCGTGCGCCGTTCGGCCGAGCGCATCATTCGCGACAGTCAACGCGCGAGCGAAATCATCCACAATACCCGCTCCATGCTGACGCAGGGCGATCGCACGCCCGAACAGGTCGACCTCGAGACGCTGATCGAGGAAACACGCGCCCTGATGGAGCACGACTTCCAGCGCGACATGGTCGAGTTCGATGTGAGCCCAGCCGAAACGCCGCTCGCGGTGAAGGCGATCCGCATCGAACTGCAGCAGGTCCTCATCAACCTCGTCACCAATGCAGTCCAGGCCATGCGAGAAACGGCAATCGACCGGCGCAAGATTCTGGTCTCGCTCGGCAGGAAGGATGATATATTCGTCAGCCTCTCCGTCAGGGATTTCGGCCCCGGCATCAGCGAGGAGGCCATGGCGAAGCTCTTCACACCCTTCTTCACGACCAAGCCCTCTGGAATGGGCATGGGGCTCTCCATCTGCCGCAGTACGCTGGAAGCAAGAGGCGGCCAGTTGATTGCCGGCAATCATCCTGAAGGGGGCGCCATCTTCGAAATGATCATACCGATTGAGGACGACCATGACCAACACTAGCGCCGCATCGAAGGCAACCTCTCAATCGGCATCGCCGATTGTCTATGTCGTCGATGATGACGAATCCATTCGCGAGTCGCTTGTCGACCTCTTCCGGTCGATCCAGATGGATGCCGTCTCCTTCGCGACGACGACCGCCTTCCTCGATACCGCCGACCTGCGCCGGCCGGGCTGCATTCTCCTCGACATACGCCTCCCAGGTCTCAGCGGACTGGATTTCCAGCTTCATCTGGAGCGGATCGGCAGCAGGATGCCGATCGTCTTCATGACCGGCTTCGGCGATATTCCGATGAGCGTGCGCGCCATGAAGGCCGGTGCTGTCGACTTCCTCACCAAGCCCTTCCGAGACCAGGATATTCTCGATGCGGTCGGCATCGCGATCGAGAAGGATATGGGCCGCCGGCGGGAAATGGCGGCAAGCGATGCGGTCGCCTCACTTGTCGATACGCTGACACCCCGCGAGCGGGAAGTCATGGCCGCCGTCGTCAAGGGTCTGATGAACAAGCAGATCGCCTACGATCTCGGCATCAGCGAGATTACAGTGAAGCTCCATCGCGGCAACGTCATGCGCAAGATGCAGGTTCGATCGGTGGCCGATCTGGTGCGCAAGGCCGAAATGCTGGAAGGCAGATAGCGGAACCTAGACCCTTGTATGGTACCGCGACACGGCCTCGATCTCTTAATATAGCCTAACGTAATGTAAGAATAAGCAAGGCTAGCAATCTCGTGTCACATACATCCACAATCGCTGTCGTTGATGACGACCAGGCTATCCGGGAGGCGCTTGACGATCTGATCCAGTCCTGCGGCTACCAGAGCAAGCTTTTCTGCTCGGCGGAAGAGTTTCTGGCCTTTAATGACAGGGCGGCCATCGACTGCATGCTGGTCGACGTCAAGATGCCCGGACTGAGCGGGATCGAACTGCAGGCAATCCTCAACGGCGAACCTGAAAAGCCGCCGATGATCTTCATGACATCCTACCGCGACGAAAGAACCCGCACAGCCGCCATGGAAGGCGGTGCGCTGGCCTTTCTGGGCAAGCCGGTCGAATTCGATTCTCTCATCAACTATCTTGAAATGGCTTTGAAGCCGTAAGGCTCAGCAGGGGAGTATTGTTTCCGCCAAAAGATCAAATCAAATTATACACCTATGTATAATTCAGGATGGAAGCAATAAAGACTATAGTTAACCTCGTTGGATCCGGTAAGGCGGACAGAAGAAACGAGGTGAACGCCATGATAAAGCTCAAGCGCCCAATATTTATCAGCGTCGGAAGGAATATCCTCATGGATGTGATCTTTTCGAACATCGTGACCGGTGTGAATTACAAGTTCCACTGCGCGCTTCTGCGCCTGGAACCGGAAAACCCGATCTACGAATACCAGCCAGTCCGCATTGCCGCGTACCGTCGCCCGGAAGAAATCAACCGGACGCCTTTCTGATCCCCCTCCTCCTGGCGCTGACCGGCTCCCTCCCGGCCGGTCAGTGCATTTGCCGGCAGACGATCCATGATCCTCAAGAATAGGGCAAAGTTCTCCTTACCAGGGGACGCAGCCAGCGCCACAGTCCATGCCGATCCCACGAGAAGTTTCTCCGCTGCCCTCCAGCATGTCATGCAGGCACATGGCTTCCGCTTCTTTCTGGCTGCCAGCTTTCCGCAGGCTGACAAGCTCGGCTTTCGTACCAATATCATTGCCGGCAACTGGCCACAGGAGCTGATCGACCGCTACGACGCTTCCGATCTCTTTTGGCGCAGCCAGCTGATCGAGGATCTGAAGAAGACCATCATGCCGATCTATTCCGGCACGGGCATGTTCGCCCAGCCCGGCAACGCAAGCAACTCGGAAAAACTCGCCCGCAACTTCGAGGATCTCGGCCTTCACAACACCATCAGCTTTACACTGCATGACGCTATTCTCAGGCACTACGTCATCATGTTCTCTGGCCTGCGCAGCCCGCCCGACGAGCAGGAATGCGCGCGCATGGTCTTTGCCGTATTGAAGTCGCTGGACAGCTTCAGCCTGGCGACCGAGCCGCCGCTCGCCGATTACGAGCGCCTGACCGTTCGCGAGATCGAATGCCTGCGCTGGTCAGCCTCCGGCAAGAGCAGCGAGGAGATCGCCATCATCCTTCATATTTCCGCCCATACGGTGAACGGTTACCTGAAGACGGCGATGCGCAAGCTCGATGCCGTCAACCGCATGCAGGCCGTCGTGAGAGCCTATCGTTTCCGTCTCATCTGAAGGCCTCCGGGCTCTAAGACGCTCCCTGGATTGAGGCCGCCTCAAGCAACACTGCGCGACCGCCGACGAGATATCTGCCGCCGCATATCAGCGGAGATCGGCATCAGGGAAAGGGGCCAGATTCCGCCAAACCGGGTGTGAACCGCCTCAACCTGCGCATGCAAGGCAATTACTTGCCTTATAGTTTTCGTTGTCGACAGAGCATGCTAAGCTCTTGGTGGGAGGGACATTTCCTAGGAGTTCTCTTGTCCGCCGAATACACGTCAGCCGATATAGTCCACGCCGCGGGCGATCCGCGGTATACAGACTCGCGTCAGCGCGCCGAAGCGGTTGCCGCGCGTCTGGTCACTGAACAGCATGACAGGCCATCACTCGTTTCCACTATCGCACGCGAAGTAGCAGCCGAGATCATCGAGGACATTCGCAAACCGGGCGATGACCTCAACTCCGTCGAGCTTGCGCGGCGCTACAAGACGAGCCGGACGCCGATCCGCGAAGCATTGATGCTTCTGGAAAAGGAAGGG
Organism: Sinorhizobium sp. B11; assembly: GCA_039725955.1. Taxonomy (NCBI): domain Bacteria; kingdom Pseudomonadati; phylum Pseudomonadota; class Alphaproteobacteria; order Hyphomicrobiales; family Rhizobiaceae; genus Sinorhizobium; species Sinorhizobium sp. B11. Next base: position 3,629,158 of record CP091034.1, read on the forward strand.
CTCGTCGAAATCCCGCCGCGCCGTCGCCCGCGCGTTGCCAGCCTTTCGATCAAGGAAATTCGCGATATCTACCGCGTCCGCGCCAATCTCCTGGAACTGATCGCAGGCGATATTGCGCGAGACGTGTCGCTGGACGATATCCGCACCCTCCGGCCAATCATGCGGCTCATGGAAACCGCGAGCAAGGCCGGCGACGTGAACGCCTATTTCTGGGCAAATATCGACTTTCACGAACGCAACACCGAACTCGCAGGTAATCGCACGGTCAAGAAGATCGTCGATTCCCTGCTTTTGAGAACACTTCGCTTGCGCCGTATCAGTCTATCCCAGCCCGGCCGCCTGCAGAAATCCTACGAGGATCACGAACGACTGTGCCGTGCCTATGAGGATCGCGATCCGACACTCGCAGCTGCGCTCATCCGATCCAACCATGTCACCGGTCTTTCGGTGCTGGAGAACATCTTTTCACAGTAAGGGACATCAGGGAAAACGGCATGACAGGCATTACCGACCTCTCAGTCCTTCTCGCGACGATGGAGCCGGAATTGGTGGCAGGCGAATTCGTCTATTGCGCCGTGCCGGCCTCGCGGCTGGAAGACTATCTCCATCTTCGCCCGCTTGCCCTGTTTCATGAAAAGGAAGGCCTGACACTCATCCTGCCGCAGGATAGGGCGACCGAGGCCGGCCTGCAGGCAAGCGCGCCGCTGCGGCAGATCACGCTGAAAGTGCATTCCTCACTTGAAGCCGTAGGCCTGACAGCCGCCTTCTCCCAGGCCTTGAAGGAGGTCGGCATCAGCGCCAACGTGGTCGCGGGCTATTACCACGACCACATTTTCGTGCCGGCCGGCGACGCCGATCGGGCCGTCGAAGCGCTGAGGCGGCTTTCGGCGGCGAGCCGGAGCTAAGCAATTCCAGCAAAATCGGTTTAGCTGGAACTGCTTGCAAACAGAAAATCAGGTCGGCGGTGCGTCGAGTGCGTGCAGAATGCCGCGCAACTCTGCAAGGCCGCGAAGACGGCCGATTGCCGGGTAGCCGGGTGTGACATTCTTCTGCAAGTCGTCAAGCATGCGGTGGCCGTGATCCGAGCGGAAGACGATCGACTGGTCGGCGCTGCGGCGGCGGTCCTCAGCCACCAGTTCCTTCAGCACGGAAACCATGTTCACGTCGCCTTCAAGATGCGCGCTTTCATGGAAGGTGCGACCATCGCCCTCGCGGGTCGTGGCCCGAAGATGCGCGAAATAGATACGCGAGGCGAAACGGCGAGCAATCGCCGGCAGGTCGTTGCCGGCGCGCACGCCGAGGCTGCCGGTGCAATAGCACATGCCGTTGGCGGCCGCCGGGACGGCATCGAAAAGTGCTGCATAATCCTCTGCCGTCGAAGCAATGCGCGGCAGACCAAAGAGCGAGCGCGGCGGGTCGTCGGGATGCAGCGTCAGCTTGACGCCGCGCGCTTCCGCAACCGGCACCACGGCCTCGAGGAATTCGATGAGATGCTGGCGGAGCTTCTTCGCGTCGATACCCTGATAGGCAACAAGCTTCTCACGGAAAGCCGGAATGGTCAGCGGTTCGGTTGTCGATCCGGGCAGAGCCGAGGTGATGATACGGGTGACTTCGGCAATCTCCGCTTCCGTCATGCTTTCATAGACAGCCTTGGCCCGTGTCTTGTCTTCTTCAGAATATTCTTCGGCAGCACCTGGACGCTCCAGCACGAAAAGCTCGAAGGCGGCAAAACGCTCATGATCGAAGCGCATGGCGGTGGCGCCGGTCGGCGTCACGTAATCGAGGTCGGTGCGCGTCCAGTCAACGACCGGCATGAAATTGTAGCAGACGATCGGGATGCCGCAGGCGGCCACTGCCTCGAGGCTGGCAATCCAGGCCTCGATCTCCGCCTTTGCCTGACCACCCTTGCGCTTGACGGCATCGGGGATCGGAATGCTTTCAACGACGCTCCAGGTCAGCTGCGAACGTCCGGCCGGCGTGGTTTCGATCAGCGCCTGGCGCTCGCGTACTTCCGCCTCTGTCCAGGCACGGCCGATCGGCACCTGATGCAGCGACGAAACGATGTTCGTCGCACCCGTCTGGCGCACCTCGTCCAGCGTGACCGGCGCCTCCGGCCCGAACCATCTCCAACCTTGCCGCATCTCGTCTTTCTCTCCTTTTGTATCTGCGTTTTGTCGTTCCGCCGTCAGCAGAAATAGTCGGGGAACTGCGAGCGCAGCTCCGCGACGTCAGGTATAACGGCGCTTAGGTGATGAATCATGGCTTCTCGCGCCGCCCCGATATCATGGGCAGCAATGGCGTCGCGGATCACCATATGTTCGCGCACGACATTGTCCATGCGCCCGAGCACCGGCAGCGTCAGCCGTCGTGCCCGGTCGATCTGCACCTTCACCGTCTTCAGAATGGTCCAGATGCCGGGATAGCCGGCAATCTGTGCGATCGCCTCGTGGAAGGCCTCGTCTTCTTCGTGAAAGCTCGAAGCGTTGCCGAGTGCGGCATGCGTCTTCTGGCGGGCGATGATCGCATCCAGCCGCGCAATATCGGCCCCCGTCGCAATGCCAGCGGCTATCTCGACCGTCGTCCCTTCAAGCGCCTTGCGCACGACGACCGCTTCCGGAATGGCCGAGACCGGCACTCGCGAAACCACCGTGCCCGATTGCGGATAGATATCGACGAGTCCACCCTCGGACAGTCTCAGCAGCGCCTCGCGCACCGGCGTTCGGCTCACACCGAAATCCTCTGCGATCCGCTTTTCCTGCAGCACGGTACCGGGCGGGATCCTCAGAGAGACGATATCGGCATGCAACCGCTCGTGGATTGCGACGGCCGTCGTCACGCGGCGGATCTTTCCGCCCGCGTCGTGGGGCGCCGGGAAGGCAAGGATTTCAGGGTCGGAAGCTTGCCGCATGCATGGTCTCGGGACGTTGACACTTTCGTGCATACTAGTATATCAATTGAACCCTGTTGCCAAGATATGCCGCGGAGGAGAACGGCGACATGGCATTGCACCCGGAGGAAAAGCTTCGAGCTGCGAGCATTTGATGCTGCCGGAAAGCCGGCGCATCGAAGCATTGGACGTGCATTGCGATGCAAACGGGCGGGCTCGGGGCAAAGGCCGGCACCGCCGCAAAGGAGGAGGATAGAATGAAGATTACACGCAGAACCTTCGTCGGCGGAGCTGCCGGCGTCGCCGCGGCCGGAATGTTGCCGCTTCGCGCTTTCGCACAGGCCAAGGCGCCGGCAAAGCCGGTCACCATCACCATCGTCGACGTCGCGGGCAACCTGGCGCTGACGCAGGGCATGTTCGAGAACTACGCCAAGGCCAAGCCTGAATTCGTCGCCAGCTTTTCCTTCACCAAGGCCCCCGCTCCGGAACTGCCGGCCAAGATCCAGGCCCAGCAGGCTGCCGGCAAGGTCGATATCGACCTCGTGCTAACGGGCACGGACGCGCTTTCGGCCGGTGTCGACCAGGGTCTGTGGGTCGACCTGTCCGCCAAGAAATCCGCCCTTCCCAATCTTGAAAGCATCCTGCTGCCGCAGGCTTTCAAGATGCAGGCACTCGCCAAGGACCAGGGCGTCGTCATCACCTACTACCCGTCCGGCCCGCTGATCGAATATATGCCGGACAAGGTGGCGACCCCGCCGAAGACGGCGCAGGAGCTGCTCGACTGGACGAAGCAGAACAAGAACAAGTTCCTCTATGCGCGCCCCGCAAATTCCGGCCCAGGCCGCACGCTGCTGATGGGCCTGCCCTATCTTCTCGGCGACAGCAATCCGCGCGATCCGGTCAACGGCTGGGCCAAGACCTGGGAATATCTCGCCGCTCTCGGCGAAAACATCGAATATTACCCGACCGGCACCGCAGTGGTCTTCAAAGAACTCGGCGAAGGCACGCGTGACATCGTCGCAACCACCACCGGCTGGGACATCAACCCACGCGCGCTCGGCATCGTTCCCGAGGAAGCCAAGGTCGGCAAGCTCGAAGGCTTCCATTGGGTCACCGACGCTCACTATGCGGCGATCCCGAAAGGCGTTTCCGACGAGAAGGTTGGCGTTCTGCTCGACGTCCTGAACTTCATCTATCAGCCGCAACAGCAAGCAATCGCCTACGATGCAGGCTACTTCTATCCAGGCCCGGCGGTAAAGGATGTCACGCTCGAGATGGCGCCTGCAGAAAGCCAGGAAACCATCAAGGAATTCGGCCGGCCGGAATATGCCGACTGGATCGCCGGCAGCCCGCTGGAAGTGCCGCTCGAGCCCAAGCAGCTCGTCCAGGCTTTCCGCATCTGGGACGAGAAGATCGGCGCCAAGAAGGGCTGATTATCGGTGATTGAAATGAGCCGGCGCCGGGTATCTCGGCGCCGGATTTCTAACGGCCATGGTTGCCGATAAATGGAGATTGCATTGACTTTGCCGGTTCAGAACGCAGCAACAGCGTCATCGCGGAAGAATGCGCGCCTTGAGCTCGATGGCATCAGGCGATCTTTCGGCGCCTATAACGCCCTTGATGGCATCGACCTCACGATCGAACCCGGCGAATTCATCGCACTTCTCGGCCCCTCCGGCTGCGGAAAATCCACCGCGCTGAACTGCATTGCCGGCCTGCTTGGCCTGTCCGGCGGCGAAATCCGCCTCGGCGGCAATCGCATCGACCAACTGGAGCCGGAAAAGCGCGGCTTCGGCATGGTCTTTCAAAGTTACGCCCTTTTCCCGCACATGAGCGTGCGCAAGAATGTCGGTTTCGGCCTTGCCATGCAGGGCATCAGCGGCGCGGAAGCCGACAAGCGCATCATCGATGCGCTGGCGCTCGTGCGCCTCGAAAGTCAAGCGGACAAGCTGCCCGGCCAGCTCTCCGGCGGCCAGCAGCAGCGCGTGGCGATTGCCCGCGCAATCGTCATCCGCCCGCCGATCGTATTGATGGACGAGCCGCTCTCCAACCTCGACGCCAAGCTGCGGCTGGAAATGCGCGCCGAAATCCGCGGTATCCACGACCAGATCGGCTCGACGACCATCTATGTCACGCATGACCAGGACGAAGCCCTGTCGCTTGCCGACCGCATCGTTGTCATGAGCCAGGGTCATATCCAGCAGATCGGCACGCCTCAGGATCTCTACCAGCGCCCGGTCAATCTCAACGTCGCCGATTTCATGGGCTTCCGCACCCGCATTCCCGGGCGCGTCGTCTCCATCTCCGGCAGCGAGGCCGAAATCGAGGCCGCGGTGTGCGCGGCTGACCGGCACGATGCGCGACACATTGAAGGTCGGCGATGCCGCAGTGCTCTCCGTGCGTCCTGAAGATCTCGTTGCGACCACCGACGACAGCGGCATTCCCGTCATTGTCGCGAACACCGAATATCGCGGGCGCGCCTTCTTCGGTATGGCTCGTTCGGCGGACGGATCGGAGCTGTATTTCCGCTCCGATGATGCGTTGCCGCGCGGCTCTGCCACCACTCTGCAGCCCGTCGCGGGCCGTTCGCTGGTCTTCAAAGGGGCGCCAGCATGAATGGCGGTCCCTCACTGAAGACGCGGCTTGCCGCTCAGGGCCTTGACGGCACGACATTGCTGGTGCTGCCAGGCCTGATCTTCATGATCGCCCTCTTCATCTACCCCTTTGTCTACGGCGTTGCGGATTCCCTGATGCCGAAGGATGGCGGCGTCTGGTACGAAAATTACGCGAAATTCTTCTCGGACCAGTTCCAGTACGGCACGATCGCCAATACGATGTGGCTTGCCTTGCCGGTCACGATCGTCAACCTGGCCTTCGCAGTCCCGGTTGCGTTTCGCGTCCGACTGATGCGGCGACAGCGGCTACTGACGACGATCCTCGTACTGCCGATTACGCTCGGTACTGTCTTCGTCGCCGATGGTCTGCTGACTTTTCTCGGCCCGCGCGGCTGGTTCAACGAGACGCTCATCCTGTTCGGCATCCTGGATTCACCGGTCAAGCTCACCAACAATTACTGGGGTGTTTTCGCCTCGCTGCTGATTACCGGCTTCCCCTTCGCCTTCCTGCTGACGTTGTCCTATATCACCGGCATCGACCCGGCGATCGAGCAGGCTGCCGCCACGCTCGGCGCCAATGCGCGGCAGCGCTTTACGCGCGTGTTCCTGCCGCTCCTGGTGCCCGGTCTCGCCGTGACTTTCTGCCTTTCCTTCGTGCAGGCTTTTGCCGTCTTCCCGTCCGCCGTCCTGCTCGGCGCGCCGGCTGGTCCGACGCGCGTCATCTCGATTGCAGCCTATCAAGCCGCCTTCGAGCAATATGATCATTCCTACGGCACGGCGATCGCCATTATCATGGGTGGCGTCGAGCTCATTGTTGTCGTCACCGTCCTCGGTGCGCGTTCCTTCTTCTACCGCGGCCCGGCCGGCGGCACGAAAGGCTAAGCCATGATCCGTGACCAGGGCCTTACCTCGAAGATCTGGCGCATCGCCGTCTGGGCGCTCGCGACCCTCTTTGTCCTCAACCTGCTTGCGGTCATCGCGGCCGTGATCGTCAACTCTTTCGCCACACGCTGGCTCGGCACATGGCTGCCGCGCGGCTGGACGGATCGTTGGTATTTCAGCGCCTGGAGCGAATTCCAGCTATCCAGCGTCGTCATCGTTACCTTCGAGATGGCCTTTGTCGTCGTCATCATCTCGGGCATTCTGGGCGTATTGACAGCCTATGCTCTGGCGCGGCGCGATTTCCCGGGCAAGCGCGCCATCATTCTGCTCTTCCTGCTGCCGCTGCTGATCCCACCGCTGACCTACGGCATTCCGCTGGCAACAGTGCTCTACCAGCTCGGGCTCGGCGGCACCTTCTGGGGCGTCGTGCTGATCAACCTCGTGCCGTCTTTCCCCTTCGTCGTGCTCGTCATGATCCCGTTCATCGAGCAGATCGATCCACGCATTGAGGCCGCCGCCCGTGTCTTCGGTGCCGGCACCACCAGCCTCTTTATCCGCATTCTGCTGCCGCTCCTGCTGCCCGGCATGCTGGCAGCACTTCTGCTCGTGCTGGTGCGCACGCTCGCGATGTTCGAGCTGACCTTCCTCATCGCCGGACCGCAGACCCAGACGCTTGTCGTCTCTCTCTATTATGCGGTCTTCGCATCCGGCGTACGAGCCAGCCAATCAATCGATGCGATGGCGGTGATCTATATGGTGACGACGCTCTTCTGGCTCATCATCGCGCTGCAATTCGTCAATCCGACCCAGATCGTCGCCCGCGCCAAGCAGCAATCGGCGCATTGAGGCATGTCGCGCAACGCGTGAATCGGTTTTGCGCGACATGCTGAAAAGGCGCTGCGGCCGGAAACCGGCCGCAGCCATTTCAATCAGTAGACTTCGGGAACATACATTTCCGGCGGAACCGGGGTGCGGTGGTAGTCATCGTGACGCACGCGATCCGGCAGCACGATCCCTTCCTTCGGAACGTCCTCATACGGGATCTGGCCGAGCAGATGGGCGATGCAATTGAGGCGCGCGCGTTTCTTGTCGACGGCCTGAACAACCCACCACGGCGCTTCCTCAATATGGGTGCGGGCGAGCATTTCTTCCTTGGCCTTGGTATATTCCTCCCAATGGACGCGGCTCTGCAGGTCCATCGGCGAGAGCTTCCACTGCTTCAGCGGATCGTGGATGCGCATATTGAAGCGGAACTCCTGCTCCTCATCGGTGATCGAGAACCAGTACTTGATGAGGATGATGCCGGAGCGGACCAGCATGCGCTCGAATTCCGGCACGGAGCGGAAGAACTCTTCCAGCTCGTCCTTCGTGCAGAAGCCCATGACCCGCTCGACGCCGGCACGGTTGTACCAGCTGCGGTCAAAGAGCACCATCTCGCCCGCCGACGGCAGATGCGGCGTGTAGCGCTGGAAATACCACTGGTTCCGCTCGCGTTCGGTCGGCGCCGGCAGCGCCACGACGCGGCAGACGCGCGGATTGAGGCGTTGGGTCACGCGCTTGATTGCACCGCCCTTGCCGGCGGAATCGCGGCCCTCGAAAAGCACGACCACCTTCAACTTCTTGTACTGGACCCAGTCCTGAAGACGAACCAGCTCATGCTGCAGGCGGAAGAGCTCGCGGAAATAGAGTTTGCGCTCGAGCGTCTGTTCCGCTTCGCCGGACATGCCCTCGGCGACCAGCTCGTCGAGCCGGTCCTCCTCCATCTGCATTTCCAGCTCCTCGTCGAAGCTGTCGGCGATTTCGTTCTTGATACGGTCGAGCTGAGTGTTTTCGATCATGGCACGCTCCCTGTTCAATTCGCTCGATAAAGCACGTTCTCGCCATAGCTATATGACAGAGTTGCGACGATCGAAAATTTGCTTTGACAAAACACAAAACTGGCAAGCGCAAAAGACCGTCCGCCGGGCCTTTGGTGATCAGCCTGCCAGGTAGCAGCAGCTTGTACCAAGTCAAGTTTTATGTATACATTGATGTCGCTGAGCAATTTTCGCGACAATGGCGTTTTCCTCTGGAGGAGAGAAGAAAAACGTTCAGGTCGCGGCATATCTCCGGGAGAGAGATATGATGCGCAACAATGGGAGGAGTATACATGATTTCGTTTTCAAGAAGACTATTGATAGCAGGCGCGGCGCTCGCCACGCTTGCTGGGGCGCCTGCATTTGCGCAGGAAACGGTGAAGATCGGCGTGATCCTGCCGATGACAGGTCCTTTTGCCTCAACCGGACGTCAGGTCGAGGCCGGCGCGCGCGCATACATGGCAATCAATGGCGACACGGTTGCAGGCAAGAAGATCGAGCTCGTGCTGCGTGACGACGCAGGCACGGCCGACCAGACCCGCCGCATCGCCCAGGAACTCGTCGTCAATGACGGCGTCAAGATGCTCGTCGGCTTCGGCTTGACGCCGCTTGCCATGGGTGTCGCCCCGGTTCTCAACCAGGCAAAGGTTCCGGCGATCATCACCTCGGCCACGACCTCGGCGATCATGAAACAGTCGCCCTATTTCGTGCGCACCTCGATGGGCGGTCCGCAATCCGCCGTTCCTGTCGCCACCTGGGCAGTCCAGAACAACCTCAAGCGGGTCGTCACGCTGGTGACCGATTACGGTCCGGGCATCGACATCGAGAAGGGCTTTACCGACCAGTTCAAGAAAGAAGGCGGCACGGTTGTCGAAGCACTCCGCGTTCCCCTGCAGAACCCCGATTTTGCACCCTTCCTTCAGCGTGTACGCGACGCCAAGCCGGATGCCCTCTTCGTCTTCGTGCCATCAGGTGTCGGCGCAATCTTCATGAAGCAGTTCGTCGATCGCGGCCTTGCCGATGCCGGCATCAAGCTGATCGCCACCGGCGACGTCACCGATGACGATCTCCTGAATGGTATGGGACCGGCCGCCAAGGGCGTCATCACCGGTCATTTCTATTCGACCGATCACGACAGCCCGGAAAACAAGGCTTTCGTCGCCGAAGTGCGCAAAGCCAACAAGAACATGCGCCCGAACTTCATGTCGGTCGGCGGCTATGATGCCATGCATGTCGCTTATGCTGCACTCGAAAAGACCGGCGGTGACACGGATGGCACCAAACTCGTCGATGCCATGAAGGGTATGGAATTCGTCAGCCCGCGCGGGCCCATCACCATCGATCCTGATACACGCGACATCGTGCAGGATATCTACATGCGCGAGGTCAGGGAGAAGAACGGCGAACTCTACAATGTCGAGTTCGCGACCTATCCGAAGATCCACGATCCGAATACGGCTGCCAAGTAAGCCCAGGGAACAGGCGGCGGAAGCAATTCCGCCGCCTGCATGCAGTGAGGTCTCATGCTGACAATCCTGTTCGACGGCATCGCCTATGGCATGCTTCTCTTTGTTCTCGCCTGCGGATTGTCGGTCACGCTAGGTCTGATGAATTTCGTCAATCTGGCGCACGGCGCTTTTGCCATGGCTGGTGGCTACGTCACCGTCATCATGATGAACCGCTATGGCATTTCCTTTTATTGGTGCCTGCCTGCCGCCTTCATCGTCACCGCACTCGTCGGCGTCGTGCTGGAACGGTTGCTGTACCGGCGCCTCTATTCGGCTTCACATCTTGATCAGGTGCTATTTTCGATCGGACTCGTCTTCATGGCGATATCGGCAATCGATTATTTCATGGGCGGGCAGCAGCAACTTATAAACCTGCCATCTGAACTCAGCGGCCGCTTCGACTTCCTCGGTATCGATATCGGCCGCTACCGGCTTTTCATCATCATCATCTGCGCGGTGCTGACAGTCGCGCTGCAATTGGCGCTCACCCGCACCCGCTTCGGCAGCCAGCTTCGCGCCGCTGTCGATGACGGACGTGTCGCACGCGGCATGGGCATCAATGTCTCCGTAATCTTCGCGCTGACCTTCGCGCTGGGCTCCGGCCTTGCCGGCCTCGGCGGTGCGCTCGGCACCGAACTGCTGGGTCTCGACCCGAACTTTCCGCTGAAGTACCTGATCTATTTCATGATCGTTGTCACTGTCGGCGGCACCTCGTCGATAACAGGCCCCTTCATTGCCGCGTTGCTGCTCGGCATTGCCGATGTCGCCGGCAAATATTACGTGCCGCAGCTCGGCGCCTTCATCATCTACGCCGTGATGATCCTCGTGCTGATCGTCCGGCCCCATGGCCTCTTCTCCCGGGAGGGCGGCCGATGAGCGGCGAACACAGCAACGCCTCCAGCAAGGCCATGGGACTCCTGAAGCGCGCCGGCCGCTGGCAGATCTGGGAATTCGCTCTCTGGCTGGTCGCCATCGCCGCGATCTTCACGCTGCCGTCGCAGATGCTGATCCTGACGGAGATCGCCATTCTTGCGCTCTTCGCCGTCTCTCTGGATCTCATCCTCGGTTATGCCGGCATCGTCTCGCTCGGTCATACCGCCTTCTTCGGCCTCGGCGCTTATGCCGCCGGTCTGTTTGCGATCTATATCTCAGGTGAGCCCGTCATCGGCCTGGTGGCCGCCGCCCTCGTCAGCGGCCTCTTCGGCTTGCTGACGAGCTTCCTCGTGCTGCGCGGCTCCGACCTTACCCGCCTCATGACAACTTTCGGCGTCGCCATGCTACTCGCCGAATTCGTCAACCAGGCCGCCTGGCTCACCGGCGGCGCCGACGGCCTGAGCGGCGTGATGCTGAACCCGATCCTGGGCTATTTCGAATTCGATCTCTGGGGCCGCACTGGATACATCTACTGCCTGATTGTGCTTGTCGTTCTGACCTACATTGCACGGCGTATCGTCAACTCGCCCTTTGGCCTGTCTCTCAAGGCGATCAAGCGCAACCAGCGCCGAGCCTCCATGCTCGGCATCTCGCCCACCCGCCGCATCGTCGCGGTCTATACGATCTCGGCTGCCTATGCCGGCGTCGCGGGCGCGCTGCTGACGCAGACGACCAGCTTCGTCTCGCCCGACGTGCTCGCTTTCCACCGTTCTGCAGAGGTGTTGCTGGTGCTTGTCATCGGCGGCGTCGGTTATCTCTATGGCGGCGTCTTCGGCGCCGTCATCTTCTCCATCCTGCGCAACTGGCTGTCGGTCATCACGCCGCAATATTGGATGTTCTGGATCGGCCTGGTCCTGATCATCATTGTTCTCGTTGGCCGCGAGCGTTTGAGCCGCTGGCAGACCTTGTTGCCCGGTGCTGCGCGCAACCGGCAACGGGCAAACATGCAGCATACCATTGCGGAGGAGAGCAAATGACGATTGCCCTCGAAACCCGTCATCTCGTCAAACGCTTCGGCGGCTTCGTCGCCACCAACGATGTCTCGCTGCAGATCCGCCAGGGCGCACGCCACGCCCTGATAGGCCCGAACGGCGCTGGCAAGACCACGATCATCAACCTGCTGACTGGCGTTCTGACGCCGAACAGCGGCGAGATCCTGCTTGCCGGCGAGGATATCACCGGCGTTTCCTCCTATCGCCGCGTCGGCAAGGGCCTGTCCCGCACCTTCCAGATCAACCAGCTTTTCGGTGATTTCACGCCGCTCGATTCCGTCATGCTGGCGATCAGCGAGCGCAAGGGCCATGGTCGCTTCGCCTGGCGGCCGCTTTCGGCAGACCGCGAAGTTGCCGATGAAGCAGCCGCCTTGCTGGAGCGCTTCCGCCTTGTCGATGTCATGGGCATGCCGACGACGCTCCTGCCCTACGGCAAGCAGCGCCTGCTGGAGATCGCCCTTGCGATCGCGATGCGGCCGAAAGTGCTGCTGCTCGACGAGCCGGCCGCCGGCGTTCCCGAAGAAGAGCGCCATGAGGTTCTCGGCATCGTCCGCGAACTGCCCGCCAATGTTACGGTCGTGCTGATCGAACACGACATGGATCTCGTCTTTTCTTTCGCGGACCGTATTTCGGTGCTCGCTGCCGGTGCTCTCTTTGCCGAAGGCACCGTCGCCGAAATCTCCAAAGACCCGCAGGTCAAAGCCATCTATCTCGGGGAGGATGCCTGATGGCCGAATTGCTTCGGGTCGAACGCCTCATCGCCGGTTATGGGGAAGCCCATGTGCTTGCCAAGGTCGATTTTACGCTGGAGGAAGGCCGCTCTCTGGCCTTGCTCGGCCGCAACGGCGCCGGCAAGACGACCCTGCTCAACACCATCATCGGCGTCACCACCCACCACGCCGGTTCCATCCACCTGCAGCAGCGCGACATCACCCGGCTGCGCGCGGAAAAGCGTGCTCCCCTCGGCATCGGCTGGGTGCCGCAGGAGCGCAATATCTTCCGTTCGCTGACGGTGGAAGAAAATCTGACGGCGAGCGCGCGGCCCGGCGCCTGGAATGTCGCCCGCATCTACCAGATGTTCCCGCGGCTGCAGGAACGTCGCCGCAACCTCGGCAACCAATTGTCAGGAGGCGAGCAGCAAATGCTCGCCATCGCCCGCGCCCTGATGCTGAATCCGAAGGTGCTGCTGCTCGATGAACCGCTGGAGGGCCTCGCGCCGATCATCGTCGATGAACTGCTGGCAGCGCTTCGCCGCATCGTCACCGGCGAAGGCATGTCGGCAATCATCGTCGAGCAGAAGGCGCGCAAAGTATTGCCGCTGACGGATGAGGTCATCGTGCTCGAACGTGGCGCGGTGACCTACCGCGACACATCCGAAGCACTTCTCGCCTCACCGGAAATCCTCGAAGCGCATCTAAGCGTCTAGCTTTATGCTTCGCGCGGCGGCACGCGGGTAATGCGCGCGCCGAGCGCGTTGAGCCGCTCCTCGATCCGCTCATAGCCGCGCTCGATCTGCTGGGCATTGTTGATAACGCTCGTTCCTTCGGCGCACATCGCAGCAATCAGCATCGCCATGCCGGCGCGAATGTCGGGGCTTTCCACCTGTGCGGCGCGCAGCTTGGACGGGCCGGCGACGATCGCGCGGTGCGGATCGCAAAGCACGATACGCGCGCCCATGGTGATCAGCTTGTCGACGAAGAACATCCGGCTTTCGAACATCTTCTCGAACATCAGCACCACGCCATCGCACTGCGAGGCGGTGACGATGGCAATCGACATGGTATCGGCCGGGAAAGCCGGCCAGGGCTGATCCTCGATCTTCGGAATATGCCCGCCGAAATCCGGCTGGATCTTCATCTCCTGACCCGCTGGCACGACAAGATCGTCGCCCTCGATGCGGCAGCGGATGCCAAGCCTCTCGAAGGTCATCAGCGTCGAGCGCAGATGCTCCACACCTGCGCGGCGGATGACGATCTCGGAACCGGTGACTGCAGCAAGGCCGATCAGCGAGCCAATCTCGTTATGGTCAGGGCCGATGCGGTGTGAGGCACCGCCGAGAGGCTGGCCGCCATGGATGATCATCGTGTTGGTGCCGATACCTTCGATCTTGGCACCCATGGCAATGAGGAAATGGGCGAGATCCTGGACATGCGGCTCGGAGGCGCAATTGCGCAGGATCGTCTTGCCTTCGGCGGCCACAGCCGCGCAGAGCGCATTTTCCGTGGCAGTGACCGACGGTTCGTCAAGGAAGACATCCGCACCTCGCAGGTGCCTGGCGCGAAAACTATAGGAACCGTTGACGCTGATCTCGGCACCGAGCTGTTCAAGTGCCAGGAAATGCGTGTCGACGCGGCGGCGGCCGATGACATCGCCACCCGGCGGCGGCAACGTGATCTCGCCGCAACGAGCCAGCATCGGGCCGGCAAGCAGGATGGACGCGCGAATGCGGGCGCACAACGCCGGATCGAGATCGGCCGGCTTGAGATTGCTCGCCTCGATCTCGAGTTCGTTGCGGCCGAGCCAGCGCGCCTTGGCGCCGACGGACTGGATCAGCTCGACCAGCGCTTCGACGTCGCGGATACGCGGCACGTTGGTCAGATACACGAGCTTGTCGGTCAGCAGCGAAGCGGCAATGATCGGCAAGGCGGCATTCTTGTTGCCGCTCGGCTGGATCTCGCCGGCAAGGCGATGGCCGCCCTCGACGATGTACTGAATTCGCTCATGCGGCTGGGCCTGTGCCACTACTGTCATCCTTGTTCGATTCGATTTTCAGGAGGCATATCTGCGTTGTCTTTGTGACATCGGAGTGATCGCCGATCGGGAAGAGTGGCTGTTCTAACAGCTGCCATGCGTGGTCGGCTAGAGGCAATGCGCGAGGACGAATCGATGAAAAACGGCGCCCTCCCGGGCGCCGTCGTTAACACCGTGGATGGTGGTGTCAGAGTTCAGCTCTTCTTGCTACGCCAGCTGTCGGCGTAATTCTCGCGAGCTTCACGGGAATAGGGAGTGGGCGAAACACGCACGCGGATTTCCGCCTGCTTGTGCGGTTCGACCGAGGTCTTGCCTGAGCCACCGTCGGGTTCGCCCCACACGAGGGTCAGCACATCGCCAACCTCAACATCGGCATCAACGATGCCGAGCGAGAGCATGCAACGCTCGTTGTAGCTGTAGCCATTGAACATCGACATGCCGACCATCTTGCCGTCGCGCATGATCTTGTCGGCGCTGGTCGAGGCATAATTCGGCTGAGGGAAATCGATCCACTTGAAATGATCTTCACCCGGACGGAATGCCGAGGCGATGACGTTGACGACATCTTCGGCATTCCACTCGAAGGTCACCTTCTTGCGGCCCGTCTGGCCCTTCATTTTCTCCAGTGCCGACTTGCCGATGAAATCGTCCTTCTTCCAGCCGATGTAGAAGTCGTAGCCGAGTTCGAACGGATTGACGTAATAGTCCTCGATATTGCTGGTAACGAAGCTTCCGCCGATGGCGCCAGTTGCCTCGTAGCTGTCGGCGCCGAGCCAGTCGCGATAGGCAGCCAGCATGCCGTCACCCGTATAGATGCCGGGCAGTGGCGACGGGATCCAGCCGGATTCCAGCGTATTGGTGGAATAGGCGCGGCTGCCGCAGCGTACGAGATCAACACCCGCCGCCTTTGCCGATTCCAGGATGACCGAGTGGATATAGGCCTTGTCCTCGTAGGGACCCCAGATTTCCAGGCCCGGCGCACCGGACATGCCGTGGCGCAGCGCATTCACGGTCTTCGAGCCGACCTTGATCTTGTCGACATGGAAGAACTTGATGTCGGGAATCGGTCCGCCATTCATCTTCTCGAAGATCTTTGGGGCATCCGGTCCCTGGATCTGATAGCGATAATGCGTACGCAACACCCGTTCGCCTTCCGGGCGCGAGGGCGAGCGCGGATCGTATTTGAGCCGCACGTTCCACTTGCCGTAAGCAGCGCAGAACATCAGCCAGTTGGAGGTCGGCGAGCGGCCGACGAGGATGAACTTATCATCGCGTTCGCGGAAGATGATCTGGTCGCCGATGACATGACCGGCCGGCGTGACCGGTACGAAATGCTTGGCGCGGTTCGTATCGAAATTCGAGAAGGAGTTGACGCCGTGATAGGCGAGGAACTTCTCCGCGTCAGGGCCTTCGACCGTCAACTCGTCCATATGGTGCGACTGATCGAAGAGGACGGCGGAGTTGCGCCACGCGGCCTGCTCCGAACGCCAGTTGGAGAACTCGGCCGCCACGACCGGGTATACATACATGCCGACCTTGGAATTGCGCAGCAACTCCACCGTATTGCCAGCCGACTTCAAAACTTCGGATAGGTTCGATCTCGCCACCTGATGTCCTCCCATTGGCATGCGATAATGTATACATGAAATGCCCAATGCGATCAGATTGCAAGCCTATTTTGTCCCGACAACGCCCAGGCCAATGCTCCGAAAATGAAAAAAGGCGGCCACAGGCCGCCCTTCAGAACCGGGAGTTATCTGAAATTACCGATGAATCAGCGCGAGTCCCCTGATCTGTTCGATCAGTGTTGGGTCTTCCGCCAGAATGTATTCAAGATTGCGCCGCGCCGTACGGGCATGCTCCCTGGCGATCGCTTCCGCGCGGCTGCCTTCGCGCGCTTCGATCGCGCTGACGAGCGCCCTGTGCTGGTCCTGGGCGGAGCGCAGCGAACGACGGAAGGCGGTGATATCAGCTTTGTCCGGCAGGAACGCCGAGGGCGAGGCAAAAGGCAGCGAACTTGCCCGCTCCACCTCACGCCTGATGATCTCGCTGCCGGCAAGCGCTGCAAGCTGATGGTGGAATTTTTCGTTCAGGTCGGAATAGGCATCGAAATCGACATCGTCGAGCTGCTCGCCGAAACAGGCGTCGAGCTTCAGCACCGTCTGCCTGATATCTTCGAGCGCATCGGGTGCGGCGCCGCGTTCCGCAGCGAGCCTTGCCGCCATGCCTTCCATGACACCGCGCACTTCTATGGAATCGACCACATCGGCAAAACCGAAACGGCGGACGACAAAGCCACCATTTGGCAGGCGATCGAGCAGCCCCTCCTCCGTCAGCCGGGACATGGCCTCCCGCACGGGAGTGCGTGAAATATCGAGCGCCTCCGCCAGCGGCACTTCGAAGAGGCGCGTGCCGCCCTGCAACTCGCCGCTCAAAATCTTTTCCCGCAACTCGATAACGGCGCGACGGCCATGTGTTGCGGCTTCACTCTGCTTCATCGGCGCCTCCAATCCCGGCTAAATGTATATAGCAGCCGGAACGCATACAAAACCCCACCCTGAGCCGGCATCCTAACACATAATTGTATGCATCATACCAAAGTCTCTTCGCCAAATTGGCGTTTATGAAAGTCGATCCACTCCCATCTCTTGACACAATGTATACATTTATGATGTCTGATTTGCGGGAGGAAAATCGATGGCAACGCTCGCGCTCATTCCGGGGCTCGTGTCCGACAGCATTGTCTGGGCGCCGCTTGCCGATGCCGTCGGGCACCGCATGCCCGTGCACGCGGCGGATGTTTCGCGTGCTTCCTCGATATCGGGCATGGCAGAAAATGTTCTCGCCGCCACTGAAGGCGATTTGATTGCGGTCGGCCATTCCATGGGCGGACGCGTCGCCATGGAAATGGCTCGTATGGCACCGGATCGCATTCGCGGACTGGTCCTTGCCAATACCGGCCACCATCCGAAACGCGATGGCGAGGAAATCAAACGCCAGCAAATGATCGATCTTGGTCATCGCAGCATGGATGAACTGGCGGATCAATGGCTGCCGCCCATGCTCCACCCTGGCCGACTGTCAGATGTCGGCTTGATCAGCCATCTGCGCACCATGGTGTTAAGGGCCGGCGCTGATGTCCATGAGCGACAGATTCGAGCGCTTATCAATCGGCCGAACGCCAGCACCTATATAGCCGAACTCGGCTGTCCCATCCTGCTCATTGCTGCGCGTCAGGATGGCTGGAGCCCGATTACCCAGCATCAGGAAATCGCCGAAGCAGCACCCGATGCAGAACTCGTCATCATCGAAGATGCTGGCCATTTCGGCCCCGTGGAGCGCCCGGCCGAGGTGACGTCCGCAATCACCAGCTGGCTGACGCGCAGATTTGGAGGAATTCATGCCTGAGAATAGCGGGACCATTCCCGATACGCCGCTTTTCGACCGCGCCGGCTCGATCCGCGGCTACCGCCTCAACAAGATGGCTATGGCGCTCGGCCAGGCGGAAAACCGCGATGCCTTCAAGGCGGATGAGGATGCCTATCTCACCCGCTTCGGCCTGAACAACGAAGAAAAGGCCGCCGTTAAAAGCCGAGACTGGCACGAGATGGTCCGCCTTGGCGGTAACCTGTTCTTCATCCTGAAGATCGCCGCTGTCGACCCGACGCCGATCACTCAGATCGGCGCCGCCCAGGCCGGCATGTCGCATGAGGATTTTCTCTACGAAAGGCTGGGAAAGAAAAGACATGGCTAGGATTATAGGTGGCCTTGGGACGAGCCACGTCCCATCGATCGGCGCCGCCCTGGACAAGGGTCTGCGCGACACCCCGGACTGGAAGCCCTTCTTCGATGGCTATGAAGCCGGCCAGCAATGGATGCGTGAGGCAAAACCCGATATCGCCGTCGTGATCTTCAACGACCACGGCAACAGCTTCTTCCTCGACCGCGTGCCGACTTTCGCAGTGGGCGTAGCGGAAACCTATCAGCCGGTCGACGAAGGCTGGGGGCCACGCCCCATCCCCGCCTTCGACGGTGCCGCCGATTTCTCCTGGCATTTTGTCGACAGGCTGGTCGAGCGCCATTTCGATCCGCTGGTCTGCCGCGAGATCGAGGTCGATCACGGCTTGCAGGTACCCATGGAACTGTTCTTCGGCCGACCGGAGCGCTGGCCGGTCAAGGTTCTGCCGATCTGGGTGAACACCATCCAGTATCCGATCCCCACACCGCAGCGCTGCTGGGAGATGGGCAAGGTGCTGCGTGAGGCGATCGAAAGCTGGCCTGGCGACGAGCGTGTTGTCATTCTCGGCACGGGCGGCCTGTCGCATCAGCTGCAGGGCGCGCGTGCCGGCTTCATAAACCAGGCGGCTGACCGCGCCTGGCTTGACGGTATCGCCGCCAACCCGGAACCTTACCGCGCCATGAGCCGCGAGGATTATGTCGAGCAATTCGGTTCCGAAGGCGCCGAACTCATCATGTGGCTGGTCATGCGCGCCGCCATGAACGAGCAGGTCAATCTCATCCACAAGCACTATCACGCGCCGGCCTCCATGACCGGCGCCGGCATGGTCGTGCTGGAAAACGCCGCCTGATGCCGGTCTTTTTCCTCATGCGCTGCCTGCATCATCAAGGGCAGGATACCGCCCGCGACCTGCAGCGCGCGGCCCATCGCGCCTGGGTCCAATCCGGTGGCGAAGGCCTCGCGGTGGTGCTGATCGGCTCTGCCTTGCACGATGACAATGGAGCTTCTATCGGCAATTTCGGCATACTGGAGACGGCAGGCCTTGCCGAAGCAAAAGCCTTTGCTGAAGGCGACCCTTTCAACAAGGCAGGCATTGTGGCAAAGATCGAACTTACGCCATTGCCGGCGACATTCCAGGCCGGGCGCATCAGCGATCCGATGACACCAAGGACATAGAATTCGAGTTCCGCACCAGCGGGAGGAGGTGCCCCGGAGAGGGGCAGATGAGGGGGCTGGCAAAGCAAGGTAGGGAACGATCGAAACGAGAGTGACGGTCGCTTGTGCGCTAAGGCCCCCTCATCCGCGCTATGCGGTCCCGAACCGATTGCTCACCCCTTCTGGGGCTTCCGCCGCAATTCCAGCACACGTCCGACAGTTTCTTCCAGCCCGCCAGTCTGCCCGAGACCGCACGCTCCGATGCGTTCCTGCACCTCGGCAATCTCCATCGCCAACCCGCCACGAAGCCCAAGCGCATCGAGCGTCGCAGCGCTTTCGCGCATCTCTGCCGCCCGCCGGCGCCCATGTCGCGTCGTGCGCTCCATCTGATATTCGGCAAATTGCGGCCAGTTGAGGCCAGGGAAAGAACCGGAAAGAGATGAAAGGATTTCTTCGTAGCAACCTGACGCCTTCGCCGCGAGCAAGGCCTCGACTGTGATCGCCTCCAATCCCTTGACGAATAGCGAGCGCACCATCTTGATTGCTGTCGCAGCACCAGCTGCCGGCCCCGCAATCTCGGCAGAAAACCCAAGGGCCAGAAGCTCCGGCAGCAACCTCTCAGCAGGAGCACCGGCAAGTAAAACGGGCGTCTGGTGTTTGCGCGGATGGACCGGCGCCATGACAGCCATGTCGAGATAATCGCCGCCTGCGGCTTCCACGGCGGCTGCCGTCTCCCGCTTTCGGCCTGGTGAAACGGAATTGATATCAATCATCACCTGCCCCTGCCGCAGATGTGGCAGGAGCGGTTCGACGGCAAGCAGGCTCTGGTCGGCGGTCACAGCGCTGAACACCCAATCCGCTTCCGAAAGTCCCGCGATGCCCTCGGAAATCTCGGCGCCACGAGCGCGCATCGCCTCGCGTATAGCTTCGTCCCCTGAGGCGAGAAGGATATCATAAGCGATGAAATTCAAACCCGGCCGGCTCAACCCTTCATGAAAGGCTCTTGCTGCTTCGCCATAGCCCAGAAACCCGATCCTCATCTCAGTCTCCTATTTTGCGAAGGACCACGCCGCGACGAGACGCTGCCGCAATCACGCAAAGACAAATCCGTCGAAGAGCTTGCGGGCGGTGCGCAGCACTGCGGCATTGCTCACGGCGCCGCTCCTGATCGTCGCGATCACGCTCATTTCTCCGGTCGGATGTTCGACCGAGATCAGTTTCTCGTCGCCATCAGGCACGACAGCCAGTTGCGCCGCCGGCCCTTCAGGCAGAAGGCAGGCTGTCGCAACGCTGACGGCACCGAGCACGCCGATCGCATCATGGCAGCGATGCGGAATGAAGGTGCGCGTCGAGATCGCACCCCCGGCCCTTGCGCGCGAAACCATTGTCATCTTCGGCAGCGATTTCTTCGCGACATCGCCGAGATTCATCATCGGCCCCGCCCGTAGCCGGATCGCCTCCAGCTTCGATTTGAGGTCTCCATTGGCTTCGAGCACGTCAGGCGTTTCTGTCCCGTCGATACCGAGATCACTGGCCAGCATGACGACACAGGGCATGCCGTTGTCGATCAACGTGCATTCGATGCCCTCGATAACGTCAACGACACGGCCGGTGGGCAACAGGGCTCCGCAGCTCGAGCCCGCCGTATCCGCAAAGGTGATCGGCACCGCCGCGGCCGTGCCTGGCACGCCATCGATGCGCGCATACCCCGCATAGGTCACCCGCCGATCCGGCGTGGCAATCTTCGCGGTGGCGATCTGTCCGGTGTTTTCCATGAAGATACGCACTTCGGTCTGCCCGTCCCGGGCCTCGATCAGACCGCGCTCGATGGCAAAGGGGCCGACACCGGCAAGGATGTTGCCGCAGTTCTGCGCATCGGTGACGATAGGCTCATCAACAAAGACCTGCAGGAAGAGATAGTCGATATCGACGCCGGGCCGCTCGGATCGCTTGACGACCGCGATCTTTGAGGTCAGCGGATCGGCTCCACCCATGCCGTCGATCTGCCGCGGATCGGGCGAGCCCATGACCCGCAGCAGAAATCCGTCACGATCCTCAGGCAGATCTTCCGCCAGGAAATAGCCGCCCTTGGAGGTTCCGCCGCGCATCCACATGCAGCGCACGCCTTCCCCAGCGCTGGGCCTAGACATATTTCAGCCCCTTCTCCGCCAGCCGTTCGCGCATCCTGTAGATATCGAGCCCGAGCTCGCCTGCGGCCAGCCGCCGGCGCTTCTCCTCTTCCGCCGCGAGCCGCTGTTCCGCCTTGTCAGCAATGTCGGCCGCCTCCTCCCGCCGCACCACGCAGACGCCGTCATCGTCGGCGACGATCACATCGCCCGGATTGACGAGCGCTCCGGCACAGACGACGGGTACATTGACCGAGCCCAGCGTCTCCTTGACGGTGCCCTGCGCAAAGATCGCCTTCGACCAGACCGGAAAATTCATCGCCTTGAGATCCGCGACGTCACGCACCCCGGCGTCGATGATGAGCCCGCGGCAGCCTCGCGCCATGGCCGAGGTCGCCAGGAGATCGCCGAAATAGCCGTCCTCGCAGGGGCTGGTCGGCGCAAGTAGCAGGAGATCGCCCGCTCTGATCTGCTCGATCGCAACATGGAGCATCCAGTTGTCGCCCGGTGGAGCAGAAATGGTCACCGCGCTCGCGGCAATCCTCGCGCCCGGATAGATCGGTCGCATGTAGCTTGCGAGCAGGCCCTTGCGGCCCTGCGCCTCGTGAACCGTCGCCACGCCGCAGGCAGCGAGGCGATCGATGACGGATTGTTCCGCCCGCTGAACATTCTGAACAACGACACCCATCAGAGCTCGTCCACCGTTCGCGGAAAGACTGACTGGAAGCCTTCCGCATGCGTCGCCTTGCGACCGCCCGACTGGCCTCCGGAATTGCGCATGAAATGGTTGCCGCGGTTTTCGGCGACATTCTTGTAATAGTGCCAGAGGTGCTCCTGCCCCTCCATGCACTGGATCGCCGCCCACTTCTTCTCCCAGACCGCCGAAATATCGAGGAAGACGTCGGGTTTCCATTCCATCTGCTCGGTCTGATGTGGCTCGAAGAGATAGAGCTGCGGCGCGCCGAGGACCTTCTCGCCGGGATTATGGCCCCAGGCCTGCGCGATCATCCGCGCCTCGAGCGCCACCTGCGTCGCGTACATATGGTCGGTATTGTAGGGATCCCACTTGGAATGGCTGAGCATGAATTCCGGCTGCACGGCACGGATAACATCGACCAGCCGGAACTTTGCCTCCTGATCGACGACCAGCGGATAGTCGCCGAGATCGAAGAACTGGATGTCGTGCACGCCGAGCGCCTTGGCGGCATTCTCGGCCTCGACACGCCGAGCCGCCTTCACCTTCTCCAGCGTCATCCCGGCATGCTTCCAGAGCTTGGCGCTCTCGCCGCGTTCGCCATAGGACAGGCAGAGAACGGTGACCTCGTAGCCCTTTTCCTGATGCAGCGCGATAGCACCGCCGCATCGCCAGACGAAATCCGCCGAATGCGCGCTGATGACCAAGGCCGTCTTCGCCATGAACTAGTCCTTCCTCGCCACGGGGGGCGTGCCATGCGTGTGAAATGTCTCGATCGTCTTCAGGCCCCAGGCCTGGCCCTTCTTGCGCTCGGTCTCCGTCCAGGTGACGGTCGGCCAGTCGGGCCTCAGGATCAGTCGCGCCCCGGCATTGGCGAGCTCGACGCGATTGCCCGCCGGCTCCCAGACATAGAGGAAGAAGGTGCCCTGGATTGCATGCTTGTGCGGGCCGGTTTCAATGTGGACGCCGTTTTCGAGGAAGATATCTGCCGCGCGCAGAATGTCCTCGCGCTGATCGACGGCGTAGGTAACGTGGTGAAACCGCCCCCTCGCCCCGGTATGGTCCTCGGAATAGGCGATATCATAGGTCTTGTTGTTGACAGTGAACCAGCAGCCGCCAAGCCGTCCATTGTCGAGCTGGATCTGCTCCGTCACACGGCTGCCGAGTGCCCTGGTCATGAAATCACGGATCGCCCTGACATCGCTTGCAAGCAGGTTCAGATGGTCGAGCCGGCGTGGGCTGGCGCCACGCCCATGATAGCGCTGGGCAATATTCTTCAGCGCCGGACGCTCCCCGTCAGGGGCCTCGTAGACATGCGTGTCGTAGTAGAGCTCGAAAACATGACCGTCCGGATCGGTGAAGCGATAGGCGCGGCCATGTCCGGCATCGCCCTCCACCCAGCCGATGCCGCAGCCCATCTCCTCGATCACTTTCACTCGCCGCTCCAGGGCTTCCGGAGACGAGGCGCGATAGCCGACATGACCGACACCCGTTGTGTGATGGCGCACGAGCTTCAGCGTATGGAATTCGTAATCGTCGAAAGCGCGCAGATAGGCGACGCCGTCTTCGATCAGGCTCGGCGTCAACCCGTAGACCCGCGTGAAGAAATCGAGGCTTTCGTCGAAGCGGTCGCTGTAGAGCTCAACATGCCCGAGATGAGCGACATCGAAGCAAGGCTCGGTCATGGGCCAAAACCCCAAGCGACGGCTTCGTCGGCTTTCAAAAATCTCATGACAAACCTCCTCGCAGGCGGATGCCTCCACGCTCACCTGTCGTTGAAGACACTAGGAAGGTTGGCAGCGGCGGGCAATTTCGTTCTGCTGACGGGTCATAAGCTGAGGTTACAGATCGATACGGAGCTAATCTGACAGGAGCGATTCCATTCCAGAGAATGCATACTTTCTGACTGAGGTCGTGACGAATTTATCGTGTTTTCATATCAAATCGACTCACAGTGATTGAAATAGAATTCATTATGTATACATTTTGAAAGGCGTGGAGGACGCCGAAAGGGAGCGATGGAATGGCTTTGTTGAATTTTACCGGCAAATCCAGGGAGCTTACTCCGGAGCCGGAATTCGCAGACATGATCGCGGGTTGGTCGATCGAGGTCATGCCACGCACGGCCGCCAAGGTTGACGATTTTCGCGAACTCCTGCCGGCCGGGACTCGCGTCTATATCGCTCACCTCGACGGCACCCCGATCGAGGATATGGTGGCCACAGCAAGACGGCTGAACCGACAGGGCTTTCCGGTCATGCCGCATCTGCCGGCGCGCAGCATTCGTGATGTCAGCACATTGGCGGACTGGCTGGAACGATATCGCAGCGAAGCCGATGTTCGCCAGGCTCTCCTGCTCGGTGGCGGCAGGGCCACGCCTGTCGGCGATTTTCACAGTTCCATGCAATTGGTCGAGACCGGGCTTTTCGACCATCACGGCTTCACCCATCTGCATTTTGCCGGTCATCCGGAAGGCAGCCGCGATGTCGATCCGAACGGATCAACTGCCATGGCCGATCGGGCACTGCGCTGGAAGCAGGATCTCGCTTCCCGAACCGACGCCAGGCTTGCTATCACCACTCAATTCACCTTCGATCCTCAGCCTGTCATCGACTGGGCCGAACGCATCCAGGCAGCCGGCGTCACCATGCCCATCCATGTCGGCATTGCCGGTCCTGCCAGGCTGCAGACGCTGATCAAATACGCCATCTCCTGCGGCATCGGCCCCTCCATGAAGGTGCTGCAGAAGCGCGCCATGGACATGAGCAAGCTGCTGCTCCCCTATGAACCGACCGATCTTGTCGCCGCCTTTGCCGATTACAAGGCAAGAAGGCCTGAAAGCCTTATCAGTCAACTGCACATCTTCCCACTCGGCGGCATCCAGGTGGCGGCTGACTGGATGAACAAACACCGTTCCGCCGAAACTCCTATCGCGCTACCCTGACGCGGCCCGGGCTGCGGGCTTTCAGGAAGAGCCATGTCGAAGCCGATCCATCCGAACCTCCGCCACATCAGGCTCTTCACTGCTTGCGCAGAGACCAGCTCGCTGACATCGGCCGCGAGCGCCCTTGGCATCACCCAGCCGGCGGCGTCTCAGGCCCTGCGGCGGTTGGAAGAGCTTCTGGACGCGACCCTGATCGAACGCGATACCATGGCACTGTCGGCGGAAGGAAAGATCGTCCTGCCGCGGTTCCGCCGCCTCTGCGACCTTATCCGCCAGGCATGCATATCGACCGCGAAAGCGGCAATCGACATCACCGAGGCGCGTCTGACATGGCCGCACCTGTACGCCATCACTTCCTTTGCCGAGCACGGCAGCTTCAGCGCCGCAGCGCGCATGCTGGAACAATCGGAGCCGGCCGTGCAGCGCGCGGCGCGCGAGGCCGAAGCCGTTATCGGCATTGCCCTCTTCGAAAATTTCGGTCGCAACGTCCGCTTGACGGTTGCAGGACTTTCCGCCGCTCGCTGGTTCAGCCTGGCGCTAGCTGAATTCGAAAGCCTGCGCGACGAACTCCAGGAGGCCCACAATCACTATGCCGGCCGTATTTCGATCGGTACCCTGCCGCTGACCCGAACCTTCCTGGTGCCTGACGTAATCGCGCATCTTGCCAACCGCCATCCGCTCGCGCGCTTCGAAATCGTGGAGGGCAGCTACGCGGTGCTGATAGACGATCTCGAGCGAGGTCGCGTCGATATCCTTGTCGGTGCGCTGCGCAAAAACCTCGTCTCGAAAACCCTGCATCAGGAACCGCTCTTCGATTTCGAACTCAGCATCGTCGGGCGCGCCGACCATCCGCTGACGCGGCATCGCGGGATCACCCCTGACGATCTCGCTGACTACCCCTGGGTCGTCGCCCGCCGCGATACGCCTTCGCGCGAAACATTCAACGCAATGGCAGCAACCTTCCCGAAGGACAAACCCGCCCGCCAGAGCGTCGAGACCGGCTCGCTCAATGCCATCAGGGGCGTGCTCCTGAAATCCGATCACCTCGCCCTGCTCTCACGCCACCAGATCCGTTATGAGTTGGAGGCAGGCTTCCTCGCGACGGTGGACCATCCGCTGTCCGGTTCCCGCCGTCCCGTCGGCGTCACGTTACGCCGCCATTGGCTGCCGACCGCTCTCCAGGCGGAATTTCTTTCTCTGCTCAGAAAACATTCGGCAGAACTCATCTAGCCCAAACGTCTTTCACGATTGCGCGAGCGGCCCCCATGTTCTCGGAATATGCGGTAATGGTTCTCTGGCCGGGACAGCCAGTAACGATGTTTCATGGAGTTCTTCGAATGCTTTTACGCTGCGCCATTCTCGATGATTATCAGCGCGTCGCCCTGTCCATGGCCAACTGGAGCAGCATCGAGGCGAAGGTCGAGATCGACTGTTTCAACGACGGTGTCGCAGACACAGACGCCCTCATTGCCCGGCTCGCAGACTACGAGATCATCGTCGCCATGCGGGAGCGCACCGTCTTTGATGCCGAACGCCTTGGCCGCCTGCCGAAGCTCAAACTGCTGATCACGACCGGCATGGCCAACGCCTCGATCGACATGGCCGCTGCCGCCCGTCTCGGCATCACCGTTGCCGGTACAGGCGGCTTCGTCGGTTCGGCCGCGGAACTCACTTGGGCGCTGCTGATGGCGATGGTTCGCCATATCCCCTCGGAAGTCGCCAATTTCCGCGCAGCAAAGGACCCATGGCAACTGTCGGTCGGGCGCGACCTCAGGGGCCTGACGCTCGGCGTCGCCGGTCTTGGCAAGCTCGGCCAGCAGGTTGCTGCTTACGGCCGCGCTTTCGGCATGAACGTTATCGGCTGGTCGCGCTCCAACACGCCGGAGAACAGTGCCGAACTGGGCATCGGCTATGCCGCTACCCTCGACGAATTGCTGCGCGCCGCCGATATCGCCTCGTTGCATCTGACCCTGAATGCGGAAACGACAGGCATCATCGGCAAGCGCGAGCTCAGCCTGATGAAGCCGGGCGCCATCCTCCTCAACACATCCCGAGGGCCGCTTGTCGACGAGCAATCACTGATAGCAGCACTGGAAAGCGGCCATCTCGGCGGCGCCGGCCTCGATGTTTTCGACGCGGAGCCGCTGCCCACAAATCACGCCTTTCGGCGGCTCGCCAATGTCGTGGCAACCCCGCATCTCGGCTATGTGACGGAAGAAACCTATCGCATTTTCTATGGGGACGCGGTGGAGGATATCGCAGGCTGGATCGACGGAAAGCCATTGCGTGTCCTCAATGCAGAGCATTGAGGGGCTCCCCGCTTTGCAGCGGGGAGTTTTCGTCAAACGGGCGCGCGGGGATCATGCCGCGCAAGCCGGCGCAGCAGATAGTCGACCTCGGACCGCGCGGTGGTGCTGAGCGCACTCCCGGGCTTGCGCTGCGCATCGGAGGTGATGACACCCCGACGCATCAGGACATGCTTGCGAACGGCAAGGCCGACGCCGAGCTGCTGCTCGTAGCGGATCAGCGGCAAGTGAGCGTCGAATAGATCATGCGCCTCATCACGTTTGCCGGCGGCAAACAGATTGACGAGTTCCACCAGCATGTCGGGGAAGCCATAGCCGGTCATGGCACCATCCGCACCGCGTTCCGGTTCGAAATCGAGGAACATGCCGCCATTGCCGCAGAGGATCGAGAAGGGACGGAGATCGCCGGCCTTCTGCATGGCACGCAGTTTCGAGATTTTTTCCAGGCCCGGCCAGTCCTCGTGTTTGAGCATGAGGCAGGACGGATGGTCGGATATGATCTTGGCAACGACGCCCGAGGACATGACGACCGTCAGCGTCAGCGGATAGTCTTGCAGCACCCACGGAACGTCCGTGCCGACGGCTTCGACTGCCTGCGCGAAATACTGGATGATCTGCTCGTCGGTGCGGAGCGCCGGGGTCGGCGCGATCATCACGCCGGCAGCACCCATGTCCATCGCATCGCGGGCGAGCGAACGCATCGCCGCAAAACCGGGTGCGGAAACACCGACAACGACCGGCACCCTGGAACGGCCGACGACCTGACGGATGATTGCCCGCGATTCGGCGGGCTCCAGTTTCGGCGCTTCACCCATGATCCCGAGAATGGTCATGCCTGTAACGCCGCTGTCCTGATAAAAATCGGTCAGCCGGTCGATCGACGGCGTATCGAGACTCCCATCCGGTAGGAATGGCGTGGTTGCGATAGCGTAGACGCCCTTGGCGTCAGTCCCGAAGCTCATTGTGCATCCTTCCACGCCTGATAGCGTGCCTTCGTTTCAGCATTCATGGGATAGAGACCGGGCAGCGGTACGCCCCGGTCGATTTCGGTCATGATCCAGCCTTCCATGCGCTCCTGCTCCGGCGCTTCGGCAAGCACCGCATCCAGCAGAGCTGCCGGGATAAGCACGGCGCCGTCCTTGTCTGTAACGACGATATCGCCGGGGAAAACCGCAACACCGCCGCAAGCGATCGGCTGCTGCCAGCCGACGAAGGTCAGCCCGGCGACGGAAGGCGGTGCCGCCATGCCGTCGCACCAGACCGGCAATCCGCTCGCAAGTACGCCTTCGAGATCGCGCACGACGCCATCGGTCACCAGGGCCGCAACCTTGCGCTTCATCATCCGGGCGCAAAGGATATCGCCGAAAATACCGGCATCCTGCACGCCCATGGCATCGACCACGGCAATGCATCCCTCGGGCATGTCTTCGATTGCCGCTCTTGTAGAAATCGGTGAAGCCCAGCTTTCAGGCGTCGCCAGATCCTCACGCGCCGGCACGAAACGCAGCGTGAAGGCCGGACCGACGACCCGCTCCTGGCCGGGCCGTAGCGGCTTGGTGCCGCGCATCCAGACGTTTCTGAGCCCCTTTTTCAGAAGCACGGTTGTCAGCGTCGCCGTAGAGATGCCCTTCAGAGTTTCTATGACAGCCGGATCGAGAGACATTGTCAGCACCTCATATGCTCTGGATGAGGCCGCCGTCGATGCGGATGACGGAGCCGGTAATGTAGGATGCGCGCGGGCTCGCCAGAAAAGCAACCGTGTCGCCATATTCCTCTGGCCGGCCATAGCGTCCGACCGGGATAGCGGCCGTGCTTCCCGCCGTCACCTCTTCCACCGGCCGGTTCTCACGCTTGGCCTTCTGTTCATCGAGGAAAGTGATACGGCCGGTCGCGATACGTCCCGGCAGCACGATATTGGCGGTGACGCCGTCACGTCCGATTTCGCGTGCAAGCGTCTTCGACCATCCGACCAGCGCCAGGCGCAAGCTGTTGGAAATACCGAGATTGGGAATCGGCGCCACGACGCCTGACGAGGTGGAGGTAATGACGCGGCCCCAGCCGCGCTCTTTCATGCCGGGCAGCACGGCATCCGTCACGGCAATCACCGAGCGCACCATCATGTCGAAATATTTCGACCAGGTTTCTGCCGATTGACCGGAAGCCGGTGTCGGTGGCGGCCCACCCGTATTGTTGACGAGGATATCGACGCTTCCTAACGTATGGGCGATCACAGCCAGCCTCGCCTCGATGACGGAGAGATCGGCAATATCCCAGCCGATCGCCAGCGCCTTTCCTCCCGAAGAAACAATGCCTTCCGCCGTCTTCGTTGCGGCACCTTCGTCAATATCGGCGACGGCAACGCGAACCCCCTCTGAAGCCAACGAGCGGGCAATCGCCCCACCCAGTCCGCCACCCGCGCCGAACACCAAAGCGGTCTTTCCGCTCAATTGCATATCCAAGGCAAATACTCCCGTTTGGCCCGCATTATGGCGATCGGGAAAAGAAGAAAAATCTCGCTTTTTCTGGTTTCAGAAGATAGAAAATCTATCCTTATGGAGACGCGGTTTCTCGATACATTTCTACTGGTTGCCGAGCTTGGGTCACTGGCCGAGGCCTCCCGCCGCCTCGGCATTACGCCTGCCGCGGTGGCCCAACGCATGCAGGCACTGGAAGACGATGTCGGCGTGCCGCTGCTGACCCGCGTCGGCCGCCGTGTCCGCCCGACCGATACCGGTCACGCCATTATCGAAAAGAGCCGCAGGATCCTTGCCGAGGTGCGAGATCTGCGCAGCCTCGCCAATGCCGACCTGCCCTCCGGCGAGCTTCGCCTCGGCGCCATCACCACCGCGCTGACCGGACTGCTGCCATCAGCCCTGCACGACGTCTTCGCCAGCATGCCGCTTGTCGAGGTCTTCCTGTTGCCAGGCCCGTCGACCGATCTCTACCAGCGGCTGATAGATCGGGATATCGACGCGGCAATCATTGTAAAACCACCTTTTTCGATACCGAAAACATTGGAATGGGAGCTACTGCGGGCCGAACGTCTGGTTCTCGTGGCCCCCGCCGATTGCCAGGGCAAGAACCCGCACGAACTCCTGAAGACCCGCCCCTTCATCCGCTACGACCGGAACAACTGGGGCGGCCGCCTTGCCGACGAATATCTTCAAAGACAGGATTTGAAGCCGGCTGAACGTCTGGAACTCGATTCCCTCGAAGCAATCTCAGTCATGGTCGCCAACGGGCTCGGCGTCTCGCTGGTGCCGGACTGGGCAAGGCCCTGGCCGGAAGGCCTCAACCTCGCCGTCCTCGAACTGCCCGTACCCTTTCCACCGCGAGAGGTCGGAATGCTCTGGCCGCGCAGTTCCCCGTCGCGTCGGCTGACGGGCATCGTACTCGACGCGCTCAAGCGCTCGCAGACCGCCATCGGGCCCTAATCGTTTTTGGCCGAAATCAGGTTCTTGCGCTGATAGACATGGATATAGTCGACCAGCAGATAGGATGGGTTCGGCGTTTCATCGATCGGCCAGCCCGATCCGAGCGCAAGATTGACCAGCGGGTAGAACGGCATATCGAATTCCGGCGGCGTATCGAAGCTCCACAACGGTTGACGATCCAGATAGAAGGTCGATTTCTGCGGACCGATATCGACGCCAAACGTATGGTAGTCGCTGCTGAGCGAGCCTTCAGGCACATTTGTCAGATGACCGTCCGTCGTGTGCTGGTTGCTTGGGCGCCAGACATGATAACCCATGCTGAACTCGCCGGGCGCGCGACCATAATATTCGATCACGTCGATTTCAGAGGTAAATTTGGACCGGTCGAGGCCGATCAGCCAGAAAGCCGGCCAGACGCCCTTGCCGGGCGGTAGCTTCATGCGCGCTTCAAAATAACCGAACGTCTGCGAAAAGCCCTCACCCTTCGGATTGGTCGACGCAAGCAGGCCGGAGCGCCACTTGCCATCCGCATCCTTCCGGGCCTCGATGCGCAGGATGCCGTCATTGACCGCAAAAGGGAAACCGTCCATCGGGTCGGTAAACTGTGCATCGCCGAAGTCACCATTCCATGGGGTGTGGGCAATCCACCGCGATCCCTTCTCGCCCCAGGCCGAAACGTCAAGCGTGTTGAAGTCTTCGGCGAAGGTTAGCTGGAAATCGTCGAGATTGAGCGGTTCTTCCGCTTCGCTGGGCCGGGGGCCTGGCGGACCGAAAAGGCCGATAATGATCAGAAGTGCAAATCTTCCGGCAAATTTCGAGTGACGCATTGTTCTCCCTCCCGGAGATTTCGAGCCCGTTGCGAGGTTTTGCGAGCCGATCATGA
This sequence comes from Sinorhizobium sp. B11, assembly GCA_039725955.1. Taxonomy (NCBI): domain Bacteria; kingdom Pseudomonadati; phylum Pseudomonadota; class Alphaproteobacteria; order Hyphomicrobiales; family Rhizobiaceae; genus Sinorhizobium; species Sinorhizobium sp. B11. The sequence continues at coordinate 3,660,863 of CP091034.1, forward strand.
AACGACGACTCCGTTTCGCCAGGGTACGATCTTTCTGACGATAATAGCTTCGAGCCCGTCTGGCCTTCCGACGGCCTGCCACAGCAGCAGCGAGAAAACCCAGAAGAGCGCCAGTGCGCCAATGCTGCAGAAACCGACGACGACGACGAGTTCCAAGCCGAGCGGTATGGCTACGAGAACTGGCTGGACCAAAAGCAGAAAGCCGACCATCGGCACGCAGGCGACAAGCGGACGGACGAACGCGTAAAGCTGCGCGCCGATCGAGACGCCGATCAGCCGCTGCATGATGACAAGGCAGACGAGATAAGCGACGACGGCGGCGATGACGCGTGCCGCCAGGGCGCCTTCAAGCCCGAACATCACGACACCGACCACCGTAACCGGCGCTCTCACTGCGAATTCGGCAAACATCCGCAGCGCCACATAGCGGGTCTTGTCGAGAACCATGACGAGCGACGGCATGATAGTGGTCGGCAGGCCAATCAGGCTGACGATGCAAAGCCACTGCAGGATCGGCGCTGCAACGATCCATTTCTCGCCGACGACGATACGCACGATCGGCTCAGCCAGAAGAATGATCACGAGCAGGATGGGCGCCGCCACGACCATGATCGCATTTGTGGCCTTCAAATAGGCGGTGATCTGCTGACCCCGGTCGCTAACATTCGAAAAGGCGGCCATCAGCGGACGCATCAGCGGGCCGACGAACGTCTGATAGGGGATACCGGCGAGGTTGTCGGCGACGCTGAAGGCGCCATAGGTGGAAAGGCTCGTAAAGCGCGGCAGCATCAGCCGGTCCATCTGCCAGTTGAGCGAGTTGAGAACCTGAGAAACCGTATTCCAGCCGACCATGTCCTGGAAATGCTTCCATTCCGAAAGGCTGAGCCTCGGTCGCATCGGCGCGAAAATATAGGAGACGATGGTAGACGTCGTCGGCCCGGCAACGGCGCCAATCGCCAGCCCCCAGTAACTGTCGGTCGCAAGCACGACACCGACGCTGAAGATCAGGGTCGCCCCCTTGGCAAGGAGATCGAGGGCGAATTCACGCCGGAAGTCGAAGCGCTGCATGAAGAGCACCATGCGCGGGCTAATCACGCTGCGCATCGCCGGTGCTATCGAAATCACGGCGACCAGCGGAAAAAGCCGCGGATCATTGTAGAAGAGAGCCATCGGCCAGGCGACGACGATCATCAACAGGCTGATCGCCGTTCCTCTCATGAGGCTCAAAGTAAAAGCTGTTGCAAACATCCGCTCGGATGGCGAGGGAATGCGTACCAGCGCCTGGGTGAGCGGAAGATCGAGAATCGCCTCGACGATGACGAGCACCGACGTAGCGATGGCGACGATCCCGAAATCCGCCGGGCTCAGAAGTCTCGCAAGCACGAGCAGGCTCACGAAGTCGAGCAGTCGTGCCAGGAATTTTCCGCTTATTGTCCATATGCTTGCTGTGGCCGTTCTATGCGATACGCTTGACACGATTTATTCCTTGGCCATCTACAACGAACCTCTTCTGGGAGCGCCGCAGTACCGCCGCTCCGGGGTTTTGCCGGCCCTTTGGCCGGTTGTGCGTGTCAGCTTACTTTCTTCCTGACGGGACTTGCGGCCTGATAGCCATGCCTGACGAGTTGCTCGTCGATAAGCGAGCCGAGGCGGTCGCGGAAAACCGCTGCGGAGAATTTCAGGGCGTGGTTATGGATCGCCGCCGGATCGAGCGCATCCTCGACCGCTTCGAACGCTGCTATCGTTTCCATCAGTGCTTCCACGCTTTGCTCGGCAAAGCGGAAACCGACATGCGGCGCGCAGACGGTCTCGCGTGCGCCGCCGGCATCAAATGCCAGAACCGGCCGGCCGGACGCCATTGCCTCCACCGGCAGAATGCCGAAGTCTTCGATGCCGGGGAAAAGCAGTGCACGGCAGCGCGACAAATGATCACGCAGAGCCGAGAATGGCTGATGGCCGAGAAACTGCACCGTCGGTCCAGCGATCGATCTCAGATAGGCTTCCTGCTCTCCCTCCCCGATCACGATCAGGTTGCGGCCCATTTCGGTGCAGGCCTTCACGGCAATATCCGGCCGCTTGTAGGCAGTGAGCTGGCCCGCATAGAGATAGAACTCGCCCTTGCCCTGCCCGATGACGAAATCGTCGGTCGCAACCGGTGGATAGATGACGACGGCATCGCGGTCGTAGAAGCGGCGGATACGGCCCGCGACATAGCTGGAATTCGCAACGAACGTATCGACGCGCGCGGCGGTCGTCACATCCCAGGCACGCAGCACCGGAGCCGTAAGCGACATCATTGCCTTGCCGATCCAGGAAACGCCGCGCCGGTACAGGTGAAACTGGTCCCAGATATAGCGCATCGGCGAATGGCAATAGCAGATGTGAAGCGCATCCGCCCGCGTGATGATACCCTTGGCGGGACCGGATTCGCTTGAAATGACAAGATCATAGTCCTGAAGGTCAAAATGCTCGAGCGCAAACGGCATGAGCGGCAGCATCTTCGTGTAGTGACGCGTCGAACGCGGAATCTTCTGCAGGAAGGACGTATGGATGTTGCGGCTGTTCAGGAAATCACTGGTGCGTTCGGGATTGTACACCAGCGTGAATATGTCCGCCTGCGGGAACATGCGGCACAGTTCTTCGACCACCTTCTCTCCGCCGCGCATCGATACCAGCCAATAGTGGACGATCGCGACGCGAAGCGGTTTCGCATCGGCCCTGCCGCCGGCTTCGACCGCCCGGCTTCTTGCCACGACGGGCGCATCGCCACGGAATGCCATTGTTTCGGGGAGAGAGCTTGCTGCTTTGACAGTCACCTGAACGCTCCTTGTACAATTGCCTCGCCCTTCGGCTCGGGCACTACATGTGTCGGAATCAGACTGCGGTATTGCGCGAGAAGAGCATCGCGCCATTCTTCGTGCGTTGTTGCCAGATTGGGCGACAGCCGGAAGGCGCGCTCGCTCATGAGGCGAACATCCTCCTTCGGCATGTGCCGGAAGGTCGTCAGCGTTGCGGCAAATGCTTCCTCGTCCATCGTGTTGCAGGAGATCGCCATTCCGGCCCTCTCCATCTCCTCGGCAAGGAAGGCGCCCTTGGTCATGATGACGGGAAGGCCGCTGCGTGCCGCCTCGATTGCCACGAGGCCGAACGGCTCCGGATAGCGGGACGGCATCACGAGCGCGCTTGCGGTGCGGATGATCCGACCGATCTCGGCATGCGACTGCCAGCCCATGGCCCGGACATGATCGCCGGCCGCCACGACATCAGGCATCAGTGGCCCATCGCCGATCACACAAAGCCTTGCTCCGGCCCTGCCCGCTGCGGCAAGCGCGTCTTCGATACCCTTTTCCTCATCCAGCCGGCCGATGAAGACGAACTCGTCATTGTCCTCGGCTGCGACACGCTCGGCCGTCAGCGGCGCGATCGGATTGCGGATGGTGATGAGCCGTTCCGGCTGGTAACCGGAGCCCTCAAGGAACTCGGCCATCTTTTCATGGAGCAGGATGATTCGGCCGAAGGCGGGACGGCTTCTCAGGGCACGGAAGAGATTGGCGCCGCGGGCCGTCCGCCACAGTTTCTGCGCATAGCTGCGCTTGTCGCAGGATGTGGCAATACAACTCGCTCCAAGAGGACGCCGCTGGCAGATCTCTTGCGCCTGATAATCAAAAAACGCCCCGTTCGGGCAACCGGTGAAAAAGTCATGTGCGTGAACGACGCATCGGCCGGCAACGGGCGCAAGCGCGTCGAAGACGGCCGGCGACAGGATCTGATGCCAGCCGTGGACATGATAGGCCGTCCTCGGCGTATCATTGGCGCGCACCCAGGCGGAAATCATGCTGGCGGCGGCAGGATTGTGAATGCCGGTCGCGAAGGCCTTCACTCGATTGGCGCTCAAGAGGTCGCGACTATTGAGCTTGACGACAGAAACGTCGAGAGACGCAAGCTCTTCACTGGCGCCGTCATCACCGCAGATGTAGGTGACGGCAAGGCCCAGTCCGCGGAAGAGCTTCGCTGAGAGTACCGCAAGTGCAGTCGCCCCACCCCTCGCCGTCGAATAGTCGTCGATGACGACCACGCGGTCGAGCGCCGGGCGGGCGGCGATGCCGTCTCTCCATATTTTCGCGTAGCGTCCGGAAGCCGGCCACCGCAACGTCGAAACGGCGGGCCCATTCTCATCAGGACGCAGTTCGCCGATGTCGTTCATAGAAGCTCTCCGACGACAGACACAATGGATGCTTTTGACGGCTAGGCCCCTAGGCCGTCCATGAGGGGTGAAGTGGTCGCGATCCGGCTGCGGACGGCAGCTGGATCGTGACGAAGTGCATCATTTGGCCAACGCTGCACCGTCGGCATAGGCTTCCAGCGCCTTGCGGTTGAGGATACGGATCCTGCCCTGGGCTCCGTCGATCACCTTGCATTCACGAAGGCGCCGCAAGCACTGGTTGACTTTTTCACGAGAAGCCGGAAGCGTCGCCGCCAGATCGTTCTGCGAAATTATCAGCACGTCCCGGTTGGCTGGCGTATCCTTTCCGTAGACCGAAGATAACCGCAGCAACATCGCCGCCAGCCGCGACTGCAGGCTGGATCCGGCGTTCGAAATGATGCGGCGCTCAAGCTCGGAAACACGCGCAAGCGTTCTCGAGAAAACCTTCTCCTGAAACTGCGGATCGGTGGCGTACCTTTCGCGCAGCAACCGACCTTCGAAGAAGTATAGCTCGCAATCCGAACTGGCTCTATACTCCAAATTCAGCATTTGCTTACGTAATACTTCGAGTTCGCCGATCAGACCTCCCCTCGGAATGATCTCGACAATGAACTCCCTGCCATCCGGCAGCATCGTACTGGCACTGACCAGCCCGCGCTGCACGCGAGCGAACATGTCCACAAAGACTCCAGCGCCAGCAATAAGTTCGCCGCGACGGAAGTTGCGTACAGTCGCGCGGCAGAACGGGAAGTCGTCGTCACTTGAGATGCGATTGTTCAGAGATGTATCCGGAACAATGCTAATAGCCGCTTTGCCCACAGCGACTCTATAGTCTCTCGTTTGTGTAGCTCCGTCCATGCGCATAACTCCCCAACAAAACAGATTGGTCGTAGCTGATGCTGCACTGCATCATTTATATTGTCCTAACTTGAGAGTCAAATAACAATCGAAGATGACAAGAGCATCTCAAATAATAGTGACAATACCACCAGTTATGTAGATTATATTTTTTCTAGTATCCGTCGAATTCAGGGGGAGTACTACGCCAACCTGCCCATTTTTGGGGCTATTGGGATTAAAATTGCCCAAAAATAGCTACAACGCCCGGCTTCATCTATTCAAGCCGTGCGCGTAAGACGTCATATAAGTTAAATTTTCGAATAAATTAGGGTGTAGAAATCCCCTGCCGCCGAATTCGTAGAGAACTCTGTAGCATTACAGTATTAGCATAAATAATTTGCTAATCATTATGACCGCGGTCACAGACAAGCACATTGCGCTGCACCAAACTTCACGAGGTTCTAAACTTTTGGAGTCGGTCGATGACTTGGGAAGCACAGAGTATTGAAGTTCGTGAATCCTGGCCGAACGTTGACCAGTCCGGGCCGAATAACAATCCTCGCAGAGTATCGCGGCCTCATGTGGTCGGCAAAGCATCCAAGCGGGCGGTTGATATCGTATTGGCAGCCGCTGCTCTGGTTTTGCTGTCGCCTCTGATGCTCATCGCGGCACTCATCGTAAAGTTGAGTGACCAGGGGCCAGTCTTCTATTCGCATACGCGTATCGGATATGGGGGCGCCGCCTTTGGCTGTCTCAAGTTCCGCACCATGAAGACCGATGCCGCCGAGAGGCTCGCCGAACTGCTGCGCGCCAACCCATCAGCGCGGGCCGAGTGGGAAACGACACGGAAGCTAAAGAACGATCCGCGCATCACCGCTGTCGGCGAAATCCTGAGGAAGTCCAGCATCGATGAGCTTCCGCAGCTCATCAATATCTTGCGGGGCGAAATGAGTATCGTGGGCCCGCGGCCGGTGACGGCAGAAGAACTCGCCCGCTACGGCGAGCATGTCACGAGCTATATGGCCGCAAGGCCAGGCCTGACGGGACAATGGCAGACCAGCGGCCGCAACGATGTGAGCTATGAGCACCGCGTCGCGCTCGATGTCCAATATGTCCGTCATTGGTCGCTCGCGCGCGATTTCATCATCATCGCAAAGACCGTTCCCGCCCTGTTCTCGCAGCGCGGCTGCTACTGATCCAGCCGGGACGCCGTGTGGCCCGACAGGGCCACGCGCACCAGCTGGATATCAATGAAGAAGATACTCTTGCCCTTTGGATCAGGACACTATGAACTCAAATCACGTCTTCAGTAGCGTCGCCCCGATATCCTTGCCGGCCACCGCCAGCGGTAGTTCGTCGTTGACACTGCGGGACATGTCCTTTTTCGTCAGGATGCGTTGGCCGTGGATTGTATTTACCACCGTGGTCTTCCTTGCCCTCGCTGGCGCCTATCTCTTCATCGCCAAACCGACCTATGTGGCCAGTACCCAGCTGATGGTCTTCCCGCAGGTGAACGGTTCAGACGCCCAAAGAGCCTTCGCCGAAGACGCCTTCATCGATGCACAGCTTGAAATAGCAAAGTCGAGCGATGTCCTTGGCGGGGCCGCCAGCGCGCTGAACCTTGCCAACGATCCGGCCTTCTCCAATCAGACCCTTTCCCTGCAGGATAAGGTCAAGGACTGGCTGACCGGCAATCTCGACGCCGCTCAGCCCCGGACTGCACAGGGAGATGCGACCTCGGGCAATGCCCAGCCTGCCAGTGCAAACCAGGAAGAGGCGGGAATCGACCGGGCGATCGCTCGTCTGCGCAACATAGTTGCGATGCGCCGCATCGGTCAGTCGACTATCCTCGAAATATCCGCTTCCGCATCCAGCCCGCAAAAAGCGGTCGAGATCGCCGATGCGGTTGCGCAGCAATATATCCGCAAGAATGTGCAGATGAAGGCCGCTGCCGCCCAGCAATACAGTGAATGGCTAGAGCAGTTCGTCAACGAGCAGCAGCGTGGGCTCGCCGATGCCGCGAGCGCGCTCGCAACCTTCAAGGCCAATCCGCGCGACCAGTTCAAGCTCGCTGAATTGCAGAGCGCGACCGACGCCCGGCGCACCCTCTTCGAAAACACCCTTACGCAGTATACCGAGGCCAAGCAGCGCATCTCCTATCCGGTTTCCGACGCGACCATCGTTTCGCGGGCGACCTCGCCACTCTCCAAGGCGCAGCCGAACAATTCGCTGATCCTTGCCTTCGCGCTGGTGGTTGGCGCCGGTTCCGGCCTCGGCCTCGCCATGATCCGCCATGTCAGCGACCGGCGCATCATGCGCACCCAGCAGCTCTCGCATGCGACGGGCCTGTCTTTCGTTACACCTCTCGGACGCGCAAAGAGGACGAGCCGCGCGGCGGCGCTGTCTACGTCCAACGACAGCGGCACCGTCGCCTATCCGATGATCCCCGGAATGGCCGAGCTTGGGGCGACTGTCACCGGCTTCCGCCGCAGACGGCGCGTGGTAATCGGTATCGTGGCCGTCAATCCGGGCGGCGGCGCATCCACCATTGCCTGCGAGCTCGCCGTGCTCTCGGCAATATCGGGTTCGCGCACCCTGCTGATCGATGCCGCGGCGACAAAGTCTTCCCTCAGCAAGTCCATTGCGCCGAACAGTTCGGCCGGCCTGATCGACGTGCTCGACAATGTCGAGGCGATCCGCACCGCTACCCTGTCGCTGACGCCGACATTAAAATTCTTGCCTCTCGGCAAGGTCCGTGCCGTGACGCCCGCCGTCCGTCTGAGCTCGCGTCGCACCCAGCTCAACTTCAACGATCTGAAAAAGGAATTCGACGCCATATTTGTCGATATCTCCGCCTTCACCTCGTCGCCGGACGCAAACGCGCTCGCTCCGGAGTTGGACGGTGTTCTCGTTGTAACCTCTTACGGCCGCACGTCGATTGACGAGACGGTTCGCGTCATCGACAGCATGCGCAATGTCGGTGCGGAAATCCTCGGTGCGATCGTCAACAACACACCATCGAGTGTTCAGATATGATGGCTCCGACCCCACAAGCAGCGAAGCTTAAGGTCGCCGTCGGCATTGCCTCGGCCGGCCGGCCTGCGACGCTGTTGGAGACGGTAACCTATATTGAGGGTCTTCAGCCTCACCCGGAGCGCATCATCGTTTGCGTCCCCAACCTGGATGACGCTGCCGGACTTGCCAATCGAAAGGGCGTGGAATTGATGGCCGGCCCCCGTGGCCTGACCTGCCAACGCAACCGGATTATCGAAGCCGCCGGTGCGGACATGGATGTGCTGATCTTCCTCGACGACGACTTCATTCCGGCACCTGGCTACATTCCACGCATGGCGGCGGTCTTCGCCGACAACCCGGATGTGGTCATCGCGACCGGCGACGTACTGGCTGACGGCATTCTCGGCAAGGGGCTGACCCAGTCCGAAGCCATGCATGTCATCAAGACCGCAAGCGAAAGAGACGAGCAGGTGACTGAAGTCTATAACGCCTACGGATGCAACATGGCGGTTCGGCTGGCGCCAATTCTCGGTCACGGGCTCGCTTTCGATGAAGAATTGCCGCTCTATGGCTGGCTGGAGGATGTCGATTTCAGCCGGTCGATAGCGCGCTACGGACGGTCAGTGCGTATTTCAGGCGCTTGCGGCGTACATCTCGGCGTCAAGTCCGGACGCCAGCCCGGCAAGAGGCTCGGCTATTCGCAAGTCGCAAATCCCGTGCATCTGCTGCGCAAGGGCACGATGTCCATGACCCGTGCTCTGGCGCAGATCGGCCGCAATATCCTGGCCAACGCCCGCGGCACCCTGCTCAATGATCGCGCAGTCGACCGTCGTGGCCGACTGAACGGCAATTTCCTGGCTTTGTCCGACCTTCTGATGGGACGCGCATCACCCATGCGCATCCTCGAACTCAGCCAGTCCTCAAATCGCGAGATGTCTTCGCCATCCATCGCGGCAAAACGGAGGTAACAGACGCCATGAGGCTCATGTCTTTCCCTGATCGTCTTACGCTCGCTGGCCTTGCCGCCGTCTTCACCTGCCTGCTGGGATGGACTGCCGCCCATGCCGACAACTACACGCTCGTTCCCGAGGACAAGATAAAGCTTCGAGTCGTGGAATGGCGTTCCACCGACTCCAAATATGCAAGCTGGGAAGCTCTCGACGGGACCTACAACGTCGATGATGCCGGCAATCTGTCGATCCCGATTGCCGGTCAGATCAGGGCCTCCGGCCAGACGACCGAGCAATTGTCTGAGACCATTTCAGACGCGTTGGCTGAAAAGGCCGACCTTCCCGGAAGGCCTTTCATCGCTGTCGAGATCGACCAGCATGCGCCGATCTTCGTCAACGGCAGCATCGAGCGGCCGGGACGCTATCCCTTCGAGGCCAACATGACTGTCATGAAAGCCGTCAGCATTGCTGGCGGCTATATGCGGGCGCGTGACGAGAGCAGCTACTATGACAGGGACCGCATTCAGGCAGCCGGCGACTATCGCACAGCCGTCTTGAACCGCCGCGATCTCCTGATGCGCGCTGCGCGCCTGCGGGCCGAGATTGCCGGTCAGCCCGATTTCGACATTCCCTCGGAGATCGGCGGTGTGCCCGACATCGGCAAACTCAAGGCAGAGGAACTGAACCTGATGCGCCTGAGAGCTGTCGAGACCAACAGCAAGGTCGAGGCGGCTGATGATCTGAGCCGTCTCTACACCCAGGAAATCCAGTCTCTCGAAGCCAAGGTTGTCTCCCAGAAGCGACAGATCGATCTCGCACAGCAGGAGCTGAACAACGTCAACAGCCTCGTCAGCAAGGGCTTGACAAGCAATACCCGCCAATTTTCCGTCGATCGGAGCCTGGCAGAAACTCAGAGCGAACTGCTGGATCTGGAGATCGCACTCACCAAATCCCGTCAGGGCCTGAATGAGAGCCAGCGCGAAAAGGCTGATGTCATCAACAAGCGTAATGCCGAAAACCAGCAGGAGCTGAACACGATCAGCCTCGCCATCAACAAGGCAGGGATCGACATGCAGGTGGCGCAATTGCTCGGCGACCAGGCCGGATACAGTGCGGAACTCGCTCGCATGGGCGCGGAATCGACCTTGCTCGGAACGACGAAGAAGAACTTCAAGATCGTCCGTCGCAACGAGGATGGCAGTTACAGCAATATCGTCGCAGACGAGAACACGGCCCTGTTGCCGCACGACATCATCGAGATCGGCGTCGAGGCAGCCGCGGATGCCTCCTCTGCGGCATCGCAGCCTCAGCAGCCGGCCGGCGCCCTCGTTCCCAATGTAGCCCGAAGCGATGCGCCCCGTCCGGAATGGGTACCGCAGACGGGATCAAACTAGGAGACCACGGTAGGAATATGCCTGTTAGCGTCGGAATTGAGTTCATGTCCGCATCTATGGAAAGTCTTCGATCCGGCTCGGAGGTTTCTGCATGACAATTGAACCGATCGGCTTCCTCGTCTTCCTGCTTGGCCTGGCGCTCGTCTATTATGGATTCCGCTTTGCGATCACGGCGCTCTGCATCTTCACGCTGCTCGGCGCGGCCGCAGCCTTCCAGCTTCCCGCACTCGGCGGCAGCAGCATTCAGCCGAGCCATCTCCTGCTGCTGTTCGTGACGATCGGTGTGCTGCTGCGTCCGCGCCAGAAACAGGCGGCGCTGACAAGTCTCGCCTATCCCGGCCCCGGCTTCTGGTTTGCTGCCTATGTCCTGTTTTCTGCGGTATCGGCCTTCTTCCTGCCGCGTATTTTCGCCGGCGCGACATTGGTGTATTCATCCGCACGCAGCAGTTCCGGCTTGATGTCGATCATGGCATCGCCGCTGGCGCCGGGTTCCTCCAATCTCACGCAGTCCGTCTACCTGCTCGGCGATCTCATATGCTTCGCCATTGTCTGTGGTTTTGCCCGGCTTGGACACGGACGCTTCATTGCCCGCCAGCTCATCGTTACGGCGCTCATCTGCCTGGGTTTCGCCCTCGTCGATATTGCGACCTTCACGATCGGCCAGCCCGACCTGCTCGATTTCATTCGAAACGCCAACTACACGATGCATACGGCCGAGGTGATCGGCGGCTTCAAGCGCATCGTCGGCTCCTTTCCGGAGGCTAGCGCCTACGGTGCAGCCGCCTTGGTCTTCTTCTCTTTCACGCTCATCCTGTGGCTTGAGCGCTTTCCGAGCCGTTTCACCGGCTTTGCGACGATATCGGTCGGCCTCACCGTGATCCTCTGCACCTCGACGACCGCCTATGCCGCCGGTCTCTTCATGATCGTCGTTGCAGTATTGTTCAGCCTGAGGCGCCTTCTGAGCGGCCAGGCGACTCGTCCCTATGCAACCTTCCTTTTGATCATGCTGCTTATGGTGCCCTGTTTGATCATGGCCGTGGCGCTGATCCCGAGTGCCTGGAACGCCATTGGCGACCTGGCGAATGCAACAGTTGCCAATAAGCTCGAATCCCAATCCGGCGAAGAACGAACCGCCTGGAACACGCTCGCGCTGATCTCCTTCATCGAAACGGCGACCTTCGGAGCCGGGCTTGGTACGGTGCGGGCGTCGAGCTTCGCCGCAGCCCTTCTGTCGAATGTCGGCCTTACCGGCACTGCTCTCTTCCTGCTCTTCCTCTATAGCCTGCTGAAGGCTGCGGGTCGCAGCAAGCTGGTGAACCGTGAAAACCGGGCTATCGGTATGGCGGCGGTTTTCGCCTCCGTCGCACAGATCGCCTCGGCGACGATTTCCGGAAGCAGCACCGATCTCGGCCTGCTTTTCAGCATCACGGCTGGACTTGCAAGCGGCTGCCTGACCGCACCCTACCCGCTGACAAACCGTATGGCCCGCCTGCAGAGGACACCGGCATCTCTGATGAGTACGCCGGTATTTTCGTCGCGATGATGCGCGGGGCGGAAAAAATGTCGGTTACGTCAGCCTTGCCGCTCGCTCGGCACAGGCGCCTGATCGGTAATCGCGCTTTCCTTGGACGACTTGCGGCTGCGGCGCCAGAAGCCGGTCGCAAAGACCCCCGTCACATAGCAGACCTGCATGAGCAGGAGGATACCGAGACCATAAAGCGCGGCTTCAAACAGCGACGTGTTTTGATGGGCTACGATGCCGAAACCAAGAGCTACAATAATCGCGAAAATCGCGAAGGCCCAGGCGCGAATGGCTGCTCCGGCTGCGAGCGAAATCAGTATCACAATGATTGTGCCGTTCAGCATTGCGATGCCTTATTCCTTTCTATCGTCCCACCGAGCCCTGCGCCGGGTTTCACATTACAGGACCAGATCCACAACACCCAGCTTTTGGTAGTGGAGCGATAGCAATGGTTAATTTTCCCACAATCCATCGTGATCAAACCGCCGAAGAGGCACGATTGGCCCGCGATCGGATGAAAAATTTCCCGCTTGCGACAAGTGGGAGACAGCACCTCAACAACGGTAAATTTTTGACGGATTTGAATAAAGGCACTTCGAGACGAAGAACTGCGAGAAGGATTGTACAATGAGTAATCAGTGCGTGGCCTACGTTACGGATGTCGAATATTCTTTCCCCACTATTCTTTCGGCACTGCAGGCGCGGAAGTTTGCAAATCCCGAGACGGATGTCTGTGTTCTCATGTCGGAACACCTCGACAATTTCGAAGAGCTGAAAAGCCTGCTGGCGCTCAGCGGCGTCACGTTGATGGACGCGACGGAAGCGCTGCACGAATCTCTCGGCAAGCTCGACGGTTCGCATTTCATGGGCCGTATCAGCGTCAGCACCATGGCCAAGCTCGTGCTCGCACAGATCCTGCCTGACAACTATACTCAGATCATCTATCTGGACGGCGACACGCAGATCGTCAGCAGCCTTGCCGATCTCGAAAATGCGTTCGCTCCTCCCGGAAAATTCTTCGCAGCCCGCGATTACACGTCGATTCATGGCCTGCTGCAAAACGGCAAGGACAGCAATTATTTCAATGCCGGCGTTTTGAAATTCCACCGCGACGGCTGGATCGGACCGGAAGCACTGCAGCTCTTTGCCACGAACCCGGAGGCTTGCGATGGCAAGCATGATCAGGGCGCGCTGAACTATGTCTGCGGCTCCTCGCTCATCCTGGTGTCGAACCGCTGGAACTTCCCCAAGCAATTCCTGCATCTGGTGGACATGTCCTCGCTTGCCATCGTCCACTACATGGCGCATCCGAAACCCTGGCACGGCACCTTCTTCCCGTGGAGCGACACCGAAAGCCAGGTCTACATCGACCTGCGCAAAACGCACCCGGCCTACAACGCGCTCTACCGGGGCATCAGCTTCGATCGCAAGATGGTCTACAAATATCGTTCGATGCGCGAGCGCGTGAGACATGCCCTGCAGAATGAGATGCCCAATCCACGCGTGCAGACGCTGCTCGCCGGCGACTATGTCGTCTGACGAAAAATTGGCCCGATCCCTGCAGGCAGAGCTGGTGATCAGAGCCGGCGCGAGTGTTCAGGAGCAGAAATGAGTGCTTTGACGACCAGCATCTCACACTACGCCAAGGCCCGTTTGCGCCGTTCGCTGAAGGCCGGCCAGATCGGCTATGCCGGCCTTCGCGACAGCCTGAAGCAGGCACGCCACGTGCTGATCTGCGTGATCCGCGACGAAGGACACCGGATGGAGTTCTTCCTGCAATATTATCGAGATCTCGGTGTCGAGCATTTCATCTGTATCGACAACGGCTCAAGCGACGGCACGGTCGAGCTGCTCTCCGGCATGGAGGATGTTTCGCTGCTGTCAGCCACCGGTTCCTACAAGGCTGCGCGCTTTGGCAATGACTGGATCAACGCCGTCATGAACCGTCACTGCCAGGAGAAATGGGTTCTCTATGTCGATGCCGACGAGTTTCTGGTCTATCCGCATTGCGATACGCGTTCGATCAGCCAGTTGACCGCCTACATGGAATCCGTTGGCGCCCGCTCGCTGCGCTCGGTCATGATTGACATGTACAGCCGCAATCCCGTCAGCGAAAACGTCTGCGAGCCCGGCCGCAATCCGCTCGAAGTCTGCAGCCTCTTCGACCGCTCAGGCTATGAATCGCATTTCGACAGGAACAGTCGCACCATCTGGATCAAGGGTGGGGTACGAGGTCGCGTCTATTTTCGCGGCCGCATCTGGGATGGCCCTGCGCTCAACAAGATCCCGCTGATCTACGTATCCGGCGAGCGCCTCTATCTCAAATCCTCGCACCAGGTCTGGCCGCTCGCCCTGAACCTTGGTGAAATGCGCGGCACCGTTGGTATCACCAGCGCCCTCCTGCATTTCAAGTTTCTGTCGAGCTTCCTCAACAAGGTCGCCGATCCCGCCAACCGCTCGGAGCATACTGCCGAATACACGATGTATTCCTCGCCCGAAGACGCACGCAATTTCGTCTATACGGGTACTGGCACCTTCAGCCACTGGAAGGATCTCACGGACAGCGGTCTTATACAGGGCGAAGGCTGGCAATTCTGGCGCAGCGCTTCCGATAGCGAGGTGCAGCAGCAAACCTTGCTCTCACAGGAAAAAGCAGCCACCCCGGCGCAGGGAGGCGCAGTCATTGTGGGTGAAGCGCAGGCCTCCCGTTGAATTCGCGCCCCTTCACCTCGTCGCTGTCGGGGCTGCTATAAAGACTCGTATTAACACCCGCATTTACGGTAACTTACTTCCATCCGCGATTTGCCGCGGCCTAGACTGCCGGACTGTTGAACCAGGAAGTGATCATGCTGCGACGCATTCTCCTCGCCGCACTTTCCGTGCTGGCAGGCTGCGGCCATCCGACCGGGGTGATGACCCCTGTCGTCCTCACGGCCAATACTCCGAAAACCTCACAGGTCGAAATGCTGGTGGCGACCACCCGTCAGCCTTCCGCAAATCCTGCGACGCTTTTCAATGGGGAGCGCAGTCCGAAACCCTACCTGACGGATATTGCAATTTCCATTCCGCCGAAGCGTGCGGCTGGCACCGTACAGTGGCCCGAAAAGCTGCCGCCGAACCCGGCGACAGATTTCGCGGTCACGCGGGTCGAGCAGCTCGAGACGCGGGCGGAAGGGCGTGCCTGGTTCCAACAGCATCTGGTCGACGGCCACGCACTCGTTTTCATACACGGCTTCAACAATACCTATGAGGATTCCGTCTTCCGTCTCGCCCAGATCGTTCACGACAGCGGCATGAAGGCAACGCCGGTCCTTTTCACCTGGCCTTCACGTGCGAAGCTGACGGCCTATGAATACGACAAGGAAAGCACGAACTATTCGCGCACGGCACTCGAACAGGCGCTGCGAATCCTCGCCCAGGATCCAAGCGTCAAGGATATCACCATTCTTGCCCATTCGATGGGAACCTGGCTTGCCATGGAATCCCTGCGCCAGATGGGCATCCGTGACGGGCATGTGAACACCAAGATCCGCGATGTCATTCTTGCCTCCCCCGATATCGACATACAGGTCTTTGCTAAGCAGTTCGTTGAAATGGGCACGCCCCGTCCGAAATTCACGATCTTCGTTTCGCAGGATGATCGGGCCCTGGCAGTCTCGAGCTTCATCACCGGAAAAGTCTCCCGGCTCGGTGCCATCGACCCGTCCAAGGAGCCCTATCGCAGCCGGCTGGAAGAAGCCGGCATTACCGCGATCGATCTGACCAAGGTCGACACCGGCGACAAGCTCAATCACGGCAAGTTTGCCGAAAGCCCCGAAATCGTGCAGCTCATCGGCCAGCGGTTGATGACGGGCCAGACCCTGACGGATTCCAACATCACGCTCGGCGAAGGCGTTGCCGCCGTCGTAGGCGGTACGGTGCAGACTGTGGGCAAGGTCGCCGGCACGGCGGTAGCCGCGCCGCTGACGATCGTCGGACAGCCTCTGCCAACCGCCGCAAAACCAGTAGAAGTCGAAGATACTCTTCGCGCCGATCCGCAATCGCAGCCGCTGACGCAGTAACGAACGCGATTTACGTGGGCGGTTACGTCCAGCAACATCGGCATTTACGGTAACGTACTTCCGCAGATGGCCTCAAAGTAGAAGTCTCTCCCGGTCGAATGGCGACGATCCAGTTCCGGCGGCCTCCGGCCTGCCCGACACCAGGGAGAGCGTAATGTTGAACGACCTTGCGGCGGGGAGAACGTGATGGCCACGACACTCTCCGGCAGACTTCTTTCGGCGACGGCAGCAGTGGCAATGAGCCTTGCCGCTGCGCCCTTCATCTCGATAGCCTATGCTCAGGAGGCGGCTCCTGCTGCAACGGCAGCGCCAGCGACGCCTGACAAGCCGAATATCCTCGTCATCTTCGGTGACGACATCGGTCAGACTAATATCAGCGCCTATTCGTTCGGCGTCATGGGCTACCGCACGCCCAACATAGATCGCATCGCCAAGGAAGGCCTGATGTTCACGGATTATTATGCCGAGAACAGCTGCACGGCTGGCCGTTCCACCTTCATCACCGGTCAGGTCTGCCTGCGCACCGGGCTCTGCAAGGTCGGCATTCCCGGCGCCACCGTCGGCCTGCAGCCGCGGGACATCACCATCGCCCAGGCCCTGAAGCCGCTCGGTTATGCAACGGGCCAGTTCGGCAAGAACCATCTCGGCGACCGCGACGAATTCCTCCCGACCAATCACGGCTTCGATGAATTCTACGGCAATCTCTACCACCTCAACGCCGAGGAAGAGCCCGAACGTCCCTATTATCCGAAGGACGACGCGGAATTCGTGCGCACCAATTCGCCACGCGGCGTCCTGAAGGCGTCTGCCGACGGCAAGATCGAGGATACCGGCGCGCTCAACACAAAGCGCATGGAAACGATCGACGACGAGACGACCGCAGCCGCGATCGACTTCATGGACAGACAGGTGAAGGCCGGCAAGCCCTTCTTCACCTGGATGAACACGACCCGCATGCATGTCTTCACCCACGTGCGGGAATCGATGAAGGGGCAAAGCGGCATGCCGGGCAACGACTATGCCGACGGCATGGTCGAGCATGACGGCGATGTCGGCAAGCTGTTGAAAGCGCTCGACGACCTGAATGTCGCGGACAACACGATCGTCGTCTACACAACCGATAATGGCCCCAACCAGTTCTCGTGGCCCGACGCGGCAACGACCGCATTCCGCAGTGAGAAGGATACGAACTGGGAAGGCGCGTTCCGTGTTCCCGCGATCATCCGCTGGCCCGGCAAGATCAAGGCCGGCGAAGTCTCGAACGATATGATGTCCGGGCTCGACTGGTTCCCGACCCTGCTCGCCGCCGCCGGCGACGGCGATATCAAGGACAGGCTTGCGAAAGGCACCTCGATCAGCGGCAATCAGTTCAAGGTTCACCTCGACGGCTACAACCAGCTCCCCTACCTGACGGGACAACAGCCGAAGTCGGCGCGTGACGAGTTCTTCTACTTCAACGACGACGGTGAACTCGTCGCCTATCGCTACGGCAACTGGAAGATCGTCTTCTGCGAACAGCGCCAACCGGGAGGCTTCGTGGTATGGGCGAACCCCTTCACCTGCCTGCGGGTGCCGAAAGTGTTCAACCTGCGGATGGATCCGTACGAGCGCGCGGATGTCGTGTCGGATCAATATTATGACTGGGTGATGAAGAATGCCTATATCGTCCAATATGGCGTCTACAAGGTCGCACCCTTCCTCCAGACCTTCCGCGAATACCCACCGAGCCAACGGCCCGCAAGCTTCAGCGTCGACCAGATGATCGCGGCCCTGATGAGTTCGCTCGATCAGAATCCGGGAGGAAGCCGGTAGCTCTTTCTCCCGACCAAGACCGGCGCGGCGATTTCGCCGCGCCCCAACGCAATTGGCGAGGCTCCCATGACGGCACGCGACGACATCCTCGATCTCGGCAAGCGCATCGGCCAGTCGATCATCGGCCAGGAGGCGATGGTCGAGCGCCTGCTGCTCGGGCTGCTCGCCAATGGCCACCTGCTCGTCGAAGGTCTGCCTGGATTGGCCAAGACGAGGGCGATCAAGAGCCTCGCAAAAAACCTCGATTCAGAGCTTTCGCGCGTCCAATTCACGCCGGACCTGCTGCCTGCCGATATTACCGGATCGGAGATCTATTTCTCGGAAGGCGGCAAGGGCGAATTCAAGTTTCAGCAGGGACCGATCTTCGCCAATCTCATTCTTGCCGACGAGATCAACCGTGCGCCCGCCAAGGTGCAGTCCGCCCTTCTGGAGGCGATGGAGGAACGGCAGGTCACCGTCGGCGGCAAGAGTTATCCGCTGCCTGATCTCTTCATGGTCATGGCGACGCAAAACCCGATCGAGCAGGAGGGCACCTATCCCCTGCCCGAGGCGCAACTCGACCGCTTCCTCATGCATGTCGAGGTCACCTATCCCGATGAGCAATCGGAAGCCGCAATCATGCGTCTCAACCGGGACGAGGAGAACAGTGCCCACAGCAAAGGCGCCGCTCCGGCCACCGAGCGACTGAACCCACAGGCGGTCTTCGATGCCCGCAAGGAAATCGGTGCGGTGACGGTCTCCGAACCGGTCGAGAAATATATCGTCGCTCTCGTCTTCGCCACGCGTTACCCGGATCGCTACGACAAGGATCTGGCGAGCCTCCTGCAGGTTGGCGTCAGCCCGCGTGGCGCCATCAGTCTCGACAAGGTCTCCCGCGCACATGCCTGGCTGAAGGGTCGCGACTATGTAACCCCCGACGATGTGAAGGCGATCGTCAACGATGTCTTTCGCCATCGCCTCATCCTGTCTTACGAGGCCCATGCCGCCAATACGAGCGCCGATCAGGTCATCGATCGCATCACCGAACTGGTTGCGGTCTCATGAGCACGGGCGCCCTCAGCAGCGACGGCGTCTATGTCACGACGGAACAGCTCGTCGCTCTCGAGGGTCGTGCCCGCAATCTCACTTTCGTCCAGAAAGCAAAAAGCCATCAGCAGCTCGCCGGCCGGATGCAGTCAGCCCTGCGCGGCCGCGGCCTGATCTTCGAGGAATTGCGGAATTAT
Source organism: Sinorhizobium sp. B11 (assembly GCA_039725955.1). Taxonomy (NCBI): domain Bacteria; kingdom Pseudomonadati; phylum Pseudomonadota; class Alphaproteobacteria; order Hyphomicrobiales; family Rhizobiaceae; genus Sinorhizobium; species Sinorhizobium sp. B11. The sequence continues at coordinate 3,679,884 of CP091034.1, forward strand.
CTGCCGGGCGACGATATCCGCTCCATCGACTGGCGCGTGACGGCGCGCACCGGCACGCCGGTCGTCCGCATCTACGGCGAGGAGAAGGAGCGGCCGGCAATCCTCGTCGTCGACCAGCGGATCAATATGTTTTTCGGCAGCCGCCGCGCCATGAAATCCGTCACTGCCGCCGAAGCAGCCATGCTCTGTGCCTGGCGCATCCTGGGATCAGGCGATCGGGTGGGCGGTTTTATCTTTGGGGATGGTGACATCGAGGAAGTAAGACCGCATCGCAGCCGCAATGCCGTCATCGCTCTTGCCGACAAGATCGCCACCAGGAATGCCGCACTGAAAGCCGCCTTTGCCGGTACGCCCTCGCCGGATTCGCTCGATGACGTGCTCCGGCGCGTCACAGGCATCGCCCATCACGATCATCTCGTCGTCATCATCAGCGATTTCAGCGGACACGGCGAAGCGACCCGCGACCTGCTTCTGGCGCTCACCGCCCGCAACGACGTGATCTGTCTTTTGATCTACGACCCATTCCTTCTGGAGCTTCCCAAATCCGCCGATATCGTCATCAGCGGCGGCGGATTGCAGGCAGAACTGTCATTGAGCCAGGCCGGCGTGCGGAAATCCATCGACACTTTCGCTCGCAATCGCGGTCGCGAACTGATGGCCTGGCAGCGTGAACTCGGCCTCCCCATGCTGCCTGTCTCGACGGCGGAGGAGACTGCCCCGCAGCTGCGCCGCCTGCTCGAACAATCCGCCTGGCGGCAGCGGAGGCGCTGATGGAGCAGACAGTCCAACTCGATCCGATGACCCAGACGGCGCTCCGCTCTTTGCATGACATCGCAGTTCCGCCGCCGGTCTCTTGGCTGCCCCAAACCTGGGGTTGGGCGGCATTGGGTGCACTGCTCGTCATCACGCTGCTATCAGCCATCCTTGTCCGGCTCAGGCGATATCGCCGCAATGCCTACCGGCGGGAGGCGCTTCGGATGCTTGCCGCTATCGAAACAGACATCCGCAATCCGGCACGCCGCGACAAGGGCATCCACGAACTCACGGAACTGCTCAAGCGGACGGCGCTCGCAGCATGGCCGAGGAGCGATGTTGCATCGCTGACCGGTCGGGCATGGATTGAGCGTCTGAACCAGAGCGGAGGGGCCGGCGCCCTGGCGCGCCTGCTTGATGATCTCGAATATCACGACAGCGCGGCCATTGCCGCTCTTCCTCCTGATAACGCCGATGAACTCGTCCTCAAGTCAAGGCGATGGATCAGGGGGCACCATGTATCAGCTTGAGTATCCGTGGCTGCTTCTGCTGCTTCCGCTCCCCTTGCTGGTCTGGTGGCTGCTGCCGCCGCATCGGGAAACATCGGCATCGATCCGCCTGCCATTCTTCGATCAGGTGACGCGTGCCGCCGGGGTTCAGCCGACCGAAGGTTCGGTCGTGCCGAAGCGGACCTGGCTGCAGACGATCGCCGAGGGGCTTGCCTGGTGTCTTGTTGTGCTGGCGCTTTCCCGACCGCAATTCGTCGAACCACCCCTGGAAAAGACGGAGCCGCAGCGCGATATCCTGCTCGCGCTCGATCTCTCGCAATCGATGGAGACGCGTGATTTTCCGGTGCCTGATGGCAGCCTTGGAGCACGCGTCGATGCGGTGCGGTCCGTGGTCTCCGATTTCGTCACGAAACGGCCTCACGACCGCCTGGGCCTGATCGCCTTCGGCGATGCGCCCTACCCGCTCGCGCCTTTCACCATGGATCATGAACTCGTCCGGCTGATGATCAACGGATTGCTGCCCGGGATCGCCGGCCCACGCACATCGCTCGGGGATTCGATCGGCCTTGCGCTCAGAATGTTCGAAAAGACCACGGCACGCGAAAAAGTCCTGATCCTGCTGACCGATGGCAATGATACGGCAAGCAAGATGCCGCCGCTGAAGGCGGCAGAGATCGCCGGAAGAAATGACATTACCATTCATGCAATCGGCATCGGTGATCCCGCCGCGACAGGCGAGGACAAGCTGGATACGGCCACATTGCAGAAGATCGCCACCGATACCGGCGGACGCTATTTCTTCGGCGGCGACCAGAACCAGCTCGCGGCAATATACGACGTTCTGGATCAGATTACCCCTGACGAACAGAAGGTGGTGTCCTGGCGGCCGCGTATCGAACTTTTCCATTGGCCGTTGGGCGCTGCGATCGCCATTCTCGCTCTCTATCATCTCTTCGCAGCCTCTCTGGGCCTGATCCGCCGGAGGGCAGCGGCGTGATCACCGATCTTCATTTTCTGCGCCCGTGGTGGCTGCTCGTCTTGCTCGTTCCGCCCCTCATCCTCTGGCTTGCAGCCCGATCGGACGATATTCGCGACCGCTGGAAGGGCATGATCGCGCCGCACCTGCTCGACAAGCTGATTGTCGAGGCAAACCGCCATGGCCGCATCAATCCCTCATGGCTTCTGGCCGGCTTGATGGCTTTGGGCACGATCGCCGCGGCAGGTCCGACATGGCGGCGCGAAGCCCCGCCCTTTGTCGAGGATACCGCGCCCCTCGTCATTGCTGTTGATCTTTCCTCGACCATGGATGCGATCGACATCAGCCCCAGCCGCATCGAACGCGCCAAGCTGAAGATCCACGATATTCTCGCTGCGCGGCCAGGAGCAAAGACCGCGATCGTCGCTTATGCCGGCACCGCCCATCTCGTCGTTCCGCTGACGGAGGATGCCGCCCTGATCGAGAGCTATTCGGATGCGCTGGCGACACGCATCATGCCGAAGCCCGGCAAGAGCACGCCCGACGCACTTTCGCTATCGAACAGCCTGTTCAAGTCGGAGAATACGACTGGCACGATCGTCTTCCTGACCGACGGCATCGAACCGGCCGGGGTCGATGCGCTCAAGGCGGCAAATGCCAACGGCATCATCATTCTAGGTATCGGCACCGCCGAGGGCGGACCGGTCAGGACGGCCGACGGAAACTTCCTGACCAACGCCGGTGGCGGACGCCTGCTACCCAAGCTCGATATGGGGGCCCTGAAACAGCTGCAATCGGCAACGGGGGCTGACGTCGCCACCATCAGTGACGACGATACCGATGTGCGCTGGATCATCCAGCGCGTCAGCAAGAACTTTTCCGATGCGCAGGCGTCCGAGGGCAATCGCTGGCGCGATGCCGGCTGGTGGCTGGTCGCCCCGATTGCCTTGCTGCTTGCTTTTTCCTTCCGGCGTGGCTGGGTGGTCAGGGTCGGCGCCGTGCTTCTCGCTTTCCGGCTGCTGATGCCATCTCCGGCGGAAGCAGCTGGTTTCGTGGATCTATGGCTGACGCCGGACCAACAGGGCCGACTGGCTTTTGAACAGGGTGATTTTGAGGAGGCAGCCGACCATTTTCGAAATCCGATGTGGAAGGGTGCAGCACTTTACAGGGCCGGCCGCTTTCAGGATGCACTCGATGCATTCGCCGCCGTCGATACGGCCGAGAGCTGGTACAATCAGGCAAACACGCTTCTGCATCTCAGCAAATTCGAGGAGGCCGTCACGGCCTATCAGAAGGCGATCGAAAAACGGAAGGACTGGGCGGAGGCTCAAGCCGATCTCATTATCGCCGAGCGATTGCTGAAAGAGCAGCAGGACAAGGAGCAGGAACAACAGCAGCAAGACCCCAATCTGAAACCTGACAGCGTCCAGTTCGACGACAAGGGAAAGCAGGGCAAGGAAGGCCAGGTGAGCATCGCCGAGCAGACGTCGGAAATGTGGATGAAGAACATCCAGGCAAGCCCGGCCGACCTCATGGCGCGCAAGTTCGCCCTTGAAGCGCAGGGACAAAAGCCATGATGCGCTTTACCCTGTCACTCTGGTTGTTCCTGTCGGGAAACGCGCTCGCCGCCGAACCGTTTGCCCGTGCCGCGATCGAAGGGAGCGGCGAGATCGTGCCGGGACAGCAGGTACGCCTGACGGTGGATGTCTTCGTGCCCAATTTCTTCACTTCACCGCCGCAGTTTCCTCTGTTCGACGTTCCCAATGCCATGGTCACCCTGCCGGAGGAGCGCAGCGTGAACCTGACGCAGACCATCGACGGCGTGCAATATTCCGGCATCCGCCGCAGCTATGCGATCGTACCAGAAGCATCCGGCGCCTACAGCCTGCCGGATATTCCGATTGAGCTCGGATATGGCGTGGATGGAAAGCCGACGAAGGCGACGGTGACCATGCCCGGTATTTCCTTCACCGTTGGCGGCAACGCCCTGTCAAGCCAGCCGGGTTTTGTCGCACACGGCCTGACGATCGAGCAATCTTTCGATCGCGATCCATCCAAGTTGAAGGCCGGCGATGCGTTTTCACGCACCATCACCATCACGGCCCTGGACACGCAGGCGATGATGATGCCGCCGGTGGAACTCGGCAGCGCAGCCGGCCTGCAGCAATATGTGAAGCCGCCGAAGATCGAAGACGGCATAGAAATGAACCGGGAAACAGCCAGCCGGCACACCGAAACGATCGTCTACACAGCCCCCGCCGCCGGCACATTCGACATACCGGCGGTTTCCTACCCCTGGTTCGATGTGGACAGCAAAGCCGAAAAAACCGCGACACTTCCAGACATCAAGGTCACGGTCGGCGCGGCAGCGGCCAAAGAGGCGATCGCACCGCAGCTTGAACAGCAAGAAGACCGTCGATCGCAGCAGATCAGCATCTGGCTCATTGCTGCGGTCGCCGTTGTCCTGGCAGCTGTTGCCTTCCTTCTCCGGCAGCTCATTCCCCGCTTCGCAGCATGGCGCACAAAACACCGGGATCTCAGGCAAAATTCCCGTTCATTCCGCCTTCACCGGATGATGCAGACCATCAGGACCGGCAACGAAACCGCGGTCTATGCGGCCCTGCGGGCCTGGGCCTTGCAATGCGGATACCGGACCATCGCCGACTGGCTGGCAAAGGAGGGTTCCCCCGTCCTCAAGCAGCAGATTGAGCTTTTGGAACGCAAGCTTTTTGGAGCCCAGGTCGGACCTGATATCGACAGGGCGGCAATCGTGAGAACCGTCGCACGGAGAGACGCCACCATCAGAGATAAAAAGCCGTCAGCGCTGCCGCCGCTCAATCCGATCGCCGCCAATGAAAGAAACCTGGCCAGATAATACGCCGCGCGGTCCCTGCTCAAGGAAGCAGGAAACGACGTATCCGCCCGGAGCAGTCTGGTGCCGTAAATTTACGCCTGCCGTTACACCATCCACGGGCGTGTTTACCGTAACGTACTTCCTTCCCTTCTACATACGCGCGAAGCTTCCGACGCATATTCCGGAGGCGGCGATGGCATTGGCATTCGACGATCAGCAGAGGCCCGGTACGGCGCCCGACGGCATGGTCTGGATTCCGGGCCGGACATTCATGATGGGCTCCAATGACCACTATCCCGAGGAGGCTCCCGCTCATCCTGTCAAGGTCGATGGCTTCTGGATCGACGAGATCCCGGTCACGAACCGCAGGTTCATGGAATTCGTCAAGGCGACCGGCTATATCACCTTTGCCGAAAAGGCGCCCGAGGCAAAAGACTATCCCGGCGCCAAGCCGGAGATGCTGCGCGCCGGATCGCTGGTCTTCTTCCAGCCGAAGACCGTCAGCGGACCCGATATCACCCAATGGTGGAGCTTCAAGTTCGGGGCGAACTGGCGCCGGCCGCTCGCTGGCCTGAGCGACTTGCGCGGCAAACTCGACCACCCCGTCGTCCATGTCGCCTGGTGCGATGCCAAAGCCTATGCCGATTGGGCCGGCCTCGACCTGCCGACAGAAGCGGAATGGGAGCTTGCTGCCCGCGGTGGCCTCGATGATGTGGAGTTTGCCTGGGGCGACGAATTGACGCCCGGCGACACCGCCATGGCCAACACCTGGCAAGGAACCTTCCCCGTGCTGTCGACGAAACCGAAGGGCCATGAACGGACCTCCCCCGTGCGCAGCTTCCCGCCGAACGGCTACGGGCTTTACGACATGATCGGCAATGTGTGGGAATGGACCACGGACTATTGGTCCGAGCGCCACGCCGAACCCGCCGCGAAAGCCTGCTGCATTCCGACCAATCCGCGTGGCGGCGGCGTGGAGGCGAGCTATGATCCGCGCCAGCCGAGCGTTCGCATTCCGCGCCGCGTGCTGAAGGGCGGCTCGCATCTTTGCGCACCGAATTATTGCCGTCGCTATCGCCCGGCCGCGCGCCATGCCGAGCCGGAGGATACCTCGACGAGCCATCTCGGCTTCCGCTGCATCAAGCGAATTTCAGCATCACAGGAGGATGTCCATGGGACGGTCCGCTCAAGCCATTGATGCCTGCCTCGCTTCCCTTGCAGTCGCGATCATTCTTCTGATCACGGCCGCATGCAGCCCGGTTCTTGCGCAGGACGCATTGCCCTCCTGGAACGGCACATCCGCCAAGACCCGCATCATGGACTTCGTTAAGGCAACCATCACCGAAGGCGGAGAAGGTTACGTCGCGCCCGCCGACCGCATCGCCGTCTTCGACAATGACGGCACGCTCTGGTCCGAACAGCCCTACTATATCCAGCTTGGTTTTGTACTCGACCGCGTCAAGGCGCTGGCGCCTCAGCATCCTGAATGGAAGACTCGAGAACCTTTCAAAAGCGTCCTCGACGGCGACCTGAAGGGCATAGCAAAGGGCGGTGAGAAAGGCATGGTCGATCTGATGATGGCAACACATGCCGGCATGACGACCGACGAATTTGCCAAGATTGCGGAAGACTGGTTCGCAACGTCAAAGCACCCAAAGACCGGCAAGCCTTATACCGAGATGACTTACCTGCCGATGCGCGAACTCTTGGACTACCTGCGCGCCAACGGCTTTCGCACCTACATCGTATCGGGCGGCGGCGTCGAATTCATGCGCCCCATCACGCAACAGCTCTACGGCATCCCACCCGAACAGGTGGTCGGAAGCACGATCGCTACCGAATATGATCTCGTCGGCGATGTACCGGTTCTCAAACGCCTGCCGAAGATCGACTTCGTCGACGACGGCCCCGGCAAGCCCGTGGGCATCAACAAATTCATCGGCCTCAAGCCGATCTTCGCCGCCGGCAACTCGGATGGGGACTACGAAATGCTACGCTGGACGACGTCAGGTCATGGCCCGAGCTTTGCCCTGCTGGTCCACCACACCGATGCTGACCGCGAATATGCCTACGATCGTGAATCAGCCTTCGGAAAACTGGACAAGGCGCTCGACGAGGCGGAGCGCCGCAACTGGCTCGTGGTCGACATGAAGAACGATTGGAAAAAGATCTTCGCTTTCCAGCAGTGAGAAAAAGCGCTCGCGAAATGACCGCGAGCGCAATCGCACAATCTCAGAAATGGAAAACGACGCCGAGGATCGGGCCATGCTCGACGATATCGTTGGTCAGGGTATCGTCGCTGTAGTTCACGCCAAGAGCGCGATAGCCGGCCATTGCGGAAATGGAGTCGTTCCATTTGTAGCCGATACCCGCCATGACATCCCAGTCAAGGTCAGCGCCGCCGGCACCGATCAAACCCCATCCTGTTAGATAGACCGAGGGCGTGATCAAATACGTCCCTCTGAGGCCGGCCACGGCATCGACCCAGGTCGCTTCATCAGTGCCTGACACGTCGTCCAGTGGCCCTCCGGAAAAGGAGATCGTCGTTTCCGTATACCAGATCTTCACGCCACCGATAACGTCAAGACGACCCTGGGGCTCGTCAATCACTGCGTAACCCGCACCGATTGTCGCCATGAAGGTTTCCGTCTTCAGATCGACCTCATCGGCCAATATGCCACGCGGCGTGGCAGCGTCCGTCGTTATGCGTGCATAGATAATATCGGTCACGACGCTGAAACGATCGTAGCGCGCTTCACCCGCTGCCATGAAGCCGAAATCGATATCCGAGAGAATGTCGCCGAAGCTCTCGTCGACATGAACTTCCGGAAGGCCGAAGACGGCGGTATCGCCGGTAATGCCGGCTACCCAGAAATAGGGCGCCACTGAAAAAGTCCATTTATCCGGCTCGGCAGGCTGCGGTTGGGGTGCCAGAACAGGAGCAAAATCCGCAGCCTGCACGACTACGGGTGCAGCCAGAATGGCCGCGGAAAGCAATAGTACGGTGGTTCGCATCCAATATCCCTCTGCTGACCCACGAAATGAACTTTGCCCCTGTACCGATAGGATACATCTCGAGCTTCCGGCGTAAGTACGTTACGGTAAACCGCACCGTAAACGCCGCCGTAAACAGGCCTATCGTCTTCGGAATCTTGCGTCGCCCTTGCCGTGGAAGCCGACAGGAGAGGCGCTTCGAGTTTTCTCATCGCACCGGCGGACCGGATTTCAGATGAGCTTTGCAGGCAGCGGAAGCGGGCATCTGGTCCCATCTATGGGCTCACGGCTCCGGTAACGTCATTGAGCGCAAACACTGCTCCAGCCTTGGCGAGCCCTTCCTCGATCTCTGCCGAAAGCAGCGGCTGGAAGCGTCTCGCCTCCAGCTTCCGCCGCAGGGTTCGTTCGAAATCAGGATCGCTGCCCCTGACATCGGCAAGCCGTTCTTTCGCCTGATCCGAACCGAGCTGGCCGAGTGCTGCAGCGCGCAGGGCGCGCACGACGAAATCAGTGCAGTTCACTTGTTCGGCAAGCAGCGAAGCCTCCGACCAGTCCCCTCGGCGATAGGCATCCAGCGCAAGAACGAGCATGGCATCGCGCGGCACGATGTCGACAGCCCGTGCCGCATCCTGCGCCATGGAGACGCCGGCATCGAAGTAGCCGACCGAAAACAGCACGGAGGCAAACTTCGCCACCACATCGGGATTGCTCGGATTGAGCGAAATCGCCCGGTTTCCTGCCTGCAATGCGGCATCGATGCGCCCGTCGGCGAATTGCGCCATCATCAGCGCCACATGAGCGCGATCCGACATGGGAGCGATCGAAACCGCACGGTTTGCCAAACCGAGAGCGCGGGCACGCACCGTGGCATCTCCGGCAGCAACCTCCGGCGCGATGAGAACACGAGCGAGCAGCGCATTTGCATCGGAATTGCTCGGATCGGCCACAAGCGTCCGTTCCAGGCAGGAGCGCACCGCCACCATATCGCTCGAGCTGCCGTCATCGAGTTGGTATTCAGCGCGCAAAACGCAAGCGTTTCCGATCGACTCCGCGCTGCTGGCATGCGTTTCGATATTGTTGATCGCCCCCGCGTCGCTGCAAAGCGGCGAGCAAGAACATCGACAATCTCCTGGCGGGCAGCTGCAGGGCTCTTGCCGTCGATGGCGATCGTTTCAAGCCCCGATTTCAGGAGGTCACCAGAGCGACGGTCGACGATCTGCCACCAGACGCTCCTGATATCGCCGTCGCCATAATATTTCATGTCGATTTCATAGGTCATTCCGACCACTTTTTGGGTACGCACATCCGCATAACCGGACTTCGCAACCGTCAGCGTCTGGAATTGCGTCAGCGCCGTCAACAGCATGTCGCGCGTCTGGCTGGCTTCGCCCTGCAACCTGGTGTCGACGGCATCCATGGAAAGAGTGACCGACGGACGAACCGTGAGAGGCGGCTTCGATGCGTAGACGACAACGCCTGCGGCAATCGCGGCGCAGAGCAGCAGCGCTACACCCGCATGCATCGCCAATGGTCGCCCTGAGGGTGGAGCGGTAACAATGCTTCCGGCAACTTCGGAAACCGGAACATCATCCGGCATCTCAGGCAAATCGCCTTCCAGCGCCGGCTCATCCTCTTCATGTTCGTAAGACAGGTGTGACCGGGGAAAAAGCGTCACATACGTGCCCTTGGGGATATGGATTGTCACATCTCGCTCGGCACCGAAGGCTTCGTAGTAGTTCTCCACCGACGAGCGCAGGCGGCTGACCTCAATGCGCACGATCGGATCGTTCGATGCATCGAAATTGCTCGCTCGCCCGAGAACATCCAGAGCGATGGAATAAGCCTTCACGCCCTCCTCGCAGCCGGCAAAACGCCGTTCCGCAAGATATCTGAGAATGGCCCGTTGCCGCTCCGTCGCATGGAATCTAGGGTCGGCCAGAATTCGTTCGAGTTCCGCCCTGGCCTCTGACAACGATACTTCGCATGCCCTTGCGTAGTGTACTTCAGCACCCATGACCGCCCCGTACGCGCTGATTAGGCTAAAGTAGAACAGGGATGTTTATCGCCGAGACGGCGGCCGGTTGCAACCGAAAATGCTAACAAAACCAGCAGGCGATCGATTTTAACGCGAGTTTAAACGTCAATCCGGCACATTTGGGCGGTGTTCCAGCACGTATTGAATGATGTCGGATTCGATTTCGGCACAGATGGTCTCATACTCGACCACCATCGGACAATGTTCCTCTCCCTGCTGCCGCATGAGGCGTTCCAGGGTGAGGCTCGCTTCCTCATAAGCCTCGAAGAGGTCATTAAGCGAGCGGGATTTCGGCGCGAGAAGCTGCAATCTGCCCCGCATCGCGGGTAATTTCAGCATAAGCCGCCACAGCCCGCGCTGTGCGGTTTCCGTAGCGTTCCGCTTGATGCCTCCTTCCTTGTCCATTGGAGATCCGGACCTCCTGCTCATCCCGCCGACTATGAAGTGACAGGTGCAAGATGGAAGTACGTTACCGTAAATCCGCCGCCATTTACGCCCTTTCCCCGCCTTTACGCTGGAGTTTACAGTAAAGTACTCCCATAAACGCGTCGGCTGTGCGCATCCTTCCAGTATGGAAGGAGCCGTGCATGGACAGATCGGTTACGAGCTTTGCTGCGGCCACCGGCTCCTCCGGGAGACATGGCAAATGATCAGGCTGGTGGTATTTTTTCTGGCTTTCCTCATCGGGACTTCGGTAGCGGCGCAGACCACGCCACCGCCGCCCCAGCGGAAGATCGATCAGTTGATAGGTTTGCTGCAGGATCCCGAAATCCAGACATGGCTGGAAAATCGCAAGAAGGAACAGGACGCGACAGCCGCCGCCGCGCAGCCATCGGGTTTTGCGACTTGGGAGGCACAGGCCCGCGCGCGCATCGACGGCATCCTTGCTGCAGTTCCGCGCATCCCCTCTGAAGTGTATCAGGGCGCTGCCCGTGCGCGCCACGACGCCGTCTCGCACGGCTATGCACCGATCTTCCTGATCTTTGCCGGTTTGGTCGCCATCGGCGGGGTAGCCGAGTGGCTCTACAGGCGCGCCCGGCCTGCATCGATCGGCCCGATCGCCCGGCTTGTCCCGGTGGCGGTTTTCACCGTGGTCGTGGCAATCATATTCTTTGCCGTTGAATGGCCGCCGCTCGCCCGGCTCGTGCTGCTTGCCTACCTGGTTGCCTTCATCGTCTATCGCGTCGGTGCAGTGCTGATCGGTCTCGTGGAAAGCGACCGCCCTGCGCTCGCCATCCGTGCGAAGATCTTTCTCGGCATCGCCTTGTTCGCCGCGGCAACTGCAACACTTGGAGCACCACTTGGTATCGATCCCGCTGTCACCGAGGCGATCGCCTACTGTTTCTCCATCCTTTTGCTGGTGCTCGCGATTGAAACTGTCTGGTCGGCTTTGAGCCACCCCCTCGTCATAAAGGCCGGCTTGACCGTTTTCCTGGGCCTCCTGTGGGGGCTCTGGTGCCTCGCGCTGCAGGGCCTTTTCTGGATTGGCGTCTACGCCCTTGTTTTGCCGGATCTGTTGCGGGCCACAGGCAGGGCCGCGGCGACGCTCACGACGGCCCCGCCCGAAAGCGCCAGGAGCATATTGCTTGTGCGCGGCAGCCGCGCACTTATCACCGCTCTCGCCGTAGGCTGGCTGGCGCTCGTCTGGCGCTTCAGCCCCAGTTCCATCGCACAGCAGAACCCGACGGTATCAGCCATTCTCTTCGGATTGCTGAAAGGTGTCATCGTACTCCTGATCGCCGATCTTCTCTGGCAGCTTGCCAAAGGCTGGATTGACCGCACCATCAAGACCTCGGGAGATTCCACCGGTCTCGCACCTGCCGAAGCCGCCAAACGCGCGCGGTTCCGCACGCTGCTGCCGATCTTCCGAAATGCGCTCGCCGTCATGGTCGTCGTCATGGCCGCCCTTATCGTGCTCTCCCAGCTCGGCGTCGAGATCGGGCCGCTGATAGCCGGCGCCGGCATTTTCGGCGTTGCCATCGGCTTCGGATCGCAGACTCTCGTCAAGGATATCATCAGCGGCGTCTTCTACATGTTCGATGATGCCTTCCGTGTCGGCGAATATATTCAGGCGAAAAACTACAAGGGAACGGTGGAAGGCTTCAGCCTGCGCTCGGTACGGCTGCGCCATCACCGAGGCCCCGTCTTCACCGTGCCCTTCGGGGAGCTTGGTGCCGTGGAAAACATGAGCCGCGACTGGGTGATCGACAAATTCCGTATCTCAGTCGCCTATAACACCGACATCAACAAGGCCCGGAAAATTACCAAGGCGATCGGCGCCGAGCTGAAAGAAGATGCCGAGGTCGGGCCGCTCTTCATCGAGCCGCTCAAGATGAAAGGCGTCGAGGAATTCGGCGATTACGGCATCGTCCTCAGCTTCGCGATGACGACGGTGCCTGGCATGCAGACTTATATCCGGCGCAAGGCCTACGCCATGATCCGTGAAGCGTTCCAGAACAACGGCATAGAATTCGCCCAGCCGATGGTGCAGGTCGGCGGCGAGGACAAGAATGGCGCTGCCGCCGCCGCAACCACCTTACGAACCGCCCAGCAGCAGGCGAAAGCCGCGGGCGCAGAGGGCTGACGCTTCGTGGCAGAATACTCGTCCGATGGACGGCTGCTGTTCCCGTCGCCGGCCCGACCTAGTCGGCCTCAACGAGATATCGCGTCAGCTTGGCGCTCGACATTTCGCGTGCAAGGCTTGCGGCCTGACCAGCCCACATATTGCTGAAATCCGACCTGCCTTCCTTCTCGGTCACTGCTCTCAGCGGCGCAAGCGCGCCGCCAGCGGTCGGAAATGCTGGTGCAGTCTCGGACAGCGGTCCGATCTCTCGCATGATGCGATTGACGATGCCGCGTGCGGGACGACCGGTAAAGATATTGGTCAGGGCAGTATTGTCATCCCGCGCCGATTTCAGCGCATCGCGGTGAAAGGCCGTGACCTTTGCTTCCGGCGTCAAGAGATAGGCAGTCCCCACCTGAACGGCTGACGCACCAAGTGCAAAAGCGGCACGAACACCCCGGCGGTCGCTGATGCCACCCGCTGCGATGACAGGCACGGAAACAGCATCGGCGATCTGCGGCACGAGCGCCATCGTGCCCACTTGGGTTATCATGTCGTCGTCAAGAAAATTGCCGCGGTGCCCGCCGGCTTCCAACCCCATGGCGATGACCGCATCGACACCTCGCTCCACCAGCGAGCGCGCCTCCGCGACTGTCGTCGCCGAAGCGATGATCTTCGCACCCGTGCGCCGTACGCGCTCGAGCAGGTCCGCCCCCGGCAGGCCGAAATGGAAGCTGACGACTTCGGGCCGATAGCTTTCGACAAGCGCGCAATAGTCGTTGTCGAACGGCGCCCGCCCTGCCGCCGGAACCGGCGCAGCAGGATCGAGCCCCAGCTCGACATAATAGGGAGCAAGCACACTGCGCCATTTCATCTGGGCAACAGGATCTGTTGCCGGATTGGCATGTGCGAAGAAATTCACGTTGATCGGCTTTGATGTCGCCGAGCGTATCTGGTCGAGCGCCGCTTTCGTCTGTTCGATCGTCAGTAGCGCAGCAGGAAGGGATCCAAGGCCGCCGGCCTCACTGGCCGCAATCACCATTTCGGGTGTGGTGGCCCCCGCCATCGGTGCCTGAATGATGGGAAGCTCGATCCCGAAGAGGTCGATGATACGATTGTCCTGCCAGTTGCCCATGACACGATGCTCCATGCATTGCGCTTGATTATAAAGCGAGTGGCAGCCTTGCGGGCCGCCACGACACTATTTCTGCTTTGCCGCTTTTTCCGCAAGCTGCTTGCGATATGCAGGTACGGGCAGCCCACCCACACCCCAGTTTTCCATCTCCACTTCATCGATGACGACGAAGGTGCTGTCATGCGGCTTGCCCATGATGTCGAAGAGCAGATCGCTGACACCCTTGATCAAGGCAGCCTTCTGCTCCGGCGTCGTGCTGTTTGCACCCGGAGCCGTGCCTTCACGCGTCACTTTGATATTCACATAGGGCATTGTCGTTCTCCTTGAAGGACGGGGCCAGAGCGCCCCGTCCGTTGGCTACGCTCTCGGTTTACCAGCGACCAGCGTGCTGGCCGCCATCGACATTCAGCGTTTCGCCGGTGACGAAGCCGGCACGCTCCAGATAGAGCACGGCATCGACGACTTCGCTCACCTCACCCAGGCGGCCCACAGGATGCAGGGCGCTGAGGAAAGCATGCGTTTCCGGCGCATGCATCGGCGTCCTGATGATGCCGGGCGCCACTGCATTCACGCGAATGCCGTTCTTGGCATATTCGATGGCAAGCCCGCGCGTGACAGCGTCAAGACCCCCCTTAGTCAGCGTCGCAAGGCCCGTCGGAACATCGGCAATCGGCTGATCCACCAGGGCTGTCGTGATCTGAACGATGTGACCATGGCCTCGCTTCAGCATCTCGGCAATGGCAAATTGCGTGACATGGAAGAAGCCGGCAACGTTGACGTTGATGACATTGTTGAAATCTTCGACGGTATAATCGGTAAACGGCTTACCGATGAAGATGCCTGCATTGTTGATCAGCGTATCGACGCGACCGAAACGCTCGACGGCCGTCTTCACGACCTGTTCGGCGACACCACGCTCGCCGATGCTGCCGGGTACTGCGATGACACCTGCATCCGACGACGGCTGGATGTTGCGGGAGTTGGCAACGACGACATAGCCTTCCTTGCGATAGGCTTCGACGATGCCCGCGCCGATACCCTGCGAGGCACCGGTGACGATTGCGACTTTCTGTTCATTGCTCATGGTATGTCTCCTTGGAAGATGACGCTTTGCGCCATGTTTGAGAGGTGATCAGGCCGTCACGTCGACGGCCAGCGGCTTGCCTTTTTCGAAGAGCTGCAGGCGATCCTTGAGTTTGAAGACCGAGAAAGTATGCGCGAGCTGGTCCTGAGTTTCGCGAAAGTGCACCCAGCCTTCGTTATGCGCGGATAAGAGGAGAGCGTTCGGGAAGGCGTGCGCTGCCTCCAGAGCATCCTCGCTGCCCATCGTCACGTGGAAGCGGCCACGGGGCTCGGCAGCCCCCGTAAACAGCAGCACGACTTTGGGAGAAAAGAGCCGCGCGACCTCGGCGGTGCCCTCATACCAGACCGTATCACCGGTCACGTAGAGGAGGTCGCCCGGCTTTTCGCGGCCGAGGGCGAAGCCCACGACATCGCCGGATATCGGCTCAATACCGACGGGGCCGTGGCGAGCCGGCGTTGCCGTAACCAGCAGCTTCTCACCACCGGCGCCTTCCAGCGTGACGGTTTCGAAGGGAGCGAGACCTAGGGAATTGCCGCCCAAGCGCTCTGTTCCAGCCTTCGTCGTGAAGGTGGTGCCAACGCCAGGAAGCATTGCCCGGCCGGCATTGTCGAGATTGTCGAAATGCTGATCGTGGCTCAATAGAACAGCGTCGAGCCTGCCGATCTCTTCGATTGACAAGGCCGGGCCAGACGTCTTTTCGAAGCGGACAGGCGCTTCCTTGTAGAGGCCCGGCGGGTCGAATGTCGGGTCGGTGAGAAGCCGAAGGTTACCGTATTCTATCAGCACGGTCGGCCCGCCGATCAGCGTAAGTGTGAGACTGGAGGAGGTCATGTCGGCAACCTTTCTGTTTCGAGGTCGCCTCTATTTAGTCCCATTCCCTTCTGCGAAAAATTCGCTATTCTTTGCCAATGGCTGATAAAAAACGCACAGAGCCAGACTGGCAGGACATCCGGGTTTTTCTGGCGCTGGGGCGGCACGGCAGCCTGTCAGCGGCCGCCCGCACCTTGCGCGTCAACCACGCAACGATTGCCCGACGGCTGCATTCTCTGGAGGAAACTCTCGGCGAAAAACTGGTGGAGCGCCGCCCGGACGGCTATGTGCTCACACCCGCAGGAACCCGCGCATTGACAGCAGCAAGCGATATGGAAGCCTCTGTCCAGACGCTTGGACGGGGCTGGAAGGATGACACGCCGAAAGGCCTGGTGCGCATCAACGCATCGCCCGCACTCTCACAGGGCTTCCTGATTCCCCGTCTGGCGGAAATCACCAAACAATATCCAGGCCTCGACATCGACCTTGCGACTGACCTGCGCACCATAAGCCTTGAACGCCACGAGGCCGACATCGCCATACGCCTGACAAAACCGCAGGACGGCGATCTCATTGCCAAGCAGCTCGCGACGATCGGATACGGATTTTACGGAACGCAGGAGGTTTGCCGACAGGTCGAAAACGGTGCGGAACCCGTCTTCGTCGGATTTGACGAGGTGAACGGCTATGTGCCCGAGGCGATCTGGCTGGCCCGCCAGTTCCCGCATGCGCGCGTGTCTTTCCGCGCCAACAATCAGGTTTCTCAGGCGATGGCTGCCAGGTCAGGCGCAGGTCTGGCACTCCTGCCGCACTACATCGGTCGCAGCGAAAAAAACCTCTATGCCTGCTCGCTTGAGCTCGTCCCGCCGCCGCGGGAGGCCTGGCTACTCACCCGACGCCAGCAGCGCAAGGATCTGCCGATCCGGACCGTTGCCGAATACATCACCAAGATATTCGCGACGGAACGGGTTTTATTCGAGGAATGAGGCCTCGAGCCCACCTCCCCGAGCCGCCTTCCTCAGAAGGACAGGTCGAGCACGCGTCCTTCGAACAGGCGGTCGCGTGAACCCTCCAGGTGAGCGCGCATCAGGTCACGGGCATTCTCTGCCCTGCCCTCGGCGATCGCTTTGTAGATTTCGTTGTGCTCCTGATACACCTGCTCAAGGCCCGGCCGCGGTCCGAGCAACGAAAGCCCGTGCAGATGCATGCCAACGGCGATATGCGCTTTCAGCGCATCCATGGAGGCGGTGTAATAGTGATTGTTGGCTGCCTCGGTGACAGCGCGGTGAAAGACGAAATCCGCATCCACCCGGTGCAGCTGATGGCTCGTCGCTTCACGCAGATCGGCAAGGGCTGCGGCGATCTTCTGGATCGCGGCATCGTCGCGGCGCTTGGCGGCAAAATAGGCGGCAGCCGGCTCGATTGTCAGGCGGAATTCATAGCAGCGTTGGATATCGGCAATCGTCTTGACCGGTGAATAGGCAAGCTGCGCGGTTGGCGAACCATGCGCACTGACGAAAGTGCCGGCCCCCTGCCGGGCATAGACGATCCCTTGCTCCCGCAGACGCGCCAGCGCATCGCGCACGATAGGGCGTGAAACGCCAAGCAGCGAGGCCAGCTCATGTTCACCCGGAAGGCGTGAATCCGGCGGATAGTTGCCGGCGCGGATCCGCTCCATCAGCTGATCGAAGACACGGTCGACCAGCTTCACGGCCCTGCCCGGCCGGGCTGCAGGCGCCGCTTCCGGATTCACCGATCCGCCATTCGCTTCATCCACTCTCATTCTCCCTGCTGGCATTCGCTCAAGCCGCCTGATTCCGAACGATCAGTCTTAGCAAACTATCGGAATTGCCGAAGCCCCCCGACTTGACCGCGCAACGAAATTGCCGCCCGTCGGCGCCGGTCACATCGAACCACGGAATGCCGGCCTCGATTTCACCCCTAGGCAACAGAACCGAAACGCCCAGTTCGCGGAAAACGGCAAGCGCGGTATCGCCGCCGCCCACCATGATCATGTCCGGATTTGTATCATCTATGACCGATTTCACGCCCTGCGCAAAGCGAGCGGCAACGAGCGCGGCCTCGGTCTTCATTTCGCCCGTGCACCGCATCAGCGCCGGCAGCGCCAGACCCTCGCCGCTTTCGACCACGCCCATCTGCGCATCGACGACGACGCGCAGTGCGCCCGATGCTTCGAGACGATCCATCTGCGCAGCGGTGATCGGATCGCGGGACCCGAAGGCGAAAAGCGTCTTTCGCGCCGCGAGAAATTCCGGCGTCAGCCGTGCAGGTCCGCCGAGCCGGCGCGCGAGCGCCGAACCCAGACCACGAGCCCCGACGGCAAGGGTGAAACGCCAGTCATTCTCTGCGACCACGATGTCGAGATCCGCATCGTCTTCGGCATCGGCAACCATGACGTCACGGCCAGATCCGGCAAAGAGCTCGGCTATCGGCAATGGATGGTCCACACCGCGCCCGACCACGCAGCCACGGTAGGTGATCCGCTCCTGATCGGGAATGGCGGGCGCCATGAGGATTGTCTTGAGACCAAGCACATCGGCGAGCGCGATGCTTTCGACCGCTACATTGCCCTTCAGCCGCGAATCGATCTTCTTCATGAAGACGGCCGATCCGGCAGCGCGCAGGGTCTCGGCAACGGCTCGTACGCGCGCGGCCGCTTCAGTTTCCGGCAATCCGCGCGAAGCGGTATTAACGACAACGACTTCGGCGCCGGTTTCAAGTGCCTTGCCGACAGCTTCGACATCGATGGCCACCGCAACCGACAGCCCAGCCTCCACGAAGGGCGTCCCGGTATCGAGCGAGCCGGTCAGGTCGTCGGCAATGATGGCGACTTTCAGCGTCATGAAGTCTGCCCCGGATTGACAGCATGGCAGGCGACGAGATGGCCAGGCTTTGCTTCCTTCCATTCCGGAATAACCTTGCTGCAAACCTCCATCGCGATCGGGCAGCGCGTGTGGAAACGACAGCCGGTCGGCGGGTTCAGCGGGCTCGGCACATCGCCTTGCAGGATCTGGCGCTTGCGGCTGCGCTCCAGTTCAGGATCGGTTTCCGGCACGGCTGAAAGCAGCGCCTTCGTATAGGGATGCAGCGGATTGTCGAAGAGCTCTTCGCGCGTTGCGAGCTCGGCCAGCCGACCGAGATACATGACGCCGACGCGCGTGCTGATGTGGCGCACGACGGCCAGGTCATGGGCAATGAAGAGATAGGTCAGGCCATACTTTTCCTGCAGATCAAGCAGCAGGTTGATGATCTGCGCCTGGATCGACACGTCGAGCGCCGAGATCGCCTCGTCGCAGACGATGAATTTCGGCTGGCAGGCAAGCGCACGCGCAATGACGACACGCTGGCGCTGGCCGCCCGAGAGCTCGTGCGGGTAACGTTGGGCAAAACGCGTCGGCAGGCCGACATCGGTCAGAAGGGCTGCGACCTTGTCCTTCAGCTCCGCCTTGGTGGCAAGCTTGTGGAACAGGATCGGCTCGCCTATCGCCTCGCCGACCGTCATGCGCGGATTGAGCGTCGAATAAGGATCCTGGAACACGATCTGCAGGTCGCGGCGGAACGGCCGCATCTGCTTTTCATCGAGCGTGGCGATATCCTGGCCCTTGTAGACCACTTTGCCGCTCGTCGCCTTGTAGAGATTGAGGATGGTGAAGCCGGTTGTCGATTTGCCGCAGCCGGATTCGCCGACGAGGCTCAGCGTCTCGCCTTCCATGATCTCCAAGTTGACATTGTCGAGCGCATAGACGGTCGCCGAGCGTTCTCCGAAAGCACCGAGCTTGACGTGGAAATGCTTGACGAGGTTTTCGACCTTCAGGAGCGGTTGGGCACCCATCACGCAGCCTCCTGCATTCTCTGGACGACGAAACAGGCAGCGCGATGCGCTTTATTGCCGGCAATCGGCTCAAGACGCGGCACGCGTTCATGACAGACGGCTTCGGCCAGCGGGCAGCGTGGCGCAAAGGGGCAGCCCTTTGGGCGACGGCCAGGCTCTGGCGGCGTGCCGCCGATCGAGGAGAGCCGGCTTGCCGGCGCATCCGAAAGCTTCGGGATCGAGGACAGCAGGCCACGCGTATAGGGATGGCTGGGACGAGCATAAAGCTCGTCCACCGGCGCATCTTCCACGACCGTGCCGGCATAGAGCACGGCGACGCGATCGACAAGGCCGGCGATCAGCGCGAGGTCATGGGTGATCCAGACGACGGACATGCCGAGCTTGGCGCGCAGATCTTTCACCAGATCGACGATCTGGGCCTGGATCGTCACGTCGAGCGCGGTGGTCGGCTCGTCGGCGATCAGAAGCTTCGGATTGCAGGCAAGACCGATCGCGATCATCACACGCTGGCGCATGCCGCCCGAAAGCTCGTGCGGATAGGCCATCAGTCGTTCTTCCGGGCCGGGAATGCCGACGAGGCGCAGAAGCTCGACGGCCCGACCCTGCGCCTCTTTCTTCGACATTTTGCGATGATAGATCAGCGGCTCACAGATCTGGTCGCCGATGCGCATGACCGGATTGAGCGAAGTCATCGGATCCTGGAAGACGAAGCCGACATCGCCGCCGCGCACCTTGCGCAACTCGCTGTTCGACATCTTCTGCAGGTCGCGCCCGTCGAACGTCGCCGTTCCCTTCGTCACTTTGATCTTGTTGGGCAGGAGCCGCATCAGGCTCAGCATCGTCAGGCTTTTGCCGCAGCCGGATTCACCGACGACGCCGAGCGTTTCGCCCTTGTTGACGTAGAGGTCGATGCCGTCAACCACGACGGCCGGGCCACGGCGCGTATCGATCTCGATGGTGAGATCCTTCACGTCCAGCAGGCGTTCGTTGCTTGTTGCATTCATCATTTGCTGCCCCGCGGATTGAGTGCGTCGTTGAGGCCGTCGCCGAGGAAGCTGAAGGCCACCGAGGCAAGACCGAGCACGGCCGCCGGAGCGGCGAGGAGATGCGGATAATGCTGCCAGACGCGCAGGCCGTCCGAAATCATGTTGCCCCAGCTGGGGGTCGGCGGATTGACGCCAACACCGAGGAAGCTGAAGGCGCTTTCCAGCACCATGGCTGTGCCGAGGCCCGCGCTAACGGAAACGATGAGCGGACCGAGCGCATTCGGCACGATATAACGCAGGATGACGATCCAGTTGGAAAGGCCAAGCGCCTGTGCCGCCATGACGTAAGGACGATTGCGGATCGACAGAACCTGGGCGCGCACGAGGCGCGCATAAGGCGGCCAGGAAATGAGTGCCATCGAGCCGAAGACCAGGATGAAATCCACCCAGACCGTCTGGCGATAGAAAGGATTGAGGGTCGCAAGATACTGCGTCTCCATCCACCGGGTGATCGGCGTCTTCAGCGATGCATTGATGACGACGACGAGAAGCAGGTTCGGCACCGACATCGTCACATCTGTCAGCCACATGATGACCCGGTCGAAGGGATTGCCGAAGAAGCCAGCGATGGCGCCAAGCAGAAGCCCGATCACGACAGCGATAAAGGTGACGATGACGGCAACGAGGAAGGCCGTGCGCGTGCCGAAGACGATACGGCTGAAGACGTCGCGGCCGAGATCGTCGGTGCCGAAGAAATGCGCCAGTGATGGCGGCGCGTTGCGCGAAGCGAGATCCTGGCTCAGATAGTCATAGGGCGTCAGAGACGGACCGAAGATCGCCGCAAAGGCAAGGATTACGATCACGATCAGGCCGAAGATCGCAAGCTTGTTGCGCTTCAGGCGATGCCAGGCATCACGCCACAGATTGACGGGCGGTTCCTCGGCTGTGTCGATCGTCGAAAGAGGAATGGCGGACATGGTCAGCGGCTCCTTCTGGAATCATTGGCGCGCGGATCGAGCAGCGGGTAGAGCACATCGACCAGCAGGTTCGACGCCATGACCAGGAAGGATCCGATCAGGGTAATCGCGAGAATGACGGGATAATCGGAATTGGTCAGCGCCTGCACGGTCAACCGGCCGAGACCCGGCAGGCCGAAGACGAGTTCGACGAAAATCGCGCCATTCACGATAGTGATCATGATGAGACCGAGCTGTGTCACGACAGGTGTCAGCACCGGACGCAGGATATGCTTCAGCGCGACGACGATTTCCGGCACGCCCTTCGCACGGGCGGTGCGAACGAAATCTTCGGACAGCACTTCAATAACGGCGGCGCGTGTCTGGCGCACGATGAGCGCGACCGGCTGGAAGGACAAAACGATGAGCGGCAGGAAGATGCGCACATCGAAGATGCCACCCCAGCCATAGGGCACCTTGATCATCGGTAGAAGCACGATAAGCGCCACCATCAATAGCGGACCGGCGACATAGGCCGGGATCGCCCAGAGGAACAGCGCTGTACCGAGGATTGTGTAGTCGACACGGTTGTTCTGGTTCAGAGCGGCGATCATCCCGAGCGGGATCGCAACCACCGCCGTCAGGATGATGGAACAGAGAGCGAGCTGGAAAGAGACGGGCGCGGCGGCAGAGACCATGGCCCAGACCGAACGACCCGAGCTCAGCGAATTGCCGAACTGGCCGTGCAGGAGGTTCCAGATGTAAAGACCGAACTGCTCGATGAAAGGCTTGTTGAGACCTGCACTTTCGCGGATCGCCTCGATGCGCTGCGGGTTATAGGCGACGTCACCAGGTGCGCGAAGGAAGATCAGCTTGATCGGATCGCCCGCACCATAGAAGGCCATCGCGTAGACGGCCATCATCACGACCAGGACGGACGGAATCCAGATGGCAAATCGCGTGAGCACGTAGCGTAGCAAGGCCACCTCCCATTCTTGCCCGGCGCATTCCCGCGGGAGGCCGCAGCCGCCGGTTCTTCTTGAAACGTGGCGCGAAGACCTTTCGGCCTTCGCGCCGCTGCTTTGGCCGCATCATGCGGCCCTGCTATCGGCTTCAGCCGATGGAAACGTCCCAGGGAGCCACGACCTGCCAGTCGAGGTTCTTTTCCATGGCCTTGACTTCCTTGGTTGCCCAGCGCGACATCGCCTGAGAATACCATGGAAGGAAGGCCCAGTCGTCGCGGAACACCTTCTGGGCTTCCTGTGCCAGCTTGACGCGATCCGGGTCGTCGGCAGCCTTGGTCGCCGCTTCGGCAAGCAGGCTATCCACCTTGGCGTTCTTGTATCCGCCGAGCTTGTTCTGGGCATTCGAAGACGAGGACGCGATGGAGCCTGCAAGATAGGAGACGGCATCGGGAACACGTGTGCCGACGTCATCACGGAAGATCTGCACCGCGTTCTGGTCCGGACCGGCATAGGAGTCCTGCTGCGGCTTCATATCGACTGCGGTGATGCCGAGGTTCTGGCGCCACTGCTCGGCGATGAACTGGGCGGCCGCCTGGATCGCCGGGCCGGAAATGCCGACGAACAACAGCTTGGGAAGACGCTCCGGACCACCATAGCTCGATTCAGCCAGCAGCTTCTTGGCCGCTGCCGGATCATACGGATAGGGTTCGAAGCCGGAATTGTCCGCTCCCGGAACCGAGTTCAGGATCTGGTCGGCCTTCTTGTGTGGACCATCCGGATAGGACGCCTTGAACAGACCATCGCGATCGACCGCCATGATCAGCGCCTGGCGAACCTTGGGGTCATCCATTGGCGCGCGCGACGTGTTGAACCAGAAATGCTGGCTGGTCGGGATCAGCGGGCCTGCGGAAAATTCCGGGCCGAGATCCTGGATGATCGTCGATGTGACGAGCTCGGTATGAGCATTATATTCGCCTGATTTGATCAGCGACGTCGCGGTGACATTGTCTTCGATAGAGCTGATCTCAATGCGGGCGAGCTTCGGCTTCGGGCCGAAGAACTTCTCGTTCGGCTCGAAGGTGAGTGTGCCGGCATCGATATCGATTGCCGTCAGTTTGAATGGGCCGGAATAGACGGCCTTGCTGTCTGGCTTGTACCAATCAGCTACTTCCTCGCCATCGCTACCGCGCGACTGTTCAGCCTTGGTGATCGGAACGATATGGTTGGCGAGACGCATGAAGAAGATCGGATCGGCTTCCGTCAGCGTGCAGACAACGGTCGATTCGTCAGGCGTTGCAACGCCGGTCAGCTCATTGCCGGAACCGTCAGACATTTCCTTATAACCGGCGACCTTGCTCAGAACCTGATCGACGCGCTGGTTCTTCGTATTGGGCATGGCGGAAACCTGCCACGAGCCCTTGACATCGGCCGAGGTAATCTTGCTGCCGTCGGAGAAGACGGCCTTCGGGTCGATCTTGAAAGTCCATACCTTTTTGTCCGGCGAGTCCCAGCTCGTGAAGACGTAAGGCTGGATCTTGCCTTCCGTGTCGAAATACATCGGCGAAGCCCACCAGAAGGAGTTCCAGCGGAAGGTTCTGCCGCCGCCGCGCAGCGGCGACCAATCCTGGTCGAAGGCCGGATTGATGGCCTTCAAGACCTGGCCGTCCTGCGCCATGACGATGCGGGCGCTCGCGCCAAAGAGCGAGAAGCCGACGCCGGCCGCAAGCCCGAGCTTCAGCGCGTTACGACGGGAAATCTGCGAAAAGTTTTGGTCGTTACCAATTGTCATTTGCTCCTCCGTGGCAAATAGCGCGCCTTTCGAAAGACCTCCCCGAAGCTGCGCGATATGGCCCTGACATTTGCGCGATAATGTAAATCTGTCAATGGAAAATAACGAATGAAAGATTAAATGCGATAACGCCAATTATTTATCTAGCAAAATCAATATCATAAAGATTGGCGTTCGAAGTTTTCAGATTTGTAAGATTGACAACTCCGTCACATTGGGATGAATACGACGGCGTAAGAACGTGCCTGGAGGCCCGATCTGACGAGGAGGACAACTTTGAGCAATCACAAGATTACAGGCGTTTATAGCGCCGCTACCACCCCTCTCAACGCCGATGGCAGCCCGGATCTCGGCCTGTTCACCGAACATTGCCAGCGACTGATCGAAGAAGGTTGTCACGGCGTGGCGCTGCTCGGAACGACGGGCGAAGCCAACTCCTTCTCTTCCGCTGAGCGCCGTGTGATCCTTGAAGCCGCACTGAAGGCTGGCATTCCCTCGGACAAGCTCCTGCCGGGCACTGGCGTTGTCGCCATTCCCGAGACAGTCGAGTTGACGAAACATGCGCTCTCGCTCGGCGTTACCAAGGCGGTCATGCTGCCCCCCTTCTATTACAAGGGCGTCTCCGACGAAGGGCTGTTCACTGCCTATGCGCAGATTCTGGAGAAGATCGGCGATACCAGGCTGCAGGTGATCCTCTATCATATCCCGCAGGTCTCAGGCGTTCCGCTCTCCATTCCGCTGATTAGCCGCCTTGTCGAAGCCTTCCCGGAGACGGTCGTCGGCATCAAGGAATCTGCCGGTGATTTCAATAACATGCAGGAAATCATCGCAACCTGCCCTGGCTTCTCGGTACTCTGTGGTGCCGACCCGCTGCTGTTACCACTCCTGAAGGCTGGCGGCGCCGGCTGCATCACCGCCACGTCGAACCTCGTCGCAAACTCGCTGCGCACGGTTTACGACCACGTTCACGACGAAACGAAGGGTGCAGCGGTCGAGGCCGCACAGGCGCGCATCAATGCCTTCCGCACCCTGTCGAACTCCTATGTCCAGATCCCCACGATCAAGGCCATGGTCGGCCTGAAGACCGGCAATGCAGATTGGAGACGCACGCGCCCGCCGCTGGTGCCGCTCAATGATGCCGAATACGCGGCACTCGCCGAAGGCTATGCCAAGCTGCCGTAAAGGAGGAATGCCATGCAACCGACAGGTTTGAAGCCCGAGGACGTGCCGGCTTTGATGGACGGTGTCCTCAGGACAAATACCGCCCAGACTGGCCGTTTTGATGCCTATCTGCCCTCTCCCTGCATTCAGAACCATGCCGCCAATCTCGCCTTTCTGGCCGATGGCACGCTGACCTGCGTCTGGTTCGGCGGCACGATGGAGGGCATGGGTGACATCTCGATTTACATGTCGCGGCTCGCTCCCGGCGCGGATCGCTGGTCCGAACCTGAGAAAATGTCTGATGATCCGGCGAGATCCGAGCAGAATCCCTTGATTTTCAACGCACCGGATGACCGTGTCTGGCTGCTCTATACTTCGCAAACGTCTGGCGACCAGGACGGCGCAGTTGTCAAATGCCGGATCTCCGCAGACGGCGGCAAGAGTTTTGCCGCACCCACCATCCTCTGCGACCTGACCGGCACCTTCGTGCGCCAGCAAATTATCGTGAATGGCAATGGCGACTGGCTGCTCCCCGTCTTCCGCTGCATCAGCCTACCCGGCCAGAGATGGAGCGGCGACGCCGACACAGCAGGCGTTCTGATCTCCCGCGATCGCGGAAAAAGCTGGCAGATGAAGGAGATAGAAAACACTCTGGGTGCCGTGCACATGAATATCGTGCCGGTCGGTGCCGACAGGATGATCGCTTTCTTCCGCGACCGATATTCGGAAAACATTCGCGCTTCGCTGTCGTCAGACCAAGGCGAGACCTGGAGTGCGCCGGAGCCGACCAATCTGCCCAACAACAATTCCTCGATCCAGGCCACAAGGCTGACGGACCGGAGAATCGCGATGGTTTACAACCACAGCAACGCCGCCTCCTCCGACGCCAGACGTCAGTCCCTCTATGACGAGATCGAAAGCGACAAGGCGCCTGTCGCAGAAATGTCGAATATCCCGGCCAGAAAGGCCATCTGGGGAGTTCCGCGCGCGCCGCTCAGCCTTGCGGTTTCTGCCGATGCAGGCGGTCATTTCGAACGTAAACTCGATCTCGATACCGGCGACGGCTACTGCCTGAGCAACAATTCGAAGGATAGGCTCAATCGCGAGTTCTCCTACCCCTCCATCACGCAGGGGCCGGATGGCGCACTTCACGTGGCCTACACCTATTATCGACGCGCCATAAAATATGTCCGCCTTCCATTAGAATCAATTACTTAGAAGTCATCACAAATAGCCGACTGCGAGTATTGGCGGGCAGAATGTTTGAAGCAATTCGGCCCGCCAATACTCGCAGTCATTTTACAAATGAACCACACGCGATTGACAAGCTGAGCCAGCGAGACGAAGCGCCGTCTCGGAATACATATATTTATATATATCAACATGTTGCGCTGAATTCGCGGCTCAAGAAACCCCTTGCGATCGCCGAAACCAATCAACATGTGATAAAAATCCGCATTCATTCTTGCCAAAAACCATCGGACAGGATAACAACTTTACATGATAGACGGTCAAGTCCGTCGCGCATCGGGAGGACCGTTTATGGTCAGTTTGGATTCACCTGTTACCGTTGTTCGGCCACACCTGATCGAGTTCGGCGTCGGAACCTCGGGGAAATTGGGCGCCTGGGCGGCCAGCAAGGGTTATCTCCGAACGCTGATTATCTCGGACGCCTTCAATGCCGCACGCATCGATATGTTGCAGTTGAACGGCGAAGTTTCGGTCTTCTCGGATGTTACGCCCGAGCCGGATATTGCCAATCTCGACAAGGTGCTTGCTGCGGCCGAAGCGGCGCAGGCTGAGCTCATCGTCGGCTTCGGCGGGGGCAGCGCCATGGACCTGGCCAAGCTCGCTGCCGTACTTGCCGGCTCTCGGCAGACGCTTCGCGAGGTTGTCGGCCCCAACAAGGTGCAGGGTCCGCGAAAGGTAGCGCTCGCGCAGGTTCCGACGACATCGGGCACGGGCAGCGAGGCCGGCATCCGCGCTCTGGTAACAGATCCCGAGACCAAGGCCAAACTCGCGGTCGAGAGCCTTCACATGCTCGCCGACATTGCCGTCATCGATCCGTCGCTGACCTTCTCCGTTCCGGCCCGCACCACGGCGGCAACCGGTGTCGATGCCATGGCCCATTGCGTCGAGGCCTTCACCAATCGCAAGGCGCATCCGATGATCGACATGTATGCGATCGAAGGAACGCGGCTTGTCGGCAAATATCTTGCGCGCGCCGTCCGCGACGGCTCGGATGCCGAAGCTCGTGCCGGCCTTTCGCTGGCCTCGCTCTATGGCGGCTTCTGCCTCGGCCCGGTCAACACGGCGGGCGGCCATGCGCTTGCCTATCCGCTCGGCACCCGCTGGCACGTCGCTCACGGCGCCGCCAATGCGCTGATCTTCCCGCATGTACTCGCCTTCAACACACCGGCCGTACCGGAGAAGACAAAGGCGGTAATGGAAGCCCTCGGCTATGACACGTCCGATACCGTCCAATCGGTCTTCGATGCAGCCTATGCCTTTTGCGCCGACCTCGGCATCGAAATGACCTTGTCGGGCCTCGGCGTGCCGAAGAACGATCTCGACGCCATGGCTGACGACGCGTTCGCCATCCGCAGGCTGCTCGACAACAATCCGCGCGACTTGACGCGTACTGACATACGCTCGATCTATGAAGCGGCCTATTGAGGCGGGGCTTTCAAGAGGAATTTGATTGATGGACAGAAATGCAAAAGTCGCGGTGACCCTTGGTGACCCCGCCGGCGTTGGCCCCGAAGTGATCGTCAAGGCGCTGATCGCCCTGCCGGCAGCCGAACGGCGCGATTTCGTCATCGTCGGCAACACAGAAGCGCTGGAGCGAGCTGCGCGCGCGGCCGATGTCAGCCTGAGCTTCGGCCCCTCAGCCTCCGACGATGGAAATACCATCGCCGTCGATGAGGTGCCGCTTGATGCCCCCCTCCCCGAGATCGGCAAGGTCAGCCCTGTTGCGGGCGATGCGTCGGTTCGCTACATCGCCCGCGCCGTCGATCTGGCAATGTCGAAAGAAGCCGACGTCATCGTTACGGCGCCGATCAACAAGGAAGCGATGAACCTCGCCGGCCATCATTTCGATGGCCATACCGGCCTGCTGGCACACCTGACCGGTTCCAAGAGCTCCTTCATGCTGCTCGCCTCCGAGCGGCTGAATACCATTCACGTCTCCACCCATGTCTCGCTGAAAGGTGCGATCGAGCGGGCGAAGACCGAACGCGTGCTCGCAACGATCGAAGCCGGCCACAATCACTTCATGCGCCTCGGCAAGAAGGCTCGCATCGCCGTTGCCGGTCTCAACCCGCATTGCGGCGAAAACGGCCTCTTCGGAACCGAAGACACGGAATTCCTGGCACCTGCCGTCGAACTCGCACAGGCGAAGGGTATCGACGTGGTCGGACCCATCTCCGCCGACACGGTCTTTGCCCGCGCTTATAACGGTGCCTTCGATCTGGTGATCGCGCAATATCATGACCAGGGTCACATCCCGATCAAGCTGGTCGCTTTTGATACCGCCGTGAACGTCTCCCTCGGCCTGCCAATCGACCGCGTCTCCGTCGACCACGGCACCGCCTTCGACATCGCCGGAACCGGCCGCGCCAACCACGTCAACATGTTGTCGGCCATCGCTTATGCACGGCTGATGGCGAGGTCTCCACGCCGGGCGGCAGTGCCTGCCTCCTGAGCAATGGAGGCCTAATCAGTGCCTGGCCGCAAGAGCCGCCAGTAGCCGGCTTTTCCGCCGGCATACGCGATAGAGGCCGTCCGGCCCATCCTCGGCGCGATTGGATACCAACGTCTATCGCGACCACCGTGCTATAATGTGGTCTGTATTCGCCAGCAGCTTGCGGACGGCGTTGCGCGCCATGTTCGGTCGTTGCAATCGGATGCTTTTCTCAATGTTTTCATGAAGCTTGATAACGTATTGCAAGTCGTCTTCCTCTCGCGTGACATGGGCGAAAAGGTGGTTCAGCGCCGATTCGATCAATACGCCGAGCGGCACCAGGAGATCATTTCCCGAGGCATGCAAGATCGCGATGTGAAATCGCGCATCGGCTTCTGTTCGCTGCTGGAGTGACGTCGCCTGGTCCATGTCTCGCAGGGCTTGACTGATCGCCTCCATCTGGGCCTCGCTTCGGCGCGCAGCAGCAAGCGCTGTCGCTTCCGGCTCGATCATGTGCCTGAGTTCTTGCACCGCCCGTAAAAATGATTCGCGATCGGGAGAGGCCACATACCAGCCCAAAACATCCCGATCCAGCAGGTTCCACCGCTCCTTGGGTTCGACCCAACTGCCGATTTTCGGGCGCGAGGAAAGCAGGCCCTTTGCCATCAGCATCTTGATCGCCTCGCGCACCGCCGACCGGCTGACGTCAAAGACTTGTGACCATTTTGCCTCGTTTGGCAGGATCGTGCCGGGCGGATAATCACCACGCACTATCCTGAGGCCGATCTCGCCTGCCAAAGACAGATGAACACTCGCTCCGGTCATGCGGGCGGCATTTGGGCGCCTTGTGGTAGCTGAGCTGTCAGCCGTCGCCACCTCGACCGGGGTCGTCGGCCTTCCCGATTTCTTGTCAGGCATTTATTTCTACTGCCTCAGCATTCTTTCGACTGTCCGCATGGACCATCAAAACAATCGTAATAACGAGGAAGTCGCCTGCGATTGGATCCGGCGCAGCGCGCGGAATTCAGGGCGCGTCAAGCCCTGCAGATCTTTCGATCCGTCACATGAAGGCAGTCGGCGCACCCTGACCCGGTGCGCCGAGCGATGAGCCTACTTTTGAATGCAGGTATCAACCGTGTCCTTCGTGCACTCATCGAGGCCGGTGAAGACCGGATCGTCGACTGCCTTGCCCGCAATCAGATCCATCATCACTGTCGGTGCCTTGTAGCCCATCTCGAACGGCCGTTGACCGACGAGTGCAGTCACCAGGCCTTCCTTCGCAATGGCAATCTCGTCGCCGATCGTATCGGCCGCACCAATGACGAATTCATTGCTGCCAATCTTCTCAGCCATCGGCTTGAACAGGTCGCGATAGGGTTGCGGTGCGCCGAACAAGGGCCAGCCACCCATGATGCCGAATGCATCGAGGTCGGGATTGGCCGCGAGGATATCGGTCATTGCCTGCACGCCCTTGGCACCGTCGTCATTGGTAAAGACCGGGCAGCCGGCGACTTCCGTCCAGCCACCTTCGCCTTTCAATTCCGTAAGGCCCTTCTGGCCGGTGAGCGTGTCACGCATACCCTGCGCGCGACGCAGGATATTGTCTGCTCCCGGATTGCCTTCGATTGTGCAGATCTTGCCACCCTTCGGCTTGGCCTTCTTGATGTACTCACCGATACGTGCGCCCATCAGATAGTTGTCAGTGCCGAGATAGGTCTTGCGCAAGGCTGCGTCCTCGGCTGCAAGATCGGCATCAAGCGTCATCACCGGAACGCTCGGATTGGCGGTCTTCAGTGTCTGGGCGATGAGCTTTGCGTTTGACGGCGAAATCGCGATTGCGGCAGTGTCTGCCTTACCCAACATATCCTGTACGATCTGCGCTTCGCCGGCTTCATCGGATGTTGATGCCGGACCGGTGTAGAAGCACTCATATTCCGCGGAAGGGTTCTCCTTGTTCCACTTCTGGCAACCCTGATTGATTGCTTCGAAGAACGGATTGTCGAGACCCTTCACGACGATGACGAGTTGCTTCTTCGCCAAGGCCTGCCCTGCGGTTAATGCTAAAACTGCGGCTGTAAGTAGTAATGCCTTCCTCATGGTTTCCTCCCTTGAAACAGACGGGCACGGCATGCCCGCCACACGAAATCAACCCGGATACCACACGATACGAGGCTCCTCCTTCGAACGCTCGTATTGCCACGCCGAGTTGATAAGCATTTCGAGATCGTAGTCTGGCCGCCAATTGAGCAGGTATTTCGCCTTGCTGTTGTCCATCCAGTTGGAATGGAAGCGGCTTGGTATCTCGACCGAGTCGAGATTTCGCGTGCGGGACAGGTAAGCGGCGACTTCAGCATAGTCGACGGGTCGGTCCATGCAGATATTGAAGAGTTGCCTCTCCGCCCTGGGGTTGTCGATCGCTGCCAAAATTGCCGATACGAGGTCGTCGACATGCACGAAATTGCGTTTCAGCGGACGACCGTCAGCATCAAGCAGCAGCGGCACCGTGCCCACGGCCGCATAGCGTCGCGCCGCTTCTTCCGGAACGAGCGTCTTCCAGTCCGGGCCGCCAAAGACGTCATCCCCAAAGGACAACGAATACTTGAAATCGTCCTTCTCCATGATCCACGGCGCCCGGAGGCAACACCCGTTAAGGCCATACTGAATGCCGAACTGCTCCAGCATGACCTCCTCAAGAACCTTGGAGAGCGCATAGCTTCCGGGATAGGCGCAATGGGGGGCGCTCTCGGTGATCGGACCGGGATGGCGATAGTGGAAATGCCCAATGCCCGCGTCGCCGCCGATCAGGATGAACTGATGTGCCGTGACGCTTCCGCGGAACTCTTCGAGAAGCCAGAAGAGACCCTTGACCGTAACGTCCATGACGTCTTCAGGGGTTTCCTTACACGTGGCGAGATGCACGACATGGGTAACATCGTTCAGCGCTGCTGCCACGATATCGCGATCGGCGATCGAGCCGCGGATGACTTCGACGCGATCGGTCGCCTCGCACAAACGGTTGTGACAAAGCGCGCGAACACGGGCTTTGGAAAATCTCGGATCGTCAAGCAGCCCAGCAATGAAGCGCTGCCCGACCTTGCCCGTCGCACCGGTAACAAGGATCAGCATGCTCTCTCTCCCAGTGATAGCTAATATTCGCGCGCCACTTCCGTCAATTGATATTTGTCTGACAAAACAGATTTTTGTTACAATAGGCTCAGCATCTCGGACAATGAGTTGACGCTGTCGCAGGGTTTTGCGTAAATGCTCATATTCGCTTTTCCTGGGAGGATATTGGAGAAGCGAATTCGCCTGAGCCTCGCATCAAAAACAGGCTGGGCTTGGAGCGAACGGATAGCGACAGTTTTGGGAGGCCAGAAGGCTGGTGGCGGTTCTCGAGCTCACCAATATTTCCAAACATTTCGGTGCCATCCAGGCCGTCAACGACGTTTCGTTTTCGCTCGAAGCGGGACAAGTCGTCGGCCTCATGGGTGACAACGGCGCGGGCAAGTCCACGCTGGTTAAGATGATCGCCGGCAACTTTCGACCGAGCCACGGAACCATGAGTCTCGATGGAACCGAGATCGTCCTGCATAAGCCGAAGGAGGCGCGGCTGCATGGCATCGAAATCGTTCATCAGGATCTGGCGCTCTGCAACAACCTTACGGCGGCGGCAAACGTGTTCCTCGGACGAGAATTGCGACGCGGCATATGGCCCGTTCGCATTCTCGACTACAAAGCCATGTACAAGCGCGCCGGCGAGATCTTCCGCGAGCTCAAATCGGAGACGCGGCCACGCGATCTCGTCAAGCAGATGTCAGGTGGCCAGCGGCAAGCAGTCGCGATTGGCCGGACGATGCTGTCGGAAGCGAAAATCGTGCTGATGGACGAGCCGACGGCCGCCATTTCCGTGCGCCAGGTCGCCGAGGTTCTCAATCTGATCCGCGAATTGCGTGACCGGGGCATTGTCGTCGTCCTGATCAGCCACCGCATGCCCGACGTCTTTTCGGTCGCAGACCGTGTGATCGTGATGCGGCGCGGTAGAAAAGTAGCCGACAAGCCAATTGCGGCAAGTTCGCCTGAGGAAGTGACGGGGCTTATCACCGGCGCCATCGAACAGGTGTGATCGATGCTATCCGCCGCAGCGAGAAAGAAGAAGGTCGACGATGGCGATTACACTTGACCAGACGATCGGGCAGAAGCAACGGAGCTGGCTTGCGTCGATCTTGGGCGGCCAGACATTCTGGGTTCTGATTGCCGTCATTCTCGCCTGCATCTTCCTGTCGATGGCGACAGATTCCTTTGCAACGTCGAAGAACATCTACAACATCACCCGCAACGTCACGTTCGTCGCAATTATCGCGCTGGGCATGACGCTGGTCATCATCACCGGGGGCATCGATTTGTCCGTTGGCTCCGTGCTCTGCCTGTGCAGCATGGTGCTGGCGGTCGTTATGCATGCGGGATACAGCATTGAGATCGGCATCGCCGCGTCGATCGGGACTGCTCTTGTGGTCGGAGCGTTCAACGGCCTATTGATTGCCTATCTCGGCTTCCCACCCTTCGTCGTCACGCTCGGGATGTTATCGATTGCGCGCAGCCTGGCGATGGTCGCATCCAACAACACCGTCGTTTTCCAGTTTGGGCCCGATCACGACAAGCTGCTGGCGCTGGGTGGCGGCGCCTGGCTTTTCGGCATCGCCAATCCGGTGCTCTACATGATCGTGCTGGCGCTCCTTACCGGCTTTGTGCTGCGCTGGACCAAGTTTGGCCGCTACGTTTTTGCCATCGGCGGTAATGAGCACGCCGCGACGCTGACAGGCGTTCCCGTACAGATGATCAAGGTCGTCGTATATATGATCTCCGCCCTCTCGGCTGGGGTCGCCGGCATCATTCAAACCGGCTGGCTCGGAGCAGTCACCACAAATATCGGCGCGGGCATGGAACTCCAGGTCATTGCGGCCGCCGTCATCGGCGGCGCCAATCTGGCTGGCGGCGTCGGCACTGCCTTCGGGGCGTTGATCGGCGCCGCGCTCATCGAGGTGATCCGCAACAGCCTCGGCCTGCTCGGCATCAACGCGTTCTGGCAAGGCTGCTTTATCGGCGGGGCGATTGTGCTCGCCGTTCTCTTCGACCGAATTCGCAACCTGCGACGCGATGAATAGGCGAACGCGGTTCCTCAAGCTGTTGCAAAGCGGGTCCCGTTAAATGTTTCCAGGCTCGCACCTGCGTCACGACTAGCCATATTCGGTCATTTGCTAGTCGCACCGACAATCAGCGTTCGGGCACGGCAAGCCCCGCTGCAGACACACCAAAGCCCTCCGAGATGGAGGGCTTTTGTTTTGATCCTTTAGGAGGGACTGTTTGTTTTGGTTACGGTGTTTGTGGCATCCGCTTCACTTGGCCTTGAGGTTATGGTCCGCAGGACGGCGAGTCACCCTCGCCAGCGGCGATAGTCACCGTGGGATGTCTTTCGCGAGACGAGAGAGGGGAAGATTTGTGGGGTGCTCTGGCTTTGCAGTTTTCTGTTTTGCTAGGTCGGCTTTGGGCGTTTTGGCGGCTTTCGAGCGCGTTGCATGCTCGCCGTGTTATCAAACAAAAAAAGCCCGCTTGGATGCGGGCTATATGTTTGGTTGCGGGGGCAGGATTTGAACCTGCGGCCTTCAGGTTATGAGCCTGACGAGCTACCGGGCTGCTCCACCCCGCGTCCAGCGCAAATCCCTTTGGGATTTGTCGCGGCTACGCAAAGCGCGTGCGCTTTGCGGATCTGTGCCGAGCAAATTGCGAAGCAATTTGTCTCGTGTTCATGAGGCACCAAACACAAAAGGCCGCTTTGATAGCGGCCCTTTGATCGGCTTTGGGCCGTAGAGTTTGCGAAGAGAAGATTTGTTTTTCACGAGTTGCGTTTAGCAGACCTGGCAGCGACCGACTCTCCCGCGTCTTAAGACGAAGTACCATAGGCGCTGGGGCGTTTCACGGCCGTGTTCGGAAAGGGAACGGGTGCAGCCACCCCGCCATGACCACCAGGTCAGCGAAGCGCAACTTGTGTGAGAAGCTGGTGATGTTTTCACATCGTTTATTTGAACACGTCTTCAGCATCATCACCCGAACAAACACTGTCGTGTTTGCCGGTGATGAGCATAGTCAATGAGAACGATCAAGCCAATCGAGCTATTAGTACCGGTAAGCTTCATGCGTTGCCGCACTTCCA
This sequence comes from Sinorhizobium sp. B11, assembly GCA_039725955.1. Classification (NCBI taxonomy): domain Bacteria; kingdom Pseudomonadati; phylum Pseudomonadota; class Alphaproteobacteria; order Hyphomicrobiales; family Rhizobiaceae; genus Sinorhizobium; species Sinorhizobium sp. B11. The sequence goes on from CP091034.1 coordinate 3,715,197, forward strand.
CACCCGGCCTATCAACGTGGTCGTCTTCCACGGCTCTGATAGGGAACACTCGTTTCCAGGTGGGTTTCCCGCTTAGATGCCTTCAGCGGTTATCCCGTCCATATATAGCTACCCTGCTATGCCCTTGGCAGGACAACAGGTCCACCAGAGATATGTCCATCCCGGTCCTCTCGTACTAGGGACAGATCCTGTCAATATTCCTACACCCACGGCAGATAGGGACCGAACTGTCTCACGACGTTCTGAACCCAGCTCACGTACCGCTTTAATTGGCGAACAGCCAAACCCTTGGGACCTGCTCCAGCCCCAGGATGCGATGAGCCGACATCGAGGTGCCAAACAACCCCGTCGATATGGACTCTTGGGGGTCATCAGCCTGTTATCCCCGGCGTACCTTTTATCCGTTGAGCGATGGCCCTTCCACGCGGGACCACCGGATCACTATGACCGACTTTCGTCTCTGCTCGACTTGTCAGTCTCGCAGTCAGGCGGGCTTATGCCATTGCACTCGACGACCGATTTCCGACCGGTCTGAGCCCACCATCGCGCGCCTCCGTTACTCTTTCGGAGGCGACCGCCCCAGTCAAACTACCCACCATACACTGTCCCGGACCCGGATAACGGGCCGCGGTTAGACATCCATGACGATAAGGGTGGTATTTCAAGGATGGCTCCACAGAAACTGGCGTCCCTGCTTCAAAGCCTACCACCTATCCTACACATGCCGACACGAATGCCAGTGTAAAGCTATAGTAAAGGTGCACGGGGTCTTTCCGTCTGACCGCAGGAACCCCGCATCTTCACGGGGAATTCAATTTCACTGAGTCTATGTTGGAGACAGCGGGGAAGTCGTTACGCCATTCGTGCAGGTCGGAACTTACCCGACAAGGAATTTCGCTACCTTAGGACCGTTATAGTTACGGCCGCCGTTTACTGGGGCTTCGATTCAAAGCTTGCACCTCTCCTCTTAACCTTCCAGCACCGGGCAGGCGTCAGACCCTATACGTCGTCTTGCGACTTCGCAGAGCCCTGTGTTTTTGATAAACAGTCGCTACCCCCTGGTCTGTGCCACCCCACCATAGTTGCCTACAATGGGGTCACGCTTCTTCCGAAGTTACGCGTGCAATTTGCCGAGTTCCTTCAACATAGTTCTCTCAAGCGCCTTGGTATACTCTACCTGACCACCTGTGTCGGTTTCGGGTACGGTCTATACGGTGGAGCTATTTCCTGGAACCGCTCCGCTGCCCATCCAATCCAATAAGAATGAACAACTTGTGCGATCCGTCACTTCCACCAGGCCCACGAATATTAACGTGGTTCCCATCGACTACGCGTGTCCGCCTCGTCTTAGGGGCCGGCTAACCCTGCTCAGATTAACTTTAAGCAGGAACCCTTGGTCTTTCGGCGAGAGGGTCTCTCACCCTCTTTATCGTTACTCATGTCAACATTCGCACTTCCGATACCTCCAGGACCCCTCACAGGTATCCCTTCATCAGCTTACGGAACGCTCCGCTACCACTCCTCAAAGAGGAATCCTCAGCTTCGGTGCATGGCTTTAGCCCCGTTACATTTTCGGCGCAAAGACCCTTATTTAGACCAGTGAGCTGTTACGCTTTCTTTAAATGATGGCTGCTTCTAAGCCAACATCCTGGTTGTTTTGGGATCCTCACATCCTTTCCCACTTAGCCATGACTTGGGGACCTTAGCTGGAGGTTAGGGTTGTTGCCCTTTTCACGACGGACGTTAGCACCCGCCGTGTGTCTGCCTGGTAGTACTTCCCGGTATTCGGAGTTTGGTTAGGATCAGTAAGACGGTGAGTCCCCATAGCCCATCCAGTGCTCTACCCCCGGGAGTATTCGCCAGACGCTCTACCTAAATAGATTTCGCGGAGAACCAGCTATTTCCGAGTTTGATTGGCCTTTCACCCCTAGCCACAAGTCATCCCAATCTATTGCAACAGATGCGGGTTCGGTCCTCCAGTTGGTGTTACCCAACCTTCAACCTGCTCATGGCTAGATCACTCGGTTTCGGGTCTAATGCAACAAACTATATCGCCCTATTCAGACTCGCTTTCGCTGCGCCTACACCTACCGGCTTAAGCTTGCTTGTTACACTAAGTCGTTGACCCATTATACAAAAGGTACGCCGTCAGGGTTGCCCCCTCCGACTGTTTGTAGGCATCCGGTTTCAGGTACTATTTCACTCCCCTTGTCGGGGTGCTTTTCACCTTTCCCTCACGGTACTTGTTCGCTATCGGTCATGCACGAGTACTTAGGCTTGGAGAGTGGTCTCCCCATGTTCAGA